>NZ_VSST01000021.1 GCF_019402665.1 Bradyrhizobium canariense
CGAAGGCGAGCGTGCTCGCGCCTTCGATCGAGCTTGCCGCCTGCGCGGCCGCCTGGCGGCGCAGCACCGCGTTGATGCGGGCGAGCAGCTCGCGCGGGTTGAACGGTTTCGGCAGATAGTCGTCCGCGCCCATCTCCAGACCGACGATGCGGTCGACGTCCTCGCCGCGTGCGGTCAGCATGATGATCGGCGTCTGTCCTTCCGCGCGCAGCTTGCGGCACAGGCTGAGGCCGTCCTCGCCGGGCAGCATGACGTCGAGGATGATGAGGTCGACGCGATGAACGGCCATCGCGCGCGACATCTCGCGGCCGTCACTCACGGCGGTGACGTTGCAGGCGTTGTTGCGCAAATATTTCGCAATCAAAGTCCGGGTTTCGCGATCGTCCTCGACGACCAGGATGTTGGGCGATGGAAGAGTCATGAACTCTGTTTGCCTAAGATTCGGACCAAGTAGCGGAGATTTTTGTTTCGGATTGTTTCTTAGGTGTCGTTTCGAAAGGGTGCAATCCCAGGCATTGGAGCGGCAAGATTTCGTTTAGGCCGTTAACCGTGGCGGGACCGGCCCGACCTCATTTCAGCAGCGTCCGGCGGCAAGTATCAGTGGTCAGAGCAGCGGCTGCAACAGGAATTGCAAGTTGCAAGTCACCGTCAGCACGATTTTTTGAACTGAATGCGCACGCGAACAAGGGCCTTACTCGACGGCACAGAACCGCAATTGCGATCTCTCAATACAAGGGTTTCGTTCCAGGGATCGATATCCTCAAGTGGGCTCCTCTTCATCCGCTGCTGGCGAGGTGACAACGAGGAACACAAGGTCGAGCAAACCCGAATTCGAGATAGCGTGCTCGACGCCGGGCGGCAGGAAGATGACGTCGTGCTTGCGCACCACGTGGGTTTTGCCAGCGATCTCCATCAACCCCTCGCCGTCGAGCACGTGATAGACCTGCTCCTGCACCTTGTGATGATGACGCGCCACATAGGCCATCGGCTGGTACATCGAGATCCGGTAGTCGATGTGGCGTGATCCCGCGGTCTCCGGCATCACCAGCGGCTTCGACAGCGCGCCGCCGAAGTGATTGGGAAATTCGCGCCAGGGTACTTCTGCGATGTTGCGGATGAAGGCGCCGCCGGTTTCCTTGATCATCGTCGTGCTCCCTAATTCACCAGCGCGCCGCCGTCGACATAGACGATCGACCCGGTAGCAAAGCCGTTAGCCATGAAGCTTGCGATCTGCCGGGCGATATCCTCGGCCATGCCGACGCGGCCGACCGGTAGCGCGGCTGCGGTCTTGGCCAGCATCTCCTTCCGCACAGCCTCCGGCATCGCGGCTCTGATCGGCGTGTCGATCACGCCGGGAGACACTGCGTTCACGCGCACCGGCGCAAGCTCGAGTGCGAGTGCGCGGGCGAGCGATTCCAGCGCGCCGTTCGCGGCACTGATGATCGCCGAATTCGGCCGCGGCCGGACGCTGAGAAAACCGGTGACCAGAGTCAGCGAGCCGCCGGGGCGGATCTCGGCCTCCCGCGCGACGCGCCAGGCGCCCCAGAATTTTCCTTCCATGGTGGCGCGCACATCCTCCATCGGAACCGTCTTGAACGGCCCGGTGCGAAGCTGGGCGGCGGTGAGCACGACGTGATCGACGGAGCCAGCGCGGCGAAACAGATCAGCGACGCTCTGGTCGCTGGTGACGTCGGCGGAAATGGCCGTCACTTTTAGCCGCTCGGCGACGGGGTCGAGTTTTGCGGGGCTACGTGAGGCGATGATCACTTCGGCTCCGTCCGCCTTGGCGAGCTCCGCCGTCGCAAGGCCAATGCCTGAGGAGCCGCCGATCACGACGACCTTTTTGCCTGCGAGCGTCATTCCGATCTCCCGATATCTCGTTGATTGTAGATTTGCCGGCCGCGGTCAGGCCGGCTGGAAGCGCGTGCCGATGCCGGCCTTGCTCTGGCCAAGTCCCGGCAACTCCCAGACGCCGGCGCCGGACGGATTGACATCGGCAGCGATGTCGACGTCGATCAGATACGGCCTATTGGCGGCGATGCCCTTGCGGATCGCCTCGCCGAGATCGCCGGCGCGATCGACGCGCACGCCCTCGACGCCGCAGGAGCGTGCCAGGGCCGCGAAATCCGGATTGTAGCGCTCGCCGGTGTCCGGATGCTTGAAATCGGTGGCAAGCTCGCGCCCCCCGAGATAGCCGCGCTGCAGCCCGCGGATCGAGGCATAGGCGTAATTGTTCCAGACCACCCAGACTACGGGGAGATTGTACTCGACCGCCGTGCCCAGCACGTTGGCATGCATGAAAAAGGCACCGTCGCCGCACACCGAGACGCACGGCCGGTCGGGTGCCGCAAACTTCGCACCCATCACGCCGGCGACACCAAAGCCCATCGGGCCAAAGCCCATCGAGCCGATCAGTGAATCCGGCCGCTTCGGTTTGCAGAAGCCGAGCAGCCAGTTGTGGTGCACGCCGATGTCGGAGACGAGGATCGCATCCTCCGGCAGCGCCTTGTCGATCTCGGCGGCCGCGCGCTGCGGATTGATCGGCATGGTGTCGTCGGAGAAGCCGGGCGCGACGAATTTGTCCCACTCCTTGCGATAGCCGTCGATCTGCGCCAGCCATTTCTTGCGCGCGTCGGACTTCCTAACGAGGTTATCGCGACGATCGAGCTCGGCATGCACCTGCCTCAGGAAGGTGCGAACGTCGGCCATCAGCCCGAGCGCCACCGGATAGTTGCGGCCGATCTCCTCGGGATCGATGTCGACGTGGATCAGCCGTGTCGGCGGAATCGTGAAGGAATAACCCGGGATCCAGGAGCTCGAGGTGCGATCATCGAAACGGACGCCGAGCGCGAGCAACACGTCGGCCTGCCGCGTGGCGTGATTGGCCTGGTAGTGGCCGGCGCGCGCGACCAAGCCGAGCGCGAGCGGATGATTGACATCGAGTGCACCGAGGCCGCTGGCGGACGCCGCTACCGGAATTTGAAGCCGTTCGGCCAGTCTGCGCAGTTCGTCCGCCGCGCCGCCATAGCGCACACCCTGCCCGACCAGCATCACCGGCCGTTCCGCCGAAAGCAGCATGTCCACGGCCTTCTCGACGCCTTCCGGATCTGCGCCGCAGCGGCTGGAGATATTGGCGCTCCACTCGATCGCCTTCGGTGCCTCCTCGGCGGCCGCCTCCATGAAGACGTCGAAGGGCACGTCGATCACCACCGGCCCCGGCCGCCCGGTGATCATGGTCTTCCAGGCCTGCCGCACCGCGAGCGGCACCATCTCGCCGCGCGTCGGCTGAAACACCTTCTTGCACATGGTGCGGACTGTGGAAGGAAAGTCCGCCTGATAGTGCCGGTACATCTCCTGAAAGGCGCCGCGATTGAACTGGCTGGTCGGCACGTTGCCGGTGATCGCCATGAACGGCACGGAATCGAGGTAGGCATTTGCAAGCGAGATGGGCAAATTGGCCGAACCCGGCCCGCAGGAGGTGAAGGTCGCTGTCGGCCTGCCGGAGACGCGGTAATAGACATCGGCCATGAAGCCGGCGACGCTCTCGTGATGCACGGAGATCGTCTTGATCTCGGAAGAGCGCTCATACAGCGCGTCGATGAACTGGATGTTGCCGTGGCCGCACAGCCCGAACACCTGCGGCACCTTCTCCTGGATCAGATAGTCGACAATGACCTGGGCGCCATTGAGCATGTTTTTCGACATCAACACGTCTCCTGCCGGCCCACGGCTTCTTGTGGACCGATGCAGTGGACTGGACGGTCGCCGTTGGGCTGCGGGCACCCTATTTCTCATAATGCTGTACGTCAATTTATATTGTGATAGACTGCCGACCGAAGGAAACGCGGTCTGAACTCCGACGGTGACGTGGTTGCGTGCTACTGTCGCAACATC
Organism: Bradyrhizobium canariense; assembly: GCF_019402665.1. Lineage (GTDB taxonomy): Bacteria > Pseudomonadota > Alphaproteobacteria > Rhizobiales > Xanthobacteraceae > Bradyrhizobium > Bradyrhizobium canariense. Next base: position 3,895 of record NZ_VSST01000021.1, read on the forward strand.
CCGTCATGACGATTCACCAGAGGGGGCCTTGTCCTTGAGATCGCGTACCAAGCCCACGACCGCCGAGAAGCCAGCGAGCCCGCGCAAGGTTGCGATCGCCAAACTGGTCACCGGCCCCAAGACCGACGGCGACGACGAGGCCGACGACAAGCAGCGTAGCGGCGGCGTTCAGTCGCTCGGCCGTGCCTTCTCGATCCTCGAACAAGTGGCGCGGCATCGCGAAGGCATTGGGCTTGCCGAGCTGAGCAAGCTGGTCGGCCTGCACAACTCGACCACTTTTCATCTGGCGAAGACCCTGGTCTCGCTCGGCTACCTCCGCCAGGAAAAGGACAACAAGCGCTACCGCATCGGTCGGCCCCTGTTTGCGCTCGCGGCGTCCGCGCTCGACGAGATCGAGATGGTCAATGTCGCAACCCCCGTGCTGGAGGAGCTGTCGCGCCAGACCGGCGAAAGCAGCCATTTCGCCGTGCGAATGGGCGATGCCGTGATCGTCATCGCCCGCACCAGCGGCCCCGGCGCCTTTCAGCTCACCGACCGCGTCGGCGTAGTGCGCCCGGCTCACTGCACCGCGCTCGGCAAGATCATCCTGGCCGCGCTCCGTCCTGAGCAGCTCCGGCGGTTCCTCGATCGCGCGGAGCTGAAACCGTCGACGCCGAAGTCCATCACCGATGCCGGCGTGCTGATGCGCGAGATCTCGGAGGTGCAGCGCACCGGTGTCGCCTTCGATGACGGCGAGTTCAATCCGGAAGTGCGCTGTGTCGCCGTGCCCGTGACCGATTTCACCGGGCAGGTGATTGGCGCGCTCGGCATTTCCGGGCCGATCTGGCGGCTCTCCAACCAGGCGCTGCACGCCGGCGCGCAAATCGTGCAGGCCGCCGCCGACCAGCTGTCGGCCGAATTTGGCGCGAAGGACCGGGCGCACAAGGCGTTTGCGCAGAAAGCCTGAGACACGCCCAAGCGGCGATTTTGCCGGTTGACACCGGCAATGGCGTTCGGGATTATCCTCCAGCATTAGAAGAACGTCTCTCACAATATCGGATGTCCGATCTTGAAGGGGGCCCGCGATGCACCCGGGGAGGAGACAAACATGATCCGCTACCGCAGACGGACGTTGTTGCAGGCGGGCGCCGCCCTGGTGGGCGCATCCGCATTTGGGCTTCCCGCAATCGTGAGGGCACAGGCCGAGCGAGTCCGGATCGGGCACCTGACGCCGTTGACGGGCTTTCTCGGCGTGATCGGCAGCTACGCCCAGTTGGGCGTCAAGCTCGCGGCCGAGGAGATCAACGCGTCCGGCGGCATTCTCGGCAAGCCAATCGACCTGCTCTCGGAAGACTCGATCAATCCGGCGACCGCTGCGACCAAGGCGCAGCGCATGCTGGAGCAGGACGGTGCGGTGGTGCTGCTGGGCGAGATCTCCTCGGCCTCCTCGCTCACCATCATGCAGGTGGCCGAACGCAACAAGAAGGTGTTCTTCTCGACCGGCGCGCGCTCGGACGCGCTGCGCGGCAAGAACTGCAACAAATACTCCTTCCACTGCGACATCCCGAACACCGTGATGGTCAACGCGGTCGGCACCGCGCTGTCGCAAAAGGGCATGGTGAAGGGCAAGAAATTCTTCACGCTCACCGCCGACTACATTTTTGGCCACGACCTACTGAAGGCGGCGAAGACATTCTTCGGTGCGCATGAGGCCAATCTGATCGGGGACGAGCTGATCGCGACCGACGTCACCGACTTTAGCCCGTATCTGCTGAAAGTGCGGCAGGCAAAACCGGATGTGGTCTGCTGCAACCTTGCCGGCAACCAGGTAACAAATCTGGTCAAGCAATATGCCGAGTTCGGCTTTCCCTACCCGCTGGTCGGCTTCAACCTCAACACCGGCGATGCCTGGGCCGCGGGTGCGGGCAATCTCAGCGGCACCTGGCCGACGGTCTGGTATCATACGCTGAACAATCCGACCTCGCAGGCGTTCGTCGCGGCGTTCACCAAGAAGTACGGCAAGCCGCCGGAGAACCACGCCTGGATCGACTACATCACGCTGAAGCTGCTGGCCGAGGCGATCAACACAACCAAGTCGACCGACAGCGGCGAGCTGATCGCCTTTTTCGAAAAGCAGGCCCAGTTCGACATCGGCAAGACGCGAAAGGCCTATTTCCGCAGCTGGGATCACCAGCTGGTGCAGGAGGCCTATCCGTTCACCGTCAAAGCGAAGGACCAGATGAAGGACCAGTGGGACATGCTGGTGCTCGGCGAAGTGGTGCCGGCGGCGAACGATGGGCTGGAGACGATCTACCCGACCAGGGAACAGAATCCCTGCGAGATGAAGGCCTGACGCGCGCACACGCGGCAAGGACGCACCATGCAGTTCGAGTTCTTGCTGGAACAGGTGGTCAATGGCCTCGTGCTCGGAGGCTATTACCTGCTCATCGCGCTCGGCCTGTCGCTGATCTTCTCGGTCGGCGGCATCGTCAACCTCGCGCATGGCGCCTTCTATGCGCTCGGCGCCTATGTCTGCGTCGAGCTGACGAAGCGTTTCGGCTTCGGCGCCTCCGTGGTGATCTCGCCGTTCGCGGTGGCCCTGCTCGGCATCTTGTTCGAGCGCTTCATCCTGCGCCGTTTCTACAGCGCCGATCCGATCCTCAGTCTGCTGGTCACGTTCGGCCTTGCGATGGTGGCCGAGCAGGCGATCCGCATGATCTGGGGTGCAGCGCCGGTCTCGACCGAGATCCCCCAAACCTTTCGCGGCTCGATCATCGTCGGGGACTTCCTGTTCTCGCGCTATCGCCTGCTGATCCTGGTCGTGGTCGCCGCCGTGCTGCTCGGGATCTGGGGACTGCTGCACAAGACCTCGTTCGGACGCGTGGTCCGCGCCGGCATCCAGCGGCCGGACATGGTCGCCGCGCTCGGCATCCGCCTTCAGCCCTACATGACGGCGATCGTGGTGCTCGGCGTCGGCATGGCCGCGCTCGGTGGTGCCTTCTTCGCGCCGATCACCACCGTGCACCCGGCGATGGGCGCCGAAATCATGACCGTGGCCTTCGTCGTCGTCGTGATCGGGGGCCTCGGCAGTTTTTGGGGCGTCGTCATCTCGGCTCTGCTTGTCGGCGTGGTGCGCGGCATCGCCATTCACTTCGAACCGGCGGCCGGCGAGGCCTCGATCTACGTCCTGATGTTCCTGGTGCTGCTGGTGCGCCCGCGCGGCCTGCTCGGCGAGCGCATGGAGAAATTCGAATGAGGAACGCCTCCACCACCGAGAGGCTGAAGCCGCTGCTGATCGCGACGATCGCAGTCATCGCACTGCCCTTCCTGCTGAGGGCATTTGGACTGTCGCTCAACACCGGCACCTGGATCGTCGGGCTCGCGATCGCGACGATGGGGCTGAATCTCTGCATCGGCTATACTGGCCTCGTCTCGTTCGGCCACAGCGCCTGGTTCGGCATCGGCGCCTATGCCGCCGGCCTGATCCAGCTTCGATACTTTTCCGGCGAGATCTGGCTGCCGCTGCTGGGATCGATGATCGTCGTCGCGATCGCAGCGAGCGCAACGGGAATGCTGATCCTGCGCCGGCGCGGCGTCTACTTCTCACTGCTGACGCTGGCGCTCGCGGCACTGGTCTACACCACCGCCTTCCGCTGGACGAGCCTGACCGGCGGCGAGGACGGGCTTGGCGGCTTGAAGCGCGGCGGCATCGGCCCCGTCAGGTTCGACAGTGCGCTCAACTATTACGCCGTGGTCGCGGCGGTCGGACTCGCCGTGCTCTACGTCCTCATGCGCCTCGTGCGCTCGCCATTCGGTCACGTGCTGATGGCGATCCGCGAGAACCAGTTGCGCGCGAGCTTTCAGGGTTATCCGGTCGAGCGCTACAAGCTCGCCGTGTTCGTGATCTCCGCTGTCGTCACCGGCCTTGCCGGCGCTCTGATCGGGTTCCTCAACTATCTCGTCTCGGCCGAAGCCGTCTCGGTGCCGTTCGCGGGTGAGCTGCTGGCAATGGTGGTGATCGGCGGCATGCGCAGCCTGCTCGGCCCCGCGCTGGGCGCGCTGTTCTTCATCCTGTTCCGCGAACTGTTCTCGATCTGGACGTCGGACTGGCTGTTCTGGTTCGGCCTCGCCTTCGTGGCCTTCGTGATGTATTCGCCCGGCGGACTCGTCGGCATCGGTGCGCTGATTATGCGGCGTCTCAATCCGCCCGCTGAAGAGTCCGCCGCGATGAGCCGGCGCAAGATCTATGACGGCCTGCCGCTGCCCGATTTCCTGCGGCCGGAGGCCCTGAAGGGCACGGTGCTCGAGGTCAGCGGTGTGTCGCGAAAGTTCGGCGGCATTCGCGCGGTCGAGAATGCGAGCATCACGGTCGCCGCCGGCGAGATCCACGCGCTGATCGGCCCGAACGGGGCCGGCAAGACCACGCTGTTCAACCTGGTCTCCGGCCTCTACGCGCCCGACCGGGGCACGATCCGCCTTCAGGGCCGCGACATCGCCGGCGTGCCGGCGAACCTGATCTGCCATCAGGGGCTGGCGCGCTCGTTCCAGATCACCAACCTGTTTCGCGGGTTGACGATCTACGAGAATTTGCGTCTGTCGCTGCAGGCACGGCGGCCAATGCGCTTCAACATCTGGAACGACATCGACGCCTACGAGGACATCCACGCCGAGACCGCTGCGCTGACAAAATTCCTCGGGCTCGAGGGCATCGAGGAGATCGAGGGCGGCGAGCTCTCCTATGGCGGGCAGCGCCTGGTCGATCTCGGCATTGCGCTCGGCAGTAAGCCGCAGGTGCTGCTCCTCGACGAACCGCTCGCGGGTCTTGCCGCGACTGAGCGCGAACGCGTCTCCCGCCTCGTCAAGAACATCGCGGCGAACATTCCGGTGCTGATCGTCGAGCACGACATCGATCGCGTGCTCGGCTTCTCGCAGACGGTGACCGTGATGAACCAGGGCGAGGTACTGATGTCCGACTGCCCGAAGGCGGTTCGTGTCGATCTGCGAGTGCAGGAGATCTACACCGGCAAGGGCATCCCCGCCGTCGCGGATCGGCGCAGCATTGAGGCCGCTGGCGGGTCCCGGACGGTGCTCCGGCTCGATGGCGTCAACACCTTCTACGGCAAGAGCCACATCCTCACTGACGCTGCGCTCGACGTGCGCGAAGGCGAGATCGTCGCGCTGCTCGGCCGCAACGGCGCCGGCAAGTCGACACTGCTCAAGTCCATCGCAGGCCTCGCGCCGCCAGCCTCAGGGACCATCGACTATCGCGGCACCGACATCGCGCTCCTCCCGGCGCCCGACATCGCGCGCCGCGGCGTCGGCTATGTGCCGCAGGGGCGCGGCCTGTTCGCCGGCATGACCGTGCGCGAAAACCTTGCGCTCGGCCGCCTCGCCCGCAAGACCGATGGCAGCGACGGCGTGGTCTGGGATGAAGACCAGATTCTGCAATACTTCCCGCGCCTGAAGGAGCGTCTGAACGTCGCCGCCGACTATCTCTCCGGCGGCGAGCAGCAGATGGTCGCGGTCGCCCGCGCGATGTCGGGCAATGTCCGCCTTCTGCTGCTCGACGAGCCATTCGAAGGCCTTGCGCCGGCAGTGACGCTGGAGCTGTTCAAAGTGTTCGATCAGCTTCGCAAGCACATGTCGATCGTGATCGTGGAGCATAATCTCGATATCGTGCTCGCGCTCGCCGACCGCGTCTTCGTGCTAGAACGCGGCGCGGTGTTTCATACGGGACCGGCGATGCCGCTTTTGACGAACGTCAATTATCGCAAGCAGATCCTTTGGCTGTAGAGCAGGAGGTTGCGCCTAGGAAAGGCAAGCGCTTACGGCTCGAACACCAAGTCGCGGTCTACAAGTTGGGAATCGGACTGAGATGCAAATGACCGTCGGGCAAACATCGCAGCCAAAGTCTGGCGGATACGCGACCAGAGTGCTGCCGTGACGAGTGTTCCCTCTCACCGGCGGGTGAGCTGAACATCGCAGCTTCAATTCACATCATTCGGCGCTTAGCGCCGGCCGCCGCCCATCCCGCCTCCGGGACCTCCGAAGCCCCCTCCACCCATTCCACCGCCCGGCCCAATGGGACCGCCGCTGGGCGCGCCGAAGCCGCCGGGGCCCGAGGGACCGCCAGGCCCTTGCCCTGTCGGAGCTGAGCCAGGCGCTGGGCCGGGGCTCGATCCCGGCGCAGTCGTCCCCGGCACGACGGGCTGGCTGCCGCCAGGCGTTGTCGCGGGACGATTTGGATGCAGGATTGAGCCACCCGGCGAGCGTCCGGTATTGCCTGCGCCGCCCGGCCCTTGCGGTGGCGATCCCGGGCCTGGGCCGATCGCTCGAGCCGAATCGACTTGAAGACCACGCGCGCGATCGAACGCGCCGTTGACCACCATGCGGGCTTCGCCGGCCGCCGGGCCAAAGCGCGAGCCGTCACGGGCAATGAGCCCCGAGCCAAGCTGGAGGTTCGATCCCGACCGCTGCACATAAGCCTCGATCGACAGGCGGCTCGCGCCGGCAAGATCCGAGAAATCGTCGATCCGCGTGCGCAACGCCTGCATCGCGCCCTGGCGCGAGCTGCCCTCAATCTGGACGCGCTGGCCGACCAACTGCGGATCGACACCGTTCAGCTTCAGTCCGCCGATACGCAGGCCATCGGGCCCGCGCTCGACCAGCCCGGTGACACGCTCGGCCGTCCCGCGCCGCGGCTCGACCAGACTGGCGACGATCACGCCATCGGTCCGGCGCAGGCCGTAGACGGCTACCTGCGTGCCCGCGCGAAGCTTTTTCTCCTTGTCGCTTGCGACGATCTTCTGGCCGAGCACTGTCAGCTCGTTGCCCTTCACCGCTTCGATCGGACCGGCGACCTCGCTTGCGATCGTGATGTTGCGCGTCACGAGCGTGCCGTCGGCCTGTCGGGTCGCAACCACGCGCGCGAGCTGACCGATGCGCAGGGCCTTGAGGCCCGCGGCCTCGCCGTCGATCCTGACAGGCACGTCGTCCGCATAAGTGATGCGCTCGCCGTTGACGTAGATGCTGCCAAACCGCTGGATCAGGCCGACGATGCCGGTGCCGCCAATACCGTGGTCGTCACCGCGCTTGATTCCCGTGCCGCCAATGCCCTGATCGGTGCCGCGCTTGACCTGCGCGTGGGCGATCGCCGTTCCGGCGAGCCAGAATCCCGTCAGCAGCAGACGGCGGGAGAGGAGCGGCGGCCGGCTCATGACGAACCACCCTCCTTGCCACCTTCCTTGACGTTTTCCTTGGCGCCTCCCTTGGCCTGCCCCTCCTCATCGACAGCCTCGCTGTAGATGTAGATGCCGAAGTTCCAGCGGGCATTGCCGCCCTTGTCCTTTGCGAGCGCGCGGTTGGCCTCGCGGTTGGCGGTCTTCAGTGCGTCCATCGCGAGCTCGCGCGAGCGCGCCTCGAGCTTCAGTGCCAGCTTCGGCGAGATATTGTTGTAGTGCACCGCGCGTTCGAGGAAGCGCGGCGCGGCACCTGAGACATTTTGCTCGGCGGCGGCGATATGATCGTGCAGATTGCGGCCGAGATAGTGCCATTTGCTGTCGTCCTCGCCTGATGGGACGAAAGCGGCCTCGACCAGCTCGATCTCATCGGTGTCGTTGATGGTAACGAGCTTGCGGTCGATCCATTCGTCCAGCACCGCGCGCGGGCGCACGTCCTTGGTGACGGAGGCGACGAGCTGCTCGAACGACGGTGCATCGCCTTCCGCCGTGCGCGGCAGCGCCAGCGGCTCGCCCCTCGCATCGGTGAACTCCGGCGCGGCAAGCCAGCGCGCGATCACGGCGCTCGTCAGCGACACCGCGGCCGGCGTCTCGTGCACGGGCGCGCCTGCGCCGCGCAGCCGCGCCACCTCCTTGCGGTGAATGCCGGTGAGCAGGCTGACGCGGCTGTCGGTCTGCTCCTTCCCCTCCAGCGCGAAATCGTGCTCGGCGACGTTGACGAACAGCTCGCGAAGCAATTGCGCCAAGGCCGGAAAGGTCATGCCGCTGCGAACGCAGAGCCGCACCAACGGGCGCAGCAGCCGTGCCAGCGGCGCGTGTAGCTTCGCGGCGGCATTCGGCTGGGGTACCGCTGCTTTGGGCCCGGACTTGGCATTCATGTCCTGATTTTAACGGCGGCCCGCGTGGGACACAATCCCACTTTTTTGCTCCACCGGTTGACGTGGTAATTTTTCCCACGTATAAGAGACGGCACTGAGGACGCGACTTGAAGGGACATTGACCATGGCCAACCGCCTGGCCCGCATTTCCAGTTCACCGCTTGCCGCTCCGATCCCCGATCGCCGCCACGGCGAGGCCGAGCCGATGCTACCGGCGCTCGTCCGCGGCGTGGTCTTCATCGCCGTGCTCGCCGCGCCGTTCCTGGCCGCACTTCTCACGGGTTGATGCCACATGAATGCGACAAGCGACTCCGCGCACCGGCCCTCGGTGCTGCACATCTTCAAGATCTATTATCCCGACCTGTTCGGTGGCACGCTTACGGTGATCCGCGACATCTGCGCGAGCCTGAAAGAGACCTTCACCTCCGCCGCGCTGGTTTGCTCGCAAGCGGGCAAGCGATGCGACACGGTTGGTGAGGTCGAGGTGGAGCGGGTCCGCTCGTTCGGCAACGTGTTGTCGCTGCCGGCGGCCCCCTCTTATCCCTGGCGGCTATGGCGGAGGATTCCCAAACACGATCTGCTGGCGCTCCACGCCCCCTTCCCGCTCGCCGATCTCGTCTTCGCCTTCGGCTTTGGCCGCAGCCGGCCGCTGGTCGTGCACTGGCATGCCGACATCGTCACCCATGCGGGCCTGCGCCGGTTCATCGAGCCGTTGATGCGGCGGACCCTGCGCCGCGCCAAGGCGATCATCGTTTCCGATCGCGTGCTGGTCGACGAGACCCCGCTGCTGCGCGAATTCGGGGACAAATGCCACGTCGTGCCGTTCGGCATCAACACCATCGCCTACGACTATCCGAACATCGCACCAAATCACGTCAACGATCGCGGCCGCCTCGTGCTCGCCTGCGGCCGGCTGGTGCCTTACAAGGGCTTTGACGTCTTGATCCGCGCCGCCGCAGGCCGCCAGTTCGAGGTCTGGATCATCGGCGAAGGCTCCGAGCGGCCGAGGCTCGAGCAGCTGGTCCGCGATCTCGGTCTCGGTGATCGCGTCCGCCTAATCGGCTCGGTGAAGGATTGCGAGCGCATCAAGCTGATGTGCCTCGCCGACGTCTTCGTGATGCCCTCCGTGACCAATGCCGAGACCTTCGGCCTCGTCCAGCTCGAAGCCATGGCCGCCGGCCGTCCGGTCGTCAACACCGCGCTCGACACTGCGGTGCCGCGCGTCGCCCGCCACGGCATGGAAGCCATCACCGTCCCGCCGGGCGACGCCGAGAAGCTCGGCGAGGCCATCGACACTCTGGTGAACGACCCCGAACGACGTCGCCGCATGGGGCTTGCGGCCCGGATGCGGGCGCAGACCCGCTATTCCGCCGCAGCCTTCAAGAAAGGCATGGAGACCGTCTATCGCGACGCTCTCACCGCCTCCTGCAAGGAGCCGTCGACCGCCGCCGCGCCGCAGACGACCGGCTGGCTGGACAGCGTGCGGATCGCGGCGGCGCTAGCCTGGTCCGACATGCGCCACCGCTATGTGCGCTCGCTGCTCGGTCCGTTCTGGATGTCGCTCCAGATGGCGATCGTGGTCGCGGTGCTGGGCTCGGTGATCGGTCAGATGTCGAACACCGACATGCTGACGCGCCTGCCGATGCTGGCGGTGTCGATGACGGCCTGGACTTTCCTCAACGGCGTCGTGCTCGATGCGACCACGGCGCTCCAGAACTCCGCGAGCCTGATCCGCGATCGGGCGCTGCCGCCGGTGATCTTCCTGCTGCAATGCACCTTTCGCCAGGCGCTGTTCGCACTGCATAACGCCTGCGTGCCGCTGGTGTTGTGGCTCGCGCTGTCGCGGCACGACCTCTCCCACACGCTGGCGGCGCTGCCGGGCCTGCTACTGTTCGTCGCCTGCACCTTTGCCCTGAGCCTGGTCCTCGGCGCCACGGCGACGCGCTATCGTGACCTCAAGCCGATCATCGAATCCACCATGATGCTCGCCTTCCTCGCCTCGCCCGTGATCTGGTCATCGGACATCATCAATCACCGCTCGACGGTGATGCGGCTCAATCCGCTGACGCATCTGTTCGCGGTGTGGCGCGAGCCGCTTGCGGGCGCCTCCATCGATCCCGGCAGCATCGTCTACGTCCTGATCACGCTGGCGCTGCTTATCCTTGCGAGCGCGCTGACGCTGGTCCACCTGCGCAAAGCTGCCTTCTGGATTTGACGCATGGTCTCGATCAGCCTGCACAACGTCTGTCTCGATTATCCGCTCTACGGCGCCTACGACTTCTCGCTGAAGCGACGACTGCTCGGCCATCTCATCCGCGAGCCGGGCGAGACGCGGATCATTCGCGCCATCGACAATTTCACGATCGAGGCCGAAGCCGGCGCCCGCATCGGGCTCGCCGGACCCAACGGCTCCGGCAAGTCGACGCTGCTGCGGCTGATCGCCGGCGTCTACCCGCTGAGCAGTGGCCGCGTCACGGTTCGAGGCAACGTCGTGCCCCTGCTCGGTCTGAATGCCGGCGTCAACCTGGACTTCGTGGCGGAGGACAATATCGCGCTACTGCTGCGGATCAGCGGCCGCAAGCCGATCCGCAGCGTGATTGACGATATCTGGGCCTTCACCGAGCTCGAGCCGCGCATGCAGCGGCTGCCGTTGCGGATGTTTTCCTCGGGGATGCTGATGCGGGTGCTGTTCGCGACCGCCACCGCCTTCCCGGCCGACATCCTGCTGCTCGACGAATGGCTCAGTGTCGTCGACGAGCACTTTGCGGAGAAGGCCGAGCGGCGGCTGCAAAACCTGGTCTCGCAGGCGGCGATCGTGATCATCGCCTCACACGACCAGCAGCTGCTGCGCCGCACCTGCTCCAGCATCATCACCCTCGATCACGGCCGCATCGCCTCGACCATCGCGGTCGAGCCGCCAGCCACCCTCGATCTACGCGAGAAACGCGCATGAAGCAGAACATCCTCGTCGTCTCCGAGTCGCTCGGACAACCCAATCACAAGCGCGGCATCTTCCACTTCACCCGGGAATTGGTCCGTTCGCTCGCCTCCGAGGGCCATGAGCTCACCCTGCTGGTGGAGACCTCGAAGCGCTACCGCAAGCTCTGCCGGCGCGAACGACGCACAAAGCTGTTTGCGGCGCAGTCGCGCAACATCGAGCTGCTTGCCCTTTATCGGTTCCTGGACGAAATCAACGTGAGCGGGCCGGTGACGCTCAGCGGCACGGGCCGCAAATTCGACTGGCTCCGCCACAGGGCCGGCATGTTGCTGTCGCGCGACAACGTCTTCTGCCTCCTGCGCGCGATCGGCCTGCGTGGCCTGAACGCGCGGCTGATCGAGAACCGGACCGCCGCGCTCGAATACATTCCGCCGGATCTGGGCCATCTCGAGCTGTTCGGTGAGTTTCAGCTCGAGCCGGGATTCTTCAACTATCAGGACTCCTCGGCCTTCTTCCTTCTGCCGCCGCCCCGGATCGACGCGCGTGACTACGATGTCGTCGTCGTGGACACCCCGACCCGGGTAGCGATCACGCGCAGGCCCGGCGCCAAGGTGATCTGCGTGATCCACGACTTGTTGCCGCTCACCGACCTCAAGCTCAGCGACATCGCGACGCGGCAGTTCCTGGCGAGAATCCGCACCAGCCTGCGCCAGGCCGACGAGCTCGCCTTCGTTTCAAACTATAGCATGATGCGGTTCAGTGAACTGTTGCCGCAGTTTGCGCACCTACCGGCGCGGGTTGTGTATCCCCGCACCCGGTTCGACGCCCCGGATGTCCTGCACCTCCCAGCCCCGTCGGGGCGTCCGGGGCGGCCGAGCTTTGTCGTGATCGTCTCGAACGAGCCGCGCAAGAACGTCGCCACCGTCATCCGCGCCTTCCGCAACGTGCCGCAGGCCGATCTCGTCGTGATCGGCTATGCCGGCGAGATCAGCCGGATGCGTAATCTGCCGCCAAACATCCGCTTCGCCGGCTATGTCGACGAGCACGAGAAGGCGGCGCTGATCGCGGAATCGCATGGCCTGATCATGCCGAGCCTTGCGGAAGGATTCGGTGTGCCTATCATCGAGGCGCTGGCCGCGAACACGCCCGTGCTGTGCTCCGACATCACCGTGTTCCGCGAAGTCGCGGGCGACCTCGCCGACTATTTCGATCCGTTCTCCACTGAGGCGATCGTCGCCTCGGTCACCCGCGTCCTGGCACGGCAGGAGGAGTGGCGCGGCAAGATCCGGGCGAGACGTCACGAACTCGCTGAACGGTTCGGCTACGAGACCCAGGCCCGGGACTTCCTTGGACATGAAATGCCGAGAGAACGCTTGGTCGCAGCCCAGTAAACATCAGCAGATGAGAGCTGAACAGGCAGCATGGTCCGGCCCTGCCAGGCCGCCAACCTTACGCGACCGATGGCAGGCCTTCGGCAAATCGGCCGCGTTGATCCGGGCTGCCGATGGGCTCGCCGGCCTGATCGCGGCGTCGCTGCCCTGGTCGACCACGGCCCCTTCGATCTTCATCGGGCTTTGGCTGCTCGTGGTGACGCCGACCATCGACTGGCGGGATTATGCGCGCAACTTCGCACAGCCGGCGTTCGCCCTGCCCTTCGCCTTTCTGCTGCTCGCGCTTTTCGGCGTCTTGTGGTCCGACGGCGCGTGGGTCGACCGGCTGCATGCGATCAAGCCGGTCGCGAAGCTCGTGCTGATCCCGGCGCTGCTCTACCATTTCAGCCGCTCGGAGCGCGGCCTCTGGGTCTGCGCTGCCTTTCTCCTCTCCTGCGCCCTGCTTGCGGTTTTATCCTGGATCGTGCTGCTGGACCCCGCGTGGAAAATCACCGCGACGGCGTCGGCCGGCGTTCCCGTCAAGAACTACATCGACCAGAGCCAGGAATTCACGCTCTGCGCGTTCGTGCTCGCGCTGCCCGCGCTGACCTTCGGCCGCAATGGAAACACGGTTGCGACAGCCATCTGTCTGGCGGTGAATCTGCTGTTCGTCACCAGCATGGTATTCGTCGCCTCGGCCCGTACGGCCCTGCTCTGCACGGCCGTGCTGCTTGCCCTGTTCGCCTGGAAGCACCTGAGCCGCCGCGCGACGCTGCTCCTGCTCGCCGGCACACTCGCCGGAAGCTTGGTCGCCTGGACCACCTCATCCTATTTGCGCCAGCGCATTACCGACGTTGCGGTAGAATACCGCCACGGTCGCGAGGACATCAGCCGGGCTTCGACCGCGCAACGACTGACTTACTGGCGCAAGGCACTTTATGCTTTTGCCGAGGCGCCCCTGATCGGCCACGGTACCGGCTCAATCAAGCGTCAATTCGAGCGCGCCGCCACGGGCGAGAGCCGCCTTGATGCCGAGATCGTTAGCAATCCGCATAACCAGACTCTCAATGTCGCCGTGCAATGGGGCCTGCTCGGTCTCATCCTGATCTATGCGATGTGGATCGCGCATCTCCGCCTATTCGCAGGCAAAGAGCTCGCCGCCTGGATCGGCTTCGTAGTGGTGGTGCAGAACTTCACGAACTCATTGTTGAATTCGCACCTCTTCGATTTCCACGAAGGCTGGATGTATGTGCTCGGCGTCGGCGTCGCGGGCGGCATGGCGCTGAAGACCAAGGCGAAAAGGCGTCCGGCAGCCAGGCTTAGCGACTAGCTCGCCCGTCGCCTTCGCCGCTACGTTGATGCGCAGCCGTACGAACCACGCGCGATCTCAGTTCATCACCGCAAGGGTTGAACGCTGGCCTTCTCCAGGCCCGATGACCCCGGGAAGATCTGCCGCTTCACCGGCGATCATACCCGACATCCGCCAGAACAGATGGGCCAAGCGCGAGAACACCAGCCGCTCGCGCTCGACGGCACCGGTGCCATCCGGAATCGTCACCGTTTCAAGGCCCACGATCTTCTTGAAGTCCGGCCAGATCGTCATCGACTGCGCGATCAGGGAGTAGCAGCGCGGGTCCTCGTCACTCTCGTCCGGTGCCGATGGCAGACCCGGATATTGTGTCGGCGTAGCGTAGAATTTGTAGGCACCATATCCGAGCTTGAGCAGGAATTTCTCGGGGGCGGCGATGTCCGCGGCGAAAGATACCAGCCGTGCCTCGCTCAGCACGTCCGGGTCGATGGCATCGAGGTCCGATACGCGGAGCGCCGAGCAGAAGGACAGATCGCGATTGTGCTCGCGGAGCAGATTGGCCAGCGGCGGCTGCTGTTGCACGGTGTCGGTGAGCAGGATCATACTCTTGAGCATCGGCGTGATTCCTCATGGAAAGAGATGGCGGGCGGTCATGACCGCACCTTCAGTGGCGTGGGATGCGAAGAAATCGTTGGCGATGCGCTGCCCCGGCGCGATCTCCAGGATGCGGTAGCGCGCCTGTGCCGCGGCATCGCGCGCTGCGTCGACGTCCTCTTGCCAAGCGCACAGCGACAGCTCGAGTCGGCCGTAGCCGCCGCAATCGGCGGCGTACGAGCCGGTCACGGCTTCCACCGTCGCGGCAACCGCGCCCGCATCGCTGGCCGAGATGTCGCGCAGGATCACGGCGATGCCGTTTGCGGTCTCGGGCTTCGCGGTCATGACCATGAAGGCATCGCGGGCGCCGGTGCGGCCGGCACGGCGGGCCGAGCGCACGATGCCTGCAAAGGCCGGATCGGGGCCGAGCTCCAGCGTCGTCGTCTGCTGGTCATGCAGGATTGTGGCGCGCATCGCGCCGAGGTCGCCCTTCAGCGCGTGATAGGAGCGCGGCAGCCATACCGTGTCGAGCGGCACCTGCGAGGAGGTCAGGCTCCAGGCCTGGTCGAGCAGATAGCCCTCCCAGATCGCGGGATATGACGCGGCGAGCTGCTGCCAGGCTTGCAGCAGCATTTCGGCGCGCTCGGTGCGGCCGAGATAGAGCGTGCGCGCGGACATTTCCCAGCGATTCCACTTGTGGAGCGCGACGTCGCAACCGACGAAGGACGGCAGCAGCGGCGCTTCGCGCAAGGTCGCACCGGCTTCGACGAACAGCAGCGGCTCGCGGTGTTTGTTCCACATCCGCATCATGAACTCGGCCTTCTCGAAGCAGAGGAGGCGGTCGCCGAATTGCGTTTCAATCGGCTCGATGTGACAGGCGAGGTCGAACCGCTCGAGCGAGTGCCGCAGCGTAAAGGCCGCGGTTGCGTCGCCGCCGCGCGGATAGCAGGAGACGATGCGGGGGCGAGTAATGGATGTATCGGCAGTGGTGAGGAGTTTCGACCAGCCGATGCCGCCCCACCACATCTCGTGCGGGCCGTCCGTGCCGCAGGGACCGACGGTGCCGAACTCGGTCAGCTTGGACTTGAGGAAGTCGAAGCCGGGATTCTCGCTTCTGGCGATGACAACGGCGCAGCCGGGATTGAGCGAGCGGTAGAACAGCTCGGCCGCGGCGCCGCTCAGCGGCTCCTTGAGAATGATGACGCCGTTTCGCCTGATGTCCGGCACATTATCGAGCGTCGGCGCGCCGTACGCGCCGACCAGCCAGCCCAGGCGATCGCGCTGGGGCCGGCAGAGCCTGATACCGCCTGTCAGCAGCAACCGATCTAGGTTTTCGTGCGTCCCGTCCGTCAATTCCGTGCCCCCGGTTCAAGTCCTCGGTCTTCAACGGCCCTGGCGACACGATCAGGCGGACTATTTGGGACTAGATCCGAGTGGTGTGATGGCCACGGAATAGACCGCGACGTCCTGCGTCATCGGGGCGATCGGGATCAGCAGGCAGCCATCCTCACTCTCCGCGCGATAATGGTCGCCGTTTCGCTGAATGCCGGCATAGACCAGGCTTTCGGCTGTGATGGCGAGCACGTCCTGGCTCTCGGCGGCGTCGCGCACGTCGTCGGCGGACTGGATGGTCACGCCGTGCAGCAGGCCCTCCGCGGCGAATTTCGGCAGCGGTAGCGCGATCATGGCGATGCCCATCGCACGCGAGACCGAAATGCGCACGCGTATCTCGCCGAGGCCGGTCCGGTGGACAGCGACCGATTCAAGACTCGCTTCGCCATCGGCACAAAACAAGCCGACCTGAACCGCGCCGCAGGGACTTTCTTCGAAGACATCGGCGGGCAGGCGGTTGGTGCCGAACAGCGTATAGAGATAGGCATAGGACGGCGACAGGCGCGCGAAGCTGCCTGCAAGCCACATTGGCGGGCCGGCCGACGTACAGGCGGCGGAGAGGCCGCGGGCGGTGATCTGATTGCGGACGAACTCGGGGTCGAGCATCGGCGCCAGCGCCTGCGTGCCGAGATTGACGTCGTGTTGCAGGCCTCCGAGCAGCGCCAGCTCGTCGTCATCGGGCAGCAGCAACAGGCGCGCCAGCGTCGCCGCGCTCCAGCGTGCAGCGACGTCGGGCGCGGCAAACGGGCTGAGACAGAAGTCGAGCGCAACGTTCCCGGCGCTCGCGGCAAAGGCGAGGGCCCCGGCCTGGAGTTCGGCCGTCAGCGCGATCTGGGTCGCGGAATGCGGGTTGATCTCGCGCAGGACCTGATTGCCTTCATAGTCGCGCACCGAGCCATCGGCGGAACAGCAGGCCTGTTCGAGCAGCGCGACGTTGCGGACCAGCATGCGCTTGACGTGAGGGGTGACCACGAGATCAGAGATGAAGCCTGCGGCGCTATCGTCCTCGGCGAGGTCGATGAAGGAATCGTCGAGAGAGAGAAGATAAGCACCATGGAGGCGAATCCTGATCCCTTCCTGGTCGAAGACCCGTCGCAAGGCCTTCTGGACGCTACCGGAATAGCCGAGATCGACGAGAACGAGGTCGGTACAGTCGTCGAAATCCGGTATCTCGTGGCGCATATAGGCGAGCAGCCGTGCACGCAGGATTGCGGCGAGCTCGAGAAGATCGCTGGTCTCCATCAAGGTGGGCAACGCTGCGGCAAGCTCCCGGCCGGTCACGATGCCATCGGGTGATGTCGCGAAGAACGCCGCGACTTTCGGCGGCAGGAGCTTGACCACTTCGCGGAAGGTCGGTGCGTCGAACTTCGCTATCTTGGGGAGGAAGTCGGCGAGCGGCTGCATCGTGTCGGCCGAGGCCATCAGGCCGACACGACGGTTGATCTCGATATAGGCGGAGGTCATGCCGTGCAGCTCCTGCCAGAGCCGGTGCGGCAGAAAACCGTCGCGGCCGAGGAAGCCGAGGGCGACGTTTCGGTCGGCGCCTGCAACCTGCCCGCAGCGCCTGGCGACGAAGGCGTCGAAGGCGGTCATCACCGGGCCGAGCACCGTCGCGCCGAGGTGGAAAGCCGGAGATTTATCGGCGCTGCGCGCGGCCATCATCCGTCGCAGCGTGCGCGAACCCTGATCGAGCCGCGAGGGCGCGCCCGGGCACAACAGCTCGAACAGCGCGGTCTCACGTTGCAGCTTCGAGGCCAATTCCCGCGAGGCCTGAGGATAGTAATGCGGACGAATGCCGTGACGCCGCGCTCCCTTGATGTCCGCGCGCTCATTGTCGCCGATGTGGAACGAGGCGCTGGCATCGATGCCCTGCTCGGTCAGGTATTTCGCGAACAGATCCTCGCTCTTGCCGCTGCCATGGTCGCAGGAGGCATAGAGAAAGTCCCACGTCAGGCCGGGGCGGCAAGCGCGCAGCAGTTGCCCCAGCCGGCTGGAATCCCAATAGGTGTCGGAGATGAATCCGACGCGGTGGCCGGCTCGTTTCATGTCCAGGTATTGCCGAAACATGTCCGGATTGGTGCGGCAGAGCTCGAGCTCCGCCGAGAATTCCGATTCGACGAGATGGTTCAGATCGCTGCGCGCGAGGCCGAACAGATTGAACGGAAAGAACGAATAGATCTCATCGATGTGAACTTCGCTTCGGCCGCGCTTCTCCTTCGCGGCCCGCCGCGCGCGCGATTCGGCCTGGATTCGATGCTGAACGAAACTCGCGGAAACATCCGGACAAGTTCTTGAAATGCCCGATAGCTCGTAAGTCCTTTCAAATACGCCATCCGGCGTCGTGCAGGCGCGAAGCAGAAATGTATCGAAAACATCGAACGACCAAGCAGAAACAATTCGCGCGCGGGGTTCGAGCCCGGTCGTTGCGGTCTTCATGCGACAATTCCCCGTCCACCATGATCATTAACGTGCGCTTGTGCGGAGTCAGGCGCCTCCACAACGAAAATAAATTCACGCGCGATTCAAAATCGCGTTCGTCGCGACTGACAGATTCAAAAAAAACGCTAGCTTCGAAAAGGTGATTCGGAAAAAATTGCCGAGTGCAGAAGTCGTCTCGCGTTCGTTCACACTCGGAAACAATCGCTTCCTGATGCGCTTCGCACGCGCCGCGTTCGATCACCTAGTGCCGCGTAATGTCAGCGTTTTCTCTCAACGACATCTGTTCAGGATGGATGATCCGCCATGGCGCGAGACGATGTGAAGATTGCAGCTGCGACGCGCGAGAGCATCGCGCAGTCGGCAATTATTGCCCGATGCTCGGCAAAAAACGACCGGCTAACATCTTGAAAACTAACAAAAATTCTTCGCCTGGAATGTTTTGGCCCCGCGTTCAACGCCTGGAAGCCGTGCGGCATGTGCGCCGTCGGCATTGCGGGTTGGAGGTTGCGGGATGAGTTACGCTGCTGATGTCTGGGCTCCCGCCGAGACCGAGATCACGACAACGATGCCGGTCGATGCGATCGTGCCGGTGATGCCGTCGGTGCCGCTCGCGCCTGATAGCACGCCTGTTGCCGCCGAAATCGTCTACGACGAGGACAGCGAGCTTCTGGACAAGCTCGCCACCGGCGACGAGGCTGCGTTCCGCATGCTGGTCGAGCGGCACATCGACCGCGCCTATGCGATTGCGTTGCGCATCGTCGGCAACGCAGCGGACGCCGAGGACGTGGTGCAGGACACCATGCTCAAGATCTGGAGCCATCGTGGTCGTTGGCAGCACGGCCGCGCCAAGTTCTCGACCTGGCTCTACCGTGTCATCTCCAACCGCTGCATCGATCTGCGCCGCAAGCCGCGCAACGAGAATGTCGAGACCGTGCCAGAGGTCGCCGACGATCAGCCGGGCGCCGTCGCGATCATCGAGCGCAACGAGCTGAACGACATGCTGGAGCTCGCGATGCAGCGCCTGCCCGAACAGCAGCGCATCGCGGTGATCTTTTCGTACCACGAGAACATGAGCAACGGCGAGATCGCCCAGGTGATGGACACCACGGTGGCTGCCGTGGAGTCGCTGCTCAAGCGCGGCCGCCAGCAGCTTCGTCAGCTGCTTCGCAAGCATGAACGCGACATCCGCACCGCGTTTACCGATTGCTAACCATAAAATTGCCCTCGCGAAAATTTTCGCGCCTGATCTCCTTGCACTCCGCCGTTTGAGCGAACGGACGGGGCTGCGGTCCGCGTCGTCGTAAGTCGATTTCAACGATGCGGCACGCTTGCCCATCAGCACAGGAGCTTCCAATGCCCGCAATCAATACCAACACCGCCGCCAACGCCGCGGTCCGCTACCTCAACATCAACTCCTCGCAGGAGACCAGCTCCCTCTCGAAGCTGTCGAGCGGCTCGCGCATCACATCCGCGTCCGACGACGCCGCCGGCCTCGCGATCTCCACCCGCATCTCCTCGGACGTGACCACGCTCCAGCAGGCCGCGACCAACGCCTCGCAGGCCAACGCGATCCTCCAGACCGCCGACGGCGGCGCCTCGAACATCTCCGATATTCTCGCGCGCATGAAGTCGCTGGCCTCCGAATCCGCGTCGGGCACCACGACCGATTCCAGCCGCGCCTACATCAACTCGGAATTCTCGCAGCTGCAGGACGAAATCGATTCGATCGCATCCGGCACCCGCTACTCCAGCCAGAGCTTGCTCGATGGTTCCAGCGTGTTCGCCTCCGGCGTCTCGGTTCTGGTCGGCTCCTCCGGCTCGGATACGATCACCATCACGCTCACGAGCCTCACCGCGTCCTCGCTCGGCGTGTCCTCGCTCGACGTCAGCTCGCTGTCGGATGCAACCTCGGCGCTGACGGCGCTCGACACGGCGATCGACACGGTATCGGCAGCGCGCGCCAGCATCGGTGCCCAGGAATCGCGCTTCAACTTCAGCGCCGACTCGATCTCGACGCAGACCCAGAACCTGCAATCCGCAAATTCGGCGATCAAGGACGTCGACATCGCGGCCGAGCAGTCCAAGCTCTCCTCGGCGGAAGTGAAGACCCAGGCCGCCGTGTCGGCGCTGGCCGCCGCGAACCAGATGCCCCAGTACCTGCTCAAGCTGCTGGGCTGATGATGATCCGGGCGGGCCGGCATGATGCCGGCCCGCTTCCTACCAGGGATGACCAGGCAAAGTGACCAGCGTCAGTTCGACCAACAGCACAAGTTCGGGCGTCTCCGTCACCACGAGCGGGACCACCAATTCGAGCAGCATCGACTGGTCGGCGCTGATTCAGGCCGCCGTCGACGCGAAGACCGCGCAGGCGGACACGATCTCGACCACGATCACGAACAACGAGGCCAAGATCTCGGCCTATCAGACGCTCCAGACCGATCTGAAAACGTTGTATTCGGGCCTGGCGTCGCTTTCGACCGCGGTGGTCAACTCGTTGTCCGCCAGTGCCTT
The DNA here is from genome assembly GCF_019402665.1 of Bradyrhizobium canariense. Lineage (GTDB taxonomy): Bacteria > Pseudomonadota > Alphaproteobacteria > Rhizobiales > Xanthobacteraceae > Bradyrhizobium > Bradyrhizobium canariense. The sequence goes on from NZ_VSST01000021.1 coordinate 24,543, forward strand.
TGCGACGCGCTCGGCGAGCATCAGCTCGACCGGCGACGTCAGCGCCTCCTCGGCGCTCTCCATGACCATCAAGAGCGGGGCGGCCATCGGCGATCACACGCTGACGATCAGCCAGCTCGCCACCGCAAACAAGGTATTCGGCACCTCGCAATCGAGCCAGACCGATGAGCTCGGCTACTCCGGGACGTTTTCCATTGGCCTGAAGGGCGGCAGCACATCCGACATCACCGTCACCAGCACGATGTCGCTCCAGGAGGTCGTCGACGCCATCAACGCCCAGACCTCGACGACCAACGTCCAGGCCTCGATCGTGCAGGTCTCCAGCACGTCGTACCAGATGGTGCTGACCGGCACCGAGGATGCGGCGGACATCGCCTATTCCAGCACGTCCGGCAACGACATCATGAACGAGCTGGGCGTGACCGACAGCTCGGGGAGCTTCGCCAACGTGATCCAGGAGGCGCAGTCGGCCGAATTCACGCTCGACGGCATCTCGATGACCCGCGACACCAACGACATCTCCGACGTCCTGAGCGGGGTCACCTTCAGCCTGCTCCAGGAGACGCCGGACGGAACGTCGCTCAACATCAGCATCGAGACCGACACCAGCCAGATCGAATCTGCGGTGGAGACGTTCGTCACCAACTACAAGACCTTTCGCGACGAGGTCATCGCCCAGCAGACGACCGCAACCGACGGCACGGCAGCCTCGAGCGCAGTCCTGTTCGGCGACGGAACCATGCGCAACATCATGGATGCGCTCCAGAACGCCCTGAACAGCACCGTGGGCGGCATGACGATGGCCGATCTCGGCCTGTCATTCAACGAGAACAACGAGCTCGAGCTCGACACCAGCACGTTGTCGGATATCCTGAGCACGAATTTGAGCGGTGTGACCAAGCTGTTGTCGGCGCAGACGACGACCTCGTCGAGCCAGCTCAGCGTTGTCAATACAGGCACGTCGCCGCAATCCTTCACGCTGGACCTGTCGGTCGATTCCGACGGAAATCTCGCCTCGGCTTCGGTCGGCGGCGACTCGTCGCTCTTCACGGTAAGCGGAACCACGATCATCGGTGCTTCCGGTTCGATCTATGCAGGTATGGCCTTCACCTATAGCGGCTCGACCTCGCAGTCGATCACGGTGACGTCGACCTCGGGCATCGCCACGCAGCTCTATCAGATCGCGAAGAATTACTCGTCGACGACCGGCGTATTGCAGACGCTGATCACCCATCTGACGACGCGCGACGACGATCTCCAGCAGAAGGTCGATGACATCAACAGTGCCGCCGCGACCCTGCAGTCGCAACTCCAGACGCAATACGCGAAATACCAGGCGGCGATCGAGAGTGCAAACAGCACGCTGACCTATCTCAAAGCCCTGCTCAATTCATCGAGCGACTAATTGTGTGAAACAGAGTGATTGATGATGCATAATCCGATGGTGTACATGGCCAACCAGGCCTATCGGGGAGCGGCAACGACCGTGCCGCCGCTCAAGGCGATCTCGATGCTGCTTGGCGGCACGATCACCTTCCTTCAGAAGTCGGTCGCCGCGCAGGAGGCGCGCCGCTTCGAGGAGGGGCACGAATACCTGATGAAGGCGACCGCGATCCTGCGCGGGCTGAGCCACAATCTCGATTTCACCAGGGGCGGGGCTGTCGCGGAACGGATGTTCCAGACCTACAACGCGTTGATCCTGGCGAGCCTGAAGGCTTTCGGCCGTCCGCGTGCGCGCGAAAACTACGAGCGCATCGTCGCCGGGCTGACTGAGCTGCGGGAGGCTTGGGAGCAGGTCGATGCCACGTCGCGCGGCGGCAAGGCCGTGCCGGCCGATTCGGCTCGCAGGGGCTGAACAGCACGGGCTGCCCGATCCTGACGGTGGGCGATGCCCCGGCCGGCCGTTTCGGCCGCTTTCCGTAGTGCTGCGGGCACCTTTGGCGCGTGAAACCGCTGAAATCCGGTTTTCCCCGTGCCTGCAATGCTTTATGACGTGGCCCGACCGAGGCTGAATCGGCGGGCGATGGACGTCACCGAGTTTGAGGAAATGATCGATCGGCTGGGCGAGGATCTCTCCTTCTGGCCCGACGATCGGCGTTTGCCCGCGGAAGAGCTGCTGGCGGGCTCCCCCGCTGCGCAGGCCCTGCTGGACGAGGCGCGCACCTTGCGTCAGGCACTCGCCGCGCCTACCGTCCGCGCGCCTAAAGGCCTCGCCGACCGCATCGCCGCCGCTGCTGCGAAAATGAAAGGCGACCCCGCCGAGCCGAGCACGGAAGGCGAGACGGCGGGGAGCTGAAGGGCTCTTTCCGACATCGTCGCTTCCTTCATCTTGTCCCACATCTTGTCCCACTTGCGGGGCGAGGTCGTGCACCGCCGCTGCGGCTCTAAATCAACCTCGCATCATCGCTCTCTAACACGCACGACACGGCAGATTTTGCCGTGTCGAAAGCCGCTTTCCCGCGCGTGAATCCCCGCCTGAATCCGCGCGTCCACCCGTTTCATCAGCACACAGATTTCAAGCGCAGCCGACCGACATCTCGTCGTCGACAGCGCGGGAAAGCCGGAGTTTCTGATGACCGTTTCCGCCACGAGTTCTGCAACGACTGCGGCCACGACGACATCGTCATCATCGAGCACGTCGTCCAGCTCGACGCTGACATCCAGCGATTTCCTGACCCTGCTGGTCAGCGAGCTCCAGAACCAGAATCCGCTGGATGCAACCTCGACCACGGACCTCGTCAATCAGCTCAGCTCCTATGCCAATTTCACCTCCCAGCAGTCGATCAACTCCAATCTCAATTCGCTTGCGAGCTCGTTCTCGAGTCTCGTGACGCTCAACTCGGTCAACTATATCGGCCACACCGTCGAGGCGAAGTCCGACACGTCGACCTTGAGCAACGGCTCGGCGACGTTCGGCTACTCGCTGTCCGCGGCCGCCTCGAACGTGTCGATCAGCATCTCGGATTCGTCCGGCAACGTCGTCTACACCGGCACCGGGGCCGGCAATTCCGGTTCAAACAGCTTCACCTGGGACGGCAAGGACTCCAGCGGAAGCCAGCGCGCCGACGGCGGCCAGTACACCATCTCGGTGACCGCGACGAACCCCGCCGGCAACTCCGTGCTCAACTACACGACCGTCACCGGCACGGTGACCGGCATCGACACATCGACCTCCACGCCATCGCTCACGGTGAACGGCGTCGCTGTCAGCGCCGCCAACATCCTCGGCGTCACGTCCTGATCTCAACGCCCTGATTTCCTCGGAGTTTCATCATGAGTCTCACCGGTGCATTGTCTTCGGCAATCTCGGCGCTCAGCGCCCAGAGCCAGTCCCTGTCCATGATCAGCGACAACATCGCCAATTCGGACACGACCGGCTACAAGACGACGTCGGGGATGTTCGACGCGCTCGTGACCGCTTCGAGCAACACGACTTCCTATGCGTCGGGGGGCGTCACCATCTCGGGCCGCGCCAACATCACCCAGCAGGGCCTGCTCGCCGCGACCTCGAACGCCACCGACGTTGCCATCCAGGGCACGGGCTTCTTCGTGGTGACCAGCGCCGTGTCCGGAGGCATCACGTCCTACACCCGCAACGGCGCCTTCACGATCAACAATGCCGGCTATCTCGAGAACAACGGCAGCTACCTCGAAGGTTGGCGCACCGACGCGGACGGCGATGTCGTCGGCAGCGAGTCGGCCAGCAACCTCTCGGCCATCAACACCCAGATTGCCTCGACCAGCGGCAGCGCCACCATCAAGACCACGATCGCGGCCAATCTACCGTCGGATGCTGCGACCGGCGACACCTATACCAGCTCGATGACGGCGTATGACTCTCTCGGTGCCGCAAACACGATGCAGATCACGTGGACCAAGACCGGCACCAACAGCTGGAGTGCGAGTTTTGCCAATCCGACCTCGTCGTCGGATACCACGACCGCGACAGGCACGGCGTCCGGCACCATCGACGTCACCTTCAACAGCGATGGCTCGCTGGCCAGCACCAGCCCGGACCCGGCAACCGTCTCAGTCACGGGCTGGACCGACGGCGCAGCCGACAGCACCATCACCATGGACCTCGGCACGGTCGGCGGCACCAACGGCCTGACACAATACGCCTCCGGCGAGACGACGCCCTCGGTCAACGTCACCAGCATCGACTCCGACGGCCTGTCTTACGGCAAGCTGTCCAGCGTCTCGATCGGCAAGGATGGCGTGGTCGACGCCACCTATTCCAACGGCGAGACCATCGCGATCTACAAGATTGCGGTAGCGACCTTCGCCGATCCGAATGGTCTTTCCGCGGCTAGCAACGGGCTCTACTCGGCGACCGTGACGTCGGGGAATGCCGCGCTACAGGCCTCCGGAGAGAACGGTGCGGGCACGATCTACGGCAGCGAGCTGGAATCGTCGACCACCGACACCTCAAGCCAGTTCTCGAGCATGATTTCGGCGCAGCAGGCCTATTCCGCCGCGTCCCAGGTCATCTCCACCGTCAACAAGATGTACGACACCCTGATCTCGGCGATGAGGTGAGCGATGCGCGATGAGAAAGCGAGCCCGGCCGGAGAAGCGCTGTTGCGCCGGCTGAAGCGGCTGGTGGCGCGGGCTTCAGCCGTCAAGGGGAACGATCGAAAGCAATTGCTGGCCTTGATCGACGACGTCGAGACGGCACGGCTCGGTCTCTTGCAGGAATGCGCGGAGATCGAGGGCGAGATGAGACAGGCAACCGTCAGGACGACCGCGATCGGTGCGTATTTGCGCAGTTCGCTGGCCGACCGCGGCAAACGGCACAATTAGAAGAAGGCGATGACCATGACTGTAGCTCAAACCAAAAGCAAAGTTGCCGCGACCAACGCCGCCAACGGCGATGTCCGGATCAAGTCGCTGATCACGCTGATCGATACGCTGACCGTGCTGGTCGCCGAGGAGAATGTCGAGCTCGCCAAAGGCCTGCCGGCCTCGCGCCTGAAGCAGGTCAACGAGAAAAACCGCCTGGCGGAGATCTTCGAGCAGACCGTCGCCGCATGTTCGGTGGGGACCACCAGCCTCAACGTGCGCGACCGGATCCTGCGCGAGCAGCTCATGGAGCGGATCCTGAAGCTGCGTATCGCGATGGACGAGAATCTGGTGCGCCTGCGCGCGGCGATCGAGGCCAGCAATCGCCGGATCGAGGCCGTCATGCAGGCGATCCGCGAGCAGATCGCGGTGGTGTCGCCTTATGGCGCGTCCGGTCGCGTCGCCGCGGGCGGCGCCGTTTCCAGCGCCACCAGCCGCAGCGCCTGACCAACGAGGAGCCGCCCGTGTCGCTCGATATCGCACGATCGATCGCCTTCAGCGGACTGTCGTCGACGTCCGTGCAGATCAGCGTGACGTCCTCCAACATCTCGAACGCCGACACCACGGGCTATACAAAGAAGACCGCGAACCAGTCGAGCAGCGTCACCAATGGTGTCGGCACCGGCGTCACGGTGACGGGCATCACCTCGACGGTCGACAAGCTGTTGCTGAAGTCGCTGATCTCTGCGACTTCAGATCTCGGCTCCGCCGATACCACCAACACCTACCTGACGTCGCTCGAAAAACTCTACGGCTCGACCAGCAGCACCGACAGTTCGTCGACCGGTACGTCACTCGCCAACAGCATCGCCTCGCTGGAATCCGCCTTGTCCTCGTTGGCGAGCACGCCGAGCAGTGCCTCGCTGCAATCCAACATCGTCAGCGCGCTCGATGACGTCGCGAGCCAGCTGCGGGAGACGTCGAGCAGCATCCAGACGCTCCGCTCAGATGCCGACCAGGACATCGCGTCCTCGATCGACGACATCAATACCGACTTGCAGCAGATTGCGGATTTAAACGCGCAGATCAAGCAGACGGCGGCGGCCGGCCAGTCGACCGCGGATATGGAGGACCAGCGCAACACCGCGCTCCAGGACCTCGCGTCCAAGATGAACATCAACTATTTCACGGCATCGAACGGCGATACCCAGATCTACACCAAGTCCGGCCAGGCGCTGGTCGACAGCTCCGCGCATACGATCAGCTATACTGCGGCGGCCAATGTGACGGCGGCGACCAGCTATATTCCCGGCTCCTCGTCGAACGGCTTCAGCGCGATCACAGTGAACGGGGTCGACATCACCTCGCAGATCACAGGCGGGGACATCGGCGCGCTCATCACGCTCCGAGACACGACCCTGACGAATGCGCAGTCGCAGCTCGATCAGCTAGCGCAGCAGCTGGCTTCCGCGATGAACCGCGTCTCGAACAGTGCGTCCGCGGTGCCGGCGCCGACGAGCCTCACCGGGACGACCAGCGTCACCAGCAGCACGGCGCTGTCCGCCACCGGAACGGTGCGCCTTGCCGCCACCGACCAGAGCGGCAACCTGGTCTCCTTTGGCGATCTCGACCTGTCGTCCTATTCCACGGTCGGTGATCTCGTCACCGCCATCAACGGCATCTCCGGGATGTCCGCCTCGGTCGATGCGGACGGCCATCTCTCGATCACGGCGACCGGTTCGCGCAATGGCGTCGCCATCAACCAGATGACGAGCTCGGTGGGAAGCTCGGGCGAGGGATTTTCCGAGTATTTCGGCCTCAACGACCTCGTGACCGGCACGAGCGCGGCGGATATCGCGGTCAACAGCAAGATCCTGTCCGGCACCAACGAGCTGCAACTGGCGACACTGGACTCCTCGTCGAGCCTGACGGTGGGCAGCACCGTGCTGTCGTCGAGATCGGCCACCGTCGTCAACGCTTTCTATGACGCGCTGACGGATTCCCGGACATTCGCCGCCACTGGCGGGATTGCCGCCACCTTCGGTTCGCTGGCCGATTACGCCTCTGCCATCGTGGCCGACGTCGCCAGCAAGGCCTCGCAGGCATCTGACACTTACACCGCGAAAGAGACCGCACAATCGACCTATGCGAGCTCGCTGTCCTCGCAATCCGGCGTCAACCTCGACGAGGAGTCCGCCACGCTCAGCACGCTCCAGAACAAATATTCCGCGGCTTCCGCATTGATCCAGGCCATCAATACCATGTACTCGGCGCTGCTGTCCGCCGTGCAGTCGTAACAGCCGGGAGGAGGCTCATGGTCGCGATGCGGGTCGCCACCTTCGCGCAGTCGAACAGGATGATCGCCGACGCGATGCGCGTGGAGTCGGTCATGGCCAACAAGCAGATCCAGGAATCGACGGGCGTCATCTCGACCGATTTCGGCGGCTACGGCTGGGATGCGCAGCACGTCGTCAACCTTCAGGTCTCGGTGACCCGCGCGCAATCCTATATCGATGCCGCGACGCTCGCCGATAGCAAGGTGCAGGTGATGTATTCGGCGGTCGGATCGATGACCGACATCCTCACGCAGCTCCGCTCCCAGCTCAGCGCAGCCTCGACCGGCAGCTCGACCGAGGCGAATTCGGTGATCACCACCGCACAGCAGATGCTGGAGCAGATGGGTTCGCTGATGAACACGCAATATGACGGCCAGTATGTGTTCGGCGGCGGCAAGACCGACACCGCGCCGGTCGATCTCACGAGCTTCGCGTCCGGTACCGGCTCCCTGACTGCGGCCGATACGAGCTACTATAACGGCGACGAGGAGATCGCCTCGGTGCGGGTCGCCGCCGACCAGACGGTCTCATATGGTGTCACCGCCGACGATTCGGCGTTCGAGGAGGTGATGCGGGTTCTCAAATTCGTGGCCAACAGCACCTCGCTGGCGTCTTCGGACATCACCAGCGCGCTCGACCTCGCCGGCACGGCGCTCGACGACACCGCGGCGGTGCAGGCCAGGCTGTCGAACAACGCGTCCTCGATCGAGACGGCGAGCTCGCGCCAGACCGACTACAAGAGTTACGCCGAGACCCTGTCGAACGATCTCACCGGCGTCGACGTCGCCGCCATCACGGCACAGCTGTCGACCTATCAGGCGCAGCTCACGGCGTCCTATTCGGCGCTCGCCAAGATCCTGAGCATCAATCTGGCGAGCTATCTGAAATAGGCAACGCCTATTCTGCGGTGATGCGCTCCATCGTCATGGAAAGAAGCCCGGCATGCTGGCTTGACACCCGCGCTTTCGATTGCGCTCCTCCACCGGGAGCGAACCGAGTTGAGCCCCGGCGAAGGCGGCCTGGGCCTGCTGCTGGGCTAAGAGGGCGGTCCAACCGACACAGACGGTTGGAACGCGCGCACTTGACCTCCCGCTCAGATCAGCGCGCAAGCGCAGATGTGCCCGCCCAGAGACAAGGAGCCAGCGAGGCTTCCTCCCGCAGCGGCTTCGTGGCGGATCGGGGTCTTCAGGTCGGCGCGTTGATAGCTCCGGTAATGGTTCGTCGGTAACCAATCGCCGACGCCCGCCGAAATCGAACAGTTCAGGCGAAAAGCCGACATAGTGGATGTATTTGAAACGGCCCTTGCGCAGCATGTACGCGCGATCGCGATCCTCCGGCTCGTTGGCCACTGCGAACAGCGAGCGGCCGGGCACGCCATCCGGATCGGCGGACAGGCCGACGCCGTCGAGCACGGTCGGATAGGCATCGACCAGCGACACCGGCGTCGCGGACGTCCTGTTGGCGGGCACGCCGTCGCCGGCGACGATCATGGGAACGACGTTGGACTCGGGTACATCTTGCCCGGATTCATAATGCCATTTGGATCCAATGCGTTCTTCACCGCCTGCATGAGCGCTACTCCCTCGCCGTGCTCCGTCTGCATGTGCACGAGTTTGTGCAATCCTACCCCGTGCTCGCCCGAGCACGTTCCTCCCATCGCGATCGCACGACGAGCGGTACGGAATGCGAGCGCCTCAGCTCGCTCCGTCTCCTCTGCGTCATTCGGGTCGAACAGGATGCCGAGGTGGAAATTGCCGTCGCCGACATGGCCGACGATCGGCGCCGTCAGGCCGGAGGCGACGATGTCGGCCTTGGTCTGAAGCAGGCAGGCCGGCAAGGCCGAAATCGGCACACAGGCATCAGTCCCCATGTTGCTCTTGCCGGGACTGAGCGCCCTCACCGCCTGATAGGAATTGTGGCGTGCCTTCCAGAGCCGGCTGCGGTCCTCCGCCCGTTCCGCGAAGTCGAATGCGCCACCACCATGTTCCGCAGTGATCGCCTGCATCATCTCGGCGTCCTCTCGCACCCCGTTCGGCGAACCATGGAACTCCAGAAACAGCGTTGGCGCTTCAGCATAGTCGAGCTTCGAATAGTTGATGGCGGCGCGCATCTGCACCTCGTCCAGCAGCTCGATGCGCGCCATTTTTAGATTGGACTGCAGCGCGGTCACGACCGCGGCAACCGCGCCCTCGAGGGACACGAATTGGCAGACTGCCGCGATGGTCGCCTCAGGCAGCCCGTAGAGTTTGAGCTGGATCTCCGTGATGACGCCCAGCGTGCCTTCGCTGCCGACATACAGGTGCGTAAGATCGAGACCGGCGGCGGATTTGCGCGCGCGGCTGCCGGTGCGCACGATATGGCCGGCCGGAGTGACGACCGTCAGGCCGAGGATATTTTCGCGCATCGTGCCATAGCGCACTGCGTTCGTGCCGGAAGCGCGCGTCGAGGCCATGCCGCCGATCGAGGCGTTGGCGCCGGGGTCAACTGGAAAGAACAGCCCCGTATCGCGGATCTGTGCGTTCAAGGCTTCTCGCGTCACGCCAGCCTGGACCCGGCAATCCAGCGATTCCGGCGAGACATCTAGCATTTTGTTGAAGCGGCTCATGTCGAGCGAGACGCCGCCGGCGAGCGCCACAACCTGGCCCTCCAACGAAGACCCTGCGCCAAAGGGTGTCACCGCCACACGATGCGCATTACAAAGCGCCAGTACGAGCGCGACCTCCTCATTGCTCTCGGGAAACACCACGAGATCGGGCACAGCGACCGCCGGCAGCCCCTCGCCATGGCTGTGCTGTTCGAGCACCGCCTGCGACGTGGTTACGCGTGCGCCCAGATGGCCGCTCAATTCCGCGCGCAATAAGGCGATCGTTTCAGGCGCGGGACGCGGCAGCGTGTCGGCATTCATAGCGTTCTCCCATCGTGCCACTCAGCTTCATCACCTCAGGGCAGCGGTGCCAGGGTCCCCGAGAGCGGGCCGTTCGTCGCGATTACCTGCCGGAAGCCCGAGCTCGGATTACGCGCTGAGCCTATCGATTCCTAAGTTCATGCGGTGCGATCGACTTGAGAGGGGTGTGGCCGAACTGGCTGTCGAACGAGGATGAAAACTTCGCGCGCAGAACTCGAATACGAGGTTCGATCTGCACCACCGATGCCTCTTTAACCGGTCCGTAGCCGCGGATGTCATCCGGATAACAGGCAAGAGCCACGGCGGCGTCGATATTCGATGCATCCAGATTTGTGGCGATTTCCTCCAGCGTGGCTAGATACTGGTCGCGCAACCTGCGTTCTATCCGCCGCTCTTGCATCCACCCGAATGGGTCGAACGCCGTGCCACGCAGCCCCCTGAAGCGCGCGAGAAGCCGTAGGACTGGCAGCATATAGCGCGCAGAGAACGCTCGTTTGCGCGGACGCCCACTTGCGGCATCGCGTGCCGATAGAATTGGCGGCGCCAAATGCAGCTTCAATGAACCGCCGTCGAACCGTGCGTCTACGCTTTCCCAAAATGATGGCTCCGTGAGCAATCTAGCGACCTCGTACTCGTCCTTGTACGCCATCAGCTTGAATGCATTCTTGGCCACGGCCTCCGTCAACCGTGTCGATCCTGGCACCGCCTTTTCCTCTGCCGTCTGGATCAAGCCCACAACCCGTTGGAAACGGTCCGCATAAGCATCGTCTTGGTACCCTCGGAGGGCATTCACGCGAAGCGCAATCTTTTCTTCCAGCGTCGTCACCGGCTGCGGTACCGTTGCGATCGGTGGATCGACATCGGCGATCAAATTCGCAACCGTGGCCGGCTCCGCAATTGCGAGCCGCCCAAGGTGAAACGCTCGCAAGGTACCTGGGACGTCCGCGCCATTTAGCCGAATGGCCTGTTCGATCGACTCCAAGGACAGCGGCAACGCCCCGATCTGAAAGGCCGAACCGAGCAAGATCATGTTGGCGACGATCGGATCGCCGTGAGTACGCTGCGCAAGCTCCTTTGCGGGAATTCTGGTGGGTCGATGGCCGGATCGCGCTTCGAGGCTGCGTATGAGGCGCTCGGCACCGAGATCAATGCTCCCATTCTCATGGAAGGTTTGCGTTGCGACAACCTGGTCGTCGACCACGATTGCAGTCGAGGAACTAAGGGTCTTCAAGGCTTCAAGCTGTGTAGCCGCAACGACGTCTGACGCGACCAGGAGATCGGCGTCATCGAGACCCAACCGGAGCGGCGCCACGCTGGCGGGCGAGGGAAGGATGCGGAGGTGGCTGTACACGGTGCCGCCCTTCTGAGCGAGACCGGTCATGTCGTAAATGCCAACTCCGCGTCCTTCGAGGTGAGCAGCCATGCCGATCACAGCGGTCGCCGTCACCACACCCGTACCGCCGATGCCAGCCATCAGAATGCCGAACGTCCGATCGTCTCGGGACCTGGACCGAGGGATCGGTAGGCGCGCCACCGCCTCCTCGAGACCAAGCGGCGCCGGCTTCCTAAGCCGGGCGCCCTCGAGCGTAACGAAGGAAGGACAGAAGCCTTCCAGACAGGACAGATCACTGTTGCAGCTGGCTTGATCGATACGTCGCTTTCGGCCGAATTCAGTTTCCAGCGGCTGAACCGACATGCAATTCGATGCGCGCGAGCAGTCACCGCATCCCTCGCACACCGCGGGATTGATCACGACGTGTCTCGAGACGGCCGGCACCTGGCCCCTCTTGCGCCGCTTGCGCTTTTCGGTGGCACAGATCTGCACGTAAACGATGACGCTTGTTCCAGACGTCTCGCGTAGTTTCTTCTGGACGTTCTCCATCTCGGTACGATGGAGAACCTCAACACCGGACGGCAGCGACTGCTCGGAACGAACGGCATCGGGGTCTTCGGCAACAACGACAACACGCTTGACGCCTTCCAGGAGGACCTGGCGGACCATTGCCCCGGCGGACAGTCCGCTCTCCACGGTCTGGCCTCCGGTCATGGCGACCACATCGTTCGCCAGGATCTTGAACGTGACGTTGGCATTGGACGCTGCCGCCGCCCTGATTGCCAAGGAGCCCGAATGGGAGAACGTCCCGTCCCCGAGATTGACGAACACATGCTTGGTGTTGGTGAAATGCGACAATCCGATCCAGTTGACGCCCTCGGCTCCCATGTGAGTGCATGGCAACGGATTGCGATCCATGAACTGGACGAGACCGTGGCAGCCGATTCCGGCCACCCCGAACGATCCCTCCGGCAGCTTGGTCGAGCGATTATGCGGACAGCCCGAGCAGAAGACAGGCCGTCGCGTCAGCGGACCTGCCTCGACCTGTTGCCACGCCGAGCTGCGCAGGTTGAGATTCTCGAATGCCGCTTGCACCTTCGCCAGGGCGGTGTCTTGTGTCACCGCATTTGCCAGGAGGCGCTGCGCAATCGCCTGCGCGACCACGGCCGAATCGAGCGGCTGATCCAGTGGGAGAAGAGGATGTCCCTCTGGCGTACGCTTGCCTGTGATGTTCGGCCGGCGGGCCAAATGGTACATCAGCGCGGCTGCTTGAAGCTCCATGTGAGGGCGCTTTTCCTCCACGAAAAGCAGCTCGCCGGCTTCGCCTGCGAATTCCGTCAGGGGCTTGGGATCGAGCGGGTAGATCAATCCGACCTTCAGGACCCCTATTCCCAAGCGCTGTGCTTCGGCATCATCAATGCCGATCCAGTTCAGGCCGGCGATCACATCCTGAAACGCCTTGCCCGCGGTGACGATGCCAAGACGGGTTGGCTGCTTCGATCCGAACGCCACTCGGTCAATGGCGTTACGCCGCGTGAATTCGTGTACTTTCGGCAACTTCTGACGGACCATGCGCTGGTCCTGCGCCGCCACCGCCAACATTTCGACCCGGATACCGACATCGCCGCCGGATGAGGCGTCTTCAAGCACCGGCGCAAGTTCATCGAGAGAAAACTCAACGGCCTGCGTACAATCGGCCGTCTCATTGACGAGCTTCAGGCCCGCAAGAAGACCGCATTCGCGCGACATCGCGAAGCCGGCCAAACCGAACTTGAAGATGTCGTGCACATCGGAGGGATAAAGGACCGGCACCTCATGAGCTGCGAGAGCAAGGTCGCTCTGGTGCGCAAGCGAGGACGATTTGCCGGCGTGATCGTCGCCAAAGGCGAGCAGCACTCCGCCATTGGGATGCGTCCCCGACATGTTGGCGTGCTTGATCGCATCGCCCGAGCGGTCGACGCCGGGTCCCTTCCCATACCACATCGCAAAGACGCCATCGTATTTGCGTCCGGGGACAAAATCGAGCTGCTGACTCCCCCACACCGCCGTCATCGCGAGATCTTCATTCAAGCCCGGCTGAAAAACGATGTCGGCTGCGTCAAGACGATCGGCGATCTTCAGCAGTTCGCTGTCCACCGTTCCAAGGGGAGAACCGCGATACCCGGAGATATAACCGGCGGTACGCAATCCCCGGGCGTGATCGAGTTCGCGCTGGAGCAAAGGCACTCTCGCAAGCGCCTGCTTTCCGGTGATAAAGATCGTCCCGTTCGTCAGGTCGAACTTGTCCGAAAGGGAGACTTCGCGCATGACAGACTTGCTCAGCATCAAGTTACTCTTACCAATGGAACTCCCGCCAGATCGGGCCCGAGCGAGCACGAGCTTTGCAGCGGCGAGATGGATTTCAGCGAGCGTGTTCCGAAGGCGGCATTCGGAGGACGCATATGAGTGCTTGCCGACGGCTTCATGCCAGGCCGGCCAGGCGTCGAGAGATCGCTGCCGCACTCAAATGTAGAATTGCGCGCGAGCGAAATGCTGCACTGGCCAGCGCGGCGCTGTGGTTCAGGTCAGGCACCGTGGCAGCCACTCCGGTTGGGAAAAGGGCGGCAACGCGGTATGGCGAACCTGCGAGCTTGTCTTCTTCTCCCACGATCACCAGCGTCGGCGCCGCGACGGCTGCCAATCTGGGCAGGTCGAACACGCAGCTCTGCCCGCGAAGGCAAGCGGCAAGGACATCGAGATCGTTGTACGGCTTCGATGCCGCGTGCTGACACAATCGAATAGCGTACGGTGGGAGGTTCCGTCCCTCCAACCTCTGCGTTGCCTTATCCCAGGCGGCCAGCGCATCGGCGAATTCGGGAGCCAGCCCGACGGTTGCAACGATCCGTTCGCCCATGCCGCCGAGCACCAGCCGCCCGATCTGATCGGGAGCCGCCAAGGCCAAGGTCATGGCGATATGCGCGCCCATGGAATAGCCAATCACGTCGAAGCTGGCCTCGCCCCAACAAGCCTCGGATGCCGCTAGAATATCCGTCGCGAACGCGCCAAGCTGATAGTCGCTCGGGTTGCGAGACTTGGTGCTGAGCCCATGGCCGCGAAGATCCGGGGCGACGACCTCGTACCCTGCAAGAGCCAGCGCGTCGAACCAACCGGTCGCGACCCAGTCGTCGTGGGCATCCGAAGCAAATCCATGCAGCAGCAAGACGCGGCGTCCCATCCCGCTTCTGAGTAAAGACAGCTGAACGGGCCGCCCATCAACGAGACGATCGACCTCCAATGAAACCCGCCTTGGTCGTTCGCTGCCAGCAGCTTTCATGGCTTCGTGCCTTGGTTCGCGGCAAGATGTTGAGGCGCAATGCTCTCGATCATGGATGCAGCAGCCAGGGCGAGGCCGTCGCCTCCAGGCGCAGCGCCGATTTGCAGACCGATCGGCAGAACATCGGTTGCGGGGGCATGCCACGGCACCGAAAGCGCGGGGCCACGCGTCAGATTGAACAATGGCGTGAAGGGACACCAGTTGAGCCAGTCGACCTCGCCGGACTCAACGGAATCCGTGCGCGGGGGAAGGCAAGGCATGGTCGGAGTCAGCAGGACTCGGACACCATCGCCCAAAAGCAGCGCCATCTCGTTCGCGATTTCCTCGCGGCGACGCTGAACGGTCAACAGCTTCTCCGCAGACAAGCTGCGTATCGGTTCGATGAATTGCAGTATCGCAGGATCGAGATCTGCACGTTTGCTCTCGGGAACCAGCGAGACGGCAAACGCACATCCAACACGGTAGAGCGTCCCAACAATATCCCGGGCCTCCTGGAGCGGGAGTTCAACCGTTTCAATCTCTGCCCGCGAGGTTAGGGCCTTCAGGGCCTCTTCCCAGCCAATCCGCACCGCGGGATGCAGATGATGCTCGATATGGGCCGGAATGCAGATGCGGAGTTCATGAGAAGTCAACTTCTTCTCAACACGGTTGGACAGCGGCGTCTGAAGCAACGACATCCAGTCCGAAGAGGCCGGTCCGCTCATCACCGACGCCGCCAGGGCGGCATCCGCGACGGTTCGCGTGATAGGACCGACGTGAGGAAGCTGCCAGAAGGCCGCCGGGTAGGGATCAAGTGGGATCGCTCCGAAGGTTGGCTTGTATCCAACAACCCCGCAGAAGGCGGCAGGTATGCGAACGGAGCCTGCGGCGTCGGTGCCTATGCCGACAAGGCCGATCCCGAGCGCAGTCGCGGCGGCAGCGCCGCCGCTGCTCCCGCCTGCATGGCGAGTTCTATCCAACGGGGTGAGGGTCACACCATTGGCGAGACTCTGAGTTAGGCCCTTCCAGGCGAATTCCGGCGTGGTCGTTTTCCCCAAAAAGACAGCACCAGCGCTCCTAAGTCGCGCGATGCTGACTGCGTCCGCAGCCGCAGGCGTTTCGGTTGTCGTCCTCGATCCGCGCCGCGTCGGCCATCCGGCGACGTTCAGGGTATCCTTGATCGTGGTCGGGATGCCGTCGAGCGGTCCGACCTGCTCGCCACGGCAGTATCGCGCTTCGGAGGCGCGCGCCATATCGAGCGCAACGTTTTCATCTACCAACGAGAACGCGTTGATCTCCGCGTTCGTCGTCGTGATCGCGTCGAGATGAGCACGAGCGATCTCGACCGGCGATACGTCGCCGTTCGAGAAGCTTGCGTGCAGTCGAAGGATTTCTCCATCAGTCGACATATACTTGATCCCGCGCCGCAGCGTAGTCTGCGGCACCTCCGAGGTAGGCCTGGCTCAATCTTGGGTCGGCCGACAGTGATCCGCTTGGGCCTTCGAGCACGATTCGCCCGACTTCGAGGACATAGCCGCGATCTGCCATGGACAGCGCGAGCCTTGCGTTCTGCTCGACCAGGATGATCGTTAGCCCGTCGGCCTTGAGTTGGCCGATCACACGAAGAATTTCCTGAACGATCAGTGGCGCGAGTCCGATCGACGGTTCGTCCAGCATTAGCAATCTAGGCCCAGACATCAGGGCACGCCCTACTGCGAGCATCTGCTGTTCACCACCCGACAGCGTGGCGGCCTTTTGCCGGCGCCGCTCCGCAAGAATCGGAAAGAGACTGTAGATACGATCGAGCGATTTCGACGGCGCGCCTGTTCGATAGCCGCCCAAACGGAGATTCACCTCGACTGTAAGATTTCCAAACAACTCCCGTCGTTCAGGGACGAGCACGACGCCAAGAGCAACCAGCTGCTCGGGACGGAGACCGATCAACTCCTGATCCTCCATCAGGATCGATCCCGCACGCGGCGGAGCCAAACCCATGATGCCGTTCAGCAGGGTGGTCTTCCCGGCGCCGTTGGCGCCCAAAACAGTAACGAGTTCGCCGGATGCTACCGAGAGAGCGAGGTTCTCGATAACCGTCGCTCGTCCATACCCCACTTTCAAGCCGCTGATCCGCAGGTTCGGCATCGGTCAGGTCCCCAAATAGGCGGCGATCACGCGCTCGTCCCGCCGCACCTCGTCTGGAACGCCGGTCATCAAGCCCTGACCCCGATCCAGAACGACGACCCGATCTACGCAGTTCATGACAAGGTCCATGTCGTGCTCGACCAGCAAGACCGACGTCCCGGCGCGCTTGAGGCGGTGCAGCAGGCTCACCAGCTTGAGCTTTTCGCCCGTGCGCAATCCGGCAGCGGGCTCGTCCAGCAGCAGCAATCTCGGTCGACTGATCAGCGCTCGGGCGACCTCGACGAGCCTTGCCTGCCCCATTGCCAACCGCGAGGCCGGCTCGTGTGCCAAGCCATCCAGTTCCACGATTTCAAGAGCGCGCCACGCCTTTGCGTAGGTTGCCGCCTCTTCGTTTCGGTCGAAGCCGAACATCCCCGATATCATCCCGGAACGACCTTGCGCGTAAGCACCGAACGCCACGTTTTCGAGCACGGTGCGCTCGGGTACTATTCGCACGTGCTGGAAGGTGCGAGAGACGCCACGATGGACGAGATCGGAGACCCGCGCAGGTGGCGCCGCGCCCATCAGAAGGACGGTGCCTTCCGAAGGCGCGACAAGACCGGTCGCGATATTGAAAGTCGTAGATTTGCCGGCACCGTTCGGACCAATGAGACCAACAATTTGGTCCGTGCCGACCGAGAACGAGATGCCTTGCAGCGCCTTGAGACCACCGAAGTTCTTGGCGATACCCGACACTGACAGCAGATCCTCGCCGGCGGTGCTGCGCTTGGACGGTGCGAGCTCAATGTTGCGAGCTGGGCGAGAGACGGAAAATCGCGGCCATACCCGCAGAAGTGCCGACCAAATGCCACCAGGCCAGCGTAGCAGCACACAGATCAGGACCAGCCCGAACACGATCAGTTCGACGTTGCCGGACAAGCCCAGCATTCGGGCCACGGTATTCTGCAGCACCATCTCAAGTGCCGCGATCGCCGTGGCTCCGAGGACCGCGCCAAACGGGTGCGCCATTCCGCCGAAAATACAGGCAATCAGAAGGTTTACGCTTGCCGTGAGCCCAAACGGTGCCGGGCTGAGGAACTTGAAATAGAACGCATAGAGCGTTCCCGACATTCCCGCGAGAATGGCGGCCACGACAAAGACGACCAGGCGCAAGCGCGCGGCATTGACCCCGAAGATTTCTGCCATCTCTGGATCGGTCTTCAGCGCTGCGATCGCTCGTCCGGTCCGGGAATGCAGCAGGCGAGACAATCCACCGCCAAACACCGCAACCAGCAGCCAAACGAGGACTGCGAACGCTCGGTCGTCAGTCAAGGCCAGAGAACCGATAGCGAGCGGCGGAATCTGCCCGAGCCCGGACGCGCCGCCGGTGACGCTGCCCCCCGCCACGATTGCAGCACTCGTCGCAATTCCGATCGCAAGCGTAGCAAGGGGCAGAAAATGGCCTTTCAGCCGCAAGGTAATGGCCCCAACCACCGCCCCGGCGCCGGCAGACGCAGCCACGCCAGCCATGAGAGCGAGCACTGGCGGAACGCCGAGGTCACGCGCCAGGATCCCAGACACGTAGGCCCCTGTGGCCATGAACGCGGCCTGCCCGAGCGATACCTGTCCGGCTATCAGCAAGAGCGTCAGACCCATGGCCGCAAGAGAGGTCAGGCCGACTGTGACGAGGAGCGTCACATCGTACTGCGGGCCGGTGGCTGCGATGATGCCAGCGAACACGAACGCTGCGAAGGCCGTGACCATCGACGCAACCGCGGGCGTACGCCGCAAGATGAAAAAATTTCTCGAGGACATGATCAGTGCTCGTGCGCTTCTGGCGGCCGAACAGCGTTCCGCCAAAGAAGGATCGGTATCACCATGAGAAAGACGATCACGTCGCGGAACGCGCTGACCTGGAATGCCGAGAAGGATTCCGTAAGGCCAACCAGCATGACTCCGATCAGCGCCGTCGGATATTCAACGATGCCACCGAGGGCAGCGGCAACAAACCCCTTCAGCCCGATCGGAAGGCCCATGTCGTAATTGGCGGTGATGAGCGGAGCCAACAACAGCCCCGACAGGGCGCTAAATCCAGCACCGATCGCGAAGCTAAGCTGGCCGGCCAGTCGCACAGGTATGCCGCAAAGCTGGGCTCCCACCCTGTTGACCGCGGTCGCCTGAAGCGCCTGCCCCATCAGGGTTCGTTCCGAGAACGCGTACAAGCCGCCCATCGCCAGGACGGCGATGCCGCAGATCCAGAGGCTCTGGTAGGCGATAAAGACGGGCCCCAGAGACACTCCGCCCTCGACCACGGGCGGCACCGACCGCGGCTCGGCGCCCCAGATCAAGACAGCAGCGCCGTGCAAGACCATGTATACGCCAACACTGACGATGAGCAGTACGACTGGCGATGCACCCGACACTGGCTCGACCGTCAATCGATAGGTGAGCGTCCCAAGCGAAGCCGTGGCGGCCAGCGAGGCCAGAACGGCGAGCCAGTACGAACCTGGAAACCTGCTGGCCGCGAACGCTGTCGCGAGCACACCCGCAATCCAGGCCGAACGGATCAACAGCACGCGAATTCTTGCTGACGCCCCAAGATGCTTGTCTGCCACGTCACGGAGCGCAAACGCCGCCAAGCCAGCGGCAACGAGCCCGCTGAGCAGATTGAACGATCCTGAAAGCGCACTCGCGAACGACAGCGCTCCCAAAGTGACATATTCGCCTTGCGCGATGTTCACCACGCGTGTCACCGTGTAGATCACGATCAGACTGAGGGCGAGGAGACCATAGACGGCACCGTTAGTGATGCCGTCGATGAGCAAGAATGAGAGGGTGTCGAGCAAGGTCTATTCCTCGATCAGGACGAACCGCCCGCCCTTGATCTGAGACAGGAACGTGGAACGCTTGTCGAGACCAAGATGGTCGGATGAGGTAATGTTGAAGACGCCGTTCACGCCCGGCCACTCGCGCGTCTTCTCCATGGCGTCCTTGATCGCCACGCGCGTGCCAGCGAGATCATCGCGCATGGCTGCGCCCTCGGACATATTCTGATATGCGTTCACGGCGAGCAGCATTGCGTCCCATGACTGCCCCGCGAACAGGTCGACCTTGCCCTTGCCGTAGGTCCCGTCATAGAGCTCGGCAAACTTCGCGAGCACGGGACCAAGCGGATTGTCCTTCGCGATCTGGTCATAGACGTTCAGCGCACCGACACCGATGATCGCTCCCTCGACATTCGCCTTGCCGATATCGACGAAGGCGTTAATCGACGAGCCGGCCCCGTGATAGATTGGCCCAGTGTACCCAACTCGCTTGAGCGCCTCATGGGCAAGATCAGCAGACGGCGGGATCGCATGGATGTAGATTGCGTCCAATCCCGCCTGCTTGAGGCGCAGCGCCTGCGGCGTGAAATTTGTATCCTGCCGCGCAAAGCGCTCGGCTGATGCGAAATCGATACCGGTCTCCTTTGCGACGGTTTGTAACTCCTTGAGACCACCCTCGCCATAGGCATCTTCCAAACCGAAGAAGCCGATCTTGTTGATGCCGTGACGCTTCATGTAATTGAGCGTGCGCTGGAGCATCAATTTATCGGACGTGGGCGTCTTGAACGTGAACGGGCGATCAGCTGCCGGCTCGACGATCGCGGCGTTCGAAGCCATGGAGATCATGGTGATCTTCGCGGCTTTTACCGTGTCGAGGATGGCCATCGAGCTTGGTGTGGTCGTGCAGCAAACGACGACATGGGCCTTGTCTTCCTCGATCGCTTTGCGTGTCAGGCTGACAGCCTTGGTCGGATCTGAACCGTCATCATAGGAAATGACCTTGACCCTGAAGGGCAAGTCGGTGCGCGCAGACCAGATCTTGTCGAACAGCGCCACTGCATTGCGCTCTGGCGCACCCAGCGCCGAGGCAGCTCCTGTCACTGAAACGATAGCTGCGATACGCAGCTCGGGCTTCTCCTGGGCGGATGCCGCCTGAGGCCCAACGAGTCCCACAGCCGCCGCGGAAATGAATGCGCATAGGCTGGCTGCGATGCGGGCACGCGTCACGGTCTTGCTCATGGAATCCCTCAGGGTTGCTGATGACATTCACACTGTGGCATCAGCGAGCATCCCCGGGCTGTATCTGCGGATACATCCGCAATGAATACAGCTATCCCTATGTGCTCCCAGATACAGCCGGCACACTTTCCAGCGGATAATCGTGCCCTTGAAACGGACATCCAATCGATCTGACAAGAGCCGCTCAAATGAATGGCAGTACGGCTGAAGATTTTCGCAGGTTATTTCGGCGCCTGACCACCGGCGTCACCTTGATAGCAGTGGCCGGGGAAAATGCCCCCGCTGGCATGACCGTCAATTCGCTTACTCCGGTCAGTCTTGATCCACCCCTGCTCCTCTTCTGTGCATCCTTGACCAGCGCGACGGCCAAACGCATCGCGAGCGTCGGCGCATTTTCCGTGAATATCCTTGCAGGCCACCAGCAGGATGTCTCGATGCATCACGCTGGCCGTCCTCTCGCAAACCCCACATGGTGTTGGCGGCAGAGCAGCGGCGTACCTTGGGTCGACGGCGCAAACGCGATCTTTCGTTGTCACCTCGTCGAGGACTACCCTGGAGGTGACCATCGCATCCTAATCGGTCAGATCGATGAAATGTTCGGTCCCGATACCGTCGCGACGCCGCTGCTCTACCACGGCGGAAGATATGCCCGCCTGCCATATGAGGATGGGGATGTCTCGAACATGGCGCGAACCGAGGATCTCTGGTGGACCGGCTAAAAGCTCAGGTCTCCGCGTTGTTCGCGAGGATGGTAAACCCGTCCTCGCTAGACAGCATTCCCTTCTCACGTAGCCTGCCCATCGTTCGCGTAACGGTGACACGAGACGTGCCCGTCATCGACGCAATCTGTTCATGCGTCAGGTGTGTGATGATCTTGCGGCCACGCTCGTGATCGATCGCAAACATCTGGCTCAGGCGGCGCAGCAACTCCAAGATCCGATCCTCAGGATCATTCGAAACCAGATGCTCCAGGCGCAAGGCGAGAATTCGCTGTTTGAGGCTGGTCAGCCGCAACATCGCCAAGGCCAGTTCGGGGTCCGCTCGCAGCAGGGGCTCGATCCGGGCAGTATCAAATTCGAGGGCCTCGGTGGGCTCGATGGCGACGGCTGTGGAAAACCGGGGGAGCCCGTCGAACGCGGCCCCTTCTCCGCACAGCGCGTTCGGTCCCATGTTTTCGAGCACGACCTCGGTGCCGTCTCTTCTGAAGATTGACACTTGCACAAGCCCGGATTTGACAAAGTAAAAGCACGTACTGACGTCATCTTGCCGATAGAGCTGCTCTCCTTCGGCAAAGCGGCGCACCCGCACCTTGCCTTCGAAGGATAGAAGCTTGGCAGCGAGGGCATCCGTCATCCGCCAAGTGGCGGTGGCTTTTTTTGACATCGTCACCGCTCATGCTTCGAAGAATCACCCGGCCGTATCCGGCGATACAGCGCGTCGCGAACGGCTCAGGTACGAAGGGGCCATGATAGCGCGACAGGAGGCAATCGCAATGGTTTTGGCTCAACGGAGCGCCGATGACGCGCAACCGGGCGTGCGCGCGGCCGAGATGGCCGTGGAAAGGACGGCCGCCCTCGTGCCGTGGCTCAGCGAGCAGGCGGCGCGGATCGAAGAGACGCGACGAATCCCGGACGATGTCGCTGAACGCCTGTTCGACACACGACTGTTCGATCTGATGCGCCCCTCGCACTTCGGCGGATTTGGCGTGTCGCCGCGCTTTGCATGGGAAGCGACCTTCCACGTCGCCAAAGCCTGCTCATCGTGCGCGTGGCTTGCGGGACTGACCAGCGCCAACATCATCATGCTCGGCAAGTTTTCGGCCGAGGCGCAAAAGGAGCTGTTCGCGCCCGGCGTATCGCCGATCGTTCCGATGTTGACCGGCGGCGTGGGACAGGACATCAAGATCGAATCCGCCGATGGCGGTATCGTTTTGAGTGGGCGGTGGAGGTATGCTTCCGGCGTAGACGTGTCCGATTGGTTGGGCCTTCTCATCAACATTCCCGGCGAAGGCCCCGCCCCTTCTGCCCACGTCGTTCTCGTCCCTCAGTCCGAATTTGCGGTCGATCACCAAAGCTGGCGCGTGATGGGGATGCGCGGCACCGGCAGCAAGAACATCAGCCTCGGAAAGACGTTCGTTCCCTCCCACCGCTTCATGAACTGGGCCGAACTGCAAGCCGGAAAGAAGCATCCGAGCTGCCCGAATACCGAACCGGTCTACGACTTCCCATTGAATACGGCCAACGCAATGTCGGTCCTGGCCCCGACGCTTGGCGTGGCGAGTGCGTGCAGCGAGGAAAGCATCAGGATCATTCGCGCCCGCGTGAGCTCGGGTAATCAGCAGGCACAGATCAACGACAAGATCGCGCAGGTCGATGCAGGTACCAGCGCCGCCACCATGAGCTTTTTGCGCGATTTCCTGCTTTCCGAGACGGCAGCAATCGAACGACAGATTCGTCGGAGCGGGACTCTTTCGCTCGAGGAACGAGGTCTTAGCCGCACCAAAGTTGCGATCGCCTCGCGTCAGGCGCTGGTCTCTGCCCAACGGCTGTTTGCTGCGCTGGGCGGATCGCTACTTCCTGAAGGCACCCGGATCGAGCGGTTGTTCCGCGACATCCACGCCATGAGCTCGCATTTCCTGCTGCAGCCCGAACCGATCGCAGAGGCGTACGGCCGCTCGCTGCTCGGCCTCGAACTGCCGCCAGGAACGCGTCTCTGATCAAGGCCACCACGAAAGGACCCTCATGACAAAGACAACCTACAGCTCCAAGAGCCCGATCTTCGCTGCCGCCGGCGGAGGGTCGATTTTTGACAAGTTTCAGTATTCGTCGGCGGTGAAGGCAGGCGGCCTCGTTTTCATTGCCGGACAGATCGGCCTCAATCCCGATGGATCCATGCCTGATACATCCGAGCAGCAGTTCGTCAATGCGTTCGAACGGCTCAAGCTCGTTGTGGAGGACGCCGGAAGCCAGATGAGCGATCTGGTCGAGCTCGTCTCCTATCACGTCGGCCTGAACTCGCATTTGGCCGACTTCATGAGGGTGAAAGAAAAATACGTTCCGGCGCCGTTTCCGACCTGGACGATTCTTGACATCGCCGGTCTGGCACGTCCGGGCCTCATCATCGAGATCAAGGCCGTTGCCGTTGCACGAAACTGAGCACAAGCACTGATCGCTTCCTCCCAGACTTGGATCGGGGCAGATCGGTCCCGATCCATTTTTTTTGGCCGTTAGTCCGCCAGCTGAGGACCTGGTCGAGAGGATCGCCGATCTCGTTGACGGTTGGAAGCCGCTACGAACGCAGCCCAACGACGGCCTCAACTTCGATCAACATTCCAGGAATCGTAAACGCCGCTATCCCGACAAGCGTACTTGCGGGCCTGCATGAGCCAAACACCTTCTTGCGAACCTCATTGACCTTGCTCCGGTCATTCACGTCCTTGAGAAAGACGTTGATCTTCAGGACATCGGAGAATGAGGCGCCGGCCGCGGCAAGAACCTCGGCCATATTTTCAAACACCTTCCGGGCCTGCTCGCTGATATCGTCGCTCACGACACTCATATCCGCGTTCAGCGGCGACACACCGGACACGAACAGCAAATCTCCCCAGCGAACCGCGTCCGTATAATGACTGACCGGCTCGTGCAGAGACTCTACCCTAAATTCTTGTCGCATTTGAATTCCTGACTTGAGCTGGCTGTGGGAGATGCCCTGTTGTCAATTCGACAGCGCGTCCGCGCTCATGAATATGCTGGCTTGAATTGCATCGCGCGTGCGCATGATGTGCAGTGAGAGGATGTTGCAAGCGGTCTCCTTGTCTCGCCTGAGTGCGGCGGCAACCAAGGCGTCCTCCTCCTCGGTGAGCGAGACCAGCTGTTGAGGCTCCAATCTCGCTGCACGACGGTAGCGATCGAAATGATCGTACAAGCCAAGGCAAAAGCGCAAAAGCCATGGCGATCCACATCCTTCGACGAGGCTGAGGTGCAGGGCTCGATGTCGTCGCTCCCATTCCGCCCCGATCTTCTGTGCGCCGCTCTCGACCTGGCGCGAGATCAATCCGAAATGATGGTGGCGTTTCACCAACTCGCCTTCCCAGTCCTCGCTGCCTTTCTCAATCGAAAGAGCGAGCGCATTCGTTTCGATCTCTGAGCGCCGCGCTGCAAGATCGAGCAAATCCGCTTCCGTGAGGGCTCCTGCACGAAAGCCTCGCTGACCCGAAAGCAGCAGAAAACCCTCCGAGCTGAGACGAAACATCGCCTCCCGAAGCGGGCTCGTACTCGCTCCATACCTCTGCTTCATCTCCTCGACGCGCAACGGCATCCCCGGCTTGAGGACACCAGTGAGAAGGTCACCCCGCATCTTCTCGTAGATGCTTTGCGCCAGGGTCTCGTCACGCATTTGAAACTCCAATTTCGCCTTCAGCATATCGCAGATTCCCGGGTGCCGATGACCAAATTTCCATCATCACCTGCTTATTGCACAATCACCGTATTTTCGAAATTATCCGCTTTGCATTGTTATTGCTGGTGAATTTCACGTGGCATGCTTCCTGCTAAACCGCCTTCGTCAACTGGAGGACAATATGCGAAACACTGTTCGAGCGATTGCTGCCACAGCATTTCTGGCGCTTGCGACCCATGCTGAAGCCGAGAGCGATGCACCGGTGACGCCCGGCACTCTGACCTATGGGACAGCCGCAACATATCCGCCGTTCCAGTCCGTCGAGGATGGCAAAATCGCCGGCTTCAGCGTCGACCACGCCGAGGCGATAGCAGCCAAGCTGGGCTTGAAGACCGCCATTGTGAATCTGGATTTCGGCGGCCTGATACCGGCGCTGCAAGCCAGGCGCTTCGACGTCATCAACTCGGCGATGCGCGTTACCGAACAGCGAAAGGAGCAGGTCGACTTCATCCCCTACATGCGCATTGGGACCAACATTATCGTTCGTGCCGGCAATCCAAAGAACGTTAGCGGACGTGGCGACGTGTGCGGGCTCAACGTGGCTGTCGAATTGGGCAGCACGATCGAAGCTTTCGCGCGAGAGGACAACGACAATTGCGTGAAGGCTGGAAAGGCCGCGGTCAACCTGATGACGTTTCCCGGCCGACAGGAAGCTGCTCTGGCCGTCCGACAATCTCGTGCCGATGCCTTCTACGACACAACCCCGGCTGCTGTTCTGGCCCTCACCCGATCGCCGGATAGCTTCCAGATTGTTGGCGAGACGTTTGGATTCACGGAGAACGGCATCGCGCTGCGTAAAGGCGATCCCATCAAGGCCAGGATCGAGAAAGCACAGGCCGAATTGATTGCAGACGGAAGCTACGACGCTCTTCTGACGAAATACAAGTTTCCGAAGGAGGTCGCGGTCACTTCACGGTAATCGCGGATCCACCGATGCAGTCAATCAACATCATCATTGAATATCTGATGTCGCCGGCATTCCGGGCGGGCGCCATCGTCACGCTCGAAATAAGCATCTGCGGTCTCGTTGGAGGCCTTTTGATCGGACTCTTTCTGGCTTTGCTTCAGCAAAGCGCGGTCCCCGGCGAACGACCGTTTCGGCTTTTCTATCTGTGGTTTTTCCGTGGAACGCCGGTTCTGTTCCAGGTGATCTTCATATTCAATGTGCTTCCAGCCTTTGGCATCGTCCTGTCTGGGTTCTCCTGCGCCGTGCTGGGCCTCGCCCTCAACGAAGGGGCCAACATGAGCGAGATCCTGCGCTCCGGACTGCAATCCACAGTCAAGGGCCAGCGACTGGCCGCCCGGGCATTGGGCATGGACGAATTCCGCATTCTCAAGCTCGTGGTTTTCCCGCAAGCGATGCGCGTGGTTCTCCCACCGATCGGCAACGAATTTATCAATATGCTGCGGCTGAGTGCCCTGGTTTCCGTGATCGCCGTGCAGGAGCTCACACTGGTTGCAAATCAGGCCGCATCCTCGAGCTTCCACTATTTGGAGGCACTTTCGGCGGCGGGCATCTACTATCTTGCGATCACCACCATCTTCATGGCGCTGCAACATGTCTCTGAACGCTGGGCCGACCCCAGGTCTCGCAGGCAAGCTGTACGGAATATGGTTCTGAACGATGTGGAAGCGACATGAGCACAGCCAAAGACATTCTCCTTGAGGTCGCCGCGCTTCACCACGCCTACGGAACTGGCCGCGCCACCTTGAATGGCGTCTCGTTCTCCCTCGCGCGCGGCGAAACCTTGTGTGTCATAGGCCCGTCCGGCTCCGGCAAATCAACGCTGGTGCGGTGTATCAACGCGCTCGAACCCATAAAAGGCGGGCGCATCGTCTTTCAAGGACAACATGTGACCGGATCCGAGCGACAAGCAAAAGCGATGCGCCGGCGCATCGGCATGGTGTTTCAGTCGTTCGAGCTGTTTACGCATCTGACGGCGGTCGAAAACGTCGCTCTCGCTCCCATCAATGTTTTGGGCGTGGAGAAAACCGCCGCGTTCCGTCAGGCTCTGTCCTTGCTTGATCGCGTCGATCTCAAGGACAAGTTCGACAGATTCCCGGATGAGCTGTCAGGCGGCCAGCAACAACGAGTCGCGATCGCACGCGCGCTGGCCATGGAGCCCGCGCTGATGTTGTTCGATGAACCAACCTCTGCACTCGATCCGGAAACGGTGCGAGAGGTCCTCGACGTCATTGCGTCGCTCAAGAGAACGGGCATGACCAGCATTGTCGTCACCCATGAAATGGAGTTCGCGCGCAGCGTCGCCGACCGTATCATCTTTATGGATGCCGGAGAGATAGTCGAAGAGGGGCGCCCTCACGATTTTTTTTCTGCACCACGTAGCAATCGAGCTCGGCGTTTTCTGAATTTTCAGAACTCGTAATTTGTGCAGGTACCGGCCGCGACGGCTCGTCAACGTCCTGCTTCGCGTTCGATCTTTAGGCGCTCTTCGGCTCCGCGACGTAGATACTCTAATTGGTCAAGCAAACCTTGCGGATCGACCAGAGGATTCGGGTCGCCTGGCTTGCGTTCGGCCGCGTTCCTCACGAAGCTCGGTCAAGCCATTGGGGAATGGATGCTTGTGAGATGAACGGAGCGAGTGGGCTGGAATCCCCGGCTTGCAGCCGCCCAAGTAAGGAACAATTGTACACTTCGGCACTTAGCTGATTCCTTTGTTGTCGAGGAAGTACCGTGGATCGCAATTTCAAGAATGAAGTCTTTTGGTCGAGCGGACAACGACCTTGTTTCCGTCCTGGACGAGATCCTCAATCTTAATGTCGAAATCGGGAAATGCGCTCACCAACATGGCCATTACTGCTTTTGCGCCCTGCGGACCGCGCGGAGCGTTCGGCGGCGAAGGGATGGGGCGCCAGTATCTTCTCAAGCAGTCCCACCTCATCGCGCGCAAAGGCCTCGTACCATTGCGACGCGATTTGCCTTGGCTCCTTCGCCGCTGGAGCAGCACTCGCCTGAACTGCTAGAAACGAACCGGCGATCAATGCGATGAGCGATTTCAGGCGTCCAACTCAACCCTGCGACAGCGGAGCGATGGCGCCCAACTGCTGCATGACCGAGTAAAGGTTTGCCACGCCCCAGTGCGCGGTGATCTTGCCGTTGACGACCTGCATCGCATCGACCGTCTCAAAACTGACTTTGGTTCCTGTGCCAACGATGCCGAGAAAATTCCCTCGATGCGTGCCGTGATACGTCTTGAAGGTGGTGACCACATCACCGTCGACGCGTTGCCAATGAATCTCCGGCGTGAAATCGGGGAAGGCTTCACGCAAGCGCTTGTAGAGGGCGAGGACACCGGCCTTGTCGCGAGCACCACCGGGCTGCGGCGTATGATCGAAGAACTCGTCCGCAAAGAGTTCGCTGAACAAGGCCCAGTTTCCTCGGCCCTGCACCTCCTCACTGTTACGGCGAACGACATTCTTGGCGGTCTCACCGACGTTGGCAGCCATTGGAATCTCCATCTTTAATCGCTCGGTCCATCGATGTCATGCTGGTTCGACGGTCGACTTGTGATTGATAGGGTGACCGATGGCATCGGAGTTCCCCACGAGCGGACGATCCCGCGCTGATCGTCTGATGGGTCACGCGAAGACCTTGCCTGCGAGCCTGGCGACCAGTTCGCCCTGGTGGCGGGCGCCCTGGAGCTCGATCTCTGAAGGCTGGCGAGAACCGTCCCCGCCGGCCACGGTGGTCGCGCCATAGGGTGCGCCGCCGACAATTTCTTTGATCGTCATTTGACCGGTATGGCTGTAGGGCAGTCCTACGATTGTCATACCGAAGTGCAGCAGGTTGGTGATGATCGAGAACAATGTGGTCTCATTGCCGCCATGCTGAGTGGCACTCGATGCGAAGGCAGCGCCGATCTTGCCGTGCAACGCACCTTTCGCCCATAAGCCACCGGCCTGATCGAGGAAAGCTGCCATCTGCGATGACATTCGCCCGAAGCGCGTGCCAGTCCCAACGATGATCGCATCGTAATTTTCCAGTTCGGCCACAGCTGCAATCGGAGCGGACTGATCGAGCTTGAAGTGGGAGCTCCTGGCAACTGCCTCCGGAACGGTTTCCGGCACTCGCTTGATGGCGACCTGGGCACCGGCGCTGCGCGCGCCTTCCGCCACGGCTTCGGCCATTTTTTCGATGTGGCCGTAGGAAGAATAATAGAGAACGAGAACTTTAGGCATCGCGAGCTCCTGAATTTGGGGCGCGTTCATTTCCGCGTCGACACTCGCAACATGCCATCGGTCTGGTTAACTAAATAGTCGAATAATCTCGACTGTTACGTTCGATCGTTTCGAACAGCGTCTACGTGGGCCGCCGTGTTGCAATCACCAGGAAGCCGCCGCGTGGCGGAGGAGAATCCTGAGGGCTCGCGACTAATTCCCGCGGGCACTCAACGGCCTCGCGTCCGCGACTTTCCTGTCGAACTCAATCGAAGTACAACGGAGGGCGGCGTGGGTTCGCGCCGATGCTGAAACCGGCCGCTCTTTTCTTCTTCGCTTCGTCATGAAGCGTCGGACGACTGCACTTCATTCGCGAAACTGACGAAGAACTGATCTGCCAGCTTCTTTGCAGAGCCGCTGATCAAACGCTGCCCCAGCTGCGCCAGCTTTCCCCCGATCTGCGCCTCGACGCTATAAGTGAGCAAAGTGCCTCCATCTTTCTCCACCAACGCAACTGTCGCGCCGCCCTTGGCGAAACCTGCAACACCTCCCTCCCCTTCGCCAGAAATCCTGTAACCATTGGGCGGGTCCAAGTCGCTCAAGGTAACCCGTCCACCGAAGCGCGCGGACACGGGACCGACCTTCATCTTGGCGACCGCCTGAAACTGGTTCTCTCCGGAACTAGCCAGCTCTTCGCAGCCGGGGATACATTTCTTCAAAACGGCTGGATCGTTAAGCTTCTGCCACACCACCTCGCGCGAGGCGGGCAGATGAACTTCACCATTCATCGTCATGGCCATGAAAGATACCTCCCGACATCACGCTCCGCAGGTTGCGGAGCGGAGTTGTTAAGCCCCGGTTCCAGCCAGGGCGTATTTTCCGGTTAGCTGCGGCGCAATGGAATCCAAACCCTTACTGTGCCTCTCTAGCCTCAACTCGCGCGACCAGGTGCGCTGCAGATCATCTCTCACCTTGACACGGAGACGTCCTAAGCCCTCGGTCTCCAGTTCGACCACGTCTCCGTGCTGAAATGCATTCAGGCCGCAGTGATCTGTGCCCGTCGCCAGGATATCTCCTGGCATCAAGGTTTGGATGGAACTGACCCAGGCTATGCTGTCCCTAACGCCGGTAATCATCTTGCGCGTATTGAAGTCCTGCTTTATCGCGCCATTGACCCACAGGCGAACCGCCAAATTCTGCGGTTCTTCAATTTCATCACGGGTCACGATGAACGGACCGATCGGCGCAAACGTGTCTCGCGATTTCATCTGGAAGAACGAGTTTGTCGTCGGCTGAAGACCTCGAGCCGAGCCGTCGATGAAATTCAAGTAGCCGAACACGTAATCCATTGCGTGTTCGGCATCGACGTTACTCGCAGTCCGCCCGATCACAACGGCCATCTCTGCCTCACCCTCGAACACGCTGGCCGGGACGTCCGGGAGCACCATCGTCTCGTCGTGGCCGATCAATGCGCTGGGCGATTTGTGAAACGCATTGATATGCGAGGACTTGATCAGACCATCGTCATAATTCACTGCCATACAGACGATCGTACGCGGCCTCGGCAACGGGGTGCGTAACCTGACTTCGGCAAGCGGAATTGGCCGGCCGCTGATCGCGGCATTTTCAACGCGACCGCGATAGTTGGCGAAATTCCCGATCAAGCCGGCCATCAGATCCTCGGGTGCGCGCCGGGGAAGATCACGCAGCTCCGCGCCGACGTCGACAATTCCCCCGCCCGTCACCACACCAAGCCGATATTCATCGAAATATGCCAGCTTCATGTTCTCTCCGTGGTCGCTCTAAGCGAGCTTGCAGGCTTCATCGAATGAAAGTCGACGGCTGCGAGGAAACACCTTTGCGGGATCGCCGTAGCCGATCCCGCAAAGAAATTGCCGTTCACTTCACTGTCCGGAGAGAAGCGCGCTCGCCGTTCTCGCGATTGCCGCCCGGACACCAGGCCGCAATACAATCCCATGGCGGCAGGCCAGCTAGGCGTTGGCCGCGTCATAGACGGTGACCTCGGCTCCCTCCGGTATGGAATCTACATCGGTGGGGCTGCCCCATTTACGGAAACCCTCGTAGGCAATCTCCCGGCGGATCTTTCCATCACGCATGTAGAAGACGTGCGTGATCCGGACGTTCAGGCGGGAACCGATCGGGAAGCCAAGGTTCGGCATTTCATCGCCGACGATTTCGACGTCGGCAATCTGGTCGTCGAACACGTATTCCTCGGTCGCAAATCGGCGTAGCGCGGTGGCTTTGTTGTATTTGACGGTCCTGAAGATCCCCATGTAGGATTTTCTGATCTCCACCGGATCGGTCAACACCACGCCTCGCATCGGAGCCTCCCAGACAATGTCGTCGTCATAGAGGGCGATTGCCTTGTCGACGCTTTCGGGGGTCTCATTGTGAAAGTGGGCGTCGACGACCTTGAGATTTCTCGCGATGATCTGCTCCCTGGTCAGGTCTTTGTCCTTTACGCCGTCATGCATCCTGCTTCTCCCTCACTTGATTTCTCGAAGAGAACTATTTCTCGTCGAGGGCGGCATTGCCGCGGTCATGCCGTAACTCGGCGACGCTTCGATTCTACGCCCCACGATGGGACCCGATCATCGCCGCGGAGATCGCGCGTCGTGTCAGGACCGAGATCAGATTGGCCCGATACTCGGCGGACGCATGAAGATCATCGATGAGCCCAGTCGTTCCGACGTCGAGGCCCTTCACCGCTTTCGCTGAAAACTCTGTTTGCAGGGCGGCTTCGAACGCATGCTCCCGAAAGACCTTTGCTTTCGCTCCCGTAACCGCGACTCGGATATCGCCATGAACCTCCGCGACGAAGACCCCGACGAGAGCATAGCGCGAGGCAGGATTGCGGAATTTGACATAGGCCGCCCTGTCCGGCAGCGGGAACTCGATCCGCACAAGAATTTCACCTTGCTCCAGCGCGGTCTCGAACAAATCGACAAAGAACTCATCCGCGGAAATCGACCGCCGATCGGTCACGAAGGTGGCGTGCATGGCAAGGGCGGCCGCCGTCAGATCTGCGGTAGGATCGTTGTTGGCAAGCGACCCGCCGATTGTGCCACGGTTGCGCACCAGGGGATCGCCGACCAGCGCCACCGCGCGCGCGA
Source organism: Bradyrhizobium canariense (assembly GCF_019402665.1). Classification (GTDB taxonomy): domain Bacteria; phylum Pseudomonadota; class Alphaproteobacteria; order Rhizobiales; family Xanthobacteraceae; genus Bradyrhizobium; species Bradyrhizobium canariense. The sequence goes on from NZ_VSST01000021.1 coordinate 57,147, forward strand.
GCGATGGAAGCGTCGCCTGAACCAGCGGGGATTCGATTATCTCGATGTAACGCGTCATCGCTCCGATGCTGAGCAACTCCCCCTTCGTGCTGATCCCGGTGAGCTCGGATATACCCGCGAGGTCAACAAGAGCGGATGGCGCCGCCAGCCGCTGGCGCAGCGTCGGAAGCAGAGTTTGACCACCGGCCAACAGCTTTGCGTCGCCATCCTGCGCAAGCAGGTCCAACGCTTCGGCGAGATTTTTTGGTCTGTGATATTGGAACTGATACATCATTGCGCCTGTTGGCTCAAACGTGGGGCCGCATGGCGACCGCTCCGGCCAGGATCGCGGCGACGATGTTCTGGTATCCCGTGCAACGGCATAGATTGCCTTCCAGTTCGCGACGAACGGTCGTCTCGTCAGCCTCGGAATGACGAATGGCCAGATCGATTGCTCGCATGATCATGCCCGGCGTGCAGAACCCGCACTGCAACGCGTGGTGCTCACGGAACGCCTCCTGCATCGGATGCAACTGCTCTTCCGTGCCGATGCCTTCAATCGTGGTGATCTCCGAGCCGTTGGCCTGGACCGCCAGTATGGCGCAGGACTTCACGCTGCGGCCGTCGAGATGGACCACGCACGCGCCGCATTGGCTGGTATCACAGCCGACATGGGTGCCCGTGAGACGCAGCTGTTCCCGAAGGAAATGCACCAGCAGGGTGCGCGTCTCCACGCTGCGAACCTCGCGCTTGCCGTTCACGGTGATGGTCACATCGGGCATCGGATGCTCTCTCAAATTAGGCCGCGATAGCTTCCGCCATCGATCTGCACGTTCTGACCGGAGATGAATCCGGCTTGCACCGAGCACAGGAAGGCGCAAGCATCGGCGAATTCGCCCGGCAGCCCGAACCGCTTCGCAGACAAGCTCTCCGCGATCTGGCGGCGCGCTTCGTCAAGCGTGATGTCCTGCTCCTTCATCATGCGTTCGGCCATGAAACGCTGCCGGTCGGTGTCGATCCGCTCGGGCAGAAGATTGTTGATGGTCACGTTGTCAGCGGCTGCTTCGTGGGAAATCGACTTGCACAGTGCGGTGAGGCCGGTTCGCGCGGCCGTCGACAGGCCCATACCGGGTGCCGGCGATTTGACCATTGCCGACGTGATGTTGATGATGCGGCCGAACCGACGCTTGCGCATGCCCGGCAAAACGGCCCGGATCAAAAGAATCGGCGCCAGCATGTTGCCATCGAGCGCTGAGAGCCACGTCGCGCGATCCCAGTCTTCGAGCTTTCCCGGGGCCGGACCGGCATTGTTGTTGACGAGAATATCGGCGTTCGGACATGCGGCTATCAGGCGTTCACGGCCTTCGTCTGTCGTGATGTCCGCCTTGACCGTGACAGGCCGTTGGCCCGTAGCTTTCTCAATGCGAAGCGCCGCGCCGTTCAAGGCGTCCTGGTTACGGCCATTGACGAAGATGCGAACGCCTTCGCGGGCAAGCGAGGTGGCGCAGGCCTCTCCGAGCCCGCGCGACGAGGCGCAGACGATGGCGGAACGCCCCTTGATACCAAGATCCATGACTTAGCTGCTCCGCAATTGGAGTTCGACGCGGTTCAGATGCGCGGCAAGCCGCTCATCGTTTCCAAGAGCGACGCGGCGAATCCCGGCGTTATCACGCGGCTGGTCGCCAATGAGCGCGCGCGGCGCCGGCACCGCGCGCACCGTGTTCCGCAAGCGGCCAATTCCCGTGACCTCAACTTCGACCACATCGCCATCTGCCATGGGACGGGAGTTTGCCGGTGTACCGGTGAGGATGATGTCACCAGGTTCGAGCGTGATGTATCTGGCCAGATCGGCAATCAGATAATCGATGCCGAAGATCATCTCCTCGATCGCGCATTCCTGCACCAGCGCGCCATTCAGATAGCTGCGCAAAATGGCAGTGCGAACGTCCTGCCCCCAAACTATACCCGGGCCCACCGGGCAAAAGCCGTCGACACCCTTTGCCCGCAATAAGCCGCCCATATCCGCGTCGCGCAGGTCGTGCAGGCTGACATCGTTTGCGACCGAGAATCCGGCCAGACCCTGCCATACCTCGTCCGGCGTAACGTTGCGCATAGAACGACCGATGATCGCGGCCAACTCCCCCTCATAGTTCAGGAACTTGGAGCCCGCCGGCAGGATAAGCTCACCACCATGATGGTTGAGCGCAGATACCGGCTTTTGAAAGAACGTCGGCACTTTCGGAGGGGCGCCCTCCCCTGCAATTTCGTAGATCCGCGATCCGTAGTTGGTATGGACACAGATGATCTTGCTGGGCCGGGACGGTGCCAGGTGTTGAACCTGTTCAAGCCCGACCGAGCGGCCGTCATCCAGCATCAGCCCGCCGTCGACCGGCGTGGCCCATTGCGCGCTCCCGGCGTGGAGCACTCGCCGTCGTTCGCGCCGCTCGCCTTCGAGAACGCTCATTTGCCGTTTTCCTTCGCGACGCTGCGGATGGCCTTCCAGACCCGGTCGCTTGTCGCTGGCATATCGAGTTGCCGCACGCCAACCGGCTCTAGGGCGTTCATCACAGCATTCATGATCGACGGCAGCGATCCCACGCAGCCGGCTTCGCCGGCTCCCTTTGCCCCGAGCGGGTTCAGTTTTGTCGGCACTGGATTGCTCTTGACCGTGATATGACTGAAGACGTCCGCCCGCGGCATCGCGTAGTCCATGAAGCTCGCGGTGACCAATTGACCGGTATCGTCGTAGACGACGCGTTCCATCAGGATCTGTCCGAGCCCCTGTGCGATGCCGCCAACGATCTGACCTTTGAGTGTCAGCGGATTGATGACTGTTCCGACGTCGTCGACGATCACATAGTTGACGACTGCGACATCCCCGGTCTCGGGATCAACCTCCACCTCGCACACGTGGCATCCGTTCGGATAGGTATCCTTGGACGGCGCATAGGTCGCAGATTCATACAATCCGCCGTCAAATCCCAGGGGCAGCCGCGCCGGCACGAAGGCAGCGGCAGCGACCTGTTTCAGCGATACAGCCCGGTCGGTGCCGGCCACCAGGAAGCGACCGTGTGCGAACTCGATATCCGTTGCCGCAGACTCGAGCATATGGCCGGCGATGCGCCTGCCCTTCTCGATGATCTTCTCCGCCGCCAGATAGATCGCGGAGCCGCCGACGACTGTCGAGCGAGAGCCGTTGGTGCCCATGCCGAACGCCACCTGATCGGTATCGCCATCGGTAAAGTGCACATCACCCGGATCGAGGCCCAGACGTTCATGCAGAATCTGCTTGAAGGTTGTTTCGTGCCCTTGACCCTGATTTTTTGTACCCATCAACAATTGGACACTTCCACTCGTGTCGAAGCGGATTTCGGCGAATTCAGATTGGGCGGGACTCGCGGCCTGTTCGATCGCATTGGCCACACTGATACCGCGCAGCATTCCCCGTGCGCGCGATTGCTCGCGTCTGGCCGGAAAGCCGGCGTAATCCGCCGCTGCAAGCGCCATATCCATGTTTGCTAAGAAATCACCGCAATCGTAGTAGCAGCCTAGCGCATTCTGATACGGCATCGCGTTTGCGGGAATCATATTCCGCCGCCGCAACTCCAGCGGATCGACGTTCAACTCCCGTGCAGTATCGTCGATCAGGCGCTCAATCAGGTAGATAGCCTCGGGCCGCCCGGCCCCGCGATATGGCGCGGTCGGGCTGGTATTGGAAAGGACACCCGTGACCAGCGCATATGCAGACGGAATGTCGTAGACGCCGACCGCCGTGCCGATCATCATCGAGGGCACCAGCAAATTGCGATCCGATCCGACATACGCACCAATGTTACCGATCAGATGCAGCCGCAATCCGACAAATTTGTTGTCGCCATCCAACCCGAGCTCGATCTCGCCAACGCTGTCGCGGCCATGCTCGTCGGCCAGCACCGCCTCCGAACGCTCGCAGGTCCATTTGACAGGCCGCTGCAGTTTGCGTGCCGCCCAAAGCACCAGGCGATGTTCGACGTACTGCCATCCCTTGCTACCGAAAGCTCCGCCGATGTCGCCGCTGACCACCCGCATCTTGCTCTCGGGAATCCGAAAGACCGTGCTGCACAGCATGTTTCGCACCCGGTGAGGATACTGGCAGTCGGTGTAAAGCGTGTATCGCTCATCACCTTCGTCGTAGACGCCGAGTGCTCCGCGCGTTTCCATGTACTGCGCATGGACCCGAGTGATCACATAGCGCCGCTTGATGGTGCGTACGGCGCGCGCGAACGCCGCCTCTGTGGCGGACTTGTTACCCTTCTCGACAATGTTGGAAATATTGTCCGGGCACTCATCCCAAACCGGCGCCGCACCAGAGCTGGCAGCCGCCGCGGTATCCGTAACCGCCGACCGCGGCTCGTAATCGATGGCAATCAGTTCTGCGGCGTCTTTGGCTTCGGCAAGGCTATCGGCAACGACAAAAGCGACGGGATCTCCGACATAGCGAACCCGGTCCACGACAAGCGCCGGCCGCTGCGGAGCGAACATCGGCGAGCCGTCCGGACGCTTGCGCGGCAGTGTCGCCTTCGGCATTCCAAGGCCGTCGGCGGCGTAATCCTCTCCCGTATAGACGGCAAGAACACCCGGCGCGGCACGTGCGGCCGCCGTATCGATCGAAACTATTCGTGCGTGAGCGTGCGGCGACCGCAGCACCACGCCATACGACTGCCCCGGCAAATTGCGGTCATCCTGGAATCGACCGCGGCCCCGGAGCAAACGGGAATCTTCGAACCGGGGGACAGATTGCCCAATGCCATATCGCTTCATCCGAGACGCTCCATTGAAGCGAGTAAATCATGGGCCATGGAAAATTGCAACAGAAAATCGATTTTTCTCCAGTTTGTCGAACATAATCGATTTTATATTCCGGCTGACGCCTTGCCCAGATACGCAGCCGCCAGCCGCTCGTCGTTCAGAAAGGTCTGCCATTCTGTACCGGCAGCTTCGTGGACGATGCGACCGAGGGCCATGACATAGGCCCTATCCGTGATCTCCACCGCCACGCCGACGTTCTGCTCGATGAGGAGAATGCCCATGCCCTCCGACCGCAAGCCGCGCAGCACGTGGAGAATCTCCTTGACGATCTTGGGGGCCAAACCGGTGGAGGGCTCGTCAAGGATCAGTAGATCGGGCTGCAGCAGCAGGGCTCGCGCAATTGCGACCATTTGCTGCTGGCCGCCGCTGAGTAGCTCGATGCGAGTCCGTCTCCGCTCCGCAATCAGCGGAAACAGTTCGCAGATTCGTTGCCAGGTGAACTGCAGATTGGCGCTCCGGTAAGCTCGTCCGTGCTCCTCGGCCAAGCGCAGATTCTCTTGCACCGTCATTTCACCGAACAACCGGCGGTTTTCCAGCACCACAGCAATGCCGTGCCGCCCGCGCCGGTGCGCGGCATCCGAGGTCAGGTCCACGTCATCCTTTATAACCCGTCCTTGCGTCACCGGGCCGAGGCCACAAACCGCGTTCACCAGGGTTGTCTTCCCGGCTCCATTGGCGCCGACGATAGCGACCGCCTCGCCTTTACCTACGTGCATGGACACGCCATGAAGAACGCGCAGCTGCCCGTACCCCGCCGTCAGTTCCTTGATTGCCAGCACCGTCAAGCTCCGAGATAAACTTCGCGCACTTGCGTGTTCTTCTGGATCTCGTCCATTCCTCCACTGGCGATGATCTCGCCGAAATAGAGAACGTGCACGCAATCCGCCACAGTCATGAGCTCCATGTCGTGAGACACCAAGAGGATCGCGATGCCCTCTGCCCTGAGTTGCTCGATCCAGCGCCGAAGCGACGCGATTTCATTCGTATTGAGACCGGATGACGGCTCATCCAGCATCAACAGCCGCGGACGTCCGATGACCGCGCGCGCGATCTCCAACACGCGTCGCTGCCCGGCAGGAAGTCGCAGCGCCAAGTCGTGCCGCAGCTTCTCCATTCCGAACTTCAGGCACGCTTCCTCAGCCAGTTCGAATATCCGGCGCATATCGGCGCGCGAGCGCGGCAAGCTGAAAATATCTTCGATGACGCCGCTCCGGGTCAGCTTGCAGGCACCCGCCATGATATTTTCCAACACCGTCATCTGCTCGAAGACTTTCGGCGTCTGGAAAGTGCGGACCAGGCCGGCGCTGCTGCGCGCCTGGATGGATTCGGCCTGCATGTTGTGGCCATCGTACGCCACCAGGCCGTGTTGGTGCCGGATATAGCCGCTGATGACGTTGAACAGCGTCGTCTTGCCTGAGCCGTTTGGACCAATCAATCCGACGATGGATCCGTGCGGCACCGAAAAGTTGACATTCTTCAAGACCGAAAAGCCGCCGAAGCTGTGCCCTACGCTGCGCAGGCTGAGAATTTCCGTGTGCCCGCTCACGGTCTGGCCCCCTCGGCGCTGCGACGCCAGACTTCAGCGAGCGCTCCCGTCAAGCCGGCCGGCATCAGAACGACCACACCGATCAGGGCGACACCGAAAAGAATCTGATGGAGACCACCGAATTGACTGAGCAATTCGGGCACGACGGCAATAAAGAGCGCGCCGACGACCACGCCAATCAGCGACGTGGCGCCGCCCAGCACCGGGATCAGCAGAAAATTGATGGACTTCTCTATGCCGAAGCTTTGCACGTTGGCGAATCCGCCATAATGCGCAAACAGACTGCCGGCAACGCTGCCCAGGAGGGCGCTGAGGATGAAGATGCGTGTGCGTAGCGCGCGCGGGTTTACGGCCAGGCTGATTGCCGCATCCTGAGAATCTCGCATCGCGCGAAGCGCGAGCCCGGTGCGGCTCCGAATGAGATTGTGCGCGAGCAGCAGGCAGATGGCGACGACGCCGAGCACCAGATAATAGAAGCGCAACGGCGTATCCAGGACGAAGCTGAAGATTTGCAACTTCGGAATGCCGCCGATCCCCAGCGTTCCGCCGGTGAGCCAGTCCCATTCGAAGAACAAAGCATTCGCGACAATTCCCATGGCGAGGGTTGCCAGGGCCAGAAAATATCCGGTGAGGCGAAGTATCGGCCAGCCTATCGTCAATGCCAGCGCGGCGGAGATCAGCATCCCGACAACAAATCCGACCATCGCCGGGGCCTGAACATAGACAGTGAGATAGGCGGTCGCGTAGGCGCCGATGGCGTAGAACACGATTTGACCGAGATTGGCGATACCGCATTGTCCCAGCAACAATCCTACCCCCAGACCGGCGACGGTGTAGATCCCGGCAAAGACGAGCAGGTCGACGAAGTGGCGCGGCAGAAATGGAGGCAATGCGACACAGACGGCGATGGACAGGAGAATCACCAGGGAGCGAGAAGCTTTCATCGGTTCACCCCCCGGTCCGACCGGCGCGACCCAACAGGCCCTGCGGCATGGCGATCATGATCAGGATCAGCAAACTGAATGTGATCACATCCTTGTAGCTCGACGACACCCCGACGATCGCCATTGCCTCGATTATTCCGAGAACCAGTCCACCGATGGCCGCGCCGAGCGGATTTGTAAGGCCTCCGAGGATGGCGGCGGCGAAGCCCTTCAATGTCAGCTGCAGGCCGATCATGTAGTCCACCGGAATGATCGGTGTGATCAGAATGCCGGCCGCCGCACCGAGAGCGCCACCAAGCATGAAGGTGAACGTACGCATCAGCGTCACGTCGATACCGATACTGGCCGCTCCAACAGGGTCGATGGACGCGGCCATCATCTTCAAACCGACCGAGGTGGTACGGTAGAATTGCCGCAGGCCAATGGTCAGCAGGATACTGATCGCGATGAGCCAGATCACATGCTCGCGCACCACCGCATCCAGGATGATGTAGAGGTTGTCGCTGCCGAAGCCCGGCAGCAGGTGGCTCTCGCGTCCAAAGAAATAGAGAACCGCGGCGGAAATTGACAATCCGATCCCTATCGTGAGCAGCAGGTAGCTATCCTCCGGCGCCGCATTGCGAATCATGTAGCGAATGAACGCGACTTCGATGAATGCTCCGAGTATCGCCCCGCTCAAGCCGCCGCACAGAATGGCCAGCCAATACGGCCATCCATGGCCCGTCAGAAGCAGGACGACGACGATCGCGCCGACGACGCTGAACTCACCCTGCATGGCGTTCGGCACCCGGCTTCCCTTGAAGATCGCGGCCAGGCCAATGCCGATGAGGGCATAGGTAAGACCGTTCGTGATGCCGGCCAGCAGAGACTGCGCAAGTAGACCAACATTCATCACAGACTCCGGACGGCTCTTCACATTAACTACGAAGCGGTTCACGGACGCCGCCTAAGGCTATTTCTCCTTGGCTTGAAAGGGGAGGCGCGTGAACTGTCCGGCCACCAACTTCGAATAGACGATATTGGATAGTTTGATGCCGTTCAGATCGTCGGCGGAAAAATCGTAGTCCGTCATATCGCCCTTGAACGTACTGCGGATCGCTTCGCACACCTTCTCGTTGTTGGCACCGACATCGGCTTTTTTGAAAGCGGCGAGGATGACGTGAACAGCATCCCACCCCACCGCCTCCAGAATTTTCGGAAAGCGGCCGTATTCCTTGTGGAACAACTTCACGAACTCCGCTTGATGAGGCAAAGGATCCTCGCCGACGAGAAATTCGGGGAAGACGACGTTATCTGCCGCATCGCCCATGCTCTTGACGGTTTCATAGCTGGCCAGGCCATTCGCCGCGATGATCGTCTGCTTCATCTGCAGCTGCCGCAGGCTACGGATCGGGACGCCGGTGACCCCGACGACGACGATCGCATCGGGCTGAGCCGCGCGAATTTTCGCCGCCTGCGTCGTTGTATCCGTAGCCGAGATCTCGAATTTTTCTGTCGCTACGAACGCGATGCCATAAGCGTCCGACAGCTTCCGCAGTTCATTGTAGACCACGGTCCCGTAGCCGGAATCGTACAGTGCCCCGAGTTTCTTGGCTCCGATCGAACTCGCATATTCCAGGATCGCCTTCGCATTCAGCGCTTGCGAGGGAGCGACATGCAGGACGCATTTTCGATCCCGCTCGATCGCCGGTCCAAGCCCGGACAACGCGACTTGAGGCATCTTCAGCGGGTCTGTCAGCCCTCCAATCGCCACCGTACTCGCCGTCTGGCTCGACCCTATTAACGCCGAAACCTTCTCGCGGTGAATCAGACTATTCGCCTTGCTTATTGCTCCATCCGGATTGGACCCATCATCTTCGATGACGAGTTGGATAGGCGTGCCGTTAACGCCACCTTTTGAATTGATAATCTTCTCGGCGAGGAGCGCGCCGCTGCGCTCTGGAATGCCCAGCCCGGCGCCGGCGCCGGTCAACGCCAGGATCACGCCGATCTTGAAAGGTTCGGCGCCGGACCGTTGCGCCGCAGCCGGGGTACTGAGGAAGGCGACGCCGGCAACAATGAGCGCAAAGGCGGCTGGAGCCCGGCCATGGTAGGTTTTCTTTGCTGTCACAGCGTTTCCCCTTGGCGTTAATGTTATCGTTGTTCAGGCTTCAAGAAGCCCATATGGATTGCCAGCAGCGGCTGGAAACAAATCGAGCCGCGGCGGGCTGAAGAATTCGACGATGCGGCATTTCTCGCGATACCAGGCCTCATGTGGCGTGCTCCCGGGTATCAGGAGCACCGAGCCGGACCCGCAGCTCCGCGCGGGGTCGTCTCCCATTTGAATGTCCAATCTGCCTTCAAGCAGCCAGGTGATCTGTTCGTTTGGATGTGAATGCCGCGCGATGTGTGAGCCGGCATCGACTTCGAGCCAGAACACCATCGATTGCGCTCCCGACAACAGTTGCAACGTTCCTTCCGGAATCCGGTGAACCGGAATCCGATCCAGCCTGTGAAATGCGCGCACTGCATTTCCTTTCCCGCGCCGGCTAATAATGCCGACTAGTTGCCTGCAAATCCAAACACCGCTCGGTTGAGGATGCCCGCGTCTCTCAGGCTCAGAGAAAGCACACGGATTTCCTCAGGTCAACATGAAAATCGATTTTATTGCGCGTACATCGATTTAGTATATTTTTTCCCGGGATGCTGGGAAGGTATGGATTTTTGGAGATTTCGTGCGGATTCTGGCCTATTCTCACTTTCGCGGGCGGAACGGCGACAAATCGGAGGTTTTGACGCCGGGCCATTCCATCTACTCTCCGACGGACGTTTGCAGATTCGAACGACGACAGAGGCAGCATGTGACTGACAAACAGGGGTATTGGCTAAGTGACGGCGCGCTCGAAAAAACAGCCGGCTGAACGGACCGGCGCAGAAAGTCTGGCGTCGACCGCCTACGAACGGCTCCGCTTCGACATCATCAGCGGAGTCTTTCCGCCCGAGACGAAACTGCTGATCCGGGAGCTCTGCACCCGCTATGCAATCGGGCTCAGTCCGATCCGCGAGGCATTGAACAGGGTTTCGCGCGACGGGCTGGTCGAACACCACGACCAACGCGGCTTTTCCGTAACCGCCGTTACCGAGGCCGATCTTGAAGACATTACAAAGTCTCGCTGCTGGGCAAACGAATTCGCATTGCGCGAGTCGATCGCTAACGGCGATCAAGCCTGGGAAGAGGCGATCTTGATCGCCTATCACCGCATGGCGCGTTTATCTGGGCCAGCCGAACAATCGGACGCTCCGGTGGATGCGGCCTGGGAGCGCGCCCATCGCACATTCCACACGAGCTTGATCAGCGCCTGCAACTCAAAATGGCTCATCGGCTTCTGCGAACAGTTGTTCGACGCCGCCGATCGCTATCGTTTCCTTGCTCGCCTGCAATTTCGCGGACGAACTCAAAGACAAAACGAGCACCGGGATATCATGGACGCGGTGCTGCGCCGGGATGCAGATCAGGCCGTGCAGCTTTTGCTGGACCATTTCCGGGCAACGCTGAAATACAGCCGCCTGGAGATCGATCGCCTTAGGGGCCTGCCCAAACAAGGCCCGGTCGAGCCTGCGCATAGCCGCAAGAAACCGGCGCCGGACAACGCGCCCCGGGCCCGGCGCATGGCACGCTGAACAACACTTTTCCATCGCTCATCGCACCAGACTGCTCTCATGTTGCCAGCGAGACGCCCGGCGGCCCGCCGCCAACTCTGCCCACCTATCGCATTGGCGGCGCCGACTCCAATCAGCCGTGCTTGATGAGATTGTGGACCATCAAAGGACCGCCAAACTGCGCAAGCCGCCCGTCTGCGAGCTTGCCGAGATCAAGTCCGGAGAATCCAAGCTTCTCGGCGAGCGTCGCGACTTCGGCAGTAGCCGCCGCATCGTTGCCTGAAAGAAACACGACGCGATGTCCGCCGTCCTTTGCAGGATCGCTGGCCAGCACAGCCGCTGGCAGGGTGTTGAATGCCTTGACGACGCGCGCCCCAGCGACCAAACCGGCGACGACATCCGTCGACAGCCGTCCGCCGAGATCTTTTGGCGTAAAGCCGGGAAAGTCGATCGCATTAGTCGCGTCGACGACGATGCGCCCGTTCCACGCCGGGGCATCGCGAACGGTCTCCGGCACGCTTCCGAATGGAACGGCCAGGATGACGAGATCGGCCTTGACGGCCTCCTGGACCGAAGCCGCCTTGATATTCTTGCCGAGGGCGCCGACGAATTCCGCCAGCGACGCAGGACCACGGCTGTTGGCGACCAGAACGTCGACGTCGTTGCGGGCGAATTGAGTGGCGAGCGCGGTGCCGATGGCGCCGGAGCCGATGATCGCGTAGGTCATGGTACGATTCCTTTGCTGGTACTGTGGAGGGATGAAGTTCTGATCGCGCCGACGACAGGCGCTTCAGTGGCGCCATCACGCCGCCCGGAAGAAGCGGGCGTCGGGAAGAGGAGTGAATTCGGTCTCGCCCGGCATGCCCGGGAAGCGGCGATCACGCCAGTCTCGCGCGGCCTGCGCGATGCGTTCCTCGCTGCTGGAGACAAAATTCCAGTAGATGTGGCGTTGTTCGCCGAGCGGCTCTCCGCCGAGCACCATGAGACGGGCGGCACCCGATGCGCGCAGCACAATCTCCGCGCCCGGCTTGAACACGACCAACTGGTCCTCGCCGAAAGTGACTGTCTGGCCCACAATCTCGATTGCGCCGCTCACGACGTAAACCGCACGCTCCACGTGTTCGGCGCTGATGGCAAAGCTCGCACCATCGTCCACTGCAACGTCCGCATTGAACAGGTCGGAGAAGGTGCGCGTCGGCGAACGGAGACCGTGCAGTGAACCCGCGATCAGTCTAAGCGTCGCGCCTTCACCCTCCATCTCTGGGATATCGGCGGCGGCGAGGTGCTGGAAGCCGGGTTTTGTCTCCTCATGCCGGAGCGGCAAAGCAATCCAGCTCTGAAAGCCGAAAACCGTCCCTCCGCTTGCGCGCACCCGATCGCCGCTTCGTTCCGAGTGAACGATGCCCCGCCCGGCCGTCATCAGATTGACCTCGCCCGGGCTGATCGTCTGGACATAACCTTCGCTGTCGCGATGGACGATCTCGCCATGGATCAGGTAGGTCAGCGTGGAGAGGCCGATATGCGGATGGGACCGCGAATCCAGGCCCTCTCCGGCGCCGAAGGTGACCGGACCGAAGCTATCGAGGAAGATGAATGGACCGACCATCCGGCGTTGCGCCGAAGGCAACGCTCGTCGCACCTGAAAACCGTCGCCCAGATCACGGACGTTCGGAAGCAAGACTTGCTCGACTTCGGCTGAGTTGAATAAGGTCATGGTCGCCTCCTCGAAAGCATCAACGCTTTCAGCGACCACCATCTATGTCGATAGCCTTATCGACGAAACTGGCATAATCTAGATAGATGCGTTCGAGGAAATCGATATGGCCTCAGATCTGGGTACGCCGACACTTGACCAATTGAGAGTCTTCCTGACCGTCGTCGATGTCGGCAGCTTTGCGGGGGCCGCTCGAAAGCTCAACCGCGCGACTTCGGTGATCAGCTATTCGATCTCCAATCTCGAGGCGCAGCTCGGCGTCACGCTGTTCGATCGGGAATCAACGAGAAAGCCGCAATTGACCGAGCCCGGCCGCACGGTGCTTGCGGATGCCCGGACTGTTTCCCATGGCATCGACGGGCTTCGTGCGAAAGTGCAGGGCCTCCTTCAAGGCCTCGAGCCCGAAGTCCATCTCGCGCTTGACGTGATGCTGCCGACCGCGCGCATCGCCGATGCATTGAAGGCGTTCCGTTCGGAGTTTCCGACCGTCCCGTTGCGCCTACACATGGAAGCGTTGGGCGGGGTAACTCAGCTGCTGCTCGATCGAGTCGTGACGATCGGCGTGAGCGGACCACTGCCCGGCAACGCGGGCGTGCCCGGTATCGAGCGCATGGGTATTGGTGACGTCGCTCTGGTCCCCGTCGCATCTCCGGATCACCCGCTGGCGCGCGCCGGCAAGAACAAGCCTGGAGCGGGACGCGATCATATTCAGCTGGTATTGACGGACCGCTCGCCGCTCACGGGCAACACCGACTTCGCCGTGGTCAGTCCGCGGACCTGGCGCCTCGCCGACCTCGGATCCAAACATATGCTGCTGAAAGAGGGGATCGGCTGGGGAAACATGCCGATACCGATGGTGCAGGAAGATCTCGATTCGGGACGATTGGTTCATCTCGATTTGCCCGACGCCAAGGGTGGCATTTACAGCCTCGAGGCCATCTATCGCGCCGATACGCCACCAGGGCCCGCCGCAGCCTGGCTCATCGCGCGATTCCAAAGCCAGGTTCCGGATGTAACGATAACGGCAAAACCAAACCGAGGACCTTCCAGGAAGCCCGGGAAACTGAAAAGGAGGCGTGGACGGTTAAAGTCATGATGAAGCGTTACTTCGCTGATGCTCCATGAAGAAGATACCACGAACCGAACTCTCTATTCGATAAATTCGAACATATCCTTCGATACTATTCGACTATTCCGGGATGAGCGGGATTGGCAAACCTTCAAGCATTCACGGCCTTCCATGGTGGATGGCCTGCATGCAGCAAGGAAAACTATCGTGTCCCAATATGCCAGTGTTTCTCAGAACGACATTTCCGACGTTGATTCGAGCGTCTCTCTCGCCGTTGTGTCGCTGATCGGGCGGGTTCTGCTCAGCGCAATCTATCTGCTCTCCGGGCTATCGAAACTCGCCGCGCCGGCCGCTACAATCGGCTATATCACGTCCGCTGGCCTTCCTTTTGCCCCGCTTGGACTTGCCATTGCCGTGGGGGTCGAGATCCTCGGCGGCACAGCGTTGATCCTCGGCTATCGAACGCGCATCGTCGCGGCGATTCTGGCGATTTTCACCGTGGCGACGGCATTCGGCTTCCACAGCAATCTGGCCGACCAAGGCCAGTTCATCCAGTTCTTCAAGAATATCGCAATGACAGGCGGTCTTCTGCAGGTCGTCGCATTCGGTGCCGGGCGGTTTGGGCTCGACGCTCGAAGCACTTGATTGATACGTGGGAGCGGAGCGAACGACGCTCCCTCCCGCCTCTCTCGCGCTTCAAATCAAGCTGATCTCCAGCATTGAAGCGACTGCATATGAACGTTCGCTCTCGGACCATGGCCCGATCTGCGGCCGGTTTGTCGATCGTGCAGCCGGTCGAAGTCGCCGCAGCTCTGTTCGGCGCATCTACGGAGAGTAGCGCGCGCTTCGAACGATAGAGTCGCTTTTCCGACGCATTGGTCACGTGAAGACGGGCGACCGATGGCCAACGCTCGATAAGCTCTGTGCTTCAGCCCGACGAAGACGTTCGATTTATTCGACCCTGGTCATCGAATAATCGGGATGTTCCGATCGGTCCAGCAATGGGACCTTACTCGTGCTGCCAGACTCACATGACGGTGTCGCCGCTGAACCAAGGTTAACCGGTATGACGACGCCCCGGCCGAAGACTCCGATCGCCGACGCTAACAGAATGTCAATCGGCGTTCGACTGGGACCCCCTATCGGCATCCAAAAGGGACCCTTTGATCGGCGTGCTCTGCTGGTAGCGCTCGGGTCGTCGGAGCTGGTCGGGGTTGCGGAGACGGCGCGAGCGCGGGTTGTTTGAACATCGTCGCGGCTTTTTTCGCCAGCTGTCGTTGCCGGTCTCGACGATGTCGCAGTGATGGGTCAATCGGTCGAGTAGCGCGGTGGTCATTTTGGCATCGCCGAACACGCTGGGCCATTCGCCGAACGCAAGATTGGTGGTGACAATGATCGAGGTGCGCTCGTACCTCGACGCCCTTGAAGCGCGCCACGTCGAGCAGCACGGCACGACCGGCCATCTTGTCGCGGACGTGCTCGATACCGAGCTTCTTCGCACCGCGCGCATCGACGAGTTTGGCGTCATAGCCATTGTACATCTTGTCATCGAGAACAATGTGGCAAAGCGCATCCCACTGCGTCGACGCCTGACACGGCATGTTGATCGCATCGTCCGCGTAACGGAGATACGGCGATGGGACATCCTGATTGCCTGCCGCGGCGTCAGTGCCGGTCGCCAGCATGGTGTGGATCGGATTCCAACGGCCGCCGAACAGGCCCGATTGAATAGGCTCCTTCAGGGACAGGCCGAGCGAGAAGACCTTGCCCTTCTTGATCAGCTTCCCCGCGTTGATGAGGTCCTCGGGGCTCACATTGTGAGCGTGCCGATCTGGTCGTCTGCGCCCCAACGCCCCCAGTTCGAGAGCTTCTTGGCGGCTTCGTAGATGGCGGCTCTGTCGACTCTCATAATGATGCTTTCGTGGTTTATGCATCGAACGATAACTTGGATGGCGAGCGACTGCATCACCAGCCCTCTCCCGCTAGACCGAGCAGTAACGCTCCTTGATCTCGTCGTCGGCCAGCAACGCGGCGGCGGTGGCGTGATGCACGACTGCGCCTTGATCCAGTACGTAGGCGCGATCGGCGACATCAAGCGCCAGTTCCACGTTCTGCTCCACAAGCAGAAGCGTCGTTCCCTCCGACTTCATCTTGCGGAACAACTCGAACATCTCATCGACAAGCACCGGCATGATACCTTCCGAAGGCTCATCGAGCATAATGAGATCCGGCTTCGCGATCATGGCGCGCGCGATGGCAAGCATCTGTTGCTCGCCGCCGGACATGGTAACGGCTTCCTGATCCAGCCGCTCCGCCAGACGCGGAAAGATCTCGGCAATTTGTGCGATGCGCCGAACCTCGTCTTTCTTGTCAGGCGATGCGACGAGGCCAAGCCGCAGATTCTCGCGCACCGTCAATCCCTGCACGATGCGGCGCTCTTCCGGTACGTACGCCAGACCTAAGGCAAAGCGGACGTGAGCAGGTTGGCCCAGAACTTCCTTGCCCTTGAAAGTCACCGAACCTCGCGTCTTGTCGAGCAAACCAATGATCGATTTCAAGGTCGTGGTCTTTCCGGCGCCGTTGCGGCCGATGAGGCAGACAATCTCGCCCTTGTTCACTTCAAGGCGGATGTCCTGAAGCACATGGCTCGCGCCATACCAGGAATTGAGTTTCTCGACACGCAGCATCGCTTCAGTGCTCCCGCTGGCCAAGATAGACTCGCTTGACCTGCTCATTCTGGCGGACTTCCGTCGGCGTTCCCTCCGCCAGAAGCTCCCCGTGATGAAGAACAAGGACACGGTCACTAATCCCCATCACCAGCTTCATCTTGTGTTCGACGAGAATGACCGTGCGCTCCCTGGCCAGTTTGACGATCAGATCCATCATCACCCGGGTTTCTTCCGGGCTCATGCCCGCCGTCGGTTCGTCCAGCAGCAGCAGCCGCGGATTGGCGGCCAGCGCCATTCCAATTTCGAGGGCGCGCTGTTCGCCATGAGCGAGCTCTTTTGCGAGCCGCTCGCGGCGATCCCAAAGTCCCACCAGGGCGAGCAACTCATCGGCCTTGTCCACAAGCCCCGGAAGTTTCGCTCGCGGACGCCAGATTTCATAGCGCGAGACAAAGGCTTGCAGCCCGACGCGCACATTCTCCCGCGTCGTCAACAGCGGAAACACGTTCGTGATCTGGAAGGACTTCGCGATGCCCATATGGGCGAACTCGTGCTGCGCGACATTGGTGACATCGCGGCCTTCAAACTCGACTTTCCCGCTGGACGGCGGGAACGCGCCGGACAGCAGGTTGAAATAGGTACTTTTCCCCGCGCCGTTCGGCCCGATGATCGACGTGATCGCGTCCCGCGAGAATTCAGCGGAGATATTGTTCAGCGCCACGAACTTGCCGAACGTCTTGCTCACGCCGCTGGTGCGCAAAATGACCTTTGATGAAATGCCTGTCAAAGTCGTCATGGGTTGATCCGCTTCAAGATCGTTCCCCAGATTCCAGCCGGGAAGAACAGGACGCAGATCACGAACACGGCGCCGACGATCAGTTGCCAGTGGACGGTCCAGAGCGAGACAAGGTTCTCGAGCAACAGGAAAACTGCCGCGCCGACGAACGGGCCGAAGAACGTGCCCATTCCTCCCAGCAGCGACATCATCACCACCATGCCCGACGTCTCGATGTGCAGTATCTCAATCGGAACAACGGACAGGTGCAGCGCCATCAGCGCGCCGGCCAGGCCGCAGAATGCGCCCGACAGGATGAAAGTGATCAGCCGCGTCAGCGTCACGTTATATCCGGAAGCCCGCGCTCGCGCCTCGTTCTCCCGGACGGCTTCGATGACAGCGCCAAACGGCGATGCCAGAATCCGTGACAGCGCGAACAAAGCCAGGATGACGAACGCCGCGATGACATAATAGCGCGTCAGCGGATTAATGAAGTCGAACTGCAAGCCGAAGATGTCGATGGTCCGAACGTTGATCCCGCGCAAGCCGTTCTCGCCGCCGGTCCAGTTGATGGCCTGATAGAAAAGATAGAAAACGCATTGCGACAACGCCATCGTCACCATGGCAAAATAGATGCCGCGGGTGCGGATCGCCAGTGCACCGATCCCGGCTGCCATGACGGCACCGCCGAGAATGCCCATCGCGGTGGCCGCATACCACGGCCAGGCGAAATGCACGATCGCGATGCCGCAGAGATAAGCGCCCGTGCCGAACAGCGCAGCGTGTCCGAACGACAGAAGTCCAAGGTACCCGAACAGCAGATTGAAGCCAACCGCATAGAGGCCATAGATCAAGATGTTCACCGCCAGCGCGGTGAAAGGCATCACCAGCGGAAACACCAGCACAACGGTGCTTGCAAGAAAAGCGCGATGGCGCTTGGCGAATTCGAACCAAGCGGCTGATGCGACGACAGGCTGCGTGAGGGTCTGAGAAAGCTCATTCATCTTATTGTCCTTGCCTCAGCTCATGAGCCCGGCACGGCCGAAGAAGCCCTGCGGACGGATGAGGAGAACAATTGCCATCAGGGCAAAAATCGAAACCTTGGCCATTTCCGGTGCGAACAGCGACGTCATGCTGACCACGACACCGACCAGAAGACCGGCAATGACGGCACCCCCGATCGACCCCATGCCGCCGACAACCGTGACGACAAACGCCTCGGCCAGAATAGTTGCGCCCATTTCTGGAATGACGCCCTGCAACGGGGCGGCGAGAAGCCCCGCCAATCCCGCAATCCCGGAGCCGATCCCGAAAACGAACAGCCAGATCCGCGATAGGTTGACACCGAGAACACGGACGATCTGAGGATCGCGCGCACCTGCGCGGATTATCAGGCCGAAGCTCGTGCGCTCGAGGAAGAGCCAGAGCCCGAGCAGGACCGCTGCCGCGATGCCGATCACGAACAACCTGTACAGCGGGAAGTAGCCGACGCCAATGTTGACCGCGCCCTGGAGAATTTCCGGGGTATCAAAAGGATAACCGCTTTTGCCGAAAGCGATGCGGATGAGTTCGACCATGACGTAGCTGAGGCCGAACGTCAGCAGCAGCGGATAATCGATGCCGCGCCCATAGAGCGGCCGGATCAGGAATCGTTCCACGATCAGCCCGCAGGTGCCGACGATCAACGGGACGGCAAGCAGGCAAAGCCAGAAGTTGCCTCCCAACGATAGAAGAAACAATCCGACATAAGCGCCAACCATATAGAACGCGCCATGCGCGAAGTTCACCACGGTCAGCATGCCGAAAATCAGCGACAGGCCGATCGCGAACAGTACATAGATCGCACCGAGCGCGAGACCCGTGAACAACTGCAATGCGATGAGATCAAAACTCAGGGGGGGCATGGATGCCTCCAGGACGACGCGCACCCGCAACGGGTGCGCGTCTGTTGGTTCAGGACTTATGGCCGAGCGCCTCGCAGGTGCGCAGGTTCTTCTCATTCGGCTCTTCGGTCGCGATCACATCGTATAAATCGGCGTCGCCCTTCTGCGGCGTCGCCTTGGATTCGATGATGAACACCGATTGCACTGCCTGGTGATCACACTTGCGATAATACTCTGGCCCCTTGTAGTAATCAAATTTCAGCGCCTCGACCGCCACGATCACCTTGTCCGGCTCAACGCTGCCGGCAGCCTTTGCGCCCATCAGCAGTGTCTTCACGCCGCCATAGCCCAGCGCGCCGTAATCCGACGGGACCTTGCCGGCGTGCATCTTGCGGAATCGGTCGTTGAAGGCTTTTGCCGAAGGAATCTTGTCCTCGATGCCCCAGTAATACGAGGTGCCGCCGATAACCTCGGCAAACGCCTGCGGACCGGCGGCGACGCGGGCGGTATAGAGCAGGATCGGCGCGATGATCTTCATGGACTTCTTCAAACCGAAGTCCGTCGCCTGCTTCAGTGCGATCTGCTGGTCGCGCCCGAAGTTAATGATGCAGAGAATGTCCGGCTTGAGGGCCTGGATGCGCGGCAGCAGCGGCGAGAAATCCGCGGTTCCAAGCGGATGACGGATATCGACAAGGGTTTCGACCCCGAAGGCCTTCCCGGCTTCCTGAAAGCCGCGAACCATCTCGTGCCCGTAAGCATAGTCGGCCGTGAGGAACGCGACTTTCTTGCCGAATTTTGGGAACGCGTAGCGGCCTACCGCGCCCGCCGTGAGGTGCGGGTTGAGCGCCTCGTGAAAGGTGTATTTGCTGAAGTCCGACACTTCATTGATGATATCGGACTGGCTGATGGAATTGAAAATGATCTGGCGCTCTTTGGTGATGTTGTTGACCGCGAGCTGAACGGCGGCCGACAGGCTGCCAACGATGAAGTTGACCTTATCCTTCTCGATCAGTTCCAGCGTGCGGGTCGCTGCCTCGCCCGGATTGAGCTTGTCGTCACGCACCAGCAGTTCGGCCTTGCGCCCATTGAGACCTCCACCTTCGTTGAACTCGGCGATGGCGACTTCCGCGGCACGCACCTGATCCTGTGCTTCGGCGCCGTAGGGCCCGGTCAAAGGCACGGGAAATCCGACCTTGATTGTGGCTTCCTGCGCCTGAAGAAGATTGATGCGAAACGGCGATGCCGCGAGAACGACGCCTGCGCTGGCTGTCGTGAGCAGGCGGCGGCGTGAGATGGAGTTGGACCGTATCGTTTGCTTGGCCATGTAAATCCTCCGTGGGTGATGCTGATATTTGCGGAAACTTCGATCGGATGCGTCCGAGCGCCGTGACCACGGCCCTTGGCGGTAAAGGGATTTCAGGGACAGTGACATCGAACGGCGAATGAGCGTCGTCACGTCATTGGCCACGACAGCTGCGGTGCCCGCCTCCCCGGCTCCCTTGGCGCCGAACTCGCCGTCCGGCGCTGGAGAGACGACATGCAGGTCGATATCCGGCATTTCCAAAAACACCCTATATCTGCTATATCAGAAAAACGCTCGGCGCAATGCTAAAATCCTGATCCCGAGTACAGCCGTCTTCAGCCCCAGTCCGGTTTCGGATCGTACGATCGATGTTTGATCTTGAGGGGCATTTGGCTTTCAGCCTGCCCCAATAGGAGCAAGGCCGCCCATGCAGAGATACTTGATCTCTAAATAGTCCTCGACACCGTATTTTGAGCCCTCGCGACCGTTGCCGCTCTCCTTGACACCTCCGAACGGGGCAACCTCGCTGGAGATCAAGCCTTCATTGATGCCTACCATGCCGTATTCCAGCGCTTCAGCGACCCGCCAGATCCGGCCGATGTCGCGACTATAGAAATATGAGGCGAGACCGAACTGGGTGTCGTTGGCGAGGTTGATCGCTTCCAGGTCCGTCTTGAAACGAAACACCGCCGCAACCGGGCCGAAGGTCTCCTCGGTGAAGATCTTCATGTCTCGTGTCGCATCACGAAGAACGGTCGGTTCGTAGAAGTTTTGCCCCTGCACATGAGGCCTACCGCCTACTACGACTTTTGCGCCTTTAGAGACCGCGTCCGTGATGTGTTCCTGCGTCTTTTCGATCGCGGCATTATTGACAAGCGGCCCGACATGGATCCCCTCCGCGAAGCCATCTCCCACCTTGAGGCCACGCACGGCATCGGCCAGTCTGGCAACGAATGCATCGTAGATGCCATCCTGCGCCAGAATGCGATTCACACAGACGCAGGTCTGGCCCGCATTGCGGTACTTCGACGCGATCGCGCCACGTACGGCTTCTTCCAAGTCGGCGTCATCGAAGACAATGAACGGCGCGTTGCCGCCAAGCTCCATTGAGGTGCGCTTCATGGTGCCCGAACACTGCGCCATCAACCGTTTTCCGATGTCCGTCGAACCCGTGAAACTTAGCTTGCGCACGAGCGGGTTGGAGGTCATCTCTCCACCAATCGCGCTCGCAGATCCGGTGATGACACTGAATACGCCTTCGGGCAGGCCCGCGCGCTCGGCGAGTACGGCCAGCGCCAACGCCGAAAACGGCGTCTGGCTCGCCGGCTTGACCACCATCGTGCAGCCTACGGCGAGCGCCGGGCCGGCCTTGCGGGTGATCATGGCCGCAGGAAAGTTCCACGGCGTGATCGCGGCGCAGACTCCGATTGGCTGCTTGAGGATTACGATCCGCCTGTCCGACTGCTGCGACGGTATAGTGTCGCCGTAAATTCTCTTGGCTTCTTCGGCGAACCATTCGAGATAGCTTGCTGCATAGGCGATTTCTGCGCGGCTCTCGGCGAGAGTTTTCCCCTGCTCGGACGTCATGATGGTCGCAAGATCGTTCTGATTCTGCATCATGAGTTCAGACCAGCGCCGCAGAATGGTCGATCGCTCCTTTGCGGTTCTATCCCGCCATGCAGGCAAGGCGGTGTGGGCGGCCGCGATCGCGCGGCGCGTCTCGAGTGCCCGCATATCCGGCACCGTTCCAATGACCGACCCAGTGGACGGATTGACAACGGATAGCGTTGCATCGGGCTCTTCGGCACTTAGCCACGCTCCGCCGACGAAGGCGTGAGTACGCAACAGCGACTTATCGTTGAGTTTATCCAAGTACGACACGGCTTCAGTCCTTCTTTGCGACTGCGATGAACCAGCCGGCGTTTGACGCACCGGGCGCGCGAGGGTTGGTTTATACAGACCGAATTCTGATCATAGGATGCAGCCTGGCTCCGTCGAACTCTTTGGCTCGGCCGTCGGCCCCGATCTTGGCGCTCACCGTTGGGTAAAATGGCGATGCTGCCCCCGAGTGTTGGGTCAGGCCGGTGGACAACTGTTCGGAGGAAATCCATAACGTACTAAACGTTGACCTCCGCCCACCGGCAACCGACTGCTCAATTCCAACTGCTGGGTTCGGCCCTGAGAGCTGTCGTTTCGGCTTCATCGAGCTGGAAATCTCTCGTTATCGAAACACGATAGACGTCTCGGGCTCTTTGGCGCGAAACGAGCTTCTCGCGGACATCCTCCAAGACGCGCTTCGGATCTCGGCCGGCAGGATTGCCGTAGCCACCTCCACCGCTTGCTACGGATATGAGCGTTTCACCCGCTTCGAGCCAGGTGTCGCAGTATTGCGGCAGGGCATGCGATAGGCCGTCCGTCCGAAGTACATGTTGCTGAGAACAGGCGGCCGCTTCTCCGCCTCGCGCGCCCTTTGGATTGTTGATATTACCGTCTGCAATGAAGATCGCTTGCATGCGCGCACCGATCGGACCGTACTCGACGAGAATTCCGGGCGCTCCCCGGAAGGTACCGGCACCCTCGCTGTCGGCGATCAGGCGACGCGTCTTCACGAGGATCGGAGTGTAGACCTCGTCCAGTTCGACGCTGTCAATGAAGCACATTCCGCCATTTCCAGCATGGAGCATCGTAAGCCACGCGTCCTGCGTGGCCGCCCCCGCGCCGGCGGTATGACCGAGGAAAAGCTGATTTACATATGGCTTGCCGTCGCGCGGGTCGATCCCGGACACGACCGCCGTCGAGGGCGGGCAGAAGCATCCGATCTCGCCCATGCCAATTTCCTCAGAGATCTCGGCAAGCGCCAACTGAGTGGCGTTTTGCACCCTATCAGCAAGATTGGTCGTCGATGCCGAACAGCTGATCGGATGCTCGGGACGACCGACAACGCCACGATTTTTGATTTCGATGTCGATGCATCGGAACGATCCGGCATTCTTTGGCACGGTGGGATCGATCGAATTGAAGATGGCGATCATGGCCGACGTTCTTGTACACGCCTCCGACACGTTCAAGCCGCACGCCATCTGATCGGGATTGTCGGTGAGGTCGACATGAATCTTACCTGCGGACGGCACGACGCTAACCTTTGATGTGACGGTAATTCCGTCGGGCGGCGTACCTGGAATTGCGTCGTGGGTTGACTTTGCGGTTGCACGACCTTTCGGCAGCTTCGCAATGGCTTCGATCATTCGCTTGCGCGAATAGTCGAACCATTGCCTAGAAAAAGCCTCCAGATGATACCAGCCGAGTTCGCGTCCCATCGACAGCAACTCGCGCTCACCGATGAACGCGGCGCCGAGCATCGCGAGGAAATCGCCGTGCCACTGGTCAGGTACCCGAATCCTCATGCGACACATTCGCACGATGTCGTCCTTAACTACGTAGTCTTCGGCGACTTTGACGGCCGGAAAGATCAAGGCGCCCTCTTCGTAGACGTCGCGCGCTGTCCCGTGATAGGTGGTCGGCACTGAATTTCCGATATCCGCCTGGTGAGCTTTTGCGACCACCGTAAAACGATGAGTACCGTCGTCGTCGATGACAGGCATCAACAGCGTATGGTCTGCCGGGTGCGAATTGCCGTGATAGGGCGAGTTGTGCAGAAAAACATCACCGCGCTTGAGCACCGGATGGTACTGCTTCATGCACCGCCCCATCAAGTCGGGGCCGGAAAGCACATGTATCGGCAGACTTTCCTCTGCCGTGAGCAGATCCGATTCCGCCGTCAGTATGCAACAGGAGAAATCCTTTGCGCGGTTCAGGACGCCCGATCGACCCGTGCGGAGGAGTGTGTTTCCCATCTTCCGGCACACGCCCCCGAACCGGTTGGCCACGATCGACAGTTTCGCGCCATCCAGACGGGCGCCTGACGAGAGTTTCATCTTTTCCTCACGGCTTGATTAGAAGGCTGCCCGATTCTTCGAGCCAATAAGACGCTCCCGGATCGATGACGATCGTCGTAAATGGAGTTTCGACCACGGCCGGGCCGCTCGCAACAACCCCTGGCTTGAGGTTTGCCATCGAAACGACCGGCGTTTCGACAAGTCCGGCATCGCGAAAGTATGCTTGGCGGACAGATTTCTCTCCGAGCTTGCGCGCTGCAATCTGTAGCCGACCGAGCGGTTTCTTGCGCAATCCAGCAGACACGGCAGCGGTCCAGCACACGAACTCGACGGCCGAATGATCGTCTCTGACCGCAAAGACTTCCCGATGATGCACGTGGAAATCCTCGACTAGCGCATCGAGATCCTCCTGAGTCGCGAACAGGTTGACGTGCACGGGGATCTCGATCTCCCACACTTGCCCCTGGTATCGCGCCTCGACTGCAAACTCGATATGGCCGGACTCGCGCGTTTTTCCGGCACGCTCCAGGAACTCGAAACACCGTTGCCGCAATTCGCCGAGGACCGCATTGACGGCCTCCGCTTTCCACTCGGACGACCGAACGAAGAACATCGACCTGTACTCGTCCCGCAAATCGGACATCAAGGCTCCCGCACAACTCAGTGCGGCGCCGGTCTCTGGCATGATCAACAGAGGCGATTGCAGCCTGCGGGCGATGAAAACTGAATTGAAGCCTGCGGCGCCGCCACCGCCGATGAGCGCGGCCTCGCTGGGGTCGATGCCCTGGTTGATCGTGATTTCTTCGATCGCCTGCACCATGTTCTCAGTTGCGACCTCGACAATCGACGAGGCAGCCTCCATCAAGCTCAACCCAAGCGGCTTCGCAATCTTTTCATTGATCACAGATTGGGCTGCGTCGATGTCCAGCTTCATCCTGCCGCCGAGGAAATAGTCTGGATCGAGGTGACCGAGAACTAGCGACGCGTCGGTGAGCGTCGGCTCTTTTCCGCCCGCCGAGTAGCAGACCGGACCAGGGACGGATCCCGCGCTCTTAGGACCGACGTGAAGTACTCCGCCGGCGTCGACGCTGGCGATCGACCCCCCACCCGCTCCGACGCTCTTGATGTCGATGGAGGGAAAGCCAGTCATGTGACCGCGATAGGGATTTCCGATCCAGGTCTCTCGGGTCTTGGGTATGCGACCCCGGCGCACCACGCTGACGTCATAGGTCGTTCCGCCGGTATCGGCCACGATCGCGACGGGAAGCGAACTGTTCAAGCCCGCATAGTAGCGCCCGGCGATCGGCGCCATCGACGGCCCGGAGTTGATCGCGTGGATTGGCTGCTTGGCGAGTTCATCAGCATCCATCATTCCGCCCTGCGACGTCAGAACTAGCGCTCGTCCGCCGAAGCCGTTCTCCGTCAGCCTATTGACCAGCCCTCCAAGATACCGACTCATCAGCGGCTTCAACGAAGCATCGATGGCGGCCGACGAGGCTCTGCGATACTCCCGCAGGGTCGGATTTACCTGATGAGACAGCGTGAATGGCACATGCGGTAGCTGTGCGCGAAGGGCCTCGCCGATCCGCAACTCATGGGCGGAATTCGCGATGCTCCAAAGCAGACAGACCGCGACAGCCTCC
Organism: Bradyrhizobium canariense; assembly: GCF_019402665.1. Classification (GTDB taxonomy): domain Bacteria; phylum Pseudomonadota; class Alphaproteobacteria; order Rhizobiales; family Xanthobacteraceae; genus Bradyrhizobium; species Bradyrhizobium canariense. The sequence goes on from NZ_VSST01000021.1 coordinate 83,052, forward strand.
GCGCCCGAATCGGAGAGTTCGTGGATTGTTCGCGCTAGTGCGGCTTCGTCGAGAGGTTCTACGATCGCACCCGCAGAGTTTACGCGTTCCTTGACCTCGAAAGTTAGTGCCCGCGGAATATACGGCGCTGGATACGCTATCCGGAAATTAAAGGGCTCGGATCGTCCACCCTCGCGCAGCGTGAGGATATCGGGGTGCCCCGCCGTTGTCAGCAGGGCCGTCTTTGCCGTCCTGCCGGTGATGATCGCGTTGATGGCATGGGTCGTGCCATGGACAAGCAATTCGCACCGTCCGAGGAAGTCCCGTAGCGAGGCACCCTCGTCCGCGGCCGCCACCGCCGCGGCATCAATCACGCCTTGCGCCGGGTCGCTGGGTACGGTTGCGGCCTTGAACATCTTGACCGCGCCGTCGTCGTATTCAACGATCAGATCGGTGAATGTTCCTCCAGTATCGCAAGCCAATCTCATGTTTCACCACTCGGCAGATCGACACAGAGGCAACCTCTCGTCGCTTGTTGGGAATACCTAAGTTGACTTCTTATTCTGATATTGCAGAAATAGCAAGCCCCTTCGCGCTTCAAATTGTGCCCCGATCCCGATTGCAGCGGCTCCGCATTTCTGATATTTCAGAAACTAGGCATATCAAAAGCGAGGACGGGCCATGCGCCTTAGGGACAAAGTAGCGATCATTACCGGATCAACACAAGGCATCGGCGAAGCGATAGCGCTGCGCTTCGCAAGGGAGGGCGCCAAAGTAGCGATCGTGGCGTCGAGAGACGTGAAGCGGGCCGAAGCTGTCGTGAAAAAATTGTCCGACGAAAACGGAACGGGAGCGGCGTTTGTTGCGGATTGTTCGCGCGTTTCTGAAATCAAGGCGCTCGTGGCCGCCGTCGTGAAGAAGTTTGGCCAGATCGACATTCTTGTGAACAATGCCGGCATCATGCACACCGCGCCTATCGAAGACACGACCGAGGAGATGTGGGACGCTCAGATCGATCTCAATCTCAAGGGAACGTTCTTCATGACGCAGGCCGTTCTGCCCGAGTTTCGTCGGCTAGGACGTGGCAAGGTGATCAACATTTCGTCCATTTGGGGAATCGGTGCCGGTCCGAATTGTCCCGCCTACTGCGCCGCAAAGGGCGGCATCGTGAATTTGACGCGGGCGCTTGCGGTGGAGATTGGCCGCGAGAACATCAACGTCAACTCGCTTGCACCCGGAAACATCGCGACACCGCTGAACGCACATCTCCGCGGTCCCGACATGGAAGCCTACATCGCGCAGATGCGAGCCCTGACGCCGACCGGCCGCGACTTCCTACAGCCGGACGAAATTACCGGAACGGCCGTCTATCTTGCGAGTTCCGATTCCGATGCGGTTCATGGAATTACGGTTCCCGTCGATGCTGGCTGGGGAGCCTGGTAGGAGCCCGTCCGCGAGTTATTTTCCGGTGACCGCAAAGTTCCGGGAAGCTTCGGCCGAAGCGCGTTCGGCCAACATTGTCGGAAGCCGGGGAGCAATCACCTTGATTGCCTCGTTCAGGTCTTTGCGTAGCGCCGCGGCCGCGGCCTCGGGGTCATGCCTTTTCAGGGCCGCGACGATACGCGAGTGATTGTTCACGACATCGCTGACCTTGTAGGACTGCATGTATAGATGCATGGAAGGGCCAATCCGAACCCACAGGTTCGAAATCACGTCGAGAAGGACCGCCGATCTGGCAAGTTTGTAGATCCCGAAGTGGAATAGATAATTGAGACGGATGCTTTCGGTCATGCTCTTGGCGACAACGTACTTTGCATTGACTTGTTCAAGGTAGCTGATGTCCTCGGGCGTGGCAGCCTTGGCGGCGAGGCCGGCAGCGTAGCATTCGATCTCGCTGCGCACGTTCAGAATATCGATGTATTTCTCGCGGGTGAGTTCATTGACAAAATACGCGCTCTTGTTCCTGCCCTCGATGACTCCGTCTGCTTCCAGTCTCTTCAAAGCGTCTCTCACCGGCGTCGGGCTGATGCCGAGGCCGTTCGCGATTGATCGGCCGGTAATTGCGGAGCCGGGCGCCAGAAGACCGGCCATCAGGGCTTCCTTGATAAGTCCGTAAACCTGACGTTCAACCGACTCTTCGCTATCCGGATCGAGGGACCCAATCTGCGGAGATTCGCTCTGCTTGCGCCCGCGCGTCTCTTTCGCTTTTTTCAAAGTTCCCGTCTTCAGATCGGTGAGCCTTCTGCCTTTGGTAGCATAGGGTTTCGGCACTTGCACTGAACTCCTTTTTATCGGGCGAAACGATGACAGGCCTTGATCTACATTTCTGCTATATCAGACATTTAGGAAGAGGCACACATGCGTTCTTTCATCTACTACGTCGTCCGACCGGCTTGCCGACGGACGGCGATTTCACCATCCGCTCCGTGCAGGTTGATGACGACGCCGATTCCGTCGTGCGAAATCTCATTTCGGTCGATCCCTACATGCGTGGGCGAATGATCGACCGCAAGAACTACCTACCTCCATTCGAACTGAATAGGCCGACGCGGTCGGCAAGGTGGTGAAATCGCGGGTTCCGTGGCCGTCGGCGGCTAAGTCATCAAAATGCCGGGGTGGCGCGAATACGCAAGATCGGGCGATTGATTTTCGGAAGATCGATGTGTCGCTCGGTAGGGCGTCGACGTTTCCCGATGCCATCGGCCCGCCCGGATTGCCAGCCCGGCTGGGCTCTCCAAGGTCGCAAGCTGGGGGATGCCACGTGATTGGCAGCGCGGGCCCCTCGGACAAATGCGGGTGGCTCCCGGAGTCGACCGTGCCATCAACTACGAGAGCGGAGACCTTCCGGCTGCAGATGGGCAAGGCTTGGTCACGATCTGACAACTGCACCCCGCCGCGAGTGGCAATGTTTTCTCACCGAGGAAATCACGTCGACAGAATGGCATCAATGGTGTCGACCAGAATGTCGGCGTGGTCTCTCTTAAAAACGAGCGGGGGCCGGATCTTCAGGACGTTGGCACCAGGACCCGTGGCGCTGATGAGCACTCCGGCACGGCGAGCAGCATTGACGACATGCGTTGCCAGATCGGGAGCCGGCTCTTTTCGGAGTCGGTCCTTTACGAATTCTACGCCGACGAAAAGTCCTGCCCCCCTCACGTCGCCGATCTGTTCATGACTGGCCGCGAGCACCTCAAAGCGCTCTTTGAGATAGTTCCCGACATCGCGAGCGTTTTCGATGAGACTTTCCTCCTCAATGACACCAAGTGTTGCCATCGCCGCCGCACAAGCCACAGGATTACCTCCGAACGTACTAAAATAGCGCGCCGTGCGACCGAATTCGTCGATGACATGTGGTTTGGCCACGATGCCGGCGATCGGATGCCCATTTCCCATCGGTTTGCCTAGCGTGACAATGTCCGGAACGAGCCCATGCCGCGCGAATCCCCACATGCTCTCACCTGTCCGCCCGAATCCCGCTTGAACCTCGTCCGCGATGAAGAGTCCTCCTTCCGACCGGACCAACTCGACCGCTTCCCGGAGAAATCCCGGAGGATCCGACAAGACACCGTCGCTCGAGAAGATCGTGTCGCAAACGACGGCTGCGACCCGAATGCCGTGCTTACGCATGTCGACCAGGGCCGAATGGACGCCAGAAGCAAATTCGGCTCCAACGTCGGGCCCTTTGCAGCGATACAGATCCGGAGCGCCTACGGTCCGAACAAACGGTCCGCGCTGCACGTTCGGCCCGAGCGATGGAGACAGCTTCGATACCGCGTCGGTAACGCCGTGATAGGCCAAATCCGTAACGATGAAGCCTTCGCCTCCCGTATATGCCTTTGCGATGCGTATCGCGAGATCGTTGCTTTCGCTGCCCGTGCAGGTGAACATGACGTTGCTGAGCTCATCGGGAAAATGGCCGAGCAATCGCTCCGCATAGTCAACGATCTTTTCGTGCAGATAACGCGTATGGGTATTTAGAACCGCAGCCTGCTCGCAAACCGCTGCCACGACCTTCGGGTGGCAGTGACCCACCGCCGCCACGTTGTTGTAGGCATCCAGATAGCGTTTCCCGTCGTGGTCGTACAACCAGACGTCATGGCCTCTGACAATATGCAGCGGATCCTGGTAAAAGAGTCTGTAGGCGGGCCCTAAAACTGCTTCGCGCCGCTCCAGTATCTTGCGGGCAGTCGGATCCAGCCCATGCGTCCGGCCTGGAACGAACGAGTTCACCATCCCGGCAACGAAATCACGGCTCAATTGGTTTCTCCTTGCATGCCCACATCAAGCCACGACGAAATTCGTGGCGCGACACGTTGTGAAGCGCTTGCAGTCCCGCCCATGCCCGCGCACTGTTTCTCAAGATATAAGTGCCGTTCCCGGGTTGATGGGCGGCTCGCCAGGCTGAGATGATTCCCACTAGCACTTGGCGCGCACGCACCAGATCCAAGACGACATCCAGCTCCTCCGACATGAGCGGCGTCGAACGGTGGTAGGCTCGAATGACGTCCGAGACCACCGCAACGGGGCTTTGGCCGTCGTAGTCCTGGTAGGCCAGAGCCGTCGATACGTCGGTCACGAGTGGAGCTAGAATGATATCCCCAAAGTCGATAACCCCGGATATCGCGAACGGTGCCGAGCTTTCGAAAAGCACGTTATGCGGATTGAAATCGTTATGAATGACTTGCTTTCGTAGTCTTGGCAGCGATGGAGCCGCACGCTCCTCGTACTCATCAAGCGTTATCTCGGCGAGTCGACGCTTCTCCGGATCGTTCACGAATCCGATTGCACTTCGGACACGCAGTGCGTCTGCGGCATTCCAAAGCAGGTCGTGATCGGACGCGGGATGTTCAAATGTGCGCAGCCCGGCGTCGATCAGCGCGAGCGTAGTGCCGACCGCTGACCGGATTTCGCTGGTCCCTTTGGCGGCGCCGAGCGGGGCCCCCGGCATGTACGACATCAGCCGCGCGACGTGCGGCCTGTTGCCGAATGTCTCCTGTGGCTGATCGATTCCTTCCGTTGTGGCGATGATTCGCGGCACGGGTAGCGACGGAGATTCACGCTCGAGGTGACGGAGCGCGGCAGTTTGCAAATCCGTGACGTTTGGATCTTCGGCCGGATTTGTGATCTTCAACAGATATGGTCCTCCGGGAGCGTCGATCCGGAAATTTGCGTCGCGCTCGCTCGACAGCGTCCGCACTTGACCGACCAGGTTATAGCGCCTCCTCAGAACGTCGGCGGCTTCTAAAGCCGACACCTCCGTTGGAGGAGTTTCCAACAGATGATCCAATTCGAACCTGTCCGACATCATCAAGTGTCCCGCGGCTTCATGAGCATTGACATTGCGCCGCAGCCAAGGAACAACAGGCGCTCACAATTCTGTTGTACCAGAAATAACTTGTTTCCACAACAGAAAAGCCCGCCGCGTGGAACGCAGGATCCCGCGAGGAATCCTCTCATCGAGGCGAGCATCAGGGCCTCGCGATAAGTGCCCGCCCCCTGTTCACTGGAGGCTTGTTTCGCGGGCGGGAGTCCGGTGTTGGCCGCGATCCTTATTCCCGCCTCGTCCAGCTCACGTCGGAATGAAGATGGCCACCATCTCGTTCGTGGTCGGCCCATACTCGACGAGGATTCCAGGGCGCCATGATGCTTTCCTGCGCCTCCGTCAGGGAGCCACCAGAATAAGTGTGTACACAAGAGACTTGGCTGGGAGCGAGTATTGGGGGCACTGACGGGTTTTACCGCAATCGACACCAAGGCGAGATCGGTCGGTACGGTAGCGACCTTGAACATTATCGTCGTGCCGTTCTCATATTCGGTGATGAGATCGGTAAATGTGCCGCTAAGGCGCTGCGTCTGTAGCCACGTAGCCGAACCCGGTGGAAGCCTATTCTGACATGGCAGAATTCGTCAAGACAATTTCTCTTTAAACACGCCGACCCCTTGTCGCTCATCGACGCCCACTGAATCCAGTTGAGTGCGCTACCGTATTCTGATATGTCAGAAATTAAAGGGCGCGTTCAATAGGAAAAAGCTCAACATCAATTGCGCATCATGACGTGCGACGTCGGTCTCTATCTTTCATTCGAACCCTGAGGATTTGCTATGCCAAGCACGACATGCCTTTCTCCCAACCGACTTCGGCCGATCCGCTCCGCACTTGGGTTGGCGGCTCTTTCACTTGCCGCCACTGCGATGACACCGGCCGCGGCCGACACGCCGTGGTTTCCGATGAAGGTCTACGATGCGTCATCGGGAGCGCCGAAGCCCGCGGAGTACACGCCGCTGCCGAAGGCGGAGAAGCCCTATAAGCTCTGCGTGCTCTTCCCGCACATGAAGGACAGTTTCTGGGTGGCGGTCGCCTACGGAATCGTGAAGCAAGCGGAGGCCATGAACGTCAACATGAACCTCTATGAAGCCGGCGGCTACGAGAACCTGCCCAAGCAACTCTCGCAATTCGACGACTGCATGGCGAGCGGCCCGGATGCCATCATCGTCGGCGCCATCTCGGGCGCCGGGCTGAGCAAGAAATTTGAAGAAGCCAAGGCCAAGGGCGTGCCGGTCGTCGGCGTCACCAACCCGCTGCCGCCCAATGCCTTGCCCGCGGCCAACTATGTCGACTTCGTCGCGATGGGAGAAGTCACCGGCGAAGGCCTGCTGGCGCAGACGAAGCCCGGAGACAAGCTCAACATCGTGACGTTCCCCGGGCCGGCCGGTTCAGGCTGGGCGGAATCGTTCAACGAGGGCTTCAAGAAGGCGATCGCCAAGAACCCGAACGCCAAGATTCTCGGCGAGAAGTTCGGCGACTCCGGAGTCGCGGTGCAGCTCCAGCTCATCCAGGACGCGCTGCAGGCCTATCCCGGCATGAACGTGATTTGGGGCACCGCGCCGACCGCCGAAGCTGCGATCGGCGCCGTTGCCGAGGCCGGCCGAAACGACATGAAGATCGTATCGTCTTACGAAAATCAGGCGATGCTCGACGCGCTCAACCGCGGCGATATCCTCGCCTTCGCAACCCAGTATCCCGTGGGCGAAGGCGCCATGGCGATCGACCAGGCCGTGCGCCTTATCGAGAAGAAGGCGGTCATGAGCCTTGTTCAACCGGTGGCCACGGCAATCGACAAGACCACCGTGCCGAAGCTGCAGATGGATCTCGTGCTGGCGCCGGCAAGCTGGACCCCGGTCTATTCGGTCAAGGCCAGGTGAGCCCTGCGGGCAAGCCCTTGAGGCGGGAGATGCATCTCCCGCCTCTCAACCGGCCTCCGGAGAAGCCGATGGATACCGATATCGACCCGCAGCTAGTCCCGCCTCTGCTTCGATTGCGAGGAATCTCAAAGCGGTTTTCGGGCGTCCGTGCGCTCGACCGGGTTGATCTCGATGTCCGTGCCGGCGAACTCCATGTCCTGTTCGGTGAGAACGGTGCTGGCAAGTCGACCCTTATCAACCTCGTGTCGGGAACGTTTCCGCCTGACGAAGGCACGTTCCATTTCGCTGGCGACGCGATCCACAATTTCACTCCCCAGCGTGCGCGCGCGATCGGCATCAGTCCTGTATTTCAGGAATTCTCGCTCGTCCCTAGCCTGACTGTGGAAGAGAACCTGTTCCTTGGCCGCGAAGTCGCCAGGAGCGGAGTCTTGCGCTCAGGCCAGATGCGCAAGCGCGCACGGGCGCTGATCGACGAACTCGGCTTCGACCTCGATCCCTCGCGACGGGTCGATGACCTTTCGCGCGCGCACCAGCAGATGGCCGAGATAGCCAAGGCGTTGCTCGGCAAGATTCGCCTGTTGATCCTGGATGAGCCGACTGCTTCACTGACCGAGCGTGAGACCGGGCGACTGTTCGAACTGATCGCCCGGCTCAAAAGCCAGAACGTCGGACTGATCTATGTCTCGCATCGCATGCGCGAGATCCGGGCCCTGGCCGACCGCGTGACCGTGCTGCGCGATGGCCGTCACATCCGCACCCTCGACGCCGCGACCTCGACCGACGGTGAGTTGGTCGAACTGATGACGGGGCGCAAGATCGACCTCTTGTTTCCGACCATCGCGCACGAGCCGGACAAGTTGATGGTCGATATCGAAAATCTGACGCTCACCGACGGCAGCGTTTGTGACGTGAGCCTGCACGCCCGGGCCGGCGAGATCACAGGCATCGCGGGCCTGGTCGGCTGCGGTAAGTCGGAGCTGATCCGCGCGATCTACGGGATCGAGCCGACGGCCTCCGGCACGATAAGGATTGACGGCGCGCCGTACGAATCGCCGGCGCCGCGGCGAAGCCTGAAGCGCGGGATCGCCTACTTCCCCGCCAATCGGATCGCCGAAGGGCTCGCGCTGTCCCGGTCGATCCGCGAGAACGCCTCGATGACCGTGCTTGACCTGCCGGCTTTCGCGCGATTCGGCATATTGCGGCAGGCCGTCGAGCGTACAAGGATCGCGGGCATCATGGCGCAATTGCAGCTCAGGCCGCCCAATATCGAACGACCCGCGGGCGCGCTGTCCGGTGGCAACCGCCAGAAGGTCATGCTCGGCCGTGCTTTGACGCGCGAGCTTACCGTGTTCTTGTTCGATGAGCCCAGCGTCGGCATCGACGTCGGCGCCAAGCTTGAAGTCTACGAGTTTATGAAGCGCCTGGTCGAGGCCGGCGCCGCCGTGATCGTCGTCTCGTCCGAACTACCGGAGGTGCTGGCGCTGTCGAACCGGCTCTATGTGATGCATCACGGCCGCATCGCGGCCGAGTTGACGGGCGCCGAAAAGACGGAGCAGAACGTGCTTTCAAGCTTCTTCCGGGATCATCTCACGGCGGAGGTCGCATGAGCACAGGGCTAATCGCAGCGGAGCCGCGCAGCGCGACTGACCTGCGATCGATTGCGGGCGAGATCGGGTTCTTGCCGGCACTGCTCGTGCTGCTCGTGGCCGGCATGTCCGCCGTAGATCCGCAATTCTATGGCACCGTCAACATCCTCAATATCCTACGCAACGCCTCCCTGCTGGCGATCGTGGCCTCCGGGCAGGCGCTAGTGATTGTCGCAGGCGGCTTCGATTTATCGGTCGGCGCGGTGGTCGCGCTCGCAAGCGTGGTCACCGCCAAGACCATGGCGACTACGGCCGCCGCATTTCCCGGCAACACCGCCCTTATCATCGCAAGCGGCGTCGCCGCCGGACTGGGCTGCGGGATCCTGGTCGGGCTCGTCAACGGATTCTGCGTCGCAAAGCTCAAGGTTTCCGGCTTCGTGGTGACCCTGGGCACGATGTCGGCGACCGCTGGCGTCGGCCTCATGATCACGAGCGGTATCCCCGTCTACGGCATGCCCGACAATTTCGTGAAGGGCTTTGGCCGTGCGCAAGCGTTCGGCCTTCCTACTGCCGTCCACGTGGCGATCGCGGCAATCCTGGTGATGGTGTTCGCGCAGCGGCGCACGCTGTTCGGTCGTTACATCTACGCGATCGGCGGCAATGTCGATGCGGCCGTAATGTCGGGGGTGTCGATCCAACGCCATATCGTGGGCACCTATGTCGTCTCGAGCTTGCTCGCGGCTTTGACCGGGATCCTGCTGACCGCGCAGGTCGGCTCCGGCCAGGCGAGCTTCGGCGGCGACCGGATGATGCTGCAATCGATCGCCGCTGCCGTCATCGGCGGGGTCAGCCCGCGCGGTGGCGTCGGCCGGGTCGAAATCGTCGCCATCAGCGCGCTGTTCCTGACTATTCTCGGCAATGCGCTCAACCTGCTGCACGTCGACTCCCGCCTGCAGCCGATCTTTCTCGGCGTAATCATGGTAGCGGCCGTCGCGCTCGACGAGCTCAGCCGACGGAGAAAATCCGGTGTCTGACCTCGAATTGTCCGTTGCCGCCCAGGAGACAGGCCGCGAAAAGCTGTTGCCAGCCCGATGGCTCTGGAGCGCGATTCTGCCGATCGCGATGGTGGTGCTGGTGCTCGGCTTCGCCTCGTTCGATCGCGGCGTGCTATCGTCGGCTAACCTGCTCAACGTTGCCCAGCAGACCAGCTATCTCGCCTTGTTCGCGATGGCCCAGACCGTGGTCATCCTGACGCGCGGCCTCGACCTCGCGCTTGGCCCGACAGTGTCGATGGTGAGCGTCGGCACCGCGCTCGCCATGGCCGGTGCTGCGGCGACGGGCCACGACCCTAGCGCGGTGCTGCTCGCCGGGCTTGCCGTCGGCTTCAGCCTCGGCGTCGCTTGCGGGCTCTTCAATGGCGTCGTGATCGCCATGTTCAAAGTCAATCCCTTTGTCGCGACACTCGGCAGCTACAACGTCGCGATCGGGGTTGCGACCACGCTGTCGTCCGGACGGCCTGTGCAAGGCGTGCCGACGCTATTTTCCCAGATCTTCTACGGCGGGAGCGTCTTCGGCATCCCTGCCGCCATCGCGGTCACCGTCGCCGTCGGCATTGTGCTTCATTTGGTCCTGGCGCGCACCGTATTCGGGCGATCTCTCTACATCATCGGCACCAATCCGCGCGCGGCCGCGGTCGCCGGTCTGCCCGTGAAGCGCATCCTGATTACGACCTACGTGCTATGCTCGGCGCTTGCCGCACTCGGCGCGATCATGATGACGGCGCGCACCGGATCTGGCGAGCCGAACCTCGGCGGTGCGCTGTCGCTGCAGGCGATCGCCGGCGCGGTGATCGGGGGAACTAGCCTCGCGGGCGGCCGCGGGGGGGTCGGCACGGCCGTGCTCGGCGCATTGTTCATTACGATCCTGTCCAACGGCATGAACCTCACCCGGGTCGACGGATATGTCCAGATGGTCGTGCTGGGCGCGATTGTCATTATCGGCGTTCTGCTCGATCGCCTGCGACTGGAGCGTCGCCTGTGAGTACCGGCTCTCTCATGCAAACTTGTCCAGCTGAGGCACACAACGCGGAGGCGGCATCGGTCTATGTCGCGCCTTCAGTTGCGAGCGCGCTAGATGCGCTGAGCGAATACGGCGTGGCCAAGGCTGCCTTTGCCGGCGCCACGTGCATCATGGGATCGCCGATGCGGCATGAGCCGCCAATTGCGCAGTATGTTGGGATCGGAAGGATAACCGGGGTCCGCGCTGGGCCCTCGAGGTCGAAGCGACAGTGACGCTCGCGGTACTTGCGGCCGCTTTACGCTTGAAGAACTACGTCTCTACGACGAATTCTTTACTGTCGTTGTGCGACGGGACCATCCGCTTTCGAAACGCCGGCCCACAATGGCGGAGCTGGCGCAAGAAAGCTGGGTCGTTGCGCCCCACGGGACGCCAACGCGACGCTATTTCGAGACACTTCTTATCGCCGCAGGACTCACGCCTCCGGCACAGACTTGCGAGATCGTCACCTTCTTCCTTGCGGAACAGATGATTATAAACAGCGACGCCATCGCGCTGTTGACCTATTCGGAGCGCAAGCTACGCATCGTTTCAGGCAAATTGAAAGTTCTGCCGCTAGATCTTCCCGAAAACCAGCGCCCATTGGCCTGACGTTCCGGAAATACCAGCCGCTCACGCCGGCGCAAAAGATCTTGATCGAAGCTCTCGTCGACGAAACACCCATGATTCCGAAAGGGCCTCGGACAAGGGGTCGCAAGGCGGGGTTACGATCGAAGCACGTGGCACGATAGTCTAACATGCACCTTAGCATGTCTCGACTCTGTTCGAGACTGCAGAGTTATTCAAACTCTGCAAGGTGCGTTTCGAACCTTGCATAAGCCATTTACTTCCTCCTCCATTATCGCTTGGGACCGAAATAATACGCTCCGTGCCGAACTGGTGACGTTGCGCCCTTGGTCGAGATGTAGTTGACGGTGTTGGTCTTTCCTCATCTCGGCCAGGGACAGCTGCAACGCTTCTGGGGCGCCGAACGCACGGCATACTCCCTTGATCGACCATTTATGGTGTCGATCATCACGATCACAACAAATGATTTGTCTAATGATAAGTGCACGCGCAACGTGGCCCACTGCCCGGCAGAGATCGCGCGTTGGCAAACAGCATTGGGGAGACGCCAGCACGGGCCGTCAACTTTTTTCTTCAAACAGCGCTGCATCCGTCACGCGGAGGACACTTTCACATGCGTTCGACTTTGCTTGCTGCGACGGCAGCGGCGACTACTTGTCTCGGAACTATACCGGCGCTCGCGGAAACTGCGTTCACGACGCTGGGCACTCAGGGCGGCCCCATAACGGCACCAACGCGAGGCCAACCTTCAAATCTTCTGACCGTCAACGGCACGCAGGAACCGCCCAGCGATTGTCGCTTGGGCAACGGGCGGCTCGGATCGAGAATGTCGCGATCAATTACCTTCATTTCGATCACGCCGCCGGACTCTCGGGCATGCTGGGCCTCCGATTCCAAACCATCTTCTCAAAACCCCTTCAGGTCTATGGCCCGGCCGGCACGGACGTCTTCGTCAGGGGCCTCATCGCCAGCATGGCTCCCCCTATGGAAGCCATCTGCGGCGTTTCCGGCGAACGCTCCTGTACGGCCGAACAGCTCGTTGAAGTTGATGTGGTTAGGGCGGGCGAGACCCTTACAACTTGGCGAGATCAAGGTCACAGCAGCTCAAAACTCACACTACAGTTTCAAGCCGAGCAGCCCGGAGTTCTGACCGAGGACTCAGAGATCGGCGCGCAAATCCGCGAGCCGGTTCAGCCCGCAACGCATTGATCAAGTGACCAATAAGAAAGAGACGAGATGCGGATTGTCGTTACAGGTGCGGGAGGGTTCGTGGGCGCAGGGCTAGTCGACAGACTCGCGCGACGGGCTCGTCTTCCTGAAGAGTGGAGTGACATTGCCGCAATTGTCGCGGTCGACTCACAGCTTCCTAAGGACCCGAAGAGCCCTGTCGTCAATTGCTGCGGCGATCTCACCAATCCAGGTTTCGTTGAGGACCTTCTGGCGCATCCCGTTGATCTCCTGTTTCACCTTGCTGCCGTGCCGGGCGGCAGCGCCGCCGCCAATTACGATCTCGGCTGGAACGTGAACGTCGAGACGGTCGCACGCCTGTTTCACCAATTGGCGCGGCAATCCACTCCGGCTCGCGTCGTATTCTCGTCGAGCATTGCAGTATTTGGGACCCCACTTCCTCGCGACAAGATCGATGACGAGACCCTTCCGTTGCCGACCATGAGCTACGGAGCGCAAAAACTGATCTCCGAAACGCTTCTCGCCGATCTCTCGCGACGTGGCCTCGTCGAAGGGATCTCGCCGCGTCTTTCGTGCGTCGTTGCGCGCCCTAAGCAAGCGGGCGGTCATCTCTCGGCCTATATGAGCAACATTTTCCATGCGCTCAAGGCGGGCCACACTTTCGACTGTCCTGTCTCGTCGCAAGCGACGTCCTGGTTTATGTCTCGCGATTGCTGCGTCGACAATCTCATCCTTGCGGCCACTCTTCCGTCGCATCGCTTCGCCGGCCTGCGTCGCGGCTTCAATCTCCCCGCCCTCCGATTGTCGATGGCCGACCTCGTCGAATCTCTTGTGCAAAATCTCGGCGAAAACGCACGCGATCTCGTCGGCTTCACTCCGGATTCAGAACTTGAAGGCCAGTTTGGCGCTTATCCACGTCTTGAGACTCCCCTCGCTGATTCCCTTGGCTTCCGTCACGATGGCGACGGGGCGCAACTTGTCGCCCGAGCCTTGTTGTGACGACGTCTATCAGCAGCGCAATCCCAGAAGGTCATTTCATGAGCCAGCCCATAAGGCGGATCGTCACAACCCACGACGCCGCGGGAATTTCGGTCTTTGACCACGTAGACTTGATTACGACCCGCCTGATCGACAGCCGAGACGCCAATTTTGCTCTGATCTGGGCGACGAAATCCGTCCCCGCCGAACTCAATGGCAGCGCTGACGGCGACTTTCTTGAAATGGGTAAGACGCTCAAGGGCGGTTCAGTAATTCGCGTCGTCGATTTTCTGCCTGGCTGCTCCTCGCCGATGCACCGCAGTTTCTCAATTGATTACGGCATCGTCATCAACGGCGAACTCGAACTCGTTCTCGACGGTGGTGGAGTTCAGAAGCTTACTGCGGGCGATATCGTCATCCAGCGCGGAACGAATCATTTGTGGCACAATCCGAGCGCTGACCAAATCTGTCGGGTCATCTTTATTCTGATCGAGGCCAGACCAGTGGTCGTCGCTGGGCGCGTGATGGAGGAAGTCCATCCATGATCCTCAAAGGCGAAACAGCTCGCCTGTTCGATCTAACGGGGCGCGTCGCGGTTGTCACGGGCGCGACGCGCGGCATTGGCTACGCTATCGCGCAAAGTCTTGGAGAAGCAGGCGCGCGAATCATTGTCTCAAGCGAGAATGAAATTGATTGCAACAATGCGTGCGAGCAACTGGCGGACCTCGGAATCGACGCCGTCCCCTTAGTCTGCAACCTCGCCGAGGAAGAGGCGATCGACCATTTCGTCGTGGGCGTCGTGCACAAGTTCAGCGTAATCGACATATTGGTCTGTAATGGTGGGATTGAGGGACCGGTCGGCCCGATGGAGTTAGCGCCCGAAACGGAAATCGATCGCGTTTTCGCCATCAATCTCCGCGGAGCGCTGCGTCTGACCTCACGTTTCATTCCGCGCATGGCCGACGCGGGTGGCGGCTCCGTCCTCCTGATCGGTAGCATCGCCGGTTTACGCGGCAACAAGGCCATCGGAATCTATGGCCTCACCAAGGCTGCCATCGCGCAATTGGCACGCAACCTTGCCGTCCAGTGGGGTCCGCGCGACATCCGCGTGAATTGCTTATCGCCCGGTCTCATCGATACGGATTTTGCCAAGGCCATTCAGGCCCACGAAACGGCCTTTGCACGACGGATGTCGCTGACGCCCTTGCGGCGCATGGGCGCGCCGCAAGAAGTCGCTGCGGCGGCGCTTTTTCTATGCAGCGCCGCTGGTGCCTTCATTACCGGACACAATCTCGTTGTCGACGGCGGGACAGTTATTACAGACGGCAACTGAGCGAGTTGGGATCGAAATCATCGGCAGAGTTTCTAAAGCGAGCGACGCATGGACCGGGAGGAGGCCGGCGAGGATGGCGCATGAAGAGGCTCTCGGTATTCGGCGATCAAGGCAGTGATTGCGGGGCATATTTGCCGGTCGGGATCGCGAGCTCGTTCAGACGGTGAACGCGTTCGAACGGACGCACCGTACGCCCCCTTTGGCGGCCTGTGGGGTCGGCGTTCCATGCTGAAGCCGCATCGGAACTGGTTCCTCAAGCCGCGGAAGGAGACAATTCTGGCGCTCGATATGGTCGTCGAGCGTTTGCTTTGCACAAGTCGATGCCGTCGCATTTCTTCGACGCTGAAGGATCAGCTTCAAAAATCCGTGCGCGAACGCACAGGATCGTCCCGACGTCACTGGGCGCCGGAAGAATGCGGCGCGCGGAGGACATCGGCGGTCGGCCAATTTTCCTCGACGAGACCTGGATGGCGACAGCAACGCGTCGTTATGCCTTGGCGGGGCGGTGCACAGTACGGATACAATTCGCTTTGATCGCAATGTGCTACAGACGGCGGACAGCATTTTTCGGGTGCAACGATACCAGCGCAAGCGGACCGCTGCATCAACCGCGGCACGCCCCCCGCCGCTCTCAAAACGGCGAAGTTCGTGACCACGTATCACGCCAAACGATAACTGCAATCACGCATTCTGATTTTTTGAGAATTTGCTTTGGGTATAGACAATCATCTTTACGTTCACACCAAAAAACGTGACCCATACCAGCTGGTTCACAAAGGGGGAGGAATGCGAAACTTCGCGCTATCCGAAGAGCTCTTAAAGGAAAATTCCGCTGACTCCAGCGGAAGGGAGTACGGAGAGTCTCAAGAGTTCGGGTCTGGAGACTTTCGAAGAGCGGCAGCGACTCTGGCCGCCATGGTCGCACAAATGGCGAGCCCCGCGTGTCTCATCAACGGAACCTTTGGCGTCTTCTTGGTTCCGGTCACGCAAGAATTCGGCTGGTCACGAAGCCAGTTTTCTCTAGGCATGATGATCCTCGCATGGACGACCGCCCTCAGTTTCCCTCTCACAGGGCGACTAATGGACCGGCATGGTGTCCGCGCCCTCTTGGTCCCTGGCATGTTCTTATTCGGCGCGACACTTGGCGCTCTGGCGATCATGCCAGGCAGCTTGGCGTTGTTCTACTTCCTTTTTTGCATAATCGGCATCAGCGCCGCCTGCACAGGCCCCGTGCCAGCGAGCAAGGTGATCGCGGGTTGGTTCACTAAACGCCGCGGCACTGCCCTCGCGCTGTCGGGCTTCGGCCTCGCGTTCGCCACGGCATTCTTGCCCGCCATCAGCCAAGGGATCGCAGCTCATTACGGGTGGCGCTCCGCCTTCGTCGCTCTCGCCGCTTATATTCTTATCGTCGGTCTTCCGGTCGTCTATTTCGCTTTGCATGAGTCGCCGGCTATCGTCACGCGGCGGCTAGATCCCCATCGCCTGAAGGCCAGCCTGATTGTCGCCGGCGATTTTGCCAAGGCTGCCGTCCTTTCTCTCGAACTCCGTCTCTGCCTTGCGGCAAGCGTTCTCTTCGTCCTCGTCAGCTCGGGTATGTTCGCACACCTTATCGCGCTCCTGGGCGATCGCGGCTTCGCATCCTCGGATGCGGCCGAAGTGGTCGCCTGCGCAGCGGCGGGGATCGGCGTGGCACGACTATATGAAGGTTTTGTGCTCGACTATTTCGGCACGCCCAGAGTTGCGATCGTGCTCTGTCTCCCTTCGCTCGTCGGCATCCTCATGCTGCACTACGGCTCGTCCTTCACACTTTATCTAGTTGGGGGCCTGCTTTTTGGCTTGGGCGTCGGCGGCGAGATCACCTTCATTCCCTATGCATTGAGCCAATATTTCGGCGTCGGGCACTTCACCCGGCTCTACGGCATGATCTGGGCGGCTTCAGCGATTGCCGCTGGTATCGGTCCCGTGATCTTCGGCGTGATCTTCGACCGTATGCATAGCTACGCCGTAGCATTATCGTTCGCCGAACTGGCGGTGGCCAGCACCATGGCCTGTCTGGCGTTCCTGCCACCCTACCGGCCGCGCAGTGATCGACTGTGAGGAAAGAAGCAAGCATCGATGCACGGAGTGCACCACCGGCTGCAAGGCCGGTCACGATGCTAGGGCAAGAAGATGCTCTCGATTTGCACCACTCCGCTGGACCATTGGGACAGATCAACTCGGACAGATCAACGCTCTTTGAGCATCGCGCTGTATAAGCAAGTAAAGGTATAGGCGGAGTAAGGTCATGGTTGAAACAGGTGCCAAGGATAAATCCGCTGCAGTCGCAATCATCGGCGGCGGTCCTGTTGGTCTCTTTCTTGCGATCGAGCTCGGTCTTAAAGGCCAAGCCTGCCGGCTCATTGAACGTCGCAACGGAGAGGTCACCGTGCCAAAAATGAATCTGGTCCATGTACGGACCATGGAGCATCTGCGGCGTCTCGGGCTCGAGCAGGCGGTGCGCGACGCGGGATGGCCGCACGACTATCCCCTCGACGTTATCCTCCACACCGGCATTCACGGCCACGAAATAATCCGGTTCCGCATGCCCAGCGATTGTGAACGCGACGACAGCGCCTTCACGCCGGCTCCGCTACAACGTTGCCCGCAGACCTGGTTCGATCCGCTGTTATTGCGTACCGCCGCCAATATTCCCCGTGTCGAAATTCTTCTTAACACCGAAATGCTCGAGTTCAGCCAGGACGAGTGTGGGGTCCAATACAGCGTTCGGACTGCGGGCGGCGAGGTCAAGGAATTCCAGGGATCCTATCTCGTCGCCTGCGACGGCGCCGACAGTTCTGTTCGCAGCAAGCTCGGTATTGCGCTGAACGGTTCGATGGCCCTCGATCACAATATGAATGTCTTCTTCCACTCGACGGATCTGCTGAGGAAAAATCCACTAGGCAAGGCCTCGAACTATTTCGAGCTGGGTCCGCGCGGCATCGAAAGGATTATATCGCCGATCAACGGTAGCGACCTTTGGCGGCTTGGCGTGCGCGTCAACGCCGAAACCAGCGCGGCCGATTTCCCGGCCCGTGATATCCTGCGCGACACGCTGGGCTCAAACATCCAGTTCGAGCTTCTCACCGTCACTAAATGGACGCGGCGTGAGGTAGTGGCTGAGCGCTATCGCGAAGGTCGCATCTTCCTCGCCGGCGATTCTGCCCATCAGCTTACACCAAACGGCGGTCAAGGGATGAACACCGGCATCGGCGACGCCGTCGATCTCGCGTGGAAACTCGACGCGGTTCTGAAGGGTTGGGGCGGAGACGGTCTGCTCGATACCTATGGCGAGGAGCGGCGCCCGATTGCTGAGCTCATCGTGGGAACAGCCACTAGCTATTTTCGCAAACTTGTCGACATGCCAACCTCGGCAGCGATCGGCGACGACACGCCCGAAGGTGAAAACGCCCGCGACGAGGTCGCCCGATTCTGCCGTGCGAAACAGGTACATTTTTCCCATGAGTCAGAGGGGCTGCAGCTCAACTGGCAGTACGAGAGTTCTTCGATTGTCGTTCCCGACGGCTCGCCCGAGCCGGTGTTGAACGTCGCCACGCCGATGCAGACGGCACGGCCGGGCTCACGTGCACCTCACGTTTGGCTTGCCGATGGACATTCGACGCTTGACCTCTTCGGCAAGGGTTTCACTCTGCTCGCCTTCCGGGAAAAGGGCGCAGAAGCACTGATCGTGCAGGCGCGCGAGCGTGGCATTCCTTTGTCCGTCCAGCAGATCACAAATCGTCGCGTCGCCTGTATCTATGGTGCCGACTTCGTAATCGTTCGCCCCGACGGCTATGTCGCTTGGCGTGGCGACAAGGCTCCTGCCTGTGCCGAACTTCTCTGGGATCGCCTGCGGGGCCAAAGACGCCGCAGCTCTGAGCTGCCGTGCAATCGATGCTTGACGAGGTAAATGGTATGTCTGAACTTTTGGCGAGCGATCTGTTCGAGGGACGATCGCGCAATCACTGGGCACCGAAGCCGATCCCGCCGGGGGTGCTGGGAGCCATCTATGATCTGGCTCGTATGGGCCCGACCTCGATGAATTGCCAACCTGCCCGGTTTCTCTTTATCATTTCAGAGCAGGAGAAGGCGCGCCTCGCGCCGCACCTAATGGAAGGCAACCGGCTGAAGGCGCTCGGTGCTCCCTGCGTGGCGATCATCGCACATGATCCGCTCTTTTATGAACACCTGCCGCGCATTTTTCCGATTCGGGAAGGAATGCGCGAAATGTTCGCCGGCAACAACTCTCTCACGGAGGTAACGGCCTTCAGGAATGGCACGTTGCAGGGCGCCTACTTCATGATTGCGGCGCGTGCGCTCGGTCTCGATTGCGGACCGATGTCCGGCTTCAACAACGCGAGCGTCGATCAGGAGTTTTTCGCAGAAACTGGCTACAGGTCAAACTTCATCTGCGCCCTGGGCTATGCCGACGACACACCCTTCCCGCGCCTGCCACGCCTCCCCTTCGCCGACGCCTGCAGCGTCATCTAACGGTTGGCACCGCAATATTCCCGCCGGAGCCACCACTCTGGCAGGAATATTGCGGATCTAGTGGTTGCAAATCCAAGTGCGACCGTTATCTCTGCGACCCCACATCAGCGCTAACCGGAGCTACTGGTCATCACTTTCGCACGGGAGAAAGTGTAGCGGCCGAGCCGAAGGGCGAGTCCTGCCGACAGCAGGACCGAGATCGCACCAATTCCTAAGGCGAAGTCGTAGCTGCCCGATTTGTCTGCCGTGGCTCCGAAGAGCACTGGGCCAGCGGCGCTCGAGATCATAAACACGGACATCAGGGTCGCGAGAATTTGGCCCAGGTGCCGCACGCCAAAATAGCGACTCGCGAGGAACGCAGAAACCTCGGCGTCGGCACCGTAACCGAAGCCAAACAACAGCGCGGCCACAATCATCACCGGAGCACCGTCGCCCAGCCAAAAGATCAGCATGCCGGCCGCGCTTGACGCCAGGATCGGAGCGGCGAGCGCACCGCGCGAGGTGCAGTCGAGCAGCAAGCCGGAGCCGATGCGGCCCAGAAATTGCCCCGTCGCCAAGGCTATCAGCACAAGTTCGATAGTCGCACGCGTGAGGGAATGGTCACTGAGCAACGAGACGAGATGCGGACTCAAGCCATTTACCGCAAAACCGTTGAGCGCCATGATCGTCACAAGTATCCAGTAAGTGCGCGTTCGGCGCGCATCGCGCGGCTCCAGTCCGGGTAGCGCCGGTGCCAGGGTCCGGCTATCACCTGTAGCCAACGGAGGATCTTGGGCGAGCAGACCGAGGCCGATGATCGGCAGAGCCATTACGATACCGCCGACTGCATTGCCGCTTAGCGCAATGGACAGCGACAATCCGCGCCGGCGATCAGACCAGCCGGCTACGAGACGGCTGTAAATAACCGGACCAAGCAGCACCGATGCGGCACCGAACAGTATGTAGATGATCAGGAATATCGATTTGCCGCCGTCGAAAGTGGCGAGCCAAGCAATCAAACCGGCATAGACGATGGCGCTGCCAAGCAGAACCCGACGTGGACCGATCGCATCAGCGATTCGCCCGATAAAGGGCAAAAGGAGTGCGCCGAGGATCATCCCGGCCAGAATGCCGACGGAAAAAAACGATCGCTGCCAGCCGAACTCTGTCGTCAACTCTTTCAGGAGAAAGCCGGTACTGAAAATGCCGATGGGCTGACCGCCGGCCATGAGTCCGAGGAAGCAACCGGCGATTGACTTCACCGACTGCGCTTGCGGCCTCGGAACTGCGCCAGCGCCGGAACAAACCGCCTCGGTCATACTTCTCCCCATGGTGATTTGATGACCTCGCACGTCGGTTTTGGCGCACAACTATCGTTACGCTTAGTAGCCTTGAGACCGCCAAGTCCTCATATCGAGCATTAAAGCCCGGTCCCGCTCTGGGCGGAATTATCTAAGCCAGCGCGGCTCCGGCCCTTCAGAGAAGGATCGGCCTCTCAACGTCGAATGACGCGAGGCACTCTCGAAAGGGAAATGGTCGAGTTAATTCCGTCCGCTTTGGCGGAGATTGGCCTTCCAATCCCGCGCGTGGGCTAGGCCGGGATGGATTGGTGCACTTCTATGGGCGCTTCGTCGAACAGTTCCTGTTGTCCCGGCATCAGGGCCGCGACATGCACGGCTCTTTC
Source organism: Bradyrhizobium canariense (assembly GCF_019402665.1). Taxonomy (GTDB): domain Bacteria; phylum Pseudomonadota; class Alphaproteobacteria; order Rhizobiales; family Xanthobacteraceae; genus Bradyrhizobium; species Bradyrhizobium canariense. Next base: position 104,152 of record NZ_VSST01000021.1, read on the forward strand.
CTTGAGGTCGATCACCAATGCGACGTGTCCGCTGCGGCCGGGGACCATCCAGTGTACCAGAAACATGTCCTTGCGGATTTCGCGCGCGAGATAAGACAGTGTTCGCACAGGCTGGTTTTCGAGACTAAGAAGCTGGAAACTGCAGCGATCGTCATAAAAGACGAGCCGATAGCGACGCCCCGTCGAGTACTCGTATTCGAACGCATGGCCGTTGAGCTTTGTGGTTAAGCGGCCACCCACCTCGTCGGGCCGCGAACCAGGCTCGACATAAATCGGCGTGTGCGCGATTTCTGGCTTGTCCGCCAACTGGATCTCCTCTCCCATGTAGCACCGCCATCTGGAAAACGCGCCTGGCCTCCGCCAAATCGCGTCGTCCGTGACCAGCGTAAGAACGCGTCGGAAGCGAGCAGCCGCTCCGCCGGCAAAAACTGAAATCAAAAGAGCTTCGTGGCGAGCGTGAGGACGAACGTGTTCGTATTGGGCAAATTTTGCTGCGACAGCGACGTCAAGTACTTGAGCTTCAACGTCAAGGGCAGTTGCGGAATATCGTAGGCGATAACGGGACCGAGTTTCATGACACCCAAGCGCTTACCGTCCGGCTGTACGAGGACACCGTTTTTATAATCGTCTGTAATCTGTTTACCGTATCCACCGGCGACGCCGACCTGCCAGTGGCCAATCAACTGGCTGACCGCGAAATCCAACGACACGACGTCGCCCGTCTGGTAGTTGGTGAATGGATTTTTGAGCGCCTTGTCATAAAAGAAGTGTGCGTCGAATTCCGTCGCATAGCCGATCGGCAAAAGCGGGCGCGTAAGATATGTGAAGGCGATGTTAGGAATGATGAACGTCACATTCTTGCCGGGGGTCGCTAGGGCGGTCGGATCGTACGTGCCCGTGGGCAAGATCATCGAAAAGGCTGGCGCGATCGTCAGGCCGAAAGGACGGCCATTTTCGGCGCGGCCTTCCGGGGCGCCGAAACTTCCGACGTGCTTGCTCCACTTCAGCACGTCCGTATAAATGTCGAGCCAACCTTCCTTGGCCTCCGTACGGTTGACCGGAGGCAGATTTAAGTACGCGAGTTGCTGGACATAGGCAAACTGCATCGTCGAGGCGAGGCTGCCGCCAAACACCTGCGAAGGAAATTCATACAACAGGAAGCCAGCGGTAATGTTGTATTTGAAGTTGAACGTCGAGCCCGGTAATGGCTTTCCGTTAGGGCCGTCGAGTTGGCTCGCTCCGCCAGGCAAATCCGCGAGGCCAAGATACAGCCCGGGCGCTGGCGGCAGGTAGGCGTTGCGAATATCGGTTCCACCAATGGGACCGCCAAAGATGTTGCCTTCAGCGGCCGGGACGGGTCCAGCTCCCATGGCGCTGAGACCTACAATCCCAAAAGCAACTTTTTTGAGATAGTTACAGAGTTTCGTGGTGTGCTGAATACGCATTAGTCCCCCAAAAAAGAGGCCTTGGGATCGTTATTGTTGTTTCCCTAAAGGCTTGATCGACGGATCAGCGGTATATGTTCCATCCACGAGCAAAATGAGAAATCGTATGTTTCAATCGTTCGTATTCACGAAAGTGATACAATTTTATTTAGGAGATGGTGTCGTGATGGAAGGCAGCCCACCCGTCTCGTCGATCAGCCAAGCGGGAACGCCCGCAAAATGGCCGCACCCTTTAGCAAAGGGTTGTTTTCGAGAGAAGAACAATCCAGGACTTTACTCGCGATCAACAACTGACCTTGTCCATCGGCCAACTCTGCCTGAACGCACGTCAATCCCGGTGTTCAGAGAACGACGTCATCAGCGATTTTTCAGCAACTCGAAATCTGAGCAACTTGGCGAATGGCTGAAACATGAGGCCGCAAGCTCTGGGACTCGTAGGGGCGCGCGTCGGGTGACGCGGCCGAACATCTCTCCGGCAACCGCACCTTTGATATCGTTTCCCTCCGTGAGATTACGAACGCGCCGATGTGACGCTCGCGCTGTCTATTTATTACCAAGGACAAACTTCTTGCGGAGGTCGTGATTCGTCGCGACAGGGTCCTGAACGACATGCGCTGTGCGCGCCTCGGCGCTCTTGAGGAGAATGGGCCCTTATCAGTTGAAGGCGCTCTCGATGCACTTATACGCCCGCTGTTCGAACAGATAGAGAGCCGTTCGGAAGGATGGAAATCCTATCTGCTCATATTGTCCAAGCTCACCTACACTGATCAATGGCAGGAGCTTGTGCGCGAGATTTTTGATCCAACCGCCCGCCTCCAGCCTGATATCGCGCGTCCCACGCGCCTGTGCGGCTTTTCACTCACGCTTTTCGCCATGCTGCAAACTCTCGCGGTAACGCCCGTTTAGCTGTCGGAAGGACAAGCATCGGCAAATGACCTGAAGCAAGTCTATCGCGTCCCGTTGCGCTTTCGGTGACAGGACTCGTCGGGTTAGGCGATTCCGCGTCCCCATCAGATGGCGCGGCCGATTCTCAACAACTTGGCCAAAGAGCCAAAGGTTTTGCCTGCAACACACCGATGATGCGGCGTTTAGCTCTCCAAAGCGGGGGTGTGTTACCGGAAGCGCTGCCACGGAGAAAGTCTCGCAAAAAGAGGCTCCCCTTCTTGTATTTTCCAAATTGACATCAAGCCCATTATGTATCACTGATCGTGATATCAGAGGAAGCTATGAGATTTAATGGCTTAGATCTCAACCTTCTAGTCGCGCTGGACGTTCTACTCGAAGAAAAGAATGTGAGCCGCGCGGCGGGTAGGCTGAACATTACACAGTCGGCGCTGAGCAATTCTTTGGCCCGGCTGCGGGATTATTTTGACGACGAAATCCTAGTTCTGGTCGGTCGGACGATGCAGCTCACCCCTCACGGCGAGGCGCTGAAGGATTCAATTCGCGACATCCTGGTGCGTATCGAAGCCTCGGTGATCGCCAAACCGGCGTTCGACCCTGCTACCTCGGATCGGCTCTTTAAGATTTCCGCGTCGGACTTTACGCTCGCAACGCTTATGCCCCTCGCAAACAAAATCATTTCCACTCAATGCAATAGCATTCGCCTCCATTTCTTGCCGCAGACGGACAATCCAACTCGCTCTCTGGAGCGAGGAGACGTCGATATATTAATTATTCCGTCGCCCTACAGCTCTGAGGAGCATCCTAGCCATCAACTTTTCACGGAAGAGTTCGTCTGCATCGCCGATCGAAATAATCCGCTCTGCCAGAACGATCATATAACCCTTCAACAATTCTCGGACGCCCAGCACGTCGCACTGAAGCTGAGTCACGGCAAATTATCATTTGAGACGATGGCCATGGAAGAGATTGCAGTTCAAAGAAACATTTCGACACTATCCTACAATTTCTCCACGCTGCCTTATCTCGTTCTAGGAACGAACAAAATTGCGACTATTCACCGCCGGCTCGCGAGCACTATCGCAAAAAAGCTTCCTGTGAAAGTTTTCGGCTTGCCCTTTGATTTTCCCAAAATGCATCAGGTCCTTCAATGGCACAAATATCGTTCCAACGACCAAGGCCTGATCTGGCTCCGCGGCGTTTTCCAGGAGGCGGCCAAAAAGCTTTCAATCCAGGGATGAAGCCGATTGACTGAACCCCTCCGAGCAAACCTGCTTTATTTTACAACAATCACGTACCAGCGGGTCAATCTCTAAATCCAAGGGCGGCTCTGGCCGCGCGACCAATCGAAGTATTCTCGAGCCGTACTGCGATCACGGCTTCGTCTGATCACAGCCTTTCGGGCCCCGTGGCCACGGTTGCACTCACATTCGTGAGCTGGGAAGCGCCGACCAGAGCAGACGTCGCGCTGATTGAACGTACGCAGATCTCAGCGTCAGGCAAACTCGCCCACGGGCGGCGTTTTTCGAGCTTCAGCGATCCTAGGCCCTCCGTACACGGGAAACCTGTTCCGGGTGCCAGAAAAGTCGCGGTCGCATCTACGTAGGGATGCGAACTCGAGTCTCGCTGCGGATTCCGGGGATTG
>NZ_VSST01000022.1 GCF_019402665.1 Bradyrhizobium canariense
GCAAAGCCCTCGCTTGCGGGGGAGGGTTGGGGAGAGGGTGTTTCCACAAGCGATCTCCCAGAGGAGAGAACCCTCACCCGCCGCGCTACGCACGACGACCTCTCCCGCAAGCGGGAGAGGTGAAGCAGCAGCGCAGCAAAACAGCGAAATCAGGTCGAAAGCGCACCGCGCACGGCCTCGATGATTCGCTCCTGATCGACTTCGGTCAGATAGGCATGCATCGGCAGGCTGATGACGTCCTGCGACAGGCTCTCGCAGCCCGGCAGGCCGCCCTCGGCGACCGGGTGCTGCTTGTAGGCCGTCTGCTGATGCATCGACTTGCCGTAATAGATCGCGGTCGGTACGCCCTGGGCTTTCAGCGCGGCGGCAAAGCCGTCGCGGTCGGTGCCCTCAGGAAGGCGGATGGTGTACTGCGCCCAGACCGAACTGTTGCCGGGCGCCAGACGCGGCACGGTGACGACGTTGGAGAGACCGCGCGCATAGCGCTCGGCGACCTTGTTGCGGGCGGCGATCTCGTCGTCGAAGATCTTCAGCTTCTCGATCAGGATCGCGGCCTGCATGGTGTCGAGCCGGCCGGTCAGGCCGAGGCGGACGTTGTCGTATTTGTCGACGCCCTGCCCGTGCACGCGGATGCTGCGCAGCGTCGCCGCGAGCTCGTCGTCATCGGTGAAGATCGCGCCGCCGTCGCCGAAGCAGCCGAGCGGCTTTGCGGGGAAGAAGCTGGTCGCGGTGGCGAGTGCCAGGGTGCCGAGCTTGCGGCTCTTGTAGCTCGCGCCAAAGCCTTGGGCGGCGTCATCGAGCACGAACAGGCCTTCGGCCTTGGCGATCTCGGCGATGGCGTCGTGATCGGCCGGCTGGCCGAACAAATCGACCGGAATGACCGCGACCGGCTTGAGGCCGGCTTTGCGGGCGGTTGCGATGCCGCGCTTGAGCGATTCCGGGCTCATGTTGAAGGTGGTTTCGTCGACGTCGACATAAACCGGCGTCGCGCCGGTCCGCGCCACCGGCGAAGCCGTCGCGATGAAGGTGAAGGACGGACACAACACGGCGTCGCCCGGCCCGACATTCTTCGCCATCATCACCATCAGGATCGCATCGGTGCCGCTGGCGCAGCCGATGACGTGCTTGGCGCCGCAATAGGCCGCAAGCTGCTTCTCGAGCTCGGCGACTTCAGGGCCGTTGACGAACTGACAATGATCGAGAACGCGCTTCACGGCCGCATCGAGCGAGTCGCCGAGCCGGCGGCGCTGCGAGGCGACGTCGATGAAGGGAATGGGTTCGGAACGCAGATGCTGGTTCATGGCGCCTTCTTGGCTGGTCGACATGGAAAGAGTTCAGCCGGCAACGCGGCGCGGACCCTTGCGGGCAGACGAGGCCGCGGGGCGGGACGGCGTTTCCAGACACTGCGTCGCGATCTCGAGGCTGGCGACGCCTTCGTCGCCGGTGACCGCCGGCGTCTCGCCGTTGCGCACGGCCTTGAGGAACGCGATCAGCTCGGCGCGGAGCGGCTCGTCATGGCCGACCGGCAGATGTCGCATCGAATAGCTGCCGTCAGGCTTGAAGCCGAAGCATTCGGTGACCTGGCGCGTCAGGAGATCGCCCATCACGTATTTGCCGCGGGTCGCGACCGTGACGCTGCGTGCCTTGAACGGCGTCAGCCAGTTGGTGTTGATGTGCGCGAGCACGCCGTTGGCGGTGCGGAACTGCAAGAGCGCGATATCCTCGCGCTCGGCGACCGCACTCGACAATTGCGGCTGCACCTCGACGATGTCGGATTCGGTGAACCAGCGGATCAGATCGATGTCGTGCACGGCGAGATCGATGACGACACCGACATTGGACATGCGCGGCGGGAACGGGCCGACGCGCGTGATCGCGATCGACAGAATATCCTCGCCCGCGATCGCCTGCTTGACGGCCCCGACCGCTGGATTGAAGCGCTCGACATGGCCGACCATCAGCGTCACGCCGGCCTTTTGAGCAGCAGTGACGATCTCGCGGCCTTCCGCGACGGTGGACGCAATCGGCTTCTCGACCAGCACATGGATGTTCTTGGCGATGCAGGCGAGCGAGACCTCGTGATGCAGATGGGTCGGCGCCGCGATGGTCACGGCATCGACGCCTTCGGCCAGCAGCTGGTCGAGCGTCTCGAAGCTCGCGCAATTGGCAAGCTCCATCGCCCGCGTGCGATGTGCCGGCGAAGGATCGACGACGCCGACGAGGTTGACGCCGGGAAGACCCGCGAGCACGCGCGCGTGGTTGCTGCCCATCACGCCGGCGCCAATGACGCCGACGCGCAAGCCGGCCTTTGCCGGTGCAGATCCTGTGGAACTCATTTGAGCAAACCCCGATTCAACGCAAATCCCCGAGGCGCTTCTAGCACGGACGCCACATTTGTGGCGAATGCGGAGCTAGCGGTCGGGACACGATTTGATTCAAAAAGTTACACGTTTCCCGGGCCTTAAGCCTCTGAAAGAGACCATCCTTTTGGCCCGGGTCGCGTGATTCGGAGTGTGCTGGTTACGACCTTTGATAGTCGTCTTCAATCCGGATGATGTCGTCTTCCCCGAGATAGCTTCCCGTCTGGACCTCGATCAGCTCCAGCATGATTTTACCGGGGTTCTCCATCCGGTGCACCGCGCCCATCGGGATGTAGATCGACTCGTTCTCGTGCACGCTTTTGACGGTCTCGTTGACGGTGACGCGGGCGGTGCCGCGGACCACGATCCAGTGCTCGGCGCGATGATGGTGCTTCTGCAGCGACAGACGCCCACCCGGCTTCACCACGATGCGCTTGACCTGATGGCGCTCGCCATTGTCGACCGATTGGTAGCTGCCCCAGGGCCGATGCACTTTGAGATGCTCCTCGGTGACCTTCGGTGCGACCGCCTTGAGTTTTGTGACCAGCCGCTTCAGCCCGTTGGCATCTTTTTGGCGCGAGACCAGCACGGCGTCCGCAGTCGCCACCACGATGAGATCATCGACGCCTTCGAGCGCGACCAGCGCAGAATCTGTGGTGACGTTGCAGTTGCGGCTATCTTCGAACACGGCGGCGCCATGCGACGCATTGCCTTGGGCGTCCTTGTCCGACAATTCCCACACCGCGTGCCAGGAGCCGACGTCGGACCAGCCGCACGACACCGGCACCACCGCGGCGCGCGCGGTCTTCTCCATCACCGCATAGTCGATCGAGATCGCCTTGGCCGCGCCGAACGCCTCGGGCTCCAGCGTCACGAAGCCGAGATCGCGGCCGGCATTGGTCACGGCATTGGAGATGGCCTCCACGCTCGCCGCATCGACCTTGCGGTATTCGTCGAGCAGGACGCTGGCCGGGAACATGAAATTGCCGCTGTTCCAGAGATAGCCGGAATTGAGGTAGTCGGCCGCCTTCACCGCATCCGGCTTCTCGACGAAGCGCGCGACCGCGTGCACCTCGCCGGAGATGACCTCGCCCGGGCTGATATAGCCATATTCGGTCGCCGGCCGCTCCGGCTTGACGCCGAACGTGACGATGCGCCCGGCGCTCGCGGCGGTAAGCCCTTGGCGGCACGCCGCGACGAAGGCCGCATTGTCCTGCACCACGTGGTCGGCGGCGAGCGCGAGCACGATCGCCTCACTCGAACGGTTCTGTGCGAACACCGCGCCGGCGGCGATCGCCGGGCCGGAATCGCGCCGCATCGGCTCCAGGATCACGTCGGCCTCGATGCCGATTTCGGCGAGCTGCTCCAGCACCATGAAGCGGTAGGAGGCATTGGTGATGATGATCGGGCGATCGAACAGCGAGGCCTCCGAGACGCGCAACAGCGTGTCCTGGAACGTCGAGCGCGTGCCGAACAGCGGCAGGAACTGCTTGGGGCGCACCTCGCGCGAAGCCGGCCACAGCCGCGTTCCGGCACCGCCGCACATGATCAGGGGGATAATGCGTTTGTCCATCGTCATTTCAAACCTTGAAGTCGTTCCGATACCAGGTGACAAAATTACGAACTCCGTGCGCGATCGGCGTTGACGGTGCAAAGCCGGTATCGCGCATCAGATCCTCGACATCCGCGAACGTTTCCAAAAGGTCTCTCGGCAGCAATTCTTTGATCGCCGTCCGACCCAGCTCCAGAAGTCCGACGACGTGCATCAGCTCTTCCGGGTGATGATTGCCGACATTGTAGACCTTAGACGGCGCATTTGCGGCAGCCGGACGATCTGCGGTGATCCCTCATTCTGTTCCCAAGGACCGCTTCGCCCGATCCGTCGCTCGATCTTTCGCCCGCGGCGCCTCTTTAGCCTCCGCATCGACGGGGCCGCAATAGCCCCGCCGCCCTGCATGCGGGCTCCTGATCACCGCTATTGCAAGATCGGCGCCAAAACCATACCAAAGCGGCCGAATTCGGCGCCTTGCGTCGGGTTGCTTCAAAACCCTTGTTCATGCGGGCGAAATGCGCCGAATCCTGCTGTCGACGGCCAAGATCCTGATTTCCGGAGCGCTGCTATACCTGGCGCTGCGCAAGGTCGATCTGTCCGAACTGTTTTCGCGCTTCACCGTGACCAGCCTGTTCTGGATCGGCTTGGCGATCGCCGTCACGTTCCTGCAAATCTTCGTCGGCGTGTTGCGTTGGCGCGAGATCAGCGCCGCATGCGGCGCCCCGCTCGAGCTCGGCCGGGCCATGCGCTACAACGTGATCGGATCGTTCTTCAACCAGACCTTGCCCTCGGCGATCGGCGGCGATGCGGTCCGGCTGTGGCTCGTCGCGCGCGCCGGCGCCGGCTGGCGCGCGGCGACCTACTCGATCTTTGTCGATCGCGCGATTGGCCTCGTGGCACTGGCCGTCCTCATCGTCGCGAGCCTGCCCTGGAGCTTCACGCTCATCACCGATCCGCACGGCCGCTCGGCGCTGCTGCTCGTCGACTTCGCCGCACTTGCCGGCGGCATCGGCTTCCTGATCTTCGGCGCGCTGAAATGGTCGTGGCTGAAGACCTGGTGGGCCACCCACCACCTCCACGCCTGCGCCGTAATCGCCAACCGCGTGATCTTCAACCGCACGCGCGGACCTGTCATCGCGATCCTTTCGCTGCTGGTTCACATGCTCGCTGTCGTCATCGCCTGGTGCGTGGTGCAGTCGATCGCAGCACCGGTGAGCTTCGTGCAGGTCTTCCTGCTGGTGCCGCCAGTGATGCTGATCACACTGATGCCGATCTCGATCGCCGGCTGGGGCGTGCGCGAGGCGAGCATGGGGCTGGCCTTCGGTTTCGCCGGGCTCGCTGCCAATGAAGGCGTCAACGTCTCGCTGCTGTTCGGCGCCGTGTACTTCATCGTCGGCGCGATCGGCGGCCTGGTCTGGATCCTCAGCGCGGAGAAGGCCGCGCAGGGATCGGCGCCGATCGAGGCGCGTGAATAAGAGTTCACCGGGCCGGCACGAAAGCACCGCGACTCGGCGACGACCTATCAACCTTCGGGTTGTTGCTTACAATCTCCGGCGCGTAGCATCACGGATCTGGAATGAAAATCAGTGTCATCACAGCCAGCTACAACTCCGAAGCGACGATCGGCGCCACCATCGAATCCTTCCTCGCCCAGACCCATCCAGACAAGGAGATGCTGGTCGTCGACGGCGCCTCGAAGGATGCGACACTGAAGCTCGTGGAGTCGTTCGGCTCCAGCGAGATCCGCGTGATCTCCGAGCCCGACAAGGGTGTCTACGACGCCATGAACAAGGGGCTGCATCTGTTCAAGGGCGACGCGATCGGCTTCCTCAATTCGGACGACACGTTCCACAACGACGGCGCGCTGGCGGCGATCGCGGCGGCGCTGGAACAAGCCGACGTCGTCTATGGCGACCTCGACATGGTCACCGATCATCAATCCAAGGCCCTCGTGCGCGCCTGGCGTGGCGGGCACTACGGTCGCTACTCGTTTCAGCTCGGCTGGGTCCCGCCGCATCCGACGTTCTACATGCGGCGCCAGGTCGCCGAGAAGGTCGGCGACTACGATCTGAGCTACGTCACGACCGCCGACTACGATTACATGCTGCGTGCGCTGGCGCTGAACGACTACAGGATCGCCTATCTTCCGCGCGTCATCGCCGATTTCCAGATGGGCGGCATCAGCACCAGCAGTTGGCGCGTGACCTTGCGCGGCAATCTCGAGTGCCTGCGGTCGCGACGGCAGCATCTGAACGCGCCGGTCGTCGACGCCGCGTTCTTCCTGCGCTTTGCCCGGCGGATCCTTCAGCTCCGCTCGCCGGCGTCCCTCAGGATGCGGCGCTCGCGCTGACGCCAAATTCCGGAACGGCGTCCTTCAGGATGGTCCTGATGGTAGCACGGTCGTCATGCGCGATGGCGAGCTCGAGCGCGGAGATCCATTTGCGCAGCGTCTGCATCGGCGGCTCGTTCGGCTTCGCCGCCATGACGCCTGCGACCCCGATATCGACGGTCGGCTCCTCGGAGGCGAACAGAATCTCGTTCAGCCGCTCGCCGGGTCTCATGCCGCTGAACACGATCTCGATGTCGTGGCCGGGCTGCAAACCGGAAAGCCGGATCATCCGTTCCGCCAGATCGACGATCTTCACCGGCTGGCCCATGTTCAACACATAGACCGAAACGTCGAAACGCCTGGCGCCGAGCGCGTGCGTGGCGGCCGTGATTACGAGATCGCAGGCTTCGCGGATGGTCATGAAATACCGGACCATGTCGGGATGCGTCACGGTCACCGGACCGCCGGACTCGATCTGCGCCTTGAACTTTGGCACGACCGACCCGTTCGACGCCAGCACATTGCCGAACCGGACCGAGATGAAGCGCATCGCCGGCTTGCTGCCGCCGGCCTGCACCACCAGCTCGTGGTCGAGCGCCTGGCAATACATCTCCGCGAAACGCTTGGTCAGGCCAAGCATCGAGACCGGCTCGATCGCCTTGTCGGTCGAGATCATCACCATGGCCTCGGCGCCCGCCGCGCGCGCGGCATCAGCCACGTTGATCGAACCGAAGATGTTGGTCTTGACGCCCTCGCTCCAGTCCCGCTCCAGGATCGGAACGTGCTTGAGCGCGGCGGCATGGAACACGATGTCCGGCTTGAACTCCGCCATCAGGCGCGTGATGCGCACGCGGTCACGGATGTCGGCGATCCGGCCTTCGATCTCGGCGCCGGAACCGCGCGCGGCGAGCGCCTCGGTGACCGCATAAAGGGCCGGCTCCGAATTCTCGACGATCAGGAGACGCGCAGCGCCGAACGCAACCACCCGCTCGCAGATCTCCGAGCCGATCGAGCCGCCACCGCCGGTGACGATGACGCTCTTGTCCTTGATCAGGGCCTCCAGCCGCGCGTAGTCGATCGTCTCGCTCGGCCGCAGCAGCAGGTCCTCGACCGCAACCGAGGTGAGCCGCGGCATGTCCCCATGCTCGAGCGACGGCAGGCGGCTGACGATCAGGCCAAGCCGGCGCGACCGCATCAGCACGGATTCGGGATGGGACTCCGGCTCGAAGGCCGACGGCGTCATCACCACCCGGGCGATCGATTTGTTGCTCTTGGCGAAGCTGGCGATGACGTCCTCGATGTCGTCGATCGCACCGACGACCGGCACGTTGCGGATGAGCTGGCCGAGATCGGAACGGGACGGCGACAGCACTCCGACGGGTCGGAGGTGCTTGATGGCGCCGCTCTCGACGCCGCGCAGCACGACCTCGGCATCGGCCGCGCGCCCGATCAGGAGCGTCGTCGCGGCATTTTCGGTCCTGACGTGATGCATCACGCGGGTATAGCGGAAATAGCGATAGGTCAGCCGCAGCGCGCTCAGCGCGGAGATCTCGAGGAACCAGTAGAGGACGATGGTGACCTTGCCGAGAAAGAAGGTGCCATGCACGTTTGGCGCCACAAAGATGTAGTCGAGCACGAGAAGGGCGACGGTGAGCACCGTGGCGGCGCGGATGATGTTCAGCGCATCGGGCAGCGAGATGAAGCGCCATTTCGTTGTCGTCAGGTTGCAGACGTAGAAGACGACCACGCTGAAGGCGAGGAAATAGGGCAGGATCTGCAGCAGCAGCGGCAAGCGCGCCGCGAAGCCCGCGCCACCCTCGAAGCGCAGGTAGAACGCAACGAACAGGGCCGCGGCCGTCGCCACCACGTCGTGAAGCGCGATCAGGAAATTGCGCAAGGTAAGATGCGATAGACGGGTCATCTGCCGGCTGACTTTATCCAGTTCTTCAACACAACCTGATCGCGCTGATAACCCATCGGTCCGGGACTTGCCAGCGCTCCGAAGCTCAGCCGCGGGCTTCTCCCGGGCTGCGGCCGTTCCGGTGCGAATTGAACACCATGCCGCCGGCAACCCCGACACCGAGCACGTACATCCACCCTTCATGGAAGTCGAAAAGATGGGAATTAAAGAGCGAAGTGAATACGTTTTGGACAACGACCAGCAACCCGATCCAGTTGGCGAGCGCGTCGCCGCCGAACAGGAGGAGATGCACCGCCCACATCGTATACAGGATGATGATGCCGACAACGCCCCATTGCACGGCCACGTTCAGCGTCTGGTTATGAGGATTGCCGATCACCTCGCTTGAGGCCTGGTAGGGGCCACCGCTCGCAGCCTGCTCGAAAAGGCCGCGTGTGGACCCGGTTCCGCGACCGAAGACCGGCGCCTCGGCAAAGAAACCCAGCGATTTGCGCCAGAACTCGAGCCGAAGTCCAATCGATGTCGGGATGCCCTTGTCCTTGTAGAGCTCGTACTGCACGGAGAATGTTTCAATCGTGTTGTGCAGCGTCGACGAGGTCTTCCATGTCAGCGCGGCGATAGCCGCGAGAGCCCCGAAGATGATCAGGACGCTGCGCCATTTCAAATGCAGCAGCCCGAAGACGGCCAGCATGATCGGTACGGTCACAAGTGCGGTGCGCGAGATCACCACAAAGGCCATGTTGATGAAGAAGCTGAGCGCAACGGCCGCCAGCAGCGCAGCCAGCCAGACCCTCTTCTGCTGCAGCAGCTTCACGATCGGATAGGCGAGCCCGACCGCGCAGAGCGTGAATTCCTGGCTCTGGTCGATATAGTTCTTCACGAAGATGCCGCGCGAATTGGGTTCATCAGGCGGCTTCAGCGAGAGCGTGGGATGGAAAAACACGAGCCAGGACATCACCGACAGCAGCGCGCACGAAACCAGAAATGCGATGAACACAAGATGCCCGCGCGACGAACGTTCGAAATGATAGATCAGGACCGGAAGCACAAGCAGCTTCGTCGTCGGGTTCACGGCGTAGAACCGTGCACCCCAGGGCGCCCCCGACCACAGCGTGCCGACCAGCGCGAGCAGGAACAGCGCGATCGGCAGCGCGCAGATCGGTCGCTTCAGCGACTGCAGGAAGTCCCTGACGTCGAGAAACGGCACCATGCAAGCGAGCATCGCGACATTGAAGATCGCCGCCAGTGACGTCGACCACGGCAGCGAGGCCGCGGTCAGGATGGCAAATAGATCGACCGTCTCGGACCAGGCTGCTGGACTGCGCAGGCGCCGCTGCACCCTCCCCCACATCGAGTCCCGCGCTAGTGCCGTCACTTGCCCTCTCCCCGCGCGCGATGAACCAGCGCCGTCGTGCTGAAGCCCTGGAGAATGTCGACCAGCACGACCGTCCCGCCTGCGGCCTCGACGACCTCATGGCCGACCACCTGCTCGCGGGTGTAATCGCCCCCTTTGATCAGCGCGCTCGGCTTGATGCGGGTGATCAGGTCGATCGGCGTATCCTCATCGAAAATAACGACGAGATCGACGGCTTCGAGCGCCGCCAACACTTCCGCACGCGCTCGCTCGTCCTGAACGGGGCGGTCCGCGCCCTTCAGCCGCCGTACCGAGGCGTCGCTGTTCAGGCCAACGATCAGGCGGTCGCAGGCGGAGCGCGCCGCTGTCAGCACCTTGACGTGGCCGGGATGCAGGATGTCGAAGCAGCCATTGGTGAAGCCGACGCGCTGGCCTTGCTTCTTCCATTCCGCGAGCTGCGCGTCGAGCGCACCGGGCTCGAGCACGATCTTCTCTTCGGCCGCGAGATAGGCATGCGGCAATATCTTTCGCTTCAGCTCCGCTGCACTCACGCTGGCGGTGCCCTGCTTGCCGACGGCGACGGCGGCCGCGGCACTGGCCATGCGGAGCGCCGTGTCCCAGTCCGCGCCGGTGGCGAGCGAGACCGCGAGCGCCGCGGCAACGGTGTCGCCGGCGCCGGAGACGTCGCGCACCTTGACGGGAAGCGCCGGAACGTGAACGGCGTCGCCTTTGCGCGGCACCAGCGTCATGCCGTGCTCGCCTTGCGTGACCAGGATCGCTTCGCAGTCGGCGAGCCGCATCACGTCCTCGCTGGCATCGACGATGCTCTGCGGCGTGTCGGCGCGGCTTCGGGTCGCTTCCGAAAATTCCTTGCGATTGGGCGTGAGCAGCGTCGCGCCGCGATAGATTGCCCAGTTCAGGCTCTTCGGATCGACGATCACGGGCTTGCCGAGCTTTCGGGCGGCGTCGATGGTGTGGCGGATGACGCGGGCCGTCAGCACGCCCTTGGCATAGTCGGACAGCAGCACGATGTCCGCGCGCGCGATCTGCGGCAGGATCGCCTCGATCAGCTTGGTCTCGATCGTATCGGAGGCAGGCTGGGCCTGCTCCCAATCCGCACGCAGCATGTGCGTGGAAAAGTGCTCGGAGACGAAACGGACCTTTCGCGTGGTCGGGCGCGAGGGATCGCACACCAGCACGGTTTCGATTGCACCCTGCTCCGCAAGCGTCGAGGCGAGCTGCCTTCCCGCATCATCCTCGCCGACGAGGCCGACGAAGATGCAGCGCGCGCCAAGCGCGGCGACGTTGCGCGCGACGTTGCCGGCGCCGCCGATATGGATCTCGCTGCGCTGGGCCGCGATGACTGGCGCCGGCGCTTCCGGCGAGATCCGCGACACCTCGCCATAGACGAACTCGTCCAGCATGATGTCGCCGATGCACAGCACCGTGCGGCCTGAGATGGCTTGTGCGAGGGCATCGAAATCGAGAATGGGCGTCGGCATGGTGATGGGCCTCAGCGGAAGCGGTCGGGCCGGTCGAGATAATCCCCGACATAGGCCTTCACCGCGTCCTCGAGCGTCGTGAAACCTCCATTATAGCCGGCGCGGTGGAGGCGATCGACCTTGCTCTGGGTGAAATACTGGTAGCTGCCGCGGATCTGCTCGGGCATGTCGATGTATTCGATGTTGGGGCTGGCGCCGAGCGCGGCATAAGCCGCCAGCATCAGGTCCTTGAAGCTGCGCGCTTTGCCGGTGCCGACATTGAAGATGCCGGACACCGAGGGCGTCGCCAGCAGCCACATGATCACGCGCACGACGTCGTCGACATAGATGAAATCGCGGCGCTGATCGCCATCGGCAATGCCCTCGCGATGCGACTTGAACAATTGCACGACGCGACCGGCTTTGACGTCGTCGAAGCGGCGCGCCAGCACGCTCATCATCGAGTTCTTGTGGTATTCGTTGGGGCCGAACACGTTGAAGAATTTCAGCCCGGCCCATTGCGGCGGCAGCTTCGCGCCGTTCGCTGCGCGCTCGGCGACGGCGAGATCGAACAGGTGCTTGCTCCAGCCGTAGAGATTCATCGGCCGCAATTTCTTCAGCGCAGAGACTGAGGCGTCATCGTCAAATCCCGCCTCGCCGTCGCCATAGGTCGCCGCCGAAGAGGCGTAGATCAACGGCACCGCATTCGCCGTGCACCAGTCCAGGAGGCGCATCGATAGGCGGAAGTTGGTCTCGAACACCAGGTCGCCGTCGGTCGCGGTGGTCGCGGAAATCGCCCCGAGATGGATCACGGCATCGAGCTTGCGGTCCTTCAGCCAGTCGGGAAGCTCGGCCGGCGGCACGACATCCATAAGCTGCCGTTTGGCGAGGTTGCGCCATTTGCCCTCGTTGCCGAGGAAATCGCAAACGACGACTTCGCTGCGGCCGGCCTCGTTCAGCGCGGCGACGACATTCGATCCGATAAAACCGGCCCCGCCGGTCACCAGCAACATTCCAACTTCCCTGCCAGATTTTGCCTGCCCAAAGTTTTGCGGCCCGGTTCTGCCCTAGCGCATGATCCGCCAAAGTGTAAGCGGTTTTGGGATTGCCGCTCAGCCGGCTTTACCTGCCGGCCCAGAGGGGCTAACCGAACCGGCACATCAGCGCGCCTCGGTCTTATTAAAGAATGAACCAAGATTCACAACTTAGTGGCGAGGCAGAGCGGGGCGACACGCGCCCGATCCTGATCGTCCCCTACATGTGGATCGGCGATTTCGTGCGGAATCACACCGTCGTGCGGGTCCTGAACGAGCGCTGGCCGAACCGGCCGGTCGATCTGCTCACGACCTCCTTGTGCGCGCCCCTGGTCGATTACATGCCCGGCGTGCGCGATGCGATCGTCTGGGACCTGCCGCGCGGCCGGCTCGCCGTGGGCCGCCAGCTCGGCCTGGCGAAGCTCCTGCGCGAGCGGAACTACGGCACCGCCCTGGTGCTGCCCCGGACCTGGAAGGCTGCCATTGCGCCTGCGCTGGCCGGCATCCCCGAAAGGATCGGCTTCGTCGGCGAGTTCCGGTTCGGCCTGCTCAACCGCTGGCGCTGGGGTGAGAAGAAGCTGCCCCGCTTCATCGACAAGAACGCCGCCCTCGCCCAGCCCGATGGAGCCCCGCTGCCGGCGGAATGGCCGGTGCCGCAATTGCGGGTCCCGGCCGAGGACATCGTCCGCTGGCGGCAGGCCAACGGCTTGAGCACAGGCGCCGCGGTGGCGCTGGCTCCCGGCTCGGTCGGCGCTTCAAAGCGCTGGACCTACTATCCCGAGGCCGCCCGCTTGCTCGCCGAGCGCGGCCTTGAAGTCTGGGTTGTCGGCGGCCCCGGGGAAAGGGGCCTGGCCCAGGAGATCGTCGCGGCCGGCGGCCCGGCGGTCCGGGACCTCACCGGCAATGATCTGCGCAACGGCGTGCTGGCCATGGCTGCAGCCGGCGTCGCGATGTCCAACGATTCCGGCTTGATGCACATCGCAGCCGCCCTGGGCACGCCGACCATGGGCATCTTCGGCCCGACCAGCCCCTACCTCTGGGCCCCCCTCAACGGCCTCGCCGCGACCGTAGTCCAGGACAAGAGCGTGCTCTCCTGCCAGCCCTGCCAGAGCACGATCTGCAAGATGAACGACCACCGCTGCATGCGAGATATCGCGGCGCACGACGTGGTCGAGACCGCAAAAGACGTGCTTGCGAGGACGCAGGGACTTGGAAATGTCTGACGGCCGCGCGGCGAAGCCCGCCGCATTCCTCGATCGCGACGGCGTCATCAACCGTGACGATGGTTATATCGGCACGCAAGACCGCATCCGCTGGATGCCCAATATTGCCAGGGCCATTCGCCGCCTCAACGAGGCCGGCTATTGGGTATTCGTCTTCACCAACCAGTCCGGAGTAGCGCGCGGCCTCTTCACCGAAGCCGATGTGAACCGGCTGCATGGCTGGATGCGCGCCGAGCTCGCCCGTGACAGCGCGCAGATCGATGACTTCCGCTTCTGTCCATACCATCCGCAAGGAACGGTCGCCGGCTACATCGGAGAGCATGATTGGCGCAAGCCCGCACCCGGTATGTTGCGCGATCTCGTCCAGCACTGGCCGGTGCAACTCGACAGCAGCTTCGTAATCGGAGATCAGGCCCGGGACATCGAGGCCGGCAAGGCGTTCGGACTGCCGGGCTTTCTCTTTCCAGGCGGCGACCTCGACGCGTTCGTGACCGAGGTGCTCGCCCGGACCAAACGACCGTAGACGCGGCGATCCGGCGGGACATGGAGTCGAGAAAGAACGTCAACGGGTGCCGTGCCGGAGTGTATCCCCGGGGGGTCGCGCACAATCTGCAATGCCGTCTACTTGCAGTGTCTCGTCCGACGGCTCAAACAAGTTCGTAAATCCGCACTTGCATTGCGCAGGCCGCCAAGCCATTGATTCCGCTGCCCGGCTAGTGCATGGGGATATATTTTCTCCGCTCGCTCAGAGCAGTGGCCGATAGACCTCACCGATCCGGGCCGCCTCGGCATCGAGGCTGAATCGTTCGAGCACCCGTGCCCTCCCGCGCTCGCCCATAGCGATCGCAGTGGCCACGTCACGCATCAGCGGTTCGACCGCTGCAGCCAGCGCATCGGCATCACCGGTCGGGATCAGCACGCCTGTCACGCCATCCTCGACCACGAGTTCGGCCGCGCCGGCCCGCGCGGCGACCAGCGCGCTGCCGGCCGCCATCGCCTCGATCAACGTCAGGCCAAAACCTTCGTTGCGCGAGGTGAAGGCGTAGATCGTCAGCCGTTGATACCAGCGCTGCACGTCTTCGATCGGCAGCTCGCCAGTGATGACGATGCGCGATTGCAGACCGGCGGCCTCGATCCGCTTCTTCAGGTCGTTTGCGAAAGCGGTTTGCTCGGGTGTGACCTGGCCGACGATGATTGCGGTGAAATCCGGATAGCGCGGCAGCAAGCGGCACATCGCATCGACGAACACATCGGTGCCCTTCTGCGCACGCACGCGGCCGAAGCAGCCGATCGCGTAGCGGCCCGGCAGCGCGGTTTCCGCGAAGGCAGCAGTGCGGTCGAGCGGCGGCGCATAGATTTCGGTATCGACGCCGTGCGGAATCACCGTCGCCTTCACCTTCAGGAACGAGGCCGAAAGATCTGATGTCGCGATGATCGCGTCCATGCGCCGGATCAGCCAGCGCGTGATCCAGCTATGATGGCGCTGTGCCGCCGAGGTAAAGACGAGCTTGAGCGGCCAGCCGAGCGCGCGCAACAGCACACCCGCGATCATCTCGTTGTTGCGGCGCGCGTGCCAGATCACCGGCGCCTTGCGGCGCCACAATCCCAGGAGATCGGCACCGCCCAGGCGCCCGATGCCCTCCGGCGCGTCGGAGCCGAACCACGCGGCGCGAAACAGCTTTGCCAGCCGCGGCGCCACCATCCGATTGGTCGCGGTGACCCCGGAATAGCGCCTGTGCAGATTTGGCACGATCACTTCGAGATCGCTTGGGGAATTCGCCACGTCACGCTCCGTTTCGAAAGTCCCTATACGCAACATTAAGCATAGTGACCAGTTCAGCCGCGCCGATACCCACTCTTCACCACGTAAACGTTAGGTTGGAGCGTTGATCGAAGACGGGTGAGATCATGACTGTGCTTGTCACCGGCGGTGCCGGCTACATCGGAAGCCACACGGTTCTGGCGCTGGCGGAAGCCGGCGAGGACGTCGTCGTGATCGACGATCTCTCCACCGGTTTCTCGGCCTATCTGCCCGAAGGCGTGCCGCTGTTCATTGGCGATGCCGGCGACGAGAACCTGCTCGAAGGCGTGATCGCCCAGCACAACATCGAGAGCATCATCCATTTCGCGGGCTCGGTGGTCGTGCCGGATTCGATGCGCGATCCGCTCGGCTATTACCGCAACAATTTCACGACCGCGCGCAACCTCCTCAACGTCGCGGTCAAGCGCGGCATCGACCGCTTCATCTTCTCCTCGACCGCGGCGGTCTACGGCGATCCGGACCAGGTGCCGGTGCCCGAGCATGCGCCGACACGGCCATTGTCGCCCTACGGGTCGTCGAAGCTGATGACCGAGATCATGCTGCACGACGTCGCCGCCGCCTACGGCATGCAATACGTGACCTTGCGCTATTTCAACGTTGCGGGTGCCGATCCGCAGGCCCGTATCGGCCTTGCCACCGTCGGCGCCACGCACCTGCTCAAGATCGCGGTGGAAGCCGCGACCGGCCAGCGCGCTAAGATCGACGTGTTCGGCACCGACTATCCGACCCAGGACGGCAGCTGCATTCGCGACTTCATCCATGTCACGGACCTGTCGCAGGCGCATCGCTCGGCGCTCGCTTATTTGCGCAACGGCGGCGCCTCGACGACGCTCAATTGCGGCTATGGCCGCGGCTATTCGGTGCTGGAGACCATCGACGCGGTACGGCGTGTCTCGGGCCGCAGCTTCGCCGTGCAATACGCCCCGCGCCGGCCCGGCGACATCATGACCATGGTCGCCGACACCAGTCGCATCCGCGGCCTGCTCGACTGGAAGCCGCAATACGACGACCTCGAGACCATCGCGGCGCACGCGCTGGCGTGGGAGGACAAGCTGTTCCGCGAGCGCCACGGCGAGCTCCGCCACGCCGCCTCGGCCTAGATTCCATTCCAGCGCAAGCCCTTAATTGGGCTTGAAAAGCGCGGGCTTAGCGGGCACAGAGGCCGTTCGATCCCTGACGCGCGGGCAGGCTTATTCCTGTGCCGTCAATGGACTGCGGATGGCTCAGTTTCCAAAGAAAATCACCGACGATCCCTATGCGGCAGCGGTGCTGATTCGCCGCCTGGTCACGGAACAGGGGATCATCTACTGGCGGCGCTACCTCGTCGCCTTCGCGCTGATGGCGCTTGCCGCCGGATCGACCGCGGGCGCGACCTACGTGCTCGGCCAGGTCATCAACCAGGCCTATGTCGACAAGAACATCCCGGGCATCGCGATGTTCTCGGGCATCACGGTGATCCTGCTCTTCATCAAGGGCGTGGCGACCTACGGCCACATGGTGATCCTGACCAAGATCTCCAACGCGATCCTCGCCACCAACCAGCGCCAGCTGTTCGCCAAGCTGATGCGCGAGAGCGTCGGCTTTTTCTCCGAGCGGCATTCGTCGGAATTTCTGGCACGGCTGACGGCCGGCGCGAAGTCCATCACCGATGTCCTCAACATGCTGGTCAACGCGGTCGGGCGCGACCTCATGATGCTGCTCGCCATGATCGGCGTGATGGTGTGGCAGGATCCGGTGATGTCGTTCATCGGCCTCGTCGCCGTGCCGCCGGCGATGCTGGTGCTGCGCAAGCTGGTCAAGCGCATCAAGGGGCTCGCCTACAACCAGTTCACCGGCACCGCCGACATCCTGGAGACGATGCAGGAATCGCTGCAGGGCATCCGCACGGTGAAAGCGTTCACGCTCGAAGACACCATGCAGACCCGCATCAACGAGAACATCGCGATCGTCGAGCGCAACGCCAACAAGATGGCCCGCGTCGCCAACCGCTCCAATCCGCTGATGGAGATGCTCGGCGGCTTCGCCGTCGCGGGCTGCCTGCTCTATGGCGGCTATAGCGTGGTCGCGCTCAACGCCACGCCTGGCGCATTCTTTTCCTTCATGACCGCGTTCCTGATGGCGACCGAGCCGGCCAAGCGGCTGGCGCGGCTCAACATCGACCTCAACAGCCAGCTCGTCGGCGCCCGCATGCTGCTGGAAGTCGTCGACAGCCCCGCGAGCGAGCATTCCGACGACGACAAGCTGGCGCTGAAACTGTCGACTGCACGCATCGAGCTGCGTGACGTCAGCTTCTCCTATCGTAGCGGTGAGGCCGTGCTCAACCGCATGAGCTTTGTTGCCGAGCCCGGCAAGGTCACAGCATTGGTCGGCCCCTCCGGCGGCGGCAAATCGACCGTGCTGGGGTTGCTGCTGCGCTTTTACGAGGTGACGCAAGGCGACATCGTGATCGACGGCCAGTCGATCGGCGCCGTCTCGCGAAAATCGCTGCGGGCCCAGACCGCCTATGTCGGCCAGGACGTCTACCTGTTCCGCGACACCATCCGCAACAACATCGCCTTCGGCCGCGCGGGCGCAACCGAAGAACAAATCATCGATGCTGCGAAAGCAGCCTGCGCGCATGATTTCATCATGGGCTTCCCGCTCGGCTACGACACGCCCGTCGGCGAGCACGGCACGCAACTGTCCGGCGGCCAGCGCCAGCGCATCGCGGTCGCGCGCGCGCTGATCAAGAACGCGCCGATCATCCTGCTCGACGAAGCCACCGCCGCGCTCGATTCCGAGTCCGAGCGGCAGGTGCAGGAGGCGATCGAGCATCTTTGCCAGAACCGCACCACAATCGTGATCGCGCATCGCCTGCACACCATCATGCATGCCGATGCGATCCTGGTGGTCGAGGGCGGCGAGATCGTCGAGCAGGGCCGGCATGACGAGCTGCTCCGCCGCGGCGGGCGCTACGCCTCCTTCTTCCGCCTGCAACATCACGACGCCGGCGCTCTGGCGCCGATCAGCACAACCGCATAGAGTTCCTTTCACCTCAAGAGCAGCGAGATCGCACCATGAACGCCGCCTCCTACGTCATCCCGCTTCCGACCCAGGCCTCGCTTCCCGTCGTCGGGGAAAGCGGCCGTTATCCCGTGCGCCGCATCTGGTGCGTTGGCCGCAACTATCTCGAGCACATCCGCGAGATGGGCAATGACGAGCGCGCCCCGCCGTTCTTCTTCGCCAAGCACGCCGACATGCTGGTGCCGGACGGCGCCACCATTCCCTATCCGCCGCTGACAAAGGACTTGCATCACGAGGTCGAGCTGATCGTCGCGATGAAGAGCGGCGGCCTCAACATTCCCGCCGAGAAGGCGCTCGACCATGTCTACGGCTATGCCGTCGGCATCGATTTGACCCGCCGCGACCTGCAGATCGCCTCGCGCAAGAAGGAGCGTCCGTGGGAGGTCGGCAAGTCGTTCGACTATTCGGCGCCTTGCTCCGCGGTGCAGCCGGCATCGAAGATCGGCCACCCCGCCAAGGGCAAGATCTGGCTCACGGTCAACGGCAAGGAGGCGCAGAAGGGCGACCTCACCGAGCTGATCTGGAATGTGCCCGAGATCATCTGGCAACTCTCGCAGCAGGTGAAGCTCGCCGCCGGCGACATTATCATGACGGGCACGCCGGCCGGCGTGTCGCAGCTCCAGCCGGGCGACAAGCTCGAATGCGGCGTCGACGGCGTCGGCACGCTGAAGGTGAGCATCGGTCAGCCGGAATAAGGCTGAGCTCGAGATCACGGGACAGCAAAGCCCCGGGCATCGCGTCCGGGGCTTTTTGCGGATTCAAGTTCGTCGCTCGTAAGCCCCCGCCGCGTTGATGTCCTTTCCGGTGTAATCGGTCATCATCGCGGTCGCGACCAGCGTCACGACCGCGCAAATCGCGATGTAGACCGCGATCGCGGTCGCCGAGTGGAACGTGCCGTACAGCCAGGTGGCGATCAGCGGTGCGGGGCCGCCGGCGATCACGGATGCGAGCTGATAGCCGAGCGAGGAGCCGCTGTAGCGCAGGCGTCCGGTGAAGCTCTCGGCGATCAAGGCGGCTTGCGGTCCATACTGCATGTCGTGCGGAATCAGCGACAGGATGATCGCGAGGAAGATGATGGTCAGCGACCCCGTATTGAGCATGGCGAAATAGACGAAGCCGAAGATGCCCGTCACAGCAGCGCCGAGCATATACATGTTCTTGCGGCCGATCTGATCGGAGATATGTCCGCACAGCGGGATCGACACGAACGACAGCACCGAGGCCGAGAGCACCGCGGTCAGCAGGAAGTCGCGCGATACGTGCAGGGTGCCGATGCCATAGGAGAACACGAAGGCCGTGAAGATGTAGAACGGCGCCTGCTCCGACATGCGCGCAAACGCAGACAGTAGAATCTCCTTCGGGTATTCCCGGATCACCGTGAGCATCGGCGTGCGATCGACCTGGCGTTCGGCCACGAGCTTGGAGAACACCGGGGTTTCGAGAATGCCGAGCCTGATATAGAGGCCCACGCCGACTAGGATGATGCTGAGCGCGAAGGGAATACGCCAGCCCCATGCCAGGAACTGATCACCCGCCATCTGGCTGAACACCAGCACGGCAAGATTGGCGAGGAAAAGCCCGCAGGGCACACCGAACTGCGGCCATGATGCGATCAATCCACGGGATCGGTCGTTGCGCGCCCATTCCATCGACATCAGTACCGAGCCGCCCCACTCACCACCGACGCCGACGCCCTGAATGAACCGCAGCACGGTCAGGATCACGGCGCCCCAAATACCGATGCTGGTATAGGTCGGCACCACCGCCACCGCAGCGGTCGCCAGTCCCATCAAGAGCAACGTCGCGATCAGCGTGGATTTACGTCCGATGCGGTCGCCATAATGGCCAAAGATCGCCGCGCCGACGGGCCGCGCGGCGAATCCGACCGCGTAGATCGCAAACGCCTCCAGCGTGCCGACCCAGGGATCGGAGTGAGGAAAGAAGAGCTTTGCGAAAACCAGACCCGTGACGGTGCTGTAAAGAAAGAAGTCATACCACTCGATCGCGGTCCCGATTGTGGAGGCGATCACGGCGCGGCGAAGCTGGCGCTGATGCTCGGGGGCAGTAAGTCGGGTGGCGTCGAGATCAAGGGTTGCCATGGGAGCGCATCCTCAGATAGGCCCCCGCTTGCGTGTTTTCACCTGTTATTGTTGCCGACAAAACGACGTTGGGTTCCAAGAGTTCCAACCGACGTGAAATGGGAGGCTAAAACTTTAGTCGGTCGATAAGCCCCGCGAGGGGGCACTACCAAGCCTTCACCGGCCGATTGGCGTGGCTTGTCTGCGGCACACCGCGATTGAGCGACATGTGCGAATGCACGCAGAGCCAGCTATCGCCATGTCTTGAAAACACCATCGTGGCCCGACCGGGGCGTGGAAACGCGCTGCCGTCGGGATGATAGCCCGTGCTCGTCCATGGCACGATCACTGTCGCCATTGTGCCATCGGACGATGCCAGGATCGAGGCCTGGGCGATGACGAAACGGAAGTCGGACGTCTTCGGCCAGACGTTGTCCCATTGCGTGGTGACCCATTGGTCGAGGCCGGGAATGACGTCGTTGTGCGTGCCGAACGCCAGCACATCCGGATGGAAAAGCGGCCGCGCCGAAGCATAGTCGACCTCGCGGACATAGCCCGCGAAGGTCTCCAGCCAGTGGCGAAAGAACTGCGTGATCTCGGTATTCGCGGTCGGCAAGGAGGCCATCGCCTGCTCCATGTTCGGCAACTCAATCGCGGCAGTCTTTGTTGCCATGAGGCGAACCGTCCAGCAAGGTATGTGGAGAGCACCGGTGGAGATCGATCCACGAACCGGGCCGATTTCATGGAGGCGGACTCATGAGACGCCCTCTCCTGCTTGCGGCCACGCTTATCGTCTCGTGCAACGTTGCCGGCGCGCAGTCTGGTCAGCCCTATGCTGGCCTTGAGCATCGGCCCATCAAGGCGCTGTCGCACCAGCAGATCGAGGATCTTCGAGCCGGACGTGGTATGGGTCTGGCGCTTGCCGCCGAGCTCAATGGATATCCCGGTCCGAGCCATGTTCTCGAGTTCGGTGATCGACTTGCTCCGAAGAACACAAGCACCGTCACTAAACGCGATCACCGCAATGCCGACAGCACGATGAGGCCGAGGATCACCGCCGTCAGCGAATATTTGAGTGTGTAGTAGACGTTGCGATTCCATTGCTTGACCTTGCGGCTCGCAAGATGGATCTCGTAGAGCTTGCCGAACACCTTGTTGAGCACGCCGACGCTCTCGCCGTCCACGTTCTGGGTTGCAGAGGCCTTGACGATGTGGTGGCTGACCCAGCGGTTGATCGCGGTCATGAAGCCGTATTTCATCGGACGCTCGACGTCGCAGAACAGGATGATGCGGTTGACGTCGGTGGCATTCTCGGCGCTGTGGATGAAGGTCTCGTCGAACATGAAGGCCTCACGTCGCGCCAGACGCATTCGACGCCGTCGACCAGGATGCGGCACTTGGTCGAGTTCGGCGTGACGAGGCCGAGGTGGTAGCGCAGCGAACCGGCGAAGGGATCGCGGTGGGCGCCGAGCTTGCCGCCCGGCGGCAGCATCGCAAACATCGCACCATGCACGCTCGGAATGGAGTTGAGCAACTCCACCGTCTTCGGGCACAGCGCGCGCGCCGAGGGCAGGAAGTCGTCGTACCATTTCAGGTAAAAGCGTTTCCAGCCGCTCTTGAAGAACGAGTAGAAGCCCCAATCGTTGTTCTTCGCCGCCGCGCGAATGAAGCCTTCGTCGAACAGGCGAACGGCCTCGTCGCGAATGGTCTCCCAATTTTCGCTGAGGGCTCTCAGCTCGGGAAACTGATCGACCGCGATCACCGGCTTGTTCGGCACCGCCGAGCCCGCGTACATCAGCACATTGTAGGGCGCGAGATAGGTGGAGTGGTCGCCAAGCTGGCGCGCGAAGCGCAGCCGCTGCTTGCCGCGGAAATGAACGTAGATGGTCGATGCCGCCAGCACATAGAGAATGACGAGTTGCGGCGCAAAAAGCAGTTTTAACATCTCCCCAATTCCCGGTGATTTAACCGGGGACGTGATCTATCCCGGCGCGGCCCGAGTGGCAAGATATCGACATGCATCCTGGCTGCTCCGCAGGTTGTGATTGGCACGGCCCTGGGCGGGGCGGCGCACAAGTACAAATCGAAGCCGCGCCCACCTCGATACCGGCGTTGCAGCCGGTTTCGGCCACGTAGTATCTTTGGGTTCCACAGGTTGGGAATCTGGAGTTGCGTCTTGGGGATATGGCGGTCGTTGGCGGGCTTCGCCCTCGCGCTGTCTCTGCTTGGAATATCCGTACCCGCGAATGGCCAAGGCGTTCAGCCGCGGCCGCAGCAGGGCAAGACGCCAGATCCGGAGCTGCGCGGCCAATGGCTGCGGCAAGGACAGACATTCGCCTGCCGCGTCGAAACCAAGAAGGGCGCCGCCCCGCCGGATCCTGATTTACTCAGCTTCGCCTGCCAGCGCATGGGCGCGCTGGGCGTCGGCATCTCGGAGGCGTCACTGAAGGCCGCGCTCGGCGAACCGCACCGCAAGCTGCCGCCGGCGAACAACGCAACGAACTATGTGTACTTCCTCGGCAAGGCCGATCAGTCTCCTTATCTCGCCGCAACCGTGAAGGCGAACCGCGTGATCGCGCTTCAGGTCAGCGGGCCGGCACCTGCCCCCGGCTACAGCTTCAACCACATCAATCTCGGCGACAGCACCGAGAAAACTGATGGCGCAGTTCGGCGGCCCCTTCCATGTCGGGCCGAGCGGGCTGGAGAAGACCGAGCTCTGGACCTATCATCTATGGCCCTTCTCATTCGAAGTGCAGGCGGACCGCGTCACGTCAATCCGGATCAGCGATCCGACCGTCCAGTAAACAGATTGTACGAGGCCCTGGTCACTCCCGTGACAGGGCCTGGAGACCCTTGAAGGTCAGGCGCTTCGGGTCGGTGACGCCGGCGAGATACAGGCGGCGGATGAACGTGATCACGGCGTCGCGGTCGCAATCGGTCAACGCGACGACGGCGTCGACCGCGATTCTCT
This sequence comes from Bradyrhizobium canariense, assembly GCF_019402665.1. GTDB lineage: Bacteria > Pseudomonadota > Alphaproteobacteria > Rhizobiales > Xanthobacteraceae > Bradyrhizobium > Bradyrhizobium canariense. The sequence continues at coordinate 23,189 of NZ_VSST01000022.1, forward strand.
GGGCTTCCATTGGGCTCACCTCGGCCTTGCAAGTAACCCCGGCCGAGACAGGCTAGGACTCCGCGGTTAATCCGGCGTTAACCGTTCGGGCAACATGGCCGATTCACCCGAGCGGCCGTATACGCAAAACAACGCATTGCCTGGGGTGCAGCGGCTCACCGGGCAGTGATGCTGTTCTTGAGCTGGGCAAACAGCTTCTTCAGCCGCGGCACCGCAAAGTCCGCGAAGGTCCGGACCTTCGGCACCGAGAGCCGGCCCTGCGGACAGATCAAATGCGCGGGCATCTCGGGATTCCTCGCCGGCCAGCACGATCTCAAGCTCGCCGTGCTTGGCAAAGCGACCGCGCGGACGCCCAATTCACCAATTCCATGGCGCCCGGTGATCTGCCTTTGTCGCGAGGGAATTGGCTTCACACCGCTGGACCATGACCAAGAGACGCCTCGCAAGCCTCAACAAAAACTGCGATGTGAATCGGTAATTAGGTTGTAAGCGTAGCCGAAGATTTCTAGTCCATGACGAGTGCGCCAATGGCTAGCCTACGAGAGGATGCATCGTCTCTTACATCCCCTCCGAAATAGGTGGTGAGATTATGATCCGAACGTTTGGGGTAGATCGCGGCAGACCCTGCCCAATTGGGGTGCGATATCCCGATCAACTGATGGTACTGTTTCTCAAAGCCGGGAATGACTTTTTCCATCCTCCATAAACGTAAGCACGTTGATGGACTCAGGCATCTCTGGGAAGATGCTTTTTTTGCCCACAGCCCTCCACGCCGGTCGTAGAGCTCGCGATGCCCTTGCCAGACCGAATGTGTTCTTCAACGAAAAGCACCCATGTCTATGATGGTCGGCAGACTTTGTGAGAGCAGCCGGATGTTCTCCTTTGCATCTGCGAGCGACGGAGATGCTGACATTTCCTCTTTCCTTGCGTCGCGCCATGCCTCAATCGCCATGATTGAGCAACCGGAGGGCGAGTGCAAGAACGTTATTTTTTCTGACGCTGGGTAATTGGATTGGTGGCCGGTCTAACGGTGGCAGCACCTTACCCTCATGTGGCCGGCGTTCGTCGAGGTAGCGCCTGTGCTAGGCGCCGAGCGGGTATGAGGCCTACATCTGTCAAGAATTTGAGATGAGTCGCCGCCTGGTCCGAGTCATAGGTTCTTACTTCAAGGATCAGTGTGCTTTCAGTCTTGAGCGCTTCGAGTCGTGCATCAGCTTCCGCCTGATGTCGAGCCTGTTGTTGCGCATTTTCCGCTTTCCGAGTTTCCAGCTGTTTTTGGTGGGAGGAGACTATGTAGCTGATTGTACCCGAGTTCGGTGTCACGAGGGCCGCGATCACTCCAGATATCACGACCGGGTTCGAAAGCACGGCGATGGCGGGCCTAGTCCTGTCTGCCAAGTCCAAGCGTTTGCTCTCGGGGTCGAGCTTCGCAACTTCGAGCTGAACATTCTTGTGTTCGGCCTCGATTTCCTCAACAGTCGATGGCATAGCCGATTTCCTCCGCATCAAGCCAAGACCGGTCCGACAGAGTGCGGATTGTTTTGCGGCCGGCGGCTGACGGCAAGCTGGCATTGCCGGTGGATTGACGCGTTTGATCCTTTGACCCGCCGGGATTCAGGAGCTGGCTCGGGTGTGCGCGCAACTTCGCCTATCGGCGTCACAGATCGCCATCTTTGCGCAGCCGTTCAAGTTTTGATCGCACTCGAGCGAGCACCTGGTTTATCTTGGTTGCATAGGCTCGAGGAACGATGGTTCACCCGTTGCGTTGAGACAACGTGAGATGGTTCTTTTATGCCATAGCCGCCCTGGCAATCTGCCTGGCGATCTATGCGGGCTCGGCGTTTGCTTCTTTGGCTAGCCTAGTCGTGGCTGTTCGCCGTGGGGACGCCGAACATGTCGTGGCCCGCACAGATTTACCCCGGGTGCGCCATGCTATGGTCGATCAACTCATTGATGCGTATCTCCGCCGGCTGGGGCGTCAGCGGCCGGTAAAGCCGTTCGAGCGGCTCGCAATCAACACGTTCGGCGCCAGCATCGCTGACGAGCTGGCGGGTAAGCTGATGACCCGCGAAAATATTGCGGCGCTACTTCAAACAGGTGCAGTACGAGGCGATGCCGAGATCGGCGCCATACCACCTCTAGCAAATGTCGATTTGTCAAACGTCGCGACTTACATGGGTCGAATCGTGCCGATCAAGCCGGTCGAGTTCTCATTGCGGCTCGGCTCCGAGGAAGATGCCGGAAGCATAAGCATGCATTTCAGCGGCGACGGCTGGAAACTCTCAGCCATAAACCTGCCTGCCCGCATGCTGTCCAAGCTCGTAGAGCGATTGCCGACGCGCTAGAATCGAGTGTTGGTTTGCCGCGCTAATCGGCGGCAGCCCAACGCCGCCGGCTGGACCATCGCCTACGTCCTTTCAGGGCTAGAAGATCAGCCCGGATCGCAGCGCAAACCACACGATGAAGGCCAGCACCATCGCAAAGAGCGTCCCGACGGCCAGCAGCTTCGTGATGATCTCGGCCATCTCCTCGGATTGGGCTCTCTCATTTCGCTTCCTCCGCGGCCATTCCCAGGCGCTTCCCAGTTGCAAATCTCTGGGAAGCAAATGAGCGGAAGGTGAGACTAAGTTTTTGATTTTGTTGGTGAGCGCGCTGGGGCTCGAACCCAGGACACCCCTGACTAAAAGTTATATCTGACCTCGATTTGTAACTGACTCCGAGATCTGCACAATCTCGCAAGTAGCTGATTTGCAGGGATTTTTAGATTTACGTTGCTATCCCTGAGTATCCACGTGCAACCCGATTTTCGTTGCACGCGTTGCATCAGCGTTGCACGGGCAGAGGACCATAAAGCGTGAAGGCGAAGATCACCAAGAACCGCGGTCGCTAACTTCCGCCGGGCGAGTTCATCAGCGATACCGAGATCAAAGGCTTCATTGCACGGCCTTTGCCGATTGGCACCGTAACGTTTGGCTACCAATACACGGCACGGGGAGAAACGCGGCGTTGGTTCAAGCTTGGCCTTTACGGCTCGCTGACCGTTGCGGAGGCCCGCACAGCTGCCAAGATCAAGGCCGGAGATGTCGCCGGTGATGGCAATCCCGCCGCCGAGGTAGAGATCGCGGTGCGCGGTCCACCAACACCGTTCGCTTCGTCGACGAGGAATGGGACGAGAAGTACGCGGCAGTTGCCAGGGAGGGGAAACCACCCAGGAGCCGCAAGGCCATCTCGGGCATCTTCAGCCGGCACATATTGCCGGAGATCGGCGACATTCCGGTCTATGACCTGACCCGCACCGCGAAGACGACCGGCAGCATCACTGACATTCTCGACAAGGTGAAGGCGAACGGCGGCGCCAAGGGCGGCCTTCCGATGGCCAACCGCGTTCACAGCCACCTCAAGACAGTACTCAGGTGGTGGACAGATCGGGACGAGAAATTCGCCACGCAACCGATGCCGAGCAAGAAACGCCGGGGGCAAGGAAAAGAGCCGGGAGCGATTCCTTCCGTTTGACGCTCCGGCGCGGCCAAACCCGCGCTCAGCGCCCGCATGATGCCGATCCGCGCGGACATCGTTGGCCCACTGCCACCTGCCACTCCGGCCGATGTTGGGTCGCCCGCGGCAGCGGCGAGATGTATTGTCCGGGTCCCCTAGGATCACCAGATTCTGGCCAGCCGCAGGATGATTGGGTCGCCGAAAAGTCAGCCCTAGCCTCGTTCGGTCATTCGTTGCGCAAGTTCCCGTCCGGAAAACTACTGCCAATGTTGGGAAACGAACAGAACGGCGCTCCGAGCTGTGAGTAAGCTCGGAGCTGCTTGAGCTTCCCCAAGGTCCAACCACCCCACGGTCCCGGCCTCCAACGCCCACCTACGAAACCCCACGGCCGGGGCCGTTTTCCCCGCTATCGGCCTGCAAACAACGGCGGCTCATTCCAATTGAAGTCCGGCCTGACCTCGGGCCGCGCCTGTCGCAGGAGTACAGACGAAGCGCAGTTCAAGTGATGACGCGACGAACGCCAAAAGGCAAACCATGGCAGCTGATACTACGCGCGCTCACCACGGGTCCTGGACTGATCGACGGCGGTGCACTGAGCCATCGCCGCGTCGGCTATATGGTCCCTACGAACAATAGACCTACTTCATAACGCTGCTATATAGCCTAGCATTAAGAACATCACGTCGTTTCGACTAATACGCCCATGAGCACTAGCCATCAACGCGGCGAAGACGACACCCCGCGAGTGCGAACCGCGCCTCCGTCGAAATGCGAGCTAGCTTAACCATCGATAGATCGAGCGGTGCAAACAGTAGAACCAGCAGGGCGGCGCCAGCGATCCAACCGAACTCAACCGCCGCCTGCATGAACGCATTATGCGGCGCAAAGACTCTAATGCAGCTCCTTTCCGCGAAGCGGTCCAGCCCAATGCCGAATAGCCCGGCTCGCGGTAGAATACGTAGAGCTGCTTCCGGATCGCAATCGAATTGTCGATCTGGATCGGCGGACACCCGCCCATGGAAGGCGAGAGGCGCTCGACCTCTAGGCCATCCGAAGCTGTGGCGATCTTCATCAACTAAAGCGACGTTGTGTGCCAGCGCGCAAGACGCCCGCGACGACGGCGCAAATGCGATGCCAAGGACGGCACGAGCGACCGTTCGGCTTACTACTGACGCATCGAGCAGCGCCACCGTCGCCAGCACTACCGCTAGCGCCAAAAATGTAAATCGCACCTCGGAAGCGGCAAATGCCGCGACAGGCCGCGCTAGAGCGAGACCAAGGGCCAACATTCCGCGTCCCGCGAATCTGCTCGACGTTGCAGCGGCGAGGATCACAAAGCTTAGCAGCATAGTGAACTGCGCAGGCGCCGCATCAAACTCGCCAAAGACCATTGCTGCCCGTGTCTGGCGGACCACTGCTCGATGAGTGCAGGGATCGTCACCAACGCTCCGATCACAACCGTCGGAGCGGCAACGGCAAATTCCCCCTTGACCGGGTCGGTGTCTCCCATACTCGACCGGCGGGATATCGACGGACTCAGATATCTCGGTAGCAACGGTCTGCTGCTCTTCAGCACCGCCCCATTCCGCCGGCTTGTCTTCTTTCGGATGAGCGACACGCGCGCGCTCGATTGCCGGTGCGTAACATAACGCTGCGTCCACGAGGTTCGACGACCAGTTCATCGAGATCCGCCGCATTGCTCACGCCGCCTGCCCTCAAGCTAGCGAAGACACCACGATCCCACGCTCGAGAGCTTCATCGATCGAGGCAGGCTCTAGACTAGCGTGGTGACTCGGGGCGGCGCTGGCTGGCGCGACCGCCAGTAGGATTGCACACGATGTTCTACGCAGATGGGATAGAGCCAGCCCGGAGGGATCGCGGCGACCCTCTCTTTCCCTCCAGCGCTGCAGGCGCACAGAAGCTCATCGACGCCTCCCATTGCTGCTGGTGGAAGCGCGCTCGGCATCACCCATCCAGCCGAATGCCCGAAGAATCGATCCTCCGAATTATACACCAGTTCGAACGAACTCAGGCCACAGGCCCGCCAGCGTGAACCGGCGAGCATGGTGAGCGCGAGACGAAAGCCCCTCGCTTTATTGGGGACCGAGCTTCATGGTGATCTCTTTGAACCAATGATCGGCTTTCATGCGTAACCGTTCTGACGGGTGCCCGTCGCGGATTTGCACAAGGTAGGGAACGACCTGCCGAAGGATACGTCTGCATTCGCGCGCATTCTTGCGGTCCAAATCCGTACGGGCGCGTCCCACGGGAGGATGGGTAAGTCGAACAGCGATCTCGGTCCATTTCAACCTATCTGTGGCGCTCAACTTTGGCTCGAAAATTGCCGAGCGAATGATCTCGGGCATCTTCTCAAGGGATTCGTGGAGAACTTTTTGGTACTCTCTCTCGATCTCGTCAGGCATGGGAGGTCAGCCGCTCAATGGAATCAGGGCGCGAACCTATTTAAGCTCCGCGCCCTAGCGTTGTCACTGTGGGGAAAACTACCCCCCCTCAGCCGCCGCCGGTCGCGCACCTGAATGCCGCAGGGACATCCGCCTTGTTCAACAATGGCGGCTTTGTCGTGACCTACGACAGCGACAAGGTGCTTATTGAAAGCCACGCCGGCGATGCCGTTGAAATGTGCCGCGCATCCATCCCTGCCGGTTGCCCGTGAGGCGATGAACGTGGTCGCGAATAGAACATCACGAATTTGCGGGCGCACGCCCACACTAGGCTTCCTGACGCCCAGCACAGGTGCGGCGACGCCTGACTTGGAATCCGAAGCAGATGTGCAAAAGCCCCGGATTGCCCCGGGACTCTTGATTTGTATCGATAGATGCGCCGATCAGTAGCGGTAGTGATCGCTCTTGTACGGGCCTTCCTGCTTCACGCCGATATAGTCGGCCTGGTCCTTGCGCAGCTCGGTGAGCTTGACGCCGATCTTGGCGAGGTGCAGGCGCGCGACCTTCTCGTCGAGCGTCTTCGGCAGCACGTAGACTTCCTTCTTGTACTTGCCGTCCTTGTTGTTGGCAAAAAGCTCGATCTGCGCCAGCGTCTGGTTGGTGAAGGAGGCCGACATCACGAAGGACGGGTGGCCCATCGCATTGCCGAGGTTCACGAGGCGGCCTTCCGACAGCATGATGATGCGGTGCTTGTCGGGGAATTCGATCTCGTCGACCTGCGGCTTGATGTTGGTCCACTTCAGGTTACGCAGACCCGCGATTTGGATCTCGTTGTCGAAGTGACCGATGTTGCAGACGATGGCGCGATCCTTCATCGCGCGCATGTGCTCGATCGTGATGATGTCCTTGTTGCCGGTCGCGGTGACGAAGATGTCGGCGCGGGGCGCGGCGTCTTCCATGGTCACGACTTCATAGCCTTCCATCGCCGCCTGCAGCGCGCAGATAGGATCGACTTCGGAGACCATGACGCGGCAGCCGGCCTGGCGCAGCGAGGCGGCCGAACCCTTGCCGACGTCGCCGAAGCCCGCGACCATCGCAACCTTGCCGGACATCATCACGTCGGTGCCGCGGCGAATGCCGTCGACCAGCGATTCACGGCAGCCGTAGAGGTTGTCGAACTTCGACTTGGTGACGCTGTCGTTGACGTTGATGGCCGGCCATAGCAGCGTGCCGGCCTTCTGCATGTCATAGAGACGATGCACGCCCGTGGTGGTCTCTTCGGAAACGCCCTTGATGCTCTTGGCGATCTCGGCGAAGTAGCCCTTCGGCTTCTCTTTGAGCTGCTTCTTCAGAAGCGCGAAGAAGACTTCCTCTTCTTCCGAACCCGGCTTGTCCAGGAACTTGGTGTCGCCGTTCTCGGCGCGCAGGCCGAGATGGACGTACATGGTGGCGTCGCCGCCGTCGTCGAGGATCATGTTCGGGTGACCGCCGCCGTGCCAGTCGAACAGCTTGGCGGTGTAGTCCCAGTACTCGGTAAGGCTCTCACCCTTGACCGCGAACACCGGAATGCCGGCGGCTGCGATCGCAGCCGCGGCGTGGTCCTGCGTCGAATAGATGTTGCAGGAGACCCAGCGGATGTCGGCGCCGAGCGCTGCCAGCGTCTCGATCAGCACGCCGGTCTGGATCGTCATGTGCAGCGAGCCGGCGATGCGCGCGCCCTTCAGCGGCTGCTTCGGGCCGTACTCCTCGCGGGTGGCCATCAGGCCGGGCATCTCGGTCTCGGCGAGCGAGAGCTCCTTGCGGCCGAAATCGGCGAGCGAAATGTCCTTGACGATGTAATCGGTGAAGCCGGGCTTCGCGTTCATTGCGGGCGTCCTGTTGTTGAATTGGTTATTCCGGGTCGCCCTGGAGAGGCGAGCCCGGAATCTCGATACGATGGAAGAATTCCGGATTCGCCACTGTGGCGGCGCCCGGGAATGACGTCGGCGATCAGACTGCGCGCTTGAGCGCTTCGACGAGATCGGTCTTCTCCCAGGAGAAGCCGCCCTCGTTGTCGGGGGTACGGCCGAAATGGCCGTAGGCGGAGGTGCGCGCGTAGATCGGGCGGTTGAGGTCGAGATGGCTGCGGATGCCACGCGGGGTGAGATCCATCGCCTTGGCGGCGGCCTTCTCGAGCTGTTCCTCCGACACTTTACCGGTGCCGTGGGTGTCGATGTAGATCGACAGCGGACGCGCCACGCCGATGGCGTAGGCGAGCTGCAGCGTGCAGCGATCCGCAAGACCGGCCGCGACGATGTTCTTGGCGACGTAGCGGGCAGCGTAAGCCGCGGAGCGGTCGACCTTGGTCGGATCCTTGCCGGAGAACGCGCCGCCGCCGTGCGGGGCCGCGCCACCATAGGTGTCGACGATGATCTTGCGGCCGGTCAGGCCGGAATCGCCGTCGGGACCGCCGATGTAGAACTTGCCGGTCGGGTTGATGTGCCAGATGGTCTTCGCAGTGATCCATTCCTTCGGCAGCGCCTCGCGCACGTAGGGCTCGACGATGTCGCGAATTTGCTTGGACGAGATGTCCTCGACCAGATGCTGATGCGAGACCACGATCTCGCGCACGCCGACCGGCTTGCCGTTCTCGTACTGCACGGTGACCTGGCTCTTGGAGTCCGGGCCCAGCACCTTCTCGCGGCCGGAGTGGCGCGCTTCCGAGATGAGGCGCAGGATCTTGTGGGCGTAGAAGATCGGTGCCGGCATCAGATCCGGCGTCTCGTTGGTGGCGTAGCCGAACATGATGCCCTGGTCGCCCGCGCCCTCTTCCTTGACTTCGCCCGGCTGCAGCGCATCGACGCCCTGCGCGATGTCGGCGGACTGCGGATGCAGCAGGATCTCGATGTCCGCCTTCTGCCAGTGGAAACCTTCCTGCTCGTAGCCGATGTCCTTGATCGCGGCGCGCACGACGCCTTCGATCTGCTCATTGGTGACGGATGCGGGACCGCGGGTCTCACCGGCGATCACGACCTTGTTGGTGGTCGCGAGCGTTTCGCAAGCGGCACGAATTTGCCAGGGATCGATGCCTGCTTTCGGTCCTTCGCGGTAGAACAGATCGACGATCTCGTCGGAGATCCGGTCGCACACCTTGTCCGGATGGCCTTCGGACACGGACTCGCTGGTGAAGAGATAGGACGCGCGCATCAGTAACCCCTTGTTCCGCCGCTAGCTGGCGGGCGTTGCGATATTTAGCTTTGAATGATGTCAATCACGCCGGCGCGAGATGACGTAGGATTCGTCGAGAAACCAGAGCCCATTGTACTTTCGCAGCACGTCCCTGGCGGCATCCAGAGTGCGGCCGTTTTGAGTCATTTCCGTCAACCGGTCGTCCTCAATCTGAGCCACATACACCGCCGCATTCCAGGCTGCAAAGGCCGTCGAGGTTCCGATAGTGCCCGTCACCTCGTTGGGCAGCGCTTCCATATCATACCTGAAGATCGAGCGGTTATCAGCGTAAGCATTAAAATTTAAGTCGCGGCCCACCGAGCCGAGCTCGTACTTCACCGCGCGCAATAGCTCATGACGGCTCACCGAGAAAGGATTTTCTCCGGGCCAGATCGCCTGGATCATCTCCATGCCCGGATCCTGGCCGTGGGAGTGAATTCCGATCAGGCGGCCGCCCGCCCGCAAGGCCCGGGCCAAGGGCGCAATGATCCGTTTTGCCCGAAAATTCACCGAGGACAGCGCACGGTATGGCTGGGATGCGATAACGAGATCGAAATTGGCCTCGGCCTGACCCGGCCGCGGAATGGTCGAATCGAGCAGAAACCGCTGGTCTTCACGGTAGAGCACCAGCACGACAGGCCGCTCATAGAGCGGCATTCCCGTGCGCGGGCTGACCGCTGCGCGCCAGTTCTGCTCCAAAAACGGCTTCAACTCCGCGATTTGCGTCTCGAACTCGCCCGAGGAAGCACCCCGCAGCGGAACTTCATGCCAGACTGTCGCGGCTGCCGCCGCGGGCGATGAAGGCGTGAGCCAAGGCGCCTCCGCATAAAGCATGTTGGTAAAAACGAACACCGAGGCCGGATGCTCGAAAATGCGATCCGGCACCTTGTCCAGCGTCAGGCGGAGGTCCTCGAGACTGAGCTCCTTGCCGGCGACATAGAAGGGCATGTGCGGAAAGCGCTGATGCATCGAGCGCAGCACACGCGCCAAGACCGTGCCGTCGCCAACGCCGGCATCGAACACGCGCAGCGCCGGGGGGCGGGGATGGATGCTGGCAAGCTCCAGCGCCACGCGCTCGGCGACCACCCGCTTCTCACTGCAAGTGTGGACGAACAGCAGGTATTTCTGGCGGTTCTCGAAAAAGCGGAAATTGCCGCGCGGATCGCGCTTTTCCGGGGGCACCTGAAGTCCCCGTGGCGGCGGCACGCCGCCGGCCATCGATGCGGCCATGTAGGCCTGGATCCGGTCCAGGGTGTCGATCGTGATGCGCTTGCCCTCGCGCAGGCGGTGCACGAGCTTCCCATCGTTCACCGCGCGCCGGCCGAACGTCGACTCCGCCATGTCCGCCTTACGGCAGAACTCGGTGATTTGGCTCAGGATTTCGTCATTCTTCATGAAGTGGGACGCAGTGGGCAGAAGGATTGGGTAACGCCTCGTAGCAAAATCTGCCCACTGAGGGAATAGGGGATAGAGCCGCCCCCGCTGCCGTGTGCACAACAGCGAGGCCGTGAACCACCTTCCCCTGCCGGGCAACAAACAGACGCCTCTCCTCTACGGGAACACCGCCATGCGCCGCCTCCTCGTCGCGCTCTGCCTGCTCGCTGCAACGCTGTGGTCGGCGTCCGCATTTGCGCAGGCGCGCAACCAGCTTGGGCCGCTCTGCACCACCGACACCACGCCGGCGGACCAGATGATCGACGCCTGCAGCAAGATCATCGCGCTGAAGGTGTTCAAAAGCGAGCAGCTCGCAACGGTCTACTTCTGGCGCGCGGTGGGCTGGAACAAGAAGGGCGATTACGCCAAGGTCATCACCGACGCCACGGAAGCGATCCGGCTCCAGCCGAGCCAGGCAACCTATAATCTCAGGGGATCGGCCTACTACGACAGAGGCGAGTACGAAATCGCGATTGCCGATTTCGACGATGCGCTGAACCTGGGCCCGCCTGATGGTACCATCTTCCATAATCGCGGCAATGCCTGGCGCGGCAAGGGCGACTACACCAAGGCCATTGCCGATTACGATATGTCGATCAAAGCCGATCCGAAATCGGCATTCTCCTACCAGAACCGCGGCATCTCCAAGGAGGCCCTCGGCAACCTCGACGGCGCGCTGGCCGACATCAACCAGGCGATCCGGCTCGACCCGACGTTGCCGCAGCCGCTGATCAACCGGACCGCGATCTGGCGTGTCAGAGGCGATTACGATCGCGCGATTGCCGACGGCAGCGAAGCGATCCGGCTCGCGAAGGAGAAGCCGCCCGTCAACATCATGACGCCGCCGAACAGCGTGCTGATCTCGGGCTACACCCATCGCGCGCTGGCCTATGAGACGAAAGGCGATTACGCGCACGCGAGCGACGACTACAAGGCCACGCTGGCGATCGCGGCGTCCGATGCCGGCAGCAAGGCCAATCAAGCCACCGCAAAGGTGCGGCTGTCGCTGATCACCGACGCTAGCGTGCCGATCCCGCGCGATGCGCCGTCACCGACGACGCAGCCGGCAAAGGCGCCGGCTCCCCAGCAGACGGGTGCCGCGGCGCCTCCCTCGCCTGCTCCGGCCGCGCGCGGCACGCGCATGGCGCTGATCATCGGCAACGGCGCCTATGCGCATGTCAAGGCGCTGCCCAATCCGCCCAATGACGCGCGCGCCGTTGCGAAGAGCCTGCGCGATATCGGCTTCACTGTATCAGAAGGCGTCGACCTCGACCGCTCGGCGATGCAGAAGATGACGCGTGACTTCTTGCGGGAGGCGGCGCGGGCGCAGTTCGTGGTGGTCTACTATGCTGGCCACGGCGTGCAGGTCGACGGCCGCAACTATCTCATTCCGGTCGACGTCGAACTCAAGCCGGGCGCGAGGATGACGGACGCGATGATCGACATGGACACGATCATGGCCGGCCTCGACGACCAGGTCCGCACCAACATTTTGATCTTCGATGCCTGCCGCAATAATCCGATGGCACAGCAGGTCGCATCAGCCGGCACCAACCGCGCCATCGAAGCTGCCTCGGGCCTCGCGGCGCCGACGAGCCTGGGATCCGGCGCGACGCTCGGCGCCGGCACGCTAATCGCTTTCGCAACGGCGCCGGGCCAGGTCGCGCTCGACGGCGAAGGCGCCAACTCGCCGTTCTCCGCCGCGCTCTCCCGCCATCTCGGCACGCCCGGCCTGGAAGTGCAGCAGATGCTGACGCGGGTGCGGGCCGAGGTGGTGTCGACCACGAAGAACAAGCAGGTGCCGTGGTCGAACTCGTCGCTGCTGGGAGAGGTTTACCTAGCGGAGAAGTGAGGGCAGCGGGCCGGGCCCTCACCTTGTCTACGGCTTCTCGAAACCATCCTAACGCGGCGTGGAGCCGATCCATCCGAAGGCAATGCCGCTGATCCTCTACACTGTCAAAGTGTGCGGTGTTCGGATAGACGGGCCGCGCGTCGAGGCCAAGACGCTGCAGCGTCCGCGGTCCCACGAACGCTAAAGATGCTAAAGATGATGGGGTGCGGGAGCTCGAAAGAGGACTTCAGCCTCCGAAATGACCGTGTCAACGGGCCACTTGACGGTTTGCAGCTCCCCTGCTGGTTTACCGGACCAAAAAGGGGACGCGCAATGTTGAACAAAGTCCTTTTCCTGTGCACCGGGAACTACTATCGAAGTCGATTTGCAGAAGAGCTATTCAATCATATTGCAAAACTTGAAGGTCTGGAATGGCATGCATTCTCTAGAGGAGTGACCGACAACGGTTCGTCCGACAACATTGGGCCGATGTCGCGATTTGCGCGTGCGGGTCTCCATGCAAGGGGCATAGTCCCGCAGGGTGCAGCGCGTGATCCGCAGCCGTGTTCGTTGAGCGATTTCGATGCTTCCAGGCTCGTGATTGCGCTAAAGGAGGCCGAGCATCGCCCGCTGATCGAGCGCCGGTTTCCGGAGGCCGCTGACAGGGTCAGTTACTGGCACGTGGACGATATCGATTGTGCCGAACCTTCGGTGGCGTTGGCGATCATTGACGAACACGTGCGCGAATTGGTCTCAAGAATCCGCTCTCTAGTCTGATGCCAGGTCGTGTCCCCAGTGGTGGTGTAGTTCGGTAGAGCAAAGCCGCCCGGACGCGCGCCCTCAAATAGCGGGCGGGCGGCTTTGCGGTGGTCACCGGCAGTTCTCCGGTAGGATCGGGTTGCGACACGCCAACGCAACCGAGGAACCACCGATGACCGACGACATGATGAACCTGCGCACGCTCGTGGAGAAGACCCCTGATGCCGATCTGTTGCGCGAGATGATCGGCTTTGCCGCCCAGCGCCTGATGGAGCTGGAAGTCGAAGGCCAGACCGGGGCGGCCTACGGCGAGAAGGCCCCCGAGCGCCTGGCCCAACGCAACGGCTACCGGGACCGGACCTGGGAGACCCGGGCTGGCGCGGTCGAGCTGCGCATCCCCAAGCTACGCAGGGGTTCTTGCTTCCAGGTTTTCTGAAGCCGCGCCGCATGGCCGAGAAGGCGCTCACCGCCGTGGTGCAGGAAGCCTACGTGCAGGGGCGTCTCGACCCGCTCGGTGGACGATCTGGTGCAGGCCATGGGCATGACCGGCATGTCCAAGAGCCAGGTGAGCCGGCTCTGCGGCGAGCTCGATGACAAGGTGAAGGCATTCCTCGCCCGCCCGATCGAGGGTGACTGGCCGTATCTATGGATCGACGCCACCTACGTGAAGGTGCGCAAGAATGGCCGTATAGTGTCGGTCCCGGTGATCGTAGTGGTCGGCGTCAACAGTGATGGCCGGCGCGAGGTGCTCGGGATGGACATCGGTCCGTCCGAGGCCGAGACGTTCTGGACGGCGTTCCTGCGCAAGCTTGCGCGCCGCGGCATGCGCGGCGTCAAGCTGGTCGTGTCCGACGCCCACGAAGGCATCAGGGCCACCATCGCCAAGGTGCTCAATGCCTCGTGGCAGCGCTGCCGCGTCCACTTCATGCGCAACGCGCTGGCGCATGCCGGCAAGAGCGGCCTGCGCGTCGTCTCCGCCTTCATTGCCACAGCATTCGCACAGGGCGAGGCCGAGACCGACGTGCTGGCCTACATGACCTTCCCGCCGCAGCCCGGACCAAGCTGCACTCCACCAACGCGATCGAGCGCCTCATCGGCGCGATCAAGCGGCGGACCGAGGTGGTCGGCATCTGCCCCAATGAGGACACCGTCGTTCGCCTCATCGGACCGATCCTGCTCGAGCAGAACGACGAGTGGGCCGTCCAGCGCGCACGCTACCTGACGCTGGAAACCATCGCGCCACTGAGCGATGATCCGAGTGTCAGCCTCACGGCTATCGCCAGCTGACCGGCCCGGCTCTCGCCGGTGAACGCGTGCCCCACCGCCAGCTACACCACGGAGACACCTTCCTGATGCCAAGAATGCAACGCGCGAGTTTAGAGTGTGATCACGCGGCTGTTCGTCCGTTTCGCCAGCGCCAAAAATCCATCTCCGAGTCCGGCGGCAACCAAGGGCAGGCACGCACTGGGAAGAGCTCTATGAACGCTGACGCAGGAGCCGCCACTTTCATCCTTGTAACTATCTCATGCGGGCGGCGGCTGTCGGACGCCGCCCCAAAGTCGGCGCTGGTGTACGTTTTCTGCGGCGAGCCTATCGCCTCCTCCTGAAGAGCACACGGGGAAGACGATGTGGTTGCAAGACTTCACTGGATCCGTTCGAGACGACCGCTCCCGGCCGGCCGTGTAAAGCCAGGGCACAGTTTGATTGAAGGACGCAATCAGGGAATTGAAGGGAGCGGGCGATGCGATTGGCCTCGATGGCGCGGATAACGCGGTCAAGCCCGATCGACGGCCAGGAGAGAGGCGCTCTTGCCGACTGCGGCGAACGACGCAAGGCCATGCGCGACTTGGCTGACCACATCGATGCTGTAGCCGCTGTCGACGCCGCACCGGTCGGCCACGAGCTTTGCGCGACTCTTGAACGACGAGCAATGGTCGACAACGATGTCGAACTTCGGCTAAGCGCTCGCGCAATACCTCGCAAGACAGCGAGGATTAAGCTAACCGCTCAACCTTACCGCGATGAAATCGGCGCACAGTGCTCCGTACAAGCACGGGAGATTAGTCAACCGAGGCCGATCCGCGTGTGCCGGTAGCCGCGATCGAGGATGTTCTGCCACCATGTCCGGTTGTCGCAGAACCAACGGACGGTCTTTGCAAGTCCGCTCTCGAAAGTCTCGCGCGGCCGCCATCCGAGTTCACGTTCGATCTTGCCGGGATCCATGGCGTAGCGAAGATCGTGGCCGGGCCGGTCGGCCACGAAGCTGATCAGGTCGCGGCGCTTGATGGTACTGGGCGATAGCTCGTCGAGCAGATCGCAGATGCGCGTCACCACATCGAGATTAGTTCGCTCGCAGCGCGCGCCGATATTGTAGGTCTCGCCTATCGTGCCGTGCTCGAGCACGAGCGTCAGGGCCTCCGCGTGATCGGCGACATAGAGCCAGTCGCGGATATTGCCGCCGTCGCCATAGACCGGCAGCGGCTCGTTCGCCAGTCCGCGAATGATCATGTGCGGGATGAGCTTCTCGGGAAAATGATAGGGCCCGTAATTGTTCGAGCAGTTGGTCACCATGGTGGGAAGCTCGTAGGTCTCCCGCCAAGCGCGAACGAGATGATCGGACGAGGCTTTACTCGCCGAATAGGGCGAATTTGGCGCATAGGCCGTCTCCTCGCTGAACAGACCGCTCGCACCGAGCGATCCGAACACCTCGTCGGTCGAGACGTGAAGGAAGCGGAAATGTGCGCGCCTCTCCGGCGTCGTTCCACGCCAGTGGCGCAGCGCCTCCTGAAGCAAGATGAAGGTACCCACCACGTTGGTCTGAATGAACTCGGCCGGGCCGTCGATCGAACGGTCGACGTGGCTCTCCGCCGCTAGGTTCATCACGGCATCCGGCTGGTACTTGTCAAACAACGCCCTCAGGCCGGCGCTCTCGCCGATGCATTGCTTCTCGAAGGCATAGTGCGGATCGCTGGTTGCGCCTGGTAGTGACTCGAGGTTAGCCGCGTAAGTCAGCTTGTCGATGTTAACAACGCGAGCGCTAGTGCCCCCCAGCAGATGGCGGATCACGGCCGAGCCGATAAAGCCCGCGCCGCCGGTCACGAAGAGGGTGGTGCCGTCAAAACGCATTCCGTCTCTGCTTCATTAGCCACCTGCCTCGCGCCCGAACGAGCGGTAGACCGACAGCAGATATTCGCCGTAGCTGCTTTTGGCGTTTTTTTGCGCCGACTTTTCGAACGCTTCAAGGGAGATGTAGCCTTGTCGCAGCGCAATTTCCTCCGGGCAGGCGATGCGCAGACCCTGCCGCTGCTCCAGGATCTGAACGAAATGGCTGGCTTCGACCAGGGAGGAATGCGTGCCGATGTCGAGCCAGGCCATGCCGCGGCCCATGAGCCGCACGAACAGATCGCCGCGCTCCAGATAGACCCTGTTGACGTCGGTGATCTCGAGCTCGCCACGCGCGGATGGCGCTATGCCGGCGGCGATGTCGAGAACGTCATTGTCATAGAAATAGAGTCCGGTCACCGCGATGTTAGAGCGCGGCTGTCTTGGCTTCTCCTCGATGGACAAGGCGCGGCCGCTGGCGTCGAGTTCGACCACGCCATATTGCTCCGGCGCGTTGACGGGGTATCCGAAGATCGTGCCTCCCCGCTTGCGCGCGGCGGCTTCCTTCAGCATCTCTGGCAGGCGATTGCCGTAGAAGATATTGTCACCCAACACCAGGGCGACCGGGTCCTTGCCGACGAAGTCGCGACCGACGATGAAGGCATCCGCCAGTCCACGCGGGCTGTCCTGATGTGCATAAGCGAAGCGCAGGCCGAGTTCGGATCCGTCACCGAGCAACCGCTGGAACAGCGGCTGGTCCTGTGGTGTCGTAATAATGAGGATGTCCCGGATGCCGGCAAACATCAGGGTGGACAGGGGATAATAGATCATCGGCTTGTCGAAGACAGGCAATAGCTGTTTCGACACCACGGCGGTCACGGGATGGAGACGCGAACCGGTCCCCCCCGCCAGGATAATGCCCTTCATGCGCCCCCTCGAAGCCTGAGATTAGCAATCTTCCCCTTTAGACAATGAATGGCCCAGACCGCGCAAGCCGATTCCACGCGCAGTCGCCGGCGATGTAGACAGACGCAGTCGCCAAATGGTCTGTATTGAGAATGGCGCGCCCCGGCGACATTCGCTGCTTGTTGTTGGAGCCGATCAGCCAGTTTCCCCGTCCGGGACCTCACCCATGAGCTCGGGACAGAGCCAACGCCCTAGACGTCGACCAATTACGTGATGCAGCACACCCAGCCAAAGCGGTGCAACGCAACCAAGTCTCGCAGCGGGCGGACAAGCACCAAGTCCCCTTCGCTTCATATTGCGCTACCTGGGCACGCTCCGCGGAACACCTTCTGCAACTCGGGATCGTCGTCGGCCTCACGCTCGCAGCGCTGAACTCGGTTCAGGATTCGAACGTCGTGACGTCGCCGGTGATCCATGCGTCGCCGATCAAGACAGCTTGCCCGATGCGATCGCTCCTCTCGCCAAGACAAGGGTCTGATAAGGTTGCCGTTCCCCAGCTATTGACGAGCCGCCCACGCCTGCGACATTGGCCGCCGATCGAGGCTATGACAGCAACGCCGTCCTCGACCTCGCGACCAGCAAAACCCGATCGAACACCCCTTCTGCAAGTTCAAACGGTTTCGCCGGGTGGCAACCCGTTTCGACAAACTCACACGCAACTTCATCACCGCTGCGCTTCTTGCCTCAATCCGCCTCCGGCCCAGAGGTTATGGGTCCACTCCCCAGCTGGGGCGGAGACCGCGCGAAGAGCTACGGGGCTTTCAGGCCTCCCACCTAAGACACGCGGTGCGTCAGTTACCCCACACTTCCTTCGCGATTTCGACCGCGAGACTGAGCTTGGCCCACTGCTCCTCTTCGGAGAGGACGTTGCCCTCCTCCGTCGACGCAAAACCGCACTGCGGGGAAAGTGCAAGCTGCTCCAGCGGGGCGAACTTGGCGGCTTCCTCGAGACGGCGCTTGATGCCGTCCTTGTTCTCGAGTTCCCCGAACTTCGAGGTGATGACGCCGACCACGACGACCTTGTTGCCTTTGGGCAGGAAGCGCAGCGGCTCGAAGCCACCGGCGCGGTCGCTGTCGTATTCGAGGAAATAGCCGTCGTAATTGGTGCCGGCGAGCATGGTCTCGGCAACCGGCTCGTAGCCGCCTGACGAAATCCAGGTCGAACGGAAATTGCCGCGGCAGACATGCGTCGTCACCACCATGTCGGCGGGCTTCTCGGCCAGCGCGTAGTTGATGACGCGCGCATAGATCTGCTGGAGACCCTCGGGATTGTCGCCGCGCTCGCGCGCCTTCTGCAATTCGTCCGGCGAGCAAAGATAGGCCCACACGGTATCGTCGAACTGGAGATAGCGGCAGCCGGCGTCATAGAACGCCTTCACGGCCTTGCGGTAGGTCTTGCCGAGGTCTTCGTAGAAAGCGTCGAGATCGGGATAGACGTCCTTGGAGATCGCCTTGCGGCCGCCACGGAAGTGCAGCACCGCAGGCGACGGGATCGTCATCTTGGCGGTGACGTGGGCCTGGTCGGCGACCTTCTTCAGGAAGCGGAAGTGATCCAGCATCGGATGGTCGTCGGGAAAGTCGAGCCTGCCGATCACCCGCACCGCATCATGCCGCGTCTCGACGCCCGCGAACTGGATGCCGGTGTCGGGGTGGAACATTTCGCAACCGGTGAGCTTGGCCAGGAAATCGAAATGCCACCAGGAGCGGCGGAATTCGCCGTCGGTCGCGAGCTTCAGGCCGAGCGAGGCCTGCTTATGCACGACCTTCTCGATCTCCATGTCCTCGATCTTGCGCAAATCGTCGGCCGAGATCTCGCCCTTCTCCAGCCTGGCGCGGGCTTCCTTGATCTTGGCGGGGCGCAGGAGGCTGCCGACCTCGTCGGCGCGGAAGGGGGCTTTGGTTCGCTGCATTTCTTACTCCCAGTTATTTTTAGTGGGCCGCCGCCCCTGCGACGCCGAGGTGGCGCTCGAGGACCGACGGGTCGGCCTTCAGCGCGGCGCTCGGGGCGTCGTGGACGATCGTTCCGCGCTCCAATATCACAACACGGTCGGCCAGCCCCAGAATCTTTTGGGCATTCTGCTCGACGATGACCGAGCAGATGCCGCCCGCCCGCGTGATGGTCCCGATCGCTTTCAAGAGCTCCTCGACGATGATGGGGGCAAGGCCCTCGGTCGGCTCGTCCAGGAGAAGCACCTTCGGATTGAGGGTCAGCGCACGGCCGATCGCGAGCATCTGCTGCTCACCGCCGGAGAGCTGGTTGCCAAAATTGCTCCGCCGCTCCTTCAGCCGCGGGAACATCTCGTAGACCCTCTCGACAGTCCAGGGGCCGGGCTGGGCCACTGCGGTCATGTTCTCCTCCACCGTGAGCGAGCGGAAGATGTTGCGCTCCTGCGGCACCCAGCCGATGCCGGCGCGGGCCCGCTGGTCGGGCCGCAAGGTCGTGACGTCGGTGCCCGCCAGCCCGACAGTGCCGGAGAAGCGACGGGTGACGCCGACGATCGAGTTGATCAGCGTGGTCTTGCCGGTGCCGTTGCGCCCCAACAGCGCCAGCACCTGGCCTTCGGCGAGACGCAGGGACATGTTCGGCAGCACCACGGCCTCGCCGTAACCGGCGCGAAGCGAGTCGATCGTGAGCAGGTCAGACATTGACCGCCTCCTCGCCGAGGTAGACCGCCTTCACTTGCGGGTCGCGCGCGACCTGCTCGGGCGGGCCTTCGGTGAGCAGCGCGCCGGAGACCAGGACAGAGATGCGGTCGGCGAAGGAGAACACGAGGTCCATGTCGTGCTCGATCAGTAGCACGGTCACATCGCGCGGCAGGCTGCCGACGACGGCGAGGATGTCGTGGCGCTCGCTCTCGGGCACGCCGGCGGCGGGCTCGTCCAGCAGCAGCACGCGCGGCTTGGCGGCGATCGCGACCGCGATCTCGAGCAGGCGCTGCTTGCCATAAGGCAGCGTCACGGTCTGCTCGTTCTTGACGTCGAGCAGGTGGAAGCGTGTCAGGAGGTCGGCGATCTCGCCGTTGACGTCGCTGCGCGTGCCCATCCGCCGCCACCAGTCGCCGCCATGGCCGAGGCGCTCAGAGACAGCGAGACCGATGGTCTCGAGCGGGGTCAGGTCGGGATAGAGCTGGTTGATTTGGAAGGTACGCGATAAGCCGCGCAACACGCGCTTGTGCACGGGCAGATCCGTGATGTCCTGGCCTTCGAGCAGGATGCGGCCCGAGTTCGGCTTGAGCACGCCGGTGAGCTGGTTGATGACCGTGGTCTTGCCGGCGCCGTTCGGGCCGATCAGCGCGTGGCGGGCGCCCTGCTCGATTTTCAAGGACAGATCGCGGGTGACGCGCAGACCGCCGAACTGCTTTTCGAGATTCTGGGTTTCGAGCGCGATGGTCATGCGTCGCTCTCCGGCGCGGCGACCACGGCCTTGCGCCCGGCTATCTGCCTGATGACCAGATTGGGCACATACAGCATCCAGCGATGCAGGCGCTGCCGTCCGATCAGGACGATCGCGACCAGCACGAGGCCGATCCAGAACTGCCAATATTGCGGAGTAATGGTCGAGAACAATTCCTGCAGCATGCGAAACAGCACTGCGCCGATCAGCCCCCCATAGAGATAGCCGGTGCCGCCGATGACGAGCACCAGCATCAGGTCCGCCGAGCGCTCGAAGGCGAACACGTCGAGCGAGGCGATCGCGGTGGTCTGGGTGAACAGCGCGCCCGCGATGCCGGCATAGAACGCCGCGAGCGTGTAGATCGCAATCAGCCGACGGTTGACGGGGATTCCGATCGCGGCCGCGCGGAGCGGATTGTTCTTGATCGCCCGCAATGACAGACCGAACGGCGAGTGCACGACCCGGCGAGCGAACAGGAACAACAGAAACAGAACGGCGAGCGAATAGAAGAAGCCGGTTTTGCCGAACATGTCGAACGGGATCTCGCCGAAGATCGGCTGCATCTCGATACCCTGCAGGCCGTCGGTGCCACCGGTGATGTTGGAGAAGCGTTCGGCCAATGCCTCAAGCAGCAACGCGATGCCGAGCGTCACCATCAGCCGAGTGAGATCGACGCCACGGATCACCAGGAAGCTGGTGGCGAAGCCGAGCACCATCGCGACAAGGCCGGCGACAACAAGCGCAAGGACGGGCTCGTTGATGATCCCGTGCAGCGCGAGAAGCCCCGCCGCGTAAGCGCCGACGCCGAAGAAGGCGGCATGGCCGAGCGAGACGATGCCGGCGTAGCCGAGGATCAGATCGAGCGACATCGCAAACAGCGCCAGCCGCAGGATGTCCGTCATGATCAGGTAGCGCGAGGGAAATACGAAGCCGCAGGCCAGCACGATCAGCCAGAAAGCGGCCTCGCCATAGTGCCAGCGTGCCTGGCGCTGGGCGTGATAGCCGACGTCGGAGGAGGCGCTCATCGGCGAACTCAACGCGCGGCCGTGCGGCCGAACAGGCCGTTCGGGCGCCAGATCAGGATCACGATCATTATGGTGTAGATCACGAAAGGTCCCATCTTCGGGACGTAATATTTGCCGGCGACATCGGCGATGCCGAGCAGGAGCGA
Organism: Bradyrhizobium canariense; assembly: GCF_019402665.1. Classification (GTDB taxonomy): domain Bacteria; phylum Pseudomonadota; class Alphaproteobacteria; order Rhizobiales; family Xanthobacteraceae; genus Bradyrhizobium; species Bradyrhizobium canariense. Next base: position 44,950 of record NZ_VSST01000022.1, read on the forward strand.
GGCCAGGAACGGGCCGGTGATCGAGGACGAGCCGCCGACGGTCACCACGATCAGGAAGTAGATCATGAACTTCAGCGGAAAATACGGGTCGAGGCCGACGATCTCGGCGCTCAGCGCGCCGCCGAGACCGGCCAGGCCGCAGCCAAAGGCAAATGTGAAGGCGAACACCTGCGGCACGTTGATGCCAAAGCCGCTCGCGGCGCGGGGATCGTCGACCGCCGCGCGCAGGCGGCTGCCGAAGCGAGTCTTTGCCAGCACCATCTGGAGAGCAATGGTGAGCAGCCCGCAGATCACGATGATCATCAGCCGATAGCGACCGATGCCGACGCCGAACAGGTCGAACTGGCCCTGGAGCGCGGCCGGCAAATTGATGAAGACCCGCGACGAGCCCTGAATGTAGTCGACGGCCGCGACCGACATGAACGTGAGGCCGATCGTGAACAGCACCTGGTCGAGATGGCTGCGCGTATAGAGGTGTCGGTACAGCGTGCGCTCGAGCACTATGCCGATCGCAGCGGAGGAGACGAAGGCGAGCGGCAATGCCGCGAAGAATGGCCAGCCCATCCGGTTGACCAGCACCATGCAGACATAGCCGCCGGCCATGGCGAAGGCGCCATGGGCGAGGTTGACGAAGTTCATCAGGCCGAGCGTGACCGCGAGCCCGCAAGCCAGCACGAACAGCAGCATGCCGTAGGCAACGCCATCGAACAGGTTGGTGAGGATTGAGGTCATCGTCTCAGCTTGGCGTTATCGTCATGGCCGGGCGCGTCCGGTCATCCACGTTCTTGGTTCGGCTCCCGATGCCGGGGTCAAGCCCGGGCATGACGAGAGTGGCGGGCGAGATCCCCGATGCGCGCTAATGCGCGCGCCGGGATGACGCACTTTCGTGCGTCACTTCTTGGTCTTGCCGAGATCCTTGACGGCTTCGAAGGTCGCGAACTCGACGTTGTAGAGCTCGCCGTCGACCTTCTCGACCTTCCGGATGTAGATGTTCTGCACGATGTCGCGGGTCTCTGGGTCGATCGAGATCGGGCCGCGCGGGCTCTCCCACTTCTGGCCTTTCATGGCTTCGACCAGCTTGGTGCCGTCGGTATCACCATTGGTCTTCTTCAACGCTTCATAGATCAGGTGAATGCCGTCATAGCCGCTCACCGCCATGAAGCCCGGCCGGTTGCCGTACGCCTTCTTGTAGGCCGCCACGAAATCCTTGTTCATCTGCGAGGGATGCGCCGCGGAATAAAGGTGCGCGGTGACCGTGCCCAGCACGGCGTCGCCCATGTTGTTGAGGAGGTCATCGTCGGTAACGTCGCCCGGTCCGATCACCTTGATGCCGGCCTTGTCTAGCCCGCGTTCGGCATACTGCTTCATAAAGTTGCCGCCCTGGCCGGCCGGCACGAATACGAAGATCGCATCGGGCTTGGCGTCCTTCATGCGCTGAAGGAACGGCGCGAAGTCGGGGTTGGCGAGCGGCGTCTTGACCTCTTCGACCACCTCGCCGCCGCCGGCGGTGAAGTTTTGCTTGAAGAAGTTCAACGCATCATTGCCGGGCGCGTAGTCGGAGGTGAGCGTCGCCACCTTCTTGATACCGTTCTTCACCGCCCAGTCGGCGATGATGGTGGAGGACTGCGCTAGCGTGAAGCTGGTGCGCACGATATAGGGCGAGCGCTCTGTGATGATGGAGGTTCCGGCCGCCATCACGACTTCTGGGATCTTCGCCTGCGTCGCGAGCGGTGCGGCCGCGAGGGCGGCCGGCGTCACGCCAAAGCCGGCGATGAAGCTGACCTTGTCGTTGACAATCAGCTCCTGCGCAGCGGTCTTGGTCTTGTCCGGAATCGCAGCATCGTCCTTCAGGATGATCTCGATTTTCTTGCCGGCGACGGTGTCGCCCTTCTGCTGCATGTAGAGCTTGATCGCGTTCTCGATCTGCTTGCCGGTCGAGGCCTGACCGCCGGTCATCGGTAAGATCAGGCCGACCTTGACGCTATCCACGGCCTTGGCCGGAGCAACGGCCACGAGACCAGCGACGGCGGCTACCGCGGCTGTCCGAGAAAATTGTTTGCATTCGAACATCAGTGTCCCTCCCCTTGATTCCTGACCTCTTGTGCGGCGAACCGAGTGCCCGATCCTTGCCTCACTCTAGCTCACGCGCGAGCCCTATCGCGCGCAACATGGCGTTCTTGGCGCCCCCCTTGTCAATCGGACGTTTGGCGACCATTCGGCGCAAGCCGAGCGTCCCGATTTCCAACGGCGGGGAGCGATGTCGCGGTTACGCCGGGGTGACCTGAACGCCCCGACCCTGTCTGCTTTGATTTGTACGATTGTACAAATAAAATGGACTTGTCAACGAAAAAGCCCCTGGCCGGTCAAACCACTTTGTCGCGAGCCGACAGGCGCAGTCTAGGGATACCGCCAGCCAGGTGGATGGAGGATTTGCAAGAATGCGTACAAGGACACGGCCGGCCAAATTTTGGTATTTAATACCGACCTCGAATAAGTCTATTTTACCTCGTTGATAGTTAGACTTGCGATCGCCGACGACCATCCGGCGTTCTTCCCATCTCCTGTCAGAACGATAGAATAGAAGTGAATGAATTCTAACATCCGCTCCCTCGTCATTGGCTTGGCGGCCCTCCTGCTGCCTGTGGCACTGTGCAGCTGCAGCAACATCAATGAAGGGATCACCGCCACCATGGGCGACTACGTTCCGCAGTGGGCTGGGGGCCTACCAGCCGACGCGCCGCCGCGACCGGGCTCGACCAAGTACGACGCCTGGATGAAGGAACGGGAGGCAAACCGTCTGCTTCCGGCTTCCGAGCGCAAGGGGGCCAAACCGGACCGGAGCGAACTTGACCCCGTACGCTAGCGTTGCTTCTAAGGCGACGCGGATCGAAAGCAGCCGGAACTGAGTGGAATCGTGGACGACGAGGCACAAGCGGAGCAGACCGATAGCCTGGTAATTGGCGGCACCGGACTGGTCGGCAGCTACATTATCCAGCATCTCGCCCGCCGCGGCGAGCGCGTGGTTGCAATGTCGCGTTCTCGGCGCGAAACGGCCGGGGCACGCTGGATCCAGGCAGAACTGCAGCAGCCGGATACGCCGACAGGCCTGAACTTCACGACGTTGTACTGCACGGCTAGCGCTATCCTGCTCGCCAACGCCCTGCCTCGCCTCCTCACCCCGTCCGTAAGGCGTGTGGTGGCGTTTAGCTCGACGAGCGTAGTAACCAAGCAGGACACCGAGGTCGATGATGAGCGCGAGATGATCCGCCGGCTGACGCAGGCCGAGCAGGCGGTCGTGGCGATCTGCGAGCGCGCGCACATCGACTGGACCATTCTACGCCCAACCCTGATCTACGCCGAGGGACGGGACACCAACATCACACCGCTGTCGCGGTTGATCCGCCGTTTCGGTTTCATGCCTCTGGTCGGGGGCGCCCCCGGCCTGCGGCAGCCGGTCCACGCCGAGGATCTCGCAATCGGCGCGATTGCCGCGGCCGAGAGCCCAGCGGCCCGCAACAAGTTCTATGCGCTCCCGGGCGCCGAGACACTGCCCTATTGCGAGATGATCGGCCGGATTTTCGACGGTATGCGGCGGCCGCGACGGTTGGTTTCCGTCCCGCCCTGGCTATGGCGCGCCTTCTTTGGTGCGGCGAAGCCGCTCTTCCCGACCGCGAATGTCGCCATGGGCCTACGAATGATGAAAGATATGACCTTCGATGCGAGGCCTGCGACCGAGGATTTCGGCTGGAAGCCGCGCAGCTTCCACCCGGTGTTTGATCGCGGCGACTGAAATCTCAGCCGATACGTGCCACGCGATCTACGGCCATTCCGTGCCCGCACAACGTTGCCCAGAGCAACTTCAGGTCTCTAAGCAGGCTTCTGCTATTGACATACTGAGCATCAACCTCCGCAAGCAGCTCCGGCTCCGACATGTCGATGTCGTTGACCTGGGCAAGGCCGGTCATGCCAGGGCACACCTTGAACACGCCCAGCCGGTGCCTTGCCTCGATCAGCGTTGTCTGCGATGGCAGGCAAGGCCGTGGCCCGACCAAGCTCATTTGACCGGCCAGCACGTTGCACAATTGCGGAAGCTCATCGATCTTGGAGCGGCGAAGGTATTTGCCGAGAGGCGTGACCGACGAGGCCTGCACCTCGTGGGTGGGGAGATCGCCGGTGCCGATGTACATCGTCCTCAGCTTGTAACAGGTGAACGGCTGGGCGTTCCTGCCGATGCGAACCTGCGCAAAGATCGCCGGCCCCGGGGACTGGAGCCGGATCAAGATGATGATGACGAGCAGGATCGGCCAGAACACCAGCAGGAACGCCGTACAGACGAGTATGTCGAACAGCCTTTTCATCTCTTACTCGTCACCTCTTGCGCATTCCGCCTATCCTTCCGATGCATCCGGCGAGCATGGACAGTCAGGACCCAATCGATCGCAGCTACCTCTTTCCTTCGAGCCAGTCTCCATAAAAGAGCTGGGCCGGATAAAAATCCTTCGGCAGGCCCTCGATCCAGCTCAGCTCGCCGTTCGCGGGCCGGCCCTCGCCCAAATACATCCGCGCCGGATCGAGCTCGCTTGTCAGGCTGCAGCGATAGAGCAGAGAAACAAAGTGGCCACGGTCATGTTCGCGGAGCTCGGCAATATTGCAGGGCGCCGCCTCGCTCTCGACGGTCGCACCGATCTCTATGCGCGCGACCGCATCGATCCGCGAGCGGAAATCTTCCCGGAAGCGAATGATGCCGCCGGGGATATGCCAGCCGGTATCGTATTCGTCTTCGCGCCAGGCGAGCAGTGTGCGTCCGTTGCGACGGATGAGCAGATCGACGTTGATGAGGGGGGTCACCTTGCGGATGAAATGAAATACCTCGTCAGACAGTCCTTTGCGCGGGTCGCTCATCGTCGCGAGCACGTTCTCAAGATCGACTTTGGCGGTCATCGGATTCCTCAGGTTGACAATCAACTGGAACGCGTATGGGCTCGCGACAAAGCCAGCAGGCCGTCGAGCGTTTCCTCTCCACTGGCAGTTCCCGCAAGGCGCGGCGTTCGGCCACTCAGCGCGGCGAGCACGGGGACGATGAATTGCGCGCGTCGGCTGAGACCTCCAGACACGAGAACAATCTGCTCGTGCCGATCCGGATCCAGGCGATCCATCGCTTCAATATACTGAGCGAGCCAGGCTTTGGCGATTGCGGACATTACACTTCTCGGCGAGAGATTTCCTTCCCGGATCGCACCGATCGATCCGCCGTCGTGATAGCGCCAGGCAGCTTCGAACACGTTCAGGTCGACCTCGAGCGCCGCCTCCATTACCTCCACCGCCGACAGTTCGGCAAACTGGCTCCAGAAGAAAGGCTTGCCACCTCCGAGCACGGCGCTTCCGTCCAACAGTTCCGCGTATACGCTCAGCGCGCGACCGGACGGGATGAAAGGTATGGCGGCGAACTCGGCACCATCGGCTCCCGGGCGCCGTTCGACGTCGGGCGGGATGGCGGCCGTCTTGAAAAGTACTTGCGAGCCCGTGCCGAGATTGATAATCACCTTGGCAACTTGCGGGAAACCCGTGCCTGCCGCAGTGGATTGCACATCGCCCAGGCATCCGAACACCGGCACATCGAGACCAGCGAGGCGAATACGGCCGGCGATCTCACCCATCGACACGATCCGAGACTTGATGATGTCAAACTCGTCGAGCCCCACCAGTTCAGCAAGTTGTCGCGACCAGCCCTGCTGCGTCAGATCGTAGAGGCCGGTCCCGGCCGCCATCGACACGTGGACCGCCGGATCGCGCTCGCCACCGCGCCACAGCAGCCAGTCCGGCAACGTGAAGATCCTGAACCGTTCGGGCAAACGGCGCTGTGCCGCAAGATGCGCCAGAGACGACACCGGCAAACCCGGCCGAACGCGCATGCCGGTCAGCGACAACAACCGTTCGGCCGAGGCGCTGATGCGATCGAAGGTCGATGAGCCTGACGCATCCATCAAAGACGCACGTCCGTCGCGCCAGCTGATATAGGGAGTAACAGGCACGCCCTCGGCGTCGGCAACAATAACACCGTGCAGTTCCGAGCACAGCCAGAGCGCCGCGACCTTCGGATACCTGCTCGCGAGCACGCCGGCGGTCGCCTCGAGCGCGGCCCAATAGCCCTCGGGAGAAATCTCGACCTCGCCTGCCGGACCAAATCTCGGGGCTGGTGAGGCGGCCTGGGCCTCGTCCAGGACCTTGTGTGAATCCATGGAAACCACTACAGATTTCACGCGGCTGGTTCCGAAATCGACGAGCAGAATATCGGCCATTGAGCACCCCTTCGATCTGTACCATCCTTGTGCATTTCGATAGGACCATTGAGGACATCGGACACCCTTGCGGCGTCAAACCGGCAGACGAATTGGCTCACACATAAGGGGTCCTCTCAGATGAAAGTCGTACTTCTTGCAGGCGGCCTTGGCACGCGAATCTCGGAAGAGTCTGCGTTACGGCCGAAACCGATGATTGAAGTCGGAGGACGGCCGATCCTCTGGCACATCATGAAAATCTACCTTGCGCATGGTCTCCGCGACTTCGTCATTTGCTGCGGGTATAAGGGGTACATGATCAAGGAGTACTTCGCAAACTACGCGCTGCACATGTCCGATGTGACGTTCGACATGGAAAGCAATTCCGTCCAGGTCCATCAGAAGAAGGCCGAGCCGTGGCGGGTCACGCTGGTTGACACCGGCGAGTCGACCAACACAGGTGGACGATTGAAGCGCATCTCCGACTACGTCAACGAGGATTTCTGCATGACATACGGCGACGGTGTCGGCTCCATCAACATCACTGAACTGATCGCGTTCCACCGCCGGCACGGCAAGCTCGCGACGATGACCGCGACGCAGCCTCCCGGCCGCTTCGGTGCCCTGCAGCTCGAGGACCATTCGGTGACGTCGTTCCTCGAAAAGCCGACGGGTGACGGCGGCTGGATCAATGGCGGATTCTTCGTGCTGTCGCCCAAGGCGCTGGAGCTGATCGACGGCGACGAAACGGTCTGGGAGAGCAAGCCGCTCGAAACGCTAGCGCGCACCGGACAATTGCAGGCGTTTTTCCAACACGGCTTCTGGCAGCCGATGGATACGCTGCGCGACAAGAACCACCTCGAGGATCTCTGGCGGTCGGGCAAGGCCCCTTGGAAGGTCTGGTCGTGACTCCCCGTGAATTCTGGCCGGGTCGGCGCGTCTTCTTGACGGGTCACACGGGCTTTAAGGGAAGCTGGCTTACGGTTTGGCTGAGGGATCTCGGCGCAGACCTGACCGGATTTGCGCTGCCTGCGCCGACCAAGCCGAGCCTGTTCGAAGCGGCGGACATTGCATCCGGAATGACCTCGATCATTGGTGACATCCGCGATGCGGACGCTCTCGCCAAGGCCTTACGCCATGCCCGGCCGGAAGTCGTCATTCACATGGCGGCTCAACCCATCGTCCGGTTGTCGTACGAGCAGCCGATCGAGACCTACGCGACGAACGTGATGGGGCTCGTTCACCTATTCGAGGCCGTACGTAGGTCGCCGGGCGTGCGGGCCGTGGTCAACGTCACGAGCGACAAGTGCTACGAAAACAAGGAATGGGTTTGGGGATATCGTGAAACCGAGCCCATGGGTGGTCACGACCCCTACAGCAGCAGCAAGGGCTGCGCCGAACTCGTGACCGCGGCCTATCGCCGTTCATACTTCAATCCTGACACCTACAACCAGCATGGCATCGCGCTTGCCAGCGCGCGTGCCGGCAATGTCATCGGCGGCGGCGACTGGGCGCGCGACCGGCTCATTCCCGACATTATGCGCGCCATCGAAGCGAGGGAGTTGGTTCGGATCCGCAATCCGCACGCGATCCGCCCCTGGCAACATGTGCTGGAGCCTCTAAGCGGATATCTGAGCCTAGCTCAGAAGCTGTACGAGGCGGGACCGGCTTTCGCCCAAGGTTGGAACTTTGGACCCTCCGAGACAGACGCGCGCCCCGTGCAATGGATCGTCGAGCACCTGACGAAGATGTGGGGTGATGGCGCGGGCTGGCAGCTCGACCAGCAGGACAATCCTCTCCATGAGGCGCACTATCTGAAGCTCGATTGCGCCAAGGCCAAGTCGGAACTTGGATGGAAACCGATCTGGAGCCTGGAACAGGCGCTGAGCCGGATTGCGGATTGGCACAAGGAGGCTTTACAGGGTGGTAATGTGTATGCCAAGACACTCGCCCAAGTGAGGGCCTACCAGGAAGAACTTGGGTTCTAGGTTTCTATTGCGTCGGGGATAATCATGAATAAGCGCGAACGGGAAATGCTCGAAATTCTGAAGAAGCTGCGCCAGGAGTATGGTGCGGTTTCTGTCAAGGCGGAGTTCGAGGCAGAGGGTACCCGCACCGATGAGTTGCTTCGGCTGATCGATCTGGCGCGCCGCGCCGATCTGAAGATTGGCCTGAAGATCGGCGGCTGCGAGGCGGTACGCGATCTGATCGAGAGCAAGCAGTTCGGCGTCGAGTACATCATCGCGCCGATGGTCGAGACCCCTTACGCGCTGAAGAAGTTCATCGATGCGAAGAATAAGGTCTACACGGCAGAGCAGAAGGAAGACACCAGCTTCCTCGTCAACATCGAGACCATCACGAGCTTCAACAGCCTCGACGAGATGGCTAAGGTCGCGCAGATTAAGGACGGCATCCAGGGCCTCGTGTTCGGCCGCGTCGACTTCGCGGGCTCGAACGGCCAGGACCGCTCGGTGATCGACAGCGAAGGCGTCACCAACTACGTGCTCAAGACCGCCGCGGTGTCCAAGGCCGCCAAGCTCGAACTGGTGGTCGGCGGTGCGATTGGCATCGACTCCATTCCCGAGCTGAAGAAGATGCGAGACGTTCACCTGACCCGGTTCGAAACCCGCAAGGTGATCTTCGGCGCCGACGCGCTCTCGAATCCGAAGATGGCCGAAGGTCTCAAGAACACGGTAAACTTCGAGCTGCAGTGGCTGAAGAACAAGCGCGACTATTACGGCGAGATCCAGGGCGAAGACGCTTCGCGCATTGAGATGCTCGACAAGCGCTGGGAAAAGATCAAGGGCTGAGGACGTCCGTCTTCCGCTCAAGGCAAATGTGATGGACCCAGCCGGTTTTTCCGTTGCTATCTTCGGAGCAACCGGCGCGATCGGTCAGGCGATTTGCCGCTGGTACCAGACGCGCGGCCACCATGTCGTGGCGATCGGCCGCGCGTCGTCGCCTCCCAGGACCGCCGACGGTATGCAGTGGGTCAATTGGGACATCGGCTCGCCCGATCAATTCCCTGACGCCCTGGGATTGCGAAAACTCAATGCCGTGGTCTGGGCCCAGGGCATGAACTTCAACGACGACATCCATTCATTCGATGCCGCCGAGCATCAGCGGATCTATTCCGCGAACGTCGTCTTCGTGCTCGAAAGCTTGCACATCCTGCTCAAGGACGAACTGCTGGCGCCGGCGGCACGGCTGTGCGTGATCAGCTCGATCTGGCAGAACATTGCCAAGCAGAAGAAGATGTCCTACGCCATCACCAAGTCCGCGCTGCAGGGCCTGGTGCAATCATTGTCGATCGACCTCGGAGGCTCTGGGATCCTGGTCAACGCGGTCCTGCCCGGCGCGCTCGATACGCCGATGACGCGGGCAAACTTGAGTGCGGACCAGATCGCGCGTCTTGAGCACATGAGCCCGCTTGGAACACTGCCGTCGCTCGACGACGTCTGCAACCTCGTCGGCTTCTTGTGCTCGGAGGCAAATACCGGCATCACCGGCCAGTTCATCGCTGCGGACCGAGGCTTCTCCCATGCAAGAATCATTTGAGATTTCGGCATCGACTGGTCGCTATCCAGTCACCGTCGGCCAGAACCTCTTTTCGCAGCTGGTCGCCGAGAATCCCGACGCGATTTACATCATCGACAAGATCCTTGAGCCGCGGTTGCCCGCCAGCGTCACCAGGCGCATCGTGATCGAGGCGCTCGAGAGCAACAAGTCGCTCGAATTCGCGCCGCATGTGATCAAGGAGCTGCGCAAGCTCGGGGCCGACCGCACCAGCCACCTGTTCGCGATCGGCGGCGGCATCATCCAGGATATCACGACCTTTGCCGCCTCGATCTACATGCGCGGCGTCGAGTGGACATACCTGCCGACCACACTGCTTAGCATGGTGGACTCCTGCATCGGCGGCAAGTCGTCGATCAACGCAGCCGGCTACAAGAATCTCGTCGGCAATTTCTTTCCGCCCAACAACGTCGTCGTCGACGTCTCGTTCATCGACACGCTGGACGCGGAGATGATCGTCGGCGGCCTCTATGAGGCCGGCAAGATCTGCTACGCCAGCGGCTATCAGGGCTTCCTCGAGTATCTCGCCCAGGAGCCGGCGCGCGCGATGACCGCCGAGCAGGCCCAGCGCGTGATCCTGAAATCGCTACACACCAAAAAATGGTTCATCGAGGTCGACGAGTTCGACCGCAAGGAGCGGCTGCTGCTCAACTTCGGCCACACCTTTGGTCACGCCCTCGAGGCCGCAACGGAGTTCGCGGTCTCGCACGGCATCGGCGTCGGCCTCGGGATGCTGGTCGCAAACGAGTACGCCAGGCGCCATGGCAATTTGACGAGCGATGGTCTTGAGCGCGCCGACCATCTTGCAAGCCACGTCAGGGCGCTGCTCGGAAGCGGCGCGTCGTCGTGCCTGCCGCCGGGCCTGCCGATGATCGATCTTGCGCTCGTGATGGACAAGTTCGACTACGACAAGAAGCACCGTCCCGGGTTCTACCGCATCATCGTGCCGTCCGGCGACGGCGGCCTAGAGTTGATCTCGGTGCCGAAGACCGACGAGGTTCGGCGCAATATCGTTGCAGCCTACGAGGCTGCACTGGGAGACATTCCCTGGCCGTTCGCCAGGCCCGAGCGCGCCGCGCTGGCGTCGTAGGGTTGGCACACACTTCATAGGCCAGACATGACAGCTCCGTCCGAGACGAACGCAGGTTCCGATTGGTCGCTGACGAGCGACCTTGAGTTCGTCGCCGACGCCGTGGGCAAGGAGGTCTGGGCGCAGCTGAAAAATGCCAGCATCTTCATGACCGGCGGCACCGGCTTCATCGGCTGTTGGCTGCTCGAATCCTTACGCTACGCGGACACCGAACTTGGGCTCGGCCTGAACGTCACCGTTCTCACGCGCAATCCCGCCGCCTTCCAGCGTAAGGCACCGCACCTCGCCAGTTACGAGAGCTTCCACTTCGTCAGTGGCGACACCTCGGATTTCGCCAGCCCCGAAGGGGCCTTCTCGCACGTGATCCACGCGGCGACCGATGCCAGCGCCGAGCTCAACGAAAGGGACCCGCGCCAGATGTTCGGCACGGTGGTCCAGGGAACCCGGCGGGCGCTGGATCTGGCGATCGAAAAACAGGCAGGCCGCTGCCTGTTTCTGAGCTCCGGCGCGATCTATGGGCGGCAGCCCTGGGAGATGACCCAGGTCGGCGAGGATTGGATCGGCGCGCCGGACTGTACCGACCCGAAGAATGCGTACGCAGAAGGCAAACGTGCCGCCGAAATGCTGTGCGGCATCTACCGCAAGCAGTTCGGCCTCAACGTCTCGATTGCCAGAATTTTCGCCCTGCTCGGCCCGTACCTCGCCCTCGACATTCATTTTGCCGCCGGCAATTTCATCCTCGACGCCATGCGCGGCCAGACGGTGGTCGTACAGGGCAACGGAAGGCCCTGCCGGTCCTATCTCTACGCATCCGATCTGACGGTTCAGCTGCTCCACCTGCTCGTGCGGGGGGCGCCGGGCAAAGCCTATAATGTCGGCTCGGACGAATCGATCTCGATCAAGGAACTGGCCGTACGGACGTCCCGTCTGCTCGGGACGGGCGAGGTGAAGGTGCTGGGTGCGGCCGATGCGGGCTGGAATCCGGGCCGTTACGTGCCGAAAACCGATCTTGTGACCAAAGAGCTGGGCCTGTACAGAACTGTGACATTGGACGAGGCGATCCGCCGAACGGCCCTCTGGCACGGATGGAAACCACAAAAATGATGAAGTTATCGGACTGGGTAGCGCAGAAAGTCGTCGAGCTTGGCGTTCGCCACGTGTTCATGGTCACGGGCGGCGGTGCCATGCACCTCAACCACTCGTTCGGCAGCCACAAGCAGCTCGAAGCCGTTTTCAACCACCACGAGCAGGCCTGCGCGATGGGCGCCGAGGCGTATTATCGCCTCACCAACCGCCTAGCGGTGGTCAATGTGACATCGGGACCCGGCGGCACCAACGCCATCACCGGCGTCTATGGCGCCTTCGTCGATTCCATCGGCATGGTCGTCATCTCTGGTCAGGTCAAATGGGAGACCACAGTCAGGAGCACCGGCCTGCCCTTGCGTCAGTACGGCGACCAGGAGTTAGATATCGAGGAGCTCATTCGTCCCATCACCAAATATTCGGCGATGGTCACCGATCCCAAGACGATCCGCTATCATCTGGAGAAGGCCTTCTACATCGCCACCGCGGGTCGTCCGGGTCCGGTGTGGCTCGACATCCCTCTCGACGTGCAGGCCTCCAAGATCGATCCCGACACGCTGCAAGGCTTCGATCCCTCCGAGCTCGACGAGCCCTGGAAGAAGACCGACCTTTCGACCGTCTGCAAGGCCATCCTCGAGAAGGTCGCCTCCGCCAAGCGCCCGGTCGTGTTCGCCGGCGGCGGCGTTCGCCTCAGCGGCCAGCACGAGGCCTTCCTCAAGGTCATCGACAAGCTCGGCATTCCCGTGGTTACCGGCTGGAACGCGCACGACGTGATCTACGACGCACATCCGACCTATGTCGGCCGGCCCGGCAGCCTCGGCGATCGCGGCGGCAATTTCGTCGTCCAGAACTCCGACTGCCTGCTCGTACTCGGCAGCCGGCTGAACATCCGCCAGGTCAGCTACAACTGGAAAATGTTCGCCCGTGAGGCCTACAAGATCTGGGTCGAGATCGACGAGACCGAGTTCAAGAAGCCGTCGGTGAAGCCGGACATGCCGATCCTGGCGAGCCTGACCGACCTGCTTCCGGTGCTCGCCGAGATGCCCTATGCGGGGCCGACTGAGGCCCACCGCACCTGGCTGGCCTGGTCCAAGGACAAGCAAGCCCGCTTCCCGACCGTGCTGCCGGAGTACTGGAACAACCAGCTCGTCAATCCCTACTGCTTCATGAAGAGACTGTTCGACGAGCTCGACGAGGACCAGATCGTCGTGACCGGCAACGGCAGCGCCTGCGTGATCAGCTTCCAGGTCGCCGACATCAAGCGCGGCCAGCGGCTGTGGACCAATTCCGGCTGCGCCACCATGGGCTACGATTTGCCGGCCGCGATCGGCGCCTGCAAGGCTTCCGGCGGCAAGCCCATCGTCGCCCTCGCGGGTGACGGCAGCATCATGATGAACTTGCAGGAGATGCAGACCATCATCGGCATGAACCTGCCGATCAAGATCTTCATTCTCAACAACAACGGCTACGTCTCGATCTTCCAGACGCACCGCAACTTCTTCAACGGCGTCGAGATCGGCGGCGGACCGAAGAGCGGCGTGAGCTTCCCCGACTTCGAGCCGCTCAGCAAGGCGTTCGGCTTCCCCTATCGGCGCTGCTCTCGCCATCAGGACATGGCCGAGGCGATCAACAGCACGATGAGCGTCGACGGTCCCGCGGTGTGCGAGATCATGCTCGACGAGAATACTAAGTTCGAACCGAAGCTTGGCGCGAAGGCGCTGCCGGACGGGCGCATCGTGTCGCCGCCGCTGGAAGATCTCTCGCCATTCCTGCCGCGCGACGTGTTCCGCGACAGCATGATCATCGACACGATCGAAGAGTGATGGTGGCGGCCGTGCGCTCGCAGGCATGGGATGCTCGGAAATACCTTCGTCAGCACGAGACGAAGATCCGCTTCCTGTTTGCGGGCGCACTGAACACCGGCTTCGGCCTCGCGGCCTATCCGATCCTGTACGTCCTGCTCGCGCCGCTGAAGCTTCACTACATGGTCGTCCTGGGCATCACCCAAGTCACCTGCGTCACGTTCTCCTATCTGACCAACAAGTTTCTGGTCTTTCGCACCAGCGGCAATTATCTTCGCGAGAGTGGGAAGTTCGCGTCATTTCATTTGGGCTATTTCCTCCTGAACCTGGTTGCGCTGCCTTTTCTCGTCGAAGTCCTGGGCGCTTCACCGGTCTGGGGGCAGACGTTTTTCGCATTTGCGGTGGTGGTCACCAGCTATTTCTGGCACAGCAGGATCACGTTTGCCGCTGCACCGACGAGCAGAGAATGATCCAGAACGGCTATCTTTCCAGACACTGCCCGATCTGCGGGAGCAAGCCGCCGGCCAAGCCGGAGATCTCCTCCGAGGTCCCCGCCGAGACCAAGGACTTCGAGTCCCTGGTTCCCTATTGGAACGGGTTATTCAAGGACAAGGTCTTCTTTTCCTATTATCGCTGCGAGACCTGCGGACTTCTGTACACGCCGACATTCTTCACCGGGCCGCAGCTTGCGCAGCTCTACGCGCAGATGCCGCCGAACATGGACGTCGTGCCGCTCGACTCGCTCGAGCGCACCCAGCGCGGCTATTTCGACATGCTGAAGTCCGCAGCGCCGCTTCAAGGCGGCTTCATCGAGGTCGGCCCGGACGTCGGCCTGTTCACCAGGAACTGCGTCAAGGACGGACGCTTCGACCAGTATTGGCTGTTCGAGCCCAACCGTGACGTCGAGTCGGCCCTGAGCTCGACGATGGGGGCTGCGAAATTCCACATCATCCACGACATGTTCGGCTTCTCGCAGGTTCCGGATGGAGCTGCGTCAGTGGCCGTGATGGTTCACGTCATGGACCATCTGCTCGACCCCGTGGCGACGCTGCGCGAACTCCGCGGAAAGCTCGCCCCTGGCGGCAACGTCATGCTCGTCACCCACGACGAGTCCTCGCTGCTTCGCCGCGCGATCGGCTGGAAGTGGCCGGCCTTCTGCCTGCAGCATCCCGAGATCTACAATCTCAAAACCATGCGCAAACTGTTCGAGATCGCCGGCTATGACGTGGTCAAGCAGGCCAAGACGGTGAACTACTTCCCCATCGCCTTCCTTCTCAAGCAGCTGTTGTGGGCCCTGGGGCTCAAGGTCAATTCCGTTCCGAGCTTCGGACAGGTCGCCGTCGGGCTCAAGCTCGGCAACATGCTGACCATCGCGACCCCGAAGAGAGCCGCCTCAAATGACTGACCGCAAGCTGCTCAGCATCGTCACGCCCTGCTACAACGAAGAAGACAACGTCGACGAGCTCTATCGCCGCATCAAGGCCGTGATAACCGGCGAGACCGCCTACGATTTCGAGATCATCTTCATCGACAACGCGTCCAGGGACGGGACGGTTGCCAAGGTGAAGACGCTCGCCGCGCTCGATCCGGCGGTCAAGCTGATCGTCAACACCCGCAATTTCGGCCACATCCGCTCGCCCTATCACGGCATCACCCAGTCGAGCGGCGCGGCCACGATCTATCTCGCCTCCGATCTTCAGGATCCTCCGGAGATCATTCCGCAGTTCATCCGTGCATGGGAGAACGGCTACAAGCTGGTGATGGCGATCAAGCCCGTCAGCATGGGAAATGCCCTCGTCCACTCGCTGCGCAAGAGCTACTACCGTTTCCTCGACGGCATCTCGGACATCTCGCTGCTCAGCGATTCGACCGGGTTCGGCCTCTACGACAAGGAAGTTCTGGACCATGTCCGCGAGATCGGCGATCCCTACCCGTACCTTCGCGGACTGATCTGCGAGCTCGGATACGAGATCAAGACGATCCCGTTCGAGCAGCCGCGCCGGTTGCGGGGCATCTCCAAGAACAACATCTACACGCTCTACGACATCGCGATGCTCGGCATCGTCAGCCATTCCAAGGTGCCGATCCGGATCGCCGCCTTCTTCGGCTTCCTCATCGGCTTTCTCAGCATCCTGGCGGCGCTAGGCTATCTGGTGCTGAAGCTCATGTTCTGGGAAGATTTTCCGTTCGGCCTCGCCCCGATCATGATCGGCGTCTTCTTCCTGTTCGGGGTTCAGCTCCTGTTCGTCGGCATCCTCGGCGAGTACATCGGTTCGATCCACACCTACGTGCAGCGCCGGCCGACCGTCGTGGAAAAAGAGAGGGTCAATTTTTGATCCGGCCCGCGAGCAGCAAGCGAACGACGCCATTCCTTCTCGCATGTTGCGTCGTTCAGATCGCGGGATGCGTGTACTACTGGCTGTTCTTCAAGAAGAACGGCTACCTTGCCTCGCCGTTCGTGTACGACAAGGCCGATACGTTTATGGATCTATTCCATACGATGTATTGGGCTGACGAGTCCGGGCGCTATACGGCCTGGAACTCGGTTTACCCGCCGCTCAACTTTCTTGTCCTGAAGAGCGTGAGATGGCTGATGTTCGGCGCCGCGCACGAGTCGGATGCTTTCAACCTGCGGGACGCGGCACAGCCCTTTTTCCTCTACGTCCTTGCGGCCTACGCCGTCGCAGTCCTCTTCGTCTTCCGCGACGCATTGTGGCGTGACTTCACGCGGCCGCAGAGGGCGCTGGTTTTCGTCGCGGTACTCTTGTCCCCGCCGATCCTGTTCACGGTGGAGCGCGGCAATCTGATCATCTTCGTACTGGGATTTCTCGCCTTGGCGCTCTCGAGCCTCGGCTGGGCAAGAGCGCTCGCGATCGGAATGCTGATCAACATCAAGCCGTACTTTGCGCTCTACCTGATCGCATTCGTGGTCACACAAAGGCCGAAAGAGCTGATTTCCTGCACCTTGATGGCAGGCGCTATCTATATCCTCACCGGCATCGTGCTTGACGCGCAGTTCCTCACCTTCGTGACGAACCTCCTGCAATTCTCCCAGGAGTTCAGCCTGTTCTCGCCGCGCGAGCTGCTCGGCCTGCCCTCGAGTGTCTCGGCCTTCAGCACCATCCTGCGGCTCTACCAGTACAGTGGAGGCACACTCTCGATCGCCGGCTTCGATATCGACGCGATGGCCACCCTGATCGAAACGGTGAAATGGCTGACGATCCTTGCGCTGTTCATCGCACTCTGGCGCGTGAGGGCCTGCATCTCCGTCGAGACGACGCTGGCTGCAACGACTATCGCAATTAGCAATCTCGGCGTCTGGGTTGGCGGCTACTCGTTCATCTTCTATGCCTGCCTCGTTCCAATCTTCTGCCGCCTGACGTACAGCAAGATCTATCTCGCCTGCGTCTGCCTGATCTTCGCTCCGATCGATGCCGTGGTGCTGTTCAACGAAAGCCTCGGCGATAGCTACTCCTATCTCTCTGGCGCGACGGTCCCCGTGGCCTTTCAACTGACCGCCGGCGCCTTGATGCGCCCCGTCGTCAACTTCGTCCTACTGTTCGTCATGACCGTCGAGATCCTGACCAATCGCGCGTTTTCGATGCCGGGGATTCTGAAAGACACGCGCTTGGCGATCCGTCGCGATGACCGCTTGTCGCCGATTGCTACCTTCCAACGCAATGGATTCTCGAGGCCAGCATGACCGATCTGTCGCAGGCAAGTTCGAAACCGATCTCCGTCAGAAGAACCGTGATCATCCTGCTGGTGGCAGCTCTTCTCGGCCTCTTCGCGGGCCTCGCCGCCACGCGCACCACCGTCGCCAGCAGCCAGGCGATCGCCGTCATCAGCATTGGAAAACCCAATAAGGACGGCTTCCTGGAGGAACCGTTTTCGCTCATTGAGCGGATCAAGTCGACCGGGTTTGCCACAACCGTGGCTGCACGTGCGGCCATGCCAGACCTGACCACCCTGCTTCCCGCGCGGCAGTACGGCGGAGCCGGCGCGCTTGAAGCCCGCACCCTGAGAGAGCCGACGCTCATCGAGATTCGGGTCAATCTTCCGCGGGCGGAAGCGGCCCAGAAGGCTGTCGCGGCGGTCATGGACCAATTGCTTGCTGATCACGAGATGAAGGAGCGGCCGCTGACCGACAGCGTTCGATCGTCTTTGCCGTTGATCGAGAAAGGCGTGTCGCAACTGGTCGAATCCCGCGACATGATCACCAAGCGCCTAGGAAGCCTGCCTCAGGACGGACAGACCGATCAGGAGATCGCGGCACTTCGCTCCGCCCTTGCCTTGACCGAAACCGGGCTGAGTTCACTTGTGGACAGCGCGAGGGCTCTGACGGTCCTTGCCGTCGACAGCCGAAAGACCCAGATCGTCGCGGCTCCAACGGTGATGACGACGAGCGGCGGCTCGTTCTACCGAATGACCGCGGCGGGGACAGTGGTGGGTCTGGTCATCGGATTTCTCCTGCTCCAATTGTTCCCCAGCCTTTTCCGTGCGCGAAGCGCGGCATGAAACCTGCTTCTCGTGGACTTATTGCGAAATAGATGAGCGGTGCAACTATGCCGTGACGGAAGTGCAAAAGCTCTTGGCATCGGCGCCACGAAAGCTCAGTAACCTGAGCCGGGAGGGCCGGCTACGCCAAAAGATACCTTGGCGGTCGACGATGGCCGCAACTGACGATCAATTGCCGTGCTCGCGATCGGTTCCGCCGGTCGTCGAACAGTCCGGCAGCCCATATCCGGTGCCGGGATGCAGCTTCAGCGGACCACAACCGGGGGCAGAATGCTGCACATCGAGCGAGAAGGATCCAAAAAGACTTTGAACAGCAGACCGATCCGTCTTTGAAGATGAGATCGCGTGCTGTAAGAGCAATAAATTATTGGCCGGATTCCCGCCACATTTGGCTCTCTCCGGCAGCTCAGCAGCGATAGGCAGCACTGAGGCGATGATTTCATGACCGTCTCAGCGAAAGCGGCCAGTAGATACGCCCCGTACAGGTGGCTGCTGAGAGACCCGATCGCCATCCTGGCTTTGCTCGTCTTGGCGATAGCCGTGCTCTCACAGCCCATGCTGTCGCGAGAGCTGATTCCCGAAGGCCTCGTATTCACCCGGTCCGTGGTCTCCGACCAAAGCCTCACCGAGGAACAGGCCCCGCTCGACCTCGGAGCCCTCGGAACGTCCGACCGGTCCACCGCGCTCAAGCTTGATCTCGACTTCAAGGTCTCGACTACAACGGGCCATCCCAATTTGCTGCAGACCGACGCTGCCAATCAGGGCCTTCGTGTCGAGCTGGGCGGTCGCGTTCTCGCGCTCATCGTCGGCAGCCGCGCCAATGGAGTACCGTACCAAGCCATACCCCTGTTCACGAAACTGTCGATCGGAACATGGCATCATCTGACCATTCGCATCGTCGGAGGACGCTATGTCGACGTCGCGCTCGATGGCCTTTGGCCCGACGCGATGAGGTTCGACAAACCCTTTTCCATGCGGAACACAAGGGTTGGCATCGGTTTCGACGACCTGAGACGTTTCCGCGGTGACCTGAAGAATATCCATGTCTCGGTCGGGTCGTCACCTCTGTTTCGCGTGTGGTTGGCGATCGTCAATATTCGCATTGAATGGTTCCTCGGCCTGTTCGCCATTGTCCTCCTTCAAAGGTATTTCGCGCATCATCCTCTCTCCTTCGTCCCCTCGGACATCGACATCCAACGGGCCGGAATCCTGAAACACCAGTTGGAGATTCTGCTGACGAAGCTGCCGCTTCCGCTGATCTGCCTGTCGATCCTTCTGAACTTGAGCGCCGCCCTCTATTCGGCAGCGATCCGTCATTTTCTCCAGGAATCCGACTTCATCACGCGGACGCTGCTGCCGGGATTCCAGCGATTGGAAGGCGCGCCGCCGTTCAACTCGCAACTTCTCCTCTTCATGCTCGTCGAGATGTCGCTGGTCGGCACTTTGGCGGTTTTCTGGTTCGCGACACCTCTTGGAAAACCAGAGCTCGATCGCATTCCTCGCAAACTGATCGCGGGGATCTGCGCTCTGTCCGCAGCTCATCTCCTGATCGCCTATGGCATTTCGGCGAAGATTCTCGTTGCCTGCGCGATCGTCATGCTGCTGATCCTGCTCGCGCCCTGGCCATATCTGACCTTTACGCTGGCGCGCAGGCCCGTCCTGGCGACGCTGGCCGTGACGCGGCGCAGCTCCCGTTCGCCGCAACTCAACACCGCGTCGATCGCGCGCTTGAAGGCCGCAACGATGCCGGCGATCTCCGGACCGTTGTTCCGCATCTCGCCATTGGCCCGCAAGAGCCTGGCGCTGGTCGCGGGACTCCTGGTGTGCGCCGTTCTGGCGTGGCCTGTTCTTGCGGCCTGGTATCCGGTCATCATTCCCAACGACTACTTGGAAGCAGTCGACCGTTTCCGGCTCAAGACCTCAACCGGGACTATCGATATCAGCCGGGACCAGATGTCCGACTGTCTCAGCAAGATGGGCGCAAAGGACGGCACGGAAGAGGTCCCCTCGCCGAACGATCCGCCCGCGACGTTCAGTTGCGCCGGGCTCTCCCTTTCGGTCGACGAATGGAGCGGGCTCCAGGACTCGCTGGTATCGACCACCGGCTGGCAGGGCGAGGTCGGGCGCACCCTGTTTCACCACTCCTACATCTTCGTGCCGGCGCAGCACCTTCTGACCTACGGAATCGATCGGGCCGTTCCCTATCTCTACGGATACGGCAATACGCTCATGCATGCCGCTCTCATGCGGCTGGACGGCGGTCCTACGCTGAGCTCCTACTTCTCGACGTTCCCGGTTGCGGAGCTGGCGGGAATCGCCGGAATTGCGCTTCTGGTTCTGCTGGTCGGGCGTAGCGGCTGGGTGGCCGTTGCGGCCTTCGCGCTGTCCCTCGCCGCGTTCTATTCCATCACCTACGTCCCGGTGTTCCTCGCCGCGAGCTTCAGCCCGGCACGCTATGTGGGCCTGCTGTTCCAGCTCGCCTCGATCTGCGTGTGCTGCAGAAATCCCGCGAACACGCGACTGCTATTGCTGCTACCGCTCGCCGCAGCCGCCTCGCTGTTCTGGAATACCGAGTTCGCACTTCTTGGCCTCGTCGGCCAGGGACTGCTGACGATTGCCCCCGTCATGCAGCTGACGCTGATGCGGCGGATCCTCCTGCTCGGATCGTTGGCCGCCTGCGCCCTGGTCTATCCAATGCTGTTCTGGACCTCGCCCGACATCATCCGGACGGTTCAGCTGTCGTTCTTCAACATCGGCATGCCCTTCTTGGGACCGAGGGACGCGCTATGGTTCTTTGCAAGCCTGATCGCCATCGAAGCCGGTCTGTTCGGCCTGGCGCTGCTGTTTCTGAAGCCCGAGCGCACCTTGCGGCTGTGCTATCTGCCCGTGCTGGGCCTGCTGATCGTCAAGTACATCTACAATCCGTCCTCGCCGCATCTCTATCTGGTTCACACGCTGCTATGGCCGGCGCTGCTGCTCTATCTGCCTCCGATCGCGGCGAGCATGAGACCCTTCATCGCGGTCGTAGCCGTCTGCATCGCTGCCGTCGCCGGCAGCATCTACAAGTCAGATGCCGCAGCCTTCCGCAAACTGTTCGCCGATGACTACGCTATCAGCAACTGGCCCTCGCTCGGCGAATCCATCGGCTTCGTGGCACCGGAGGAGCCGATCAGCGAACGGGTCGCGAGCATCCGTGAACATATCGGCCCCGACGACACGCTGATCTTCCTGTCGCCCTTCGACCAGGTCCTGAGTTTCTACGTTAATCCGAAGACGGTCTGCGGCCATTTCGATATTTTGAGCAACCTTGCCAGCCACGCGATCGAAGATGTCATCCTGGCCTGCGCAACCCGATCGCCCAAGACGCTCATTGTTTATGACCGGGCCACGGAGAGCCCGTGTCCGACCGGATACCTCCAGACCCAGTCGCGATGCGCCCTGAAGGCAACAACGAAAGCCAATTTGACAGCACTCAGGGACAAATTGCTGCCCTCCGTCAAGCTCGTCGGGTCAGACCGGAACCTGCTGTTCTATCGTCCGGAGATCGGCGCCAGCGAAGACAAAAGCGCTTCGCGCGAACAATGAGCATCGTCCTGCCCGATCGGTGTTTTGAGAAGGCGTCACAGCCTGGCGCAGCAGAGATCATCCATGCGGACGTCGGGATCGATCTTGTATACCGGGAAGTAATTGCATCGCGCGAGCACAAAGGTGGCGCCGAAGCTTCGAACGAAATGATCCACCGTCTTCGCCCCCGGATCGCGCGCATTGTAGCCGACGCCGAGATAGGTGATCGGCATCAGATGCTGATGGGCCCTCATGGCGTCGAACGTCATGTCGTCGATGAAGATGTGCGCTTGCTGAGGCCTGATGCCGCACTTGCCGGCAAACTTCGTCACGTTCGATCTCACGGCATTCCAGTCCGTGTCGAGCGGGATCGACGGTCCCGACCAGCCGGCCACGAAATTGGGCTTGATCTCGTCCAGCGTCACGCTCGCCGACAAGACGCAGACCGCGAGGCTGACGGCGCCGATTGGCCACAGCATCGCCCTCGCGAAGCCCCGGAGATGGCCGAGCGCGAGCGCATTGATGAGCACAAGCGCGAAGTTGATGTAGAAAGCGCGATAGAAGTTCGTCGGCACATCGATGAGGAAGAGGCCGAGATGCCCGGCGATGGCGAGGAACAGGTAGAGCGGCGGCGCCGCGACCAATAGCAACACTCGATCACGAATGGAGTGCTCTTTCGAAACCAGGCGTCGAAGGGTCTCGATGCCTCCATGGAAAAACAGACCGCACGCAATCAGCAGGTTGAGCACAACCAATACCGAAATGAAGACGTTGAACGTCACGTAGAACGTCTTGCTCTTGTCCGTCTCCGTGCCCGGCAAATAGCCGTGCTCGTAGGCCGGTTCGAACAGGAACTGGTGTTGATACTTATTGACCTTGTCGGCGAGATAGTCCGTCACGGCGGGCCATCCTTCATGCTTTGCAAGGCCCGGCAGGGTCATGGTGTCGAAGAAGCGTTCCACATGCGGAAGCTCCGGACATTTGATCGCGGGAATGGCCGTGCTCGCGACCGCCCCGGTCGCAATGCAGAGGGCGCAAAGGCCGGCGAAGATCCGCACTGCGACCGGGCGCTGTCTGACCATGAATCCCGCCGCAAGCAGGATCCCGACCGGTGCGAGAATGAGGCCTTGCAGATGGGCAAAGAAGGCGAACAGCGCCAGCACGGTCGAGAGCGCAAGATAGAGGCAGACCACGACCGGATGGGTCCCATCGCGTTGGAGAAGCGTGTATCCGACGATACATGCCGCACCAAAGAGAATGAGCGGCAGCTCCATGCGAAACAGCACGAGTCCGGCGCCGGCCACACCGACGAAGCCGGCTGCGATGAGCAACGCGGCGGCCGGCGCACGGCGGTCTCGGAGCAGGATCAAGGCGGCGGCCACGGCGAGCATGACACCGGCCGACGGAATTCCCCGGATCAGCGACCAGCCAAAGGAGACGTCGAAAGCAGAGAATTGATAGGCGATGGGACGAAGCAGAACCGGGACGTCCCGCGCAACCGACGGGCACTGCGGCAGCAGCGAATATTCGAACGCGCCGTCAATCAGAAATCGCGCCCTGGCGAGCCGGAGCGCAACCTCGTCGGGGTAGAGCGGCATTTGATGCCACTGCGCAAGATAGAAGATCGCTGCCCCCAGAACAGCCAGTCCGCACGCCCACAGAGAAAGAGACCACCTATTGCTTAATTCGGATCCCATGACGTCTTCCGTACCAACCTGTTACCACGTCCGCCGGCAGGTTCGTCACGCTGCGCGATCGGCGCCGGCGGGACCGCTCAATAGCTCAATAGCACAGCTGCCTCTGAAAGAGCGCAACATCAGGAAAATCTTTCGATTTCCACCAAATATTGGCAATCCGGGCCCGCAACAGGATCCGTCCCTTGCTACTTTGCATGGGGCTGTTTTTCAGAATTTGGGGCCGGCTGGACGAGGAGACCGTCGGTCCTCGACAATGGCTGCTTGATTTGGTGCTCCAGGCCGGATAGCTCAGCTTGCCGGCGTGTGACTGCGCGGGCGCTGCGACTTGAGAGCCATATCACGCGAGCTCATCGCGCGCTTCGAGACTCGATCCATCTGACGACGCACGAATGTCCGCTCCCATCGAACCTCGGTTGAAAGGCAATTCCGGTCTGTACGTGGCAGCCTGGACGACGGCTGCGGCGCTGCTTGCCTGGGGCATCGTGCTGTGGGGGCTCGGCCGCGGCCTCGACGTCACCGACGAGGGCTTCTACCTCAATTCGATCAGCCAGCCTTATCTGTACCCCGCGACCTATACACAGTTCGGATTCCTCCTTCATCCGATCGACCTGCTGCTCGGCGGCGACCTCATCCTGCTGCGCTTGAGCGGCGTCGTGCTGCTGACGCTGGCCGCGGCGTACTTCGTGTCATCGTCCTTCCGTCTGCCCGGCGTCCCGGCGTTGCCGGGCAGCGCGCGTCTTCCCCTCGTGCTCGGCGGCGCGTGCGCGGTGCTGCTGGCCTATTATCCCTGGATCCCGACGCCGAACTACAATCTGCTGAATCTGTTCGGCGTCATGCTCGTCTTCGGCGGCTGGTTCCGGTTTCTGATCATACCGGAACAGGCCGTGCTGCTCGGCTGGCGCCGGTTGGTCGCGATCGCCGCGTTCGCCATCGGCTTTGCGATCGTGGCCCTGGTCAAGCCGACCGCGGCGCCGGTGCTGGCAGTCGGGGCGATGGGATTGACGCTGCCGTTCGGGCGGCGCGCGCTGATCGAGGTGATCGCGGGGGGCGCGCTGTCCATCGGTCTCGTCGTGCTGGCGCTGGTGGCGATCGACGGCGATCTTCCGGCTGCGATCCAGCGCTATCGCAATGTGCTCGTCCTCAACGAGCTCTCCGAGACCGGTCACGACGTTGGTAGCTCGCTGCTGCTCGGAGCGGGAATGCTGCTCGGCGTGGTCGTCGGATATGCGCTCGGCCGCTGGTTGATGCCGAACAGGGATCGGCGCCACCTTGCCGCAATCCTGGCACTGATCCTTGCCCCGCTCGCGCTCGCGCTCGGCACCAATACGGGAATCCTGCACAGCGTCCCGCGCGCCGGCATCTTCTGGGTCGTCGCGGCCGCGCACGTCCTCATCTTCGCCGCGCCCTCGCGCATCCGTTTGCCGCTTGCATGCCTCGCCATGGCGATCTGTTCCACCCTGGTGGCGGCCGTCATCGTGCGGGCGGTGCAGAAGCCCTACCGGCTCAACGGTCCGTTGTGGGCCCAGACCGAATGGATTTCATCCGCAAGCCGCGCGCATTTTGTGAAGGTCGATCCGGTCACGGCGGATTACTTTCGAGCGCTCCTGACCGGCGCGAAAGCCGCCGGCTTCAAGAGAGGCACGCCGGTCATCGACCTCTCGGGCATGGGACCGACGTCAATCTACGTGCTCGGTGGCGCCGCCATCGGACTGCCCTGGATCAACGGAGGCTATTCCGGCAGCCAGGGGCTGGCCGTCTATGTGCTTTCGACCATTCCCCGCGCCGAACTGCGGCGCGCCTGGATCCTCACCTCTCCGGGCGGCCATGGCTACCTGCCCACCGATATCCTGACGGATCTCGGCCTCAAATTTCCGGATGACTATGAGGAAGTCGCGCGCGGGACCACGACCTACATGAACGCGACCCACTTACTCTGGCGCCCGCACAACTAGTCCGTGAACACCACCGTCTTGCGGCCGTTGGGGATGACGCGGTCGTCGAGGTGATAACGGATCGCGCGCGCCAGCACGCGGCGCTCGATGTCGCGGCCCTTGCGCACCAGATCCTCCGGCGTGTCGCGATGGCTGATGCGCTCGACGTCTTGGTCGATGATCGGGCCCTCGTCGAGATCGCGCGTGACGTAATGCGCCGTCGCGCCGATCAGCTTGACGCCGCGCTCATGCGCCTGGTGATAGGGCTTTGCGCCCTTGAAACCCGGCAGAAAGGAATGGTGGATGTTGATGCAGCGGCCGGAGAGCCTGGCCGAGAGGTCGTCGGACAGGATCTGCATGTAGCGCGCCAGCACGACGAGATCGGTCCCGGTCTTGCAGACGAGATCGACGATCTGCCCCTCCTGCTCGCGCTTGGTCTCCTTGATGACCGGCAGATGATGGAACGGGATGTCGCCGAAATCGATGCCGCTATAAACCTCGCGCGGGTGGTTGGAGACGATCGCGGTCGGGATCATCGGCAATTCGCCGGTGCGCCAGCGGTAGAGGATGTCGACCAGGCAGTGGTCGGACTTCGACACCAGCAGCATCACCTTCTTGTGCACGGCACGGTCGCGCATCTGCCACTCCATGCCGAAGCGCTCGGCGATCGCGGCAAAGCCGGTCTGGAGCGCCGACAGCTCCACGGCAAGATCGGCCGCGGTGAACACGACGCGCATAAAGAATTTTTTGGTCTCGACGTCGTCGAATTGCTGGGCGTCGAGAATGTTCTGGCCGTTATGGGCCAGGAAGGTCGATACCGCCGAGACGATGCCGGGTCGATCCGGGCAGGACAGGGTCAGGACATATTGATGATCGGGCATGGCTCTTGATGAAGTTTTGGGCAATGGGGTTGCGGAACGACCCGCGATTTGCGCCCTGCTCTAGCACCGACGCGCCCCTTGCGCCAATCCCGGCGACTGAGTCAGGATGAACGTACGATTGCGATTTTGACTGACCGGAGTTCGCCCATGGCCGACCGCTTGAACGGCAACCGCATCCTGATCCTGGAAACGCGCGAGGAAGCGCAGTTTTCAAAGCTGCTGGCCGAGCAAGGCGCCGAGGTCGTGCAATGCCCGATGTTCACCATCCACGACGCGCCGGACCCCGCCTCGGTCGAGGCCTGGGTCCGCCGCGCCATCGACAAGCCGTTTGACGATCTCGTGCTGATGACCGGCGAAGGCCTGCGGCGGATGATGAACCTCGCGCGCGCACGCGGCCTCGACCAGGCCTTTATCGCGACGCTGGCCAGGTCGCGAAAATTCACGCGCGGCCCGAAGCCCGGCAAGGCGCTACGCGAGAACGGGCTTGAGGCGCAGCAGACCACCGAGAAGCCGACCACCGAGGGCGTGATCGAGATGCTGGGCAAGCTCGACCTCAGCGGACACCGCCTCGGCCTTCAGCTTTATCCGGACAAGGACCACAGCGCGCTGACCGGCGCGCTTGCCGCGCAAGGTGCCGAGGTCGATACTGTGCTGCCATATGTTTACGATTCCAAGGCGGCGGACGCCAACATCGTCGCTGCCATCAACGACATGGCGGAGGGGAGGATCGATGCCATCGCGCTCACCAATCTCGGGCAAGTCCGCCGCCTGATCGAGGCGGCGAAAGCGCATGGCAGCGAAGCGAAACTGCGCGCCGGTTTCGAGCGGACGCTGATCGCGTCGGTGGGACCGGCAGTCTCGGGCGAGCTCGCAGCGCATGGTTTGCGTACGGACATCGCGCCCGCCGATGAGGCCTATTTCATGCGGCCGCTTATCTCGGCGATGGCGGCCGCGCTCGCGAAGAAAGGACCGAAGGCGACCGTGAGGTGAGACGGCCGCGCCTCGCAGCCGTCGCTAGTCCCCATACCCGCGCAGCCGCTCGACATTCAGGATGGTCACCCCGCCATACTCCAGCCGCAGCAGCCCCTCCTTCTCCAGCCGGTTCAGCGCGCGGTTGGCGTTCTGGCGGGACATGCCGGAGAGCGCACCAATCTCTTCTTGCGTAATCTCCAGATGCGCGGTCGATTCCGGATATAGGATCGGGTTGAACAGCGAGGCGATGCCGCGAGCGAGGCGCGCGGTGGCATCGAGCGTCCGATTGACCTCGAGCATGCCGATGAACTGGCCGAGCCGCTCGTTGAGCTGGCGCACCAGGAAGCGGTTGAAGCCGACGCTGTTCTCGAACAGCCACATGAAGGCGATCCGTTCCATCAGCGCGACGCGGCTGTCGCGGAGCGCGACGACGTCGTAACGGCGCAGCTCATTCTTGAGCACACTGCCCTCGCCGAACCAAGCGCCTGCCGTGAGCCCCGCAAGGCTCGTCTCCTTGCCGTCGCGCGAGACCCCGCCCATGCGGGCAAGGCCACTCACCATGCCGGCCCAATAGTCGAATTTGTCGCCGCGCATGAACACGGTCTCGCCTGTGCCGTAGGACCGTTCCGTGATTCCGGCGCGGGCGACCTCGATCTCCGCTTGCGTGAGCTCGCGTGACCACGCGGCAACGCGCTTCAGTTGATCCTCTGAAATCATGATCTAGAAGCCAGCCGCACCTTTTTGGTCACTCCATTCTTCTGTTGCATTGCAACACGATCGTTCCCGCCGCCATCCGACGAAAGATGAAGGCGGCCGCCGTCCAAAAAACTTTGTCGCAGAATTGTCAGGCGGGAGACATTTCAAAATAGCGCTTTCCCCTATTGAGGACCACCTCGGGCGATGCGACTTTTGATCCCAAGCGGGAACGAGAGCGGCGCGGCTCCGGTCGAGACCATCTGCTGCATGGCCTCGCCGGTACGGCCGTACTAGGATCGCTCGACAGGAACGGACGAAGAGCGCAGCTGAATGCGCCATCACCGGGAGGGATCTGTTTGGTGGCTACCAGTCTTGAAGTGCGCGGCGTGTCCTTGCGATTCGGCGGCGTTCGTGCGCTGACCGATGTCGGCTTCGCCATCAGGGAAGGCGAGCTGTTCTCGATCATTGGCCCCAACGGCGCCGGCAAGACCTCGATCGTGAACTGTATTTCCGGCCGCTACAAGCCGACCGAAGGCCAGCTGTTCTACCAGGGCCGCGACATCACCGGCCTGACGCCCAACGCGCGCGCTTCGCTCGGCATCGGCCGCACCTTCCAGAACCTCGCGCTGTTCCACCACATGAGCGTGCTCGACAACATCATGGTCGGCCGCCATCACCTCCTGAAGAACAATTTCCTCACGGGCTCGCTGTACTGGCTCACCGGCGCACGCAAGGAAGAGCTCGAGCACCGTCGCAAAGTCGAGGAGATCATCGATTTCCTCGATCTCCAGTCGGTCCGAAAGGCGCAGGCCGGCACCCTCTCCTATGGCTTGCGCAAGCGCGTGGAGCTCGCGCGCGCCATGGCACTGGAGCCGCGCCTCATTCTCCTCGACGAGCCGATGGCCGGCATGAACTTCGAGGAGAAGGAGGACATGGCCCGCTACATCGTCGATCTCAACGAGGAGTTCGGCATGACCGTGGTGATGATCGAGCACGATATGAGCGTGGTGATGGACATCTCCCGCCGCGTCATGGTGCTGGATTTCGGCCGCAAGATCGCCGAGGGCAATCCGGCCGCCGTGCTCGCCGATCCGCACGTCAGGCGCGCCTATCTCGGCGAGGAGGACGAGGTACTGGTCGATCCCGACGATGCTCCGCCGGCGCAGGAGAGCGCGTCATGATGGATTACGCAGGCCGCGTCGCGC
The DNA here is from genome assembly GCF_019402665.1 of Bradyrhizobium canariense. Taxonomy (GTDB): domain Bacteria; phylum Pseudomonadota; class Alphaproteobacteria; order Rhizobiales; family Xanthobacteraceae; genus Bradyrhizobium; species Bradyrhizobium canariense. Next base: position 74,243 of record NZ_VSST01000022.1, read on the forward strand.
AGGCCGACACCTATCCCAAAATGCTCCGGCTCAATGCGAAGGAGTACGGCAACGAGATCGCGCTGCGCGAAAAGGACCTCGGGCTGTGGCGCCCGTTCACCTGGAATGACTACCAGACGCGGGTGCGCAACTTCGCGCTCGGCCTCGTCGAATTGGGCTTGGGACGCGAGGATGTCATCGGCATCATTGGCGACAACCGGCCGGACTGGGTTGCAGCCGAGATCGCCACCCACGCAATTGGCGGCCTGAGCCTCGGGCTCTATCGCGACGTGCTCGACGAGGAAGCCTCGTATCTCCTCAATTATGGCGAGGCGCAGCTCGTCTTTGCCGAGGACGAGGAGCAGGTCGACAAGCTGCTTGTGCTTGCCGAGCGCGTGCCGAGGCTGAAGCACATCATCTATTCCGATCCGCGCGGCATGCGGAAATACGACGATCCGCGCTTGATGTCGGCGGAGACGTTTGCCGAACTCGGCCGGACGCGGGCTGCGCGCGAACCAGAACTTTACGACCGGCTGGTGGACGCGACCAAGGGCGAGGATGTCGCGATCCTCTGCACGACGTCAGGCACCACCTCGCATCCCAAACTTGCGATGCTCGCGGCCGGCCGTGTGCTCAGCCATTGCGCGACGTATCTCGCTTTCGACCCGAAAGAGCCAGACGACGAATACGTCTCGGTGCTGCCGCTGCCCTGGATCATGGAACAGGTCTATGTACTCGGCAAAGGCCTCTTGTGCCGGATGAAGATCAACTTCGTCGAAGAGCCCGAGACCATGATGAACGATCTGCGCGAGATCGCGCCGACCTTTGTCCTGTTTGCACCGCGCGTTTGGGAATCGATTGCCGCCGACGTCCGCGCCAGGGTGATGGACGCAACGCCGTTCAAGCAGCGCCTGTTCGACATCGGCATGAAGAGCGGGCTTGCCGCGCTCGAACAGGGCGAGCGTTCCGGCTTTGCCGACGCGATCCTGTTCCGTGCATTGCGCGACCGCCTCGGCTTCACCCGCCTGCGTTCAGCCGCAACCGGCGGCGCGGCACTCGGGCCCGAGACCTTCAAGTTCTTCCAGGCGATGGGCGTGCCGCTGCGCACGCTCTACGGCCAGACCGAGCTGCTGGGGGCCTACACGCTGCATCCCGCAGGCAAGGTCGACCCCGACACGACGGGCGTGCCGATGGCCGACAGCGTCGAAATCCGCATCGACAATGCCGACGTCCACGGCGTCGGCGAGATCGTGGTGCGGCATCCCAACATGTTCCTCGGCTACTACAAGAACCCAGAGGCGAGCGTCGCCGACGTCAGGGATGGCTGGATGCTGTCGGGCGATGCCGGCTATTTCAACGACGACAAGCAGCTCGTGGTCATCGACCGCATCAAGGATCTCGCCGAGACCTCGCGCGGCGAGCGCTTCTCGCCGCAATTCATCGAGAACAAGTTGAAGTTCTCGCCTTATATCGCGGAAGCCGTGGTGCTTGGTGCAGGCCGGGACGCGCTCGCCGCAATGATCTGTATCCGCTACTCCATCATCTCGAAATGGGCGGAGAAGAACCGGCTCTCGTTTACGACCTACAGCGACCTGGCCTCGCGGCCCGAGGTTTATGCGCTACTCAAGAAGGAAGTCGAGACCGTCAACGCGACTCTGCCGCCCGCACAGCGCATCTCTCGCTTCCTGCTGCTCTACAAGGAGCTCGACGCCGACGATGGCGAGCTCACCCGCACGCGGAAAGTGCGCCGCAGCGTCATCAACGAGAAATACGAAGGCATCATCGACGCGATCTATCGCGGCCAGGCCGACATCCCCGTGGACACCGTGATCCGCTTCCAGGACGGCACCACGCAGAGGGTGCGGACGACGCTGCGAGTGGTGGATCTCGGCGGACCGGGGCATTTGGCGGAGGCGGCGGAGTGAACTTCGTGGCAATCACAGACGCAATGCGTATTGCTGCGCCCACTCCCCTTGTGGGAGAGGGCATCTCCGCAGCCCGCTCCACCCTCACTTCGGTGAGGGGTCCTCTCTCCGCGCGTTCATTGCGGAGACAACCCCTCACCCGTCTTCGCTTCGCGAAGCCACCCTCTCCCACAAGGGGAGAGGGGAAGAGCGCGCCGGATCTGTCAGCGAGCACCACTTCATGAACACCGCCTTCCTCATCCAGCTCCTGGTCAACGGCCTCGTGGTCGGCACGCTCTATGGCGTGGTCGCGATGTCCTTTGTGCTGATCTACAAGGCTAGCCAGGTCGTCAATTTCGCGCAGGGCGAGCTCTTGCTTGTCGGCGCCTGGGTGTGCTGGACCTTGCTCGCCAAATACCAGGTGCCGTTCTGGATCGGCATGCCGATGACACTGGTGTTCATGTTCGTGTTCGGCATCGCGGTGCAGGTCCTGATCCTGCGGCCGATGATCGGCGAACCCATCATCTCGGTCATCATGGTGACGATCGGCCTGTCCACCGTGCTGCAGGCGACGCTGAAATGGATGTTCGGCGTCAATCCGCAGCCGTTCCCGCGCGTGTTCGAGAGCCAGTCCGTCAGCCTGTTCGGGCTCCAGATCCAGACCGTCTATATCATGAGCCTTGTCGTCTCGGTCGCGATGATGATCGGCATGGCCTGGTTCTTCCGCGCCTCGAAGTACGGACTTGCGATGCGCGCCACCGCGTTCAACCAGCAGGTGGCACAGTCGCTCGGCATCTCCGTGAAAAGCGTGTTCGCGATGGCGTGGGCGATCTCCGCAACGGTCTCGGCCGTTGCGGGCGTCGTCGTCGCCGTCGTGAACGGCGTATCCTCGGGGCTCGCCGCCTATGGCATTAAAGTGTTTCCGGCCGCGATCCTCGGCGGGCTCGATTCCGTCGGCGGCGCCGTGCTCGGCGGCATCATCATCGGCCTGCTCGAAAACATCGCGCAATATGTCGACAGCGAATACCTGCACTGGGGCAATCTCTATGAGATCGCGCCGTTCTACGTCCTCATCATCGTGCTGATGATCAAGCCCTACGGCCTGTTCGGCACCCACGACATCGAACGGATCTGATCCATGGCCGGCCCCGCCCTCATCCCTGCTGGTGATTTCCGCACCTCTTACGCGGCTGACACCACGATCTTCCCGACCACGACCAGCCGCAACTTTGCGATCGTCGGCGTGGTGCTGCTCTGTCTCGTGCCGCAATTCCTTGGTGGGTACTGGCTCAGCATCCTGATCCAGATCGGCATCTTCTCGATCGCCGCGCTTGGCCTCAACATCCTGGTCGGCTTCACAGGCCAAATTTCGATCGGCCACGCGGCTTTCTTCCTGCTCGGCGCCTTCACGTCTGCCTACATCTCCAACAGCGCATCGATCCCGGTGTTCTTCGCGATCCCGCTCGCTGGCGTCGTCACTGCGCTGGTCGGGCTGATTTTCGGCATCCCGGCGGCGCGACTGAAGGGGCTTTACCTCGTCATCGCGACGCTCGCGGCACAATACATCCTGCTCGACTTCTTCTCCCGTGCCGAATGGTTCACCGGCGGCTCGGTGCCGGCCAGCGCCAGTCCGTTCTCGATCTTCGGCTACACGCTGCGCGGCGACAGGCAATATTTCTACGTTGTGCTCGCCTACGTGGTTGCAAGCTACGTCCTCGTCACCAACCTGATGCGCACGCGCGATGGCCGCGCGCTGGTGGCGATCCGCGACCATTATCTCTCCGCGGAGATCATGGGCATCAATCTCACCAAGTATCGCACGCTGTCGTTCGGCCTCGCCGCGTTCTTCGCCGGCATCGCCGGCGCGCTCTATGCGCACTACCAGCTCGTGGTGTCGCAAGAGGGCTTCGGCATCGAACGTTCGATCCTGTTCCTCGCAATGATCATCATCGGCGGCACCGGTTCGATCATGGGTACGCTGATGGGCACCGCGTTCGTGGTGCTGCTGCCCGAGACGATGGAGTTCCTCAGCGTGGCGCTGAAGGGCGGCGCGATCGACAAGGCGCTGTCGCTCAACAACAACATCACCTTCCTGCGCGAGATCGCGATCGGGGTGATCATCATCGCGTTCCTGATGTTCGAGCCCGACGGGCTCGCCCATCGCTGGCGACAGATCAAGGCGTATTGGAAACTCTACCCGTTCTCGCATTGAGCGCGGGCAACTCGCAAACCAACAAATAAACAGGAGGAGGCAACCCATGAAGACAAAATCCCTTTTGAGCACCGCGTCACTTGCGCTGGCGATCGCCGCATTCTCGTCGTGCGCTCAGGCGCAGATCGCGATCGGGCATCTCGCCGATTATTCCGGCGGCACGTCCGACGTCGGTACGCCCTACGGCCAGGCCGTCGCCGACACCTTCGCCTGGGTCAATAAGAACGGTGGCGTCGGCGGCAAGCAGCTCAACGTCGACACCAACGACTATGGCTACCAGGTGCCGCGCGCGATCGCACTCTACAAGAAGTGGTCGGCGCCGGACTCCAAGGTCGCGGCGATCATGGGCTGGGGTACGGCAGACACCGAAGCGCTGACCGGCTTCCTCGCACAAGATAAAATTCCCGATCTCTCCGGCTCCTACGCCGCCGCCCTCACCGATCCCGAAGGCGTCAGCGGCAAGGCCAAGCCCGCGCCTTATAATTTCTTCTATGGTCCGAGCTATTCGGACTCGCTGCGCGCGATGCTGATGTGGGCCGCCGAAGACTGGAAGGCCAAGGGCAAGTCCGGCAAGCCGAAATTCGTCCACATGGGCGCCAACCACCCCTATCCGAACGCACCGAAGGCCGCCGGCGAAGCCATGGCGCAGGAGCTTGGCTTCGAGGTGCTGCCGCCGCTGGTGTTCGCGCTCGCGCCGGGTGACTACAGCGCGCAGTGCCTGAGCCTGAAATCCTCGGGCGCCAACTACGCCTATCTCGGCAACACCGCCGCGTCCAACATCTCGGTGATGAAGGCCTGCAAGACCGCCGGAGTCGACATCCAGTTCATGGGCAATGTCTGGGGCATGGACGAGAACGCCGCCAAGACCGCGGGCGATGCCGCCGACGGCGTGATCTTCCCGCTGCGCACCGCGGTGAGCTGGGGCGGCGATGCGCCCGGCATGAAGACCGTGATGGAGATCTCGAAGATGTCCGACCCGACCGGTAAGGTCTATCGGCCCGTGCACTACATCGCGGCGGTCTGCTCGGCGCTCTACATGAAGGAGGCGATCGATTGGGCCGCCAAGAACGGCGGCGCCACCGGCGAGAACGTCGCCAAGGGCTTCTACCAGAAGAAGGACTGGGTGCCGGCAGGCATGGAGGGCGTCTGCAATCCCTCGACCTGGACCGACAAGGACCACCGCGGCACGCTGAAGGTCGACCTCTACCGCACCAAGATTGCGGGCGCGACCGACGGCGACCTCAACGACCTCATGGCCAAGGGCGCGATCAAACTCGAGAAGGTCAAGACCGTCGAGCTGCCGCGCAAGCCGGAATTGCTTGGGTGGTGAGCCTAGCGCTCACCTCACACACAAATGTCATCCCCCGCGAAGGCGGGGGATCCAGTACGCCGGAGCCTCTCCGTGAGTCCTCAGGCGTCTCTGGAATACTGGGTCGCCCGGTCAAGCCGGGCGACGACAGCGGAGTATGAGGCATGACCGACATTCACGAAGCAGCTGCTCGCCCCTCCCGAACCGTGGTACCCGCGCCGCCTCTCCTTGGCGTGCGCAACATTGAGGTCGTCTATGACGACGTCATCCTGGTGCTGCGCGGTCTCAGCCTCGACGTGCCCAAGGGCGCGATCGTGGCGCTGCTCGGCGCAAACGGCGCCGGCAAGTCGACGACGCTGAAGGCGATCTCGGGGCTGCTCAAGACCGAGGACGGCGAAGTCACGCGCGGCGAGATCCTGTTCGAGGGCGAGCGCGTCAACGGCATCGATCCCGACAAGATCGTCCGCCGCGGCATCTTCCAGGTGATGGAGGGCCGGCGCATCGTTGCCGACATGACCTCGCTGGAAAACCTCAAGCTAGGTGCCTTCACCCGCAAAGACCGCGAGGTCGGTGCCGATCTCGATATGGTCTTCAACTACTTCCCGCGCCTGAAGGAGCGCACCGGGCTTGCCGGCTATCTCTCCGGCGGCGAGCAGCAGATGCTCGCGATCGGCCGCGCGTTGATGGCGCGCCCGAAGATGATCCTGATGGACGAGCCCTCAATGGGCCTGTCGCCGCTGCTGGTGAAAGAGGTGTTCTCGATCATCCAGAAGATCAACCGCGACCTCGGCGTCACCATTCTTCTGGTCGAGCAGAACGCCCGCGCTGCGCTGTCGGTGGCAAGCCATGGCTACATCATGGAGCAGGGCAAGGTCGTGCTCGACGGTACCGCGGACGAATTGCGCAACAACGAAGACATCAAGGAATTCTACCTCGGCGGCGCCGGCGACCAGCGCAAGAGCTTCAAGAACCTCAAGAGCTTCAAGCGGCGCAAGCGCTGGCTTTGACATAGCGTTTTCGAGCAAAGTGGGAACCGGTTCGCGTGAAGAAAACGCGTCAATACAATACACTCTTACTGCAGCACCTGCTCCGCTTCGGTGACTGCGCAGAGAACATGATAGAACGACGACGCAGGAATGGTGTCGATCAGCGATGTTCCGTCGCGATCGAACTGGTCGTACCACCCGCCCCGCACGGGATGGCTGAGATAGTACCGTTCGAGCCGCGCCAGCGCCATGCGCGCCTCGTCCGCCGCGCCCGCCTCGCCGGATTCGGCCTGCGCGATCCACGCCTTCGCGATCTCGGTCTGCGGCCACAGCCGGCGCGTGCTACGGCGAATGCTGCCAGCGTCGTCACCCTCGTCGATCAGGCAGCCGGTGGCCTCGTCGCGATAGCGCAGCGCGGTTTCCAGCAGCTCGGCGCGCCGCTGTCCGGTCGGGCAGCCCGTGATGCGTTCGAACCCCTTCAGCAACCAGACCCATTCCGCCTGGTGGCCGGGCTCGACGCTGACCGGCGCGATCTTCGACCAGTCCTCTTCGAAATATTCGCCGAGCGCGCGCGTCTGCTTGTCGTAGAGATTGGCGAGGAACAGCGCGAAGAACTCGCCGGCGCGGTTCTGGAACGACAAATCGTGGGTCGCGTCGAAGCATGCAATCATCGCCTCGAACAGATGCATGTGCGGGTTCTGCCGGCGCGGCAGCGACACCGGCAAACTCTCGTGAACGCCGCCATGGGGCGAGCGCAGATGGCCGTCGAGGAAGGCCAGCAGCGCGTCGATCTCGGCGCGAATCTGCGCGTCGCGGTCGAGCGCATAGACCGCAGCGAGCGCAAACAGGACGAAGGCGTGGTCGTAGGCATCGCGGCGGGCGTCCAGCACCGCGCCGTCCGGCGTCAGGCAGTGCACGTAGCCGGGCCGGCCGTCGGGCGCCTTGGCCTTGGCCAAGAGGCGCTCCAGACCCTTCAGCGCGACGGCGCGGCCGTCCGAATACCAGCCCATCTGCGCGGCCTTGGCATAGCACCAGATCTGACGCGCCTGCACGAACACCCGCCGCGGCGCGGCCCTATCGGCCGTGCCGTCGCGGCCCAGCCGGTCGACGAAGCCGCCGGCATCCCAGCCGACCGTCGACCACAGCGGCAGCGCCTCCCCGACGAGACGACGCTTCAGGCGCGCGACGACGTCGTCCGTCCCCTCCGCCCCCATGATCCGTTCGTCCGCCAACTCAAGCGCTCCAAGTCACATCACAGCCCACCACAATGGCCGTCTGATAGCTATGCCGGCGGCGGCGCGCAACGGGTGCCAGCCCTCAAGGACCAGCCATGACCGCCCATTACGACGCCCTGGAGACCCGCGCGGCCGCCGCCCGGGAAGCCGAGCTGTTCTCCCGCCTGCCGGACGTCCTGCGCAGCGCGATGGCCGCCCCGGCTTATGCCGAGCGGCTCGGAGGGCTCGACCCGGCCGCCGTGACCGCAAGGGCGGCGCTGGCGCGCCTGCCGGTGCTGCGCAAGTCGGAACTGGCGGCCCTGCACAGGGCCTCGGCTCCCTTCGGAGGCTTTGTGGCGACCGCTCCGGGAAGCTTTGCCCGCCTGTTCACCTCCCCCGGCCCGATCTTCGAGCCGGAGGGGACCCAGGCCGACCCCTGGCGGGGGGCACGTGCGCTGTTCGCCGCCGGCTTCCGGCCCGGCGATGTCGTCCTCAACACCTTCAGCTATCACCTCACCCCCGGGGGCTTCATCTTCGATGCCTCGGCCCGCGCCTTGGGGTGCGCCGTAATCCCGGCCGGCCCAGGCAACACCGAGCAGCAACTCGAGCTGATCGAGGCCTACCGGCCGGTCGGCTACAGCGGCACTCCGGACTTTCTGAAGATCCTACTGGACGCCGCCGCCAGCACCGGGCGCGACGTCTCCTCGATCAAGCGCGCGCTGGTCTCCGGCGCCGCCTTCCCGCCGTCGCTCCAGGCCGAAATCAAGGCGCGCGGCATTGACGCCTACCAGGCCTTCGGCACGGCCGATCTCGGCCTGATCGCCTTCGAGACCGAGGCGCGCGAGGGCATGGTGGTGAACGAGGATCTGATCCTCGAGATCGTCCGGCCCGGCACCGGCGACCCCGTTGCGCCCGGCGACGTCGGCGAGATCGTGGTGACCTCGCTCGACCCGCACCATCCCTGGATCCGCCTCGCGCTCGGCGACCTTACCGCGGCCCTGCCGGGCACGAGCCGCTGCGGGCGCACCAACATGCGCATCAAAGGCTGGATGGGCCGCGCCGACCAGACCACCAAGGTAAAGGGCATGTTCGTGCGCCCCGAGCAGGTCGCCGAGATCGGCAACCGCCATCCCGCGCTCGGACGCCTACGCCTCGTCGTGTCGCGTCAGGGCGAGACCGACGCGATGACGCTGCGGGTAGAGACGGGCGCGGCAAGCGATGCGCTGCGCGACGAGATCGCGGCGAGCCTGCGCGCAGTGACGAGGCTCGGCGGAAACGTCGAGCTCGTGTCGCCCGGAGCGCTGCCCAACGACGGCAAGGTGATCGCCGACGAGCGCTAGAACTCGCGGATCGCGCGGACAACCTCTTCCTGCTGCGCGCGCGTGATCTCGGCGAACATCGGTAGCGACAGGATGCTACCCTGGTCGGCGCAGGCGTGCGGAAACTGCTCTGCCGTATGCTCGAAGCGACGATAGGCCGGCAGCAACGGCAAAGCCGTCGGATAATTGATGGCGGTCTGGATTCCCTTCGCGCCAAGGTGCTTTGCCAGCGCGTCGCGCCTGCAATGCCTAATCGTGTAGAGATGATAGACATGGGCGCGCCCGGCCGCGGCCTGAGGCACCTCGACGTCCTCGACCTGCTTCAGCGCCGCGTCATAAAAAGCAGCCGCGTCCTGACGAGCCCTGGTCCAATCCGCCAGATGCGGGAGCTTTGCCGACAGGATTGCGGCCTGCATGCCGTCGAGACGGCTATTGATGCCCTCGATCTGGTGCTGGTGCTTCACGAGCCCACCGTGGCGGGCCAGCATGGTCATCCGCTCCGCCAAAGCGTCGTCGTTTGTGACGACGGCGCCGGCGTCGCCCATCGCGCCGAGATTCTTGCCTGGATAGAAAGAATACGTTGTGGCCACGCCGAAGGTGCCGACCATCCGGCCCTTGTAGCGCGCCAGATGCGCCTGTGCGCCGTCCTCGATTACCCAGAGGCCGTGCTTGTGCGCGATCGCCATGATCGCGTCCATGTCCGCCGGCTGCCCGTAGAGATGCACCGGGATGATGCCCACGGTTCGCGGCGTGATCGCCGTCTCGATCGCCTTGGGATCGATGGTGAAGGTCACCCCGTCGGTATCGCAGAACTTCACCGTCGCGCCCGCATGCGTGATCATCGCCGACGTCGAGATCCAGGAATGCGCGGTCGTGATGATCTCGTCGCCTGGCTTCACCTTTAGCGCCGCCATGGCAAGGTAGAGCGCATCGGTCCCGTTGGCGCAGGAGACGCAATGCTTGACCGATGTGGCCGTCGCGAAGTCGCGTTCGAAAGCGTCGACATAGCGCCCGCGGATGAAAGCGTTGTCGCGGATCACGCCGGCCACCGCCGCGTCGATCTCGCTTTTGATGTTCTGATACTGGAGCTGAAGATCAGCGAAAGGGACTGCCATGCGCCTCTATCTCCGCGGCACGAGCCGCGCCGGATTGCCGGCATAGGTGCCGGCGACCGTGATGTCCTTGGTCACCACCGCGCCGGCGCCGATCACGACACCGTCCAAGATCCTCACCGGCATGATCGTCGCGTTGGAGCCGATCGACACGCGGTTGCCGATCCGCGTCTCGCGCCACAACTCCTTGCGGCCGCGCGCGGGGCCGCCGGCCGCGAAAGTGTCGTTGATGAACATCACGCCATGGCCGATGAAGCAGTCCTCGCCGATGGTGACGAGCTCGCAGATGAAGCTGTGCGACTGCACGCGGGTACGGGCGCCAATGCCAACGCCCTTCTGGATCTCGGTGAAGGGACCGATGAAGCAATCGTCGCCGATGGTGCAATCATAGAGATTGCAGGGCTCGACGATCTTGACGCCATTGCCGAACGCGACGTCGCGAATGCTGGCCTGATAAAGTTCGGGCTTGCTCACGAGACGACACCGAGGCGGCTGCGGCGCGGCACGAAGCGCAGCGGCACTTCCTGTCCGGTCTCGATCGATTCATAGAGCGCTGAGATCAGCTCCAGGCTCTTGCGGCCCTGCAACCCGTCGACCAGTGCGGCACCGCGATCGGCGAGACATTCGACGACGTGCTGGTAATAGGCCTGATGGCCGAAGCCGTAGACGTTGGGCGGGTTGACGGAGAATTTCTCGATCACTTCCTTGTCCGACGGCCGCTCGTCGACGAAGCGCCAGTGCCGGATCTGGTTCATGGCGAAGCCGCCGACCTCAACCGTTCCCCTTTCGCCGAGGATCGACAGTGACCCCTCGATATCGGCAGGGCGTGCCGCGGTGGTCGCCTCGATGATGCCGAGCGCACCATTGCGGAACTTGAGCGTCGCAACCGCGGTGTCCTCGGTCTCGATCTTCACCAGCGCCGTCGTGCTGCGCGCATGAACGCTGACGACGTCGCCGAAGAACCATTCCAGCATGTCGATGTGATGGCTGGCCTGGTTGGTGAGCACCCCGCCGTCCTGGGCCCAGGTGCCGCGCCAAGCGTCCTGGTCGTAATAGGCCTGGTCGCGGCACCAGCGCACACGGACGGTGCCGAGCACGAGCTTGCCGAAGCGGCCGGCATCGAGCGCCTCGCGCGCCTTGACGATCGGAACATTGAAACGGTTCTGCTTGACGACGAAGAGCTTCACGCCGGCCTCATCGCAGGCTCGGATCATGTCGTCGGCGTCCGAAAGACGCAGCGCCATCGGCTTCTCGACGATGACATGCTTGCCCGCGCGGGCGCAGGCGATCGCGTGCTGCGGATGCAGCCCGCTCGGGGTCAGCACCGCAACCGCGTCGATATCCTTGCGCGCGAGCATTGCGTCGAGATGGTCATGCGCAGCGACCCCGAACCTGTCCGCGATCGCTTCCGCCCGCGCGCGCTGGGAATCGCAGACGGCAACGAGGCTCGCGCCCGCGATGTGATCGCCGCCGAGTAGGTCGGAATGGCGCTTGGCAATGCGCCCGCAGCCGAGCAAGCCAAATCTGATCATGGGACCTCGGTGTTCACTAGGCGCCCCCGAAACAGCAGATCCAGGCGCCCTGCCCAGCATGAGCTATATTAACAAAAGCCTGAACAAATCAAGGCTTTAGACCAGCACGACAGCCTTCTCGCGCATGAACCGAGGCTAGCGGGCCGATCGAGCGCGCATCACGTCGGCCGCGAGCCGCACGAAATCATCAACAAAGCTCCGAACCCGGTCCTCGAGCTCCGGCTGCAACCCCCGGACAACCCCGACGGGCGCTGTCTCGGCGATCTCGCGCATATGGTTGGCCAAAGCGCGGGGGTCATCAAGGCCGAAATAGCGTGCTGTTCCGCCGGTCTGCTCGCGGTGCACGTCGAGGTCGGACAGCAACATTGGAACGCCGAACGATTTCGCTTCCTCGACCGTCGTGCTCCATCCCTCGCAGCGCGACGGATTGATCAGCGCAATCGACCCCCGCAGCAATGCATAGACATGATCCAGCGGAATCATGCCGAGATGGCGGAAATTCCGCCCGACGCCGGCCGCCTCGGCCTGCCGCACCACGCTGGCGAAATAGTCGGGCTCGCGCGCGTCATACCGGCTGCCGGAGGCGGCGACTGTGGCCTCGAACCCGTCTCGCTTGAGCAGGTCAAGCGCATCGACAACGAGCTGGTGGTTCTTGTGCCGCCAGAACTGGTTCGGCAAATAGAAATAGCGCTGGGGCAATTCGTATTGCGCGGCAACCTCGGCCGGATCGGCCGCGAGCAGATGAGCCGGAGGCGCGGTGGCAAAACGCACCACCGACACGCCGTTCGTGAGCCCGGGATAAAAACGTCTGAGATCGCCAAGGGCACTCTCGCTGCTCAGCATGACATGCCGATGCGATGCGATCTGAACGCGAAAGCCGAGATCGCGGCGCCAATAGGCTGGCCCCGAGAACAGGTGAGGCAAGAGCCGGTGCTGGAAATCGGGAAACCACGCGATCGCCGGAAACGGCAGGCGCCAGCCGAAGAAGCGGGCTGATTCGAACACCATGTCGACCCTGTGCGCGCGGAACAGCGCGGCCGCAGGCCAGTCGAGCCCGAGTGTCAGCACCTTGAAGAGATTGCCGCCGGCGCGATCGAACACCGGCGACTGAACCACCTCCACACCCGGAATTCGCGCGAACACCGCAATCTCGTCGGCATCGGCCTTCGCGCCCGCGAACAGGACCGGCGCGATGGCACCGGGGCGATAGCGGTTCAGGACCTCGAACAGGTTGCGCTGGTAATTGTATCCGCCCGCCCACAGCCGACCAGGGATGTTGGTGAAAGCGACCCGCCGCGTCGCCTGCTCAGTCACGATTTCGGCCTTTGAACCAATCGACGTAGTCGGCAAGCCCGCGCGCGAGCGGGATCTGCCACTCGAACGTCATGTCGCGCAAACGTCCGTCATCCGCAAGCAGACTGGCGGGATCGCCCGGGCGTGCAACGCCGGAGAAGCGAAGCTCGGTCTGTCCACCCCAGTGCCCAATGAGGTTTCGGGCGATCTCGGCGACGCTCGCCCCCTGTCCCGAGCCGCCATTGAGCACGCGGAAATCATCCTGCTGCGGACCTTCCCCAACTTGCGCCAGCAGACGAGCAACGTCGCGCACATCGGTCCAGTCGCGAATCTCGGTGCCGGTCCCACCGAGCGTGAGCACGGGGCCTCCGGCATTCAGCCGTGAGCAGATATCCCAAAGCAGTTGCTTACGCAGGTTTGGCCCATAGACCGAAAACAACCGCACGATGGCAGAGCGGACGTTGTAGCTGCGTGCATAACTCCTGCACAAGCGCTCCATCATCAGCTTGTGCTCGCCATAGGGCGACATCGGCAGCAGGGCAGCATCCTCCGGGATCGGGCCCGGGTGATCCGCTCCATAGACTGCCGCACTCGAGGCCACGACCAATAGACAGTCGGGTGCGGCGCTGCGGAGCCATTCCAGGAGTCGCGCCGTGCTCGCCACGGTCCTGGAAAAATCCTCGAACGGGCGTTCGATCGACAGCCCGACGGACGATCCGCCCGCCAGGTGAAACACCCCCGACGGCAATCCATGCGCGTCCGCGAGCGCGTTCAGATTGGCCGCATCGACCTCGCCGTTGATCCAGCTCTGCAAGCCGAGCGCCCGTGCATCACCCGAATCGAGCGCACCATGACCGACGCCATGCACCATGCGGCCAGCATCCGCCAGCTCGCGGACGAGATGGCGGCCGATGAATCCGTTGGCGCCGGTGATCCATGTGGACATGGTTTCAGGCCTTGTGACAGACAAACGAAAAGAGCCGCCCGGGCCGCTGATCAAAGCGTTCGGCGAGCGGAAGCAAGGATGCAAACACGCTCGGCGAGCCCAACGCAACGCGCCACAGCGGACCAATGGGAATCTTCCGGGTCAATCCCGCGATGACTGCGGTCCTCAGGGTCTCCATGGTGTACGGAAACAGATTGATCGGACTGCGCAGCGGCGCAAGGATCTCGATCTCCGCAAAGCCGGCTGATTTCAGCGAATCGGTATAGCGGTCGAGCAAATAGGCGTGCTCGCCTCCGTAGAGGTGATGCAGCGGATGCTGATCGAGGAATTGCGGGAGGTCGGCTTCCTTGCTGATGACGTGCTCACGCGCGGCGATCAGCGCACCGCCGGGACGAAGCACGCGAAACATCTCGCGGCAGGCGTCGTCCAGATCGCGCATGTGATGCAGCACAGCGCGGGCAAACACGACGTCGAAAGATTCGTCGGCGAACGGCAGACGCTCGGAAAACTCCTTGACGATTTGGATCGGCAGATGGGTGCGCGCCGCGAGATCGCGGATCGCCGCCGCGCCGACGATCGCACTGGGATCGGGCTCGAGCGCCGTCACCGTGAATCCGCTGCGCGCGAGTGCGTAGCTCGCAATGCCGCGCCCGGCGCCAACATCGAGGGCGGAACCTTTCCGACCCGACAGAAGCGCTGCGACAGCCTTCCACTCCGTGCTCTGAAAATAACGCTCGGCAGCCTCGGCAAGCGGATCATCGTAAAAGGCATCGCGCACGAGTTGTCCTCGATCCGGCTGATTGCGCAGCCAGAGCACGGCCTCTTCCCACGTCGTGAACTTACCTTCACCGCTCATCGGGCCGCAGCTCCCTGACGAGGACCGCCGGATTGCCGGCCACGACCGAGAACGCCGCGACATCCTTGGTCACGACCGCGCCGGCCGCCACCACGGCACCCTGCCCGACGGTCACGCCGCGCAGCACCATTGCGCCGGCACTGATCCAGGCGTCGTCGCAGATCTTGACCGGCGCCTCGCCCAGCGAGATGTCGCGGGGATGTCCGTGCGTAAAGATCTGACGGACCTGCTCGTGGCGCGCGGCCGCTCCAAGCGGATGGGTCAGGCTGTCGAAGATGTTGACCGAATGCGAGATTAGCACGCGGTTTCCGATCTCGATGGAGGCGGCCGACCAGATTCGCGTCCCCTTCCCGACGAAGCTCCACTCGCCGATCCTGATCTCGCCGCCATGGGCGAACGTCATGAGCTCACCGAAGATCCGGCTCTGTGCGCCGACGACGATTTTGTCAGAATCACCAAGGACGTTCCTGATCCGCGCACCTGCGCCGAGTGCTGCACCTGCCCGCAACCGGCACGTCGCACGGCCGACCACCCGCTGGATCAGGTAGTCGGCATTGCGGCCGGTGAGCCTTTGGATGAGGAAATTCAAGCTCATGCGATCAACTGAAAGCGGGGCGTGTTGGAGGCTCTAACACAGCTAGATGCATCCGACGAGGTCGCAGAACTGCCTCCACTGAACATCCTTACTGTAGACGGTTCGGATCTGGTCGCGGCCGCGAGCGGCTATTTCCGCGGAGGCGGACCAGTTCTTCAGACTGCGCGAGATGACCTCGACGGCCTGCTGGGGCGTGTCGTAGGTCGCGATGGTGGTTCCTTCCTGCATGCCGTCCGGATACCTGCCGGCGTCCGAGACGAGCATTGCGCCGCACCCCATCGCTTCGAAGCAGCGCATGTTGCCACGGTCGGTACCTGCCAAGTCGATCGAGCCATTCAGCACGATCTTCGACGAGCCGATCAAGTCATAGAGGTCTCGCCCGAACACCGGCGGCCGTGCGATAGCGGCGATGGCGCCGGGACGCCGATGCTGCCGTAGCGGCAGCAACCGCCCGATCGCGCTTTCGGCGAGCCTGGTCAGGCGCGAGGCATCGAGACAAAATACGACGTTGTAGCTTCCGGCGAGCTGCGCCACCTGTTCCAATGTCCGCGCGCGCCCGCGATGATGTCGCGAATAGCCGCCGACGAACGAAATATCGATCGAACGCTCGCCATGGCCGTACTCATCCATCACGGGATCATGCGCCGGAAAAAATGGCTCGGCGCGGCACCCCTGGCGACGCCACATATCGAGGATCGAGGGAAAGTTGCCCAGCACGGCAGCATATCTCGAGAAATCGGCGCCGGCGGACGGCGCCACGCGCCAGCACAGAGCCGTCTTCACGCAACCCGGCAGCTTTGCGACGAACGCGCTCGGATAGCGCACGGGATCGAGATTGTAGAACACCTCGGTGGCGTGATGCTCGATCTGGGCGAGCAGGATGGCCTCGAGGGCCGGCTCGCCCGGCATACCCTGCTCGCGCGCCCAGCGGCGCTGCAGAACCTCGTCGTCGCCATTGGTGAAGAAAGCCTCGGCCAATCCGTCGAGCACCGGCTTGAGGACATGCGACGCGCCGAAGCGGTCGTCCAGAAATAGGCGCCGTCGCTCCGCGAAGCTTTGGGTGTTCGCTGCAAGCTGGTTCAACCGGACCAGATAGGACGGGTAAAGAGCGCTGTTTTGGAAAAGACGCATCGTCTAAGTCGACCTTGCCAGCATCCATTTCATGTTGAGGTACGGCCAGATCCGGCCGGCGGTCTCCCAGTCCCATGCCTTCGATGCCGTCAAGCGGCCGACGGCCTGCGACAGGCCAGCTTCATCGACCAGCTCGGTAAAGGCCGGTACTTTCTGGTCGAGCAGCGCGGCGACCCAGCCGGCAAGCGGGCCGTTGAGCCATTCCGGCATCGGCGAATTGAAGCCGACCTTGCGCCGCCCCGCACGGATCGATTCCGGCATTTGGCCCGCCATCGCCCGCCGCGCGATCGCTTTAGTGGTGCCGTCGGCGAGCTTGCTCGATTCCGGCAGCGCCATCGTATAGGTCGCGAGACGCCAGTCCATGAACGGCATACGGACTTCGATCCCGTGAGCCATCGAAAGGCGGTCGAAGTTGCGCAGGATGGTAGGCAATACCGTGCTGTGGAACATGCGATAAAGCCGCCGGTTCAGCCCGCCCCATTCGGCCGGCAATTCGTCGCTCTCCGCAACGAGCGGCAGCGCGTCGGGCACGTTCAGCCCGCCGCGCAGGAAGCCATGTCCCTTGGCCTTGATGGTCCAGGCGCGCGCGATATCCACGCCACGACGCGCCAGCGCCGAGCGAGAGGCCATATCCGCCGCGGCATTTCTGATCCGGAACGCGCCCGATTGGCCATCTTGCAAATAGGCGCCCATCAATTCGTCCGCGCCGTGCCCGTCCAGCGATACCGTCACGCCGTGGCGCCTCAGCTCCCGATAGATCAGCCAGATCGCACTCGGTAGGCTGATATAGACGTCGTCATGGTCGTCCAGGATCTGGTCGATATCGGTCAGCGCGTCGCCTCGTCCAATCTCGAGAAACGTCGGCGCGACGTTGGCCCAGGCGGCGGCCTGCTCGGCCATCGGCCGCTCGTCATTTATCGCGCCCGGAAAGGTCGCGACGAAAGCGTGGCGCCAAGCGGTGCTGTCGCGCGGCCCCATTCCGGCTTTCTCATGCGCAGCCATCGCGCAGATCACCGCCGATGAGTCAAAGCCCCCCGAGAGGCAGGTCCCGATCGGAACGTCGCTGCGCATCCGCAACGCCACCGCATCCAGGAACAGCTCGCGGAAACGTTCGACGCGCTCGGCTTCGGTGCGCGGGATCTCCGGTAGGAGATCGACCGTGCGCCACCAGCGTCGCATGCTCAACTTGCCCTGGCGCAGCCACATGCAATGTCCGCCCTGCAGGCGGCGGATGTTGCGAAACAGCGTCCGCTCGCTGCCTTCGATGCCGAACGCATCGAGCAGCAGGCGCCGCGCCACATCGGTGTCGACCGACGCGTCGACCAATCCGCACCGCGCCAGCGCGCGCTGCTCGGAGGCGAAGACGAAACGTTCGGACGACAGGTTGTAGAGCAGCGGCTTGACGCCGAACCGATCGCGCGCGAGAAACAGCTCGCCGCTGACTTTATCGGCGATTGCGAACGCCCACATGCCGTTGAAACGCGGCAGCATGTCCTCCCCCCAAGCCTGCCAAGCTGCGAGAATCACCTCGGTGTCGGACTGACTGCGGAACACCGCGCCACGTCCCTCAAGCTCGCGCCGCAGTTCGAGGAAATTGTAGATCTCGCCGTTGTAGACGATGACATGGCGGCCATCGACCGAGACCATCGGCTGGCGACCGCCTTCGCCGGGATCGATGATCGCAAGCCGGCGGTGCCCTAGGCCAAGCTTTCCGTCCGCGCTGAACCAGGCGCCCTCGCCGAAAGGGCCACGATGCGCGATCAGGTTCGTCAGGCGGCTGAGGTCCGCAGGCGATACGGCGTGACCATCAAAATTTACGATGCCGGCAATACCGCACATGCTCTAGACCGCCTTCAACGGAACGAAACGGCCGGCGATGGCAAGGAGGTCACGCCGACAGACCGCGCGATAGGGACCGGCCTGTGACGCTGCAACCGCGACGACGAAGATGATCGCGGCCGACAAGGCACCGACGGCTGCAACATACCACCACGCCGATGTCGAGGCGACTGCTGCGTGACGGAGCCCCGAGCGCAGGGCCAGGGACGTCACGATCCCGACGCCGAGTGGCGTCAGCATGAAATGAAAAACGCGCGACCCCAGGCCGGCGGCGCTGATGCTGCGGCGGACCAGCGCCACGGTCGCGATCATCTGAACGATCATGCCAACGCAAGTGCTCCAGCCCGCAGCCTGCCAGCCGAACCGCGGCAGCACAATGAGGCTGGTCGCGAGCGTGGCCGCGCCGGTGAACAGCGCGATGAGCGCATTGTCACGTGAGCGCCCCTGCGCCAGCAGATAGAATGCGAGAACGTTGGCACTCGAACCCAATATCCCAGCGATCGACAGCACCACCAGCACGGTCTCCCCCTCAGTGGCGACCTCGCCGCCGGTCCAAAGATGGAGCAGTGGCCCGGCGACGGGAATGAGGCCGCCCAGTGCGCTCGCGGCAAACACGTTCAAGATCCAGGACGAACGCAGCAGCAGGTCGACCTTGCGCTCCTCGGTTTCCGCCTGGAGCGAGCTGAAGAAGGGAAACAAGGTCTCGCCGACCTTTAGCACGCCGATATAGACGGCCTCTTCGAGACGCTGCGCGACACCGTAGAAGCCGACGAACTGCGGCTGGAGTAGTGCGCCGAGCAGATAACGGTCCGCCTGTCCTGCAAACAGCGCGCCGCCCTGTGCCGCGGCCTGCCAGCCGCCCAGCCGAACCAGCCGCCCGAGAGCATCGCGATGAATTGCCGGCCGCGCCAGCCAGTCCTTGACCGCGCTGCGCGACCAGGCGAACGCCACAATCAGGCTGGTTGCAAAACCGAGCGCCTGGCATCCGAGAAACGTCGAGGCACGCGGCGCGGCCGGGATCAGCAGAAGCATGGATAAGGTCGCAATCACGGTGCTCGCGATGTTGATGGAGGCAATGCGCCGATAGTCCTGGCGCGCCGTGAACAGTGTTAGGAAGACCGCCGACAGGCATTGGCACAGCCAGCTAAGTCCCGCCAACACAAAAGCGAGCCCGAGATCGTCGGCCGCGGCTCCGCCGAGATGGAAACCAAGCCGCGCGAGCGGTGCCCCGGCCACGCAGAAGAAGACCGCGATCAGGCCGCCCACACAAGCCGCCAACGCCACCGCGGTTGCAAACAGACGTCGCGCATCACGGCGGTCCGACGGCGCCAGTCGCTGCGCCAGCTCGCGCGCGGTCGACAGGGCCAGCGAGTTGCTGAACATAAGCGCGGGCGCGATGCATGCCGTGACCAACCCCGCGACACCGAACGCACCGGGCCCGAGGCGGCTGACGACGAACGGCAGGATGGCAAGATTAAGCAGCACCGCCACCACGAACGCGAACGCGTTCCAAGCCGAGTTTCCGAGCAGATCGGACGGACTTTTTCTCACGCCTTTTCAACTCGTTGGGCCATGCCAGCTCGCACGCGCTCGACAGTCGATCCCGGGGGCGGAACACGTCGCATTGGTCTGATCTTTGACATGGGATATGGATCAAAGGGTAGCCAATGGCATTCAATTGGCCGGGAAGCAAGGGCGCCCGCCGTGTCGAGCGAGGCGATAGGCGGCATCCCCTTGACTCCTCCGGAATTGAGGCATTGAAGGCCCCTTCTGACAGGTATTTGGGAAGCTTTTGCAATGGTGACCGATTTCATCCCGTTCAATTGGCCTTACGCGACCGGCAAGGAGCACGGCTACATCCAAGAGGCGCTGGAGCGCAGGCACATCTCGGGCGACGGACGCTTCACCAAGCTCTGCCACGGATGGATCGAACAGCGCACCGGTACAGCGAAGGCTCTGCTGACGCATTCCTGCACGTCTGCGCTCGATCTCGCCGCCCTGCTGCTCGACCTGAAGGAAGGCGACGAAGTCATCCTGCCGTCCTTCACCTTCGCTTCGACCGCGAATGCATTCCTGTTGCGCGGCGCCGTTCCGGTGTTCGTCGACATCCGCGAGGACACGCTCAATCTCGACGAACGGCTGATCGAGGCCGCCATCACGTCGCGAACACGTGCGATCGCCCCGATGCATTATGCCGGCGTGTCCTGCGAGATGGCCTCCATCATGACGATCGCGAAGCGCCACAATCTGCGGGTGGTCGAGGACGCGGCCCAGGGCGTCATGGCGAATTACAGGGGCTCGCCGCTCGGCGCCATCGGCGACCTCGGTGCCTTCAGCTTTCATGAGACCAAGAACATCATCTCCGGCGAAGGCGGCAGCCTGCTGGTGAACAACCCCGAACTGGTGTTGCGCGCCGAAATCATGCGGGAAAAGGGCACCGATCGCGGCCGCTTCTTCCGCGGCGAGGTCGACAAATACACCTGGCAGGACATCGGCTCGTCCTTTCTGCCGAGCGATCTCACCGCGGCCTTCCTCTGGGCCCAGTTCGAGGATGCCGAGCACATCATGCGCGAGCGGATCGCAGCCTGGGACAAGTATCACGCCATGCTGGCGCCGCTCGAGCAGCGCGGCCTACTGCGTCGTCCGATCGTGCCCGCCCATTGCAAGCACAACGGTCATCTCTACTACGTGCTGCTGCCGCCTCGGGTCGATCGCGGCATGGTGCTCAGCAAGCTGAAGGAAGCAGAGATTCACGCGGTGTTTCACTATGTGCCGCTGCACTCCGCGCCGGCCGGCCTGCGCTACGGGCGCGCGCATGGTGATCTTCCGCTCACCACCAATCTATCGGAACGCCTCATCCGGTTGCCGCTGTGGATAGGTTTGCGGGAAAGCCAGCAGCAGCGGGTCTGCGACACGCTCGGCGCGATCCTCAGGCGCTAAAGCGTGCGCACTTTTCCAAATCATGCTGTAGAGCTCAGAGCCTGTCCGACTCGCCGTTCTTCGGCGTCGCGTGCGGCACGAATGGAGCAAACGAGGCGTCGCCCGTGGCCGATACTGTCACCTTGGCGCTCGCCGCGGCGGCACCGGCAGCGATTGCCGGCGGAGCGGTCGATGCGGACGCGCCGTCCGGCCGCTAGAGCGCCAACACCTCGCTGCGATCGCCCTCTTGAACGTCACCTCGCGCGGCTGCACCGAGATCAGCGACCAGCCGTCATGCGATTGACCCTGGCACAGGCGGATGACCTTCCGATCAAGGTGGTTGATGAGGATCGCAATCGCATCGCCCTCGCCCACCACAGCCCGACCAGCAGGAGCGGCGGCGGCGCGCTGATCGGCTTTGGCGGCGGCGGCATGACCACTTCGACCGACACTGCGGCGACGCCCGCTGCGGCGGCCGGCGCACGGCCGAGAAAATCGGACGCTCCTGCGCCGACAGAGGCACCGACCACAGCGGGTTGCCGCGCGGGACGGGTTTGGCGGGGTGCGCGGGCCGGGCGATCGGCTTGACCGTGCCGACGTCGATGGTCTCAGCTGGCCCCCGCACGGCATCGTCGGACAGGATGCCCACGCGAGAGGAGGTCGCGGCCAAAGCTCCGGCAATGTCCAGGATCTACCAGATGACGGCCAACCCTGCTGGTCCTGCTGGCCTCAGCACCCCAAAATCGGGATCCCCTGCGATCGGCCCCGTACCACGACGCAGGCGACCTTCCGCGTCAGCCTAGTCCGGACGCGCCTTGCCATCAACCCGACCGGGCCAGCTACCACCGCCGGGTTCCATATTGCCGAGCCGTATGTTGCGGCACATGAAAATGTTGCCCAATCGCCACGACCGCTAAAATTACAAGAGATGGGCCAGGAACTCATCGCAGATTGCTACCCGTTCATTGCTGCACGTTGCAGCCGCACGAAACTATGGACCTGTGATGGCGCTCTACCGGCGCTGGCGCAGCCGCGACGGGCTCGGGCTCGGCAACGTCGAGCTCGCCGTGGTGTGCTGCGCCTGGCTCGATCTTGCGACCGTGGCCGCGGTGATCGAGCTGGCGGCGTTGCTCGCGATCGGCGCCTATGCCGTCCATGCTGCGCTGCAAAGAAGACCACTGCGCGCGACCGCCTTCCTGCCGTTCGGGCTGTTCCTGGCACCTGCGATCTGGATCGGTTGGCTGGGCGAGACCTGGTATACGAACTGTCTCGGCGGCTGGCCGGGCTAAGCCGCTATGATACCGGAATAAATCGTCATTCAGGCGCAGGTGGGAGACGCCGCGCCGGCGATCGACTTCTACTTTGCATGGGGTTGTTTTCGCGCTTTTTTTCGGAGCCCGAACGGCCGGGGAAAGCGGGCGCTGAAAGGCCGTTAGTGATCGCGGCTCGGCGCCCATTCCAACGCCCGCAGGCGGGCCTGGGCCATCTCTCACCGCGCGTCATCTTGGTGGTGACCGCGTCGCGGATCCGGGCCCCGGGCTCGCGCACCGGAGGCGGCGCCGCGGCCGTCGACAAATTGAGCCATTTGGAGGCCTCCACAATGTCCTGCGGCACGCCAAAGCCGCGGTCGTAGAGCAGGCCCAGCGAATATTGGGCCCGGGTGTCGCCCTGCTCCGCAGCGCGCCGGTACCACATGGCGGCTTCCTGTAGTTCTGCGGCACGCCGCGGCCGGTCTCGAACAGGAGCCGAGATGGCTCTGCGCCGCCGCGTTGCCGCGCTCGGCGAGCGGAATGAAGACGCGGGACGCCGCCACATAGTCCTGACGCTGGAACGCGGCGATGCCCTGGCGGAGGGATTGGGCCGTCGCATCAGTCGCGGTTGCGATCATCAAGCCGGCGATACAAGGGTCACAAGCCCACACCACAGCAATGGAGCCTGACAGTTTGAACCCCGATTGGGTCAATTTCGCTCTCGTCTGGCCTTCTCATCGATCACAGCTGCGATAGACTATTGTGGTTACATAACGGAATCCAGATATCCCGGTCGCTCAGGTCGCCCGACCATGGGCGGACGACTTCTGCGCTGATTGCGAAGCGCTGATCGGTTGAGAGCCCGACGAGAAACGCGGATTGAGGGTGAATTCGTCACGAAGTCAGTGTAGAGAGGCTCGGGGCGGCCAAGCTGGCCATCTTTTCGGATCAACTATGCGCGTCGTACCCTGTTTCGGCGACGCTCACTTCCTCAGCAGGCTGCAAGTTAGAACGTGCGAATCTCGATTGTCCAATCCTGCTATATCCCGTGGAAGGGCTTTTTCGACCTGATTGGACGGTGCGATGAATACGTAATCTATGATCGCATGCAGTTTGTGAAGCGTCACTGGCACAATCGTAACCGGATCAAGACCGCCAATGGCGTCGAATGGCTCACTGTGCCCGTGGTGACCAAAGGACGGTTCGATCAGGCGATCGACGAAGTCCTGATCGAGAAGCCCTGGGCGGACAAGCATTGGCGGACACTCGAGCTGGCCTACCGGCGCGCACCGTTCTTTAACCTGTTCGCGCCCGAAGTCAGAGGCTGGTATGAGCGCGCCGAGCGAGAGAGGCGGCTCACCGACGTGAACGAGCTGTTTATAAGAGGGATTGCGGACCTACTCGGGTTGAAGACGCGCATTATCAGGGACGCGGAGTATCCGGCGGATGGCGCGAAGAGTGCGCGGTTGATGTTGATAGCACAGGCCGCCGGTGCGGATCGCTATTTGAGTGGTCCCTCGGCCAAGACCTATCTTGACGAGAGGCTGCTCGCCAATGCAGGGATCGTTACGGAATGGATGAGCTACGCGGGCTATCCAGAATATCCACAACTCCATAGCGGCTTCGAACATGCCGTCAGCGTGCTCGACCTCCTGTTCAACACCGGCCCTGGAGCGTCGCGTTTCATGCGCCCTCGGATCACGGCCTAAGGCGGAGCCGCTTTCTCTGGCCTAAAAAATCCCGGGACAAGGTCCCCGCATTTCCCGTCCGATGCCGTGATCCGCCGCTCAGACGAGGGATTACGGACCAGCAAGCGCTTACTGCTCACCGAGATTGTTGGAGACACCGCCGGCCGCGGTGGGCGACGTTCCGAGCGACGTATTCCCCAGTAGTCGGTTGTTGCCATGAGTAAGGGCTGTGCCGGTGAAGCCCGTAGTGTTGAGAGTCACGTCGGAGTTCGACAGGCGGATGTTGCTGGTGGATTGTACGCCGGTGCCGTTGCCGGTGATCGAGCTACTGTCGATATTGATTGCGCCGCCGGAATCTGCCTCAACGCCCGTGGTATTGCCGGACACCACGGAGCGGGTGACCATAGCAGTATTGCCGTTCGCAGCGGCAATGCCGAACAGATTGCCTACCAATTCGACGCCATCGAGGGTAGCCCTGTTCGGAGCGGTCGCAGCGATCGATATGCCGGTCCCAGTATTGTTGACGACGACGCTGTTGCGAACGTAGAGCTGGGTATTGCCCGCGGTTCGTGTGTCGCTGATGCCGGCCTGCGAAAACCCTTGGATCACGCAGTTCTCGATCGAGACCGATGCCGCGGTCAGGATCCTGACACCGTTGAGACCGGGAGAGGCCGTGCCCGCAAGACCCTGAAGCTGGATGTTGCGGAGGACCACTCTATCGGTCGTCGCGGCACTGATGACGATACCGTTGGTTCCCGCGACCAGCACGGATCCGATGGTGGAGCTACAGTTCAGTGTGATCGACTTGGTGATCGTCACCGCGCCGTAACCCGCCGGATCGAGGCAATTGATCTCGCCGAATGCGGCCGTCTTAGAGATTGCCCCGGCGAAAGTCTTGCATGGGGCGGTACGACTGCAGGGATTGACGTCGTCACCGACGCCCGACACCCAAGTGCGTGACGCTTGCGCGTGGGCCGGGGCCGAAATCAGAGCCGGCAGTATCAGGCACGCGGCAAACGCAACAATTGCTAAACTGCGCATAATTAAAACCTCCTTCTGACCGGAACTTCTTTCCGGTCCGCTTGAATGAAATACACTATTCGTCCGCCATGGAACTGCTCGGCGGAGCCGGTACGCATCTCTGGAAGAAGGCAGTCGCGACTACCCCGCCCAGAAGTGTACATGGATGTCTGCTAGACTGACCGGTTACGCAGTCAACAAATTCCAGGAGCGAGGCCAGAAGGCAATTCCGGGCGGAAGGACGAGATGGCACCCCGCTAATTGTGCGCGAATTGCGCCCCTTAGTTCAATCTCGGTGCACTTTTGTCGCATCTATCGCCTTGGTTGATCGGAAGGTTCTGCGCCTTCGCGCCTGGCATATAATTGTCGTAAGAAGCGGACTCCCGATGCCTCCCCTAAGGTATTGAAGAATGGTGACGTTTTTCCAAATTCCCGTCAGTTGCAACCTGAAATTGCTGCAGACTGTGGTGCTGATTGAGCGCACCGGGGCGACGCTTTCGTTTTGCACAGCAACAACCTCCGCCCTGGACCGAAGGCTGGGTTTTGCGGTCTCTTCGAGCACTGTGTGACGACGCTTGATCTGCTGTGCAGCACGGGCCTCAGGAGCGCCGCACCCGTGCCGCTTCAGAGGCGAAGAAGCAATGCCTGGATCGCATCCTGGCCTTCGCTATCCCATTGGACTGAGCGAGCAATTCGGCTAACAAGGCAAGCAAGTTGTAGATGTCAACCTTCGTATTGAGACCGTTTGGTGAAGCTCTCTATCGTAACAACGTTATATCGATCCGCCGATACGATTGAGGCGTTTTACGAACGCGCGATGGAGGCTGCACAAGCCATGACCAGCGATATCGAAATGGTCATTGTCAATGACGGCTCGCCTGACGATAGCCTTGGTCTCGCGCTGCAACTGCATCAGCGCGATCCGCGCGTGACGGTCGTCGATCTTGCCCGAAATTTCGGTCACCACAAGGCGATGATGACGGGCCTCGCCCACGCAACTGGGGAGTTGATATTTCTCGTCGACAGCGACCTGGAGGAGCCACCTGAAGATCTCGCGCAGTTCCACTCGGTCATGAAGCGAGAGGCTTGCGATGTGGTCTACGGTATTCAGGACAGCCGGCGCGGCGGATTCTTCGAGCGGACGACCGGCACGGTGTTCTTTGCCATCCTCGATGCCTTGGGTGACCGCCCAGTCCCGCGGAATCTGGTGACGTCGCGTCTGATGACCCGCGACTATGTCAACGCCCTGGTTCGCCACCGGGACCGCGAATTCGTCATCTCCGATCTGTGGCAGGTGACGGGCTTTCGTCAGACCGCGATCGTCGTAAGGAAACTCTCATTGTCGCCGTCGACCTATTCGTTGCGGAGCCGCATCGAATTAGCGGTGAAGCACGTAACGACCACGTCAACACGGCTGCTCTACTTCGTTCTCTACACCGGCGTCCTGATTTTCGGATTTTCTGGCGTCATCATCCTATTCTACCTGATGCGTTACTTCACCTCGGGCATCGGCGTGGATGGATTCACCTCTCTAATCATATCGATCTGGTTCCTGGGAGGCTTGATAACCCTCATTCTCGGCATTCTCGGGATCTACATCGCGAACATCATGGCAGAAACCAAGCGACGCCCCTACACCGTGGTCCGCCGCATCTACAAGTCGAGCGCCGTGGCCGATCGCAAGTTGAACCGCGACGTGGCTTCCGATGCACAGCTCGCAGCTCAACGGCACCCGAGATGAATAACTCGATCGATTCCCCAATCTTGCAGCAGGTCGCGACCCATTACACGTCCAAGCTCCAGACTCACGGCTCGACTTCGAAAGGGGTCGACTGGAACGACCCTCACTCCCATGAGCTGCGGCACCGGCAATTTCTTCGCCTCGTTAATGACAACCCTGATGCCTCACTCATTGATCTCGGATGCGGGTTCGGAGATTTCCTGCGCTTCCTGCGCCTCGCTGGGTACCGTGGTCGCTTTGCCGGCTATGACATCGCGCCGAGCATGATCGAAAAGGCGCGGGAGCTTTACGGCGAAGGGTACGACCGGCAGTGGCATGTCGGCGCAGTCCCTTCGGAGAGGGCCGACTTCGCGGTCGCGAGCGGCATATTCAACGTCAAAGGTGACGTCCCGGGCGACATCTGGAAGGGCTACGTGCTGCGAACGATTGACGTCTTGGCGCGAGCTGGACGACAGGGCTTCGGATTCAACGTGCTCAGCATGTCGAGCGACCCGGACCGACGCAGACCGGATCTTTACTATGCCGACCCTGCGGAAATACTATCCTACTGCCTGTCCCAATACGGACGATCGGTGGCCCTTCTCCAGGATTATGGGCTCTACGAATTCACGATCATCGTTCGCAATAGCGTGTCCGAGGCAGTCTAGCCGCTGTCAGTCCAGCGCGCGGCGAAGCGCCTTTTCGAGCCAGGAGACAACCGAGACCCCCTCCGCGGCCGCCGCCTTCACGACGCTGTCGCGGATCGCGGGCGAAACCCCCTCGAGCTTGCCGAGATAACGCGTGCGGTGAGATCCGCCGCGCCAGCCGGGAAACTCGACATCGAGATCGAGCTGCGGCTCTCCAACGCCCACGTCAAACACCATCAGATAGAACGAGCCGTTCAGGATCCAGTGACACGACACATTGCGCGCGAGCACCGGGATCTTCTCGAGCGGAGCCTGATAATGGAAAAGCGGATTTGAGTTCTTCAGTATCTTCGCAAACTCGGTTTCGCCGAGCCAAGCTCCAACACCCTCGTCACCGAGCACCACCCGGCCACCCGGCTTGACGACCCTCGCGATCTCCGCGATGGACGCTCGCACGTCGGGAAACAGGTTGAGGCCGCCAAAGTGGAAAGCGCGGTCGAAGAAGCCGGCGGGAAACGGCAATCGGCCGGCATCGGCCAGAAAGAGTTTCAGCGCAGAGGTGTCGACACCCGTCGTTTGCAGCCGTTCGCGCCCGATATGGACCATCTCGCGGTTGATATCGCCGGCGTAAACCGAGCCCCCGCGGCTCAAGAAGTAACGCGTGTCGCGACACGTGCCGCAACCAACCTCCAGCACGCGATCACCCGGAGCGATCTTCAGCAGGTCGGTCATTTGCTCGCGGGTCTGTTTCTCCTCGCACTTGAGCATGCGAAACATGACGTCGTTGCCGCGATCGTATTCGGCCGCGCGCTCTCGATAGTACTTATTCCTGTCTCCGCCCGCCTCCTCGTGACCGGAGGCCAGCAACAGCGAGGGAATGCCATCGATGATGGGGTAGCGATCGCCAGCGGGGCTCTCCAAAAAGCGACCGTCGGCCGAATAGACAAGAGGCTCGTGTGAGCGAGGACAGAAAAACCCCGTCTCCGTCATGAACTGGTTCCTCCGTTCATTGGAATCTCGCATTGCTCGATCAGGTCGACACCCTCGACAGACGTCCTCCGTAGAAGGCGGAAACGTCGCGCGGCGTCTGGACTTCATAGCCAAGAAGACGACGTGTCTGCTTGTCTGTTGCGTAGTCGGGTCCGAGCATCGAGGGCAGATCGATCTGCTGCCGCATCAGCGGAATGGTGTAGAGATGATTGACCGCCCTGCGCACATTCGAGGTCTGATTCACGCCGCCGCAGTGAAAGAGCATTGCATCCAAGACCAGAAATGAGCCGGCCTCGGCAGTCACGGTCTTCTGCAAGGTCTCCACCATGAAATCGGATGGAAACGCCTCCTCCTTATGGCTCGCGGGCACCACCAGCGTGGCCCCATTTTCTGCCGTGAAGGGGTCGAGACAGAAAAGCGCATTGAGCGCAAGTGGACGACTCGAAACGAAATGCTGATACGGCAAATCCCGATGGTACGCCGCCTGGTTGTAATGTTGCGCGTTTGGCGGATTGACGATGCCGTTCTGCTGATTGAGGATGATGTAGTCGCCGATCAACCGGCCACAGATTTCGAGAATGTTTGCATTCATTGCCAGCTTGAGAAACAGAGGGTCATGAGCGAGCGGGACCCGGATCGTATTGTGCTCATCGATGCGCTTGAGCTTGTCGCGCCCTCCGTACATGCCCTGGGTTAATTGCAACGTGCGATCGAACGCATCGGCGAACCGACGCAGATCGCTCGCATCATAATCTCCACTCACGACGGCAAATCCGACCAGTTTTATCTGTTCAAGGGCCCTGTCCAGTGCGGTGCTGCTCTGAGCCTGCGTGTGAACGCCGTAACGTGCGATACCTGTCTTGGTCATATCTTACCCTCGAGAGCTAGCAAAGCGAACGGGAGGTACTGAAGCAGGACATCAAGTCAGCTCGCGAGCTTTTGCAACGGATGATCGCCATCCCACACAGCAAGTCCGAACCCCGTCCCTCCATAGGCGTTGCCGTTGTAGGCGAGCCAAAGCTGCTCACGGTGCCAGAAAAGCGATGGGTAGCAGACCATATCGAAGTCCCAGCCAGGCGTGGTCCGATCGATTTTCATGATTTCGTCGATGCGCTCCCAATGGACTCCATCCTTACTCCAGGCGGCCCCCAATGTGTAAC
Organism: Bradyrhizobium canariense; assembly: GCF_019402665.1. Classification (GTDB taxonomy): domain Bacteria; phylum Pseudomonadota; class Alphaproteobacteria; order Rhizobiales; family Xanthobacteraceae; genus Bradyrhizobium; species Bradyrhizobium canariense. Next base: position 103,864 of record NZ_VSST01000022.1, read on the forward strand.
GCACCCCGCGCGTCGCAAATGTCATCAGATATAGGTCGCCAACCCGGACGACGCTTGGTCGCACAATCACATGTTCCTGAGGCGCTGTCAGCCCTAGGGCGATCGAGCCATCCCGCGCCCAGCGAAAGCCGTCGCTGGAATCCGCAACCTTGATCGCGTGCCGGAGCATCTCCTCGTTGAGATTTGCTGACAGATTGGATCCATACCACATGCGCCAATGCCCAGGCCCAATCTTGAGCGCGCAGGGGTAGGTAAGTGTGTACGGATCCTCGGGCGAGCGATCCAGAACAGGTCCGGGCGAAGCGCGCTCGAAGGGACCATCAGGCGAGCGTGAGCGCGCCAGACCGATCGCATTTCGCCACGGCGATCGGACACCGAGGTTCCATCCCATGTAGTAGAGGTGATACCCGCCCCGGTCCTGCGTGATGCAGCCAAGGCTGATACCGCTGTCGTCGAACGTACCATCTTCGCCAGGCGAGATGACCGGTTGCTCGGCCACTCCGAGCACACGCGGCGTCTCGGAAACTTCAACATCGACCCACCCGACATGCGAGCGCCTCTCCGCATCGCGCGAGCTGAAGAAGAAGCGAAAGGTGTCGCCTTCAAGGTGTACAGGAGTGGGCAGCGCCGCATGGCTGCGCGCCCATGGAAGCGAACCATCAGGAACATAAACCAGACCCAGGCGACGCCACGGCATCACGTGCCTCACAGATTCCGGAGGCGATTGCTGGGCACCAGCGAGCGCTCAGTTCCGCGTGGTGCGACCACCGATAGATCCGGCTGGTCCTCTAGCACCAATGCACCAGCGCCAAGCACGCATCGCTTGCCGATCGTGACGTGGTCGCGGATAGTGACGTTCACGCCCACGAAGCACCCCTGCCCGATGCGAACTCCTCCGGAGACGACGACGTGAGACGCCAGGAAGACATCGTCCTCGATCACCGAATGGTGGCCGATATGGTTGCCGCTCCACAGCGTTACATTCGCTCCTACACTAGCAAAGGGCTGGATGGTGTTGTCCTCGAGAATGAGACAATTCTCTTTCAGCTCGAACTCGGGGAATACTGTCGCCCGGCTGCTCAAATAGCTCGCGATCCTGTATCCCTTCGCCCGCGCTGCAGCCACTTTCTCTGCGCGCACCGCGTTGACCCTGGCATAACTGATGGCGACGAATATCGCGTGGCGTTCAGGCGCGAACTTCTCCTCGACCTCCTCGAACGCGACGAGAGGCCGACCGCGAAACTCTGCCTGCTTCAGGAACGCGCGATCCACTACGAATCCGACGACCTCGTATTGGGAATCGCAGGAAAAATAGTAATCCGCGAGTTCGGCGATTTCGCCGGCTCCGAATATGACGATTTGCCTGGGTTTCGGTTGATCGGTTTTGGTCATGGAAGCACTTGTAGCGCATTTGGCAGCTATGCCGAAAGACGCGGCTCCCGGATCTTTCACAAAATTGCGACGATTCCAAGCGCGGGCCAGCGGACGGGATTTGGACTACAAGTCCGCAATCGTCAAGCGCCTGAGATCACGCATCACTGGATCAGGAAGCCGTGGGCGTGCAGGTCCGCCAATAGGACGCTTGACAGGTCTGTGCTGTGGTCGGGAACGGCCTGTGGTGTCGAGGCGACAAGCGTCACCGCCGGCTGGATTGTATCCACGCGACTCGTGTCGACTACAGCCGGAGTAGAGGCATTAACGGCGGCGAACTGAAACGATTCGGCAGCAGCCATGGCTGAGGGGTTGTTGAGCCCGATGACCCCATCGCCATTCAGATCCTGATGGAAACTGGTCTCGATCGTTTCCAT
>NZ_VSST01000023.1 GCF_019402665.1 Bradyrhizobium canariense
GCTTTGCCTCGGATTCCGCAGACCGGCGAGGTTGCTCGGCGAGAACCGGCCAGCAGCCAAGTGCGACTAGCGAGAGTAAGATTGCTATGGAAAACGGCTTAACGACAGCATGCCCTCGAAGCATTTTTTGATCCTTCTCGACAAATTGGATCGACAACAACTGAAGCTAGGAAAATCCACGGCCCAAAAGCCACACCTATCCTATAACGATGATCGTGCGACAACCAATGGGTGTTTCTATTGCAGAGCAGCATCTGTTGCAGCGCTTTGAGGTTTCATCAATGTCAGCCGCTGGGGGCCGTGGCGTCAACGCGCTCTGTGAACGCTGACAGCAAACGACCACTATGAGTGCGGCCATCATTGCTGTGACGCTGCCAGGGCAGCGGACAACGGCGGTCGCGTTGTCTTATTGTGCGAAAATTAGATGTGTGCGGGGTCCAACCAGCCTCGCCCGAGGAAATATAACAATCGGTAGAAATTTGGAGAGGGGGCGCGACGAGATGTCTACGCTAGGATGTGCTTATGAGCGACGAACCGAAGTTTGACCTGCTGCCCAGACCGCCTTCGTTCGCCGACGAAAAGGTAATCATTGTACAGGCGACTACAGGGCGATACTGTTCGAGTGGTACAAGATCGTGGGCAGTTTGAACGTGGTCGTTGCCCACATACAACGCGAATCGCCCGCCTTCAGACCGATCCCTGACAAACAATTCAGTGTACTGGTGGGCCTGCTGAATCGGTGTGCTCGTCTTGCCGGTCGTCAGCACAATCGCGTCCTCGCCAACATGAGACCAGGACAAACGCAGCAAGTCGCCTAGGCGCAAGCCAGTATGCCCGGCCAGATCAACGGCGTGGGCGATTTCGGCAGAGCAGGCCTTCCTGATCCGCGCGACGTCAGAGATCGGTCCAGATGATCTCCGAACGATCGTTGTTGTAGAGGTGCTAATGCCTTCACAGGGATTGCCTGCGATCTTGCCGAGCTCGATGGCGTGCGCACCCGCGGGCTTCTAGCGCTGCGGCGCCAGCATTCAGGCGGCGTCTGAGTGCTGGCTTACGCATCTGCTCACGCATTTCAGCAAACCATCTGAATGGTCGCATTTTGCACCAGAAGTTCTTGGCCGATAGCTTCGTGCGCAAGCCTGTGATCCCCGACAGTCCAGCCGCCGCCGGCAGGCACCAAATTGAACAGCGTGCCTGAGATTAGATTGAAGGATCTTGCGTCGGCGAAGGTCTTGGAGGTGATCTTTCGGCGATGAGGGAATCGGTCGGTCGACCTCAGCATCTTGACGGCTTCCCCAACCACATCTTCGAATACTAGCGAGATCATACCCGTTCCCTCAATCCGCGGTCGCCTGAACCGCACCCGCGGGCGGGTGTTTCCCGGTGGTAACGGTGATCTTGCCGCCGCGATCAACTTCAACACGCTGGATTCCAGGCAGCGATTAGAACGTCCACGGTCTTCCGAATGTCGGCGGGCTTCACGCTGTGCGGTCCAATAGACATGCGAGACTCCGTGTGTTGCTGATTTGGCGTTAGCCGGGTTTAGGCCCGCAAAGCCACATTCTCAGCCTTTCATTCCGTTTTCCCCAGCTCGCCCACAGGTTCACTCGGAAACAGCCCTGTCGGGAATAGCTGCCACAGTTTGGGCGGACTAGACGGTCGAAAGCCCGCCGGCGCGAACCGGGCATCGATTCATCCAAGCCGGTGGGCGTCAGACGGCAGAGCCGGCTGAGTGGTCACGAAGGCAATCTTGCGCGCGGACGATGACGTTCAAAAGGTCGTTCCTGTCAAAAGCATTGTCCGGCCGTCCGCTCGCCGAATACTTTCCGCTGGAGACGTCCTCGACGTAGGTCAGCATCGCGAGCAGTCCGGGCAATGTTGTGGGAACGCTTGTGGCGAGTTCGTGCCGGACTTCAGCCTCTCGGTCGCCGAACGTCTCTTCCTTCACCGTATCCGGATCAAGGGTGCCTGGTACCACATCGCGAATTGCAGCCGAGTAGTCTGCACTCGCTTTCTTATGAGCCTCGATTTCTGCGAAGGTCGGGTCGGCCTTGACGCAGCTGGCGCCCAAAGCGCCTCCACGCGGGGATACTTTCGCCAGCCTACAAATCATTCCAGCGAGATCGCCGTCGTGCGCCCAATCGAGAGATTGACCATGCGATCTGAAGAATTCCAGCACGCGAGTGAATTCAAGCGTGTCCTCGTCTTCGTCCTTGAAACCGGGCCCCTCCACATGCCGACGGAAATAGTTCAAAGCGCGCGCTGCCCCGTCCTCGTCCATTTGCCAGCCTTCGCAAATATAACGGGTCCGCAGCACGTCGACGATTTGCTCAACCCGGGCCAAAATGCCCTGGTGGTCGACGACAGGCTCATGGGGAGCCAAGTTCATGGCGACGGCTGGCGCGCCCGCCGCTGCCGCAGACGAGACGAACATGTTCATAAGGAGCCTCCGACTCAAAGTTGGTGATCCAGTCCCGATCAACGAATCCGCGGACCCGGCACCCGGTTCGATGCGCTCGCGGGCGGGCAGGGATGCGTCTGGATAGCTGGTCGGAATCAGCGGAGGGGATGACAATCTGGCGGCGCCTGGGGCGCTGTACGGTCGTTTGCTGATCATGGTGGTGCTCTGTGGCTCAGGGCTTTTGAGGGCCGTTCTACGCAGCGGGACAGCCGCTGCAGCCGGGGGGCGAAACTCGCCAAAGCGATGAGCCGAGCGCCTTTAAGGGTTGCCCCTCTGGACAGCACGCCCGACACCGGCCATAAAGGCAGGGTTCGGAGCCGCACCGCCAAGTGCGTCCGTCGCAAAGGTCCCGGCGGGATGTCTGCATTCAGCCGTCACCCCCGACGCCGATCGGGAGCATCCTGACCAAAGATGTGCGGCTATAGCTCTGGTCCGGGTTTCGACGCCCACGGACACCCTACCCCGCTAACCAAATCAGCCCTTTCGAGGGGCGCTTCGGCGCGTCTGTGCACCCGTACTTTTTCCCAGGGTACGAACGGGCTGTGCTGCTTGCGCCGAATCGTTTCGGAGCTAGGGCCTGTCTTTCGCTCGATTGGACATTCCGTGCCCTACTTCCACTGCTCCTCGACGATGCTCGAACCCGGCGCTGTCGACTCCCGGCAACTGGGGGCGCATTGTTCGCCTAACCGGCTGGCCTTACAATCAGGCGTTCCGGAAGGCGGTTTTTGAGTACGTCAGGAACCAAGAGTTCGCACAAAAGCCATCGCGCCTCGACTCGCTCTTTTTCTTGACGACGAATATGAGGCACGCTTTTACGCCACTTCGGATGGCCGACAGGCCACGATACTGCCCTATGAGATTGAGCTGCTCGACGCCCAAGCCCCGAAGCACTTTGCTGACTGGCGAAGTCTCCAACCACAAACGCCTTTGGTCGACCTCAACCGGGTCCGTGACTATTGGTCGGGGCAAATGCTTCCTCCGCACCGGATTGACGACAACGCGACTGCAGCGTGCCGTGAAGTCATCGCTGTTACCCCGGCGCGGATCATTCGGCGTATTTAGCGCGTAGGACTTGCGCTCGCGCTTTGGTTGCGATCTGATGCCTGCTTTCTAGATATGGCATTTTGCGCCGGAGGATTTCATGTCAGTAGCGGCAGCAGCAATCATGCGGGTGATTCGTCGAGAGCTCGCAGACGTTCAAAACCACATCGAGAATAAGGAGACTGACGAAGCGCAAAGCGCGCTCGATGACGCCATTCGCAAGTTGAAGCGGATAGCGAATGAGTTGGGATGAGGGTATGGATCGAAATCAACGTCGCCTAGCGAAGAAGCAAGCGCCAAAAGCCGTCGCGGGCGGGATCGACCCATCCGCGCTCAACGAGTTTATTGTCGCGGAGTTGGCGCGACAGATTCATGGCCATCTCGGTCGCGCCAAGCAGAGCTTCAGCGTCGATGAAACGCTGGAGTATTTGTTCTCGAAGATCGATTTGACGGTGAAGGGTATGGCCGACATTCCTATCGCTTGCGGTCGCGGATGCTCCCACTGCTGCAACATTTGGGTGAGCGCCACAGCACCTGAAGTCCTTTTTCTTGCAAAGCGTCTATCGTCGCGGGCCGGCGCTCGCGTGCGGGAGGCGCATGAAATCACCAAGTCGTTCTCGCACGAGCAACGACCCTACAATCCTCACCCGTGTCCTCTCCTCGAAGCTGATAAGTGCTCCGTCTACCAGGACCGCCCCCTGTTTTGCAGGCTGGCTTCGTCTGCCGACGCAGAGATTTGTCGGCGCTCGTACACCAACCTCACCGACGAGAACATTCCCACCCCGATGATGTACATCGTCGGGCGCGATGCTTACTCAACTGCACTTTCTGTCGCATTGAAGGGAGCGGGCCTTTCGCACGTCTGCTACGAGCTCAACAGCGCACTCCAGCTCGCGCTAAATACGCCAGACGCGGAGAGAGCTTGGCTATCCGGGGGGACATCTTTGCGGCAGCACTCACTCAAGAGGACGCCGTCCCCTTCGAAGAATCGCCCGGCCACGCCATGCTTTATGAGATGGTCTTCAAATAGCGGATGATGAAGAGAAACGCGCCTTGCACATGCGGCTCTGGCAAGAAATTTAAGCATTGTCACGGGCGTAAGGGGGCAGACGAGCGAAATGAAGTCCTCCGCCGCCGGCGCGAGGCAGAGATGCGGGGGCAGGCTCGGCAAAGCGGGATGCAGGCCGCGAGGAACGTAGCCTCGTGTTCCGGAAGTTCGTTGGCGAAATGGGCAGCCCATACCAGCTTGCAGATCGCGTCGAGATGGTCCGGCGATTCGCAGGGAGCAATGTCGGCATGCAGCTTCACCGCCGCCGCAGTCTGCAGCGTCGCGCCGGGCGCGGTCTCCTCCGCAACCGTCATTGCGGCACCGCCCGGCCAAAGGCGAGTTCCGCAACGGCTGCCGCAGTCGCTGGCGGCAAATGGAAGTCCGCCCTCAGGCGACGCGCCTGCAACGCTTGTAGGGCCTGCGCGGGGGTGCTATTTGTGTCGGTGCTGAAGTTGAATTTGCGATTGGGGGCTGCCTTTGCCGAGGCGGCCCTTCGCATTTCAGGAGGCGTGGCGCCTCCATTCCAGCTTCAGCGAAGCTACGCGTCTCGAACGGACTGAGGGCGCCATCGCCCACCCCGATCTGGAACATTCCGTCGTCGCGCTGGATGATCAGCGCTCGGTTTTTGCGAGCACTGCGTAAGGTATTGATGGGATTGGGGCGAATTGGCGCTGGTTTTGCAGCTAACACTTTGAATGTCCTTGAGAACATCGAGCTTCCCAAGCTGAGTACTGGCTTATGGCTGTCCATAAGGACTGCTACGCGCCAATTTGGCTAATCCAACAAGGCGGTCCTCGCCGGCTTTCGCCGGAGGGAGACCCGGCCCCGAGGAAATCGGGATAGCGGTTGGCCGCGATGATCTGGACGTCGAGCTTAGGGTAGAGCTTGCGAAATGCCGGCAGCATCGGCGCCATGTAGATCATCGCAAACGACAGCGAACTCGTGACGCGCAGCATGCGCTTGGGCGACAGCGCGCGGTCTCTGACGCCATCCTTCAGGAGCGGGCTGCAACGCTGCAACAGATCCTGCCCTGCCTCGGTCAGCCATTGCCGGCGCGTGTTGCGCTCGATCAGCCGCACCGCGAGCCGCTCCTCCAGTCCGCTCAGGTGTCGGCTCGCGGCCGCGTTCGACATCCGCCGAATGTCCGCAGCTCTTGGACAGGCTGCCGAGCTCGGCGGTCTTGGCGAAGATCTCTAGCTGGAGCAGCCGATCCAGTTTTGGCACATATCGGAAAAGAGACCTACGAATTTGGTTGCCGCTTTCCGCAAGGCAAATTATTCGACACGCCGAACTCAGACGTGACTCGAGCCAATGGCGCGCCAGTAACTGCGGCCCTGAGCGACCCGAGACATAGGTGACAGTTCGTACCGGACACATGGGTTACACTTTCCGCTTTTGTTCTGCGGGAGGTGTAGATGCCGTGGAAAGCGAGTTCGGTAATGGAAGAGCGCCTTCGCTTTGTCGCCCGGCTGTTGGACGGGGAAGCCATGACGGATGTGTGCCGGGAGTTCGGCATCTCCCGCAAGACCGGCTACAAGATTTTCGATCGTTACAAGGAACACGGGTTCGAGGCGCTGAACGACCGCTCCCGACGGCCGGTTCGCTACGCCAACCAATTGCCGGCCCAGATCGAGACCCTGATTGTCCAGTTCAAGGCCGAGAAGCCGCATTGGGGTGCGCGCAAGATCCGCGAGTTGCTGGTGCGCCGGCTCGATGGCGATGTTCGCGTGCCGGCCAAAAGCACCATTCATGCGGTGCTCGATCGCCACGGCCTGGTCAAACGCGGCGGCGGACCGCGCCACCGTGCGCGCGGCACGCCGCTGTCGCAAGGGACGGCCCCCAATGATCTCTGGTGCGCCGACTTCAAGGGCGAGTTCAAGCTCGGCAATGGCCGCTACTGCGTATTCCTCCGGGGTGGG
>NZ_VSST01000024.1 GCF_019402665.1 Bradyrhizobium canariense
GTCTCGATCTCGGCGATGACGTCGCCGGATTTGACCTTGTCGCCTTCCTTCTTCAGCCACTTGGCGAGGTTGCCCTTCTCCATCGTCGGCGAAAGAGCGGGCATCAGGATGTTGATGGGCATGCTGACCTCAAGAAGAACTTTGCAAAAATCCGTCTCCGGACCGGAGACGAACAGACCAGGTTTAATTGCCGATGTCGCCCTGCCACAGGCGCTCATTGGCCGGGATGGAACGCCAGTTCTTCATCATTGTGATGGAGCGGTCGTCCGCAAGGTCGATCCACGGGATGCCGAACTTGTCGAGAATGTCCTTGGAGCCCTCGAAGGTGACGGACTCTCCGATCACCACGAGCTTGACCTTGAACAGCGCGAGCGCACCGGCACACATCGCGCATGGCGACAGCGTGGTGTACATGACGGTATCGTGGAACGAAATCGCACCCGCCTCGCGCAGGCAACTCATCTCGCCGTGCAGGATCGGATTGTTCTCCTGCACGCGGTTGTTGTGGCCGCGGGCAATGACCTTGTTGTCGCGGGTCAGCACGGCGCCGATCGGCAGGCCGCCTTGCGCGATCGAGGCTTCCGCCTCGCGGATCGCCTCCAGCATGAAATCGAAATGATAGGATTCGATCGCCACGGTCAGTGCCCCTTCCCGCGCGGCGTCGTGGTGCCGGTGTCGGTGGGACGCTCGATCTCGGCCTGGAACATCTCGATGATCCGGTTCAGCGCGTCCTCCTCGGTGTATTCGCTCTCGCGCGCATAGGCGCGCGCGGCGTGACGGGCGAGATCGACGAGCAGCAGGCCCCACATGTCGGGTTCGTCGAAGGCCCGCTGGAACGCCATCGACAGCCCGCCGTCCAGCACGAACACGCGCAGGATCTCGACCGCATCATCGCGGACGAGGACGTCGGGTGGTAATGGCTGCTCCTTCGGACCCGCCATGGTCTACCTGTAGCAGACGGCTTTAGCGGCCTCGACCACTTCGGCAGCCGAGGGCAGCGCGAGCTTTTCCAGGTTCGCGGCATAGGGCATCGGCACGTCCTTGCCGGAGACGCGGGTTACAGGCGCATCCAGATAGTCGAAGGCATGCTCCATGATTCGCGCGGCGATCTCGGCGCCGACACCGCTCTGGGCCCAGCCCTCTTCCACCGTGACGGCGCGGCCGGTCTTCTTGACCGAGTTGACGATCGTCTCGGTGTCCATCGGGCGCAGCGTGCGCAGATCGATCACTTCGGCCTCGATGCCGTCCTTGGCGAGTTCGTCGGCGGCCTTCAGCGCGTAGCTCATGCCGTTCGACCACGAGATGATCGTGACATGGCTGCCGGAACGCACGATGCGCGCCTTGCCGATCGGAATCACGAAATCGTCGAGCTTCGGCACCTCGCCAGTGTGACCGTAGAGCATCTCGTTCTCGAGGAAGATCACCGGGTTGGGATCGCGGATCGCAGCCTTGAGCAGGCCCTTGTAATCAGCGGCCGAGAACGGCGCGACGACCTTGAGGCCCGGGACATTGGAATACCAGGACGAATAATCCTGGCTGTGCTGGGCGGCCACGCGGGAAGCGGCGCCATTGGGCCCGCGGAACACGATCGAGCAGCCCATCTGGCCGCCGGACATGTAGAGCGTCTTGGCCGCGGAGTTGATGATCTGGTCGATCGCCTGCATGGCGAAGTTGAAGGTCATGAACTCGACGATCGGCTTCAACCCGCTCATCGCGGCGCCGACTCCGATGCCGGCAAAGCCGTGCTCGGTGATCGGCGTGTCGATCACGCGCTTGGCGCCGAATTCCTGAAGCAACCCTTGCGTCACCTTGTAGGCGCCTTGGTATTCGGCGACCTCTTCGCCCATCACGAAGACGTCGGCGTCACGGCGCATCTCTTCGGCCATGGCATCGCGCAGGGCTTCGCGGATGGTCTGCGTCACCATTTCGGTGCCGGCAGGCACTTCCGGGTCGGGCTCTGCGACGGCCTGCGCTGCCGGCGCAGCCTTGGGAGCTGGCGCTTCGGCTTTTGCAGCGGCGGGGGCTGCGGATTCGGCAGCCTTCTGCTGCGGAGCGGGCGCCTTGGCGAGATCGGCGGCACTCTCGCCATCGGCGAGAATCGTCGCAATCGGCGTGTTCACGGCAACGTCGGCTGTGCCCTCGGGGATCAGGATCTTGCCGAGCGTACCTTCATCGGTCGCCTCGACCTCCATGGTCGCCTTGTCTGTCTCGATCTCGGCGATGACGTCGCCGGACTTGATCGTCTCACCCTCTTTTTTCAGCCATTTGGAGAGGTTGCCCTTCTCCATCGTGGGCGACAACGCGGGCATCAGCACTTGAATTGGCATATCGACTCCAAAAGAAAGCTTGCGCGCGTTCAGCGGTAAATATCGGTCCAGAGCTCGGCGGCATCCGGCTCGGGATCATGCTGGGCGAAATCGGCGGACGCATTGACGATGTCGCGCACCTCGGCGTCGATCGCCTTCAGATCCTGCTCGCTGACCTTGGCGGCCAACAGGCGGTTGCGCACCTGCTCGATCGGATCCTGGTCGTGGCGGACTTTCTCGACCTCCTCGCGCGTTCTGTACTTTGCGGGATCGGACATCGAGTGGCCGCGATAACGGTAGGTCTGCATCTCCAGGATGAAGGGTCCCTTGCCGGCGCGGCACCAGGCCGCAGCTTCGTCGCCGGCGGCCTTGACGGCACGGACGTCCATGCCGTCGACCTGCTGGCCGGGAATGTTGAAGGAGGCGCCGCGCTTGGAGAAATCCTGCTGCGCCGAGGCGCGCGAGACCGAAGTGCCCATGGCGTAGCGGTTGTTCTCGATGACGTAGATCACCGGCAGCTTCCAGAGCTCCGCCATGTTGAAGCTCTCATAGACCTGGCCCTGGTTGGCCGCACCGTCGCCGAAATAGGTGACGCTGACATTGTCGTTGTCGCGATAGTGATTGGCGAAAGCGAGCCCGGTGCCGAGCGAGACCTGGGCGCCGACGATGCCGTGGCCGCCGTAAAAGTGCTTCTCCTTGCTGAACATGTGCATGGAGCCGCCCTTGCCCTTGGAATAGCCGCCGCGACGGCCCGTGAGCTCGGCCATGACGCCGTTGGCCTCCATGCCGGTGGCGAGCATATGGCCGTGATCGCGATAGCCGGTGATGACCTGATCGCCCGGCTTCAGGGCCATCTGCATCCCGACCACCACGGCCTCCTGGCCGATATAAAGGTGGCAGAAGCCGCCGATCGCGCCCATGCCGTAGAGCTGGCCGGCCTTTTCCTCGAACCGCCGGATCAGGAGCATGTCGCGGAGCGCCTTGAGCTCCTGCTCTCTGGTGAATTCCGGGGGCGAACCGCCGTCGGTCTTGTCCTGTGCAGTGCTTGCGGCGGCTTTCTTGGGTGCGGCCATGGGAATTCCGGGTCAGAGAAAACTTCAGCCCTCTCTAACCCAAGTCAAACGCCCTTGGAAAGCACCGCGGCGGCATGGCACGACTTTCATTATGCCGCACTGCAACGTGATCGTAATATTGCAAAATCTTTGACGCGGATCGGGCAACAAATCGACACGGTCGCCGCACGCGCAGATTCGTGGCCGCGTCAAGCAACGTTGAGCCAACGCGGTCCCGACATTTGGAACGGGCGGCGCAGAACGGCGCCGCCCTCTCCGCCCGCCCGATCAGAAGAAGCCGAGCTTCTTGGGGCTGTAGCTGACCAGCAGGTTCTTGGTCTGCTGGTAGTGATCGAGCATCATCTTGTGGGTCTCGCGCCCGACGCCCGACTGCTTGTAGCCGCCGAAGGCCGCATGCGCGGGATAGGCATGGTAGCAGTTGGTCCAGACCCGGCCGGCCTGGATCGCCCGGCCGAAGCGATAGCAGCGGTTGGCGTCGCGGCTCCAGACGCCGGCCCCCAGGCCATAGGGCGTGTCGTTGGCGATCTCGAGCGCCTCTTCGTCGCTCTTGAAGGTCGTGACCGAAACGACGGGGCCGAAGATCTCCTCCTGGAAGACGCGCATCTTGTTGTGGCCCTCGAACACGGTCGGCTGGACGTAGAAGCCGCCGGCGAGATCGCCGCCAAGCTCGGCGCGTCCGCCGCCGGCCAGCACCTTTGCCCCCTCTTGCTTGCCGATGTCGATGTAGGAGAGAATTTTTGCGAGCTGCTCGCCCGACGCCTGCGCGCCGATCATGGTGTCGGCCGCGCGCGGGTCGCCCTGCTTGATCGCGGCGACGCGCTTCAGCGCCCGCTCCATGAAGCGGTCATAGATATCGGCATGGACCAGCGCCCGGCTCGGACAGGTGCAGACCTCGCCCTGGTTCAGCGCGAACATGACGAAACCTTCGATCGCCTTGTCGAAGAAGTCGTCGTCTTCGACGGTGACGTCGCTGAAGAAGATGTTGGGCGACTTGCCGCCTAGCTCGAGCGTGACGGGAATGAGGTTCTGGCTGGCATATTGCATAATCAGCCGGCCCGTCGTGGTCTCGCCGGTGAAGGCGATCTTGGCGATGCGCGGGCTGGACGCGAGCGGCTTGCCGGCTTCCAACCCAAAGCCGTTGACGATGTTGAGGACGCCGGCCGGCAGAATGTCGCCGATGATCTCGGCCCAGACCATGATCGAGGCCGGGGTCTGCTCGGCCGGTTTGAGCACAACGCAATTGTCGGCGGCGAGCGCGGGCGCGAGCTTCCAGCAGGCCATCAGCAGCGGGAAGTTCCAAGGAATGATCTGGCCGACCACGCCGAGCGGTTCGTGGAAATGATAGGCGACGGTGTCGTGATCGATCTCGGAGAGACTGCCTTCCTGGGCGCGGATGGCGCCGGCGAAATAACGGAAGTGGTCGATCGCCAGCGGCAGGTCGGCGGCGCGGGTCTCGCGGATCGGCTTGCCGTTGTCCCAGGTCTCGGCGATGGCGAGACGCTCGAGATTGTCTTCCATGCGGTCGGCGATCCGGTTCAGCATCGCGGCGCGCTCGGCGACGCTGGTGCGGCCCCAGGCGGCCTTCGCGGCATGCGCTGCATCGAGGGCTGCTTCGACGTCCTGCGCGTCGGAGCGCGCGATCTTGCAGACGATCTGGCCCGTCACCGGCGAGGCATTGTCGAAATACTTGCCGGCGATCGGCGCGACGAATTTGCCGCCGATGAAATTGTCGTAGCGTTCGGCGAAGGGAATTTTGGTGACGCTGAGGAATTCTACCTTGTTCATTGATCGCTCCCGATGTTTGCTGTTTGCGCAATTCGTCGCGTGGTCGCGACTTGCGCCAACGATGTCGCGGGAGGCGTGTTCTGTCAGCCCTGATGGGAGCGATGACGGAGCCGACCTGTCGCAGTTCTGCGACAGGTGTCGAGGCTGCACGTCATGCCGCCGCACATACTGACCTCATCCTGAGGAGCGCGCTCGTGCGCGCGTCTCGAAGGATGGCTGGTGGTGACAGCAGGGCCTCTTGTGGTTCGCGACGACCGCTTCGCGGTCTCCTCACCATGAATATCTACCAGCAGCTCAATGCGCGTTCAGCTCGAACCGCTTGAGTTTTCTGTGCAGCGTGGCGCGGCTGACGCCGAGGGCCTTGGCGGCCGCCGACACGTTGCCACCGGCGCGCAGCAGTGCCCGCTGCAACACCGCGCGCTGACCGCCAGCAAGATGATCGCGCGCGGTGTCGCCGCCGAGGAGATCGGCCGCGGGCACTGGTCGCAACGCCCGGCCCGGCGCGAGCCCCAGTCCTGCCCGGGCAGTCCTGGTCGCGCCGATCACGAGATCGTCCGCATCGACCGCAACGAGGCCGCCGCACTGGCCGTCCGCAGCTTGCGTCAGCACGATGCGGGCGTGGGCGAAGGCCCTGCGAAACAGATCGGCTTCGATACGCTTGGCCGCCTCACCGGCCGCGAGCGCGATCAGACTGGAAAACACGTCAGTGCGGTCGGCGCGGCAGGAGGAGACGTCGAGCACGCCCGCGAACGCAGCCTCATGGTCGAAGATCGGAACGGCGGTGCAGCTCAGAAGCGTGTTACGGGTAAAGAAATGCTGGTCGCGGTCGATCGTCAGCGGTCGTTGCTCGACGAGGCAGGTACCGATGCCGTTGGTGCCCTCATGCTCCTCGCTCCAGACCGCGCCGGTCCAGAGGCCCCAGGACTGAAATGTCGCATCGTCCGCCGGGGTGCCGCGGCGATCGACCGGCACGCCGTCGCCGTCGGCGAGCAGCACGCAGCAGCCGCTGGCGCCGACCGCCTGGTAGAGCCGGTCCATTGCACCTCGCGCAGCGGCGAGCAGCGGCGCGATGCGCTCGCGCGCGTGGTGCAACTCGGCTTCGCTCAGCCGGTTCGGTGAGCTGCGGCCTGCGGGATCGAGACGATGCAATCTGGACGAACGGCGCCACGAGGCCACAAGCGACGAGCGTGCCGCCTGGCCTGACGTAATGGCGGCCTCGACACGGGCCGCGTGATGCCGGGGGGATTGCCCATTCATCACTGTTTCCTCCAGGTGGCAATCTAAACGGTGCCGGCACGGCCCGGTTGATCTGCGTCAACCCTGGCCATGGCGCTGGCAGCCATGAGCCCTTTGCGGCGCTGCCGTCAAGGCGGCAGTCCGGTTCCAGGCTTCAACTTGGAAGTCTTCAACTTTAGGAAGAGTGGTTAGTTCGCCGGGATCGTCCGGACGAGATCGCGCGGATTGACGTAGTCGAGCTGGAAGCGCGCCCGCTCGTCCAGCATGTCGGGGTCGATCTTCGCGGAGCGCAGCAGCGAAACGCGCTGCTCGCTCCTGGCACGCTCGCGCTTGAGCTGAGCCAGCTCGCTGGTCAGCGCCACGATCTCCTGGTCGAGCTCCTGGCGGGCGTTGAGGCCGTATTTGCCGGTATAGGCGTTGACACCGAAATAACCGACGATGGCAGCCGCCATCGCATAGAGGGCAAGACCGGTCAGGATCGATTTCAGGCGCGCGCGGGAGACCATCTTGGGAAGATGGGACAGGTTGGTTAAGGGCGTGCTAATTTCCGGCCGCTGGCCCGGCGCGCGACGCTAGCGGACCCTCATGGCGAGGAGGCGCAAAGCGCCGTCTCGCGGACGATGCTTCGCATCGCCGCGAGAACCATGAAGGCACGGCAGTTTCCCGGAGCCATCCTTCGAGACGAACGCTTCGCGTTCTCCTCAGGATGAGGGCCTATGCTGTGGCTGCGGGCGATTTGGCCTCAGCCGTGATGCTTCGCGACGTGCACCGCAAACGCGTCGATATAGGCCTGGAGCACGGGCTTCAGGGACTCCTTAGTCAGGTTGCCCTCAGCGTCGAACGCGTCGCCCACCCCGTTCAGATAGGCCTCCGGCTGCTGCATGATCGGGCCGGAAATGCCCGGCAGGATGTTCTGCAGCGTCTTGGCGGCGCTGACGCCGCCGAGCGGGCCCGGCGAGTTCGCGATGATGCCGACCGGCTTGCCGTTGAACGAGCTCTTGCCATAGGGCCGCGAGGCGACGTCGATGGCGTTCTTCAGCACGCCCGGGATCGCCCGATTGTATTCCGGCGTGACGAAGATGACGCCGTCCGACTTCTGGATCTTTTCGCGAAAAGACAGCCAGTCGGCCGGCGGCGCGCCCTCGAGGTCCTGATTGAAGAACGAGATGCCGGCCGGCGTGATGACCTCGAGCTTGAGCGAGGCCGGCGCGAGCTTGGCGAGCGCATTGGCGATCTTCAGCGAAAAGCTGTCCTTGCGCAGGCTGCCGGCGATCGTGACGATATTGTAGGCCATGGAGTGTCCTCGAAGTCTTCAGCGGGAGTGCCGGGGCGGCACTTAAGCGATCCCGAGTGATGGATGCAAGTGCATGGACCGGTCGGATTTGGAAACGCTGGGTTTCTGAACGGTTGCCCAAACCATCAGGCCGCCAAGTGGCGGCCTGAGTCGTTGGTGCAATCCGCAAATCGGTTCAGATCGTCGGATTCCACGCCGACGGGATCAGGCGATATTTGGCGCCGTCCTTCTCGACATGGCCGACCGAGGGAAACGTGAAGTGGAAGCCGATCACGGTCGCCTTCTCGGCCGCCGCAATGTCGTAGAACTTGTGACGCGTCTCCTGCGCCAGCGCAGCATCGGTATCGAACACCACATGCCAGTCCGGATTGCGCAGGAAGAACTCCGGGATGTTGGTGACGTCGGACTGGATCAGCACCTTGGCATCGCCGGAGGCGACCGCGAACGAGGTGTGCCCCGGGGTGTGACCGGGCGTCGCGATCGAGGTGATGCCCGGCGCGACCTCCTTGCCCCAGGCGTACTTCGTCACCTTGGATTCGAGGCCGGCAAAGGTCTTCTTCACGTTGGCGAAGTAGTTCTTCATCATCGCGTTGGACTCGGCCTTGGCGGCGTTGTCCTCGCTGGTCCAGAACTCCCAGTCCTTGCCCGGCACCATGATCTCCGCATTGGGGAAGGCAAGCGCGCCGTCGGCGAGACGAATGCCGTTGGTGTGGTCGGGATGCAGATGCGAGAGCAGCACGACATCGATGCTCTTCGGGTCGACGCCGGCGGCCTGGAGGTTCTGCAGCGTGCGGCCGACCTCGCCCTTGCTGGGCTCGAGATTGGCGACACCGTTGCCGGTATCGATCAGCACGAGCTTGGAGCCGGTGTTGATGAGCTGCGGGTTGAACGGCACCGTGACCATGCCCTTCGGCATGTAGGCCGCCTCGCCCGCGGCCAGCGCTTCCTCCTTCGACGCGTTGACGACGAACTTGTCCGGCATCGGGAAAGTGCGCGCACCGTCATTGATCGAGGTGCACTCGTAGCTGCCGACCTTGTAGCGGTAGAAGCCCGGCGCCTGCGTGCCGGCTTGCGGCACCGCGGCATTGGCGGTGGTCAATCCAAGCTTGGTCATCGCAGCCGCACCGAGGACGGCGGCGCCTGCGAGCAGATGGCGGCGATTGAGATCGGTCATGGAGAAGTCCCCTTCTGAGCGCGCCTTGCGGATTTGTCCGCTTTCGATGGCGGCGGAATAATCTCCCGCTTCGCTCAGAAGGCAAGACCTTCTTTGGGTGACGTGCCGTCGCACGTGCCGATTATTTATTTGGGTTGATGAGGAATTTTTCGCCGGTGGCGCGTTTGGCATAGACCGCGATATTGGCGGGATCGAGCGCCTCGGAAAGCGATACCACCTTGGTGTAGTGGCTGGCGAACGTGGTCTTCAGTTCGTCGACGACGCGCTGGCGCAGCCTGGCCCCGTCCGCCTGCCCGATCTTCATCAGGAACGGAAACAGCAGCCAGCCGCCGACGCCCCAGGCCATGCCGAAGCCGCGCGGCAGCTCGATCGGGCGGACATCGAGCGCGCCATAGACGTAGACCTGCTTGTGCACGTTGGAGCCGTAGCGGCTGTATTCCTTCGCGGTCTTGTTGATCGCGACTTCCATGCAGTTGAGGATGTCGCCGGCGAGCTTGCCGCCGCCGATGGCGTCGAAGGCGATGGTGGCGCCGGTCTCGACCAGCGCATTGGTGAGATCGCCGAGGAAGCTCGGCGCGGTGGAATCGACGACATATTTGGCGCCGATCTTGTGCAGGATGTCGGCCTGCTCCTTGCTGCGCACGATGTTGACCAGCGGGATCCCGTCCTTGATGCAGATCTTGTTCAGCATCTGGCCGAGATTGGATGCGGCCGCAGTGTGCACCAGCGCCTTGTGACCCTCGCGCCGCATGGTCTCGGTCATGCCGAGCGCGGTCAGCGGATTGACGAAGCAGGAGGCACCTTCGGCCGGCGTGGTGCCCTCCGGCAGCGGCAGGCACTCGCGCACTTTCAGCGTGCGATACTGCGTGTACATCGCGCCGCCGATCATGGCGACGGTCTTGCCCATCAGCGCCTTCGCGGCATCGGACGAGCCGGTCCTGATCACGACGCCCGCGCCTTCGTTACCGACCGGCATGGATTCGTCGAGCCGGCCTGCCATCGCCCGCATCGCGGCTTCCGGCACCTTGGCGGTGATGACGGGAGCGCTCTTGTCGCCGGAAGCCTTTGCCGTGCTCATGTCGGCCGCGCCGATCAGGAGCCCGAGGTCGGACGGATTGATCGGCGCCGCCTCGACGCGGACGACGACCTCGTCCGCGGCGGGTTCGGGGGTCGGCACGTCGAGCAGCGAGATTTCGAGCTCACCGCTCTTCTTGATCAGCGAACGCAGTTGCAGGCCGTTCTTGCCGTCGCTCATGTCGATCCTCCCCTGTCCTTGTCCGAGCGCTGGCTTATGCCAGCGCCTTCAGTGCCGCCTTGCCGCCGTAGAGCGCCTGCTTGCCGAGCTGCTGCTCGATGCGCAAGAGCTGGTTGTATTTGGCGGTGCGATCGGAGCGCGCAAGGGAGCCGGTCTTGATCTGTCCGCAATTGGTGGCGACCGCGAGGTCGGCGATGGTGGAATCCTCGGTCTCGCCGGAGCGGTGCGACATCACCGAGGTGTAGCCGGCCTTGTGCGCCATCTCGACGGCGGCGAGAGTCTCGGTCAGCGTGCCGATCTGGTTGACCTTGATCAGGATCGAGTTGGCCCGTCCGGCCTTGATGCCTTCAGCGAGCCGCTTGACGTTGGTGACGAAGAGATCGTCGCCGACGAGCTGGCACTTCTTGCCGACGAGGTCGGTCAACTCCTTCCAGCCGTCCATGTCGTCTTCCGACATGCCGTCCTCGATGGTCACGATCGGATAGCGCGAGACCAGGTCGGCGAGATACTTCGCCTGCTCGGAGATCGAGCGGGTCTTGCCCTCGCCTTCGTAGACGTACTTGCCGTCCTTGAAGAACTCGGTCGAGGCGCAGTCGAGGCCGATGACGATGTCGGAGCCCGCCTTGTAGCCGGCCTTGCCGATCGCGTTCATGACGAATTCGAGCGCGGCGTCCGCCGACGGCAGGTTCGGGGCAAAGCCGCCCTCGTCGCCGACATTGGTGTTGTGGCCGGCCTTCTTCAGCTCCGACTTCAGGGTATGGAAGACTTCGGCGCCGTAGCGCAGGCCCTCGGCGAAGGAGGATGCGCCAACCGGCAGGATCATGAACTCCTGGAAGTCGATCGGATTGTCGGCGTGCATTCCGCCATTGATGATGTTCATCATCGGCACCGGCAAGAGACGCGCGGAGGTGCCGCCGACGTAACGGTACAGCGGCATGTCGAGCGAGTTCGCGGCCGCCTTGGCGCAGGCGAGCGACACGCCGAGGATGGCGTTGGCGCCCAGCCGGCTCTTGTTCGGCGTGCCGTCGAGGTCGATCATGATCTGGTCGAGCTGGGCCTGCTGCTCGACATCGAGGCCGCTCAGCGCCTCGAAGATCTCGCCGTTGACGGCGCCGACCGCCTTGGTGACGCCCTTGCCGAGATAGCGGGCCTTGTCGCCGTCGCGCAGTTCCACCGCCTCATGGGCACCGGTCGAGGCGCCTGACGGCACGGCGGCACGGCCGAGCGCACCATCTTCCAGCACGACGTCGACCTCGACGGTGGGATTGCCACGGCTATCCAGGATTTCGCGTCCGATGATGTCGATGATGGCGGTCATGAGGGCCTCTTTTCGGGGACTAAGCAGTCAGTTGGGGTGCTTCTACCGCAATGCATCGAAACGGAAAAGGCCGGGTGACGGCCGCACGATGATTGGCTAAGAGGGCGCCACGGAGGCGGCCTGATGTCGAAAAAACCCAGCAAATCGAACAACTCCCCTGCTTTGCAGCTTGGCCGCGCCGTGGAATGGCCGGATGCGCCCGAGAAGGCAAAACTCGACCGCGTGCCCAATCCGCAAGGAGGCACCGATTATCTGGTCCGTTTCACCGTGCCCGAGTTCACCTCGCTCTGCCCGGTCACCGGACAGCCGGATTTCGCACATCTGATGATCGACTACGCCCCCGGCCAATGGTTGCTGGAGTCGAAATCGCTCAAGCTCTACATCGCGAGCTTCCGCAATCACGGCGCCTTCCACGAGGATTGCACGGTGATGATCGGCAAGCGCATCGCAAGCGAGATCAAGCCGAAGTTCTTGCGCATCGGCGGCTATTGGTATCCGCGCGGCGGCATCCCGATCGACGTGTTCTGGCAGACCGGCCGCGCGCCCAAGGGATTGTGGGTGCCCGAGCAGGGCGTCGCGCCCTATCGCGGAAGGGGTTAGTGGGAGAGGAACAACAATGAAATCGACCTCAGCAACATTCCGAAACCTTGGATTGGGCCTTCTGGGCATCCTGTGGCTGACCGGCGCGGCCGAGGCTGTCGAAGTCCGGGTGATGATCTCGGGCGGCCTGACGGCCGCCTACAAGGTGCTTGTGCCGGAGTTCGAGAAGGCCACCGGCAACAAGGTGCTGACGGAGTATGGGCCCTCGATGGGGACCACGACCAATGCCATCCCGGTCCGGCTGGAGCGCGGAGAGGCGGCCGATGTCCTGATCATGGTGGGCTACGCCCTCACCGATCTCGCCAGCAAGGGCAAGGTCGTTGCCGGCAGCCAGGTCGACCTGACGAGATCGCCGATCGGCATCGCCGTGAAATCTGGCGCGCCGAAGCCGGACATCAGCTCGGTGGAAGCGGTCAAGCGCGCGTTGCTCGCAGCGAAGACGATCGCCTATTCCGACAGCGCCAGCGGCGTCTATGTTTCGACCGAAATGTTTGAAAAGCTCGGCATTGCCGATGTCATGAAGGACAAGGCGCGCAAGATTCCGGCAACGCCGGTCGGCGAGATCGTCGCCCACGGCGATGCCGAGCTCGGCTTTCAGCAGATCAGCGAGCTGAAGCCCGTGAAGGGGATCGATATCGTCGGGCCGCTGCCGAACGAATTGCAGCAGATCACGATCTTCTCAGCCGGCATCGCAAGCGTTTCTAAAGAGCCCGAGGCTGGCCGGGCCTTGATCAAGTTCCTAGCTTCCCCGGCCGCCCGCGACGCGATCATAGAGAGCGGCATGGAGCCGATCGGGAACTAGCGGGCTCGCGGGCAAAACAATGCCCGCTCAGCACCAGCGTCTTGACCGGCAGCAGCAGAGCCTGAATCCGCAAATGCGTGGCGTGGACAC
This sequence comes from Bradyrhizobium canariense, assembly GCF_019402665.1. Lineage (GTDB taxonomy): Bacteria > Pseudomonadota > Alphaproteobacteria > Rhizobiales > Xanthobacteraceae > Bradyrhizobium > Bradyrhizobium canariense. The sequence continues at coordinate 12,934 of NZ_VSST01000024.1, forward strand.
GTCCAGTCGCATCGACGACATGCAATCCGAAGCTCTTGAACACGCCGAGCTTTCCCGACGAGATCAGTTCGTGATTGCTGGTGTAAGCGTTGGCGATACAACTGCCGCTTGGCGTCACGCTCTGGAGACCGCCTTTGTAGATTGGGGCAAGATTGCGCACCGATCAGTCTTGGAGCAAGGCGTCGCACCGCATCGCGGACGAGGCCAGCCCCGCCATGAGGGTCACTGAGGCAGACCGGCCAGCTTCAAACCCTCATAGAAGCGGTTGCGCTCCAGCCAGAAGGTCGGGTCACGCGAGTACTCGGATGCTTTCAGGCTGCCAACGGTGTGGCCCGGAAGACGTTTTTGATACTCGATCAGGTTAACTTTGGCCTGCTCACTGCGCCCGTGCAGGGCATCGATCGCGGCAAGCCATTGCCAGGCAAATCCGTTTTGCGGGCTACTGATCGTCACCTGGCGCATATGCGCGTAGGCAAGGTCGTCGTGATGCAGGTGAAATTCGGCCATTCCCAGTGTAAAGTAGCCCAGCCCCACCTGCTCGGAATTCAGCGGATCGAGGCGGAGCGAGAGCATCACCGGACCGGCGACCTCTTCCGGATGGCCTTGCTGCAACTTCAGAAAACCAAGTCGCTGCAGCGCCCGCGGCTGGTTCGGGTAGAGCGCGAGCGCGCGCTGAAGGGCGTGTTCGGCATCATCGATCCGGCTTTGAACCGACAATACGAGGCTGCGGACATAGTTTGCGCGAGCATCGTTGGGCTGGAGCGCCAATGATCGTTCGATCGCTTGCGCTGCGAGCGCGGTCTGGCGGTCGGGTGCGGTGCTCCATCTGTTCAGCACCTCCGTGACATGACTGAGCGCCAGACCTGCTAATGCAGAGGCTGAATCGGGATCGATTTGCAGTGACTGTTCGAACAGAGCGCGCGCCCGCTGCGGCCCGTCGCGCGTATGGATCCGTTTGAGCAAACGCCAGCCCTGGAGCGTCGGATCGATCGCTGCGAAGCTGCGGCCGGCATAAGGCCTGTCGAGCGGTGTTTCGGCCTCATCGATGCGGACCTTCAGCTCATTGGCGATGCGCGCGGTGACGTCCCGTCGCCAATTCCATCCAGCCTGTTCAGCGTAATCGAATCGGCCCGACCACAAGAGTGCGTCGTTGGCATTCGCCTGCAGCTTCAAGACGATCGAGACCGCTTCGCCTTGTCGCTGCACGCTGCCGCTCAAGACGTAGGCAACGTCCAATCGGCGGCCGACCTGCGACGCATCACCAGCGAAGCCGGGCGGTGAATGCCTGCTAGAATCCCCGATCACGAGCGTGTCGGGCAGGCGCGAGATTTCGATCGAGAGATCTTCACCAATGGCCTCGGCGAGTTCGCCGGCGTTTTCGCTGCCGGTACCATTAAGAGGCAAAATGGTGATCGTGTTCTTGCTCATGAGGCCGGGGCTCTGTGCCCTGTCTGGTATTCCGAGCCAGAGCGCGGCGGCAATCGCGACGGCGCAGACGGTCCCGAGCGCAACCAGCCATGGCGACGACCGGCTAGTCAGGGACGCCAGCAAGCCAGGCCGGCTGGCATCCTCCCGGACGCCTGCCGCTTCAGAGACGGGCGAGGCATCGATGCACCGAGCGTCCAGCAAATAGCCGCGGCGAGGCACGGTCTTGATCACCTGTTGACTGCTATCCCCAAACGCGGCTCGGAGTTCGCTGATGCACTGAACGAGGGAATCGTCGGTGACCACCACGTCAGGCCATACCGCTTCGATCAGCTCATCCTTGCTCAACAGTCGGCTGGGACGACGGGCGAGATAGATCAGCAGGGCAAAGCTCTTCGGACGCAATGCGACCACGGAGCCGCGGACGAGCAATTCGCCGCGCTCCACGTTGATGTCAAAATGCGCGAAATGAAGCACACCGGGCGAAGCTGCGCCCGCCGCACCGCCAGCAGCGACACCCGGTTTGGTTTTCGTGCCAATTTCGGCGTTCATTCGGCACTCTTTCGGGTGTCCCGGCGGCGACGCGCCTAGCGTGTCCGAGATGGGCCGTAGCGGTACGGTCACAGCCCGATCCGGAATGCTAATCCAAATCTATCGTCACGGGAATGGCAGTCGGGATCACAGTGGCCGCAGGAGGTCCTCATGGCTTTGAACCGACGTCTGTTTCTGGGTGCGGCCGCCGGGGCCATCGTGCCCGCGGCAGAGACATCGCTCAAGCCGGCTTTTGCCCAGGGAGCCGCAGTCTCGTCCCGTTCGGAACAGGATCTGGCCTACGCCAATGTAAGCCAGTTGCGCGCATTGCTCGATGCACGCAAAGGTCTCGGCAACCGAGTTGGTCGAGCACGCGATCGGCCGAATCGAGGCCCTCGATTCCCGCATTAACGCCGTGGTCGTGCGTGATTTCGAGCGGGCCCGGACCGCAGCGCGCGAAGCGGACGCGGCGCTTGCGCGCGGCGAGCGCCGGCAGTTGCTTGGGATACCCATGACGGTCAAGGAATCCTTCAACGTCGGCGGCCTGCCGACCACGTGGGGTTTGCCGGCTGGCCGCGACTGGCGGGCCGCCGAGGATGCCGTTGCGGTCGCCCGGCTGAAGGCGGCAGGGGCCGTGATCCTGGGCAAGACCAACATCGCCTTCTCCATTGCCGACTGGCAAAGTTCCAACCCCATCTATGGGACGACGAACAATCCTTGGGATCTCAAGCGCTCGCCGGGCGGTTCATCCGGCGGATCGGCCGCAGCGCTGGCGGCCGGATATGTCCCGCTGGAGCTTGGGTCCGATCTCAGCGCATCGCTGCGCGTGCCCGCACATTTGTGCGGCGTGTTCACCCATAAGCCGACATCCAATCTGGTCCCTCAGCGCGGCCACGCACCGCCACGCTCGCCTGCTTTCGCAACAGATTTGACCAATGGAATGGGCGTCTGCGGGCCGATGGCCCGCAGTGCCGCCGATCTTTCCTTGGCGTTGGATGTCATCGCCGGGCCCGATGACAATGAGGCTGCGGCCTATCGCCTCCAGCTTCCTGCCGCACGGCACACGGTGCTGAAAAACTTTCGCGTTCTGGTTCTCGATGGTCATCCTCTGTTGCCGGTGGAACAGGAGATACGGAGTGCGATCGATCAACTCGCGAACCGACTGGTGGCGACCGGCGTGACAGTCGCGCGATCCAGCTCGCTGCTGCCCGATCTCGCCGAGTCCGCGCGTTTGCACACGCGCCTGGTGCGCAATTTTGCCGCGTTCGGTCGTGATCCCGAATTCTTCAAGGACATTCAGGAAAAGGTCGCAGCGTTGAAGCCGGATGACGACAGTCTGAAGGCCTGGCGGACGCGCGCGCCGCTGCTGAGCCACCACGAGGTAATGGCGGCGGAAATCGCCCGCGCCCGTCTGCGTCTGCAATGGGCCCGTCTGTTCGGGGAATTCGACGTGGTCCTCTGTCCCGCCTTTGCCGTGACCGCATTCCCGCACGGCCACAAGCCGGATCAAGAGCAGCGCACGATCGACATCGATGGCGAGATCCATCCCTATCTGTCCCTGGTCGTATGGGCGACGCTCGCGACACCGCCCGGCCTGCCCGCAACGGTGATACCAGCAGGGCAATCGAAGAGCGGCCTTCCGATCGGCGTCCAGATCATGGGCCCACGGTACGAGGACCGCACTACGCTTGCCTTCGCGCAATTGCTCGAAAGAGAGTATGGTGGATTTACCAAGCCGCCCGAAATGGCTCGATAATCAGGCAGGCATCGCGATGCGAGCAGCGGAGGTCGCCCGGCGCCTGCTCGTCTTGAAGCGCACCGCCTGACATCGGCGTGTCAAAAGACACTCACGAGCAGAAGAGTGCTCCTCAGCCGCAGGTCTAATAGGCGCTGAGCAAATCGACCTTCGCATTTGCGAGCACCAGACGCCGCGCCAAAATCGCAGCGAGATTGCGCATGATTTTGAGCGAGGTCTCGGGATGCACGCGACGATAATCGGCAAAGCTGTCGAGCGGCAATTCGAGGCAGGTCACCGGCGTGTCGGCGAACACGTCGGCGCTGCGGCTTCCCTCCAGGATCGCCATCTCGCCGAATGCCATGCCGGAACCGAGCGAGGCCAGCCGCACGCCGCTCCGCAGCTTCACGCTGACCATGCCGCTCTGGAGGAAGAACAGCGAATTGGCGGGCTCGCCGGCGGCGATGATGCGCTGGCCGGCCGCGTAGTGCCGCGTGGTCGACAGCTTGACGATGGCGGCGATCTCGTCGGCATCGAGCTCGGCCAGCAGTGCCTGCTCGCCGAGATGCGCGCTCTCCTTCACGTCGGTGAAGCCGCCGAAGCGGTAGATCACCTGATCCTCGGCCCATTCGATCGCATCGTCCAGCAGTGCAAAACGCCGTAACCGGCGCGGCTCGGCCGTGCGCGCCGAGATCGCCGTCCACACAGCCGAGGTCTCCTCGAAGCCCGACAGGATCGTGATGATGCCGGCATTGCCGAGCGCCGCCAGCGTCTCGCCCAGAAGCTCAGCACCTGCCGCGGTGATGTCGGGGACGCGACGGAAATCGATGATCAGCAGCGGCGCATTCGGCGGCTCGCTGGTGAGCCGTCGCGTGACATAGTCGATGGTGCCGAAATTCATCGCGCCGACCAGTTCGAGCACGCGGATGTCGCTGTGGCGCTCGTCGAGAATCTGCTGCTCGCGCGGCGGGCGGCTTCGGCGCGAGGAAATTCCGTAGACGTCGTAGTCCGCCATGATGCTGGTGCGGACATCGGCATTACGGTTGAGCATGTGCAGGTCGAACCGCGCTGACAGCGCCTCGCACACTTTCAGGCCGCGCGCGCTGTTGAAGTGGTTGTCCAGCAGCGGCGAGAAGGTGCCGAGCCCGAGTTGCGAGGGCAGCGCCGCGACGATACCGCCGCCGACACCGCTCTTGGCGGGGATGCCGACGCGGTAGGTCCACTCGCCGGCATAGTCGTACATGCCCGAGCTCGTCATCACCGAGAGCGTGCGGGCGACGATGTGTGGCGTGATCACCTGCGCGCCCGTCACCGGATTGATGCCGCGATTGGCGAGCGTTGCCGCCATCACCGCCAGATCGCGCGCGGTGACCAGGATCGCGCATTGGCGGAAATAGACGTCGAGCACGGCGTCGACGTCATCAGGCAGCACCGCGTAATTCCGCAACAGCCAGGCAATGGCCCGGTTGCGGTTGCCGGTCGCCATCTCCGAGGCGTGCACGGCCTCGTCGACTCCGAGCTCGCGGCCGGCAAACTGGCTGAGCTTCGAGCGGACGCGCTCGAAGGCGCCCTTCCCGTCCACCTCGTAGATCAGGCCCGAGCAGGCAATCGCACCGGCATTGACCATGGGATTGAAGGGGCGATTGTCGTTGGTGAGCCGGATCGAATTGAAGGCCTCGCCGCTCGGCTCGACCCCAATGGTCGCCGAGACGCGTTCCTCGCCGACCATCTCCAGCGCCAGTGCGAACACGAAGGCTTTTGAGACCGACTGGATCGTGAACGGCACCGCGCTGTCGCCGACCTCGTAGACATGGCCGTCGATGGTGACAAGCGCGATGCCAAAATGGTCGGGGTTGGCGCGCTTCAGCTCGGGGATGTAGTCGGCAAGCTCGCCAGAATTGTCGGCTCGGAATTCTTCGTAGCAAGCGGTCAGGAAGCGCCGGAGCGGGGGCTTGGTGGGATACCCGGTCGATCGGATCACGCTGGTCGCGCTGGGCGAACGGCTGGTCTGGGCGTCCACGATCTCACACCTCGCTTTGCCCAAAATCAAAGCAATTCATGTGCCATGCATGCACGGGCTCCCGTGGCACGGTGACGCGAGTTGCGCATTGTGCCAGCGAACAGAAGCGCGACCGTTGATCTGGCCGGTAGTTCGATACTTCCGTCAGGTCCGCGCGTCGGATGGCGCCCGCTGCTTCAACAGCCGCGCGCACACGAAACCGAGCGCCACCATGATCGCGGCGCTCGCGAACAGGGTCGGCATCTTGCCGCCATGCTGCAGGCCAAGGCCATAGGCGAGCGGCCCGACCGTCTGCCCCATGAAGAAGAAGAACGAATGCAGCGACAGCGCGGTGGCGCGTGCTTCGACCGAGAGCTCGCTGGCAAACATCTGAAGGCAACCATGGGCGATGTAGAAGCCCCAGCCCATCACGACAAGATTGAGCGCCTGCACTTCCCAGCGCGGGCCGAAGGCGACGACAACGAGCTGCGAAGCGACCAGCGTCATGCCCGCGATCATCATGCCCTTCATGCCCAGCCATGGCAGCAGGCGCGACACCGTCAGTGTGTAGAACAAGCCGCCGACCGCAAATCCCGCGATGACGATGCCCGCGATCGAGAGCGAGGTCTGACCGAGCTCGAACAGGAACGAGGCGATGTAGGGAAACAGGCCGAGCACGCAGCAGCCTTCGATGAACACCGCCGAATAACAGACATAGGCGTTCGGGTTGGTGAAGATGGTGCGATAGCCCGCCTTCAGCGCCGACAGGCTCGTCTTCGGCGGATGCTTGACCTTGGCGCCACGAAAACCGGCGGCGACCGCGACCGACGCAACAATCACGAGCACCCCGAGCACCGCCAGCACGCCGCGCCAGCCGAGGAAATCGCCGATCAAGCCGGAAGCGGAGGCGCCGAGCAGATTGCCCGTCATCGCGCCGGCGAGCGTGCGGCTGATCGCGACCTGGCGTTTCTCCGGACCGACGAGATCGCTGGTCAGGCTGAGCGCCACCGGAAACACGCCGCCGGAGCCGATGCCGGCGAGGATACGGGTTGCGAACAGAACAGAGAACGAGCTCGAGAGCGCCCCCAGGATATTGGCAAGGCCGAGCAGCGCGAGGCAGCCGATCATCAGCCGCGTCTTGCCGAACAGATCGGCGGCGGCACCGACGATCGGCTGGATGATCGAGAAGGTGAAGGCGAACATCGCGGCAAAGCCCGCAGCCGTCGCGATACTGACGCCAAAGTCCTCGGCGACGTGCGGCAGCACCGGATCGAGCGCGCGCGCGGAGAGCGCCGCGGCAAAGCTTGCACCGGAGATGACGTAGAGCGCGGCCGGCAGGCCGTGATCGTGCGCCCGCGCCTCGCCTTGCTGCATCAGCGCGGGTCGGCTTTGGTCGAATCCTTGGCGAGCGTGTCGAACGCCATCAGCCTTCGGATCAGCCCTTCGAACTCGCGCAGCGGCACCATGTTGAGTCCGTCGGACGGCGCGCTGTCGGGGTCGGGATGAGTCTCGATGAAGACACCGGCAACACCAACAGCGACGGCTGCGCGCGCGAGCACCGGCACGAATTCGCGCTCGCCTCCGGAAGACGTCCCCTTCCCGCCCGGCTGTTGCACCGAATGAGTCGCGTCGAAGATCACGGGTGCGCCGGTGGAGCGCGCCAGGATCGGCAATGCGCGCATGTCCGAGACCAGGGTGTTGTAGCCGAAGGAGGCACCGCGTTCGGTCACGAGCACGTTGGGATTGTTCGCGCTCGTGATTTTGGAGACGACGTTGGCCATGTCCCAGGGCGCGAGAAACTGACCCTTCTTGACGTTGACGACCTTGCCGGTTGCGGCGGCCGCCAGCAGCAGATCGGTCTGGCGACACAGAAAGGCGGGGATCTGCAGGATGTCCACCGCCTGCGCCACCTCGGCGCACTGCGCGGAGTCGTGCACGTCGGTCAGGACCGGCAGGCCGAGCGACGATCGGATTTCGGCAAAGATCGGCAGCGACTGGGCAAGCCCGAGGCCACGCGCAGCCGACGCGCTGGTGCGATTGGCCTTGTCGAATGAGGTCTTGTAGACGAGGCCGATCTGCAGTCGCGCGGCGATCTCCTTCAGCGCGGAGGCCACCTCCAGCGCATGCTGGCGGCTTTCGAGCTGACACGGCCCGGCAATGATCGAGATCGGCAGATCATTGCCGAATTTGACCTTGCCAATGGTGACGACCGGCGCCGCTGACGTCGAAGAGCTCAAGGCAAATCCCTCGTTTCGGCGCGACCATAGCCGCGATGAAGGGCGGATCAACCCCATTCGGCCTCGCCTCCCAGAATATCAGGGTTGCACCCAGGCCCTCAGCTATGGCCTCGCGCCGGCGGCCTCTACTTCACCGCCGAGAAGGCGGTCGGCGCCAGGATCTGGCTGACGATGTTGCCGACAATCTGGCCGTCCGCCTCGCTCTCGGCGCGCCCTTTCATCCAGTCCGGATCGGTCATGAAGGCGGCCCACTTCTTCTCGCGCTCGGCGAGCGACTCCCAGGCCAGGAAATAGGTCAGCTCCTGGTTGGATTCACCGATGAGCGTCGTGAAAAACCCGGCCTGCCTGATGCCGTGCTTTTCCCACACCTTCAGCGTGACGGTCTCGAACCGCTTGAGAAGTGCCGGCAGGCGGCCGGGCACGCAGCGATAGATGCGCATTTCGTAGATCATTCTTGTTCCTCCCTGATCAGGTCCGGCGGTTATAACGGCTGGCCCTGACGGTGTCTTGAGGCCCGCTCGGCCGCCCCCGGTGGCGTTCCGCGCATGGCTAGGGCCCGCTCAAAGCCACTTCCTCGTGAGGCGGTTCCCGCAATGCTGCCGCAATGATACGGCCGCTAGATTGGCGTGATTGAGGTTGAGGTGCGGATCATGCGGATTTTGCTCGTCGAGGACGAGGCCGAAATGGCCGACGCGCTGGCGTCGGCGCTGAAGCGCTACGATATGGTGGTCGACCACGCCCCAACGCTCGCCGAGGCGGAAGAGGCCATTTCTGCCGACGTCCACGCCGCCGTCCTGCTCGATCGCCAGCTTCCCGATGGCGACGGTCTCACCCTGATCCCGAAACTGCGGGCGCGCGCCGACGGCGTGCCGATCATCGTGTTGACGGCGCGCGGCGAACTCGCCGATCGGGTCGCCGGACTGGACTGCGGGGCGGATGATTATCTGTCAAAGCCGTTCGCGGTGGAGGAATTATTGGCGCGGCTGCGCGCCGTGCTGCGCCGGCCCGCCGGGATGCAGCCCGACATCATGCACGCCGGCCGCCTCGCTTTCGATTTCGGCCATCGCGAGGCAAGCATCGACGGGGCTCCGCTCGAGCTGCCACGGCGCGAGCTCCTCGTGCTGGAAGCCCTGGTCCGCCGCATGGGCCGGACCGTGCTGCGCTCCGCGCTGGAAGAAGCCGTCTACAGTTTCGACGACGAGATCCAGTCGAACGCGCTCGATACGCACGTGTCGCGCCTGCGCCGCAAACTCTCGGAAGCCGATGCGCGCGTGGAGATCCACGGCATCCGCGGCGTCGGCTATCTCTTGAAAAAGCTGCCATGAGCAAGCACCACGATCCCTATTGCCTGCGCTCGCGACTGAGCTGGCGCCTGCTGTCGCTCCAGGCGGTGCTGCTCACGGCGCTCGTTGCCGTCGTCGTCGGGGCATTGAGCGCGTCCGGGTTCGTGATCGCCGGGCGCGACGAAGATCGCGTGATCGACATCGTCCAGCGCGCGCTCGCGCGCGATGCGCAAGGCAACCTGGCCCTGCGATCGACGACCGAGCTGAAACAATTGCGCAGCGAGACCCCCGATCTCTGGTTCCTGGTCCGCGACAGGCAGGGACATTCGCTCAGCGAAGGCGCCGTGCCGGCCGAGTTCGCCGCGATCGGCAGCGGCCTCGACCAGATCAGCCAGGCGCGGCTCGGCTGGCAGCTGCTCGAGGACGATCCGCGCAAGCCCCCGGCGCGGCTGAAGCGGGTCGATACCGACGCCGGCAATGTGCAAATCATCACGGCGACGCAAGGCAGGCTCACCGGCGCCAAGGCGTTGTTCATGACGTCGCTTGCATTGCTCGGCATGGCCCTGCCCGGACTGCTCCTCATGGGTACGGCGACCTTCATTGCCACACCGATGATCGTGCGGCGCGCCTTTAGGGGGATCGATGCGACGGCGGACCAGGCGCGGCGCATCGACATCCATCAACGCGGCGCGCGGCTGTCGCTGGACCGGATTCCGCTGGAGGTCATGCCGCTCGTGACCGCGGTCAACGACGCGCTGGCGCGGCTAGACCAGGGCTATGCCCGCCACAAGCGCTTCGTCGCCGATGCCGCACACGAGTTGCGCACGCCAATTGCAATCCTGAACACGCGGCTGGAGTCGCTTCCGGCGGGGCCGGAGAAGACCCGGTTGCTGGAGGATTCCGCGCGGCTGGCTACGCTTGCCGAGCAACTGCTCGACATTCAGCGCCTCGACCGCTGCGGTCATCCCTTCACGCGCGTCGACCTCGTCGCAATCGCGCAAAGTGCGGCCGCAGATCTCGCGCCGCTGGCCATTGCCGCCGGCTACGAGCTGGCGCTCGATGCCCCCTCCACGCCGGTCGAAACGATCGGCGATGCGGCGGCGCTGGAGCGCGCGCTGACCAACCTCGTGCAGAATGCGATCCAGCACGGCCCTCGCCGCGGCACCATCGGCATTCGTGTCACGAGGCCCGCGAGCATCGAGGTCACGGACGAAGGCGCCGGCATTCCGGCCGATCAGCGCGAACAGATATTCGAGCCATTCTATCGGCTGACACCGCTCGATCGCGGTGCCGGCCTCGGCCTCAACATGGTGCGCGAGATCGTGCTCCTGCATGGCGGCCACATCTCGGTCGCGGACGGAGCGATCGGCGGCGCGTGCTTCAGGATTTCACTGCCGCCAGTCCGGGAGAATTGACGCAATCGGCAGGCGGCACGCAATGCTGTCGCAATGCACGCAAGCGATTGTTCGGCCGCCTCACCTCTGACCTGCGAGGCGCAACCAAGATGCCGGAGTGCGCATGCCCAACGATTTCCTCTCGTTCTTCCTGTCATGGATGTCAGCCCCGCGTCGCGTCGGCGCGATCGCGCCGTCAGGCGCGGCGCTGGCCGATCTCATCACCCGCGAGATCACCGCATCGACCGGCCCTGTTCTCGAGCTCGGCCCCGGCACCGGCGCGTTCACCTACAAGCTGCTCAAACGCGGCGTGCGCCAGCAGGACCTCACGCTGGTCGAATACGGCTCCGACTTCATGAAGCTGCTACAGATGCGTTTCCCCAACGCGCGCGTCTTGTGGATGGATGCGGGGCGGCTGGCAGCGGAACGCCTCTATGACGGCGCACCCGTCGGCGCGGTCGTGAGCGGCCTGCCGCTGCTCAACATGTCGACGCGCAAGGTCGTCTCGATCGTCGGTGGCGCGTTCAGTCATGTCCGCCCCGGCGGCGCGTTCTACCAGTTCACCTATGGCATGAGTTGCCCGATCCCGCGGCCCGTGCTCGACCGGCTAGGCTTGCGCGCAAAGCTGGTGGATCGTGCCCTGCTGAACGTGCCGCCGGCCGCCGTCTACAAGCTGACGCGACGACCGCAGATGAAGCTCGTCACGGGATCGCTTGCGCCTGATACGTCAATGCCGGCTGCGCCGGAGCCGATGCTTCTCGCACGTGACTGCACCGCCACGCCCTGAGCCGCTTACACCAGGCGGCTCTGCACCATCGCCGCACGAATGAACGACGCGAACAGCGGATGCGGCTCGAAGGGGCGCGACTTCAGTTCGGGATGGAACTGGACGCCGATGAACCAGGGGTGATCCTCGTACTCGACGATCTCCGGCAGCACGCCGTCGGGCGACAGGCCCGAGAATTTCAGCCCGTGCTGCTCGAGGCGATCCTTGTAGGCGGTGTTGACCTCGTAGCGATGGCGGTGGCGCTCAGAAATCTCGGTCGCGCCGCCATAGACCTCCGAGACGCGGCTGCCGCGATTGAGCGCTGCGGGATAGGCGCCCAAGCGCATCGTGCCGCCGAGATCGCCGGCGTTGGTGCGCTTCTCGAGCTCGTTGCCGCGCAGCCATTCCGTCATCAGGCCGACCAGGGGCTCCTTGGTCGGGCCGAACTCGGTGGAGTTGGCCTCCTCGATCCCGACGAGATTCCGAGCTGCCTCGATCACCGCCATCTGCATGCCGAAGCAGATGCCGAAATACGGCACGTCGCGCTCGCGCGCGAACTGCGCCGCGCGGATCTTGCCTTCGGCGCCGCGCTGGCCGAATCCACCAGGCACCAGAATGCCGTTGACGTGCTCGAGGAACGGCGCGGGATCTTCCTTCTCGAAGATCTCGCTTTCGATCCAGTCGAGATTCACCTTCACCTTGTTGGCGATGCCGCCATGCGAGAGCGCCTCGATCAGCGACTTATACGCATCCTTCATGCCGGTATACTTACCGACGATGGCGATGGTGACGTTGCCCTCGGGATTGCGAATGCGCTCGTTGATCTGCTGCCAGCTCCGCAGCTCCGGCGGAATCCGCGAGCCGATGCCGAAGGCGGCAAGCACTTCGTCGTCGAGGCCTGCGGCATGATAAGCCTGAGGGACAGCGTAGATGCTGTCGGCGTCGCGCGCCTCGATGACGGCGCTCTCGCGCACGTTACAGAACAGCCCGAGCTTGCGCCGTTCCTCCTTCGGGATCTCGCGATCGGTACGGCAGAGCAGGATGTCCGGCTGGATGCCGATCGAGCGCAGCTCCTTGACGGAGTGCTGCGTCGGCTTTGTCTTCAGCTCACCGGCGCTCGGGATGTAAGGCAGCAGCGTCAGATGAATGTAGATGGCGTGATCGCGCGGCAGCTCGTTCTTGAGCTGGCGGATCGCCTCGAAGAACGGCAGGCCCTCGATGTCGCCGACGGTGCCACCGATCTCGACCAGCACGAAGTCGTAATCGTCGTTGCCGTCGAGGACGAAATCCTTGATGGCGTTGGTGACATGCGGAACCACCTGGATGGTGGCGCCGAGATAATCGCCGCGCCGCTCCTTGGAGATGATGTCCTGGTAGATGCGCCCGGTCGTGATGTTGTCGGCCTTGGTCGCCGGGCGCCCGGTGAAGCGCTCGTAGTGGCCGAGATCGAGGTCGGTCTCCGCGCCGTCATCCGTCACGAACACTTCGCCGTGCTGATACGGCGACATCGTTCCGGGATCGAGGTTGAGATAGGGATCGAGCTTGCGGAGGCGGACCTTGTAGCCCCGGGCTTGCAACAGGGCACCGAGTGCCGCTGAAGCCAGACCCTTGCCGAGCGAAGAAACCACGCCGCCGGTGATGAATATGTACCGCGCCATGGGGCTTAACCTCTAATCCCTCGAATTCGATTCGCCAAAGCGATTCGTATTCCGCCCCAAACATTTTGCGGGGCTGTGGGTGAGCCAGAACTAAGAGTGGTGACAGAGCCTTGATGGGGATTGTTGATCCAGGACGGTAGAAGCCGCCCTGCATGGCCCCCCTGCTTTATTGCGAACGCGGTACTTGCGGGCCGCTCGGTGCCGGAGCCTGCTGCTGCTCGTCGGCCTTCTTCAGCGAATCCAGGATGCCGCCCGAGGTCGGCGGAGCGATCGGTCGGCCACCGGCCGGCTGGGTCTGCGACGCCGGCGCGCCGATGATCGACGACGGCTTGCGGTCGTAGCCGGCATACCAGGACAGGAACAGGCTGGTGAGGAAGAAGCCAACGGCCAAAATTGCGGTGGTCCGCGTCAAAAGGTTCGCGGTGCCGCGGCTCGACATGAAGCCTGCGCCACCTCCCATGCCGAGGCCCCCGCCTTCCGACTTCTGGAGCAGGACGGCGCCGATCATGACGGTGACGATCATGAGGTGAATGACGATGACAACAGTCTGCATAGTGTCCTTCCGTCACAAGCCGACAGCGCCGAGACGGCGGCCAATCGTGCTTCGCGGGTTTTCCTGAAGTTGCGCGGTGTTACACGATCGGAGGGGGCATTGCCACCCCCGATCCGCCGGGTCCTAAGGTTTGGAGTTAGCTAGGGACAGCCCTGCGCAATCGCAAGGAAATCGGCCGCCTTCAGGCTGGCTCCGCCGACCAGCGCGCCATTGACGTTCTTCACGGCCATCAGCTCCGCCGCGTTCGACGGCTTGACCGAGCCGCCATAGAGGATGCGCATCCCGGCGCCGTCGGCCTTGAACCGGGAGGTCAGGAATTCTCGGATAAACCCATGAATCTGCTCGACATCCCGGGACGTCGGGGTCAGGCCGGTGCCGATTGCCCAGACCGGCTCATAGGCCACGACAAGATTGGCGGCGGTCGAGCCATCCGGCAGCGAGCCGGTGAGCTGGCCGCGCAGGATGTCCAGGGTCTGGCCAGCATCGCGCTGGCCCTGCGTCTCGCCGATGCAGACGATAGCCGTCGCCCCGGCGCGCCAGGCGGCCTCAGCCTTCTGCCGGATCAAGGCATCGCCCTCGCCGTGGTCGGCGCGGCGCTCGGAATGGCCGACGATGATCGCGGTCGCACCCGAATCCGCCAGCATTTCGGCGGCGATATCGCCGGTATGGGCGCCGGAGGACTTGGGGTGGCAATCCTGGGCCCCCACCGCGATCTTCGTGCCGCGCGCCTTCTCGGCAAAGGCAGCGATCAGGGTCGCCGGCGGGCAAACCAGCAGGTCGGCTTTGCCGGCCACCTCTGCCGCGCCATTGAGCATGGCGTCGAATTCGGCAGTCGAGGCCTTCAGGCCGTTCATTTTCCAGTTGCCGGCGATCAGGGGGCGGATGGCATCGGTCATGTCAAATTCCAGCGAAATTCGGTTTGTTCATGCGCTAGCAGAGGTCCCGTGGCAGTTCCAGAGTCCAGGGGCTTTTAACCGCAGGGATCGAAAGCCTGCTAGACCCGAGGTTGCGGGGGGAAAGCCACCACTTTATGATGATTGATCAATTTGGTGACGCGCTTTTGCGGAATCTGCATTAAGACGCGCTCCCGTTCCCCTCCTGCCAAACAAGTTGGACCAAATGCTTCGAGGAATGCGCAAGGCCTCATCAAACTGGCTCGGCAAGACCATTATGGCCGTTGTGATGGGCGTGCTGATCATCAGTTTCGGCGTTTGGGGCATTGCCGACATCTTCAAGGGCTTTGGGCAATCCACCGTGGCCAAGGTCGGCGGCACCGAGATTTCGTTGAACGAGTTCCGCCAGATTTACACCGATCGCCTCCAGCAGATCAGCCGCCAGTTCGGCCGGCCGCTGTCGCCTGAACAGGCGCGCGCCTTCGGCCTCGACCGTCAGGTGCTCCAGCAGACGATCGCGGAAGCCGCCCTCGACGAAGAGGCGCGCCGGCTCGGGCTCGGCCAGTCGGACGACCAGATCCGCCAGCTCATCATGAACGACCCGAACTTCAAGGGCGTCGGCGGCAACTTCGATCCGAACCGCTTCCAGTCCGTGATCCGCAATTTCGGCTACACCGAGCAGCGCTACGTCTCCGAGCAGCGCAAGGTCTCGCTGCGTCGGCAGATCACCGGCACAATCGGTGCCGGTATCGAGCCGCCGAAGGCGATGCTCGACGTGCTGACGCGCTTCCAGAACGAGCAGCGCGCCATTGAATTCGTCAGGCTCGACGCAGCCCAGGCAGGCACCATCGACGCGCCATCGCCCGAGGCGCTCGCCGCCTATTTCGAGGATCACAAGGTCCAGTTCCGCGCGCCCGAATATCGCAAGATCGCGTTCGTCGTGGTCTCGCCGGAGGAGATCGGCAAGTGGAGCGAGGTGTCGGACGAGGACGCCAAGAAAGCGTTCGAGCAGCGCAAGGATCGGCTCGGCACGCCGGAGAAGCGCCAGATCCAGCAGATCGTATTTCCCAATGCCGCCGAGGCGCAGGCCGCACGTGAGCGGCTCACCAGCGGGACGTCGTTCGAGGACCTCGGCAAGGAGCGCGGACTGAGCGCGTCCGACGTCGATCTCGGGCTCGTGACCAAATCTTCGCTCGATCCCGCAGTTGGAGACGCTGTCTTCGCGCTTCCCGCCGGTGAAATCAGCCAGCCCATCCAGGGCCGTCTCGGCACGTCGATCGTCAAGGTCGAAAAGATCGAGCCGGGCGTGGAGGCGAACTACGCGAGCGTTGCCGCCGACATCAAGCGCGAGATCGCCACCGAGCGCGCGCGCGTCAAGGTCGCCGATCTCCGCGACAAGATGGAAGACGAGCGCGGCGGCGGTGCCAGCGTGATCGACGCGGCGCAGAAGCTAGGCCTCACCGCCGTGACCATCGACGCCGTCGACCGTTCCGGCCGCGCCCCGAGCGGCCAGCCGGTCTCCGGCATTCCGCAGGGCCTCGACGTGGTGTCGCAGGCCTTCAACACCGATGTCGGCGTCGACAACGACTCGATCTCGTTCAAGGGCGGCTATGTCTGGTACGACGTGCTTGCCATCACGCCGTCGCGCGACCGCAATCTCGACGAGGTCCGCGACCAGGTCGAGGCGCGCTGGCGCCAGGACCAGATCGCGACCAAGCTGAAGGCCAAGGCGACCGAGATCGTGCAGAAGCTTGAATCTGGCGGCAAGCTCGCTGACGAAGCAGCCGCGATCGGCGCCAAGGTCGAGACCGCCAGCGGCTTCAAGCGCGACGACTCGCCCGCCAGCGTGCCCGCAACCGTCGTGTCGGCCGCCTTCCGCGTCGGCAAGGACGGCGTCGGGCAGACGGCAGTGACCGGCGGCACCGAGGTGATCGTGTTCCGCGTCACTGAGATCATCGATCCCACGGTCGATGCCGGGTCGGAGGCGATCAAGAAGCTGAAGGACACTCTCGACCGCGCGCAGACCGAGGAGCAGGTCGCTTCCTACGTCAACAAGCTTGAAACCGACATTGGGACCACCATTAATCAGGCCGCCTTCGCGCAGGTGACCGGCGCGAACCAGTGAGTTGAAAGCACGCGATGGACGACCTGAAATCGATCATTGGAAAAGTGGCGACCGGCGCCAGCCTGTCGCGTGACGAAGCGGCGTCCGCCTTCGACGCCCTGATGTCCGGCGAAGCCACGCCTTCGCAGATGGGCGGCCTCTTGATGGCGCTGCGGGTGCGCGGCGAGACCGTCGACGAGATCACCGGCGCGGTCATGGCAATGCGCTCCAAGATGCTGACCGTGGCGGCACCGCCCGAGGCCGTCGACATCGTCGGCACCGGCGGCGACGGCTCCGGCTCGGTCAACGTCTCGACCTGTGCCTCCTTCATCGTCTCGGGCACAGGCCTGCCGGTCGCCAAGCACGGCAACCGCGCGCTGTCGTCGCGCTCGGGCACCGCCGACGTGCTGGCCTCGCTCGGGGTGAAGATCGATCTGAGGCCCGAGCAGGTCGGTCGCTGCGTGCGCGAATGCGGCATCGGTTTCATGTTCGCCCCCGCCCATCATCCCGCCATGAAGAACGTCGGCCCGACCCGGGTGGAGCTTGCCACGCGCACGATTTTCAATCTGCTCGGGCCGCTGACCAACCCAGCCGGCGTGAAGCGGCAGATGGTCGGCGTGTTCTCCCGGCAATGGGTGCAGCCGCTGGCGCAAGTGCTCAAGAACCTCGGCTCCGAATCCGCCTGGGTCGTACACGGTTCCGATGGCCTCGACGAGATCACCCTCACCGGCCCGACCTTCGTCTCCGCGCTCCACAATGGCGAGATCCGGAATTTCGAGGTGACACCGGAGGACGCGGGCCTGCCGCGCTGCGAGGCCGGTGCACTCAAAGGCGGCGACGCCGACGCCAACGCTATCGCCTTGCAGGGCGTGCTCGACGGCAAGCCGAGCCCCTACCGTGACGTCGCGCTGATCAACGCCGCTGCCGCATTGGTCGTGGCCGGGCGTGCCAGGGATCTCAAGGAAGGTGTCGTGATCGGCGCAAAATCACTCGACAGCGGAGCGGCGCGCGCGCGGCTGAAACATCTGATCGCGGTCTCTAACGACTGAGCCTGACATGTCGGACATCTTGACCAAGATCGAAGCCTACAAGCGCGAGGAAATCGCTGCGGCCAAGCGCGCGCAGCCGCCGTCGGCGGTGGAGGCGAAGGCCAGGGCGCAAGCAGCACCGCGCGGCTTCCTGCGCGCGATCAAGGCCAAGCACGCCGATGGCGACTATGCGCTGATCGCGGAGGTCAAGAAGGCCTCGCCCTCAAAGGGCCTGATCCGCGCCGATTTCGATCCGCCGCTGCTGGCCAGGGCCTATGAGGCCGGGGGCGCTGCCTGCCTGTCGGTGCTGACGGACACGCCCTCGTTCCAGGGCCATCTCGACTTCATGGTGGCGGCCCGCGCGGCAACGTCACTGCCGGTGCTGCGCAAGGATTTCATGTTCGACACTTATCAGGTGGCGGAGGCCCGCGCGCACGGCGCCGACTGCATCCTGATCATCATGGCGGCGCTCGATGATGCCACGGCCAAAGAGCTCGAGGACGCCGCGATCGCCTATGGCATGGACGTACTGATCGAGATCCACGACCGCGCCGAGCTTGACCGCGCGCTGAAGCTGCGTTCGCCGATGATCGGCGTCAACAATCGCAATTTGCGCACCTTCGAAACCACGCTTGCGACCAGCGAAACATTGGCTCCGCTGATCCCCGGCGACCGGCTGATGGTCGGCGAGAGCGGCATCTTCACGCCCGCCGATCTCGCCCGGCTCGAGCGCGTCGGCATGTCGACCTTCCTGGTCGGCGAGAGCCTGATGCGGCAAGCCGACGTTACCGCTGCGACGCGCACACTGCTGGCGCGCGAGACCGCGCGCGCCACAGGCACGAACTGATGGCGCGTCAGCCCGCAAAGGCCAAACCGACCAAGACCGGCCCTGCCCTCACCCATATCGGCGCTTCCGGCGAGGCGCGGATGGTTGACGTGTCGGACAAGCCCGCGAGCGAGCGGCTCGCGGTCGCGGAAGGACGCGTCGTCATGACCAGGGCGACGCTTGACCTGATCGTGTCCGGCAACGCCAAGAAGGGCGACGTGCTCGGCACCGCCCGCATCGCCGGCATCATGGCCGCCAAGCGCACCGCGGAGCTGATCCCGCTCTGCCATCCGCTCGCGCTGTCGAAGGTGACGGTCGAAATCGAGCCCGACGCAAAGCTGCCGGGCTGCCTCGTCCGCGCCAGCGTGAAGGTCACGGGACCGACCGGCGTCGAGATGGAAGCGCTCACCGCCGTCTCGGTCGCCTGCCTCACCATCTACGACATGATCAAGGCGGTGGAACGCGGCGTGCGCATCGAAGGCATCCATCTGGTCGAGAAGCTCGGCGGCAAGTCCGGCCATTACCGCGTCTGATTGCGGCTAATCTATTTCGCCTCGCGCTGCCGCTCGCGATAGGCACGCGTCTTCATCCGATTGCCGCACAGCGTCGACATGCACCACCGTCGCGTCGATGGCTTCGACCGATCGAAGAACACCCGCCGGCATTCCTCAGAGGCGCACATCTTCAACCGGTCCAACGTTCCCACAAGCGTTGCGTTGTGCAACTCAATGGCGATAGCCGACAGGCCGGCGAGCGCATCGTCGCGCATCGCCGATAATACTGCGCCGCAGCCAACCCGCGCCTCCACCCGCAACGGAAACGCCGCGAGCGCGTCACCGAGCGCGCCGAGAACCTCCTTGTTCCGGCGCCGCTCGGCCGGCTCGCATTGCAGATAGGCGCGTAGCGCTTCGCGCAGCCGCAGCGCGGTCGCGAACATTGCGGGCGTGATGCGCCCGCCGCCGAGGCCGCGCTCCTGCATCCAGTCCGCGAGCTGCTTCATCCCGGCAAGTTCGTCGCTCTGCGGGTGCTCCACCCCGAAATGCGAGAAGTGGCGAACATCGAGCGTGTTGGCGAAATCGTAGATGTTCGCCAACGCGTCAGGAACCTGGAACTTGCGTGACTCTTTCGACATCGGAATACCCGGAGAATTGGAACACCAGTAAAACATATTTACCGGTTGACAGCAACAGACACCGGTATATTTATTATACAGGTGTCTGCATCTCATCGAAATCGAGCGAGGTTGCGATGACAAAATGGAGAACGCCATGGCCGAAGCCCCGCACTATCTCGAACTCATCGAGCTTGCTGCACGCCTCGAGGCGCGCGAAATCTCCGCGTTGGAGGTGACGCGCGCGCAACTCGACCGTATCGACGCCCTGGACCATGAACTCGGCAGCTACGTTCACGTGATGCCGGAAACGGCTATCGCCGAGGCGAAGGCCGCGGACGCTGAGATCGCAAATGGCCAGTATCGGGGCCCCCTGCATGGCGTGCCGATTGCGCTGAAGGATCTGTTTTGGACCAAGGGCATTCCGACGGCGGCCGGCACCACGCTTCATCGCGATTTCCGTCCTGGTGAAGATGCGACCGTCACGCGCAGGATCAGGGATGCAGGCGGTGTGGTGCTCGGCAAGTTGCAGCTCACCGAGGGCGCCTATTCCGATCACCACCCGCTAGTGACGCCACCGAGAAATCCATGGAATCGGAATTACTGGCCGGGTATCTCGTCCAGCGGCTCGGCGGTCGCGACGGCCGCCGGACTTTGCTTCGGCTCGCTTGGCTCCGACACCGGTGGCTCGATCCGCTGGCCCTGCGCCGCCAACGGCCTGACTGGGCTGAAGCCGAGCTGGGGCCGCGTCAGCCGCCACGGCACGTTCGAGCTGGCCGCGACGCTCGACCATATCGGACCGATCGGCCGCAGCGCGGTCGATGCCGGCGTACTGCTTGGGGTCATCGCCGGACACGACCCCAATGACCCGACGTCGCTGCTCAATCCGGTGCCTGACTATCTTGCCGCGGCCGCACGGGACGTGCGGGGCCTGCGGATCGGTGTCGACGCTGCCTGGAACGGCGAGGACGTGGACGTTGCGACACGGCACGTGTTGGCGGATGCCATCGATGCTTTCCGTGCGCTTGGCGCCCACACCGTCAACGTCAGATTTCCCGACGTAGAACCGGCGATCGCCGACTGGACCCCTAACTGTGCGGTGGAAGCTGCGGTCGCGCACGAGGCGACCTATCCTGTCCGCAAGAATGAGTATGGCCCAATCCTCGGCTCGCTGCTCGAGGCTGGTCGCGCGCTCTCCGGTCTCGATTATCAGAAGATCCTGCTGCGGCGGCTGGCACTGCGCGGCCAGGTGACCGCACTGTTCGAGACCATCGACCTGCTGCTGATCCCGGTCCACCCTTTCGCGCCGTTGACGCTGGCCATGATCCGGACCCTCGGCGAGCAGCCGGATCTGATCGCGAAGCTGCAACGCTACACCTGCCCGTTCGATATGACCGGTCATCCCACGATCACGCTACCAGGTGGTGCATCGGCGGACGGACTGCCGATCGCGTTCCAGCTTGTCGCCGCCCATCTCGACGAGGCCACGCTGGTTCGCGCTGGCGCTGCGTTCCAGCGTGTCACGTCCTGGCATCGTCGCCATCCTTCCCTCACCTCGCGGAGGCAGCATTGACCATTCCATTCAATCCCGTAGGTCGAAGCATTTTCCACGGCTGGTTCGTCGTCGCGGCGGCATTTGCCGTGATGTTCGTCGGCTTTGGTTCTGTCTACACCTTCAGCGCATTTCTGGAGCCGCTCCAGCGCGATTTCGGCGCCTCCCGTGGTTCAATCTCGCTGGTGTTCTCGATTGCGGGCTTTCTGTACTTCGCTCTCGGACTCGTCAGCGGTCCCCTCGCCGACCGGCTCGGTTCGCGTCCACTGGCCGTAGCGGGCATGGTCCTGATGGCGGTTGGACTTGCGGCCGCGAGCGCTGCACGTTCCCTCGTGGAGGTCTATCTCGCCTACGGGCTCGGTGTCGGCCTCGGCGTCGGCTGCGCCTATGTTCCGGCAATCGGCGCGGTGCAACGCTGGTTCGTCAAGCGCCGCGGCTTTGCCTCTGGGCTCGCGGTGAGCGGCATCGGGCTCGGCACGCTGGCAATGCCGCCGCTCGCCTCCTTGCTGATCGCATCGATGGGCTGGCGCGGCGCCTATCTGGCGCTGGGCGCGATTGCGCTGGTGCTGGGCGGCGGGATGTCGATGCTCATCGAGAACGATCCGAAGGACCGCGGCCTCCGGCCCGACGGCGATCCGCCTTGCGACGCGGCGGACACGGTCAACGCCGGCGGCGCCTCGGTGCGCGAGGCCGTCCGGTCGACGCGTTTTGTCGCCCTTTACGCATCGTGTCTGGTCTGCTCGTTCGGCGCCTTCGTTCCATTCGTTCATCTCGTGCCTTACGCGCGCGACCACGGTGTCGCGGCGTCCTCTGCCGTGCTGCTGCTGGGCGTGATCGGGGCCGGCAGCACCGCTGGTCGCTTCTTTCTCGGCGCGATCGCCGACCGGATGGGCCGCGATCGCTCTCTGATCATGGTCATGATCGGAATGGCGTTCGCGATGGCGATCTGGGCCATTGCCGCTGATGTCCGGACCCTCGCCGCTTTTGCCTTCATTTACGGTGTGTTCTACGGCGGCTGGGTCGCGGTGCTGCCCGCCGTGGTCATGGACTATTTTGGCGGACGCAACGTCAGCGGAATCATCGGCATTCTCTACACCAGCGTGGCGTTCGGGACATTGGTTGGTCCGAGTGCGGCCGGCTTCGCCTACGACCTCAATCACAGCTATACTTTGCCGATCCTGATCAGCGCCGCCGCGAACATCGTCGCGGCACTGATCGTGTTGGCGATACTGGCGCGCAGCGAAACCCGGCCGATCAGCGCAACGACGCGCTGATCGCCCCGAATCTTGAATCGAGCTTGCTGCCCAGGCCGTTCACCACGGCGATGATCGCAAGCGCGATGCCGGCGGCGATCAGCGCGATGGTCGGCAGAAATTGTCCGGCCGCGCGGAAGCTTCCGACAATGCTGCACGTCTCGCGTCCCGCATATTGATTGCTTTTGCGAGCGTCCGTTCACGGCGCATTAACCCAGCTTGCTAACTTCGCCTCCACTCCGTTCCCGTAAACCGACGGATGTTCCCGGTGCCAAGAATTGACCCTGACGTGTGCACCACAACGATCGATCATGATGACGGGATTCGGCAGTCGCCTTTTTGACCAGGCCTTCGTGCGCAGCGGACCGATCCGCTGGCTGGTGGTGGGCGGCACGCTGCTGATCGCTGCGATCGCGGTCGGCGCGACCCTGATGGCGCAGAATTTCCGCGAACGTGCGCTGCGCAGCTCCGGCCGCGAGCTGGAAAACACCGTGCTGATGCTGGCCCATCATTTCGACCAGCAATTGCAGGATTTCGCAGTCATCCAGAAGGATTTCGTCGACTACGTCCGCGCGAGCGGCATCACCAGTGCGGCGGACTATCGCAAGCGCCTCGCCGGCCAGGACCTCCACCGGATGCTGCGCTCGAAGATCGATGCACTACCCCACATAGGCGGCCTCAATATCATCGATGCCGAAGGCAATTTGATCAATTCGTCGACGGCATGGCCGGCCCCGAACGTGAACGTTGCCGATCGCGCCTATTTTCGCACCTTCCGGTACGATCCCGATGCTCCCGACGTCCTGATCGAGCCACTCTACAGTCGCATCTCCGGCGCCTGGACCATCCTGATCGTGCGCAAGGTCGTCGGACCGAACGGCGAATTCTTGGGTGCGGTCGGACGCGGCATCGAGCCGGCAAATTTCGAAAAGTTCTTCGAGTCCGCCGTGCTCGGCGAAAGCACGACGATCTCGATGCTGCACCGGGACGGCACGATGCTCGCCCGTTATCCCCATTCCAGCGAATTGATGGGGCGGAATTTCAAGAACGGTCCGTTCGCGCATCAAAGGGTTTTCGGGCTCGACCATTTTGCCGGCCGCTTCATGAGCCCCGTCGACGGCGAGGACCGGCTGATTTCCTCACACGGCCTGCCTCACTTCCCGATCCTGATGATGGCCACCACGACGCGCGCGACGGCCCTGACGGACTGGCGCGAGCAGATCGGCATCCTGATCTCGGTCGCCGCCTCTTCCGCGCTCGCCATCGCGGGCGTGCTGATCGCGATCATACGCAAGCTCCTGGAGCAGCATCGTCTTTCGCGGGAACGGCTGACGCTGGAAAAGCAGCGTCTCGACCGCGCCGTCAACAACATGACCCAGGGCCTGCTGCTGTTCGACGCATCGCAGCAGCTCGTGATCTGCAATCAGCGCTACGTCGAGATGTACGGGCTGTCGTCCGAAATCGTGAGACCCGGCTGCAGCTTCCACGATATCATTGCGCACCGCAGAGCCACCGGCTCGTTCACCGGCGATGTGGACCAGTATGTCGCACGGGTCCTGCGCGACGTCCACGTGCGCAATTCCATGGTAGTCGAGACCTCCGACGGTCGCTCGATCCAGATCGTCAACGAACCGCTCACGGACGGCGGCTGGGTCGCGACGCATGAGGACATCACGGAGCGCCGGCGTATCGAGGAGCGCATCACCCATCTCGCTCACTACGACGCGCTGACCGACCTGCCCAACCGCACCATGTTCCACGAGCATCTACGTCAGGAACTCGATCTCGTCGCCGGGGGCGAACAACTCGCGGTGCACTACATCGATATCGACGAGTTCAAGGGCGTCAACGACGCGCTCGGGCATCTCATCGGCGACGAGCTCCTGAAGTCAGTCGCGCAGAGCCTCCACCGGTGTGCGGGTCCGACAGACTTCGTGGCGCGCCTCGGCGGCGACGAATTTGCCATCATCCAGAGCGCGGTGACATCGCTGGATCAGGTCAACGAGCTCGTCGCGCGGGTGTTTGAGGCCATCCGCGCGCCGTTCGACTGCATGGGACATCATCTTGCCACCGACGCCAGCATCGGCATCGCGCTGGCGCCGCAACATGGAACGGCGCTGGACCAGATCCTGAAGAACGCGGATATGGCGATGTACGCCGCTAAAGCCGCCGGGCGCCGCACTTATCGCTTTTTCGAGCCTGAGATGGACGCCAAGATCCACGAGCGGCGGCAGCTCGAGATCGACCTGCGCCACGCCATCGCTCAAGGCGGGCTCGAAGGCGGCCTCGAGGTGTATTACCAGCCTTGCCTCAGCCTGAAGGACGACCGCATCACCGGCTGCGAGGCGCTGGTGCGCTGGCGCCATCCCGAACGCGGCATGGTCTCGCCGGCCGAGTTCATCCCGATCGCCGAGGACACCGGCCTGATCAACGAGATCGGCGAATGGGTGCTGGCGACCGCCTGCCGGGACGCAGCGAACTGGCCCGACGACGTCCGCCTCGCCGTCAACGTCTCGCCGGTGCAGTTCAAGAGCGGCACGCTGGCGCTGAAGATCATGGCAGCGCTTGCCGCCTCCAATTTGCCGGCAAGCCGGCTCGAGCTTGAGATCACCGAGGCGGTGCTGATCCGCGACGACGACACCGCGCTTGCGATCCTGCATCAACTCCGCGCCATCGGCGTCCGCATCGCGCTCGACGATTTCGGCACCGGCTACTCCTCGCTGAGCTATCTGCACCGCTTCCCGTTCGACAAGATCAAGATCGACCGCTGCTTCGTCAACGACATCGCCGGCCCCGACGGCTCCTCCAGCATCGTGCAGGCGGTCGTCAATCTCGCGGCTGCCCGCCGCATGACCACCACGGCCGAGGGTGTCGAGACCGAGGAGCAGCAGCGGTTGCTGCGCGCGCTCGGCTGCTCCGAGATGCAGGGCTATCTGTTCAGCGCCGCCAAACCCGCCGACAAAGTGCTGGAGCTGTTCGCAGCTCATCGCGGCCGTCTCGCCCAGCGCGGCGGCAACGAAGGCCGCCGCCGGGAGGCAAGCTAGGGCCTGGACTCACACAGGCGCAATTGTCGGCTCGGGAGGCCAAGCAGAAACATCGGCGGACGGCCAAACGGCGGTGGCGCCCCTAGAAATTAAAGACCATTCGGTCTATATATCGGCAATGCCCCGCCAAACCCCTGTGCAGTTGCCCCGTGGCCGTCCCCGAAGTTTCGACATGGAATCCGCCGTCGAACGCGCGATGGATGTGTTCTGGTCCCGCGGCTATCACGCCACGGCGCTACCGGACCTTCTTCGTGCGACGAAGCTCTCGCGGGGCAGCCTCTACGCCGCTTTCGGCGACAAGCACTCGCTGTTCCTGCTTGCGCTTGATCGCTACATTGCCATTGCCTTGACACGGATGGATATCGAACTCGACCCCCGCCGGGAGCCGATCGACGGCCTAAGGGCCTACCTTGCCGGCTATGTTGACCGCAACAGCGGTGCCAATGGTCGGCGCGGATGCCTGTTGGTAGCCACAGCCATGGAACTGGCTGGCCGTGATGCCGAAATTGATCGTCGCATCGGGAGCTTTTTCAAAGCTATGGAGGCTCGGGTGGCTGGTGCACTTTCCCGTGCGGAGGCAGCGGGCAAGTTGGCCGATGGTGTCGAGCCTTCGAGTGCCGCCCGAATTCTCGTCTGTTTCGTCGAGGGCCTGCGGGTGGTCGGTAAAACGGCACCGACACGGATCATTTCGCAAGCCACCGTTGACGCTTTTCTCGACCGCTTCATCGGGTAGACAACCATGGACGTTTCCGCTGCTCGCACGCCTATATCTAGACCGAACGGTCTTGAAAAGAACGATACCATGTCCGGCTTTCAGATCGTCTGCGCGGTGGTCGTCCCCTTGCTCTGGGGTTATCAATTCGTGGCCATCAAAGTGGGCGTTATGGAGTTTCCACCCCTCTTCTTCCTCGCGCTGCGCTTCCTGGCCATCGCGCTGCTGCTTGTTCCCTTTGTCAAAAGGCCCGCACGTCAACAGTTTGGCCCGATCGCAGCGATTTCGTTTTTCCTTGGCGGACTGAACTTCGGGCTCTTCTATGTTGGCCTCGGCCTCGGCTCGGGAAGCATGTCGGCCGTCGCAATTCAACTCGCCACGCCCTTCACCGTCCTGCTGGCCTGGCCGCTGCTCGCGGAGCGGCCGTCTCTCACCACGTCCGCTGGAGTGGTGCTTGCATTTGTCGGCGTGGTCGTGCTGGCAGCGGGGCCCGGCCCGTCCGCAAACGCGCTTCCACTGCTGCTCGTGGTCGGGGCAGCCTTCGCATTCGCGGTGTCCAATGTCCTGACGAAACGCTACGGCCCTTTTGATCCCCTGATGTTGATGGGATGGTCCTCGCTGTTCACGGTGCCGCAGGTCATGTTGATGTCGCTGCTCCTTGAACATGGACAACTCGCGAGCCTCGTCACTGCAGATGGACGTGGTTGGCTGGCACTCGCCTATACGATTTTCATCGGGGGAATTGTCGGATTTGGCCTGTGGTTCTGGCTGATCGGGCGTTGCTCCATGGGTCGCGTCGCGCCCTTCGGTTTGCTGCTTCCGGTGTTCGCCTTGATGTCGAGCATGTTGTTTCTTGGCGAACGCATGACCCCAATGTTGATGATCGGCGGGCTGCTCGCGATCTCCGGCGTCGCTGTCACTCAGCTAAGACCGAGCGCTCGACCAATTTGAACTTGGAAGTCGCGTCGTTGGCAGATTCTCAGCACGCCGCTGACCTTGTTAACGCAGTCGCTGGAGCTGCGGGTCCATCCCCGCGACGAAGTGCTGGTCGAGCGCGACCGCGCCCTGCGCTGGGCCGAGCGCGATGGCTGCTACGAGGCCACCCTTGCGGCCATGAATCCCAGCTGAGACGGCGTCCAAAACGAAATCGCCCGGGAGCGGTCAACCACGCCCGGGCGATCGATCTCTGGAACTGGCGAGGGCCTAGTTCGGCACCGCAGCCCTCGACGCCGGCTTGGCGGCCACCGCATTCGCGGTTTGGCCGTGCAGGAAGTCGTAGGCCGTATGCAGGGCCTTGTCGTCTTTCGCTTCCGGCGGGACATAGGACTGCGACCCGGTCTGCTCGGTGCCGTCGGCTGCCTGGAGATGGCCGCGCATCTGGGACTCCGCCATGGTGTCCATCCGGCCCTTCAGCTCAGCCGGCACGTCCTGGAGGATCTCGATGTCGGGCGCGATGCCCTGGGCCTGGATCGAGCGGCCCGAGGGCGTGTAGTAGCGCGCCGTGGTCAGCGCCAGCGCGCCGTTGCCGGTGCCGAGCGGAATGATGGTCTGCACCGAGCCCTTGCCGAACGAGCGCGTGCCGATCAGCGTCGCGCGCTTGTGGTCATGTAGCGCGCCGGCCACGATCTCCGAGGCCGAGGCCGAGCCGCCATTGACGAGAACCACCAGCGGCTTGCCCTTGGTGAGGTCGCCTCCATGCGCCGTGAAGCGCTGGGTCTCTTCCGGATTGCGGCCGCGGGTCGAGACGACCTCGCCACGCTGCAGGAACGCACTCGACACCGATACGGCCTGGTCGAGCAATCCGCCCGGATTGTTGCGCAGGTCCATCACATAGCCGACCAGCTTCTCCGGCGGAACGTCCTTGGAGATCGATGCGATCGCCTTCTTCAGGCCATCGGTCGTCTGCTCGTTGAACGAGGTGACGCGGATATAGCCGATGTCGCCGTTCTCGACGTGGAAGCGCACCGGGCGCACATGGATGATCTCGCGCTTGATCGCGACGTCGAGCGGGGCGTCGGCGCCCTTGCGCACGATCGTGAGCTTGGTCTGGGTCTCGACCGGCCCCTTCATCTTGTTGACGGCCTGCTCGAGCGTCATGCCCTGCACCGCATCGCCGTCGATCTTGCTGATGAGGTCGCCCGACATGATGCCGGCTTTAGACGCCGGCGTGTCGTCGATCGGCGAGACGACCTTGACGAGACCGTCCTCCATCGTGACCTCGATGCCGAGCCCGCCGAACTCGCCGGAGGTGGTCTCCTGCATCTCGGTCCAGGCCTTGTCGTTCATGTAGCGCGAGTGCGGATCGAGCGAGGTCACCATGCCGGTGATCGCGCCTTCGATCAGCTTGGCATTGTCAGGCTTCTCGACGTAGCTCGCCTTCACCCGCTCGAACACTTCGCCGAACAAATTGAGCTTGGAATAGGCGTCATCCGCGCTCGCTGCCGCCCGTGCCGCCCATACGCCGCCGTGCGGACTGGCTACCAGAAGGGTCAGACACGCTCCGGTGAGCGCGCCCAGTGGAAACAGCAGGGTTTTCCGCATGGATAGGCTGGCCTTTTTGCTTCGCGGTTCGGTGGGGCTGGGGAGCCGCCATGCAAATGGCGATCCAGCCTGCTTCTCACAATACCATTCTGGTTTCTTCAAGGCCGGGATGCCACGCCGGCGGGTACACCGTAAAAATCCCTTCGTCCGGACCTAAACTTTCGGCAACGTTGCAGGACCCGGTTGGTGCGCAGCGGGGGTCGGCCGGCCGGCCCACGCCTCGCTGCCATGCCATTTTAGGATGGTTTTGGCGCCCCGGACGGGTTAGGCGATGAGGGAAGGCTTCAAATTCTCGGGAGGATAACAATGAACGAAGCACCCCGCATCCAACCGGAAAGGAACGTCGAGCTCGGCGCCAGCACCGAGCCGTTCCAGAATCTGCATGAATTCATCCGGAAAGCCCGCGCCAACCTCAACCAGAATGCCTGGGATTATATCGTCGGCGCGGCCGAGACCGAGACCACCATGCGTCGCAACCGCATGGCACTGGACGAGATCGCCTTCCGCCCACGCGTGCTGCGCGATGTCCGCAAGGTCACCGGCTCGGTCGAGCAGTTCGGCCGCAAGATGCGCCTGCCGGTGGTACTCGCCCCCGTCGGCGCGCTTGAGATCTTCGATCCGGATGGTGCGGCGAGCGTGGCACGCGCCTGCGGTCCTTTCGGTGCGGCGCACATGCTCAGTTCCGTGTCCGAGCCCGGCCTCGAGAAGACCGCCGAAGCTGCGCCCGACGCGCTGCGCCTCTACCAGCTCTATGTGCGCGGCGACGACGCCTTCGTTGCCGACGTCGTCAGCCGGGCCGAGAAGAACGCCTACGCCGCCTTCTGCCTGACCGTCGACACCGCTCATTACAGCCGTCGCGAACGTGACATCGCCAAGCGCTACGTTCGCGAGAGCCGCCTGCGCGCCACCGGCGGCGATTACCAGAAGGGTCTGGAGTGGCGGACGGTGAAGATGATCAAGGACAAGTTCAAGATCCCGCTGATCCTCAAGGGCATCGCGACGCCAGAGGACGCGCTGATCGCGATCGATCACGGCGTCGAATGGATCTACGTCTCCAACCATGGCGGCCGTCAGCTCGATCACGGTCGCGGCGCCATGCATGTGCTGCCCGAGATCGTCGATGCCGTGAACGGCCGCGCCAAGATCATGGTCGATGGCGGTGTCTGTCGCGGCACCGACATCGTCAAGGCGATCGCGGCGGGCGCCGACCTCGTCGGCATCGGCCGGCTGCAATGCTGGGCGCTGGCGGCGGCCGGCGAAGCCGGCGTGGCGCGCATGCTGGAGCTGCTCGAGGACGAAGTGCTGCGCTGCCTCGGCCTCTTGGGTGCGACGTCGTTCGCCGAGCTCGACAAATCCTGCCTGCACCAGGCGACCGCAACCAACGCGCCGAGTGTGTTCAGCGCGTTTCCGCTGTTCGACCACGAGCCATATCGATACTGAGTGAAAGGATGCAGGTGACATCGCTCTCTCCCGGCAGCGCGGATGCGCTCCTGTTCGATCTCGGCCGCGTAGTGCTCGATATCGATTTCTCCAAGGCAATCGCCTGCTGGGCGGGACATGCCGGCTGCAAGCCCGAAGCCATCGTCGCGCGCTATGTGCGGGACAGCGAAGCCTATCGGTTGCACGAGATGGGGAAGATCAGCGATGAGGATTATTTCGCCTCATTGCGAGCCTCGCTCGGAATCGGCATTTCGGACGCGCAGTTCCTGGAAGGCTGGAACGCGATCTTCGCCGGCGAAATGCCTGACATCGCCGAGCTGCTGCCGCGGGCAGCGAAGCAGATGCCGCTCTACGCTTTCTCCAACACCAACCGGCCGCACGTGGACCATTTCTCGAGGGAATATGCCGACCTCCTCGGCCATTTCCGCGAGCTGTATTTGTCGTCCAGCATCGGCTTGCGCAAACCGGATGCGGAGGCCTTCGACCACGTCGTTGCGGCGATCGGCGTGCCCGCCGGGCGCATCGTGTTCTTCGATGATCTTGCCGAAAACATCGAGGGAGCGCGGGCGCGCGGCTTGACGGCGGTGCATGTGACCTCGCCGCGTGACGTCGGGAACGCATTGAAGGCATTGGGCATTTGACGAGGAGTCGGTGTCGCGAAACCCACGGCGGCACCGCCCGCCGGGACCAATTTTGAGAAATTGAGGAACCCGATCACTTTGTGCATTTTTGTACAGAGTTCCGGGAACGGAATACCGCCTTCCGGACTCTTAGAGTCCGTTGGGACTTCTACGGACGGATGCATCATCGTGCTGGGCAAAACCTACCTCACCAAGCAGGCCTCTCTTCTTCTTGAATTCGCCAGGACAACTTCAGATTCGGACCTTTCCGCCAAGCTTGTGAGCAAGGCCGCCGACCTGAAATCCCAGGCCGATCCGCTGCCCGACAAAGACCAGGGAGCCAAGGCGCCCGACGTAACTCCCGGGCAGGCAGGGAGCTGATCGATGCAGCCCGGGGCGCTCGTCGTTCTCGCCTTGCCGTGATTTTCCTTGCCGTGATTTTCGTCGCTTCCATGGCCGCTCTCCTGCCGATTTGTCAGGTTCTTCGCATCATGCCGCGACGCGCTTGATCCTGCCTTCCGGAACAATGTGAAGCGGCGGGATGACTGTGCCCGCTCAGCGGTTTTTGCCTCTGCGCCCGCGCTCGGCTAGAAGACGTGCGGAACATTCGCCCGAACGTGCCGAGCAGGAGTTTTCGCCGTGGCCTTGATGCCGGTTTCCGACGCGCTTGCCGCGGTGCTGGCGGGTGCAGAGCCGCTGCCGGAAGAAATGATTTCCCTCGACGAGGCCCATCATCGCGTGCTCGCGCGTGACCTCGCGGCGCGGCGCACGCAGCCGCCGCAGGCGATGTCGGCGATGGACGGCTACGCGGTGCGCGCGGCCGATGCCGCGACGATCGATTCGGAGCTCACCGTGGTCGGCGAAGTCGCGGCGGGCCGACCGTTCGCCGGGACGATCGGCGCCGGCGAGGCCGTACGGATCTTCACCGGCGGCGTCGTTCCCGGTGGCGCGGACGCCGTCGTGATCCAGGAGGACACGGTCGCCGCCGGCAAGCGGATCATGATCAAGGAAGCCGCGATCGCCGGTCGGCACATCCGCCCCGCCGGCGTCGATTTCCGCGAGGGTGACGTGCTCCTGCGCAAGGGAAGCCGTGTCACCGAGCGCGACCTCGCGCTCGCTGCCGGGATGAATCATCCGCACCTTGTCGTTTTCAGGCGTCCAAAGGTCGCGATTCTCGCCACCGGCGACGAGCTAGTGATGCCAGGCACCACGCCAGGCCACGGCCAGATCGTCTATTCCAACGGCTACGCCCTGCACGCGCTCGCCCGCAGCGAAGGCGCCGAGACGATCGACCTCGGTATTGCCGCCGACACGCTGGAGGCGACCACCGCCGGCATCCGCCGCGCCCGCGAGAGCGGCGCCGACATCCTGATCACGACCGGCGGCGCATCGGTCGGCGACCACGATCTGGTCCAGCAGGCACTGCGGGACGAAGGCATCGCGATGGCGTTCTGGAAGATCGCGATGCGGCCAGGCAAGCCGATGATGCACGGGCGACTCGGCGCAATGGGTGTGATCGGCCTGCCGGGCAATCCCGTGTCGTCCTACGTGTGCGCTTTCCTGTTCATGGTGCCGCTGATTCGCGCCCTGTCGGGCCGTTCAGTGATTCACCATCGCCGCGAACGCGCCGTGCTCGGCCGCGGCGTCGGCGCCAACGACCAGCGCGAGGACTATCTGCGCGCGCATCTGGAGGAGCGTGACGATGGCACACGCGTCGTTCTTCCCGTCAATCATCAGGACTCTTCGCTGCTTGCGAATCTCGCTGCAGCACAGGTACTTCTCGTGCGCGCACCATTCGCGCCGAAGGCCGAAGCCGGCACGGCTTGCGAAGTGTTGCGGCTCCCCGTCTGAGCACCCCCGCAACGCGCGTTCCGCGAACTTTGCTCTGTTCACGGTAAATTAAGCAGTTGCGGAACATGTATCGAACATATAGTGTCCGTTCATGATTTGTTTCGAGCATGTAGCGGCTTATTGCCGAATTCTGCGTCTCGGAATCGGACGACATCAACCGGGGGACTTTGGTCGAGATGTTAACGCGCAAACAATACGAGCTTCTGCGGTTCATCAGTGAACGTCTGAAGGAAAGCGGCGTGCCGCCCTCCTTCGACGAGATGAAGGATGCGCTCGATCTGCGCTCGAAGTCGGGCATCCATCGCCTGATCACGGCGCTCGAGGAGCGTGGCTTCATCCGACGCCTGCCCAACCGCGCCCGTGCGATTGAAGTCATCAAGCTGCCGGAGCTCCAGGCAGCCGCCGGCAGCCGCCGCGGCTTCACCCCCAGCGTCATCGAGGGCAATCTCGGCAAGGTGCGTGCGGGCTCCAGCCTGCCCGCGGACGAGGGCGAACGCCCCGTGGCGGTACCGGTGATGGGCCGCATCGCGGCCGGCACGCCGATCGAGGCGTTGCAGACACGCAGCCACACCATCAGCGTACCGCCCGACATGCTCGGCTCGGGCGAACATTACGCGCTGGAAGTGCGCGGTGATTCCATGGTTGATGCCGGCATCCTTGACGGCGACATGGCGCTGATTCAGCGCAACGAGAGCGCCGATACCGGCGACATCGTGGTGGCGCTGATCGACGACGAGGAAGCGACGCTGAAGCGCTTCCGCCGTCGCGGCGCCTCGATCGCGCTCGAGCCCGCCAACGCTGCCTATGAGGTCCGCATCCTGCCGCCCAATCGGGTGAAGATTCAGGGCAAGCTGATCGGGCTTTACCGGAAGTACTGATACCGGACGTACTTGATACCTGGAGAAGTTGGCGCCTCGCGCGCTTCCGATCGGCATCGCCGGTCAGAGATTGGAGCGGATCATCGTCCGCTCCGGCTGGATAGTCTTTCTGGTTCTGCACAGACTATCCGGCCCCTCCTCCGGCGCTGGCTACTCGCGACGCCCAAGAAGCAGCACCGAAACAGCACCGCTTCGCGGCTCGAGTGTGCGAGGAAACAGCGACCAGCGATCGAGGTCGTTGCACCAGCCGGCAATATTCGCGCATGCGCCTCCCGAATGCATCGCAACTCTCTTTGTTCCTATTGAATTCGGGAAAGATAATGTGATCGCGGCTTGCGGAAACCAGCCGCAGATTTGCCCACAACCGAGCAGAGCTTTCGTGCTTCAACTCTGATAGAGGCCTGCGCCTCGATAAGAGACGCGGGTTGCTATCCCAGCATGAGGAGCACCCGATGTGTGACTACAGCCTGCATGCCGTCGCGTCGCGCCCCGCCGAAGTCGGCGAGACGATCGTCACGACAAATTTCCGCGGCACCTCGACGCGCGGCTTCGCCTCCGCAGCCGATCCGTCTGTTGCCGTCTGCCTGCTGCCGGGAACGGAGCTCGCCTTCGCAGACGACGTCCGCTACGACAAT
This sequence comes from Bradyrhizobium canariense, assembly GCF_019402665.1. Classification (GTDB taxonomy): domain Bacteria; phylum Pseudomonadota; class Alphaproteobacteria; order Rhizobiales; family Xanthobacteraceae; genus Bradyrhizobium; species Bradyrhizobium canariense. Next base: position 47,003 of record NZ_VSST01000024.1, read on the forward strand.
CGCTGGATCTGGACGCGGACCATCAATTCCCGCGTGGGCAAGTTCGGCAAGATCGATCCGCACGTTCCCGACCGCCATCATGACGCGATCGAATTCCCCGACGGCAAATTTGTGCTGGTGACGCAGCTCGTCGAAGGCCAGCGCGCGACCGTGCTGCAACTGCCTGTGACCCAGTCGGTCATCGAGCGCGAGCACAAGGCGCAGATCATCGCCGAGAGGCAGCCGACCGTCACGCACCTGCCGATCGGCTGAAACAGCCGCCCTCCGGCTACGAGGTCGGAGGTCAGGATTGAATTGCCATCGCCGGCCGTGGCCGGCGAGATGGTGTGGTTTGCGCCAGCGAATCCGAGCGGACGCACCGACCCGCTGCGTTGCTCCGCACCATCAGATCAATCGTCGGCCTGCAAGTCGGTCTCCGCCGGCGTTGCGTCCTTGATGCGGGGCGCGGTCGCCTTCGGCGCAAGGCTGCCGTCGAAATCACCCTCGCCGGCGCCGGCCGGCAACCAGGGGCGGCTCGTGCCTCTCGCCCTCACCGCCTGAACCACAAATCCGTCACTGCGTCAGCGCCAGTGCGCTCTGGCTGGCGAGCCGCTGCCGATCGACCACCATCGCCGCGCAATCGGGCGGCGCGGGACGCGTCGTCACCACCAGCGCGGCCCGACTGCAATCGTCGGCGAGAGCGTCGACCCGCAGTGCCAGCGCGACCAGCCTCCCGTCGATCAGTGGCGTCACGCAGCCGGATTCGTCACAGGACACGCCATCAGCCAGCGAGGCTCTGCCGGCATCGCGCGGATCGGCGTCGGCAGCGAGCCATTCCTTGAGCAGAAAGCTGTCCTTGCTGGTCCTGATCAGGTGCAGATATCCGTCCTTGCCCCGCACCGCGACGCTCGCGCCATCCCCGGCGATCAGGATGTCGGGCTGCCGCGCCGACAGTCCCCAGAGGATCGCTGCCAGCAGCACCAAGGCGCCGGACCAGCGCAGCGGCGTCCGCAACAAGCCCAGCACGATGATTCCCAGGCTCGCCGCGATCAGCGGCCCGATCCCGAACGCCGCGATGCGGCCGACGGCACCCGGCAATGCTGCGACCCAGCGCGAGACCGCGACCATCCAGTCGATGCCGATCCCCATCAGCCACCAGAACACGCTGTCCAGCCCGAACGGTGCAGCAAGCAGCCCCAACAGCCCCGCCGGCATCACCAGCGCCGAGACCACCGGCATCGCGCCGAGATTGGCGAGCACGCCGAACGGCGTGACACGGTGGAAGTGGAAAGCGGCGTAGGGTGTGGTCGCAAGTCCCGCAATCAGCGAAGCCATGAACAGCATCGCGATCTCGCGGCCGCCCCACATCGCAATGCGTGCAGTCGCCGAATGGTCCGGCGAGGCAAACAAATTCGGCATGCCGATCTGCACCAGCGCCACCAGCCCGAGCGTTGCTGCAAACGACATCTGGAAGCTCGGATGCACCAGCGCTTCCGGCGCGACCGCGAGCACGATCAGCGCGGCGACAGCAAGCGTGCGGAAGGTGATGGCGCGGCGATCGACCATCACCGCGATCAGCACTACCGCGGTCATGAAGAACGACCTTTGCGTCGCGACCTCCGCGCCTGACAGCAGCAGGTAGAACGCAGCGGCGACCAGCGCGGCGGCGGCCGACCATTTCTTGATGGCGAAGCCGGCCGCCAGTCTGGGGATCAGAGCGAGCAGCGCGCGCACCGCGAAGAACACGACACCGGCAACGACCGCCATGTGATAACCGGAGATCGAGAGCACGTGGCCGAGGCCGGAGATGAACATCGCGTCGTTGACGGGCGTGGTGATCGCATCGCGCCGCCCGGTGAGCAGCGCGGTCGCGATCGCCCGGTTGTCGCCGTCGAGCGTCGCCCGGATGCGGGCATCGATCGCATCGCGCAGGCCTTGCATGAAGGCCGCGTAACGCAGCCGCAAGCCGGCGGTCTCAGGCGGCGCCGCCACCGTGATTGCGCCCATCGCGAAGCCGGAGGCGCCGATGCCCTGGAAGAACATGTCACGCGAAAAGTCGTAGCTGCCGGGCCGCACCGGCGCGAGTGGCGGCATCAGCCGCGCCTTCAGCTGAACGAAGCTGCCGACCTCCGGCGCGGTGCCCTTGCGGACCGACAGGCGCACGCGCTCGAGCCTGACGTCGCTGCGTTGCGCCTCCATCGCCGTGACGCGCAGCACGAAACGATCGGTACGCTCGCGGATATCGCGGGCCTCGACGAAGCCCGACAACGACACTGAATAGAGCGCCTTGGCCAGCACCGGGTGGGCGATGCGCGCCGTCTTCCAGGTCGCCACGGCAAAACCGGCCGCGACCGCCGCGATCATGATGGCCGGGGCGAACAGCCGGCTCCGCCGCAACAGAGCCGCGCCAAGCAGGAGCGCGATGGCGGTCGTGGCGACGATCCACAGCACCGGCTCGTGATCGGCGGAAAAATAAAGCGCGATGCCGCAGCCAAACGCTACGGGCACCCACGGCAACAGCCGCCCGGCGCCAGCCTCGGCGCGTAGCCAGGCGCGGACGGTCTCGGCCAGCGATGTCCAGAGGTCGAGGCCTGCAGGCGCGAGGCCGCCAGCGGACGCGGCGCGGCCCGCGGGCCACGTCCCCGCGATCCCCTGCGACCGTACTGGCCGGCCCGGCTCCGCCATTCCCTGCACTCGGTGATACGCAACGAAGGCCGAAGCTACCGGAACGTGCAGGCGGGCGGATAGCGGTACGGATCAGGAACGAAAGGGCGCGCCCCCTACTTTTCCTCTTCCATCGTCACCGCGACATCCGCCTTGGCCGACAGCCGGACCTTGTTGCCCTCGATGTCCGCGACGAGGCCCTTGTCGATGAAGTGATGATGCCCCTTGTGGCTGCCCTCGCCGCTGTCCTTCTTGGTCAGCTTGATGCGATTGCCTTCGACCTTGTCAACGGTGCCGATATGGACGCCGTCGGCGCCGATGACTTCCATGTGTTCTGCGATGTTCTGCATGGTGGGTTCCTTGTTGGGCCCACCCCAACGCGCGAGGTGCACATTCGTTCTCTCACGAGAATGACGAAGCCGTGTGCCCCGCTGGTCAGATCAGCGGCGTCTGCGACGAAGCATGGTGATTGACGATCTTCCAGTCGCCGTCCTCGCGCATGATGACCCAGCTCATCTTGACCGAGAAATCGGGGCGTTCGCCGGCGAGATTGAACGAGATGGTTGCGGCCATATTGATGAGATCAGGAGCTGCCTGCGCCGCATACACCTCGGAGAAGACCGCGCTCGGCTTGCGCCAGCGCGGCAGGCCGTTGAAATAGTCTGCGACGCCATCCCTGCCCCGATAGAGCTTTGGGTTGGAGCCGAAGAAGAAGGCGTTCTTCGAATACAGAGACGAGAGTGCCGCGGCGTCGAGCGTTGCGAAGCCGGCGCGCCATTTGGCGATGATGGCGGAAACGATCGCGTCGGCTTCGTCGCTCATTGTGGTCTCGCAGCCCTTTTCAGCCCTTCGCGACTTCCTTCGCGAACGTGTCGCGCAGACCAATGGTCCTGGAAAATACCGGCTTGCCGGGTGTCGAGTCGTTGTCGCGCACGAAATAGCCCTGACGCTCGAACTGCATCGGCTCGGTCGAATTGCTCTCGGCGACCGATGCTTCGACGCGGGCATCAGCTAGAATTTCCAGCGACTGCGGATTGAGATCGGCGGCGAAGTTCGAGGCGTCCGGGCTCGGGTTGGCAAACAGCTGGTTGTAGATGCGGATTTCCGCGGGCACGGATGTCGCCGCCGACAGCCAGTGCATGGTGGCCTTGACCTTGCGGCCATCGGGCGCGTTACCGCCTTTGGTCGCGGGATCGTAGGTGCAGCGCAGCTCCACCACCTCGCCGGCATCGTTCTTGATCACGCCGGTGCATTTGACGAAATAGGCGTAGCGCAGCCGCACCTCGTTGCCTGGCGACAGACGGAAGAACTTCTTCGGCGGGTTCTCCATGAAGTCGTCCTGCTCGATGTAGAGCTCACGGCCGAACGTGACCTTCCGGGTGCCGGCAGAGGGATCGTCCGGATGGTTGATCGCCTCGAGCTCCTCGGTCTGCCCTTCCGGATAATTCTCGATCACGACTTTTAGCGGCTTCAGCACCGCCATCCGCCGCTGTGACGTCCGGTTCAGCTCCTCGCGAATGCAGAACTCGAGCATGCCGACGTCGACGACGCTGTTGGCTTTCGCCACGCCAATGCGCTTGACGAATTCGCGAAGGGCGGCCGGCGGCACGCCGCGGCGGCGCATGCCCGCCATCGTCGGCATGCGCGGATCGTCCCAGCCCGCGACATGGCCCTCGCGGACGAGCTGGGTCAGCACGCGCTTGGACAGCAGCGTGTAGGTCAGGTTCAGCCGCGCGAATTCGTACTGGTGCGGCTTCGATGGCACCGGCAGCTTCTCGATGAACCAGTCGTAGAGCGGCCGGTGGTCCTCGAATTCCAGGGTGCAGATCGAGTGCGTGATACCCTCGATCGCGTCCGACTGGCCGTGCGCATAGTCGTAGCTCGGATAGATGCTCCACTTGGTCCCGGTGCGCGGATGGTGCGCATGCAGGATGCGGTACAGCACGGGGTCGCGCAGATTGATGTTGCCCGCACCCATGTCGATCTTGGCCCGCAGCACGCGCGCCCCATTCGGGAATTCGCCCGCCTTCATGCGGCGGAACAGGTCGAGGTTTTCATCCACGGTGCGATCGCGAAAGGGCGAGTTCTTGCCGGGCTCGGTCAGCGTGCCGCGCGCAAGACGGATCTCCTCCTGGGTCTGGTCGTCGACATAGGCGAGCCCGTCTCGGATCAGCTGCTCCGCCCATTCATAGAGGCGGTCGAAATAGTCCGAGGCGAAGAACAGGTTCTTGCCCCAGTCGAAGCCGAGCCAGCGCACGTCTGCCTGGATGGAATCGATATATTCCTGCTCTTCCTTGACCGGGTTGGTGTCGTCGAAGCGCAGATGGCAGCGGCCCGGAAACTCCTGGGCGATGCCGAAATTGAGCGCGATCGACTTGGCGTGGCCGATATGGAGATAGCCGTTCGGCTCCGGCGGGAACCGGGTCACGATCTCCTTGTATTTGGCCTGATCGAGGTCGGCCTGGATGATGTCACGAATGAAATCGCGCCCAACCTCGTTCGCCACCGGTTCTGTCATTACGAAAATCCTGTAGGGAAATCAGCGGCCCTTCTGCCAAATTCGAGCCCCTAGGCCAAGCCCCATGCCCACCGTCCGGTCAAACTTCGGCGATTCTGGCACGCACGCGCTCGATGAAGGCAGCCCGGGATGCCAAGGTGGAGCGATCCATATCGTAGTGCGCCAAATAGAACGACCGAACGCCGGATCCACACATCGGTTTCAGTGCCCTAAGCAACACCTTGCGGCCGGGGTCTTGCATGACGATCCGGCTCAACCACCACGGTGAGCCGTAGCTCGTCACAACGCCGAACAGGCGGATGTTGGTCAGCAGCGGCTTGATGCGCCCACCCTTCAGATCGTGGGCGAACGCCGTACCCGGCGCCCAGACCCGGTCGAAATAGCCCTTGAGCATGGCAGGCATCGAAAACCACCAATGCGGAAAGCAGAAGATAATGCCGTCGACGCGCCGTACGTGCTCGATGAGGCTCGCCACCGCGTCCTCTGCATAGGGGCCGTGATAGTAGCTGCGCCGCTCCGCCTCGGTCATCTCCGGGGAAAACCCCTCGCGGTAAAGGTCAGTCGCGATCACTTCGTGTCGAGTTTTCAGCGTCTCGACGATGGTATGGAACAGTGCATGGTTGTAACTGTCCGCGAGCGGATGGCTATGAACGACCTGGATTAGCATTGGCACAATCTCCCGCGCCTATGATACACGGTCGCCAATCAGCCACCTCCCTTATCCCGCGCGGTCAATGAACACCTCTCCCGTCGTCACCCGCTTTGCTCCCTCGCCGACCGGCTTCCTCCATATCGGGGGCGCGCGCACGGCCCTGTTCAACTGGCTCTATGCGAAGAAGCACGGCGGCAAGATGCTGCTCCGGATCGAGGATACCGACCGGGAGCGCTCCACCGAGGCGGCGATCGGCGCCATCCTCGACGGCCTGAAATGGCTGGAGCTCGGCTGGGATGGCGATGTCATCTACCAGTTCAGCCGCGCCGCCCGCCACCGCGAAGTCGCCGAGCAGCTGCTCGCCGAGGGCAAGGCCTATCGCTGCTACGCCACCGCCGAGGAGCTCACCGCGATGCGCGAGAAGGCGCGCGCAGAGGGGCGCACCCGCCTCTATGACGGCCTGTGGCGCGACCGCGATCCGGCGACGGCCCCAACCGACGTGAAGCCCACCATCCGGCTCCGCGCGCCCCAGACCGGCGAAACCGTGATCGAAGACCAGGTCCAGGGTCGCGTGGTCTGGCAGAACGAAAACCTCGACGATCTCGTCCTGCTGCGCGGCGATGGCAACCCGACCTACATGCTCGCAGTGGTGGTCGACGACCACGATATGGGCGTCACCCATGTCATCCGCGGCGACGACCATTTGATCAACGCGGCCCGCCAAAAGCAGATCTACGACGCGATGGGCTGGACGCTGCCGAGCATGTCTCACATCCCTCTGATCCATGGCCCGGACGGTTCGAAGCTCTCCAAGAGGCACGGCGCGCTCGGCGTCGATGCCTACCGCGCCATGGGATACCTCCCGGCCGCGCTCCGCAACTATCTCGTCCGGCTCGGCTGGAGCCATGGCGACCAGGAAATCTTCTCGACGGAGGAGATGATCGCAGCCTTCGACCTCACCAGCGTCGGCCGCGCAGCAGCGCGCTTCGATTTCGCCAAGCTGGAAAACCTCAACGGCCACTACATCCGCAATGCCGACGATCAATCACTCGTGAAGATGTTCGAGGACGTGCTCGACCACGTCGTGCCGAGCCGCGACGAGATTAAGGCCAAGTTAAACGACGCCACGCGCGCGCAGCTCCTGAAGGCCATGCCGGCCCTGAAGGAGCGCGCCAAGACGCTGATCGAGCTGATCGACAGCGCCTATTTCATCTTCGCCGACCGGCCGCTGGAGCTTGATCCAAAGGCGGCAGCGCTGCTGACCCCTGAGAACCGCAAGCTGATCGGCCAGCTTCATTCCGCGCTGGAGAAAGTCGAGACGTGGAGCGCGGCCAATGCGGAAGCCGCCCTGCGCGCCTATGCCGAGGAAAATAGTCTCAAGCTCGGCGCGGTCGCCCAGCCGCTGCGGGCGGCGCTGACCGGACGGACGACGTCGCCCGGCATATTCGAGGTCTTGGACGTCCTGGGACGCCAGGAAAGCCTGGGCCGGCTTAAAGATCAGGCCAGGGACTAGGCCAAGGACCGGCCCAAGGACTAGGCTACGACGTAAGTCGACCATGCGTGGCGCCATCTTGCAGCGCACACAGCAATAATATACCCATCTCAGCCGTACCTTCTGGAACATCCGGCCTGCCCCGCGATATCTCGTCGGGGCCTCCGGGTCCGGCCCGTTTCACCATACATCGGGGACCTCTGATGGACGCAAAACCAAGCAATAAGACCGCCACACTGACGGTCGGAAACAAGAATTTCGATCTTCCGATCCACAGCGGCAGCGTCGGGCCCGACGTCATCGATATCGGCAAGCTCTACGGCCAGTCCGGCCTGTTCACCTACGATCCCGGCTTCACCTCGACAGCGAGCTGCCAGTCCAAGATCACCTATATCGACGGTGACGCGGGCGTGCTGGAATACCGCGGCTATCCGATCGAGCAGCTCGCCGAGAACGGCGACTTCCTCGAGACCTGCTATCTGCTGCTGTTCGGGGAGCTTCCCACCGCCGCGCAGAAGAAGGATTTCGACGATCGCGTGATCCATCACACGATGGTGCACGAGCAGATGGCCCGCTTCTTCCAAGGCTTCCGCCGCGACGCCCATCCGATGGCGATCATGGTGGCGGCTGTCGGCGCGCTCGCCGCGTTCTATCACGACTCAACCGACATCAACGATCCGAAGCAACGCATGATCGCCTCCATGCGCATGATCGCCAAGATCCCGACGCTGGCTGCGATGGCCTACAAGTACACAGTCGGCCAGCCCTTCGTGTATCCGAAAAACTCGCTGAAGTTCGCCGAGAACTTCCTGCACATGTGCTTCGCCGTGCCGTGCGAGGAGTACAAGATCAACCCGGTGCTGGCTGACGCGCTGGACAAAATCTTCATCCTGCACGCCGACCACGAGCAGAACGCCTCGACCTCGACGGTGCGTATCGCCGGCTCCTCCGGCGCCAACCCGTTCGCCTGCATCGCAGCCGGCATCGCCTGCCTGTGGGGCCCGGCGCATGGCGGCGCCAACGAAGCAGCGCTGGCAATGCTCGCCGAGATCGGCTCGGTCGACAAGATCCCCGAATTCATCGCCAAGGTGAAGGACAAGAACTCTGAAGTCCGCCTGATGGGCTTCGGTCACCGCGTCTACAAGAACTACGATCCGCGCGCCAAGATCATGCAGAAGATGTGTCACGCCGTGCTCAAGGAGACCGGCCATGGCGACGATCCGATGCTGAAGGTGGCGCTCGAGCTCGAGAAGATCGCGCTCAGCGACCAGTACTTCATCGACCGCAAGCTCTACCCGAACGTCGACTTCTATTCGGGCATCACGCTGAAGGCGATGGGCTTCCCGGTCTCGATGTTCACCGTGCTGTTCGCGGTCGCCCGCACCGTCGGCTGGATCAGCCAGTGGAGCGAGATGATCGAGGATCCGCAGCAGAAGATCGGCCGTCCGCGCCAGCTCTACACCGGTGTCACCAAGCGCGACTACGTCGCGATCAACAACCGCAAGTAAGGTCGAGCCCATCACGGCTTTCGAAGCGGCGCCATCTCCGGATGGCGCCGTTTTTGTTTTGCGCCGACACAATCTTGCTGCCGCGCACAACAACAAGTCGGCGCAATGCGTCGGCGACCGCTTGACAGCCGAAATGCTCCGCGCGCATTCTTACACTAAGTAAGAATGACGACAGGGATGGAAATGCCGGAGCAGCCGAGAAGTCGGCGGCAGACGCGTGCTGCCATTTTGACTCATCTGCTTCAGTCAGGCGGGTCGTTTCGCCCGCCGCTGGCCAAGGCCGTGCGCCTGTCGGAAGCGAGCCTGTCGCGCATCCTGTTCGACCTGAAGGCCGAAGGCCTGATCGAAGAAGTCCGGCGCCCTGCCCCTTATGTCGGTGGCCCGACCGGCCTCGTGTCGCTCGATGGGGCGGTGACGCTCGCGGCTTTCGAGCTGACCACCCAGCGGCTCAGCGTCGGCATCGGGGGCCTGTCGGGCGAACTGCACGACATCGGGCATGTGCCGCTGCTGAAGACGCCGACCGCAGCGACGGTCGGCTGGGCGTTTCGCGAGGCCATGACATTGCTGCGCGACTGGACGCAGCGCCGGCGCATCTCCCTCGCGCAGATCGGCGTCTCCATTCCGGGCCTCGGCCGCTCGGGCACATCAAGCAATCCGATCATTCCCTGCGACATCGGGCGTATCAGCGAGATGTTCGGCGGGACGTTTGCCGGCGCGCCGGTCGAGTTCACCAATTCGGTGGTCGCGCACGCCATCTTTCACCGCTGCCGCACGGAGAATTATCCCTTCAGCGGCGCACATCTCTTCGTCTTCGTCGGCCAGGGCGTTGCGGGCACCTGGATGGATGATCCGGTCGAGGACGATGCCCTCCAGCCGGTCGAGCTCGGCCACATGGTGTTCGAAGCCGACGGACCAATTTGCCGCTGTGGTCATCATGGCTGCGTCGAGGCCTATACGTCGCTTCCGGCCCTGGCCGAGCTTCTGGGCGTCGCGGAAGCCGAGTTGCTTCAACTCGGTAGCGAATGGGTGACTGAGATACCGCTCTCGTCGCGCGTGCGGCAGGAATTGCGCCAGCGGCTGTTCCGGCTTGGACTTGCGATCGGCAACACGCTGAACGTGAAGCCATGCAAGGGCGTCGCGATCAGCGGCTGGCCGTCGCTTCTCGCCGACGACGATCGCAACGCGCTCGTCGCAGGAATCGACGCCTGCCTGTTGGGCGGCCGCAAGCACGCGCAAGTGTCGCTCGCTTTCGTACCGCCGTCGAATGGCAACGATCCGCGAGCGGCGCTGGCATTCGCGGCTTTCTGTCTCGCTTGCCGCGGCGGCATGCCGGCCGCATCGATCGAGGCCGCCTGAGATATCTGATGCCGCGCGGCTCTCGCGCGAAAGAGTTCACACCGGGAGGAACTTGCCATGCCGATCACGACAACAAGGCGCCAACTGCTCGCCGGATCTGCCGCCGCGCTCGCGCTGCCGGCCTTTGCCCGCGCGCAAGGCGCGATCAAGCCGCGTCTGACTGCGATCTCGCAATGGTCCGCAGGCAGCGATGGGGCCGCCATCACGGCGCTCGGCAAGAAGTTCGAAGAGAAAGGCGGGGTTTGGCAGCACTCGCCCGTCCCCGGCTTCACCACCGAGATGATGAACAAGCTGCGTGCCCAGATCATGGCCGGCGACCCACCGGCCTGCTCGCAGCTCAAGGGCCCCGAGATCGCGGCCTGGTCGAAGATTGCCCCAACCGTCGATCTCGATGCCGTCGTCGCTGCCGCCGGCTACGAAAAGGTTGTCGCGCCTGACCTTGCAAAATTGCACAAACCGGGAGGCAAGTGGATTGCACTGCCGTTGCAGATCTACAGCACCAACATGCTGTTTCTTTCCAAACGCGCGATGGACAAGGCCAAGGCTGACAAGGTCCCCGTCACATGGGCTGAGTTCAACGACCTCGCTGAGAAGATGAAAGCAGGCGGAGTCCCCTATCCCATCGCCAACGGTGGCACCCGCCCGGACGACGGCCAGAAATTCGAGGCCGCTTTGGCAGGCATCAGTCCCGCCGCATACCGCGCAGCCATCATGAATCTCGACAAGAAGGCCCTGGAGGGCCCCGAGATAAAGGATGCCTTCGTACAGGTGCGCAAGATTGCCGACTGGATGGACCCCAACGTCGGCGCCCAGCACTTTTCGACCAACCTGAAGCGCTTTGTCGAGGGCGACATGGGCATGATGATCATGGGCGGGTGGGCGCAGGGCGTCTTGCGCAACGCCGGCTTCAAGTTCGAGGACTTCATGATCGCTCCGGGCCCGAGCGACAACAGCAAGCCGGTCTTCCTGTTGAATGCCGACGCCTTCATATTCTGGCAGCGCAAGGAGGCCGATCTGCAGGCCGGCCAGACGCTGATGGCCCAGCTCGTGATGGACCCAGCGATCCAGACCATGTATTCGCAGATCACGGGATCGATCCCCGTGCGCACCGATGTCGATCTGTCGGGCGAAGGCTGGTCGGACGGTCAACGGCGGACCGCGGCAGCCCTGAAAGACGCGATCGCCAGCAATCAGGCCGTCCTCAGTCTTGCGCACAACATGGCGCAGGAAAACGGGATGACCGCAGCGATGATCGACGTGATCACGGAGTACGTGAAGAACAAGACGATCAAGCCTGAGCAAGCGGCCATACGCCTCGCCGAGGCCGTCGAGAGCTCACGTTGACGATCGCCGTCTCGACAACACCGGGCCGGCCGGCGGCCTCTGACTGGGTACGCCGGCTGCCCGAATATTTGACGATCTGGGTGCCGCTGCTGATGTCCGCCGCGCACCTCATTGCGTTTACGCTGTGGACGATCTGGATATCGTTCACACCGTCCACTCTGGTCCCGGTCTCGGGCTGGGTCGGTTTGCGCAACTATTCTGCGGTTGCAGCATCGCGGAACTGGCAGATTGCCTTGGACAATCTGCTGCTGTTTGGCAGCGCCTTCGTGTTGCTGAGCCTGGCGTCCGGCCTCATCCTTGCGATCCTGCTCGACCAGCGTATTCGCGGCGAGAACCTGCTGCGGTCGATCTTCCTCTATCCTCTGGCGGTGTCATTCGTGGTCACCGGCACGGTCTGGAGTTGGTTGCTCAATCCCGGCCTCGGGATCCAGAAGCTGGTTCGCGACCTAGGCTGGATCTCGTTCCGGTTCGACTGGCTGATCGACCGCGACATGGCCATCTGGACCATTGTCATCGCCGCGATCTGGCAATCTTCCGGTTTTGCCATGGCGCTGTTCCTGGCCGGCCTCCGCTCCGTCGACGCCGACCTGATCAAGGCCGCGCAAATCGACGGCGCCGGACCGATCCGAATGTACCGGCGCGTCATCCTGCCGACCCTTTGGCCGATCACCATCACCGTCATCGTCATCCAGCTGCAGTTCGCGATTTCGACCTTCGACCTCGTCCGCGCACTCACCAACGGCGGTCCCGGGATCGCCACCCAGCTGCCGGCCCTCGTCGTCTACGACCTCATGTTCCAGCGCAGCCTGCTCGGACGGGGAGCGGCGGCGGCAGTGCTCATGTTGCTCATTCTTCTTGCGGTCTTGCTGCCCTATGCAGCGTGGCGTTACGTCCAGCGGCGGCGGGCGATCCATGCGTGAGCGAACCTTCGCGCCAGGCCGGATCCTGATCTATCTCGTCGTCTCGCTGGTCGCTGCGGCGTGGCTCGCGCCATTGGCCGTCGTCGTGCTGAACTCGCTCCGTAGCAACGAGGAGATCGCGCAGGCCTCGATGATCGGCTGGCCGAAACAATGGGCATGGAGCAATTACGCCACCGCCTGGAGCGGTTTCTGCGTCGCCGAGACCTGCGCCGGCATCCGGCCGTACATGCTGAACTCCGCGCTGGTCACGATTCCCGCGACGATTTTCTCGACCCTGCTCGGTGCTGTCGCCGGTTACGCCATTTCGCTCTGGCGCTTTCGCGGCGATAGCTGGATCTACGGCATCGTGACTCTCGGCCTCTTCCTTCCCCAGCAGATGCGCCTGCTTCCCTGGACCATCGTGTTGCGCGATACGGGCCTGATGAACACACTCACGGGCCTGGTCGTGATCCACACGATCCAGGGACTCTCCTTTACCGTCTTGTTCTGCCGAAACTACTACACTGCGATCCCGCCGGATTTGATAAGAGCTGCGCGCATCGATGGCGCAGGGTTCTTTCGTATTTTCTGGCGCATCATCCTGCCGCTCTCGCCGCCTATTCTGGTCGTCACCGTGATCTGGCAGTTCACGCATATCTGGAACGAGTTTCTCTACGGCGTGACATTCACGACCGGTCAGCAGCAGCCGGTCACCGCCGCGCTGATCGCGCTATCCGCCGCGGTCGCCGACATTCCGCAGCATGGCGTGCAAAGCGCGGCGGTGATGATCGCCGCCCTGCCGACCCTGCTGATCTATCTGATCGGCGGCAAGTATTTCGTGCGCGGCCTCACCGCCGGCGCCGTGAAATGATCGGATCGTCATGGCAGCCCTAAGCATTCGCGCCCTGTCCAAGCGTTACGCCAATCTGGAGGTGCTGAAGGGCATCGATCTCGACATCGAGAGCGGTGAATTCACCGTGCTCGTCGGCCCATCCGGCTGCGGCAAGTCTACGCTGCTCAACATCATCGCCGGGCTCGACCTCCCGAGCTCAGGCACCGTGGAAATCGGCGGACGTGTCGTCAACGACATTCCGCCGAAGGACCGCGACATCGCCATGGTGTTCCAGTCCTACGCGCTCTATCCGTCGATGACGGTGCGCCAGAACATCACCTTCGGCATGGAATGCCGCCACGTAGCGAAGGCGGAGCAGGAAAAGGCGCTGGCGAATGTGGCAAGGCTGCTCCAGATCGAGCCGCTACTCGGCCGCAAGCCGTCGCAGCTCTCCGGCGGCCAGCGCCAGCGTGTGGCGATGGGCCGGGCGCTGGTGCGCGATCCCCTGCTCTTCCTGTTCGACGAGCCGCTCTCCAACCTCGACGCCAAGCTGCGTGTCGAGATGCGAATGGAAATCAAGCGTCTGCACCAGCGCATCGGCGCCACCATCGTCTATGTCACCCACGACCAGATCGAGGCGATGACGATGGCGACGCGCATCGCCGTGATGCATCGAGGCGTGGTGCAGCAGTTTGCCGATCCGGACACCGTGTATCGCTATCCCGCCAATCTGTTCGTGGCCCGTTTCATGGGTTCGCCGCCGATGAACACGATGCCGGCACGGCTGGAGGCTGACGCCAGCGGGCCGGTGGTCGTGATCGGCGCGGGACGGCCGGACGAGGTCCGCCTCCGCCTTGGCCAATATGATGCGGCGGCCCCCTTTGTCGGCCGAGACGTGGTGGTCGGGATCAGGCCGGAATGCATCGCCGAGGGCAGCCGCGTATTTTCCGCCGATCCGCCCGTCGTCGTCAACGCGCCGGTGGAGATGGTCGAGCCGACGGGAGCCGAAACGATCGTGCTGCTGCGGCTTGGCGGCGAGCCTGCGCTGGCGCGCATCACGCCGGATATCCGCCCCACACCGGGCGCCGCCGCCCCGTTCGCGCTCGACACCCGCCGCATCTGCCTGTTCGACCCCGAGACGGAGCGACTGATCGCATGACAAGAACGAGCTATGCCGGTCTTAGGGATCGCGTGGTGTTGATCACCGGTGGCGCCAGCGGCATCGGTGCCGCCTTCGTGCGGTCGTTCGCGGCGCAAGGGGCTCGTGTCGCGTTCCTGGATCTCGATGAGGCAGCCGGCCGGGCGCTGGTCGCGGATGTAAAGGCCGCGGCTGGGACCGCGCCCTTGTTCGTGCCGTGCGATCTGCTCGACATCGACGCCTTGCGCGACGCTATGGCGCAGGTTCAGGGATCGCTTGGCGATGCCGCGGTTCTCGTCAACAACGCCGCTAACGATCAACGCCAGGTACTGGCCGAGGTAACCTCGGCCGAGTTCGACTGGATGATCGGCGTCAACCTCAAGCACGTCTTCTTTGCAGCGCAAGCGGTGGTGCCGCAGATGCAGGCGCGCGGCGGCGGTTCGATCATCAACATGTCGTCGATTGCCTGGATGCGCGGCGCGCCGGGGCTGCCGGTCTACGCCGCGGCGAAGGCCGCGATTGTCGGCTTCACCAACTCCCTGGCCCGGTCGCTCGGGCCCGACCGCATCCGCGTTAATGCGATAGCGCCGGGGATGGTGATCACGGAGCGTCAGCGCCGGCTGTGGTACCCGGACGACCAGGCGATCGCCGAGCTGCGCACGCGTCAGGCCATTCCCGACGCGGTGACGCCTGAGGACATCGCCAACATGGCGCTGTTCCTCGCCTCCGACGACAGCCAGCGCATCACGCGCCAATGTTTTCAGGTCGACGCTGGTCTCGGCTAGAGCGTGTACTGACACACCCGAGCTCCCTCATAGAGGTCCGCTCCGTATCCGATAGCAGTCGGGTTGGCGTATCTCACCTTGGGTCCGAGTTGGGCCACAGGAAGACTAATGCAAGACAACATGATGGCTTGAGCGGAAATCTGGCCTATACTCGCTAGAGCCGCCGAGTTGGCGACGTCGCGGCGGCCCCGGAAGGCTTTGCGCGTCAGGGATATGGGCCCAGACGAGTGGTGGAAGGCATTGGGGATTACCGCAAAACAGATGGTGGCTCGCCGCCCGCTCGCAAGCGGCGCAGACGTTCTTTTGACATTCGCAGTGGCACTCGCCTATTTTCTCACCGCGCGGCTGAGCCTTGCATTGCTGGACCCGGCCGATGGTGTTGCCCTATTCTGGCCAGCGGGGGGGGTGGCTTCGGGGATTTTGATCGCGCTTGGTCCTGCGGCACAGCTGCCTGTCGTGCTCGGAGTGGTCGCTGCAACGATTGCGGCTAACCTGCTAGGCGATCGCAACATCTGGAGTTCGTTGTTCTTTGCTGTCACGAACTCCGGTGAAGTCGTCATCATCGCGGGCCTGATCCACCGCTTTTGTGGATCTCCATTCGAGTTGAATGAACTGCGCAGCGTACTTGCGCTATTTGCCGCGACCGGTATTGCAGCGAGCCTTTCCGGCCTTGGTGGTACGGCAGTATTTGCGCTGTTTCACGGGTCGGCTGCGTCCCCGGCGGTGATCTGGCTTCACTGGGTTTCATCTGCCGCAACAGGGACGATTGCGGTGACGCCGCTCGCAATTGGCCTGGCGTCGCTAGCGCGCGCTCCCCCGCCGCGGGGGGAAGTTGCGGAGGGCGTTCTTGCGCTCGGCGTGGTGTCTCTCATATGCGCGCTGCTGGCTTTCTTGCGCAATGAGCCCTGGACTGCGGTGCTGGCGGTCAGCGCACTTTGTCCACTTCTGCTCTGGATCGCGGCTCGCCTTCGTTCAGCGTTCACGGCGATTGCCACGTTCTTATGCTCGACTACGGTCGTCTGGACGACAATCTTCACCATCGGCATTTTCGGGGACGCACGTCTGTCGATCGAAGATCGTGTGCTGACTGCTCAAGCTACCATTCTGGCGATCACATTAGGTGCTCTTGTTCTTGCTGCCCTGTTTAGCGAGCGGAGGCTTCACCATCACGCCATTCTGGAAAGGGAGTCCCGATTGCAGGGCGCTTTAGAAGCGGCAGAATTAGCCGATCGCGCCAAATCGAGCTTTCTTGCTGCGGCAAGCCATGACATGCGCCAGCCATTGCAGACCCTGAAGCTTCTGCAGGCAGCGCTTGAATCGCTCCATTCAAGCGGTGAAGCGCACGATCTTGTCGCTGACATTCGGAAATCGCTGGATACCATGACCAGCATCCTCTCCAGCCTGCTCGATGTGAACAAGCTGGAATCCGGAAAACTGCGTCCATCCGTGAGTGAGTTTTCTCTAGTTGAAATTTTCGAGCCGCTCGCTAGAGACTTCGCCGCGTCTGTGCAGGAAAGAGGACTCCGACTGCGCGTTGCACGTTCCGGGCTCATCGTCCGCAGCGACAGCCGAATGCTTGCGGAGATGATCCGCAACCTCTTATCAAATGCAGTCCGATACACTGACCGGGGACAAATTTTGCTTGGATGCCGACGAGTCGGTGACAAGGTTCGCATCGAAGTGTGGGACAGCGGAATCGGTATCACCGAAGATCAACTTCCGCACATATTCGATGAGTACTACCAGGGGACTGATGGCGCGGAACGGGGCGGATTTGGGCTGGGCCTCGCGATCGTAAGGCGGCTTGGAGAAATGCTGGATCACAAGGTCGAGGTGCGTTCTATCGCAGGGAGGGGCACACGGTTTTTCATCGAGGTTCCGCGCGCTCGATCCGGCGCCAATGCGCCAGAAGCGGCGTCGCTGGTGCCCCCTTGCAGTGGTGCCTTCCTGGGCAGCGTTCTCGCGATAGAGGACGAGGCGTCCCTGCGATCGGCGCTGCAGAGATCGTTGAAGGCAAGAGGGATTGACGCCACCGTTATCGCAACGGCGAGCGAAGCCTTGACCCTGATCAAAGAGCAGGGTCTGCGCCCGGATGTACTGCTGTGTGACTACAACCTTCGTGGCTCATCGGATGGCATCGAGACCATTAAGAGCCTGCGTGTCGCCCTTGGCTTGAACCTACCGGCCGTCGTGATGACGGGCGACATCAGGTCGCAAACGATGAAATTGATCTCCGCGCAAGGTCTCACTGTCCTGATCAAGCCCTTCTCGGCCGACGAACTGCTGGACGCTCTGAGAGGCCAGGAGAAGCTATTAACCACTGCGAGGACATCATCCCATTCAGTTGCTGGGCTACCGCAGCGCCATTGATATTAAGAATTTGGATATCCGCGATGTCCGTTCAGGGGCACGAGTCCTCGACCGGCTGCGCGAGGCAGGTCAGCCCTGGCGCCACAAGGAGACACCGACCTCACTTCTAATGTGGCTTCAAGCTCGGATTAACGCCTCTTTGCCAAATCGGATAGCGAGGGTTTGAATGCTGGAATGGCTGGATCCAAGCGGACTAGGGCCGCTTGTGAGTACACGTCCTAGCTAGCCCGCCTGCCCTTTCGCATCGTCGCCAGCACGATGTCGGCGGCGAGCACGCTCGGCGATTTGTTGCCGGTCGACATGATCGGATCGAGCTGGGCGAACGCTTCCACCTGCTGCCGGCGCAGTGGTGAATCGGTCAGAAGCTCCGAGAGCGCGGGCGCCAGCTTCTCCGGCGTGCAGTCTTCCTGCAGGAACTCCGGGATGACATCCTTGCCGATCACGAGATTGGCGAGGATCACCGAAGAGACGCGGATCGCGCGGCGCAGGATGAAGGCTTCGATCGCGCCGACGCGATAGGCCGTCACCATCGGGATGCCCGATAGCGCGAGCTCCAGCGTCACCGTGCCGGATTTTGCCAATGCCGCGCGCGCGATGCGGAAGGCGGCGCGCTTCTCGTTCTCGCCGACCACGATTTGAGGCTGGACCGGCCAGTTCGCGATGCCTTCGCGAATGGTGGCTTCGAGATGCGGCATGGTCGGCAGCATCAGTTCGAACGGGCGGCCGTCCGTCCGCAATCGGCCGAGCGTCGCGCCGAACACGTCGAGATGGTGCCTGATCTCGCTGCGGCGGCTGCCGGGCAATACCAGCAACACCGGCGGCTCGCCGTCGCGGCGCGCCTGCTCCTCCGCGTTCGGCCGCAGCGAGGGCAATTGCTCGATCAGGGGATGGCCGACATAGCTGCATGGCGGACCGCCGAGCTTGCGATATTCCTCCGGCTCGAACGGCAACAGGCCGAGCACATGGTCGACATAGCCGAGCATGGTCCGCGCCCGCCCCGGCCGCCAGGCCCAGAGCTGCGGCGAGACGTAGTCGACGATCGGGATCGCCGGATTGCGCGCCCGCACGCGGCGGGCGACACGGTGGGTGAAGTCGGGGCTGTCGATGATGACGACCGCGTCCGGCGCGGCTTCGGTCACGGCCTCCGCGGTCTCGCGGATCAGTCGCAGGATCTTCGGCAGTTGCTGCACGACCGCGGCGAAGCCCACGATCGAGAGCTGCTCGATCGGAAACAGCGTCTCCAGCCCCTGGCGCGCCATGGTGTGGCCGCCGACGCCTACGAACTGCACGCCGTCGCCGAGGCGCTGGCGCAGCACCTTCATCAAGGCGCTGCCGAGCCGGTCGCCGGATTCCTCCGTGGCGATCAGGAATATCTTGCGCTTGGGATCGCGGCCTTGCATCACGCCGGCAGGCCGATGACGAAGAGATATTTGGCGTCGGCGAGCGCGATCATTGCCTGCGGCTCGGCGGCGATGGTGTTGCCCGCGACGACGGCAATGCCTGCGAGCCCTGCGGCGGCGACACCCTCGAGAGTGCGCGGGCCGATCGTCGGCAGGTCGAAGCGCAGATCCTGCCCGCTCTTTGGGACCTTCACCAGCACGCCCCGCCCGGTGGCGGCGCGGATGCGGCCCTCTTCGCGCAGCCGTGCCACCCGCGCGAGCAGCGCATCGGTGCCCTCGATGTCCTCGACCGCCACCACATGGCCGTCGATCACGACCGCAGCCTGGCCGATGTCGAACGGACCGAGCGCGGTCAGCACCGCGCGTCCGCGCTCGATGTCGGTCTTGCCGGTGTCGCTCGGCCAGGCGCGGCTGATGCAGCCCTCCGGCATCAAGAGGTCGGGCGCGACATCCTTGATGCCGACCATGCGAAAGCCGCCCTGTTCGAGAATACGCCCGACGCCGGACAACAAATGATCGTCGCCGCCGCGGAAAGCGCGGATGACATTGCCGAGCAGCCGGAGCGTCGTGAAGTCGACCCGGACCTCCGAGAGCGAAGGCCGTACCAGCGTGCCTATGAAGATCAGGTCGCGGCAGCCCTCCTCGCGAAACAGCCGCATGGCGCGGCCGAGCTGGCCGACCGAGATCCAGCGATGACGGAATTTCTCCACCCGTGCCGGGTCACAGGCGCCCCGAAGGGGAAACAACACCGGCGTGATGCCGCGGGCGGCGAGCGATTCGGCAACCGCGAACGGCATCGCGCCGCCGCCAGCGACCACGCCGACCGGCGATGAAATCTCCGAAGCCGCCGATGTCATGCCCGGGGCCATCCCATCATCACTTCGCGATGGGGGGAAGACAGAGCGGGCGCTTGCCCTTGCCGATGAAGTCGAGGATTTCACCGATGGCCGGATCTTCACCGGCGAGCGGCCGCGCCGCCTCCAGGCGTTCGGCAAAGGTAGCGGGGCCATGGAAGAGCTTCTGATAGAACGCGCGCACGGTCGCAAGCCGCTGCTTGGTGAACTTGCGCCGCTTCATGCCGATCAGGTTGAGGCTCTCAAGCACCGCATATTGGCCGTTGACCAGCCCGTACGGGATGACGTCGTCGCGCACGCCGCAGACACCGCCAACCATCACATAGGGGCCGATGCGGGTGAACTGATGCACTGCGGACAGGCCGCCGATATAGACGGAGTCACCGATCTCGCAATGGCCGCCGAGCGTCGCCGAGGTTGCGAAGATCACGTTGTTGCCGACCATGCAGTCATGCCCGACATGACTGTTGTTCATGAAATAGCCGTCGTTGCCGACGCGCGTCAGGCCACCGCCCTTGATGGTGCCGACATTCATGGTCGCGCCTTCGCGGATGGTGCAGCCCGAGCCGATCTCAAGCTTCGTGGGCTCGCCCTTGTAGCTGAGATCCTGGGGCGCGCCGCCCAGCACCGCGAACGGCGAGATCACGCAGCCATCTCCGATCGAGGTGTGGCCGATGACGGTGACCTGTCCGATCAGCTTGCAGTTACTGCCGATCACGACATGCGCACCGATGATGCAATAGGGTCCGATCTCGGTGCCCTCGCCGATCACGGCGCCGTCCGCGATCCGTGCGGTGGGATCAATCTTACTCATCAAGCAATCTGACTCATCAAGAAGGTCTGATTAGGTGTTGAAGTCGCTCGGTTTTCCGCTGGTTAGCGCGACTATGCCCGATCTGTCCAGTGACGTATGATCTCTCCCTGTTTCAAGTGCCGGATGAGGCAGCCTTCCCGGTTCGTCAACAAGTTCACGCGGAGCTTCAGGTATCGTGGTCAGGGCCCTGGCACTTCTATTCGCACAGCTCGCGGCCGCGCCGATCGTATCCGAGACGATCGAGACCGCCGAACACCGCCTCGTCGATCTCAAGACATACGAATGCCGCGACATTACCCGCAGCACAGTGCTTCAGCGGGTCTGTTACGACCGTGCGCAGCAGGCCCTCATCGTGGCTGTGGATGGCGTTTATGACGGCTATTGCGGCGTGCCGGTCGACACGGTCGAGCGCCTGCTGGGCGCACCGTCCATGGGAAAGTTCTTCAACCAGAACATCAAGCGCGAGGTCAGCGGCGGCCGGTACGCTTGTCCTGCACGCGAGCGTATCCAGAGAAGTTGATCCCGCTCAGTCGGTCAGCATGGCGCCGACGTCGGCCTCCGCAACCACCTGGCCATTGACCTTGGCGTCGCCGTGAAACCACCACATGGCTTTGCGGCGGCCGATCGAGCGCATGTGATATTCGATGGTATCGCCGGGCAGCACCGGCTTGCGGAACTTGCACTTGTCGATGGTCAGGAAATAGACCGCGCGCGGCTTGTCGGTGCCCTCGACCGATTTGATGCCGATCACACCGGCAGTCTGCGCCATCGCTTCGATCATCATGACGCCGGGGTAGACCGGGCGATCGGGAAAATGGCCCTGGAACGGCGGTTCGTTGAAGGTGACGTTCTTGATGCCGATGCCGCTGTAATCGGTGCGGATGTTGATCACGCGATCGATCAGCAGCATCGGAAAACGGTGCGGGAGCGTTTGCAGGATCATGTTGATGTCCACAAGCTCGAACCTGACCGGTGCTTCGTCCGTCACTCCCGTTCCTCCTGCTTCGGATCGGCCTTGCTGTCGCGCGCCAGGCGCTCGACCGCCAAAATTTCCTTGAACCACTGCCGGGTCGGCTTGGCAAAAAACCCGCCCCAGCGTCCGTTGGGAGGAACGTCGTCCTTGACGCCGCTCATGGCAGTGACCTGAGCTCCATCCCCGATCTTGACGTGATTGTTGATGCCCACCTTCGCTCCCAGCGCCACGTTGTCGCCGAGGGTGAGGCTGCCGGCAAGGCCGATCTGGGCTGCCAGCAGGCAGTGCCGGCCAATGGTCACATTGTGGCCGATCTGGACCTGATTGTCGATTTTGGTCCCCTCGCCGATCACGGTGTCGCGCAAGGACCCGCGATCAATGGTGGTGCCGGCGCCGACCTCCACGTTGTTCTGAATCAGCACGCGGCCGGTCTGGGGCACTTTCAGGTGGCCCTCGGGGCCGAAGAAGATGAAGCCGTAGCCGTCCTGGCCGATGGAGCAGCCGGGATGGATCAGCACATCGTTGCCGATCAGCGCGCACTGGATGGCGGTGCGTGCGCCGACATTGCAGTCCCGGCCGATCTTGACGCCCGGGCCGATCACGGCCCCCACACCGATCACCGTGCCACTGCCGATCTCCACGTCAGGACCGATCACGGCCAGGGGATCGACGATCACGCCGTCCTCAAGCCTGGCGGTGGGGTCGATGATGGCCGACGTCGCGATGCCGTCGTTGCCGGTCCAGGATTGCGGCCGGAGCGCGTCGCCGTGCCACTCCCGCGCGATCCTGACGAAGGCGCGGAACGGCTGTGGCGCCCGCAGCACGGCGACGTGCGCGGGCACCCGGGCCTCGAAGCGTGGGCTCACCAGGCAAGCACCGGCCTTGGTCGCCTTGAGCTCATCGGCATATTTGAGATTGTCGAAGAACGTCAGGTGCATCGGGCCGGCTTCGTCGAGCGAAGCAAGACCCCTGATGATTTGGCCGCCCCTGGCGGGATCGACCAGCTCCGCCTTGGTCAGCGTGGCTATGTCGGCCAGCGCTGAGGCGGGCGGCTGTGTGAAGAAGGTCGGCTGCGCCATTCCACCCCGTCGCGGTCCGGCTTCGGCATGAAGCGGCCAAGCCGCATCATGCCTCATCTCCTGGATTGGCACGATCCCTTTCGGAAACGGGATCCCGTGGTCCGGATCGTGCCGTGCTGTTCGAATTAGAAAGAGGTGCCGCCGCCGAACCGGAACTCCTGCGTACGGTCGTACTTGCCCTTGGTCAGCGGCACGGCGTAGTCGAAGCGCAGCGGACCGAACGGCGAGGCCCAGATCAAGCCGACGCCGACCGACGACCGGACCGCATTGCCGTTGTCATACACCAGGCCGGTGCAGGTTCCAGCCGAAGCTGGATTGACGGTCGACGGCGTGCAGCTCGAGTTCTTGGTCGTGGTCATTTCGTTGGTCACCGACCATGTCGTCGGGCCCTGATAGTCGAACAGTCCACCGGCGTCGGCGTAGACGGCGCCCTTCAGACCCACTTCCTTGGGCAGGAACCAGAACGGCATCTGCAATTCGAGCGAAGCACCCCAATATTTGGTGCCGCCAAGCGCGTCCTGCGTACCGAAGGGGTTCAAATCGCGCGGTCCGATGCCGTTCGGGGCAAAGCCGCGGACGAGGTTCGGGCCCATCTGGAAGTGATCGAGCATGCGCAGATCGCTGCCCATCTTGTTCAGCATGCCGCCCTGGATGCGAGCGAGGCCGACGATATCGGACACCAGCGGAGTGTAGTACTTCGCGTCCACCACAGTCTTCAGGTAGGAGACGTCGCCGCCGACACCGGCGAAGTCCTGCCGGAAATCGACCAGCAGACCGTCGGTGGGGTTCTTGTTATTGTCGAGCGTGTTGTAGGACAGCGAATAGCCGAGCGCCGAGGTCAGGGTCTTGCCGTTGGCAAGTTCCTTGCGCACCGGCAGCGAGGCTTCACCGTCGCTGTAGCAGCCGAGGCCGTTGGTGGAGCTCAGGTCGATGCCATTTGCATTGGCGAAGGCCGGGCTCGGATTGAAAGCCGCCGAACCCACATTGTTGTTACAGTTCGCCAGGTAGGACGGCAGCGTGATTTCCTGCCGGTAGATCGAGTAGCGCACCTGCAGCGACAGATCTTCACGCAGCGAGAATCCGAGCCGCGGCGAGAAGCCGAGCGTCTTGGTGCCGTAGGAGATGTAGCTGTTGGACTTCTGCTCACGCTGATAGAGGTCGAGACCCAGCGCGACCCGGTAATCGAGCAAATAGGGTTCGACGAACGACAGCGAGTAGCCGCGGGCATACTGGCCGTAGGTCACCGCCGCCTTGGCGAACAGGCCGCGGCCGAGCAAATTGCGTTCGGACACCGAGACTTCGGCCAGCGCGCCGTCGGTGGTGGAGTAACCACCCGAGACCGAGAAATCGCCGGTCGATTTCTCTTCCATGTCCACGAGCAGGATCACGCGGTCGCTCGACGAGCCGGGCTCCGTCGTGATCTTCACGCTCTTGAAATAGTCGAGGTTCTTCAAGCGGCGCTCGGCACGGTCGACCAGCGCGCGGTTGTAGGCATCACCCTCGGAGACGTCGAACTCGCGACGAATCACGTAGTCGCGCGTGCGGGTGTTGCCGCGCAAGTTGATGCGCTCGATATAGGTGCGCGGGCCCTCGTCGATGTTGAACACGACCGACACGGTGTGCGCCTCGAAGTTGCGGTCGCCGCCGGGACGGACCACGGCGAACGCATAACCGCGCCGCGAGGCTTCGATCTGCATCTCCTCGACCGATTTCTCGACCGATTCGACGTTGTAGAGGGAGCCGACATTGACGCGCGAATAGTTGCGCATCGAGGTGGGATCGAAGTTCGGAATGCTGGAGCGGAAGTCGATCGAGCCGACCCGGTATTGGGAGCCTTCCTCGATCTTGAAGGTAACGTTGAAGCCCTTCTTCTCCGGATCGTATTCGGTGAGCGCGGCCACGACCTGGACGTCGGCGAAACCGTTCTTGAGATAGAAGCGGCGGATCAGGTCGCGGTCGGCCTCGACGCGATCGGGATCGTAGATGTCGCTGCTGGCGAGGAAGCTCAGCAGGTTCGATTCGTGCGTCTTGATGACGTCGCGCAGGCGGTACGACGAGTACGCGTTGTTGCCGACGAACTCGATCGACTTGACGCCGGTCTTGGCGCCCTCCTCGACCGTGAAGACGAGATCGACGCGGTTGTTCGGCTGCTCGATGACTTCAGGCGTGACGCGGACGTCGTAGCGGCCGGAACGGCGATAGATTTCGGCGATTCGCAGCGTGTCGGACTGCACCATGGCGCGGGAGAAGGTGCCGCGCGCCTTGGACTGGACTTCACCAGTGAGCTGCTCGTCCTTGATCTTCTTGTTGCCCTCGAAGGCAATGCGGCCGATCACCGGGTTTTCCACCACGGAGACGACGATCTGGCCACCGGCACCGCGGTTGATCCTGACGTCCTGGAACAGGCCGGTCTCGATCAACGCCTTGAGGCCGTCGTCGATAGCGCCTTGATCGAGGCGACCGCCGGGACCCGGCTTGAAATAGGAGCGGATCGTCTCCACCTCGACCCTGCGATTTCCTTCAACGGAAATCGACTGCACGGTCTGAGCAAGCGCAGACGAAGACACAAAGGCAGCCCCAACCGGGGCAAGCACCGGCGCGCCGAACATGATCAGGGTTGCGAGCAAGCCCCCCCGGAGTCGCAGTCCAAACTTCATTGCGCAACGCGCCCTTATCATTCCGTACCAGACCCAACCCCGGTCTGGAGATTCCCCAAGTTCAAGCCGCTTGTAGACAATTTCACCGACGCCGCAAACGGTCGAGCGCGCCGTAATTTCATTTTCATTCCAAGACGTTGCCCAAGAGCAACGCCCGACAACGCCACAAAAAAGCCCCTATCAGGATGAGGCCATCCGGAGGATGTCGTTATAGGTCGCAAACACCATCAACATCAGCACCAAGCCGAGCCCGATTCGGAACCCCATCTCCTGAGTCCGCTCGGACAGGGGCCGACCACGGGCGACCTCCGCCGCATAGAACATAAGGTGACCGCCATCGAGCAGCGGGATCGGGAACAGATTCAACAGACCGATCGACACCGACAGCACCGCGCAGAGGTTGATCACGAACTGGAACCCGGCGCTGGCCGCCTGCCCCGACATCTTGGCAATGCCGAGCACGCCGCTGACCTCGTTCGGATTGCCGTTCCCCACGAACAACGAGCCCAGGAACTTGAAGGTGCTGGTGATGATGAACCAGACCTGTTCAACCCCGATCTTGAGCGCTTCGCCGACGCCGACCGGCGAAGTCGAGACCTCTCCGGCCTGAGACTTGTGCTCGATGCCGAGCACGCCGAGACGGTGGCTGTTGCCGAAGGGATCCTTGCGCTCGAGCAGCGCCGGCGTCGCGGTCAGCGACACGATGGTGCCGTCCCTCTTGACCTGGAAGGCAAGCGGCGAACCGGCATTCATCGCAACCATGCGCTGCATATCGGCAAAGCTTTCGATCGGCTTGCCATCGATCTGGACGACGACGTCGCCGATCTTGAAGCCGGCTGCCGCCGCAGCACCGTCGGCGACGACACCGTCGACGCGCGCGATCGTGCTCGGCTTGCCGTAATACAGCGCCATGCCGGCGAAGATCAGCGCGCCCAGGATGAAATTGGCGATCGGTCCGGCGGCAACGATGGCGGCGCGCGGGCCGACCTTCTTATGATGGAAGCTGCCGGCGCGCTCCTCGGCCGTCATGGCCGCAAGCTTCTCGGACGACGGCGTCGAAGCCTCGCTCTCGTCGCCGAAGAACTTGACGTAGCCGCCGAGCGGGATCGCCGAGATCTTCCACCGGGTGCCATGACGGTCGTTGAAGCCGACCAGCTCAGGTCCGAAACCGAGCGAAAAAGTTAACACGCGAACGCCTGCCCAGCGCGCGACCAGGAAATGGCCGAGCTCATGGAAGAACACGACGATAGTCAGGACGAACAGGAAGGGAACCGCGTAGCCGAGGAGCCCATGGCTCAACGTATTGAAACTATGGACGAAAAAGTCAATCATCGAATTCCCTCATCCAGCGCCGCAAGGCCCTGGCCCCGAACCATCTAGGATGCCTTTAAGGCAATTTGAGGCAATAGGGCGGCAGCCCTATTTCGCGCAACATGGTCAACAGCGATTGCATCGTCCGCTGACGTCAGCGGGGCCTGGTTCCCGCCACGAACCCAGTCGTCCAGCGTCGCCTCAACCAGCCGGGCAATCGCGCCGAACCGGATCTTGCCCGCGATGAAGGCCGCGACCGCGACCTCGTTGGCGGCGTTGTAGACGGTGGTCGCCCCCTTCCCGGTCCGGAGCGAATCGAAGGCCAGGCGCAGGCCGGGGAAGCGCTCGAAATCCGGCGCCTCGAAGGTCAATTGGCCGATCTTGGCCAGATCGAGCTTGGCGGCGGGACCCTTGATGCGGTCGGGCCAGCCGAGGCAATGCGCGATCGGCGTGCGCATGTCGGGTGCGCCGAGCTGGGCCACGACCGAGCGATCGGAGAACTCGACCATGCCGTGGATGATTGACTGCGGATGAACGAGGACGTCGATCTCGTCGGGCGAGAGCGCGAACAGATAGGAAGCCTCGATCACCTCGAGCCCTTTGTTCATCATCGAGGCGGAATCGATCGTGATCTTCTGGCCCATGCTCCAGTTCGGATGCTTCAGGGCTTGCTCGAGTGTCGCCTGCTCGATGTCGGCAGGCTTCCAGGTCCGGAACGGGCCGCCGGAGGCCGTGATGATGACACGGACGAGCTCGTCGCGATTGCCCGAGGCGAGTGCCTGGAACAGCGCATTGTGCTCGGAATCCGCAGGCAGGATGCAGGCGCCCGCTTTCGCCGCGCGCTGCATAAAGAAATCGCCGGCGCAGACGAGACATTCCTTGTTCGCAAGCGCGACATGCGCGCCGCGGTCGACCGCCGCCAGTGCCGGCTTCAGCCCGGCCGCGCCACTCACGGCGGCCATCACCCAATCGGCCGGACGCGCGCCGGCCTCGATCACTGCGCTTTCACCGGCGCCGCATTCGGTGCCGGTGCCCGCGAGCGCGGCCTTGAGCTCGGCAAATTTTGAGGTGTCGGCGATCGCGACGAAGCGCGCCGAAAACTCCTTGGCGAGCTTTGCCAGCGCTTCGACATTGCTGTTCGCCGTCAGCGCCTCGACACGGTAGCGCTCGGGAGAGGCGCGCAGCAGATCCATCGTGCTGTCGCCGATCGAGCCGGTGGCGCCGAGAACCGTGACGCTGCGGACGGTCGATGCCGCAGCCTTGTTGTTACGCAATGGAACCGCGCTCATATGTTCACCAAACCATAAGACCGCTTCCGGCGCTATGCACACCATGGCGAAGGAAGCCGATAATCCATGCCACCAGGATGGCAGCGACAAAACCGTCCAGACGGTCCAATAGGCCGCCGTGGCCGGGAATTAAGTGACTGGAATCCTTGACATCGAAGCGCCGCTTGACCGCGGATTCGAACAGATCGCCGCAGGCCGACACGACCGACAGCACCGCGGCGACGAGCAGCAATGGAACTATCTTTCCAAGCCCGCAAGCGGCAAAGCCGGCCGCGACCAAAAGGCTTGCGGCAAAGCCGCCGAGCGCCCCTGCCCAGGTCTTCTTCGGGCTGACGCGCGGCCACAGCTTCGGTCCGCCAATGCCGCGGCCGGCGAAATAGCCGCCGATATCGGTCGCCCACACCACGAGCAGCACGAACATCAGCGCGGCGAAGCCGTTCACGAGATCCTTCCGCAGCAGGATCGAGGCCAGTAGCGCCGCCGACGCATAGGCGAATCCGGAGGCCGCCCAGACGAACTTGCCCCGCGCGATCACCGTCACGATCGCCCCGCCAATCAAGCCGGTGATGATTGCGGTCTTCAGCGCGCCGAAGGCAACGCACAAGCCCATCGTGGCGATGACGATCGTTCCCGCCCCGGTCAGCGCGGTCGAGCCTGCGCCCACCACCATCAGCCATTCCGCGAACAGTCCGATCGACACCAGGGTGACGAGAAGCGCCCACAGCCAGCCGCCGGCATAAGCGAGCGCAATGGCGAGCGGCGCCAGCACCAGCGCTGCGAGGATTCGCATCACGAGATTGCTCGGGGCAGGCTGAGAGCCGGCCGGTGCGGAGTCGGGTTCGCTCACGAGGCGGTTTTCGCGACCAGGCCGCCGAAACGGCGCTCGCGCCTGGCGAATTCGGCGATTGCGCCTTCCAGCGCCGCCTTGTC
Organism: Bradyrhizobium canariense; assembly: GCF_019402665.1. Lineage (GTDB taxonomy): Bacteria > Pseudomonadota > Alphaproteobacteria > Rhizobiales > Xanthobacteraceae > Bradyrhizobium > Bradyrhizobium canariense. Next base: position 75,847 of record NZ_VSST01000024.1, read on the forward strand.
GAAATCGGGCCAGTGAATCGGCACGAAGACGAGCTCGCTATAGGCGGCCTGCCACATCAGGAAGTTCGACAGCCGCTGCTCGCCACTGGTGCGGATGATGAGATCGGGGTCGGGAATGTCGGGCGCGTCGAGATGCGCCCCCAATGTCTCGGCATCGATCGTGTCGGGATTGCGCCGGCCCTCGGCGACTTCGCGCGCGAGCTTCTGCGCCGCCTTCGCGATCTCGTGCCGCGAGCCGTAATTGAAGGCGACGACGAGCGTGAGGCGCGTGTTATCGCGCGTCAGCTCCTCCGCCTCGTTGAGAAGCGCGCAGATGTCGCCCTCCAGCCCCTCCCGCTCGCCGATGATACGTACCCTGACGCCGTCGCGATGCAGGCTCGCCAGATCATTGCGGATGAAGCGGCGCAACAGGCCGAACAGATCGCCGATCTCGCTCGCCGGGCGCGACCAGTTTTCCGAGCTGAAGGAGAAGATGGTGAGATAGCGGATGCCAAGCTCATGCGACGCGCGAACCACGCGGCGCAGGGCCTCCACGCCGCGGCGATGGCCTTCCGCCCGTGGCAAGCCGCGCGCGGCCGCCCAACGTCCGTTGCCATCCATGATGATGGCGACATGCGCAGGCGCATCGGACCGATCGGGTCCTTCCGTTGCGGGCGCGGCGGCGTTGGACATGAGGCTGCCTTAAAGCATGATCCGGAAGAGTGCGACGCGGTTTTCCGAAAAGATCATGCGCGAACAATAACCTAAAGCGCGATCCATCGCGTTTAGACGGTGAGGATTTCTTTTTCCTTGGCGGCCAGCAACTGGTCGATCTCGGAGATCGTGCCGTCGGTCGCCTTCTGCACCTCGTCGGCGTGACGCTTCTGATCGTCCTCGGACATCTCGTGATTCTTCTCGAGCTTCTTGAGAACGTCGAGACCGTCGCGGCGGACATGGCGCGCGGCGACTTTGGCGGCTTCCGCATATTTGTGCGCGACCTTGACGAGCTCCTTGCGACGCTCCTCGTTGAGCTCGGGGATGCGCAGGCGCAGCACCTGGCCTTCGGTCGCCGGCGACAGGCCGAGATTGGAATCGACGATCGCCTTTTCCACCGCCTTGACCATCGACTTGTCCCAGACCTGCACCGAGATCAGGCGCGGCTCCGGCACGCTGACGGTGGCGAGCTGGTTCAGCGGCATGTGGCTGCCATAGGCGTCGACCTGCACCGGATCGAGCATCGAGGCGGAGGCGCGACCGGTGCGCAGGCCGCCAAGTTCGTGCTTGAGCGACTGGATCGCCCCCTGCATGCGGCGCTTCACTTCGTTGAGATCGAAATTATCCGTGGCCATCACGTTTCTCCTTCAAAATCCCGGCGACCTCTCCGCACCCCTTCTCTTAGGGTGCAACGACAAGCCGTCAGCCGGCGACAATGGTTCCGTGGCCGCCGCCACGCAGTACAGCGCCGATCGAACCCGGCTCCGCAATCGAGAACACGATGATAGGCAGCGACGTCTCGCGGGCAAGTGCGAAGGCGGTCGCATCCATCACCTTGTAGCCACCCTCGATCGCCTGCGAATGCGTCAGACGGTCGAATCGCGTCGCCGTCGGGTCCTTCTTCGGGTCGGCCGAGTAGACGCCGTCGACATTGGTCGCCTTCAGCACCGCCTGGGCGCCGATCTCGGCCGCACGCAGCACCGCGGTCGTGTCGGTGGTGAAGAACGGATTACCGGTTCCGCCACCCAGCAACACGATCCGGCCCTCGGCGAGGTATTTGTGTGCCGCGGTGCGGGTGAACAGTTCGGAAATCTCGGGCATGACGAAGGCCGACAGCGTGCGCGCAGGCGTGCCCTTGCGCTCGATCGTGGCCTCCAGCGCGAGGCAGTTCATCATCGTCGCGAGCATGCCCATGGTGTCGCCGGTCGGGCGCGACACGCCGCGCGAGGAGACCTCGACGCCGCGAAAGAGATTGCCGCCGCCGATCACGACGGCGACTTCGGTACCGAGATGGCGGGCTGCGATCAGATCGTCGGCGACCCGGTCAATGGTCGGCTGATCGATGCCAAAACCCTGCGATCCGGCGAGATATTCGCCGGACAGCTTGATCACGACGCGACGATAGACCGGATCAGTCATGAGCACTTTCCTTGTCCGGCCGCCGCTTCCGGCGGCACGCCGGGAGGAACGTTCCGGCGCTTACTTCTTGCCGCTGGCCGCCGCGACCTCGGCCGCGAAGTCGCTTTCCTGCTTCTCGATTCCCTCACCGAGAGCATAGCGCACAAAGCCCGCGATCTTCACCGCGCCGCCGACCTTGCCTTCGGCTTCCTTCACCGCCTGCGCCACCGACTTGCCGGTGTCGTGGATGAAGGCCTGCTCGAGCAGGCAGACTTCCTTGTAGTAGGTCTTCAGGCCGGACTCGACGATCTTCTCGATCACGTTCTCGGGCTTGCCCTGCTGGCGATATTTGTCGGCGAGCACGTCCTTCTCGCGCTTGACGACCGCCGGATCGAGACCGGACGGATCGAGCGCCAGCGGGTTGGCGGCCGCGACATGCATCGCGATCTGGCGGCCAAGCGTTGCGAGCTCGTCGGCCTTGCCCGGCGATTCCAGCGCCACGATCACGCCCATCTTGCCGGCGCCCTCGACGACCGCGCCGTGGACGTAGCTCGACACCACGCCCTGGCTGACTTCGAGCGAAGCGGCGCGCCGCAGCGTCATGTTCTCGCCGATGGTGGCGATCGCGTCATTGATCGCGGTTTCGATCGTGACGTCGCCGACCTTGGCGGCCTTGATCTTGTCGACATCGGCGCCGACGTTGAACGCGACCTGGGCGATCATCTTGACGAGGCCCTGAAACTGGCCGTTGCGCGCGACGAAATCGGTCTCGGAATTGACCTCGACCACGACGCCCTTGTTGCCCTTGGTGAGCGCGCCGATCAGACCCTCGGCGGCGACGCGGCCCGACTTCTTGGCGGCCTTCGACAGGCCTTTCTTGCGCAGCCAATCCTGCGCCGCTTCCATGTTGCCGTCGTTTTCGGTCAGCGCGGCCTTGCAGTCCATCATGCCTGCGCCGGTCGACTCGCGCAGGTCCTTGACCATCGCAGCTGTGATCGTTGCCATCGTTCAAAATCCTTTTTGCCTGCCGGTTTGCCGCGGCGCGGCCAGATCGCCTCGCCGCGGTCCATCTCAGGAATTCGCGTCAACTGAAATGGTGGCCGGAACTTGTCCGGCCAACCCATCGCTCTTTTTGACTATTCCGCTTCCGCGGTCAGGGCCTTGGCCTTGGCCACCCAGGCGTCCGCGCGGCTCGGCAAGCCGACTTCTTCGCCGATCTTGTGCGCGGTGTCGTGATCGAGCTCGGCCAGCTGCCAGAAGTGGAAGATGCCGAGGTCGTTGAACTTCTTCTCGATCGCGCCCGACACGCCCGGGAGCTTCTTGAGATCGTCGGAGGTGCCACGCGGGCCGGCGAGGCCCTGGAAGCCGCTCGTGGCGGGCAGCTCTTCTGCGACCGGCCGAACCGAAGCACCGACGTCGATGCCGGAATCGCCCTGGGCGCGCGAAATACCGTCAATCGCAGCGCGTGCGATCAGATCGCAATAGAGCGCGATCGCGCGGCCGGCGTCGTCATTTCCCGGCACCACATAGGTGATGCCCTTCGGATCCGAATTGGTGTCGACGATCGCCGCGACCGGGATGTTGAGCCGCTGGGCTTCCTGGATCGCGATGTCTTCCTTGTTGGTGTCGATCACGAAGATCAGGTCGGGTAGACCGCCCATGTCCTTGATGCCGCCGAGCGAGCGATCGAGCTTGTCGCGCTCGCGCTGAAGCGTCAGGCGCTCCTTCTTGGTGTAGGAGGAGGCATCGCCGCCGGCGAGGACGTCGTCGAGATGACGCAGGCGCTTGATCGAGCCCGAGATCGTCTTCCAGTTGGTCAGCGTGCCGCCGAGCCAGCGCGAATTGACGAAATACTGAGCGCAGCGCTTGGCCGCGTCGGCAACGCCGTCCTGCGCCTGGCGCTTGGTGCCGACGAACAGGATGCGGCCGCCCTTGGCGACGGTGTCGCTGACCGCCTGCAAGGCGTTATGCAGCAACGGCACGGTCTGCGCGAGATCGACGATGTGGATGTTGTTGCGAGCGCCGAAAATGAACGGCGCCATTTTCGGATTCCAGCGGTGAGACTGGTGACCAAAGTGCACGCCGGCTTCGAGGAGCTGACGCATAGTGAAATCGGGTAGTGCCATCGTTCTAATTCTCCGGTTGGTTCCTCCGGAAGCGTGTGAGCAGAACGGAGCGTTGTCGCCCCGGCTGCCACCGGACGGCCTTGTGAGCCATGCTTCCGTGTGAGATGGCGCGGTGTATAGCGCGATTTCGACCAGAAGCAAGGAAATAAGGGCCTTTCGGGGCGGCTTTCGCCCGCGAAAGGCCCTCTTCCGTAAAGATCACGCTGCGCCCGCGGACCCCACTAGCATTTGGGCTGGTTCGGCGGGCACTTCTTTGCCGCCGGCGGCGGAGCCGGAGGACGCGGTGGGGGCGCTGCTGGGCGCGGCGGCGGCGGTGGCGCGACGGCCATCCGAGGCGGCGGAGGTGGCGCCGGCCGGGCGACCGGCGGCGGCGGCGCGGGACGCGCCATTGGCGGCGGCGCGGGACGCGCCATTGGCGGCGGCGCCGGCCGAGCGACCGCGGCGGGCGGAGCCACCCGTGGCGGTGGCGGCGGTGCAATACGCGGTGGAGGCGGAGGCGTCGGGCGCGCCACGGCCTGAGGCCGCGGTGGTGGTGGTGCCGGCGGCCGGGCAGCCTGGGCGGGAGCAGCGGTCGGCTGATGCTGCGGCCGGATCGGCTCCCGCACCGCCGAGGGCGGCGGCGTGACCGGTCGTCCAACTGGGCCAGGAGGCGGAGGCGTGCGGGCAGCCGGCGGCGAGCCAGCCGGCTCCCGGGTCGCGGACTTGCCATGGTCCCCAGGCCCGGTCCCGGGCGGGGCCTGGGCAACCGGCGGCTTCGGCAGTTGGCCGGGCACAGCGGCCGGGCTTGTCGCCGTGGGCGCAGTCGCCGGCGCGCCGGTCGGTGCACCGGGATGGGCTGGCGGCGTGGTGCCGGGAGCAGCAGTCGTCGGCGCGCCCGTAGGCGCTCCCGCAGGCACTCCCGCAGGCACTCCCGAATGGGTCGGCAGCGGCGCGCCGGGAGCAGTGGCTGTCGACTGCCCGGGTCTGCCGCCCGGCAGTGGCCCGGCTCCCGCTGACGGTACAGGTGGACCGCCATGGGTGCCGGGAACCGGCAGCGTGTTGGCTTGGGGCAGCTTGGCCGGTGGCGTGGCAGATGGACTGGCAGGCGGAGCGGCAGGTGGCGTACCGGTCGGCGCGGCATTGGCGGGCGTCGCCGGAGGCGTTCCTGGCCTCGCCGTCGGCCGCATCGTCGCGCTCGGCGGCATCGGCGCCTTGCCCTGCTGAATCAGGGCGGCACGCTGCAGGACCGCCTGCGGCATGGCTGGACCAGCCGGATTGGTGCGCCCGGCAATGGCCGGTGTGAGATTGCCCGGTCCCGCTCCGGTACCCGCACCCGCACCCGCACCCACCGGCGGTGCCGGCGGCTGGTTGATCACTGTGTTGATGACCGTCGTATTATGGATGTTCTGATAGATGATGTTGTTCGGCGGCGGTGCGACATAGACCGGCGGCCTGACGAACACGGGAATCGGCACGAACATCGGCTGCGGCAGCACGAACAGGCCGATCACCGGCATCGGCGGCGACAGCACGACGAAATCCGGCGGCGGCGGCGGCAGATAGTAGACCGGCGGCGGCGGTGGCGGCGCGAAGCCAAAATCCGGATCGCTGAAATACAGTACGGGACGGTCGACATAGACCACCTCCTCCGGCGGCGGTGGCGGCACGTCGTAGTCGATCATCGCGAAGCTCGGCGGCGGCTCGGGCGGCGCGGTGAGAATCGCCAGGCGCCGGCGCGCATCCGCCGCATGCGGACCGCGCGGATAGCGACGCAGATACGACCAATAGGCTTCCGGCGTGTCGGTACGATAGGTCCGCCGCCAGGTGATGGCCTCGCGGCGCGCCGCGACGATCACCATCACGCGCTTCGACAGCGGGTCGCCGGGATAGGCGGAGAGAAACTCTTCGTAAGCTGGAAGCGTGTCGCGCGTGAGCGCGGCGGCATAGGCATCCTGCACGCCGAGATCGCGGATCGGCTTGTTGCGGATCGCAGCGACTTGGTCGGGCGCGGCCTCCGGCGGCGGCGCGTCGGGCCCGCGCTCGAAGAACGAGAATTGCGCCGATATCTTCTGCTCGTTCCAGGGCACCTGCGCGCCCTTGCTGGCCTCGTTGACGCGCAGGCGAACGCGGTCGAACACTTCGGGCAGCGGCAGGCCGCCGGTGCGGATCATCTCCGCCAGCGACTGCGCATAGATGCCGTACGGTCCGGGCTCCTCGGGCGCCACCGTGCCGGGCGCGGCGTCGAACGCGATCAGCATGTTGGCGTCGGGCTCGACCAGCGCAAGTCCGCTCGCGATCTGCTGGCCGCCCTCCACGAAGGGCTGCGCCCGCGCGGCGTCGAGCACGATGATGTTGGCCTTGAGCGGAACGGAGGCGAGCTGGCGGAGATAGTCGCCGATGCGCAAGCCTTCGGTCGGAATGTCGGTGTCGCGGGTGATGTTGGAGTCGACCGGGATGAAATAGTTCTCACCCGCAAGCTGCACGCCATAGCCGGCGAGATACACCATCGCGACGGTGCCCGGTCCGGAGGCCTGCGCCTTCTGGATGAAATCGCGAAAGCTCTTGCGCAGCGTGTCGCCGTCGAGATCGCGGGCGCCGACGACGTCGAAGCCCGCCGCCTGCAGCGTCTGCGCGATCAGGCCGGCATCGTTTGCCGTCGTCGCCAGCGGCGACTTGGCATAAGCGCCGTTGCCGACCACGAGCGCGATACGCTTTTCCTGCTGCTGCGCACGCGCCGGCTCCGGCGCGCCTGCGGCAAGGACCGCGATCGGCAGGAGAAGGCAAATGAAGGCTCTGAGCGTCCCACGCATGGCTTGCTTGCCCGTTTTGTTGTTGAGGTGCCGCCCCGCATTAGACGCGTGGCCAGCTGAATGGCACTTGAACGAAAGGCTTCCAAATAGCGAAGACTTGGATTGAGGCGGAGGGATGGCCACCCGCGCCGGCGTCAGCTCCGCGTAAGTGACGCGGCGACGCACCGGCGCGAGGCGAAGTCAGCCGGTTCAGCCCTGCGCGATCAGGTCGACCGTTCCCGTCGTGAGCCGATAGATGCCGCCGACGACCTTCAGCTTGCCCTGCTCCACGGCCGCGTTGAGGATCGGCGCTGCCGATTTCAGCTTCGCGATGTTGTCGATGACGTTCTGCCGGATCGCCTTGTCGAGGACGTCCCCGCCCTGCTGCATCGCAGCCTTGGCGGCGGGCGTGATCGCATCGACCAGCGAGGGAATATGGCCCGGCGGCGGCTTGTTGTCCTTGATCGCCTTCAGCGTCGCATCGATCGCGCCGCAAGCGTCATGGCCGAGCACGAGGATCAGCGGCGTATTCAGTACGGCCACCGCGTATTCCATGCTGGCGATGGTTTCGGTGCCGGCAAAATTTCCGGCGACGCGGCAAACGAACAGATCGCCACGGCCGGTGTCGAAGGCATATTCCGGCGCGATGCGCGAATCGGCACAGCTCAGCACGGCGGCAAACGGGTTCTGTCCGCCGACCAACGCCTCGCGCTCGTGCTTGAAATCGTGCCGCCGCGACACCCCGTCGACATAGCGCGCATTGCCTTCCGTCAGGCGCTTCAACGACGCATCGGGTGACAGCACGTTCTGCGGCTTGGGCGGCGCCTTGGTCTCCTTGGCGAAAGCATTGCCGGCGAGGGCAAGGCCGAACGCGGCGGCGCCAAACAGCATTGCGGACCGCCGCGACGGCCCAGCGTTTCCCTGCAGAGCTTCAGAGCATTTGTCGCACATGTCGCGTTTCCTCCCGGCGAGGTGGACGATGGCATCGCCGCGATCATAGCCGCAATGACGTGACGAAACCACAACATCCGCAGGGAGCACGCACGACCTTCAGCGCTGGCCACTCGATCAGAGCTGCTGCACGTCCACCACGCCCGCGACCGCCTTGATGGCGCCGGCGATCTGCGGCGAGACCTTGAAGCGGCCGGGCAGCTTCATCTCGACCTCGGTCTCGAGGTCGAGCATCATGACCAGCGAGACCTCGCCGTCGCCGTTGGAGCGGCGCGCTGTGCCGGGACTGCCGACCTTCGGCGCGGCGTCGTTGGAAGCGGCCATGTCGGGGCCGGCGAGACGCTTGGCGATCGATTCCAGGGGCTTGGTATCGCGCACGAAGATGCGCAGGCCCTTCTGCGTCTTGGCCGCCGCCTCGTCCAGCGGTTCGGCGTGGAGCACGCGCGCGCGGACGTCCTCGCCCTGAAGCTCGGCGCCGAGCTGGAGCAGCACCGCGGCGCCCGGCTCCAGCACGTCGCGATATTGCGCAAGGCCTTCGGAGAACAGCACCGCCTCAAAGTGACCCGTGGGATCAGAGAGCCCCATAATGCCCATCTTGTTGCCGGTCTTGGTGCGCCGCTCCATGCGCGACACCACGGTGGCAGCGACCTTGCCGGCGGTGGCACCGGTCTTCACCGCGCGGGAGAACTCGGCCCAGGACTGCACACGCAGCCGCTTCAGCACGGTGGCGTAATCGTCGAGCGGATGCCCCGACAGGAAGAAGCCGATCGCATCATATTCGCGGCGCAGCCGCTCGGCCGGCAACCAGGGCTCGATCTGCGGCAGCATGATGGTCGGCGCGTCGGCCGAGCTGCCGAACATGTCGTTCTGGCCGATGGTTGCAGCTTCGTTCGCCCGCTGGCATGCGGCGAGAATCGAGTCGGCGCCGGCGAAGACCCGCGCCCGGTTCGGCTCCAGGGTGTCGAAGGCGCCCGCAGCAGCGAGGCTTTCGATGATGCGCTTGTTGATCGCGCGCGGCGACACTCGCGCGGCGAAGTCGGCGAGCGAGGTGAACAAGCCGTTTTTGGTCCGCTCCGCGATGATCTGCTCGACGGCCGCAATGCCGACGCCCTTCAGCGCCGCGAGCGCGTAGTAGATGGTCTTGTCGCCGACCTCGAAAGTCGCGCCGGAGCGATTGACGTTGGGCGGCTCGACCTTGATGCCGAGGCGCTGCGCCTCGGCGCGGAATTCGGACAGCTTGTCGGTATTGTTGAGATCGAGCGTCATCGACGCCGCGATGAACTCCACCGGGTAATGCGCCTTCATGTAGGCGGTGTGGTAGGACACCAGCGCATAGGCCGCCGCGTGGCTCTTGTTGAAGCCGTAGTCGGCGAATTTCGCCAGCAGCTCGAAGATGGTATCGGCCTGCCCCTTCGGCACGCCGTTCTTCACTGCGCCTGCAACGAAGATCTCGCGCTGCTTCTCCATCTCGGCGCGGATCTTCTTGCCCATGGCGCGGCGCAGCAGGTCGGCGTCGCCGAGCGAATAGCCCGACATCACCTGCGCGATCTGCATCACCTGTTCCTGGTAGATGATGACGCCGAAGGTCTCCTTGAGAATCGGCTCCAGCACGGGGTGGAGATATTCCGGCTCCTCGTCGCCGTGCTTGCGCGCGCAATAGGTCGGGATGTTCGCCATCGGACCCGGTCGATAGAGCGCGACCAGCGCGATGATGTCCTCGAAACGGTCGGGGCGCATGTCGACCAGCGCGCGCCGCATGCCCTGGCTTTCAACCTGGAACACGCCGACCACCTCGCCGCGCGCCAGCATCTGGTAGCTTTCGGCATCGTCGATCGGCAGCGTCGCGAGATCGACATGGATGTCGCGCGGCTTGAGCAGTTTGCACGCCACGTCGAGCACGGTCAGCGTCTTCAGACCGAGAAAGTCGAACTTCACGAGGCCCGCGGGCTCGACCCATTTCATGTTGAACTGGGTCACCGGCATGTCGGATTTGGGATCGCGATACATCGGCACGAGTTCGCTCAGCGGCCGATCGCCGATCACGATGCCGGCCGCATGCGTCGAGGCGTGACGGGTCAGGCCTTCGAGGCGCTGCGCGATGTCGAAGGCGCGCGCCACCACCGGGTCCTCGTCGCGGAACGCCTGGAGCTTCGGCTCGCTCTCGATCGCGGCGGCCAGCGTCACCGGCGCGGCCGGATTCTGCGGCACGAGCTTGGTGAGCTTGTCGACCTGGCCATAGGGCATCTGCAGCACGCGGCCGACGTCGCGCAGCACGCCGCGCGCCTGCAGCGTACCGAAGGTGATGATCTGCGCGACCTGGTCGCGACCGTAGCGCTCCTGGACGTATCTGATCACCTCGCCGCGGCGGTCCTGGCAGAAGTCGATGTCGAAATCCGGCATCGAGACGCGTTCCGGATTGAGGAAGCGCTCGAACAGCAGGCCGAACTTGATCGGGTCGAGGTCGGTGATGGTCAGCGCCCACGCAACCAGCGAGCCCGCGCCGGAGCCACGGCCTGGCCCGACCGGAATGCCCTGGCCCTTTGCCCATTTGATGAAGTCGGAGACGATCAGGAAGTAGCCCGCGTACTTCATGCGCATGATGACGTCGAGCTCGAACGCAAGCCGCGCGTTGTAGTCTTCTTCCGTCGTGCCCTGCGACAGCCCGTGCACGCGCAGGCGGTTGGCGAGCCCCTCCTCCGCCTGCCGCTTCAATTCGGCCGCCTCGACGGAGGCGGCATCGGAGCTTGCGGCAGCGCCGACCGTGAAGAACGGCAGGATCGGCTTGCGCGTCATCGGCCGGAACGAGCAGCGCTCGGCGATCTCGACCGTCGAGGCCAGCGCCTCCGGAATGTCGGCGAACAGCACCGCCATCTCGGCGCGGGTCTTGAAGCGGTGATCGGGCGTGAGCTGCTCGCGCTCAGTCTCCGCGATCAGCCGGCCGCCGGCGATGCAGAGCAGCGCGTCATGGGCTTCGTAATCGTCGGTCGCGGCGAAATACGGCTCGTTGGTCGCGACCAGCGGCAGGCCCTTGGTATAGGCGATGTCGATCAGGCTGCTTTCGACCCGCCGCTCCTTCTCGATGTTGTGGCGCTGCAATTCGACGTAGAGGCGGTCCCCGAACAGGCTGGCCAGACGCTCGCAGCGCGCCGCCGCGAGCTCGCTATAACCGCCGGCAAGCGCCAGCGAGATCGGCCCGTCCGGACCGCCCGTCAGCGCGATCAGGCCTTCGGTCTCGCCTTCGAGCCAGTCGAACTTGATGTGGGGAGCATGAGTGTCGGGCGTCTCCATGAACGCGCGCGAGTTCAGCCGCATCAGGCTGCGATAGCCGCGCTCCTGCGCGGCCAGCAGCACCACGCGCGAGGGCAGCAGCACGTTACGCGCAGTGGGATCCTGGTCGCCGAACTCGATCGCGATCTCGCAGCCCACGATCGGCTGGATACCAGAGCCCGCCATCTTGTCGGAGAACTCCAGCGCACCGAACATGTTGTCGGTGTCGGTCAGCGCCAGCGCCGGCTGATGGTCTTTCTTGGCAAGCTCCGCGAGCTTGGCGATCTTGATCGAGCCCTTGAGCAGCGAATAGGCCGAGTGAACGTGAAGGTGGACAAATCCGGCGCTCGGCATGGTCGCGTGACGGCCTCTTGCAGATGAGATGGAGCGGTCACCGGCACGGGAGGCATCCTGCACTCGCCCGGCCGACTCGCCTCATAATGGTGGGGCGTCACGCTGCCAGAGTCCACGCCAGAGCGGCCAATCGGCCGCGTCGTCCTGCTTTTCCCCAACCTGGCCAGCGCCTAGAGCTGCGGGAGCACCTGGGCCCAGATCGCGATCATCCCGACAAACAGCGCGATCGAGGCTAGCGCGGCGGCTTCTTCGACGAAAATCCTGAACATGGCTTACTCCATGGTGAGAACGTATGAAGAACATTGTTCTCATTTCGTTCTCAGGAGTCAAGCCATCTCGACCGTCTCGAAACGGAATGGTTAACCCGCTGAAGTCCAACAACAAAAAAGCCCCGGCCGATGGCCGGGGCTTTCGCCGACCGCTCGAAGTCGAGCGATCGATATCAGGCATCTACTCAGTAGCGGCCGAGGCTCGGGCCGCCGAACTTATAGTTCAGGCGGACGAGGCCCATGTCGACGTCCTGACGGATGCGATCGGTCGAGGGCACCAGCGCGAAGGTGACGTTCTTGTCCTGCAGGAAGATGTGGTTGTACTCGACGCCAACCGACCAGTTCGGGGCGAAACCGTACTCGAGGCCGGCACCGATCGTGCCACCCCAACGGGTCTGATCGTTCGAGGACAGCAGCGCGCCGCCAAGGGTCGAGACTTCATACTTGCTGCCGGCGACAGCCGCACCGCCCTTGGCGTAAACGAGGACGTTGTTCCAGGCGTAGCCGATCTGACCGGTGATCAGACCGAACGAGTCGATCTTGGAGCGGTTGCGCGTCGCAAACAGCGCGCTGACGTTGTCGCCGGAGAAGTCAGCCCAGTTGCCCTGACCTTCGATGCCGAACACCCACTGGCCCGACTGCATGCGGTAGCCGATCTGGCCGCCGACCGTGCCGCCGGTCGCATCGTGCGAACCCTCGCGGCCACCGCCGACGAGATCCCAGGTCGAATGGGCGGAACCGCCGCCGCCGTTGATACCGATGTAGAAGCCGCTCCAGTCGTAGATCGCGGCAACCATCGCCGGCGCCTTGGTGTAAGGCCGCGCAGCGAGGTCAGCAGCCAGCGCCGGTGCGGTCGCGCCGAGCGCGACAAGGCTCACAGCAGCAAGCAACAGATTCTTGTTCATTTGATTCCCGTTCCAGTTTCGTCGTTAGGCCCCCGGGCCGTGGCGTCGTCATACCAGCGCGCGACGGAATTGCTGTAACCTCGACGCCACAGTCCGCGCCAAAGGATCGCGCTTCATTAATGAAGATTTACCAGCGCGCGCTGGAAGCCCTTTGAAACAAGTGTTTTCACGAGTTCCATTGTCGATTACACGACATCTGCGGCACACGCGCGTGACAACGTCGCGCGCACGTTCGCGTGATTGGAGAATTGAATGCGCAGACGAATTGCCCTCCCCATTGTCGCCATATTTTCGCTCGCCCTCGCCACATTTGGGCTCACGCTCAGCGCAAGCGTGCCTGCGCGCGCGTTCGGGACCCACCATGCCTTCTGCCTGACCGGCGATGAATGGCCGGGGCTGAGCAATTGCACGTTCGACAGTTACGCGCAGTGCCAGGCGAGTTCGTCGGGCCGCGCCCTCACCTGCATCGCGAACCCTTATTTCGCAGGTCAGAGCGATGACCCCTATGCGTATCAGAACAGGCCGCGCGCGCAGGTGCCGGGTTATTCACCCGGTTACTACGTGCCGCGCTGAGATGCGTCGCACTCGCCTCGCGCTCCTCGCGATCGGCCTGCTCCTCGCGGGCGCGCCTGCGCGCGCGCAGACCTATGATCCGAGCTATCCGGTCTGCATGCAGATCTACGGCCCCGTTGGCTATTTCGATTGCCGCTACACCTCGCTCGAGCAGTGCAGATTTTTAGCAGTCGGTCGGTCGGCGACGTGCGTAGCGAACCCGTATTTCGCGCAGAAGAAGCCCCCTCGCCACTCGCGGCGCATCAATTAAATCGGGACTCTGATATGCGGCCCGCCTTTTGGATGCGGCCCGAGATCCGGTGGCTTGAGGACGCCTCCTTAACCAGCCATCGTCACGATCAACGGTCCGCTTCGCGTGGCGATCACCGTGTGCTCGTATTGAACGGTCGGCGCCTCGGGGCTGCTGTAGAGCGTCCAAGGATCATCGCCATCCTGTGCCCATTCGGCGCCGAGAGACAGGAACGGCTCGACGGTGAACACGAGGCCTTCGCTCATGATGCGGCGTTCGGAGCGGTCGGGCCATGTTGCGATCTCCGTCGGCTCTTCGTGGAGCGACAGGCCGACACCGTGACTGGCAAGGTTCCTGACCAGGCTGTAACCGTTCTTCCGCGCAAATGTCCCGATGGCCTGACCGATTCCGGCGATCGGCTTGCCGGCTCCAACCTGCTGCAGGCCCGTCCACATTGCGCGCCGGCCATCCCTGCAAAGACGTTCGACCACTCGCGTTGCGGGTGGAACGGCGAACGATGCTCCCGTATCCGCAAAGAAGCCGTTCTTCTCGGCTGACACGTCGATGTTCACGAGGTCCCCACGCGCGATCCGCCGATCGCCCGGGATGCCATGAGCGATCTCCTCGTTCACGCTGATGCAGGTTGCGCCCGGAAAGTCGTAGGCCAGCTCCGGAGCCGAACGTGCGCCGGCAGCCTCCAGCAGTACACGCCCGATCCGATCGATTTCGGAGGTGGTCATGCCCGGCTCGAGCGCCTTCCCCATTGCCTCCAGGATATTGGCGACGATGCGCCCGATTTCTTTCAGGCGCGCGAGGTCGTTGTCATCCGAGATTGTCATTTCATGCTCTTCCGAAAGCCGGGACATAGCCCTTGTGACGGCGGCTTGCAAACGGGAGAGACCGTTTCCAAAGCGCGTTCAGATATCGTCAAGCAAGCTGCGGACTTTGGCAGCCAGGTCTTCGATAGCGAAGGGCTTCGGAAGCAGATGCTTGCCGGCATCGAGCACGCCATTGTGAACGATTGCATCGCGCGTGTAGCCGGTGGTGAACAGCACTTTCAGCGCCGGGAATCGTCTCGACAGCTCGGCCGCCAGCTCGGCGCCGGTCATGTCGGGCATGACGACATCCGTGAACAGCAGATCCGGAACGAAACCATTTTCGATCGTCCTGATCGCCTCTTTGGCGCTGGCTGCCTCGATGACGGTATAGCCAAGTTCGCGCAGGCTTTCGGACGACATGCTGCGGACGCGCTCGTCGTCTTCCACGACGAGAATGGTTTCGTTCTGATGGCTCGCACCGGCGGGTGTCTCTTCCTGCGACAGATCTGAGCCCGCCTCCTCGCCGGCGAAGCGTGGAAGGTAGATCTTCACGGTCGTGCCAACATCGACTTCCGAGTCAATTTTGACATGGCCGCCCGACTGCCGCACGAAACCGTAAACCTGACTGAGGCCGAGGCCGGTGCCCTTGCCCACGACCTTGGTCGTGAAAAACGGATCGAACACCTTACCGAGCACATCGGCCGGAATTCCCGTGCCGTTGTCCGTCACCGCGACGAGAACGTACTGCCCGGGTGCGAGTGCGTACTCGCGAGCATATTTTCGGTCTATCGAGGCGTTGCTGGTTTCTATCGTCAGCCTGCCGCCCTTCGGCATGGCATCGCGCGCATTGACCGCGAGATTGATCACGGCGCTTTCGAGCTGGGCCGGGTCTGCCTTGACCCGCCAGAGGCCCGCCGTCAGCACCGTATCGAGGCGGATTAGCTCGCCAAGCGACCGCTCGAGCAGCTCGCTCATCCCGCCGACCATCTTGTTGATGTCCACGACTTCAGGCGCGAGCGGCTGCTGGCGCGAGAACGCGAGCAGTCGCTGCGTCAACGTAGCTGCGCGATTTGCACCGTCGATGGCGCCCTCGATGAAGCGGTCTATGCTGACCTCTCCCCTGCTGAGCCGCCGCTTGGCAAGGTTCAAGCTGCCGAGAATCACGGCCAGCATATTGTTGAAGTCGTGAGCAATACCTCCGGTCAATTGACCGACGGCTTCCATCTTCTGGGATTGCCGCAATTGCTCTTCAGCTTTCATGCGCTCGGCGATTTCGTCGGCAACACGTTGCTCCAATCCCGCATTGAGCGCCTCGAGCCGGGTCAAGAGCTGGGCGTTGTCGATAGCGGTGGCGGCATGGCCCGCAATACCAAGCAATGCGGATTCATGCTCGGCCTGGAATTTACCCGTCTCTGCGTGACCGAAGAAAAGTCCGCCGAAGACTTCGCCGGTGCGCGAGATCACAGGGACCGCCAGATAGGATCGGACCGGAAGATGGCCCTCGGGCATGCCTTTCCGCGGCGCGTTCTTGCCATAGCGGGGGTCCTGCAGAATGTCGTCGGACCTCACCACGCCGGAGCCCTCGAAAGTCGGGCCAAAGAGGGCGGTGTTGCGCGGCATCGGAAAGTTTTCAAACGCGGATGGCGAGGCACCGGACAGCGAATACAGCATATAGCTGCCGCCATCCGGCGCCAGAACGTTGTAGAAAAAGGCGCCGAATTGAGCACCCGTGAGTCCGACGCCGGCATCCGTGACGATCTGGACGATCTTGTCGAGGTCGCGTTCGCGAGAGACCGAGGCCCCGGTATCATTCAGTATTCTGAGATGACGCTCGGTTTTCTTTTGCGCGGTGATATCCAGAACCGTTCCAATGAACCGAACAGCCTGGCCGTCGGCAAAGATGGCTTGACCGGTCGCGGCGATCCAGCGTTCGACCCCATCCTCGATGCCAATGGTCCGGTATTCCATGTTGTAGTTTGGCGGAGAGTGCGGCGTCAGCGCTGCGGAGACGGCCTCGTGGGCGCGCTGCCGGTCCTCGGGATGAAGGCCCTTCAGGAACGAGCCTTCATAGCTGACTTCGGCGTCGGGCGATAAGCCGAATACCTCCTTGCAGCGGCTATCCCATCGAAGAACGTTGTTGACCGGGTCGTAGTCCCAGGTGCCGATACCAGCCGCCTTGTTTGCAAGCGTCAGTCGTTCGGCAGCCTCCCGCGCCGCCTGTTCCGATCGGACGCGCTCGATGTGGGCCCACGATCGCTCGGTCACTTCGGTGAGCAAGGCGAGTTCGCGCGGCGTCCACTGGTGCGGGCCGCGGTGATGAATCGCCATCAGGGCGGTCAGTCGCCCTTCTTTCACCAAGGGCATGCAAATCGTCGAACCGATCCCGATGTTCTGGAAAGTGGCGGCTTCGTCCGGCGCAATCTCCCTTAGATTGTCATTGATGATGAGCGGCCTGCCCGCACTCAACTCTCGCACCGCCTGCTTGCCAAAATCGGCCAGACTGTAGTGACCGATGATATGCATTGCGCCGGGCGCGGCCCAATCGCCGCGTATGGTGAAGCCGTCCTGGTCCGGATCCATGTCGGCGTAGGCGCAGTTCGAGACGCCGAGATGCTCGCCGACCATTTTGGTCGTGACCGCCATCACGCCGTCGGCATCGCGAGTCCTGGCCGTCTCCTTGTTGAGTGCGTCCAGGAAAAGCAGGCGGGCTTCGTTCTCCCGCACAGCCGTTTCCGCACGGCGGCGCTCGACGGCCGTGCGCGTGCGCTCGGCAACATCGCGAATAAGCTCCAGCTCTTCGGGGCTCCATTCGCGCGGCTTGGCATCGTTCAGATAGAGCAGCGCCACGACCCCGTCGGGCTCCGAGATCGGCATGTTGACGAGCGCGCGCGCAGAGATCGCCTCGAGAGCATTGGCACGATCGCCGACGCGAGGGTCTTTCTCCGCATCGGCACAGACGACGGTCTCGCCCCGCTTGAGGTCTTCGATGTAGCTGCCATAGTCGCGAAACTGCAGCACGCCTGCGAGGCTCAGGATGCCCGGTGCGTTCCAGTCGCGGACAATGGTGATGGTCTCGGCTGAGGTGTCGACCGTGCCGTAACCTGCCCTGCTGACGTTCAGGCTGCGGCCGAGCAGCTCCGCCGCGGCGTAGGCGAGATCGTCGGGATTGCTGATCTCTCGGATGTAGTCGCCGAGTGTGGCTAAGACGGAATTGCGATCGGCCGAGCGGACCCCGGTCGCTGTCGTCATTGGTGTTCCCCTGCCACTTCCCTAGCTCCACGAGGAGCCAGCCGTTTGATCGTCCCGCTGCTGTTCGCTTCGACCACAGGTAGCCCGCCTGACTTTCTGAGTGATGCAGCCGGGTCGCGCAAATTGTCTGCGCGATAACCGCATGATGGCATTTAGGTTCCCGTCGTCACCGTCCCCTGGGAGGCTGCCGTTCTGCCTGCTCCCACTTGGTCGCCAGATTACCAATCCAGACGTGGCGGACGGACCCTGGAAACTGGAAAACGAAGCGCGCCCCTTCGTCCGCAAGATCGCGATGCTGAAGAAGGAGAACGGCGCTTCGTTCCGGCCTATGGAGAATGGCGTCTGTCTTGCGAAAGCAGAAAGCGCGTGCCGCTGACATTCGCGGGCGAGATCGACGAGACGGCCGTCGGCAAGAGCACCATCCTGGTGACGGCGGACGCCGCTCCGGACAAGACGGCCGGAGGGTCTGCATTGCGGGCCGGAAAATATGAGGTCTGGCGCGGCAGCATCGATCCCGAGATGGTCAAGGCGATACTGGCGTCCCGCTCCCTGCATGTCCGCGAAACCATGCTGCTACCCGACGACAAGGCGGACATCACGAAATTCGACATCGACCTGACGGGCCTGACGTCAGTGTGGCCGCAGCTTGCGACGTCATGCGCGGTGACGACGCCGGCTCCCAAGAGCCCGTGGCCGGCTATTCAGCAGCCGAACGCCAGCGTAACGCCCCCGGCCGCACCGTCGCCATGAGTCAACGTAGCGAAACTCGAACATCGCGCCGAAGGTCAGCTCTGCCAGGGAGTGTTGCGGATGCGAGTGCATGCGTTCGGCTTGTGAAATGTGGGGTCGTGATCTTCGATGTAATCGAAATTAACAGTCCCGAACGTGGTCTGCGGCTTCTTCAAGGCTGAGCAGGTTTGTATCTGAAGGAACTCGTTCTTGAAGTCACCGCGCGGAAATGCGGTGGTCACCTGGTCGCGCTGCTCCGGCGTGTACTCATCATAGCCAATCCCCACGACGTCGACCAAAACGCCCGCATTCGTGAGAGCGATTTCCGGCCGCATGTATTGTGGAATTCCAGGCGTCGTATGTAACGCGATCGCCTCCCAAACCAGATCGGCCTTTGGCTCGTCAATGCCGTGTCCCCTCAGAAATTCGCGGGCGGCATCGGCGCCATCAACTTCAAATCGGATGGTCTGTGTATGGTAATGGTCAACAAGCCCGAGATCGTGGAACAGCGCCGCGATGTAGAGCAGCTCGGAATCGAATTTTAGATTTTTCCGATGTCCCTTGATCGCGCCGAACACAAAGACGCGGACCGAGTGGTTGAACAACATGTCGTTTTCGTACTGGCGCACCAGCTCGGCGGCCTCCCGTGCGATCTTACTGTCGGGAATCTTCACGCCGGAAATTGCGATGGTCATATCAAGCTCCTGCCTTGAATCGCCGATTTCTCAGGACATGCCGTCGCAGTCGAAGGCATGTCTGTACCCTCTTGCCGTCTGGCACCGCGGTCAGGCTGCCATCTCCTCCTTCGCGGCCTGTGGCGTATTTCGGAAGCTGATTGCCATGCGATTGTACGCGTTCATCAGGCCGATCGCGATGGTGAGATCGACGAGCTCGCGCTCCTGGAAGACGGCGCGGGCAGCCTCGTAAGCTTGATCCGGGATGCCGGTTTCAGCCACAAGGGTCACCGTTTCAGCCCATGCGAGGGCGGCACGCTCCCGCTCGTCGAAGAGATGACCGCCTTCCGCCCAGGTCTGCACCAGCGCGATCTTTTCGATCTTCTGTCCGCTCTTCAGCAGATCGCGCGTGTGCATGTCGAGGCAGTAGGCGCAGCCGTTGATCTGCGAAATGCGCAGATAGACCAGAGTGACGAGCGTGGCAGGAAGATTGCTCTGCATGACATAGCCGTAGACGCCGCCGAGCGCTTTCATCCCTGCGGGTGCAATGCGGTCGTAATCGAGACGCTTGGCCATTTTCATACTCCATGATCGGTTCTGTTCGGCGGCGGTCGCCGGATACGTTCCTTGTCTGATAAATGTCCTCGCACTGGTCTACAAAAAAGCACCAAGAATGGACAAAAATCGTGTACCACGGAGGCATGGTCAAACCGCTGCGGCTGGAGCTCGATCGATCTGCGAAGACGCCATTGGCGGAACAAATCCGCAGAGGTATCGGAGCTGCCATCGAGAGCGGCGTGCTCGCGCCGGGAGCTCGTCTGCCGTCCTGGCAGGATTTGGCGGCTCAGCTGGGTGTCGCGCGCGGCACCGTGCGTTCGGCTTACGAAAAACTCTCATCCGCGCAACTGATTGTCGCGTCGCGCGCAACCGGAACGCACGTCGCGGATCGGCCCGCCTTTACCCCTCGGCAGGAAGCAGCTCCCCACCCCGGCTCGTTCATGGAGATGTACCAGGAGCTCACTGCGGGACCGGCCGTTTTCCAGATGGGTGTGCCCGCTCACGAGACCTTTCCCGCCAAGCTGTTCGCGAGGATGCGCACGCGGGCGGTGCGCGCGGAGACGAGCGCACCGGCTATCTACCGGGATCCCCGCGGCGAGCTGGAATTGAGGCGCGACATCGCTGCGTATCTGGCGCTGGCGAGGGGGATCGAATGTGCACCGTCGCAGATCATCATCACCGGCGGCTTCAGCAGCGGGCTCGGACTGGCACTCCGGGTTCTCTGCCTCGAGCAGAAAAAGGTCTGGATGGAGGACCCGGGCTTCCCCTTCACACGGCACGGGCTTGAGCTTGCAAGGTTGTCGATCACGCCGATTCCGGTTGACGCGGACGGCATCGACGTCGGTTACGGCCTGAAACACGCACCTGATGCTGCATTGGTCGTCGTGACCCCGGGACAGCAGGCACCGCTTGGCTCCACATTGTCGCTGGCCAGACGTTCACGCCTTCTCGACTGGGCCGCCCATGAGCGGGTGTGGGTGATCGAGGACGACTATCTGAGCGAGCTTCAGCTGAGGGGCCGGGCCACACCGGCGCTCGCCTCTCTCGATCGTTTCGGGCGCGTCATTCACATCGGGTCTTTCAGCAAGACCCTGACTCCTGCCTTGCGGCTGGGCTTCGTCGTTGCACCCGCCTCACTGGCTTCCCGTTTTGCCGAGGTTGCGGCATGCCTCGCTCCGGCGCCCGGGCCCTCCGTACAGATCGCAACCGCCGAATTCATTCGCGACG
Source organism: Bradyrhizobium canariense (assembly GCF_019402665.1). GTDB lineage: Bacteria > Pseudomonadota > Alphaproteobacteria > Rhizobiales > Xanthobacteraceae > Bradyrhizobium > Bradyrhizobium canariense. The sequence goes on from NZ_VSST01000024.1 coordinate 96,635, forward strand.
GCCACTATCTACGGCATCTTCGACGCACGAAGCGGGCCTATGCCGCGCAAGGCGATGCGCTGCTGAAATATTTGAAAGCAGGCTCCAAGGGCGTTGCCAAGGACGTTGCGATCGCCGGATTGGCCGCGGTCCTGAGACTGCCGGACGGAACCTCCGACGTCGCGATCGCGCGGGAAGCGGCATCGTTTGGATTGGCGCCCACGCCGCTGTCGCTATGGCATGCGTCTGCGGCCTCGGCGCGATCCGGCCTGTTGCTGGGCGTCGCCACATCGCCCCACAAGAGGATCGAGGCATCCTGCGATCGGCTGCTTCAGATCATTGACCGTCATACGTGACGAACTCGGGCCCTGTGCTTCCGCAATCTAAACCGGCGTGTAGATCACGAGCTTTAGCGCCGGATCGTCATTGGCCTGAAAGCTGGTGTGCTCGAACCGGAGCACGCCCTTGGTTGGATGGTTCATGGTCTTGAGGCCCGCGGCGGTGCTGCGGATCTCGTGCGCTTCCCACCATTTGACGAATTCCGGACTGCCCTGGCGCAGCCGCGTCAGCAATTCCGCAAAGGCGGGATCGCCGGCCCAGACGTCGTGAGTGGCGCGAAACATCGCGACCATGCTCTTGGCGACATCGGCCCAGCCGGCACCGTAGAATTTTCGCGCCTGCTTGTTCGTCATCACCAGCAGCAGCGTGTTGCGGTCCTGCTCGGGCAATTGTCCGAACCCGAAGATCTCCTCGGCCGCCGCGTTCCAGGCCAGCACGTCCCAGCGCCGCCCCGTGACATAGGCCGGCTGCGCCAGGCTCTCGATCATCCGTCGAACGGGCGGCGGCACGACCTCGCGCGTGAACGCGCGCCTATCGCCGTCGCGCGCAAGTGCCTTGAGATGGGCATGCTCGGTCTTGCTGAGGCGTAACGCGCGCGCCAGCGCGTCGACGGTGGTGACCGACGGGCTGACGGTGCGGCCCTGTTCGAGCCGGATGTACCAGTCGACGCCGATGCCGGCGAGCTGCGCGACCTCCTCGCGGCGCAGGCCCGCGGTGCGGCGTCGCCGGCCCGCGGGAAGTCCGACCATCTTCGGCGACAGCTTCTCGCGGCGGGACCTGAGGAAGTCGCCGAATTCGACGCGGCGTGGGTCGGCCATGGTGACGTGCCTCGATGGAGGGCCTGGGGAATACTAGGATAATACCAGGCCTTCCCGACCCTGGAAAGGCGGCGCATATGGGCTTCACTCCACTTTGAGGTGAGATCATGAAGGCTGCCGTATTGAAATCGTTTGGATCGCCGCTTGCGATTGAGGAAGCCGCGGACCCTGTGCTCGGCACGGGCGAGGTCATCGTGGACGTCGTCGCAACGCGGGTGCTGTCCTACATGAACGAGGTCTTCAGCGGGGCGCGCAACTATGCGCTCGACCTGCCGATCATCCCGGGGCCTGGCGGCATCGGCCGGGTCCGCGCCATCGGCCCGGACGCGACGAAGCTCAGCGTTGGCGACTGGGTGTTCTGCGACCCGACGGTGCGCTCACGCGACGACGCCGCAGCGCCCGACATTGCCCTGCAAGGACTCACCGCCCCCGGTGCCGGCGCCATGCGCCTGCAACAGCATTTCCGCCACGGCTCGTTCGCCGAGCAGATGCGGGTGCCGACGGAGAACGTGAAACGGCTCGGCCAAATCACGTCCGACGAAGCCACGCGATGGTGCGCGCTGGGGACGCTGCTGGTGCCCTATGGCGGTTTCCTTGCCGCCAATCTTCAGGCGGGCGAGACCGTGCTGGTGAGCGGGGCCACCGGCAATTTCGGCAGCGCGGCCGTCTCGGTCGCGCTTGCGATGGGCGCGGCCTGCGTGGTCGCGCCCGGCCGCAACGACAAGATCTTGGCCGACCTCGTCCGCCGCTTCGGCGACCGCGTCAAGCCGGTCAGGCTCTCCGGCAATGAGGACGACGACCGCGAGCGCATGAAGCGCGCGGCACGAGGGCCGATCGACTGCGTGCTCGACATCATGCCGCCCTCGGTGAGCACGAATGTGGTGCGCGCGGCGATCATGACGGTGCGTCCTTACGGCCGTGTCGTGCTGATGGGCGGTGTCGGCATGGCCGGCGGCGCCGGCCTCGAGCTGCCCTACCCCTGGATCATGCGCAATTGCATCAGCATCCACGGCGTCTGGATGTACCCGCCGGATGCGTCAGGCCGCCTGATCGCGCTGGTGCGCGCGGGACTGCTGAGGCTGGAGGAGTACGAGGCCACCGCCTTCGACCTCGACCACGCCAATGAGGCGGTAGCCCATGCCGCCGCCAATGGCGGACCGTTCAAACTGACGGTGATCCGGCCTTGAACGCCCCGGGGAGCGCCATTTTTTTAGTCAGTCCGGCCAAGCACTTGGCTACTGTGCATGGGGTTGTTTTCGCGGTTTTTACTCGAGCTCGACCACCTGGCCGTTCGACAGCGACACGCGGCGGTCCATGCGGCCGGCGAGCTCCATGTTGTGGGTCGCGATCAGCATGGAGACCTTGGTCGCCTTGACGAGCTGCATCAGGGCCTGGAAGACGTGGTCCGCGGTGTGCGGATCGAGATTGCCGGTCGGCTCGTCCGCGAACAGCACCCGCGGAGCATTGGCCACGGCGCGCGCGATCGCAACGCGCTGCTGCTCACCGCCCGACAGCTCAGACGGACGGTGCGTGATGCGCTCGCCGAGGCCGAGATAGCCCAGGATTTCCTTGGCGCGCTTGACGCTCTCGGACTTCTTGAGGCCGCGGATCATCTGCGGCATCATCACATTTTCGAGCGCCGAGAACTCCGGCAGCAGCCGGTGCGACTGGTAGACGAAGCCGATGTCGGTACGGCGAAGCTGGGTGCGCTCGATGTCGGGCAGTTGCGAGGTCGGCGCGCCATTGACGTAGACCTCGCCGGAATCAGGCGCTTCCAACAGTCCCGCAATGTGCAGCAGCGTCGACTTGCCCGAGCCGGACGGCGCCACCAGCGCGACGGACTGGCCCGCCCACAGCGCGAGCTTGGCGCCGTCGAGGATCGTCAGCGGCACCTCGCCCTGCAAGTACTGTCGCTTTATCTCGTGGAGATAAATGACCGGTACATCTTCCGCCCCCTGGCTCTCCATCAGCCCCTCACTCGTACCGCAGCGCTTCGACGGGATCGAGGCGCGCGGCGCGCCAAGACGGATACAGCGTCGCCAGGAACGATAGCGTCAGCGCCATGATGACGACGGCCGAGGTCTCGCCGATGTCGATCTCGGCGGGCAGCTTCGACAGGAAATACAGCTCTGGCGAAAATAGCTCGGTGCTGGTCAGCCAGGACAGGAATTGCCTGATCGATTCGATGTTCAGGCAGATCACCAGCCCGACGATGAAGCCGACCATCGTACCGACCACGCCGATCGAGGCGCCCGTGATCAGGAAGATGCGCATGATCGAGCCTTGCGAAGCCCCCATCGTGCGCAGGATCGCGATGTCGCTGCCCTTGTCCTTCACCAGCATGATCAGGCCGGAGACGATGTTGAGCGCCGCGACTAGCACGATCATGGTGAGGATCAGGAACATCACGTTGCGCTCGACCTGGAGCGCGTTGAAGAAGGTCGAGTTGCGCTGGCGCCAGTCCACCAGGAACACCGGCCGGCCCGCCGCCTCCGTCACGGCCTGGCGGAACGCGACGATCTGATCCGGATTGGTGGTGAAGACCTCGATCGAGGTGACGTCGTTGCTGCGGTTGAAATAGGCCTGCGCCTCCGCGAGCGGCATGAACACGAAGCCGAGATCATACTCGGACATTCCGATCTCGAACACCGCCGCGATCTTGTACGGTTTTATGCGCGGTGTCGTGCCCATCGGGGTGACCGCGCCCTTCGGCGCCACCAGCGTGATGCTGTCGCCGGCGTGCAGCGACAGCTGGTCGGCGAGGCGCCGGCCGATCGCGACCCCCTGCCCGTCGTCAAAGCCCTCGAGCGAACCCTGCTTGATGTTCTTGGCAATCGAGGTGAGGTTGTTGAGGTCGTCGGAGCGGATGCCGCGCACCAGCACGCCGGAGGCGTTCCACGGCGATGACGCCAGCGCCTGGCCATCCACCACGGGCGCTGCGAGCCGGATGCCCTGGACCTGGCTGAGGCGGTCGGCGACGTCCTTCCAGTCGGTCAGCGGCGACTCCAGCGGCTGGACCAGGATGTGGCCGTTGAGCCCGAGGATCTTGTCGAGCAGCTCCTTGCGGAAGCCGTTCATGACGGCCATGACGATGATCAGCGTCGCCACGCCCAGCATGATGCCGAGGAAGGAGAACCCGGCGATGACCGAGATGAATCCCTCCTTGCGGCGCGCCCGTAAGTAGCGCGCCGACAGCATCCACTCGAATGGCGCAAAAGGCGCGGTTTGAACGGTTTCGGTCATGGTCTCATCCATCGCTCGATAGTCCCATGATTCGGGGTCAAATGTGGCCGGATTGGCGGCCGCAATCTGGGGCGATGAACAATATTCAGCCGACCAGCCTTATCAGCCCACAAGTCTTGCGACCACGTCCGCAGGCGACATGGTCTCGCGGGCGCCGTCACTTCGCCGCTTGAGCTCGACCTTGCCGTCGGCGAGCCCTTTCGGCCCGATCATGATCTGCCAGGGAATGCCGATCAGGTCGGCGGCGGCGAATTTGGCTCCGGCGCGCTGGTCGGTGTCGTCGTAGAGCACGTCGACGCCCTTGGCGGACAGCTCCGCATAGAGCTTCTCGCAGGCCGCATCGACCGCCGCATCGCCCTGCTTGAGGTTGAGAATCGACACGCGGAACGGGGCAACGGCCTCCGGCCATTTGATGCCGGCATCGTCATGGCAGGCCTCGATGATGGCGCCGAGCAGGCGCGAGACGCCGACGCCGTAGGAGCCGCCATGGATCGGCACGTCGACCCCGTCGGGGCCCGCCACCAGCGCCTTCATCGCGTCGGAATATTTCGTGCCGAAATAGAAGATCTGCCCAACCTCGATCCCGCGGGTGTTCACCCGCTTGTCCGCGGGCACTTCCTGCTCGAAGCGCGCCGCGTCGTGAACGTCTTCCGTCGCCGCATAGACCGAGGTCCATTGCTTGATGATCGGCGTCAAATCGCTCTCGTAGTCGACGTCCTCGCCCGGCACCGGCAGGTCCAGCACGTCGCGATTGATGAACACGCCGGATTCGCCGGTCTCGGCGAGCACGATGAACTCGTGGCTGAGATCGCCGCCGATCGGGCCGGTCTCGGCGCGCATCGGGATCGCCTTCAGCCCCATCCGCGCGAAGGTGCGCAAATACGCCACGAACATCTTGTTGTAGGCGACGCGCGCCGCGGCCTCGTTGAGGTCGAACGAATAGGCATCCTTCATCAGGAACTCGCGGCCGCGCATCACGCCAAAGCGGGGACGCTGCTCGTCGCGGAATTTCCACTGAATATGATAGAGATTCAGCGGCAGGCTCTTGTAGGACTTCACATAGGCGCGGAAGATCTCGGTGATCATTTCCTCGTTGGTCGGCCCGTATAGCAGCTCACGCTTGTGCCGGTCGGCGATGCGCAGCATCTCGGGGCCATAGGCATCGTAGCGGCCGCTCTCGCGCCAGAGATCGGCAAGCTGAAGCGTCGGCATCAACAGTTCCAGCGCGCCGGAGCGGTCCTGCTCCTCGCGCACGATCTGCTCGATCTTCTTGAGCACGCGGAAGCCGAGCGGCAGCCAAGCGTAGATGCCGGCGGCCTCCTGCCGGATCATGCCGGCACGCAGCATCAGCCGATGCGAGACGATCTCCGCCTCTTTCGGATTTTCCTTCAGGATGGGCAGAAAGAACCGCGACAACCGCATGGCAATACTCGAGGAATCAGTGATGGCTTGCAGTGAAACCGGATTGGGAGCCAAAACACAAGACCGGGAATGAGGAAAACCCGCTAACACAGCGGAATTCCTGTCATTTTTCCGTCGACTTCAGGTTCGACGTGATGCGCCGAAGAGCCCGATTCAGGGCGCCGCCACCTCGAGCTCGTCCTCCAGCGTGATCTTCTCGAAATCGCTCAAGAGCGCGTCGATCCGCACATGCCAGCGGCCGGCAAAGGGCAGCTCGACCTTGCGCACGTGCCAGTAGCGGTCCGGCCCGCGCGAGGCGTCCCGCTCCATCGGCTCGATGCCGCGTTCGGGCAGGCTCAGCGTCAGCGTCACCTCCTTGGCCTCAAGCACCGCCCCCTCGCCGGTCATGAGCTGCAGCACGAAATCGTCGATACCCGCCTTACCCGGCGAGACCAGGACCTGGAACATCGCCCTGTCGGTGTGGATGTGGATCGCCAGCGGCGTCTCTGGAATGATCGTCCGCGGCGGCGGCGTGAAGCGCCAGCCGGCCACGACGGCGAAGATGCCGAGCGCGATGGCGCATTCGAGCACGATCGAGCGCTTCAGGCTCTGCGCGGCCTTGTGATCCCCCGCCAGAGCCGGAGTCAGGCGAAAGCGGTTGAGCGCGGCAAGCGCCAGCAGCACGAGCACCAGCGCCAGCTTGATCGAGAGGATGAGTCCATACCGAGTCTCGACCAATGCGGACGGCTTCTCAAGCTGGACGATGGCGAGCGCGAGGCCGGTCAATGCCAGAACGCCAACGGCCAGCGCGGCGATGCGGGAGAAGCGGTTCACGACAGGCAATGCCGCGGCCGATGTCTTTGACAACAGGGCGACCAGCGGCGCGAGGGCCCCAATCCAAAAGGCCACACCGAGACCATGGAGAAAGATTGTCGGGCGGGTCAACAGTTCGGGCGGTGCCGTAGCGGCGTGCCCGGTCATGGCCAGCGACAAGCCGACGCCGACGAAGGCAATGATCGCCAGAGCGCGCGCGCACCACGCGTGGCCTAGCGCCAGCAGCGCGAACAGCATTGCAGCGATGGCCACGAGCAAGGCTGGGCCCGCGCTGGTCCCGGATGCGACTTTCCAGGGAGCCATCGTCGCGAGAGCGGACAGCGGTAGGCCGAGGAGATCCAGCCCCAACACGCCAATGGACACCACCGCGCTCGTGAGGCCGATGGCGAGCGCCACGCGCGGAACGGTCATGCCGGTCATCGACCACGCAACCCAGCGAGCAAAGAACACGCCGCCGACGCCGACGAACAGGCCAAGATTGAGACCGACCCGCGCCAGCCAGATCAGCACGTTCAATCCGCCATCGGCGTTTGCGGGAGGTTGCGTCCCCGTCGGCGTGCCGATCGAGAAGATCGCCGATCCCGCGACGGGATGGCCGTCCTGCGAAATGACGCGATAGCTGACGACGGCCGTGCCCTGCGGCAGGTCCGCCGGCATCACGACCGAGATGGTCTCGCCCGATGCGTTGACGCGCACATCATCCCGCGCCCTGCCCGCGCCGTCGATCAGCCGGATCGCGCCCGGCGTCACTGTCTCATTGAAGCGCAACTCCACCGCCTTTGGCGCGCTCGCGAGCATGCTGCCGCTCGCCGGCTCGACCGCGACCAGCGCCGCGTGCGCCGAGACGCCGGTTGCGAAGCCGACGACGAGGAGCAGCGTCGCGAGCGCGGCGAGCAGGCGCATCAGGGTTTTGGCAGGAGTTTTACGCCCGGCGCCGGTGACTTGCCCTCGTGCGAATGCCCGGCCCCCTCCGCGGGGATCTCGATCCAGCGGCTGACGCCGGTCTCGCATTCCTGGATTACGGGAAAGTACAGGATTGTGTTCGGTTTGAGCGTGTCGGTCAGGGCCGTGTGCATGACGAACTCGTCATAGTTCTTGTCCGGCAGCTTGCCGCCGGACCAAGTCACCTCCTTGACGCCGGAGGAGAGCCTGTTGCCGTGATAATCGTATTCGCCGGCGTATTTGCCCTCGACCACGTCAACACTCCAGCCCGCCTTCGGCATCGGTTTCACCGCGATCACGCCTTCCGGGATCTGCACCCGGATTTTCACCGTGGGCGAGCCCGCGCAGCCGTGCGGGACGGCGAAGACGGCCTTGTAGGAAGCACCGACCGTGGCCTGCTTGCCTTCGAGGAAGACGTGCGCGGTCGCTGGCGTTGCCGCAAAGACGCTCAGAAAGATCAGCCAGGTTCGCTTCGACATATTGGGTCTCCCGAAGGTCCAGATCATGCTCGTCACATCTTCATTCCCGAATGATCCGGCATTTTCTTCATCATGTGCCCGCCCTCGCCCGGCGCCTGGGCGCCGACGCCCTGTACGTCGAGGGAGACGGCGACCTTGCCGGCCTTCTCGAACTGAAGCGTCACCGGCACCTTGTCGCCCTGCTTGAAGGGGCCCTTCAGCTCCTGCAGCATCAGGTGGTAGCCGCCGGGGGCGAACTTCACCGTCTTGCCGGGATCGATCACGAGACCCTTGTCGAGCAGACGCATCTTCATCACGCCATTGTCCATCGCCATCTCGTGGACCTCAGCCTTCCCCGCGATCTCGGCGGAGACGCCGACCAGCTTGTCGGCCACTGTGCCCTTGTTCTCGATGGTGAGATAGCCGCCGGCGACCTTAGCGCCGCCCGGTGTCGCCCGGCTCCACGCCTGCGAGATGACGAGATCGCCCGCCTTGACGTCGTCGGCCCGCGCGACGGCACAGCCGGTCAGCAACAGTGAAATTGCAAGGAGAGTTCGTCCGATAGTCTTCATGTTGATTGCCTCTTTCACGATTGATCGGGCCGAGAATGGCCCTGCATTCTTCCGCGACACCCTTCCGCTGCCTTCAGCATCGGCATTCGGAACGCCGGCCTGCCGCGGAGCCGAACATAGACCCAAGTGCCATTTGCCCGTCACCATCGATACCTCATTCCAGCGTACACTGCTCTTCCCGTACCCGGCTCAAACAATGCTGACGTCGCCGTCGCTCGATCGATGATGCTCGCGCTGGCTATGTAGGTCTTGTTGGTGAGATTGCGCCCCTCGATGTAGGCAGACATCGGGCCGCCATTGTCGAACCCGGCTTTCAATCCCAACAAGGCGTAAGGCTCTGTCGTCAGCGTGTTCATGCTGTCCACAAAGTAGGCCTGTGGCACCCATTCGACGTTGGGTCCAACATAGAAACCGGTAGGGTGCTTGTAGAGAAGCTCCGCGCGCAAATAGTGACTTGGGGCTCCCGGCAATCGATTGTTTCCGAAAGTGGGATCTTTGTCGAAGCGGAAGTCGTTGAAGGAATAAGCGACATTCAGCCAGATTTTGTCCGGCGCCGGGCCGTTGACGAAGATGTCACGAAAGATTGCTGCGCCCGCGCCGGCCTCGATGCCTTGATGGATGGTGTGGTCGGCATTGGTCACATTGCAGTTGCCAAAAGCACTATAGAGGCATTGCAGTTCGTCGCGAATGTTGGCCCGGTACGCCGTCAGTTCCCAGGCGTAATCAGGCCGCTTCATGCGAGACCCGATTTCGTACGTGGTCGCAATCTGCGGGCGGATGCTGGTGAACGGAATCGTCGGAATGCCAGGACCAATCGCGCTTTCGCCGAAGCTCGGCACCTCGGCGCTCCGCGAGACATTGGCGAAGGCCTGCCAGGCGGGATCGATTTGCCACAACAGACCGCCTTTCGGCGACCAGACATTAAAGCGCGTTGCCCCCGATTGATCCCCGTCGCTGAGGAAACGATCCTGCCGATTGCGGGTCGCGTACAGAAATTGCGTGCCGCCGATCACCGCAAGATTTGGAATGACGTAGAAGCTGTCTTCGACATAGGCGGAGGTATTCTCCGACCGATCGATCGAGGAAGAAAGCAGTGCACCCTTCTGCCCGCCAATGTTGGCGAACTGCTGGTTGTCGATGCTGCCGTTCAGCACATAGACGCCCGCGACCAACCTGTTGCGGAAGCCGCCAATGGTGCGGTCATCCGTGATCTTCGCGAATCCTCCATAGTCCTTGTAACGGTAGTCCAGCCACTGGAAAATCGGATGCATCAAATGGCGATCGACACCAAAGGCGCCGAATTCGACTTTGGTGTCATCGAAACGAACGGTGGTTTTGTTGGCGAGCCTGACAGTATCGATATTGCGCTGCTGATCCATCGCAACATTCGCGGGTGCAGCAGCTTCCGGATCGGTCAAAGCGGATGTCTTGGTCACGGTACCCGGGATTCGCTGCCGGACTTCGTTGGCATTGAGGTAGAACCGGGTCTCGACATCCGGTGAGAACTGATACCCAATATTGCCGCTCAAACGGTTGCTCGAGCCAAAACTGTGATCGCGAAAACCGTCCGCGGCCTGCGCGGAAGCGGTCACGAAACCGTCCCACCGCCCGTTGACGCCTCCTGCGTTCGCCTGAAGGCGTTTGTAGCCGAATCCTCCGACATCGAAGGACACACCATTCGGAAACGAGTCGCGGCCGGTCGGAGTCACGAAGTTGATCGCGCCTCCGAGCGAATTGGCGCCAAACTGAAGCGCGTTGCCGCCCTTGAAGACTTCGACATATTTGTAGGCGCTCGGATCGATCTCCTGGAAATCGCCATAACCATCCGCGGTGTTGATCGGAATGCCGTCCATATAGAGCTGCACGCCGCGCAGATGAAAATTGCGCGACAGGCCGGACCCGCGAATCGAAAGGCGGGTGTCGTCGCCCCATTTGGGCTGGGCGTACACGCCGGGCACGTAATCCAGAACATCCTTGATCGTGTTGGACGGCGTCGAGTTCCTGTACGCATCGGCCGAGACGAGCGCCACGCCGCCCGGAGTCTGGTTAATCTCCGCCAGCGCTTGTTGCGCAGTCAGAACCGTCAGGGCACCCGGAGCCCCTGCACTCTGTTCGCTCGCGGTTTGCTGCGGCGATGGGGTCGTTCGCAGGCTTCGCGTGACGCGGGCCGATCGCGCAGAATTGCGTGGCGATCGGACGGCCGACGCACGCTTCTGCTGAGGCGCCTCAACTGTGATAGGCGGCAGCACTGCGCTGCTGCTTTGGGCAAAGGCTCCGTTCGATGATGCAAGCAGCGCGGCCTGAATGGCAACGACGCTCACACCACGGCGGGCATGACAACGTAACATGGGGCATTCCTGACGCCGGGCTTTCTCTCCGGCCTTTCGACAGCATTAATCGCCTACGGCGGACCGCGGCGATCACGAGAGTCGTCAGGAAAATTGAGGCGGTGCGCGCGCCTGCGCGTTTGTGCCTTTATGGGCCGCCCCGGCGGATGCCTCCGCCGCGTGCCACACCACGCGTTCGGCATGGCGGAAGGGAACGGAGAGCGCGGCATGCGGCGACGAATCGAGCGACGCGCCCACCTGCGCCAGGCAACAGAGGGCACACGCACCGGCATGTGCGACCGGCGTACCCGCTGGGTCGTTCAGGCCGCCCTGCTCGCTCGCGCTGTGGCAGATGACGGCGGCGGACAACGGATCGGCCACGGCTTGGCCGGCCGCCAGACAGGCGGCAATCGGCGCCAGCACCTGCATCACCAGGGCGAGCAGGACCAGAGGTAGGAATTTTTGCAGCCGTGCGCGCATCCGCCGAACCATTCGTTCGTCTACTAACTAAACACCGCGCTATGGCCGAGTCGAGCCCGGTTCCGCCGCCTTCTTAATCCAGCGCAAACTTCCCGGAAAACCGTGGTCCGACCGCCCACGGGAGGGAACCTCCGGCATTTGAGGCAGTCGAGCCGATGGCCCATCCACAGATTTCTTATGTTTGTCATATGCTTACCCGGCCGGCAGCCCGATCATTTCGTCAATTGCTCGAATTTTGAACATTCGTTGCCGAAAATGATGACAAGTGAGAAAAGTTGATCTAGCATCCCCTTGCTCAGGCTGGCCGCGAGGTCGAAGTCTGGTGGTCCAAGTCTCGGGAGGAGCCCCTGACGCGCAAAATGCAGCGTCGCCCCGCCAATCAAGATCAAATCTTAGAATCGGGGATAATAGGGTCGACACAATTTTCGAGCGGGGCTAGGGCCCCGCTCTTTTTTTGTCTGAATGGCCACAGCGCCGATGAACCTGTCTCCCAATCCGATCGAACAGAGCTTTGAACTTGCAGCCTCGCGCTGCATCGACCTCACGCCACTCGTCTATCGACGGCTGTTCGAACAGCATCCCGAAACGCGGGCGATGTTCCGCAAACAAGGCAGCGAACTCGTGATGGGCTCGATGCTGGCACTCACGATCGAGGCGATTCTCGACTTCGCCGGTGATCGCCGTGGGCAATTCCGGCTGATCGCATGCGAGGTCGTGTCGCACGATGGCTACGGCACGCCGCGCGAGCTGTTCACTGCCTTCTTCGCCGTCGTCAGGGACACGCTGCGCGATCTTCTCGGCGATGAATGGTCGTCGGACATCGCGCAGGCCTGGGACCGACTGCTCATCGAGATCGACGCGTTCGCCGGCGCCCCGGCCTGACGATTTGCGCTGCACCAACGCGTCTCGCGGCGATCCCGCCGTTGATTGCGGATTGAGTGGCGCCAACTCTTGTGAGACACTTTCGGACATCGGTCGCGCAATCAATGACGCGTCGAAAATAGAATTGTATGGGAGCGAGCGATGTCCGGGACGAAAGATTTCTCGACGACGAGGCGCGATCTTCTTCAGGCGGCAGCAATCGCCGGCGCCGCGACTGCCATCCTCGGCAGCATGGGCATAAACCCCGCCCTTGCAGCCGAAGTCGGACGCAGCGAGAAGCCGCTGAAAGCGGCGTTCTCCAACGCAGGCCTCCAGGCGACCTGGTGCGCGCAGGGCAAGCAGGCGGCGGAATTCTGGGGCAAGCTGTTCAATGTCGAAGTCACCTGGTTCGACGGCCAGCTCGATGCCGTGAAGCAGCGCGCGGCGATCGACAACATGGCGTCGCAGAAATGGGACTTCGTCGCGATCCAGGCTTTTGGCATCGGCACCCTCACCCAGCCGGTGCAGAAGATGATCGACGCCGGCACGCCCGTGATCGACATGGACACGCTGATTGCGCCGCTGGACCAGATCAATGTCCACTCCTTCCTCGCCCCTGACAACGAGTTCATGGGCGCCTCGGTGACGCAGGCGCTCTGCAACGCCATGGGCGGCAAGGGCAAGATCATCATGACGCAAGGAGCCCTCGGCCACACCGGCGCGCAGGGCCGCGCCAAGGGCTTCAACAACGTCGTGAAGCAATTCCCCGGCATTGAGGTGCTGGACACGCAGCCGGCCGACTGGGATGTGTCGAAGACCGCACGTCTTTGGGAAACCTACCTGACGAAGTACCCGCAGATCGACGCGGCGTTCTTCCACAATGACGACATGGCGCTCGCCGCCGTCAACATCATGAAGGCGCGGGGCCGCACCAACATCCTGATTGGCGGCGTCGATGCGATGCCACCGGCGATCCAGGCGGTCAGCGAAGGCCGCATGTTTGCCACCGTCCGCAATCCGTCCTGCCGAATCCATGGCGGCGCGATCATCGCGGGCGTTTCCGCCGTAGTCGGCGGCGAAAAGAGCGGACAGGGCATTCCGAAGAACGTCGTTACCGACGGACCGGTCGTCACCAAGGCCAACGCCGCCGGGATGCAGTGGATGCAGGATCATTTCCTGATCTGAGTCTCCATGCGAGAGGATCGTTCGCCCATCCTGGAACTGCAGGGCATCACGAAGAGCTTCGGCGGCGTCGAGGCGCTTCGTGGTGTTGACTTCGCGCTCTCACCCGGCGAGATCCACGGTCTCGTCGGCGAGAACGGCGCGGGAAAAAGCACGCTGATGAAGATCATCGCCGGCGTGCACACAGAATTCTCCGGCCGCTTCCTGATCGACGGACAGGAGACGCATTTCCGCTCGGCCCGCGACGCGCACAGCGCCGGCATCGCCATGGTGCACCAGGAGCTGTCGGTCGCGCCCGACCTCACGGTCGCGGAGAACGTGTTTCTGGGCAACCAGCCGACCAACCGGCTCGGCCTGGTGCAATGGCGGCGGATGGCGCGCGAGGCCGGCGAGCAGCTCGCCCGCTTCGGCATCGATGTCGATCCGATGAGCAGGCTGGGTGACTTACCGATCGGGCTCCAGCAGCTGATCGAGATCGCCCGCGTGCTGTTCTCCGGCGCACGCATCGTCATCCTGGACGAGCCGACGTCCGCCCTCTCCCCGCCCGAGGTCGAGCGACTGTTCGCGACGCTGCGGCGCCTGCGCGAGGAAGGCACGGCGATCGTCTTCATCTCGCATTTCATCGAGGACATCTTGCGCGTGTCCGACACGGTGACTGTGTTCCGCAACGGGCGGAAGGTCGCGGAGACCGCAAGTGCGGCGACCAGCAAGGGCGCGCTGATCGAGGCCATGATCGGTCGCGGCGGCGAAGCGCTCGAGCACAGCTACAGCGACGATCTGATGCTGCCGCAGCCGAGCGACAGCTCGGTGGTCCTGAAGGTCAACCAATTGTCGCTGGCCCGCAGCCTGAAGGACATCTCCTTCGAGGCGCGCGCCGGCGAAGTGCTCGGCATCTACGGCTTCATGGGCTGTGGCCAGCAGGAATTATCCCGCATCCTGTTCGGCAAGCTGAAGCCGGACGGCGGCACGCTCGCGGTCGAGGGCAAGCCCAAGACTTTCGCGAGCACGGCAGCGGCGCGGCGCGCCGGCGTGGCGCTGGTGCCCGAGAGCCGGCGGGCGATGCTGTTTCACCAGGAGCCGGTCTACAAGAACATCTCGATCAGCATCCTCGATCGCATCTCGGCGTTGCTGCTGAAGCCGGCGCAGGAGCGCGACATCGCAAAGCGCCAGGTCGAGCAGCTCCAGATCAGACCGCCGGTGGTCGGCCTCGATCTCGGCATGCTCTCCGGCGGCAATCAGCAGAAAGTCGCGCTGGCGAAATGGCTGACCTATCCGCCCAAACTCCTGGTGCTGTGCGAGCCCACCCGCGGCATGGATGTCGGCGCCAAGAACGACGTCATCAACATCGTCCGCGATCTCCGCGCCAAAGGGCTTGCGATCATCGTGCTGTCGACCGAGCCGGAAACGGTGCTGTCACTGGCTGACCGCATCCTCGTGCTCAAGCGCGGCGCATTGGTGCGGGAGTTCACGAACGAGCCGGTCAGCAAGGACCGCCTGCTGGAAGCGGCGTGACGGAGAAGCACGATGGCGAGCAGTGACACGGCTTTGGCGGCGGGGCAGCGGGCGCGGGGGCTTGCGCCCTTCCTGCGCTCGCAGATGCGCAACATCGCCCCGTTCCTGACGCTGATTTTTCTGTCCGGCTTCTTTGCACTGGCCAGCCCCTCCTTCGCGACGCTGGACAATCTCGGCAACATCCTGACGCAGGTGTCGGTCACGGGAATCATCGCCGTCGGCCTCACCTTCGTGATCCTCTGCGCGGAGATCGACCTCTCGATCGCCAGCATCGCCAACGTCACGGGCATCGCGGTCGCCTACTTCACGCTCCAGGAATCCTACGTCAACATTCCCAACATTCCCCTGCCCGGAGCAGCGGCGATCCTGCTGGCTATTTTGCTCTGCGCGTTGCTCGGCCTCGTCAATGCGCTCGGGCTGACCGTGATCGGCATCCCCTCCTTCATCATGACGTTGGCGATGATGCAGATCGCGGCCGGCATCTCGGCGCTGCTGGTGCGCGGCCAGATCGCCTACAAGGTGCCCGGCGTGATTACCACGCTCGGCTCCGGCTCGATCGGCGGCATCCCATGGATCGTCATCGTCGCCGCGATCATGCTGCTTGGCGGCCATCTGGTGCTGACCTACACGCGCTTCGGCCGCTACGTCTACATGGTCGGCGGCAACCGCGAGGCGGCCGAATATTCCGGCCTCAACGTCAAGCTCATCCTCGGCGCGGTGATGGTCATTTCGGCAGTGTGCTCCGGGATCGGCGGCATGCTCGGTGTCGCCCATTTCGGCAGCGCGCAGCAGAACGAGTTCGATACCTATCTGCTCGACTCCATCGCCGCCGTCGTGGTCGGCGGCACCAGCCTGTTCGGCGGCCGCGGCGGCATCGGCAACACCATCGTCGGGCTGTTCGTGCTCGGCGTTCTCAACAACGGCCTCGACCACGTCAACATCGACAGCTTCCTGAAGATCCTGATCCGCGGCCTGATCCTGCTGGCGGCGCTTGTCATCAATGTCTATGCGCAGCGGCTGAGGGAAAAGGCGGTGGAATAGCCGCCCCTCAAAACCAAAAGCGCGAAAACAACCCCATGCACAGTAGAGACTGTGAGGGACTTCAACGACTTACAAAAATCCGAAATTGTGTAGCAGCGACCATGGCGGCGTTTGACTCGTCGGGCAAAACAGGAGCATGATGTCATCGTGGCGGTGTGCGCAGGTCGGCTCCGGACAGCGCCCCAACCTCCGTCATTGCGAGCGCAGCGAAGCAATCCAGACTGCCGCCGCGGAAAGATTCTGGATTGCTTCGCTGCGCTCGCAATGACGACGTGACCGCAGGGGCAATCCAGCCTCACCTTCGATCGCGGAGCATGAGACCGCGGCCTAGCTCTCGGCCTACTCATCCGCCCCAAGCCGCGAGAACCGGAAATTGCAGTGGCTCGCACCGCCCGCTAGCGTCTGTGTCCTCTCCAGGCGGATGCCTCGCGCTGCGTAGGCGACGAAATCGAGCCCGCAAATATTCGGCAGGACGTCCTTGTCTCCATGGCGCGCCGCGAGCTTGCAGAAGCCGCAAGCCTTGTAGTTGATGCCGAATTCAAAACTGTCACCCGTATCAGGCTCGACGAAATCATAGACGAAATCTTCCGGAAATTCGGTCTGATGGCTTTCGGTCGTGCTTCTCGCCGCCTGCTCGCGTAGCAGGGCCTGGTTCTCCGGCGACATGAATTGACGCCCCAAGGCGAGACGTTGCGCTTCCGATACGGTGAGCAATTGCGCCTTGTAGGTTTCCCGCTCGATCTCGCCGATCACAGCCACCGGCACGCCGTGGCGCCGCAGCACCCGGCTGATGGCCATGAAGCCCATCAACCGCATGAAGAAATCGCTCATGCGGCTCGCAGCGCCGCCGACATAGGGCATTTGGGTGAGCACGATTTCGAATTCGTCCATCACCTCCCGCCTGATGCCGTCGATGTCCGAAAGCTGCGCGCGCTCGCGCAACATCGCTCCGGCCAGGTCGAGCCGATCGCGCATGGCGGCCTCCATGGCACCGCGATGCGCTTCGTAAAACGGATGGATGATCTCAGCCATGGGACACCTGATATGATTGGCTCATTGCAAAGTCGGCCGGTTTCACTCGGCGGCGATCGCCTCGATCTCCAGCAGCCATTTGCTGTCGACGGTCTCGACAATCACGACCGTCAGCGCGGGCTGGTGTTCGCCCAGCATCGCGCGACGAATGGAGCGGTTGGTCACGAGTTGAGCGCGGTCGGTCAGGAACGTGGTGACCTTGACCAGATGCGCGACGCCAAGGCCCGCGGCGGCGAGCACCTCGATCAAATTGCGCCAGGCCTGCTCGCACTGCGCCTCAAAACCGTCAGGGACGGTGCCGTCGGATCTCTGGGGCACCTGGCCGCTGATGAACAACAGGCGGCGATGCTGCGTCAGTTCAAGTCCCATGCAGTAGCCGCCGGCGGGAGCATGGACCGTTGCGGGATTGTGGCTGACGATGTGAGCTGGGGACATAGGATTTCTCCGGATTGCAGGTCGATCGTATCCGGCGCCGTCACCGCTTCGCAAAGCATCATCGCTGCGGCTCAGCGCAAGAAAATCTATTGCAAGGCCACAGCTCATCGGTGTCAAAATGGAGACCGATGACCTACATCCTTCCCCCACTCAACGCGCTCCGCGCGTTCGAAGCCGCCGCCCGGCATCTCAGCTTCAAGCTGGCCGCGCACGAGCTACACGTGACGCCCGCCGCCGTGGGGCAGCAGGTGAAGGCGCTGGAGGCGCGCCTCGGCGTGCAGCTTTTCGAGCGGCTGCACAAGCAGCTCATCCTCACCGTCGCCGGTCAGGCCTATCTGCCCGGGGTCTCCGAAGGCTTTCGCCACATTGCGGATGCGACCTCACAATTGAGGCCGGCAGGTGCGGTGCTGCTGCAATTGGGCATCCATGGCAGCTTCGACCTCCGCCGCCTCGATCTCGCGGCGTTTCGCAGCACGCATGCGGAGATCGGCTTACGGGTGCTGCATCCGGCCGGCCTGCACGAATTGGTCGAAGGCAAGGTCGACCTGCTGATCGCTCGCGGCCTCGGCCACCATCCGGGCTATCGCTGCGACCGGGTCGATGAGGGATCGGGTCTGGGTGATTGGCTCGTTGCGCCTGAAGGCACCGCGGATTGTCCCGAGATCGTCAGCTTCCGCGCGTGGCTGCGGGCGCTGCCGGCCCGGAACGCGCTCGGAAATCGTCGCCCTCGACTGGTCGGCGGCGTCGGGAGCTGAAAATGACCCAAAGGCGACATAATCGCTTGATTCAAGTTGTCTTCTTGTGAGGTGAAGCTACCGGGGCAAATGATGGGTCGCGCCAAGCTCGTTCTCGCTATTTGTTTCTTCTTCTTTGGGCTGACCGCGGCAAACGCTGCGGGGGTCAGAAATTTCGACATTCCCGCTGCCGCGGCCGGGCCGGCGATCAGGCTGCTGGTCTGGACACCATGCGCCGAGCCTCCAAAAGAGATGGACGCACGTGGTGCCATTTTCTTCGCCGTACCCGGGTGCTCGGTGACTGGCGAAAAGCTTCCTCTTATCGTGATATCGCATGGCAGGAGAGGATGGTTCGGTGGTCACCACGACACGGCCGCGGCGCTGGCCGATGCTGGTTTTGTCGTCGCTGCGCTCAATCATCCCGGTGACACCTGGCGCGATGCCAGCCGTACCGACAGCCTTTCCGTGCTCGTCGAACGCCCCGCGGATATCAAGCGACTGATCGACTACATGCTCGAAAGCTGGCCCGATGCATCGCGCATCGACGCCCGGCACATTGGCCTCTACGGCTTCTCGTTTGGCGGCTAGTCTCGCCGTCATCGGCGGCAATCCAGAATTACGAAAGGGCTTGTCCAATTGCGCGACATCGAGCCTGTTGGCTTGCAAGCAGCTTGAAAGCGGCGAGGTGCCGGGCCAACCGATCACACCTGACCCCCGCGTCATAGCCGCAGTAATGGCCGATCCTTATCCGGCTTTTGTTTTCTCCGAGGAGAACCTGAAGAAAATAGCGATACCGGTGCAACTATGGAGTTCCGATCCGGCGCAAAATGCTGACGGACTCTCCGGATGCTGTGCTTCAACGATCAAACAACGGCTCCCGGCGCCGGATTATCACTTCGTGGCCAACGCCAAACACTTCTCTTTTCTTGCCACTTGCATCCCGAAGGAGACGCAGGCCAACCCTACCGCTTGCACCGATGCGCCGAATTTCGACCGTGTCGATTTTCATCGGAGTTTCCACACCGACGTCGTGGCGTTTTACCGCAAGCACTTCGCTGACGGTGCTGGCCAATAGCGATACCGCTCTAACTGTTCCATTTATGGCCTGCACCGACAGCACTGAGCCTCGGGGAAACGATGTCTCAAGGCGGGGAGCGCGCGGAAATTACGCCGACGAGAGGCATTCGGCTAGTCCGCGACGTGGTGTTGGCTCGACTGAGGTGACGGCGCTCGAAACTTTGCGGTGCTGCCGCTTGATGGCGAAGCTAACTGCTACCGTGCGGTCCGGGAATTGGCTCGAAGTCGGGATCAGGCCGCCTGGATGACGGCCCAAACCAGACAACTTAAGCGTGCGCGACTAGCCAAGCGCGTCGCAATGGGACAGAATGACGGTCATTACCGGGCATAAGCTGAGATCATGACAGAGCCGCCGACCGCACCGTTTGCGCCCTTCGAATGGATGCTCTCAGCTCGCTATTTGCGGGCGCGCCGCAAGGACGGCTTTATCTCGGTCATCGCCGGATTTTCGTTTCTCGGCATTATGCTTGGCGTTGCCACGCTAATCATTGTCATGGCCGTCATGAACGGCTTCCGCAAAGAGCTTCTAGACAAGATCCTCGGTCTCAACGGTCACATTCTAGTCCAGCCGCTGGAAACACCTCTAACCGACTGGAAGGATATGGCCGAGCGTCTCAGCCTGGTGCCAGGTATCCGCTTGGCCGCGCCTGTCGTCGACGGCACCGCGCTAGCGTCGTCTTCCGGCGCATCTGGAGTTCTGGTGCGTGGCATTCGCGCCGACGATCTTAAGAAGCTCACCTCTATCGCCGACAACATCAAGCAAGGATCGATCGAAGGCTTTGACGAGAACCAGGGGGTTGCCATCGGGCAGCGCCTCGCCGATCAGCTCTCGCTCCATGCCGGTGACGCCATCACGCTCGTTGCGCAACACGGCGCGGTCACCCCGATGGGGGTTATGCCGCGGATCAAGAAGTGTGAAGTCAGAGCCATATTCGAGATTGGTATGTCTGAATATGATGCGAGCATGGTCTTCATGCCAATCGCAGAGGCTCAGTCGTACTTCAACCGCGACAAGGACGTGACTGCGGTCGAGATCTTTACAGCCGATCCCGCTCGCATCGATCAGTTTCGCAAGGCTGTGACGGAAGCAGCCGGGCGGCCAGTCTTCCTAGTGGACTGGCGGCAGCGGAACTCGACCTTCTTCAATGCGCTTCAGGTCGAGCGCAATGTGATGTTTCTGATTCTGACCATGATTGTGCTGGTAGCTGCGTTGAATATCGTATCTGGGCTCATCATGTTGGTGAAGGATAAGGGCAGCGATATAGCGATCCTCAGGACCATGGGTGCTTCACGAGGCTCGATCATGCGGATATTCCTGATTACGGGTGCTTCGATCGGCGTCGTGGGAACGTCGGTCGGGTTGGTCGTTGGGCTTCTCGTCTGTCTTAATATCGATTCGATCCGACAGTTTCTATCCTGGCTGACCAGCGCCGACTTGTTCCCGAGAGAACTCTATTTTCTCTCGAAGCTGCCAGCGGAGATTGATTTCGGGGAGACCAGCGCGGTCTTGATCATGGCGCTAACCCTGTCGCTTCTCGCAACGCTCTACCCATCGTGGCACGCCGCCCGGCTCGATCCCGTGGAAGCGCTTAGGCGGTGAGATCGACAATTGTTGTGGTCCCATGATGCCGAACCTAATTCCATCATGGCGTCGATCGCGCGTCTGGGAAGCGCGGATTGGCCCCCCTAAAGATATCAGGTCTGGGTGATTGGCTGATTGCGCCTGAGGGTACCGCGGATTGTCCCGAGATCGTCAGCTTCCGCGAATGGCTGCGTGCCCTGCCCGTCGGGAAGGCGCTCGCAAATCCCCGCCCTCGTCTGGTCGGCGTCAGACGATAGGCTCAACCGACAATCGATAGCCTCGCCGCGATGCCATTTCACATGTCGTTGGCGGATATCGATAGCACCAGACATCATAGGTTCTGGAGAGCCGAAACCGTCGACCGCCTCTGTCGCGTCAGGTCGAAACCGATTCCGTTCCACGCCTCGCGTGCCAACCAGATTTTCCCTCAACACGACTGCCGCCCATGCACTCCACAAGATAGTCCACGAATACTCGGACGCGAGCAGGCATGTTCGGCCCGCCGACGAAGACGGCGTGGAAGATCTCCTTGTCACCAGGATTGAACGGTTCGAGAAGCGGGACCAGGCGCCCCTCCGCGATCGCGTCCCCGAGACTGAAATTGCCGACACGGGCGATGCCGACGCCGTCGAGCGCCAGCTGGCCCAGTGTCTCGCCACTGTTCGCCTCGATGGCGCCTCGCACCTTCAGGGCGAAGTCGACTCCGTCCCGGCGGAACGGCCAAACCGGCTCGGCCCGGCGAAAACTGAAATTCAGGCAATTGTGGTTGTAGAGCTCTTCCGGCGTTTCGGGCACGCCCCAGCGCGCCAGGTAGTCCGGCGAGGCGACGATGGTTCGGCCGTTCTCGCTGAGGCGCCGCGCCGTGAGCGCGCTGTCAGTCAGCGGACCGCCGCGAACCGCCACATCCGCCTGCCCCGCAGCGACGTCAACGATCCCGTCGCCAAGATTGATGTCGACCACGATGTTCGGATAGCGGCGCACGAACTCGCCAAGCAGAGGCACGATGCAAAGACGCCCGTGGGAGACCGCAGCGCTGACCCGGATGCGGCCGCGCGGCGAACCCTGGTCGGAGATCGCCTGCTCGGCTTCGTCGAGATCGGCGAGAATGCGGCGGGCCGCGCTGAGATAGGCGCGGCCTTCCGCGGTCGGCGTCAACGCGCGCGTCGTCCGCAACAGCAAGCGTACGCCGAGCCGCTGCTCGACCCGGTCCAGAGTGCGGCTCACGGCCGACGGCGTCAGTCCAAACGCGCGACCCGCAGCCGAGAAGCTGCCGCCGTCGATGACCGCGCAGAACACTTCCAGTTCCCGGGCACGGTCCGCGGTATCTGCTGCCACCTTTGCGCTCCAGTCAAAAATGCTTGGCCTGGGTAGTAGCTAATCCCAACGATCTTCCTCGTCTAGCTTTGCGTCTACGAAAAAGGCCAACACAGGAGATCGCCCATGAACGTCCCCGACCAGCTTCGCCGGTTTGCCCTCACCGGAGCCGCGCTCGCCATCCTGGCCGGCACCGCCGCCGCGTCAGCGGCCGACGGGCCCACGGATTTCCCGAATACCTTCCACACCGAAGAGGTCGCGACCAATGGCACCACCCTCCACGTCCGGGTCGGCGGGTCTGGACCGACGGTCGTGCTGCTGCATGGCTATGGCGAGACCGGAGACATGTGGGCGCCGCTCGCGACGAACCTTGCTCGCAATCACACGGTGATCGTGCCCGATCTGCGGGGCATGGGCCTTTCCGCCCGCGCCGAGGCCGGTTTCGAGAAGGTCAATCAGGCGGAAGACATCGTCGGCGTGATGAACACGCTGCAAGCGCCGCGCGCTGACATCGTGGCGCACGACATCGGCAACATGGTCGCGTTCGCTCTGGCCTCACGGCACGCCGGGCGGGTGACGAACCTGGTGCTGATGGATGCGCCGGTGCCGGGCGTCGGGCCGTGGGAAGAAATCCTGAAGAACCCGTTGCTGTGGCACTTCCGGTTCGGCGGGCCGGATATGGAGCGCCTGGTGGCCGGCCGCGAGCGGATCTATCTCGACCGGTTCTGGAACGACTTCTCGGCCAATCCGGCCAATTTCCCGGAGGCGTCCCGAGCCCACTACGCGCAGCTTTACGCCGCGCCGGGGCGCATGCACGCCGGCTTCCGCCAGTTCGCCGCCTTCGATCAGGACGCGATCGACAACCGCGCCTGGCTCTCGGCGCACGGCAAGCTGCTCATGCCGGTTCTCGCGGTCGGTGGCGCCGCATCCTTCGGCCCGGCAATGGCGGCGGTGATGCAGGCCGGCGCGATCGACGTGCAGGAGCGGGTCATCGCAGGCTCCGGTCACTGGCTGATGGAGGAGCAACCCGCGGCTACGTCGGCCGCGATCGAGGCCTTCCTCAACGAACGGCCCGTCGCCGCGGAGAATGGGCACCTGGGTCAGACCGCTCTGACGCTGGAGCAGACGCAGGCAATGCCGCAGTCCGGCGCAGGCGCCGGCACCTCCGGAGTGCCTGCTATCCGTACCGTGCTGCTCTCGGGCGACCCCGCCAAGGCCGGCCCGTATGTGCTCGAAATTCACGTGCCGCCGAACACCGCGATCGCACCGCACACCCACCGCGACGACCGCTTCGCCACGGTGATCTCCGGCACCTGGTACTTCGGTTACGGCAGCAAGGTTTCCGACGCGCCGGTCAAGCCATTGACGGCAGGCGGCCTCTACACCGAGCCCGGCGGCGTTGCGCACTTCGCCTTCACACGAGCCGAGGGTGCGGTCGTCCGTCTGACCGGGATCGGCCCCAGCGACACGGCTTTCATCCCCCCGCCCGCATCCCACTGACCTGCTCCAGAGCACTTCAGATCCAAAGGAAATTCCGATGACGTCCTTCTCCACCATCCGCGATCCCAAGACTGACCAGCTTTTGACCCCGCATAATGCGGCTTTGGTGATCATCGACTACCAACCGGTTCAGGTCAGCTCGATCCAATCGATGCCCAAGCGGACCCTCGTCGCCAACATCACCGCGGTGGCCAGGACCGCGAAGCTATTCGCCCTGCCGACGGTGATCGCTACCGTGAATGTCGCCACCGGTCGCAACCAACCCACCATCCACCAGATATCGGATGTTTTTCCGGATGTCGTGCCAATCGACCGGACCTCGATCAACGCGTGGGAGGACGCGGACTTCGTCGCCGCAGTCCGCAACACCGGCCGCAAGAAGCTGATCATGACGGCGCTCTGGACCGAGGTGTGCCTCGTGCACCCGGCGCTGGACGCGCTACAGGAGGGTTTCGAAGTCTATCCGGTGGTCGACGCGGTGGGTGGCACCTCCCGCGAGGCGCACGACGCCGGCCTGCTGCGCCTGGTCCAAGCCGGTGCCCAGCCCACCAGCTGGGTGCAGCTGATCTGCGAACTGCAGCGGGACTGGAACCGCGCGGCAACAGTGACCGGCTTTTCGGAGATCCTGTTCGCGGTCGAAGGCCACTGATCATGATCATGGAGACCGTCGACGCTGCGATGATCGAGCGGACCAACGCATCGCAGAAGCCGCCAGTCATCTTCATCCATGGCCTGTGGTCGAAGCCCAGCTCGTGGGACCGATGGGCCGAAATGTTCGAGGCCGCCGGCTATGCTCCGTTGGCGCCCGGGTGGCCGGCGGAGCTGGGCGGCGCCGCGGCACCGGAAACCATCGGCGAGGTCGCGGCGCATTTCGCCCGCATCGCGGGGGCGCTGGACCGCCGCCCGGCGCTGATCGGCCATTCGTTTGGCGGGCTGATCGCGCAGACCCTGGCCGGGCGCGGGCTTTCGGCCGCGACGGTGGCGATCGAACCGGCTCCGTTTCGCGGGGTGCTGGAGCTGCCCGTCTGGACCGAGGCTCCCGTCGACGCCGAGGCCGCCGGGCGTGGACCGCTGCTGACGATCTCCGGCGAGCGCGACCACACCCCGCCATCGGTCACCCGCGCCGCCTACGAACGGCAGAAGCGCAATAAGCACCCTGTTACCGAGTTCGTCCAACTTCCGCGACGCGACCGCTCGCTGCCCATAAACAGCGGCTGGCGGGAGGTGGCGCAGACGGCGCTGACATTCGTGAGACGCTTTCTATGCCTTCTATAGCGTTCAGTCGCTCGTGTTTGAGGGCAGCTCAACTGCAGCTTCTGGCCACGCAGCGGATGGCTCACCAACTTTTCCGCTTCGGTCGCCGCACTCCTTCCTAAAAATGTTCGCCCTCGGTCGACACCAACGCCGCCTGCCCCGCAATCTCATCCGCTCGCCAGCATCGCACCGCGTGCCCATCGGTCCGCGTTTCCAGCGCCGGCCCGGGCTCGCGCCGACACACCGCCTCGGCATACCGGCAGCGCGGGCTGAACGCGCATCCGTTCGGCGGATTGAGCGTATTGGGAAGATCGCCGCCTGTCGTCGCCAGCGGTGCGTGGCGCAGTGGATCGGGGATGGCGGCGATCAGGGCTTGGGTGTAGGGGTGCGCCGGCCGTTCGAAAATCTCGCGCCAGTGGCCGTTCTCGACGATGCGGCCGAGATACATCACGGCGACCTTGTCGCTCATGTGCTCGACGACGCCGAGGTCGTGGCTGATCATGATGTAGGAGAGACCGAGCGTTTCCTTCAATTCCAGCAGCAGATTGATGATCTGGGCGCGGATCGAGACATCGAGCGCCGAGACGGGCTCGTCGCAGATGACGATTTTGGGATTGAGGATCAGGGCGCGGGCGATGCCGATGCGCTGGCGCTGGCCGCCTGAGAATTCATGCGGGTAGCGGTCGGCCTGCTCCGGCCGCAGGCCTACATGCCGCAGCATCTTCGCGACGCGGTCCTCGATCTCGCTCTTGGCCGTGACGCCATGCACACGCAGGGGATCTTCCAGCGTGCGGCGAACGGTCTGGCGTGGATTGAGCGAGGCGTAGGGATCCTGAAACACGATCTGCACGATGCGGGCCAGCGCCTTGCGATCGCCGGATGGCCTGTTCGTCACGTCCTGTCCGTCCAGCACGATGCGGCCGCGCGTCGGCGTCACGAGACCAAGGATCGACAATGCGACTGTCGACTTGCCGGAGCCGGACTCGCCGACGAGGCCGAGGCATTCGCCGCGCTTCAGGGTGAGATCGACGCCGTCGACGGCACGGAGCAGCCGACGGCCTCGCCCCAGCAGGCCGCCGCCGAGCGGAAAATGGACCGCGAGATCCCTGACGCTGAGAATGACATCGTCGTCCGGCCGCGTCTCACCCAACCTGTCTTGCGGCTCATGCATGGTGATGACACCTGACCAGACCGCCGGCCTCCAGCAAATCCGCACCCGGCGCGGTGGTCCGGCAAATATCGGTCGCCTGTGCGCAGCGCGGATTGAACCGGCAGCCGTCGGGGAAATTGGTGATGGCCGGGACGACGCCCGCGATCTCCGTCAGCCGGGTGCGGCCAAGCGCGGCGCGACTGCCGAGCCGCGGCAGCGAGGCAACCAGGCCCCGCGTATAGGGGTGCGAGGGTGCCCGGAAAATATCGGCCGAGCCGCGCTCCTCGACGATGCGGCCGGCATACATCACAGCCACGCGGCGACAGACATTGGCAACCAGCCCCAGATCGTGGCTGATCATCAGGATTGCGGTTCCCCGCTCGGCGCACAGATTCCGCATCAGCTCAATGATTTCGGCTTGCACGGTGACGTCGAGTGCGGTTGTCGGCTCGTCGGCGATCAGGAGATCCGGACCGCAGGCGAGCGCGATGGCGATCATCACGCGCTGACGCATGCCGCCGGACAGCTGGTGCGGGTAATCGTTCACGCGCCGCTCCGGCGCGGGAACGCGGACGCTCGCAAGCGCCTCGACCGCGAGTCTGTCGGCTTCCCGCCAGCTCTTGCCCTTGTGCAGCACGAACATCTCGGCGATCTGTCGGCCCACCGGCGAGACCGGGTTCAGCGCCGTCATCGGCTCCTGGAAGATCATGGCGATGCGATTGCCGCGCAGATCCCGTTGCCGGCCGGCTGAAAGGTGCTGGATCTCGCGCCCCTCGAACCGGATGACGCCGCCGCCGATCGACAAAGGCTGCCGCAACAGACCAATCAAGGCGAGCGCGGTGATGCTCTTGCCGCAGCCGGATTCGCCGACGAGGCCGAAGGTCTCGCCGCGATCGATGCGGAATGAAATACCCTCGGCCGCCGCAACGCGCTGCGTTCCATCGTCGAGATCGATACGCAGATCCTCGACTTCGATCAGCGGCGCGCCGGTCATGTGCGCCGGCTCCGCGATTGTGGATCGAGAATGTCGCGCAGGCCGTCGCCGAGCAGATTGAGGCCGAGCACCGTCAGGAAGATGGCAAGGCCGGGAAACACCGAGAGCCACGGCGCCGTCGTGATCTGATCGCGGGCATCCGACAACATGCTGCCCCAGCTCGGGAACGGCGGGCGGACGCCGAGGCCGAGGAACGACAATGCGGCTTCCGACAAGACCGCGCTGCCCATGCCGAGCGTGCCGATGACGACGATCGGCCCCAACATGTTCGGCAGCAGCTGGGTGATCATGATGCGCAGATCGCCGTAGCCGAGCACGGTCGCGGCCTGCACATAGCCCTGGCTCCTCAGCGACAGCGCCGAGGCCCGCGCGATCCGGCACGTGAAGGACCAGTTGGTCAAGCCGAGTGCGATCAGAAGGCTGGTCAGGCCGGGGCCAAGCACCGCCATGATGGCCAGCGCGAAGATCAGCGAGGGAATCGCGAGCATGAGATTGGTCAGGCCGTTGACGACATCGTCCCACCAGCCGCCCCAATAGCCGGCGCTCAGGCCCAGCGCCACGCCGATGACGCTGTTGATGAGCTGCGAGACGATGCCGACCGTCAGCGAAACGCGCGCGCCATAGACGACGCGGGAATAGATGTCGCGGCCCTGGTCGTCGGTGCCGAACCACCAGGTCCAGCTCGGAGGCTCTTCCGCGTTGAGCAGATTGGCGTCCAGGACGGGATCGGTATGCGCCAGCCAGGGCGCGAGCAGGCCGACCAGGATCGCAAGCGCGAACAGCGCGCCACCGATGATGAGATTGGCGCGGAGCTTCATGCGTATCTGATCCTGGGATCGATCACGCCATAGAGCACGTCGATCAGCAGATTGATGGCGAGAAAGGACAGCACCACGACGAGAATGGAGCCCTGCACGGCCGGAATGTCGCGCTGCAGGACACTGTCGACCAGCAGCGAGCCGATGCCCGGCCAGGAATACAATTTCTCGACCACGACCGCCTGCCCCATCAGCCCGCCGAACTGCAGGCCGACGGTGGTGAGAATGATCACAAGCGCGTTGCGCATCACATGCCACTTCACGACCCGGGTCTCGCTCATGCCCTTGGAGCGCGCGGTGCGAACGAAATCCGCGGTCATGATCTCGAGCACGGCGGCACGTGTCGTCCGGGCGAACAGCGCCATCGGCGAGACGCCGAGCGTCACGGCAGGCAGGATCAGATATTTCAGACCGCCATCGCCATAGCCGAAACTCGGCAGCCAGCCGAGCTTCAACGCAAACAAATACATCAGCACCAGTCCGAGCCAAAATTTGGCGATCGAAAGTCCTGACACCGCCACGACCATGGCCAGCGTGTCGACGATGCCCCCCGGCTTCAGCGCGGCGATGAAACCCAGGGGTACCCCTATCACGACAGAAAACACCATGGCGGTGAAGATGAGCTGGAGCGTCGGCCATATCCGTTTGGCGATCATGAACGTCACAGGCTCGCGCGTGCGGAACGACGTTCCGAAATCACCGGTCGCAAGCTTGGCGATGTAGGTGCCGAAGCGGATATAGACGGGATCGTCGAGGCCGAGCTGCTTCTTCATGCGCAGCTCGACCTGCGGATCGGCATCGTCGCTCATGGACGAGACGATGCTGCCGGGAACGACGCTGAACAGCACGAACACCAGAGCCACCACCGCGAGCACGGTCGGAATGGTCTGCAGCAGGCGGCGGAACAGGAAGGAGAGCATCGGCAGTTTTCCTCTCTCCCTCCGTCGTTCATCTCGACGGAGGGAGCGCGAGAGCGTGTGTCACTTCGCGGGCGAGCTCTCGTCGACCCAGAGGTCTTCGACGTTCTGATGGGTGAGTTCCGTCGCGTTCAGCTGAATTCCCTTGAGCCACGGCTGCACCGCCATGACCGCCTTGTTGTAGTTGAAGAACCAGACCGGCGCCTCCTCGTAGAGGAGCGCGTTGGCCTTTTGCAGCAGCTGGGTACGCTTTGCAGCGTCATCGGACTGTCCGGCCTCGTCGATCAGCTTGTCGAACTCGGGATTCTTGAAGTTCATGTAGTTGCAGGCTGATTGCGGCGTCGCCGAGTGGAAGCATTTGAGGGCGGCCTGGGGATCTGGTCCGGTCGCCTGCGAGTAGATGAAGGCCTGGTAGTCGCCGCTGCGAACCACCTCCGCCAGCACCGCGGTCTCGACCTGCTTGACCTTGGCCTTGATGCCCACCCGGTCCAGCATCGGGATCACGGCCGAGACGATCGGCAGACCCCAGCTCTCGTTCTGGCTGGTGGTCCATTCGAATTCGAAGCCCGTGGGATAGCCGGCGTCAGCGAGCAGCTGCTTGGCCTTGGCGGGATCGAAGGCATAGGGCTTCATGGCCTTGTCGTAGGCGGGAGAGGTCAGCGGCAGCCAGCTGGTGGCCCGGTAGGCCTTGCCCTTGACCAGCTTGTTGATGATCAGGTCAGTGTCGATCGCGTAGTTGATCGCCTGCCGGACCCGCTTGTCGGCGAACGGCTTGAACGCGGGATTCATCCCCATGTAGCGGGTGAAGACCTCGGCGACTTCGACGACGGTGCCCTTGAGGTCGGCGTCGTTCTGATAGGCGACATATTGCGCCGGTCCCAGCACCGAGGTGTCGATCTCCTTGTTGCGGAAGGCGACATCGCGTGCCGCGGCCTCGCCCATGACCGACACGATGATCTTGTCGGCGTAGGGCTTGCCGGCCTTGTAGAACCGGTCCCACCGCTCCAGAACGATGCGCGATCCCGGCACGTGCTCGACGAACTTGAACGGCCCAAGACCGATCGGCTTCTGGAGAAAGCTGTCCTTGGCGGCTTCGTCGGCGGGATAGATCGACGTGATCGCGTTCCAGAAGTAGAAACCCGGATCGACTTTCTCGGTCAGCTTCATCTCGATTGTAAAGTCGTCGATTTTCTTCAGGCCGGAGATCTCCTTGGCCTGCCCCTTCTCGACCGCCGCCGCGCCCTCGATCACGCGGACATAACGCGCGCCGGGATAAGCCTTGGTGCCGTCCATGATGCGGTTGTAGGTCCAGATGACGTCGTCGGCCGTCATCTTGCGGCCGTTGTGGAAATAGGCGTCGTCGCGCAGCTTGAAGGTGTGAACGAGACCGCCGCCCGAGATCACATCTTCCTTGGCAAGCTCCAGAACCGGCTTGCCTTCCGCGGAATTCCAGATGTAGAGCGACCGGTGCAACGCCTTGGCGTAGATCTCGTCCTGGGCGCGCTGCGTGGTAAGAATGTCCAGGCTGGTGAAACTCGAGCCATAAGGCGCGGTCATGCGGATGGTTCCGCCCTTGCGCGGCGTCTGGGCCTCCGCCGAGGCGACGAGCGCCAGTCCCAAACCCGCGACGATCGCCACTATCCTGAACATCATGGTCCCTCCGACAACGCAAGCCGTGCTCTGGTCCGAGAGTTGATCATCCGCGGCACGTCGAGCGCAAGCGCCTTGAAGGGGTTGACGTATGCGCGGGTCGCGCCGATTTGCGAGGACGCCCGCTAGAACTCCGGCTGCCAGTCGCGCAATTTTCGCGCTGCGGCGGTGACGTCCGCGATGGTCGGAAACGCCCCCGTCTCCAGCATCATCGTCCTTGCCAGCCGCACGGCGCGTGCTTCGCTGATCGCGCGCCGGCGCGGATCCTCGATCAGCTCGAAATCGATATTGTGGGCGAGACCGAAGATGCGGCGGATGGTTTTTGCCGCGGCGAAGCCGACCGTGTCCGCAAACAGCCGCTGCATGTAGGCCTGCCGCTCGGCCTCCAGTCGTGCCGCGCCTGTCTCGCCGGCGAAGAGCGAGGCGGGATAGGCATCGCCTGCGGCGCCGGCGCGCCAGAGCTCGAGGAACTTGCGCGCGAACGCGTTCCAGACGTTCTCGACCGTCTCCAGCACCCAGGCCTCGAACGCACGCCGCTCGCCCGGCGAGCGCTCGTGACCGGCGGAGGCAAAATAAGCCATCAGGAGGTTCGCCAGCACCGCGCCGACGTCGAAACCCATCGGGCCGTAGAATGCGAATTCGGGGTCGATCACCCGCGTCTCGCCGTCCGTGACCATGATCGAGCCGGTGTGCAGGTCGCCGTGGAGCAGCGCCTCGGGGCTGGCCATGAACTTCAGCTTCAGCCGGGAGATCGCGACATGCAGGTCCATGTCCTCGCGGAGCTCTGCGGCGAGCGCATCGAGATAGGGCGCGGTCCAGCGGTTCTGCTCGGCGATGCGGTAGGGATCGGTGAAGATCAGATCCTCAGTGATCTTGCACAGTGCATGGTTGCTGGCGAAGGCTGCGATGGCTTGCTTCTTTTCGGCCGCCGACAGCGCGAGGTCGGAGGTGAAGAACAAGGTCCGCGCCATGAAGGTGGTGATGTCATCGACAAAGCGCGGGTACTGAGTCCCCGCAACCATCCCCTTGCGCATGATGATGTGGGGCTCGAGCAGCTCCATCACTGTCAGCGCCAAGGCCTCGTTGTGATGCAGCAGCGCCGGCACGAGGCCGGGCGCGAGCTCGGCCTGCCGCGACAAAGCGAGATATTCGTAATGAGCCCGGGACAGCGGCAGTGGCCAGCTTTCGCCGACGAGGCGGACATAGGGCAGCGCCTGCTTGACGGCGACGCCGCCGCGGCCGCCCTTGACGATGAAGACGAGATTGAGATTGCCGTCGCCGACTTCGGTGATCGACCAGGAGGCCGGCTCGCCACCGAGGGTCCCTGCGAGGTCCGGAACGCCTGCGAGATAATCCCGCAAGTCAGCCTCATGCAGAATCCGATAATCCCCTGCCCCGTCTCCGGTCATGACGATCCCATCCCATCTAGGGGCCGGATCGTTACTCCCGCTCCAGGAAGCTGGAGCCGATCTCGGCCTTTCTTTTGATCGGATCGTAATCACAATAGACGCTGTCCGCCACCAGCGTGTAGCTGGCGCTGACGGTGTATTTGTCTGTTTTGACCGAGTTCAGGCCGATCACCGCGGTGCTCTTGCCGCCGTTCCATTTGAACGGCGTCGAGCTCTTGGCCTGCTCGCAGGCGATCACGGCCTCGTTGAAAACGTAGCCCTCGACAAACGCCTTCAGGGTGCGCACCTGCACGGCCATCTTCCACTCGAAATAGCCGATGGCACCGAGGCCGGCGACGATCAGCACCAGAAGCGCGACGACGATCCTCTGAAAAGTCATTGGTCCCCCAACAAAGCCAACCACGAAATCCTAAAACGGCATGCCCATCAATTTCGACAGGCGTTCGATCGAGAGATAACCGGCGTGATAGGCGACCATGGCGATCCCGTAGATGATCGCCGAGATGATAGTGGTCCAGATCAGCTTGCTCCTCATCCGCGTCAGGATCGGCGCGCCGGGGTCGCTGCCCGGCACTCCGACGCCGTCCTCGTGCTGGCTGCGCACGCCGAACGGCAGCGTCAGGAACAGCGCGATCCACCAGATGACGAAGTAGATCGCGATTGCCGTTGAGATCTGGATGGCCATGGCTTCGGCCTATGCCTGCTCGATTTCGACCAGCGCGCCGGAAAAGTCCTTCGGGTGCAGGAACAGCACCGGCTTGCCATGGGCGCCGATCTTCGGCACGCCGTCGCCGAGCACCCTTGCGCCCTCCTTCACCAGCGTGTCGCGCGAGGCGATGATGTCGACCACCTCATAGCAGACGTGGTGGATGCCGCCGTCGGCGTTGCGGTCGAGGAACTTTGCGATCGGCGAGGCCTCGCCAAGCGGCTCGATGAACTCGATCTTGGTGTTGGGCAACGTCGCGAACACGGTGGTGACGCCATGCTCGGGCAGCGCGACGGCCTCCGAAATCTGGGCCCCGAATGCGGCGCCATAGATTTTGGCGGCCTTGACGGCGTCCTTGGTCGCGATCGCGACATGATTGAGCCGGCCCAGCATGTTTCTCTCCCGTTACACTGTCAGCACATGTACCAGACAGGGGGGCTTCTTACCCCAATGTTCGTTGATCACCGAACGGACAGCGCGTCGCACAGATTCAGCCAGCGCATCCGCGTCGCGACGGCGCGCCTTCGGCAGACCTTCGATGGTGGAGACCACGGCGTCGAAGACGATGTCGTCGAAGGGCTCGCCCGCTTTGTTCTTCTCGGGGATGCCGATCAGATCGACCTCGGGATCGTCGACGAGTTCACCTTGCTGCGTCATGGCAATGGCGACGAAGGCGCAGCCGGAGAAGGCCATGCGGCGCCGCTCCACCACGGCGCGGGACTTGGAGTCCTCCAGAATCGTGCCGTCCTTGTAGAGACGGCCCGCAGGCACCTGCCCAATGATGCCGGGATCGCCGGGGCCGAGCTTGACGAGGTCGCCGTTGCGGCAGACCAGCACGCGCGGCACGCCGGCGGCACGCGCGAGCTTGGCGTGCTCGTTCAGGTGCAGGGCCTCGCCGTGGACCGGGATCAGGAGCTGCGGCCTGGTCCAGGCGATCATGTCGCGCAATTCGTCGCGGCGGGGATGGCCGGAGACATGGACCAGCTGGTCGCGGTCGGTGATGACCTCCACGCCCTGCAAGACCAGGCCATTGATGATCGCGCCGACCGCCTTCTCGTTGCCGGGAATGGTGCGCGAGGAGAAGATCACGCTGTCGCCGCGGTTGAGCGTGATCTCGGGATGGTCGTCATTGGCGATCCGCGCCAGCGCGGCACGGGGCTCGCCCTGGCTGCCGGTGCAAAGCGCCAGCACCTTGTCCTGCGGCAGATGACCGTAGACCTCGGCGGAGCGGAAACTCTGCACGCCGTCGAGATAGCCGGTCTCGCGGGCGACCTGCACCACGCGTTCCATGGCGCGGCCGACCACGACGACCTCACGGTCGGCGGCCTTCGCAGCGATGGCGACGGCCTTCAGACGCGCGACGTTGGAGGCAAAGGTCGTGACTGCGACGCGGCCCTTGGCGGCCTTGACGAGCTCGGTGATGGACCTGGCAACCTCGGCTTCCGAGGGTGAGCGGCCGTCGCGCACGGCGTTCGTGGAATCGCCGATCAGGGCGAGCAGGCCCGCATCGCCGAGCTCCCGCAGCCGCTTTTCGTCGGTCGGGCGGCCGATGATCGGGGTCGGATCGATCTTCCAGTCGCCGGTGTGCAGCACCGTCCCGACGTCGGTGTGAATCGCCAACGCATGCGACTCCGGAATCGAATGCGCGACCGGAATGAACTCGACGTTGAACGGGCCGATATCGACGCGCCCGCCCGACGGCACCACCGTCACCGGGATCTTCGGCGCATTGCGCTCGGCGGCACACTTGGCCTCGAACAGCGCGGCACTGAACTGCGTCGCGTAGATCGGGCATTTCAGCTTCGGCCACAGGTCGATGATGGCGCCGAAATGGTCCTCATGGGCGTGGGTCAGCACCAGCCCCATCAGGTTCTTGCGTTCCTTCTCCAGGAAGCTGACGTCGGGCATGATCAGGTCGATGCCCGGCAGATGCTCCTCGTCGCCGAAGGAGACGCCGAGATCGATCGCCAGCCAGGCCCGCTGCTGGCGGTTGCCGAGGCCGTAGATCGACAAATTCATGCCGATCTCGCCGACGCCGCCGAGCGGTGCAAATACCAGTTCTTCAGGCTTCGCCATCACGCAGCTCCCACGGAGGCGGCCGTGCCGAAGAACACCTCGCCCGCGGCCACCGGCACGCGCCGGCCCTCCGCAGTGCGGACGATCAGGCAGCCGGTGTCGTCGATCGTGTCAAAAATGCCTTCCAGCGTCATCACTCCCGTGTGGATCGCGACCCGCTCGCCGAGGCCGGCGGCGCGCTCCAGCCACAATTTGCGAATTTCGGCAAAGCCGCGGCCATTGTCCCAGATACCGCGGAACTCCACCCAGGCATCGGAGAGCGCCGAGAACAGCTCTTCAGCGCTGATCTGGACGCCGAGCGCGGCCAGTGACACCGCCGGTGTGGGCGTGCCCTCGGGCGCGGCGACGACATTGGTGCCGATGCCGACGACGATGGCAAGGCGGTCGCCGATGGCTTCGGCCTCCAGGCCGATGCCGACCAGCTTCTTGCCGCTGGCCAGCACGTCGTTCGGCCATTTCAGGGTGTAGCGGGGACGGCCCTCGCCAAGGCGCAGTGCCGCCTCCAGGCTGACCTTCTCCAGGGCGGCCTCCTCGGCCAGCCCGGCCGCAAAGCCGATCGTCGCGGCGACGGAAGGGGCGACGTCGAGGACTTCGAGGACGCTGGCGGCAAGGTTGCCCTTTGGCGCGATCCAGGCGCGCTGGCGGCGGCCACGGCCGGCGGTCTGCTCCGACGTCACGAACCACATCGGGCCACGTTCGCCGCGCCTCGCGTGCTCGATCGCCTCGGTATTGGTCGAGCCGGTCCGTTCGAAAGCTGCGAGCTTGTAGCCCGCCGACGCCGCACGAGGACCGAGCGCGAATGCCATCCTAGAACAGCGACTTGGCCGCGGCGGAGGCGACGCTCACCACCGGGCCCGCGAACAGGGCGAAGAGGATGTTGAACAGACCCGCAACCGCCAGCACCGTCTTGACTTCGACGCGCACCGGATCGACCTGCCCGGCCGGCTCGTCGAAATACATCGTCTTGACGATGCTGAGATAGTAGTAGGCGCCGACCACGCTGGTCAGCACGCCGATAACGGCGAGCGTGAACAAATTCGCCTTGATGGCGGCGACGAAGACGTACCATTTGGCGAAGAAGCCGGCCAGCGGCGGGATGCCGGCGAGCGAGAACAGCAGCATCGCGAACATGAAGGCGAGCAGCGGATTGGTCCGCGAGAGACCCGCGAAATCGCTGATCTGCTCGACCGGCTGGCCGTTGCGCTTCATCGCCAGGATGATGGCGAAGGAGCCCAGCGTCATCGCGACATAGATCACGATGTACATCAGCACGCCCTGCGCGCCCTCGACCGTGCCTGCGGCGAGGCCGACCAGGGCAAAGCCCATATGGCCGATCGAGGAATAGGCCATCAGGCGCTTGATGTTGCTCTGCCCGATCGCGGCGAACGAACCCAGCGCCATCGAGGCGATCGACACGAACACCAGGATCTGCTGCCACTGCGAGACGATCCCCGGGAATGCGGTCAGCGTGACGCGCGTGAAGACCGCGAGCGCGGCCACTTTCGGGGCCGAGGCGAAGAAGGCGGTGACCGGGGTCGGTGCGCCCTCGTAGACGTCGGGTGTCCACATGTGGAACGGCACGGCCGAGACCTTGAAGCAAAGGCCGGCGAGCAGGAAGACCAGGCCGAACACCAGGCCGACATTCGAGATCGTCGCGGCCGCCGCGATGCCGGTGAAGGCGACGGTGCCGGTGAAGCCGTAAATCAGCGAGGAGCCGTAGAGCAGCATGCCCGACGAAAGCGCGCCGAGCACGAAATACTTCAGGCCGGCTTCGGTCGACTTGGCGTTGTCACGGTTCGAGGCCGCCACAACGTAGAGCGCCAGCGACATCAATTCGAGGCCGAGATAGAGCGAGATCAGATCGCCGGCCGAGATCAGCACCATCATGCCGAGCGTCGAGAGCAGCACCAGGATCGCGTATTCGAAGATGCGGCGCGACGGATCCGACAGGAACTCGGTCGACAGCACCAGCGTCACGGCCGAGCCGATCAGAGCCAGGATTTTCATGAAGCGGGCAAAATCATCGACGATGAAGCTACCGCCGAAGGTCACGTGCTTGCCCGCGGGCAGCATGTATTCGAGCACGCCGACCACGATCAGGAGCAGCACCGCAAGCGTCGTGACCGTCTTGGTGGTCTCCTGCCCGCGATAGGCGCCGAGCATCAGGAGTGCCATGGCTCCGACCGCGAGCACGAGCTCGGGCAGCACCGGCGCCAGTTGATAACCTGCAGTCTCAAAGCTCATGGCGATATCCTGACCTGCCCGCTCACTGGAGCAGTGCGGCGGCCTTCACGGCCGTCACAGCGGTGTTGTAATTGTTGACGAGTTGCTGGACCGAGGCCGCCGACATGTCGAGCACCGGCTTCGGATAGATGCCGAACAGGATCGTCAGCGCGATCAGCGGGAACAGCGTCAGGCCCTCCCGGAAGGTGAGATCCTTCATGCTCATCAGCGACGGCTTGACCAGCGCCCCGAAGACGACCTTGCGGTAGAGCCACAGCGCGTAGCAGGCCGACAGGATCACGCCGAAGGTGGCGAAGAACGCGGTCGGGATCGAGACCTTGAAGGTGCCGAGCAGCGTCATGAATTCGCCGACGAAGCCGGAGGTGCCGGGCAGACCGACATTGGCCATGGTGAAGACCATGAAGGTCAGCGCGTAGAGCGGCATCCGGTTGACGAGGCCGCCATAGGCCGCGATGTCGCGGGTGTGCATGCGGTCGTAGACGATGCCGACGCAGAGGAACAGCGCGCCGGAGACGATGCCGTGCGAGATCATCTGGAACACGCCGCCGGCGACGCCCTGCATGGTACCGGCAAAGATACCCATGGTGACGAAGCCCATATGCGCCACCGAGGAGTACGCGATCAGCTTCTTCATGTCCTCCTGCATCAGCGCCACCAGCGAGGTGTAGATGATGGCGATGGTCGAGAGCGTGAACATCAGCGGCGCGAAGTCGTGCGAGGCCAGCGGGAACATCGGCAGCGAGAAACGCAGGAAGCCGTAGCCGCCCATCTTCAGCATGATCGCCGCCAGGACCACCGAGCCTGCGGTCGGCGCCTCGACGTGGGCGTCGGGGAGCCAGGTGTGCACCGGCCACATCGGCATCTTCACCGCGAACGAGGCGAAGAAAGCAAGCCACGCCCAGGTCTGCAGCGAGCGCGGCACGGCGGTGTGCATCAGGGTCGGGATATCGGTGGTGCCGCCGTTCCAGTACAGCGCCATGATGGCGAGCAGCATCAGGACCGAGCCGAGCAGCGTGTAGAGGAAGAACTTGAAGGACGCATAGACCCGGCGCGGACCGCCCCAGACGCCGATGATCAGGAACATCGGGATCAGGCCGCCTTCGAAGAACAGGTAGAACAGCACGAGATCGAGCGCCGAGAAGGTGCCGACCATTAGCGTTTCTAGGATCAGGAACGCCATCATGTATTCGCGGACGCGGTTGGTGATCGCCTTCCAGCTCGCGATGATGCAGAACGGCATGATGGCGGTGGTCAGGATCACCAGCGGCAGCGAAATGCCGTCCACGCCCATGTGGTAGGTGATGCCGGTGGCGAGCCAGTTCGCCTTCTCGACGAACTGAAAGTCGGCGCTCGACGCGTCGAAGCGCATGACCAGGATCACCGACACGGCGAAGGTGATCAGTGTGGTCCACAGCGCGATCCAGCGCGAGTTGCGCCGCGCCGCCTCGTCATCGCCGCGGCTGAGATAGACGATCAGCGCGCCGACCAGCGGCA
Organism: Bradyrhizobium canariense; assembly: GCF_019402665.1. Taxonomy (GTDB): domain Bacteria; phylum Pseudomonadota; class Alphaproteobacteria; order Rhizobiales; family Xanthobacteraceae; genus Bradyrhizobium; species Bradyrhizobium canariense. Next base: position 135,010 of record NZ_VSST01000024.1, read on the forward strand.
GGAACGTCGTGACGGATAGAATTGGCCAGGTCGTCATTTACTGGCCTCCAAAGCCGAACATGAACCAGGTGATCAGGCCGGCGGCACCGATCAGCATGGCGAACGCGTAATGGTAGAGATAGCCGGTCTGGATCTTCACGACGTTGCGGGTGACGTCCAGCACGCGGGCCGAGACACCATCGGGGCCGAGGCCGTCGATGATGAAGCCGTCGCCCTTCTTCCAGAGCTGGTAGCCGATCCACTTCGCCGGACGGACGAAGATGATGTCGTAGAGCTCGTCGAAGTACCATTTGTTGAGCAGGAACTTGTACAGCATCGGCTGCGTGTTCGCGAGCTCGACCGGCAGATAAGGCCGGCGGATGTAGAACAGGTACGACACCAGGAAGCCCAGCACCATCATCACCGTCGGCAGGAAGGCGATGGTCTCGGGGATGTGGTGCATCTCCTCGATGATGTGCGGGTTCATCTTCACGGATTCGCGGAAGAACTCCTCGATGCCGTGACCGGCGAACAGCTCCTTGAACGGGAAGCCGGCCAGGATGGAGCCGACCGCGAGCACACCGATCGGAATCAGCATCCAGATCGGCGCTTCATGCGCAGCCTCGTAGTGATGCTCGTCATGCGGCTCGCCGTGGAAGGTCTTGAAGATCAGGCGCCACGAGTAGAACGAGGTCAAGCCGGCCGCGATGACCGTCATCAGGAAGCCGTACATCGCGAATGGATTATGCGAGGCGTAGGCAGACTCGATGATCGCGTCCTTGGAGAAATAGCCGGCGGTCAGTGGGAAGCCGGTGAGCGCGAGTGTGCCGACCACCATCACCGCGTAAGTGTAGGGGATCTTGCGCCACAGGCCGCCCATGTTGCGGATGTCCTGCTCGTGGTGCATCGCGTAAATCACCGAGCCGGAGCCCAAGAACAACAGCGCCTTGAAGAAGGCGTGCGTGAACAAATGGAACATGCCGACCGAATAGGCCCCTGCTCCCATCGCCACGAACATGTAACCGAGCTGCGAACAGGTCGAGTAAGCGACGATGCGCTTGATGTCGTTCTGAACGAGGCCGATGGTCGCCGCGAAGAACGCCGTGGTGGCGCCGAAGAACATCACGACGGCCTGCGCGTTCGGCGCGAGCTCGAATAGCGGCGACAGGCGCGCCACCATGAAGACGCCGGCGGTGACCATGGTCGCGGCGTGGATCAGCGCCGACACCGGGGTCGGGCCTTCCATCGCGTCCGGCAACCAGGTGTGCAGCAGGAACTGCGCCGATTTGCCCATCGCGCCCATGAACAGCAGCAGGCAGGTCAGGGTCAGTGCGTCGGCATGCCAGCCGAGGAAGTCGATGGTCTTGCCGGTCAGGCCGGGCGCAGCATGGAAGATGGTCTCGAAATCGGTCGAGCCGGCCAGCAGGAAGATCGCGAAAATGCCGAGCGCAAAACCAAAGTCGCCGACGCGGTTGACCACGAAGGCCTTGATGGCGGCAGCGTTCGCCGACGGCTTCTGGTACCAGAAACCGATCAAGAGGTAGCTCGCCAGACCCACGCCTTCCCAGCCGAAGAACAGCTGCACGAGGTTGTCCGCGGTCACCAGCATCAGCATGGCGAAGGTGAACAGCGAGAGATAACCGAAGAAGCGCGGCCGGTTCGGGTCCTCGTCCATGTAGCCGATGGAATAGAGGTGCACGAGCGAGGACACGGTGGTCACCACCACCAGCATCACGGCGGTGAGCGTGTCGACCCGCAGCGTCCAGTAGACCTGGAGATCGCCGGAGAGGATCCACGGCAGCAGCGGAATGCGCATGTCATGGTGCATGAAGCCGACATCGACCAGCGTCATCCAGGACAGCGCCGCCGACACGAACAGCAATGCCGTGGTGATCAGCTCGGCGCCGCGCGAGCCCGCCGCGGGCGGCTCGGAGACGTGGTGGTCATCGTGGCCGTCGCCGGGCTCGTGATGTGTCTCGTGGATGACCGACGCATCCTCATTGATCGTGTCGGACGCATGGGCGTGTGCGCCATGGCCGTGATCATCGTGATGCTCGACCGTGTCGCCCGAGGGGTTGCGGGCATGCGCGCCGAAAAGCGCGATCAAGCCGGCCAGAATGGCGCCCAGCAGAGGCAGGAAGACGATTGCCTGGACCATGATTTAATCTTTCCGCATGATCTGGTCGGAAAACCGGTATCCACTTTTCCGGATCATGCGATCAGCCCTTCATCAGATTGACGTCCTCAACCGCGATCGAGCCGCGGTTGCGGAAATAGACCACCAGGATGGCGAGACCGATCGCGGCTTCAGCGGCCGCGACGGTGAGCACCAGGAGCGCGAACACCTGCCCGACGATGTCGCCGAGGAAGGTCGAGAACGCCACGAGGTTGACGTTGACCGCGAGCAGGATCAGCTCGATCGACATCAGGATGACGATGATGTTCTTGCGATTCAGGAAGATGCCGAGGATCCCGAGCGTGAACAGGATCGCGCCGACCGCAAGATAGTGTCCGAGCCCGATCGTCATTTCACCCACTCCGCCGCGTCAGAATCCTGGAGCCCCTGCCCCGGCGTCACCTTGCGTATCGCCATCGCTATTTCGGGCGTGCGCGCGTTCTGAACGTTGATGTCCTGCCGCTTGACGCTCGCCTTGTGCCGCAGCGTCAGCACGATGGCGCCGATCATCGCGACCAGCAGCACCATGCCCGAGAGCTGGAAGTAGTGGATGTACTTGGTATAGAGCACCAGGCCCAGCGCCTCGGTATTGGAGACGTTGGTCGGGATCGCCGCCGTGATCGTCTTGGCGACGCCGGGGTTGATGACCCAGAAGCCGACCGTGAGCAGCAGCTCGAACAGGAAGATGCCGCCGATCACGAGGCCGACCGGGAGGTACTCGATAAAGCCTTCGCGCAGCTCGAGGAAGTCGACGTCGAGCATCATGATCACGAACAGGAACAGCACCGCGACGGCGCCTACATAGACGACGATCAGGATCATCGCGAGGAATTCGGCGCCCATCAACACGAACAGGCCGGAGGCGTTGACGAAGGCCAGGATCAGGTACAGCACGGAGTGCACGGGATTGCGCGAGACAATCACCATCACCGCCGAGGCGACGCAGACGCCGGCGAACAGATAGAAGAACAGCGCGGGAAGGATCATGCTCTCATCTCACCGGTACGGCGCGTCGAGTTCGATCGCTTTCGCGATCTCGCGTTCCCAGCGGTCGCCATTGGCGAGCAGCTTGGCCTTGTCATAGAACAGTTCCTCGCGGGTCTCGGTCGCGAACTCGAAGTTCGGACCTTCGACGATGGCATCGACCGGACAGGCTTCCTGGCAGAGGCCGCAATAGATGCACTTCACCATGTCGATGTCGTAGCGCACGGTCCGGCGGGTGCCGTCGTTGCGGCGCGGACCGGCCTCGATGGTGATGGCCTGGGCCGGGCAAACCGCTTCGCACAGCTTGCAGGCGATGCAGCGCTCTTCACCGTTCGGATAGCGCCGCAGCGCATGCTCGCCGCGGAAGCGTGGCGAGATCGGCCCCTTCTCGAAGGGATAGTTCAGCGTCGGCTTCGGCTGGAAGAAATAGCGCATGGCGAGGAAGAACGCCGAGACGAATTCCGACAGCAGAAGCGAGCGTGCAGTGGCGTTGATGTTGATACCCATGACGGCCCTCACTTCGGCGCGATGCCGGCAAAGTGCAGCACACCGGCCACCACGATCACCATCGCCAGCGACAACGGAAGGAAGACTTTCCAGCCGAGGCGCATCAGTTGATCGTAGCGGTAGCGCGGCACGATCGCCTTGGCCATCGCGAACAGGAAGAACATGAAGAACAGCTTCAGCGAGAACCAGATGATCCCCGGCACCCAATTGAAGGGCGGCAGGTCCACCGGCGGTAGCCAGCCTCCGAGGAACAGGATCGTCGCCATCGCGCACATCGTGGCAATCGCGACATACTCGCCGAGCATGAACAGCAGATACGGCGTCGAGCCGTACTCGACCATGAAGCCGGCGACGAGCTCGGATTCCGCTTCGACGAGGTCGAACGGCGGGCGGTTGGTTTCCGCCAACGCCGAGACGTAGAAGATCACGAACATCGGGAACAGCGGCCAGACGTACCAGTTCAGGATGGTGAGCTGCGGCAGCCCGATCAGGCTGGCGAGGCCGCGGACATGCTGCGCCTCGACCACGGCCGAGAGGTTCAGCGTGCCGGCGCAGAGCAGCACCGTGATGATGACGAAGCCGATCGAGACCTCGTAGGAGACCATCTGCGCCGCCGAGCGCAGCGCCGCGAGGAACGGATATTTCGAGTTCGACGACCAGCCGGCCATGATGATGCCGTAGATCGACAGCGACGAGATCGCGAAGATGAAGAGAACGCCGACATTGATGTCGGAGATCACCCAGCCGAGATTGGTCGGGATCACCGCCCAGGCCGCGAGCGCGAGCACGCATGAGACCAAGGGGGCAAGGAGAAACACGCCCTTGTTGGCGCCGGACGGGATGATCGGCTCCTTCAGCACGAACTTCAGGAGGTCGGCGAAGGATTGCAGCAGGCCCCAGGGACCGACCACGTTCGGGCCGCGGCGGATCTGCACCGCCGCCCAAATCTTGCGGTCGGCGAGCAGGATGTAGGCGATCGCCACCAGCAGGACGACCAGCACCAGGACGCTCTCCGCGATCATGATGATCAGCGGCCAGAGAAACCCGGTCCAGAATGCGCTTTCGAAGAATTCCATCGGCTCACTCCGCTGCGGTCAGCATCTGCCCGGAGGCAAGCCGCGAACACTCCGCCATCACGGCGGACGCACGCGCGATTGGGTTGGTCAAATAGAAGTCCTCGACAAGCGGCTTGAACGGAGCCTTCTCCGTTGTGCCGCCCTTCCCCGCGAGCTTCTTGATCTGATCGGCCGAGCCGGCCTCGATCTGATCGAGACGGATCAGATGCGGCACGGCCTTGAAGATCGCCTGGCGCAGGGCCGAAAGCGAATCATAGCCAAGCTTCTTGCCGAGCGCCTCCGACAGCGCGCGGACAATCGCCCAGTCCTCGCGAGCCTCGCCCGGCGGGAATGCGGCCCGTCCGGTCATCTGCACGCGGCCTTCGGTGTTGACGTAGATCGCCGACTTCTCGGTATAGGCGGCTGCCGGCAGGATCACGTCGGCGCGATGGGCGCCGCGGTCGCCGTGGGTGCCGATATAGACGACGAAGGTGCCGTCCGACGGCTTGATCTCGTCGGCGCCGAGCAGGAACAGCAGATCGAGCGTCCCGAACGTCGTCATCTGCGCCGCGTTCAGCCCGCCCTGACCGGCGACAAAGCCGATGTCGAGCGCACCGACGCGCGAGGCACTCTCATGCAGCACGCCAAAGCCGATCCAGCCGTCCTTGAGCGCGCCGACGTCGAGCGCGAGCTTGGCCGCGGCTGCGAGAATGGCGGCGCCGTCGTGGCGCGAGGCGGCGCCGGCACCAACCAGGATGATCGGGTTCTTGGCGTTCTTCAGCACGTCCATGAAGGAGTGCTTGCCGGCCGCGAGTTCACCGAGCGTGTCGGTGCCTGCGCCGAGATGGTCATAATCGTAGGTCAGGTCGGTCTTGGCGCCGATCACGCCGACCTTGAAGCCGCCGGCGCGCCAGCGCTTGCGGATGCGGGCGTTGAACACGGCCGCCTCTTTCCGCGGATTGGCGCCGATGATGAGCAGCGCATCGGCCTGCTCGACGCCGGCGAGCGTCGGATTGAAAATGTAGGAGCCGCGGCCGAGCGCGGGATCGAAGGCATCGCCACCCTGCACCGCCAGATTGCCCGAGCCGTATTTGGCCAGCAAATCCTTCAGCGCGAACATCTCTTCGACGCCGGCGAGGTCGCCCGCGATCGCGCCGATCCGCTTGCCGTCGGTGCGGGCCGCCTTCGCGGCGATCGCGGCAAAGGCCTCAGGCCAGCTCGCCGCGCGCAGCTTGCCGGCTTCGCGGATATAGGGCCGGTCGAGGCGCTGCGTGCGCAGGCCGTCGACGACGTGGCGGGTCTTGTCGGAGATCCACTCCTCGTTCACGGCCTCGTTGATGCGCGGCAGGATACGCATCACTTCGCGGCCGCGGGTGTCGACGCGGATCGCAGAGCCCACGCCGTCCATCACGTCGATCGATTGGGTCTTGCCGAGCTCCCACGGACGCGCGGCGAAAGCATAGGGCTTCGAGGTCAGCGCACCGACCGGGCAGATGTCGACGAGATTGCCCTGGAGCTCAGACGTCAGCGCGTGCTCGAGATAGGTCGTGATCTCCATGTCCTCGCCGCGGCCGGTCGCGCCCATTTCGGGGGCGCCGGCCACTTCCGCCGAGAAGCGGACGCAGCGGGTGCACTGGATGCAGCGGTTCATCGAGGTCTTGACCAGCGCGCCGAGATATTTGTCCTCGACGGCGCGCTTGTTCTCGGCGAAGCGGCTGGTGTCGACACCATAGCCCATCGCCTGGTCCTGGAGGTCGCACTCGCCGCCCTGGTCGCAGATCGGGCAATCCAGCGGATGGTTGATGAGAAGGAATTCCATCACGCCTTCGCGCGCCTTCTTCACCATCGGCGAACGGGTGGAGATTTCCGGCGGCTCGCCCTTGGGACCCGGACGGCAATCGCGCACGCCCCAGGCGCAGCTCGCGACCGGCTTCGGACCGCCCTTCACCTCGACGAGGCACATCCGGCAATTGCCGGCGATCGACAGCCGCTCGTGATAGCAGAAGCGCGGAATCTCGGCGCCGGCCGCCTCGCACGCCTGAAGCAGCGTGTATTCGGCGGGGACATCGATCTCTTTACCGTCGATGATGAGCTTGGTCATTGTCTCTACTCCGCCGCGACCATGTTCACGGGATCGCGGACGCCGGCATCGTCGATGTCGGCCTTGTGCGAATATTGGTCGATGCGCGCTTCGATCTCATGACGGAAATGCGCGATCAGGCCCTGGATCGGCCATGCCGCGGCGTCGCCGAGCGCGCAGATGGTGTGGCCTTCGACCTGCTTGGTGACTTCCAGCAGCATGTCGATCTCGCGCTTGTGGGCGCGACCGTCGGCCATGCGGGTCAAGACGCGCCACATCCAGCCGGTGCCCTCGCGGCATGGCGTGCACTGGCCGCAGCTCTCGTGCTTGTAGAAATAGGAGATGCGGGCGATGGCGCGGATCAAATCGGTCGACTTGTCCATCACGATCACGGCCGCGGTGCCGAGGCCCGAGCGCAGCTTGCTCAACGAGTCGAAATCCATCGGCGTGTCGATGATCTGCTCGGCCGGCACCATGCGCACCGAGGAGCCGCCGGGGATCACGGCCTTGAGGTTGTCCCAGCCGCCGCGGACGCCGCCGCAATGCTTCTCGATCAGCTCACGGAACGGAATGCCCATGGCCTCTTCGACGTTGCAGGGCCGCTCGACGTGGCCGGAAATGCAGAACAGCTTGGTGCCGACATTGTTCGGACGGCCGATGCCGGCGAACCACGCCGCGCCCCGGCGCAGAATGTCCGGCGCAACCGCGATCGACTCGACATTGTTGACGGTGGTCGGGCAGCCGTACAGGCCGACATTCGCCGGGAACGGCGGCTTCAGCCGCGGCTGGCCCTTCTTGCCTTCGAGGCTCTCGAGCAGCGCAGTTTCCTCGCCGCAGATGTAGGCGCCGGCGCCGTGGGCGACATAGATGTCGAACGGCCAGCCGTTGATATTGTCCTTGCCGACCAGCTTGGCCTCATAGGCCTGGTCGATCGCCGCCTGGAGATGCTCGCGCTCGCGGATGAACTCGCCGCGGACATAGATGTAGCAGGCATGCGCATTCATCGCACAGCTCGCGATCAGGCAGCCCTCGATCAGGAGATGCGGATCGTGCCGCATGATCTCGCGATCCTTGCAGGTCCCGGGCTCGGACTCGTCGGCGTTGACGACGAGATAGCTCGGCCGGCCGTCGGTCGATTCCTTCGGCATGAACGACCATTTCAGGCCGGTCGGGAAGCCGGCGCCACCGCGGCCGCGCAGGCCAGAGGCCTTCATCTCGTTGATGATCCAGTCACGGCCCTTGTCGATGATGTTCTTCGTTCCATCCCAGGCGCCGCGGCGCCGCGCGCCCTCGAGCCCCCAATCGTGGAGGCCGTAAAGGTTCTTGAAGATGCGGTCCTTGTCCTCGAGCATGTCAGTGCTTTCCGATCAACGGTTGGCTTGCTTGTAGGCAAGCCCGGCGGCGCAGACGGCAAAGGTCAGCGCCCAGAGCAGGCTGGATTCCAGCGACGCGCTGAGGGCGAAGCGCTGAAGCAGGAAAATGAATGTGGCCGCCACGGCGGAATGCATTGCGACGAAGCCCCACTTCTTCACAACACTGCTCCCTTCAACTCGCGGCGCCGAGAGATCACGCATCAGGTGATCTCCTTCAGCGTGGTCGGCCCACCGGTCGGCGCCGAGAACTGGCGGCCGTTCTGCGGACCGGGCTTGGGCGGATTGCCCGAAGCAAAGCCGTCAAGCACCTTGCCGAAGCTTTCCTTGGTCAGATCCTCATAGGTGTCCTTGCCGATCAGCACCATCGGCGCATTCACGCAGGCACCGAGGCACTCCACCTCCTCCCAGCTGAAATTGCCGTCCTTGGAGAGATGGAAGGGCTCGTGATGGATGCGGTGCTCGCAGACGTGGATCAGATCCTCGGCGCCGCGCAGGCGGCACGGCGTGGTGCCGCAGACCTGGATGTGGGCCTTCTTACCGACCGGGGCCAGCTGGAACATCGTGTAGAAGGTCGCGACCTCGAGCACGCGGATATAGGGCATATCGAGCATGTCGGCGACAGCGCGGATCGCGGCCTCCGAGACCCAGCCTTCGTGCTGTTCCTGAACGCGCCAGAGGATGGCGATGACGGCCGAAGCCTGGCGCCCGGCCGGATATTTCGCGATCTGCTGCTTGGCGAACGCGAGGTTCTCCTCCGTGAACGCAAAGCTCGCGGGCTGGACTTCCTTCGGTGCTAATCGGCGAACGGACATCTCTTCAATCTCTCATTGCATGCGGCGCGCGGTTTTCGCATTCAGGGCATTGATCCTGTCCTGCCAGAATGCGCTTGCGGTGCCGAAAACATTGTAGCCGACATGGGTGGAGACCTTGATGCGGTCGAGGATCGACAGCTCGGTCACCGTCTCCATACGCCTTGTGCTGGGATCGTAGACGATCAGCTTCAGCGGGGTGTGTTCGAGGATGTAGCGCGATACTGCGTGCGAGCGGTCGCTGCCGTGCTCCTCGCACATGACGACGCTGTCGGCCTGGAGCAGCCGGGCGCCGCCCTTGATCGCCTCGATCTCGACGCCCTCGACGTCGAGCTTGATCAGGTACTTGCCGGTGCTAGCGACCTTGCCGTCGTCGATCAGATTGTCGAGCGCGATGACCGGCACGTCCTCGCCGACCGCCGACGCATCGCCGGCAATGCTGAAGGCCTCGTGCTTGGTGCCTGACAGACGCGCGGTGCCACGGGCCGCGCCGATCGCGCATTTCATGGTCTCGAAGCGGCTGCCATTGATGCGGACGTTGTTGGCGAGCTTCGGATAGTTCTGCCCCGACGGCTCGATCGCGATCGCCTTGTGCGAACCGAACGGCTTGCTTGACACCAGCACCGACCAATAGCCGTAATTCGCGCCGCAATCGAGCAGCGTGTAGTCGACGTCGATGGAGTCGGCGAACAACAGCTCCAGCTCGTCCTCGTAATTGTAGGAGCGGTTGAGCAGCTTGCTCCAATAGCCGTCGCCGTAGGGAAATTCGAACACGGCGTCGGGGTTGAGCTTGATCGCGATGTTGCGCTCGGGCAGCGTCTTCCGCAGCAGATTGGCGCAGGCGATGTAGCCCATATGCGAGAAGTGCGACGAGATCTTCGATCCCGTCACCAGCGCCAAGGCAGCCGTCCGCTCCCACAGGTTGGCCCCTTCAAGGGCCCCCGAGGCGCGGTCAAACTGGATCGGCGCCTGCGCCATCACCGATCGACCTCTCCGAACACGATGTCGAGCGAGCCGAGGATCGCCGAGACGTCGGCGAGCAGATGACCGCGGCAGATGTGGTCCATGGCCTGCAGATGCGCAAAGCCCGGCGCGCGGATCTTGCACTTGTAGGGCTTGTTGGTGCCGTCCGAGATCAGAAAGACGCCGAACTCGCCCTTGGGCGCCTCGACCGCGGCATAGACCTCGCCGGCCGGCACGTGGACGCCTTCGGTGTAGAGCTTGAAGTGGTGGATCAGCGCTTCCATCGAGCGCTTCATCTCGCCACGGCGCGGCGGTGCGACCTTGTTGTCCTCGACGACGACGGGGCCCTTCCCGTCGGCTGCGTTCAGCTTCTGGATGCACTGCTTCATGATGCGCACGGACTGGCGCATCTCTTCCATGCGGATCAGATAGCGGTCGTAGCAGTCGCCGTTCTTGCCGATCGGGATGTCGAAATCCATCTCGGCGTAGCATTCATAGGGCTGCGACTTGCGCAGATCCCAGGCCGCGCCCGAACCGCGCACCATCACGCCGGAGAAGCCCCACTCCCAGGCTTCCTTCAGCGAGACGACGCCGATGTCGACGTTGCGCTGCTTGAAGATGCGGTTGGCGGTGAGCAGCCGGTCGAGATCTTCGACCACTTTCAGGAACGGATCACACCAGGCGTCGATGTCGTCGACCAGCTTCTGCGGCAGGTCCTGATGCACGCCGCCGACGCGGAAATAGGCTGCGTGCATGCGGCTGCCTGAGGCGCGCTCGTAGAATACCATCAACTTTTCGCGCTCTTCGAAACCCCACAGCGGCGGGGTCAGCGCGCCGACGTCCATCGCCTGCGTGGTGACGTTGAGCAGGTGCGACAGGATCCGGCCGATCTCGCAATAGAGCACGCGGATCAGCTGCGCGCGGCGCGGCACCTCGATGCCGAGCAGCTTTTCTGCAGCCATGCAGAAGGCGTGCTCCTGGTTCATCGGCGCGACGTAGTCGAGGCGGTCGAAATAAGGGATCGCCTGCAGATAGGTCTTCTGCTCGATCAGCTTTTCGGTGCCGCGGTGAAGCAGGCCGATATGCGGGTCGACGCGGGCGACGACCTCACCATCCAATTCAAGCACAAGACGAAGAACACCGTGCGCAGCTGGATGCTGCGGTCCGAAGTTGATCGTAAAGTTGCGAAGCTGTTCGGGTTGCTCGTTCATGATCAGACCTTCGGCCCCGCTTTTTCATCGCCCGGAAGGACCGGATAGTCGGCGCCCTCCCACGGGGACAAAAAGTCGAACTTGCGGAATTCCTGGTTGAGCCTGACCGGCTCGTACACCACCCGCTTCTCCTGGTCGTCGTAGCGGACCTCGAGGAAGCCGGTGGTCGGGAAATCCTTGCGCAGCGGATGACCCTCGAAGCCGTAATCGGTCAGGAGGCGGCGCATGTCGGGATGACCGACGAAGATCACGCCGTAGAGGTCGTAGGCCTCGCGCTCGAACCAGTCGGCGCCGGGAAACACCTCGATCAGCGACGGCACCTGCGTGGTCTCGTCGGCCTGGGCCTTGAGCCGGACCCGCGCGTTCAGGGTCGGTGACAGGAAGTGATAGATCACGTCGAAGCGCTTCTCGCGCGAGGGATAGTCCGCCGCCGTGATGTCGGTGAAATTGATGAAGCGGCAGTTCGGGTCGTCGCGGAGGTACTTGACCACCTCGACGATCTTGCTGACCTCGACATCGACCGTGAGCTGGTTGAAGGCCACCGAATGACCGATGGCGGCGCCCGGAAGCGCGCTAACGATCGTCTGCCCCAGGGCGTCGAGCTTGGCGTCGTCCATGACGTAAAACCTTAGCGTTCGATGGTGCCGGTGCGGCGGATCTTCTTCTGCAGCAGCAGCACGCCGTAGAGCAGCGCTTCCGCCGTGGGCGGGCAGCCCGGCACGTAGATGTCGATCGGCACGATACGATCGCAACCGCGCACGACCGAGTAGGAATAGTGATAGTAGCCGCCGCCGTTGGCGCAGGAGCCCATCGAGATGACGTAACGCGGCTCGGGCATCTGGTCGTAGACCTTGCGCAGCGCCGGCGCCATCTTGTTGGTCAGGGTCCCCGCGACGATCATCACGTCCGACTGACGCGGCGAGGCGCGCGGCGCGAAGCCGAAGCGCTCGACGTCGTAGCGCGGCATCGACACCTGCATCATCTCGACCGCGCAGCAGGCGAGACCGAAGGTCATCCACATCAGCGAGCCGGTACGCGCCCAGGTGATGAGGTCGTCGGTCGCGGCCACGAAGAAGCCCTTGTCGGACAGTTCCGAATTGACCTCGAGGAAGAACGGATCATTGGCCCCGACCGGCTTGCCGGTCGACGGGTCAAGGATGCCCTTGGGGGCCGGCGCGAGAACCGGACCGGCGGACGACACAGGGTTCAATCCCATTCCAGTGCGCCTTTCTTCCATTCATAGGCGAACCCGACCGTCAGCACGCCAAGGAACACCACCATGGACCAGAAGCCGGTCGCGCCAAGCTTGCCGAACGCCACAGCCCAGGGAAACAGGAACGCCACCTCGAGGTCGAAGATGATGAAGAGGATGGCGACGAGATAGAAGCGGACGTCGAACTTCATGCGGGCGTCGTCGAAGGCGTTGAAACCGCACTCATACGCCGACAGCTTTTCCGGGTCAGGCTGCTGGAACGCCACGATGAACGGCGCGATCAGCAGCACCAGGCCAATGAGGCCCGCTACCCCTATGAAGACGACGAGTGGAAGATAGTTCTGCAGAATGCCGCTCATTGACGAGCCCTTTTTCCCGCAGCCTCGGGACAGCCACGGATTCGTCCAGTTTGGAATTGTTCTGAGCCTTAGCGCAGTGCACCAATGGGCGCAAGACACGCTCTTTTTAGGCCCTTTGTCGCCCTCAGAACGGTGGAAATCCCGGAATCACCCCGCGGCTGGTATGGAGCAGATCGACCGCCCCAGCAAGGGCGCCCCGATCAGTCCACACGCGCTGGGCCGTGACGTCCGTGGTTGGGAAGGCTCACTCTATCTAGGCCGCGACGCTGCAAAGTCCAGATTACAACGAGGCCAAGCGCGCCCATTATCGGGCGAGCGACCCGGGAGCCATGCATCACGATCGGACCCGGGCTCGTCTGGCGAATGCGTCGGGCAGGAGGCGCCCGCTTCGCCGCAGCGAAAAATGGGTGGCGAGCGCGGCGGCAACGTGGCTGGGTCGTCGCGCGCCGCGCTCGCATGAGCTTCGGGCCGGGGGGCATGGCCCGCGAGCTCATCGATCTCGTGGTGGAAGCCGGGTGACGAGCCGGTCAGGCTCTCACGATCGCCTTTCGCCTTTCCCCACCATTTGGCCTGTCCTCACCATTTGTAGGAAACGCTGGCGGTGACGCGCCGGCGGTCGCCGTAGAAGCAGGAGGACGCCGCCGCGCAGCTGGCGACGTAGATCTTGTCGGTCAAATTGACCACGTTCAGCGCGGTGCGCCAGTTCTGCCATTCATGGTGGAGCGCGAGATCGCCCAGCACGACCGCGGGAACCTCAAGGGTATTGGCCGCATCCGCCCACGACGAACCGATATAGCGGATGCCGCCGCCGAAGCCGAAGCCCGCCAGCGGCCCGTCCTTGAAGGTGTAGTCCGCCCAGCCGGACACCAGAAGCTCAGGCGTGTTGGTCGGGGTCTTGCCGACCAACGCCGGGTCCAGATCCCTGCTGTTGAACAAATGGTAGGCCGTGAACGAGCCGATCAGCTTCAGCTCGCGCGTGGCGTTCGCCACCGCTTCGAGCTCGATGCCGCGCGAGGTCACCTCCCCGGTCTGGTTCTGCAAGGTCGTGACGACAGGGTCGGTCGTTGCCACATGCTGACGTTTCAAGTCGAACACCGAAGCGGTGAAGTAGCCGTCAAATCCCCGCGGCGCGACCTTGACGCCGATTTCCGCCTGCTGGCCGGTCTCCGGCAGGAACAGCTGGTTTTGCGCGTTGAGGCCGATAATTGGATTGTAGCTTGTGGCGTACGACACATAGGGCGCGATGCCGTTGTCGAAATTGTAGATCAGCCCGGCGCGCCCGCTGAACCTGCTGTCGTCGCGGCTGGCGAGCGTGGCGCTGGTATCACGGCCAGCCTGCGTCGTCTCGACCCAATCGTTGCGGCCGCTCAGCACCAGCGTGAAGTTGCCGAGCTTCATCTGATCCTGAAGATAGGTGCCGGCCTGCTTCTGCGTAATCTGGAAGTTGCGGAACGGTGCGCCCGTCAACGGAATGTCAAATCCATAGGCGGGATTGAAGACGTTGATCGAAGGAACGGTGCCGAAGTTGAAAGCCTGATAGTCGTCGATCTGGTAGCCCTTCAAATCGACCCCGAACAGCATGGTGTGCCGCACCGCGCCGGTGTTGAAGCGGTACTCCAGCTGGTTGTCGAGATTGGCTTGGTTGGCGGTGTTCTTCGCATACCAATTGTAGCGACCAAGACTAGCCGTGTTGATGTCAGCCCAATTGTTGCCGACGTAGCCGCGATAGGTCACGTCGACATGGGCAAAGCGCGCATTTTGCCGGAATGTCAGATCGTCGGTGAGATTGCGCTCGACCTGATAGCCGAGCATCTCCTGCTCGCGCGTGAACTTGTCGACGCTGGGATCCCCGGCGAAAAAGCTGGTCGGGATCTTGCCGAACCGAGCGTTGGTCACCGTGCCCTCATAGGGCAGGAAGTTGATGCCTCGGGTTTCCTGCCGGGAAGCTGAAGCCAGCACCGTGAACGTCGTGTCGGCGTCCGGCTTCCAGGTCACCGAGGGCGCGATGAAGTAGTTGTTATCCGGCGTGAAATTGACCTGCGTGGGGCCGTTCTGGACCTGGCCGACGACGCGGTAGAACAGCTTGCCGTTCTCAGGGCTCGTCGCGACCGGACCGCCGACATCGAAGCCGACATAGGCATTGCCGAAATTGTTGACGCCGGTCTCGATGAAACGGACGGGCTCCGCGGGCGGCATCTTGCTGATGACGTTGACGATGCCGCTCGGGCTCGATCCGCCATAGAGCACGGCCGACGGACCGCGCAGCACCTCGACGCGCTCCATGTTGGGCGTCTGAAGCTTCCAGCTCGCATAGGACGTGTAGAACAGCTGCATGCCGTCGAGGAACAGTCCGACATCGTCGGACTTGAAGCCGCGGATCAGCCACCAGTCGTTGCGCGTGTCCGCGCCGAAGGTCCCGGCGCGGACGCCGGCGGCATAGCGCAGGACCTCGTCGAGCTTGTTCGCCTTCTGGTCGCGGATCTGCTCCGCGCCAATCACCGACACCGCCTGCGGCGTCTCCATGATCGGCGTGTTGGTCTTGGTGCCGGACGAGCTGCGGCCGGCGACGTAGCCGTGCACCGGCCCGCGTGGCGTCTCGACGAAACCGACATTGCGCGGCGGCGGCCTGCTCCGGCTGGCGGTCTGCTCGGATGATCGCGGCGCGCGGCGCTGGACGGAGGGCGCCGCCCGGCGGCGCGCTTCCGGCGCGGTGACGGTCACCGACGGAATGTTCTGCGCGCCACTCTGCGCAGGAGATTGTGCAAGCGATGCCTGCGGCAGCAAAACCCAGGCGGATGCGGTCGCCAATACGGCCGACCGCAGCATTCCAAGACTGTTCACGCGCAACCCCAAAACTGCGTGTTTTGATTGCACATGCTGTCGGCCCATGACGGCATGCGCTTGCGGTGACGCTTAGGGGAGCGCGCGCGAATTCCCTAATTGAAAGCCTCTTAGAAGGAGTCTTAGAAAGAGTCTTGGAAAGGGTCTTGGAAGCGATCCAACATGTTCCGGGATCGCCGAAACGTCAGCGCGAAATCTTCTCGCTCTCGAGCATCTCGGCGGCGATCGCCGTCAGCTGATCGACCTGCTGCAGCAAGGTCGCGAACTCGGCTTCGCTCAGATGTTCGCGCAAACGCCGATTGCGCTCCTGCGCACCGGCGACGATCGCATCATGTGCCGCAAGGCCCGTTGCGGTCAGCGAGACCAGCACCTCGCGGCTGTCTTTCGGGTTGGCCGATTTCGCGATCAGCTTGCGCGACACGAGTTCCGCAAGCGCGCGGCTGATCTGCCCCTTGTCCTGGCCGACGGCTTCCGCAAGCCGCGCCACGCTCATCGGCGGCCGCCGGCCGAGCGAGGCGACCAGGCCGAACTCGACCGATGACAATCCGGCGAGGCGCTTGTAGCGCAGGATGGCACCGCGCTTGAGCAGATTGGCCAGCACCATCAGCCGCGACGATAGCATGACGGTGATCGGCGCCGGCGACTGACTTTCGTCCGCATCGGACGATGTGCGCCCGGCCCTGCTTGATGTCTGGCTCATGGTCCACCTCTGCCAAGAAAGCCGCGGCGTGCCAAGTCTTGGTAGCGCGACCTCCCCAGCCTGATCCGAATGCGACTAAGAGGCATTTAGAAATCGTTGACATTATCATCTATCTAATCTTCACTTGGCACAAGGCATCAAAAATGGCCCGGCCGGTACGGCCAACTGCGGGAGGACCGGTATGAGCATCACCCAGCGGGATCGCGATCTCGGCACGGCCTATGCGATGAAGCCGGCGCACACCCGCACCGAGCTCACCTCGGTCGTGCGCGGCACGCCGATGGGCGAACTGCTCCGCCGCTACTGGCATCCGGTTGGCCTCATCAGTGACGCCACCGACACGCCGAAGAAAGTCCGCACGCTCGGCGAGGATCTGGTGCTGTTCCGCGACAAGCACGGCCGCGCCGGTTTGCTGCACGCTCGCTGCTGCCACCGCGGCACCACGCTCTATTATGGCAAGGTCGAGGAGGACGGCATCCGCTGCTGCTATCACGGCTGGAAGTTCGACACCGAGGGTCATTGCCTGGAGCAGCCCTGCGAGCCCGACGGCGGCCAGTTCAAGGACAAGGTGCGCCAGCCCTGGTATCCGGTCGAGGAACGCTACGGACTGATCTTCGCCTATATGGGCCCGGCCGAGAAACGTCCGGTGCTACCGGCCTATGAATGCCTGGAGACCATGGACGACGGCGAGTTCGTCGAGGCCGACGATTCCTCGATCGGCGGCGGCGGTCCCGCGATCATCCCCTGCAACTGGCTCCAGCATTTCGAGAATGTGGTCGATCCCTACCACGTGCCGGTGCTGCACGGCTCGTTCTCGGGTCCGCAATTCACCAACATGATGGCGTCGATGCCGGAGGTGACGTTCGACAAAACGCCGCGCGGCATCGCCGTACGCTCGATCCGCAAGCAGGATGACGGCCGTGTGTTTTACCGCGTCACCGAGGCGGCGCTCCCCACCTTGCGCGTCGTGCCGAACCCTCGCGTGGCGCAGTTCGCCCGCGTCGAGTCGCTTGGCTGGACGCTGCCGATCGATGACACCTCGTTCCGCATCTACGTCGCCGGTCGCGTCAAGAGCGCCGGCGACATCGGCCGCATGCGTTCGAAGTTCAACGGCAAATTCTGGTGGGACATGACCGAGGAAGAGCACCAGCAATTTCCGGGCGATTACGAAGCCCAGGTCGGCCAGGGACCGCAGACCATCCATTCCGAGGAGCATTTCGGCCAGAGCGACCGCGGCATCCTCATGATCCGGCGCATGCTGAGCGAGCAGCTCGAAGCGATGGAAGCAGGCCGCAATCCGATCGGAATCTCATTCGATGTGAACGCGCCTCCGGTCGAATTCGAAGCGGGGAATTACATCCGCGAAGGCTGACATGCCAGCTCCAATCAGGGCTGGACCGACAACGAGAACAACGACAAATTGGGGGAAGCGATGGTCGATGTGACGTCACAGATGTCGGTGCAAACGGCCGCCGCGGCAAAACCCTCGGCACGGCGCTATTACGTGCTCGGCCTGCTCACGATCATCTACGCGCTGAACTTCCTCGACCGCACGATCTTCAACGTCCTGATCGAGCCCATCAAGAAGGAATTCCAGCTCAGCGACACCATGATGGGCCTGCTCGCGGGCTTCGGCTTCGCCCTGTTCTATTCCCTGCTCGGCATTCCCATCGCGCGCGTCGCCGACCGGCTCAACCGGCGCAACATCGTCGCCGCTGCGTTCGCGTTCTGGAGTGCGATGACGGCGTTGTGCGGCGCCGCTTCGAGCGTCACTTCGCTGGCGCTGGCGAGGATCGGCGTCGGCATCGGCGAATCCGCGGGCTCTCCCGCCTCGCAATCGATCGTCGCTGATCTCTTTGCCAAGAATGAGCGTCCGCGCGCGCTCGGCATCTACGCCGTCGGCACCTATCTCGGCGTCTTCCTCGGCTATTTCGTGGGCGGGTACGTCAACCAGCACTATGGCTGGCGGATGGCATTCTACGTCGCGGGCCTGCCCGGTATCCTGCTCGCTATTGTCCTGTGGCTGACGATCTCCGAGCCGAAGCGCGGCGCCATGCAGGAGACTTTCGTGCCTGAGCCGCTCGGGCCGACCCTGCGCTTCCTGGCCTCGCAGCAGAGCTTCATCATCGTGCTGATCGGCTTCTGTCTCACCACTTACACGAACTATGCGACCGCGGCGTGGATACCGCCGTTCCTCGCGCGCGTGCACCATCTGTCGAGCGCCGAGATCGGCACCTATGCCGGCACCTTCAAGGGGCTCGCCGGCATGGCGGGCACCCTGCTCGGCGGCTTCGTGGTGGCGCAGATCAGCCGCCGCGACGATCGCTGGAAGCTGTGGGCGCCCGCCATCACCTCGGGCCTTGCCGGCCCGGTGTTCGCGCTGTGCATGCTGACGCAGGACTTTGCGATGATGGTGGCCACGCTGGCGCTGACCTCGTTCCTGGTCGGCTTCCATCTCGGACCGATCTTCGCGATCGCGCAGACGGTGGCCAAGCCGAGCATGCGGGCGCTGGCCTCCGCCCTGATCGCGCTCACCGCCACCTGCTTCGGCCAGGGCGTCGGGCCGCTCGCGGTAGGCGTGGTCAACGATGCCCTGAAGGGCGCTTACGGCGCCGAGGCCGTGCGCTATTCCCTGCTTTCGGCGGCGGTCACGACCACGCTGGGGGCGCTCCTGTTCGTCTGGGCGGCGCGCTCGATCCGGGACGATATCGGCCGGGCGGCCGTCTGAGGCCGGTGCAGACCGCAAGCCCGGCGAAACCAACCGGGCGTATTCATGAAACCATTTTGCGGAACCCGCGAAACCATCCGGAAACAGACGGTCCTTACAAGAAGAGCCATAGACGGCGGCAAAGCCCGTCGGGAGGCTCAGATGAACCACTCCATTCACTCTGCTGATCGTGCGACCCACCTGAAGATCGTGGTGGTGGCGCTGGTGGCCGGCATCACGGTGGCCGGCTTCGGGATCGCAGCCCGCACCAATGCCGATTACAGCCAGACCGCCCAATCCGCCCACGTGATCAAGGCCGGCAAGCCGGTCGTGGTGACCAGCGCCGGGACGTCGGAGATCCGCTGAGGATCAAAAAGGTCCGGTTTGATACCGAACGGCCGCCTTCGGGCGGCCTCTTTGATTCAGGCGATGGGGTGATGCTCCGATATGGATCGGGTCAATAGCTGCCGCAGCAGTGCTTGAATTTGTCGCCTGAACCGCAGGGACAGGGATCATTGCGGCCGACACCGCTCTGCCCATAACGCAGCCGGTTGAGGGCCTTCCTGTTCTGCTCCAGGATCATCTTGCGGCGCGTCTCCTGCACGCCGATCACGGCAGCATTGTCGCCGGCGTCCCAGAACGCCTGCGGCTTCAGATGGGCGAGCTTGCCGCTGACATAGACCGGGTAGAACCAGCCGAGCGTTCCGTCGCGCAGGCGCTGCAGCGTCGTCAAATCGTAGAGGAAGAAACCTGCGTCCAGCAGCATCGCGTTGATGTCCTGGAAGTCGTCAACGTCAGTCTCGCAGACGACAACGCTGCAATTCTCGAGCACGTACCGCGCGCCCTTCAGTGCGGCCTGTTCCGCGCCCTGCACATCGAGCTTGAGCAGGAACGGCGGCTTGAGCGACAGCTCCTCGACCAGCGCATCAAGCGTCGTCGCCGGCACTTTCACCTTGCTGGTGGAGAGGTCGTTGACCCGCGACCAGTAGACGTCGCCGGCGGGGCGCAGCGATGACCAGTAGGGATGCACCGATTCCGTGATCTCGATCTCGCCCTCGTGGTCGGTGATGGCGCAAATGCGATAGTGCCCGCCAAGCACCTCCTTGATCGCCTTGAGGGAGTCCTCGTAGATCCTGTTAGCATCGACGTTCAGTGGCACCGCACCGCCGAGGCACGACTGATGGTTGAGCACGAAGTGCCCATCGGCGCAGCCCAGATCGATGACGGTGCCGTAGCGCACGCCCTTCGCGAACAAATTCTGCAACGTCGCGCTGAAATCGGCTGCCTGCATCAAATCGATCCGAACAATCCCGGATTGAGCGGTACCATGCGATCGACGGCGCGATCAATCCGGCGCCTGACGGCCGTGGCGCGGGCGAGAGATTTTGCGTGGGTCAAAGACCAAAAAGCACGCGGAAGTCGGGGCGCGCCGGACCCGGGATCGAAGCGAGATCAGGATTTGAAGGTAAGGGTATGAAAGGATTGCCAAAAATGGCGCGAGAGACGGGGCTCGAACCCGCGACCTCCGGCGTGACAGGCCGGCGCTCTAACCAACTGAGCTACTCCCGCGTGACACGCAAATGTCTGCGGAACGAGGGGGGACTTAAAGGCCGGACCTGTTGAAGTCAAGGATGTTGCATCCACAGCCGGAACGATCGGTTTTCCGCTGAGAGCGCGCACGAACGTGACCCTCGCCCGCGGGCCTGACGTGTCAGTCCAGCCCCGAATCGTCTACCCCTCCGGGAACTTGCGGGGTTTGGGAGCCGTCATCCCGACCACCGGCAGGAATCGAGGAGGCCAGACATGGCTAAGAAAGACTCGGCCAAGAAGGATTCGGCGAAGAAGGCAGCCGCTCCCGCCACCATCACGCTCAAGCACCTCGCCGCCGACATTGCGGAGAGCCAGGACCTGTCGAAGAAGCGCGCCGAGGCCGTTCTGACCGACATGGTCGACCTCATCACCAAGCATCTGAAGAAGGGCGACCGCGTCCGGATCGTCGGGCTTGGAATCCTGCAGGTGCGCAAGCGCGCCGCCCGCACCGGCCGTAATCCCGCCACGGGCGAGCCCATCCACATCAAGGCCAGCAAGAAGGTCGCCTTCCGCCCGGTCAAGGAGCTGAAAGAGGCGATCTGACCACTCACGTTTCGTTAAGCCTGATCGGCTTGCTCCGGCCGCAACGCGGCCCAGTTTTCTGGTATACCGCCTCTCTCACCTCACTCGGCGGTTTGACCAGAAATGTCCTCCCTCACCTTTTCGCACACCGTGACCGAGCGCTTCCTGCGCTACGTCACCATCGACACCCAGTCCGATCCGGAATCCCCGAGCTCGCCCTCGACGGAGAAACAGAAGGATCTCGGCCGTGTGCTCGCCGCCGAGCTCAGGGAAATGGGCGTCGAGGACGCTCATCTCGACGATTACGGCTACGTCTACGGAACGATCCCGGGCAACACACCCAAGAAGGTGCCGGTGATCTGCTTCTGCTCGCACATGGACACCTCGCCCGACGTCACCGGCAAGGACGTCAAACCGCAAATGGTGAAGAACTATCGCGGCGGCGATATCACCCTCCCAGGCGACACCAGCCAGGTGATCCGCTTCGCCGAGCATCCGGCGCTGAAGAACCAGATCGGCAACGACATCATCACCACCGACGGCACCACGCTGCTCGGCGCCGACAACAAGGCCGGCGTCGCCGAGATCATGGATGCCGCGCATTTCTTCATCAACAACCCGCAAGTGAAGCACGGCACCATCAAGATCCTGTTCACGCCTGACGAGGAGATCGGCCGCGGCGTCGACAATGTCGACATCAAGAAGCTGGGCGCCGAGTTCGGCTACACCATGGACGGCGAGAGTGCGGGCAGCGTCGAGGACGAGACCTTCTCGGCGGACGGTGCCACCATCACCATCAACGGCGTCAGTGCCCACCCCGGCTACGCCAAGGGCAAGATGGAGCATGCCATCAAGATCGCCGCCGCCATCGTCGAGCGCCTGCCCCGGGAAGGCTGCTCGCCCGAGACGACATCAGGCAAGCAGGGCTTTCTGCATCCGATCGGCATCGAGGGTGCGCTGGAGCAGGCGACGCTCTCCTTCATCGTGCGCGACTTCACCGAGGAAGGGCTGAAGGAGAAGGAGATCCTGCTCGAGAACATCGTCAAGGACGTGATGAAGGATTTTCCGCGCTCGACCTACACATTCGAAGTGCGGGAGCAGTACCGCAACATGAAGCAGGTGATCGATCGCCACCCGCACATTCTCGAATACGCCATCGAAGCGATCCGCCGCGCCGGCCTGCGCCCGATGCGCACCGCGATCCGCGGCGGCACCGACGGCTCCCGCCTCTCCTTCATGGGCCTGCCCTGCCCCAACATCTTCGCCGGCGAGCACGCATTTCACTCCCGGCTCGAATGGGTCAGCCGGCAGGACATGGAGAAGGCGGTGCAGACGATCGTCCACCTCGCCATGATCTGGGAGGAGAAGGCCTAGCGCCTCTCGTCAAAGCACCATGGCCGGGATCGCTCCCGGCTATCGGTTGGGCGCGACCCGTCGTCGGTCTTGGACATGCAATCGATGCAACACATTGTGTCTGGTCGCGCCAGGCTTGCAACCGAGGTTGCAGGCAGCGGCACTGCGACGGTCTTTCTTCATGCCAACGTGTGCGACCGTCGCATGTGGCGCGCCCAATTGAATGGAATGAGCGCCACTCACAAGACGGTCGCGTATGATCGACGGGGGTTCGGCGAAACTCGCGCCGAGCCGGAGGACTTTTCCGCACTCGCAGACCTGGTCGCGGTGCTGGAGGCTACCGCAGACGACCAGCCCGCAATCCTCGTTGGCTGCTCCCTCGGCGGCCGCATCGCGCTCGACGCCGCCCTCCGGCATCCGTCGCGTGTTCGGGCCCTCGTTCTGATCGCGCCGAATGTCGCAGGCGCAGCCGATCCGGTCTACACCCCTGACATCGAGACGCTGATAATCCAATCGAGGCAGGCCGAGGCATCCGGCGATCTCGGTCGGTTGAACGCCATGAAGGCGCGCCTCTGGCTTGATGGACCGCTGGCGCCCGAAGGCCGCGTAGTCGGTGCCGCTCGCGATTTGCTCCTTGATATGAACGGCATAGCGCTCCGGTGCCCGCCATTCGGATCGGAGGTCGACATTCGCCCCTTCTTCCACCGGCTTCATGAAATCGCGGTACCAACCCTGGTTGTATGGGGCGACCTGGATTTCCCCTACGTCCAGGAACGCTGTCGCCAAGTCGTCGCGTCAGTCCCAGACGCAGAGAGCCACGAAATGCCGGGCGTGGCACATCTCCCTAACCTGGAGCGCCCGGCGGAAATCACAACTCTCATTGCCGAGTTTATCCGCCGGCGCGCCGGGACCGACAGGTAGACAGCAACAACGCCCGATCCGCTTACGGCACCGGCATCGCGCGCGGATTGCGATGGAAGCGGTTCGAGCTTGCCATCCAGTTCGGCAGCGGCTCGCCGTCGCGATGGCGACCGCCGGCCACCGCCGCAGCCCAGGCCACCGCAGCGCCGATCAGGGTTGCTGCCGCAACGGAGAAGGCGACGATGATGGAGTTACGCCGCGCCCGATTGATCGCCGTCCTTGAATCCGCGATCACGGCGTCGACCCGTCGTTCCGAGTCGGGTGCCGCGAGTCCCGTCAGCGCGGCCACCTGCTGCACGAGGTAGGCCCGATCATCGGTGCTGACGCCGCTGTGGCTCGATGACGTCATCAGGATGCGTCCTGCTTCGGCACGAGGTTCCCTGAGGTCGGTGTTGGGGGGCCGCCGCGCTACGCGAAACAGCTTATCCAGCTCGTAACTCAACAAGGGCTCGGCGGCGGAGGTATTGCTGGCCGAACTGCGCATCGGCGAGCGGTCAATCGCTGCTGCGCCGAGCATCGCGAGCAGAGCGGCACCAAGCAGCACGGCAAGCGCCCAGGACATCAGCCCATGCACGCCATCCCGTCGTTCGCCATCGTCTTCGATCGTCGCAATCGCCGGCGCTGGTCTTGCTGTACGGCCGGCGACATAGCCGCCAAAGCCGAAGCTGATAATCGCCTGGATGATCAAATAGAAGCCGGACAGCAGCGCAAGCGCCGCCGATGCATCGCGCCATGTCGGCGAGGCTGAACTGACGCCCAGGCCGACGGCGACTCCAAAGCCGACCAGGATGAACGACATTGCGCCGGCAGCCAAAGCGCCTGCGATGACCGAGCTCCACTGGATGGTGCGCCGGTCATCGGCAGCGACGCCGCCGCCTTCCATGATGTCTTCCCGTATGAGAGTTTCCATCGTCATCACCGCCCTCTCAACGCAGGCCGAAGAACGACAGGATCGCCATGATCACGACGATCAAGCCGATGAGATAAATCAATCCGTCCATGGTCCGTCCTCCTCAATGTCTCCTCGTCGCTAATCACAACGAATAAGGAAGGTTCCAAATTGGACCGAGCCTGCGGGAACGAACCGGCGCGATGCGGATTATTTGTCCAAGTCCCAAGGATGAAGTTTGTGAGCACGAAAGCCCCAGCCGGTCGGTCCCGGCTGGGGCTTTGTTTTTGGGCGGCGGTTCCTGTCCTATGTTAACGACGCCGGCTCTCCGATCATCAAGGATGCGATCGGGGCGGAACCTCTGGATTGGGAGAGCCGCGTGGATCGCAGAACCGCGTGCCTTCATCAGGCAGATGCATTCCGGGAAAAGGCAATCGCCGATCCCGAGCACCACGACCAGTGGATCGACGAAGCCATCAAATGGCTGGAACGCGCCATGGAAGCCGGCTGTCGCGCCGTCGTCACGGTCGAAGCCGGCGATGTGCCGAACGTGGCAGGCGGAGCGTCAGCCGATGCTCAGCTCAGCTTGATCACGCGCCAATGAGAAGAGCTGCCGTCTTCGCGACCGCTGCGGCAATTGTTCCAGGGACGTAACAATGTTGCGGGTCGACACTGTTCCCGCCCCCATGCTAGGCCGGACGCAGACCGCAACCAGAGTGAAATCGTGCTCGCGAACCGCCAGCCCTCAGGATCATGCCGGCCGCGCAACTGGCGCGGGCTGCTGTCTGTGCTGATCGCGGTTGTCTACCTGCTCGCGGGAGCGCTGCATGGCCTGCACGACATCGACGTCACCACGCCCGGTGGCGGCTCGGAGATCAGCGCGGTCCTTGACGGCTCCGCAGATCACAACGACCACAAGGCCATCGGCGGACATCATTGCCATGGCTGCTTCTCGGTGACGGTGGCGCAGCCGGCGCCACCGGCCGCATCGATCGGGCTCGTGTCCGTATCGCGCCCACAACGCGCACCCCGGCTCGCCGGAATTGTTCCCGACACCGACTCCCCGCCTCCCAAACATATGACCTGAATGGATTGGTCGGGCGCTCCGCGCCCATGAGGTTCATCCTTCACAGGTCGGTTTCATGTTTTACAGGGGAATGGCCGCG
This sequence comes from Bradyrhizobium canariense, assembly GCF_019402665.1. Classification (GTDB taxonomy): domain Bacteria; phylum Pseudomonadota; class Alphaproteobacteria; order Rhizobiales; family Xanthobacteraceae; genus Bradyrhizobium; species Bradyrhizobium canariense. The sequence goes on from NZ_VSST01000024.1 coordinate 160,408, forward strand.
CGCCTGGCGTGCGCGGTAGCGTGTCTGATTGTCGGATTGGCGCTTGCGCCGTCTCACGCCCAGACTCTGACGATGCGGAGCGCACTCTCGCGCGCGCTGGCCACGAGCCCGCGACTGACCGCGGCGGAGCGCGATGTCGGCATCGCCACGGGCCAGCGCATCCAGGCCGGTGCGCTCCTCAATCCGGAGCTGAGCTACGAACAGGACAATTCGTTCGGGTCCGGCATCTATCGCGGCACGCGATCGGCGGAGACCACGCTTCAGATCAGCCAGGCCTTCGAGCTGTTCGGCAAACGCGACGCGCGGATTGCGGCGGGTGTCGCCGGCATCGAGGTGGCCGCGATCCAGCGCAAGGCCGTCAGGCTGGAGGTGCTGTCGGAGACCGCGATTGCCTTCCTTAGCGTACTCGGCGCGCAGCGGCGCATCCAGATCCTCGACGAGCAGATCACCGCCATCGATCGGCTGACGCCGCTCTTGCGCCGCCGCGTCGAGGCCGGCGCCTCCTCGCCGGCCGAGACCGGCCGTGCGGAAGTGGCATCCGCCCTGGTGAGGGCCGACCGCGAGCGCTTCAAGGCGACGCTGGCCAGCGCCCGGCGCGAGCTGGCGGTACTGATGGGCGACGCGGCACCGAAATTCGGCGAGGTCTCCGGACGGCTCGACACGATGGGACGGCCGCCGACATTCCAGTCCGTCGTCGCCGCGATCGATGCCAATCCGCAGCTGGTGCGCTGGACCGCGATCTATGCCCAGCGCAATGCCGAGCTGTTGCTGGCGCGGCTGCGGCCCTATCCCGACGTGCGGATCGCCGCCGGCTGGCGCCATTTCAACGAGACCAATGACGACGCGGCGCGCCTCACCGTCTCGGTGCCGATCCCCGTGTTCGACCAGAACCAGGGCAATATCCTTTCGGCGCAGGAAAGCCTTGCCAAGACCAAGGCCGAGCGCGAGGCCAACCGCAACACGCTGATCGTGGTCGCGGGCCGCGCCTACGACTCGCTCCAGGGCTCGCTGCGCGAGCTCGCGGTGCTGCGCGAGAGCGCCATTCCCAAGGCCACCGAAGCCTCGGACGCCATCGCCCAAGGCTACGGCCAGGGCCGCTTCAGCCTGCTCGAAGTGCTCGATGCGCAGGCCAGCGTCACCCAGGCGCGGCTGCGCGAGCAGGAGGCGCTGCAGAATTTCCACGCGGGGGTGGCGACCATCGAAGGCCTCGTCGGCAATCCCTTCACGCTGGCGCGGGAGAGCGCACGATGAAGACGTCCTCCACCATCCTCGTCGCATTCGTTACCGCCGCGCTCGGCGCTTATGGCTATTCCCTGCTGGCCCCAACAAGGGTCGAGCATGCCGAACACGCCGCAGACAAGAAGCCGGACAAGCCGAACGACCATGTCGAGCAGGACGAGCACGGCGCCGACCGGATCCGCATCTCCGACATCAAGCTCGCAGCCGCCGGCGTAACGTTGGCGGAAGCCGCGAGCGTCACGCTGACCGACACGCTCGCCTTCAACGGCATCCTGCGCGCCAACCAGGAAGCCGTGGTGCAGGTGACGCCGCGCTTTCCCGGCGTCGCCAAATCGATCCAGAAGCGCATCGGCGACAAGGTCGGCAAGGACGATCTGCTCGCCGCGATCGAGAGCAACCAGAGCCTCACCGTCTACGAGCTCAAGGCGCCGCTTGCCGGCACCATCATCGAGCGGCAGATCTCGCTCGGCGAATACGCCTCCGAGCAGAAGCCGGCTTTCGTCGTCGCCGATCTCTCGACCATCTGGGTCGACCTGTCGATCTACCGGCAGGACCTGCGGCGCGTCCGCCTCAACGACGAGGTGCTGATCGATCCCGACGACGGCCGCGGCGAGATCAAGGGCACCATCTCCTACATGGCCCCGATCGGCTCGAGCGACACCCAGACCGCGCTGGCGCGCGTGGTGCTGCCAAATCCCGACGGGCGCTTGCGTCCCGGCCTGTTCGTCACGGCACGGCTGATCCTCGCCGCGCGCGACGTCGCGGTCGCCGTGCGCAAAAGCGCGATCCAGACGCTGGAGAATAGGACCATCGTGTTCGTCCGCGAGGACGGCGACAAGATCGAGGCGCGCCCCGTGGAGCTTGGCGATTCCGATTCCCGCCATGTCGAGATCAGGGCCGGACTATCGGCCGGCGAGCATTACGTCGCGGAAAACAGCTTCGTCGTGAAGGCGGAGATGGGCAAGGGCGAGGCCGAGCATGATTGAGCGCCTCATCGCGGTCTCGCTGCAGCAGCGCTGGCTGGTCCTCTTGCTCGCATTCGGCGTCGTCGCTTTCGGCGCCTGGAATTTCCAGCGCCTGCCGATCGACGCCGTTCCTGACATCACCAACGTCCAGGTCCAGATCAACACCCGTGCCCCCGGCTATTCGCCGCTGGAAACCGAGCAGCGCATCACCTTCCCCGTCGAGACCGCGATGGGCGGGCTGCCCAAGCTCGACTACACCCGCTCGCTCTCGCGCTACGGCCTGAGCCAGGTGACGGTCGTCTTCAAGGACGGCACCGACATCTATTTTGCCCGCCAGCTCGTCGGCGAACGGATCCAGCAGGTAAAGGACCAGCTTCCGGCCGGCGTCGAGGTCGCGATGGGACCGGTCTCGACCGGGCTCGGCGAAATCTTCATGTACACCGTCGAGGCCAAGGCGGGCGCGAAGACGCAAGGCGGCCACGACTATTCGCTGACCGATTTGCGCACCGTGCAGGACTGGATCATCAAGCCGCAGCTTCGCAACGTGCCGGGGGTGATCGAGGTCAACACCATCGGCGGCTTCGAGCGGCAATTCCACGTGCTCCCCGATCCCGGCAAGCTGATGGCCTACCGGCTTGGCTTCCGCGACGTCATGACGGCGCTCGCCGCAAATAATGCCAACGTCGGCGCCGGTTATATCGAGCGCAACGGCGAGCAATATCTGGTTCGCTCGCCGGGCCAGGTCGGCAATGTCGGCGAAATCAGGGACATCGTCATCGGCTCGCGCGGCGGCAATCCCGTCAGGATCAGGGACATCGCGACCGTCACCGAAGGCCGCGATTTGCGCACGGGGGCCGCAACGCGCGATGGCGAGGAAACCGTGCTCGGCACCGCCATGCTGTTGATCGGCGAAAACAGCCGCACCGTGGCGCGCCGTGTCGCGGCCCGGCTCGAGGAGATCGCCAAATCGCTGCCCGACGGCGTCGTGACGCGGACCGTCTACGACCGCACTGATCTGGTCGAAGCCACCATCCGCACCGTCGAGAACAATTTGGTGGAAGGCGCGGCCCTGGTCGTGGCCGTGCTGTTCCTGATCCTCGGCAACATCCGCGCAGCGCTGGTAGTGGCCTGCGTCATTCCGCTGTCAATGGCCATGACGGTCACCGGCATGGTCGAGACCAGGGTCAGTGCGAACCTGATGAGTCTGGGCGCGATCGATTTCGGCATCATCGTCGACGGCGCCGTGATCATCGTGGAGAACTGCCTGCGCATGCTGGCCGAGGCTCAGCGCGAGAAAGGCGGCCTGCTCACGACCTCCGAACGGCTGCGTGCGATCCGGCGCGGTTCGAGCGAGGTGATCAAGCCGAGCCTGTTCGGTACGCTGATCATCGCGGTGGTCTACCTGCCGGTGCTGACGCTGACCGGCGTCGAAGGCAAGATGTTCACCCCGATGGCGCTGACGGTGCTGATGGCGCTGGGCGCCGCGGTGCTGTTCTCCATCACCTTCGTGCCGGCCGCGGTTGCCATCTTCGTCACCGGCAAGGTGTCGGAACACGAAAACCTGTTCATGCGGCTGGCGAAGCGCGCCTATCTCCCCCTGCTCCGGCTGGCGATCGACCATCGCCTCAGCGTCGCAATCATGGCCGCCATCATCGTGGTCGCAAGCTGCGTTGCCGCCGCGCGCATGGGCGGTGAGTTCATTCCGAGCCTGGACGAAGGCGACGTCGCACTGGCCTCGATCCGGATTCCCGGAACCAGCCTGACCCAGTCGCTGGACCTGCAAAAGGCGCTGGAAAAACGCATCAAGCAGATTCCGGAGGTGAAGGAGTTCTTCACCCGCATCGGCACCGCGGAGATCGCGACCGACCCGATGTCGCCGGCACAGACCGACGGCTACATCATGCTGAAGCCGCGCGCCGAATGGCCCGACCCCGGCAGGCCCAAAGCCGAGGTGATCGAGGCCATCGACCGTGCCGCCGACGACATCCCCGGCAGCGCCTATGAAATCTCCCAGCCGATCCAATTCCGTGTCAACGAGCTGATCTCCGGCGTGCGCAGCGACGTCGGCGTCAAGATCTTCGGCGACGACCTCGACATCCTGCAAGGCGCGGCAAAACAGGTGGAGGCCGCGATCCGCCGTATTCGCGGCGCCAGCGACGTCAAGATCGAGCAGGTCTCGGGCCTGCCGATCCTCACGGTTCGTCTCGACCGCCAGGCACTCGCCCGGTACGGGCTCAGCATCAGCGAGGTGCAGGGCATCGTCGAGATCGCGGTCGGCGGCAAGTCCGCCGGCAAGCTGTTCGAGGGCGACCGCCGCTTCGACATCGTCGTGCGCCTGCCGGAACATCTGCGCGGCAATCTCGAAGCCATCAGGGCGATCCCGATCCCGCTGCCACCGGGTGAGGAGGCAACAATCGGCGCGCCGATCCGGACGGCACTGCCCGGCTCCCCCCTCGCCCAGATGCGCTATGTGCCGCTGTCGTCGGTCGCAACCGTCGATGCGACGCCCGGCCCGAACCAGATCAGCCGCGAGAACGGCAAGCGGCGCATCGTCGTCACCGCCAATGTCCGCGCGCGCGACCTCGGCTCCTTCGTCACCGAGGCCGAGGCGGCCGTCGCGGAGAAGGTCAAACTGCCGCCGGGCTACTGGATCGGCTGGGGCGGACAGTTCGAGCAATTGGTCTCCGCCACCAAGCGGCTTACGCTGGTGGTGCCGGTGGCGCTGCTGCTGGTGTTTTTGCTGCTGTTCATGGGCATGGGATCGGCGGCGGATGCGGCGCTCGTTTTCTCCGGCGTGCCGCTGGCGCTGACGGGCGGCGTCATGGCGCTGCTGCTGCGCGGCATTCCCCTATCCATCAGCGCTGGCGTCGGTTTCATCGCGCTGTCGGGCGTGGCCGTGCTCAACGGCCTCGTGATCATCGCCTTCATCGAGCGGCTGCGCAGCGAGGGGCACCCCGTTGTTGACGCGGTGCGCGAGGGCGCGCTGACACGCCTGCGTCCGGTGCTGATGACGGCGCTGGTGGCGTCGCTCGGCTTCGTGCCGATGGCCCTTGCCACCGGGGCCGGGGCCGAGGTGCAGCGGCCACTTGCGACCGTGGTGATCGGCGGCATCATCTCCGCGACCGTGCTGACACTGCTGGTACTACCGGCGCTCTATGTGCTGTTCCGCCGTGACGGGGCTGCCGAAACGCCTACAATGGCGCCTGATTTGGCAGCTTCCGAGGAGCGCTAGAATTGGGAAGCCACGACCATCACGGCGGTCATCACCATGACCATAGCCACGGCCATGATCACGATCATGGTGGCCACACCCATGTCCATGCGCCCGCCAGCTTCGGCAAGGCTTTCGCGATCGGCATCTCGCTCAACACCGCGCTGGTCGTGGCCGAGGCCGTCTACGGCTATATCGGCAACTCCACCGCCCTGCTTGCGGACGCCGGCCATAATCTTAGCGACGTGCTCGGCCTGGTCGTGGCCTGGTGCGCATCGATCGCGGCGCGGCGCGCGCCCAGCGGCCGCTTCACCTACGGCCTTCGTGCCTCCACCATCCTGGCGGCGCTGGCGAACGCGGTGTTCCTGCTGGTCGCGACCGGCGCGATCGGCTGGGAAGCATTTTTGCGCCTGCGTGAGCCGGAGCCGGTCGCCGGCATCACCGTGATGGTCGTCGCCGGCATCGGCATCCTCATCAACGGTTTTACCGCCATGCTGTTCGCGCGCGGCCGCAAGGACGACATCAACATCGAAGGCGCCTATCTGCACATGGCGGCCGACGCCGCGGTCTCGCTCGGCGTCGTCATCTCGGCGGCGCTGATCATCTGGACCGGCTGGCTCTGGCTCGATCCCGTCACCAGCCTCGTCATCTGCGCCACCATCCTCTGGAGCACCACCAGCCTGCTTCGCGGCTCCATCGACATGTCGATGGCAGCCGCGCCCAGGGGCACCGACATTGCCGCGATCAAGATCCTTCTGCTGGGGAGGCCCGGCGTCACTGCGATCCACGATCTCCACGTCTGGCCGATCTCGACCACCGAGACGGCTCTGACCTGCCACCTCGTCATGCCCACCGGCGCCGGCGATGCCTTCCTGATGGAGACCGCGCGGATGCTGAAGCGCTCTCACCGCATCGGCCATACCACCCTTCAGGTCGAGACGCATCCCGACAACGGCTGCGCGCTGGCGCCGGATGATGTGGTGTGAGGCGGCTGCGTGGCAGCTCCGATCTCCGGTGTCGTCCCGGACAAGCGCAGCAAAGCGGAGCGCTGATCCGGGACCCATAACCACAGGAAGTAGTTTAACGAAGACTCGTGGTTATCAGACTCGCGCCGCACTTGTCCCTGGGGCTATGGGTCCCGGCCCCCGTGCGCAATTGCGCACTAGGCCGGGACGACGCCGAGTGTTTGGCGACGGCTACGCCTAGACAGTGACGCCTACGCCGCCTTCGCCGTCACGATCCAGATCGCGCCCTGAAGCGCCACGCTCTGCCCCTTCAGGAACGGCGCGAGCATCTCGCGGATCGAGGCTTTTGCCGCGGCATATGTCTCCGGAGGATGGCCCTGCAGCGCGCGGCTGGCGGGGCCGATCTGGAGCGAGCCCTCGACCGCGGCATCCAGCCCGCCACCGATCGCGACATCCATCGCGAGATTGTGCGGCTCCATGGCGACGTCGACGAAGCCCGCGCCCTTCAGGATGCGCGTCACGCGCTCTTCGGAGGCAAAGGCGAACGGGCCCGGCTCGTCCGGCCCGACCGGCGGCATCTTGGGCACATGTTTGTAGACCGCCATCAACGGCGCCATCATCCACGGATTTTCCTTCGGCTCGCGCCAGCAGGCAAACGCCAATCGCCCCGTCGGCTTCAGCGCACGGCGGAGGTTGGTGAAAGATGCGATGGGATCGGCGAAGAACATCACGCCGAACCGCGAGGCCAGTAGGTCAAAGCTCGCCGGCTCGAATGCATGCACCGTCGCATCCGCCAGCACGAAATCGAGCGGCAAGCCCTTTGGCGCAAACGCACGCGCCTGCGACAGCATCGGCTCGGAGACGTCGAGCCCAAGCGCGAAACCATTCGGGGTCACCGCTTTCGCGAACGCGAACGTCGTCGCGCCGGAGCCGCAACCGACATCGAGGACGCGCTCGCCCGGCTTCGGCCTGGCGCGGGCGATCAGCACGTCGGCAATGGGGCCGAGCAGGCTCTCCTGCGCCGCATGGCGATCGGCCCAGCGCTGCCCGCTGGGGCCATTCCAGTAGGCGATCTGGTCGGCGTTCTGCTCGTGTCCGCTCGGCTGTTCCATTGGGGCCTCTGTCGTTTTGTCGGTCGTGATACCACGCCGGAAGGTCATCAAGCGGTTCAAATGAGCACGGTTTGCGGTGCGGCCGCCTCTTGCTCCAACACCCGAGGGGGCGCTAAAGAGGCGCCGTGGGGCGGTTAGCTCAGCTGGTTAGAGCATCTCGTTTACACCGAGAGGGTCCGCGGTTCGAATCCGTGACCGCCCACCAGCCGGCCCTCAATCTCCCGGCCGTCCCGGCAGCAGTGGCACCGCGTCGATCCACACCGCCGCCGACTGGCACCAGATCTGCCTGACGGGCCGCAATTTGTCGCGCTGGCGAATGCTGCCCCAGCGGATGCCCCAATCGTCCTCCTGATCGCCCTCGCCGCTCGTGAATAGCGGGGAACCGCAGTCGCCACAGAAATGCTGGAAGCGCATCCGGCCATTATCGCCGCGCTTGCCGTAGATTCTGGGCGTGCCGGCGGTCAGCTTGACGTCCGCCTTGGTGCAGATCGCCGTCACCCGGAACGGCGATCCCGTAAGGGTCTGGCAGTCCCGGCAATGGCAGACCGACACCGTCTCGGGATCGATCTCCGCTTCAAAGGTGATCGCGCCGCAATGGCATTGCCCGTCGATGTGCATTGTCGTCATCCGCTGCCCCACAACAAAAACGGCGCCCGAAGGCGCCGTTTTATCATCTTTTCGAGCTGTGATCTCAGTGAGCGGTCAGGCCGCCGGCGGCTTCGTCGCCGTCCGGCTTCACCGTCACCTTGGTGTCCTCTTCCCAGACGATCGGCACCGGCTTCTTGACCAGCGCCTTGGCGACGACGTCGTCGAGGCGCGAGACCGGGATGATCTCCATGCCGCCCTTGATCGCATCGGAAATCTCCGTGAGATCCTTGGCGTTGTCCTCGGGGATCAGCACCGTCTTGATGCCGCCGCGGGCAGCAGCCAGCAGCTTCTCCTTCAGGCCGCCGATCGGCAGCACGCGGCCGCGCAGCGTGATCTCGCCGGTCATCGCAACATCATGGCGGACCGGGATGCCGGTCATGACCGAGATGATCGCGGTGGCCATCGCCACGCCCGCCGACGGACCGTCCTTCGGCGTCGCGCCTTCCGGCACGTGCACGTGGATGTCGCGCCGGTCGAACAGCGGCGGCTCGATGCCGTAGACGATCGCGCGCGAGCGGACATAGGACGCCGCCGCCGAGATCGATTCCTTCATCACGTCACGCAGATTGCCCGTAACCGTCATCTTGCCCTTGCCGGGCATCATGACGCCTTCGATTGTCAACAGCTCGCCGCCGACATCGGTCCAGGCAAGGCCGGTGACGATACCGACCTGCGGCTCACTCTCGATCTCGCCGTAGCGGTACTTCGGCACGCCGAGCAGCTCTTCCAGAGTCTTCTCGGTGACCTTGACCGACTTCTTTTTGGAGATCATCAGCTCCTTCACCGCCTTGCGGGCGAGTGTGGAGAGCTCACGCTCCAAATTGCGCACGCCCGCTTCGCGGGTGTAGCGGCGGATCAGAAGCAGCAGCGCGTCGTCGTCGATCGAGAACTCCTTGGAATCCAGGCCGTGCTTGGACACCGCATTCGGGATCAGGTGCTTGCGCGCGATCTCGACCTTCTCGTTCTCGGTGTAGCCCGCGATCCGGATGATCTCCATGCGGTCCATCAGCGGCCCCGGAATATTGAGCGTATTCGCGGTGGTGATGAACATCACGTTGGACAGATCGTAGTCGACCTCGAGATAGTGGTCGTTGAAGGTCGCGTTCTGCTCGGGGTCGAGAACCTCGAGCAGCGCCGAGGACGGATCGCCGCGGAAATCGGCGCCCATCTTGTCGATCTCGTCCAGCAGGAACAGCGGATTGGACGACTTCGCCTTCCGCATCGACTGAATGATCTTGCCGGGCATCGAGCCGATATAGGTGCGGCGGTGACCGCGGATCTCGGCCTCGTCGCGCACGCCGCCGAGCGAGACGCGCACGAATTCGCGCCCCGTCGCCTTCGCGATCGACTTGCCGAGCGAGGTCTTGCCGACGCCGGGAGGACCGACGAGGCACAGAATCGGGCCCGTGAGCTTGTTGGCGCGCGACTGCACGGCCAGATACTCGACGATGCGGTCCTTGACCTTCTCCAACCCGTAGTGATCCGCATCCAGAACCGCCTGCGCGGCCTCCAGATCCTTCTTCACCTTGGACTTCTTGTTCCACGGGATCGACAGCAGCCAATCCAGATAGTTGCGCACGACGGTCGCTTCCGCGGACATCGGCGACATCTGGCGCAGCTTCTTCAATTCATGCTGCGCCTTCTCGCGCGCTTCCTTGGAGAGCTTGGTCTTGGAGATCTTCTCTTCGAGATCGGCGAGCTCGTCGCGACCGTCGTCGTCGCCGAGTTCCTTCTGGATCGCCTTCATCTGCTCGTTGAGATAGTACTCGCGCTGGGTCTTCTCCATCTGGCGCTTGACGCGCGAGCGGATGCGCTTCTCGACCTGGAGCACCGAGATCTCGCTCTCCATCAGGCCCAGCACCTTCTCGAGGCGCTGCGTGACCGACAGCGTCTCCAGGATGCCCTGGCGATCCGCGATCTTGACAGCGAGATGCGAGGCGACGGTGTCGGCGAGCTTGGCGAAATCGGTGATCGCCTGCACGACGCCGACGACCTCGGCCGAGATCTTCTTGTTGAGCTTCACATAGCTCTCGAAGTCGGACACGACCGAGCGCGCCATGGCCTCGGCCTCGACCGACTTCGCGTCGGTGTCGGCGAGCGCAATCGCGGTCGCTTCGTAATAGTCGGCACGATCGGTGTACTTCTGCACGCGCGCACGCTCGAGCCCTTCGACCAGCACCTTCACGGTGCCGTCGGGAAGCTTCAAGAGCTGAAGCACGCAGGCAAGCGTACCGGTCTCGTAAATGGAATCGGGTGCCGGATCATCGTCGGACGCGTTCTTCTGGGTCGCGAGCATGATCAGCGCGTCGTTCTTCATCACCTCTTCGAGCGCGCGGATCGACTTCTCGCGGCCGACGAAGAGCGGAACGATCATGTGCGGGAAGACGACGATGTCGCGCAGCGGCAGCACGGGATAGGCGTGCGTTTCGCCATGAACGATGGTTGGCCTGGGTTTTGGATTGGTCATGGCCTTTTCCTTTTGCTTTGCCCCCTTGCACGCAGCCCGCCATGCTCATGCGCAACCGCCACAAGGTGCCGAGGTGATCCGCAAAACCGGTCGGTCCTTCTGAGGTTGGACCGGCCTGCCGGATCGGAACTGAGGCGAATCTTGAAGAGAATTTTTGCTCGCCGCCGACATTAGGTGGCTATCGACCCGGGGGGTGTCAAGTCATTGAAAGACGCGCGCCATCAGGCGCTTACGCACGCGAACAAGCGACACAACACCGGCTGCGGAGATATTTTCCGCAGCCCCTTGCTTGATGAGACGATTGGAGCGTTCCAGCGCCGAAATCAGGCGCTGGCGTTCTCGACGGCGCGATCGGACCGATCGGCGTAGATGTAGAGCGGGCGCGCCGTTCCTTCCACGACTTCGCGGGAAATCACGACTTCTTCCACACCTTCGAGGCCCGGCAGGTCGAACATGGTCTCGAGCAGGATCGCCTCGAGGATCGAACGCAGCCCGCGCGCACCGGTCTTGCGCTCGATCGCCCTGCGGGCCACCGCGCCAAGCGCCTCGTCGGCGAAGGTCAGCTCGATGTTCTCCATCTCGAACAGCCGCTGGTACTGCTTCACCAGCGCGTTCTTCGGCTCGACCAGGATCTTCTTGAGCGAAGCCTCGTCCAGATCCTCCAGCGTCGCCACGACGGGCAGACGGCCGACGAATTCCGGGATCAGGCCATACTTCAGGAGATCCTCCGGCTCGACGTGACGGAAGATTTCGCCGGTGCGGCGGTCTTCCGGCGCGAGCACCTGGGCGGCGAAACCGATCGAGGTCGACCGTCCGCGTGCCGAGATGATCTTTTCGAGGCCCGAGAACGCACCACCGCAGATGAACAGGATATTGGTGGTGTCCACCTGCAGGAACTCCTGCTGCGGATGCTTGCGGCCGCCCTGCGGCGGGACCGAAGCCACCGTGCCTTCCATGATCTTGAGCAGTGCCTGCTGCACGCCCTCACCCGACACGTCCCGCGTGATCGAGGGATTGTCGGACTTGCGGCTGATCTTGTCGATTTCGTCGATATAGACGATGCCGCGCTGGGCACGCTCGACATTGTAGTCGGCGGCCTGGAGCAGCTTCAGGATGATGTTCTCGACGTCCTCGCCGACATAGCCGGCTTCGGTCAGCGTCGTCGCATCCGCCATCGTGAACGGCACGTCCAGGATGCGGGCGAGCGTCTGCGCGAGCAGCGTCTTGCCCGAACCGGTCGGACCGATCAGCAGGATGTTCGACTTCGCAAGCTCGACGTCGTTGTGCTTGGTCTGGTGGTTGAGGCGCTTGTAGTGATTGTGCACCGCGACCGAGAGGACCTTCTTCGCATGGTTCTGTCCGATTACGTAATCGTCCAGCACCTTGCAGATTTCCTTCGGCGTCGGAATCCCGTCGCGCGACTTCACCAGCGAGGATTTGTTCTCCTCGCGAATGATGTCCATGCAGAGCTCGACGCACTCGTCGCAAATGAAGACCGTGGGACCCGCGATCAGTTTGCGAACTTCGTGCTGGCTCTTGCCGCAGAACGAGCAATACAGCGTGTTCTTGGAGTCGCTCGTGCCGACCTTACTCATTCATGTCTCCGTCCGCGGTTCGATCCCGTCCGCTCGATCGCCCTATTCCGGCACGACAGCCGGTACAGTCCTTCAAATAGAGCAAATTCCGTACCAAAAAAGACCCTACGCGTTGCATGCCGTGCGAATCACGGTCACTCGATTCTCCGCGATCATAGCCGATCAGTCGTAGCGAACCATGCTGTCACCCGACTATCAAGAATTCGCTAATCGGGGAGCGCCGGCTACCCGTGACAATACCGTGATTTCCGGTCTTGGCACGGGCGAAGTGATCGAAATCACCCCGGCGTTGCTGGATTGCCACGAAAAACAAGCACGAAAGCGGAACTTTCTGCCTGTCGCAGGGCGCAAAACTGCGTTTTGCGACGCGCGCACGTGTCCTTAACGTGAACGCTCCCTGACGGTGCCGGCGATCCCAGAGGGATTGCCGGCACCGTAGTGCTACGGAGTCTTCGGCGCCGCGGTTTCCTCGGCGCGCTTGTCGATGACCCTGTCGACCAAACCGAACTCCTTGGCGTCGCTCGCAGTAAGGAACTTGTCGCGTTCCAGCGCGTCCTCGATCGCCTTGTAGGTCTGGCCGGTGTGCTTCACGTAGATCTCGTTGAGCCGCTTCTTCAGGTTCAGGATTTCCTGTGCGTGCAGCATGATGTCGGTGGCCTGGCCCTGGAAGCCGCCGGAAGGTTGATGCACCATGATGCGCGCGTTCGGCAGCGAGAAGCGCATGTCCTTCTCGCCGGCGCAGAGCAGCAGCGAGCCCATCGAGGCGGCCTGGCCCGTGCACAGCGTCGAGACCGGCGGACGAATGAACTGCATGGTGTCGTAGATCGCGAGGCCCGACGTCACCACGCCGCCCGGCGAGTTGATGTACATCGAGATTTCCTTCTTCGGATTTTCCGCCTCAAGGAACAACAGCTGCGCGACGATCAGCGTCGACATGCCGTCCTCGACCGGCCCGGTCAGGAAGATGATGCGCTCTTTCAGAAGGCGCGAGAAAATGTCGTAGGCGCGCTCGCCACGGTTGGTCTGCTCGACCACCATGGGCACGAGGTTCATGTAGGTTTCAACCGGATCGCGCATGAGTCACCTAGGGTTTTGAAGAGGCGGACATCGCCAGGCCCGGCTGCCAGTCGGGGCTGGATCTGCCGGAAGGCCGATGGACGTCCCGTGATGCAGGAACTTGGTAGAAGAACTTGGTAGAAGCAGAAGGCGTAGCGACAGATATAGCCCAATTCGCGCCTGACAAGTGCGGAGCGAATTAAGGCTTAATCCGTGAGGCAGTTGAAGCTGATTCGTACAAAGAGGCCCAGCCGGCCACCTGGCTAGCTCGACCTCTTCGCTGATCATCCTTAATGCAAGGCTATCCCAAAGGCTCTCCTAAAGGCTCTTCTGGAGCCCTCAGGCGGCGGTCTTTTCCGCCTCGTCGTCCTTGTAGAGATCGTCGCGCGAGACCTTCTTCTCAGTCACCTTGGCAAGCTCGAGGATGAAGTCGACGACCTTGTCCTCATAGATCGGTGCACGAAGCTGGGCCAACGCTTGGGCGTTGCTGCGGTAATAGTCCCAGACCTCCTTCTCGCGGCCCGGCATCGAGCGCGCCCGCTCGATCACGGCGCGGCCGACCTCGTCGTCGGTCACGGAGATCTTGTTCTTCTCGCCGATCTCGGAGAGCACGAGCCCCAGCCGCACGCGGCGGTCGGCGATCTTACGGTACTCTTCCTTGGCGGCGTCTTCAGTGGTGTCCTCGTCGGCGAAGGTCTTGCCGGCGGAGTCCATCTCGGCCTTCACCGAGTTCCACATCAGATTGAACTCCTCGTCGACCAGCGAGGGCGGAGCCTCGAAGCGATGGGCCTCGTCGAGGCGGTCGAGCAGCGCGCGCTTGACGCGCTGGCGCGTCGCGGTCGCGAACTCGGCGACCAGCCGCTCGCGCGCCGCTTCCTTCAGCTTGTCCAGCGATTCGAGGCCGAGCGTCTTGGCGAACTCGTCGTCGATCGCGAGATCCTGCGGCGCCTCGATCAGCGTCGCGGTGGTCTCGAACTCGGCCGGCTGGCCGGCGAGCTTATCGTTCATGTAGTTCTTGGGGAACGCCACCTTCAGCGTGCGGGTCTCGCCCGCGCCGATCCCGATGAGCTGCTCTTCGAAGCCGGGGATGAAGGTGTTGGATCCGATCACCACCTGGATGCCCTCGCCGGCGCCGCCCTCGAAGGGCTCGCCGTTGATGGTGCCCTTGAAGGCGACGGTGACGCGATCGCCCGACTCGGCCTTGGCGCCCTCGCCCTTCGCGGCATAGCCGCGGTTCGAATCGGCGATGCGCTTGATCGCCTCGTCGACGTCGGCGTCGGTGACTTCGGCGACGGGCTTCTCGACCTCGAAGGTCTTGAAGTCGGCGAGCGCGATCGACGGCACCACCTCGATCGCAACCGTATAGGTCAGGTCGGTTTTGCCGTTGAGCAGCTCCTCGACCTCGGCCTGCTCGGTCGGCATGGTGATCTTGGGTTCGGTCGCAAGGCGGAAGCCGCGCTCGGAGAACAGCTGCGTGTTGGTGTCACGAATGGTCTGGTCGATGGTCTCGGCCATCACCGAGCGGCCATAGACCTTCTTGAGGTGCGTGACCGGCACCTTGCCGGGACGGAAGCCGTTGATGCGAACCTTGTCCTTGAGGTCGACGAGCTTGGCACCGGCCTTGGCGTCGAGATCAGACGCGGGAACGCTGATCTTGAACTCGCGCTTCAAACCTTCCGAGAGGGTTTCTGTGACCTGCATGGTGTCCAATCTTCTTCTCGTTCGGTCCCGGCGCGCATGCGTCGGGACGCTGTCATTAATCGATCCGGCGCGAGGCGAGCGCCTCAACGCCGGTGGTTCATCGGACCGGCTTCCGGCGGACAAACATCCGCGCGGGAGCAGATCGCGTAATCCGTGCAAACGCTGAAAGCGCTTGGTGCGGGCGGAGGGACTCGAACCCCCACAACTTTCGTCACTGGAACCTAAATCCAGCGCGTCTACCAGTTCCGCCACGCCCGCGTAAATTTGCATCAAGACCGGCCGCGATGCCGCGGGCGGCGGGCTTATAGCATGTGCCCGCCTGTTCGCAGCAAAAAAATGGCCCGATAGAGGCAGGCTTCAACTAGGCACGACGGCTGGACTTATCCAGCACGGCGTGGTCGGGATCGGCCATGAGAACGCGGATTTTCGACCCGACGAGGCGCGAGGTTTTGGCCGGGCTTGGAGCGGGACTGGGCGCCTCTGCGGCCGGGCTGATGGCGGGCGGCGCAGTCCCGGCCATGACCGCCCAACTCGCCCTTCAGGCAAGGCCGGCGACGTTGGCTCTGAGGCCGGGTCAGCCGGCTACACCGATCTGGGAGCTGGCCGCCGTAAGCCACCTCGGGGATGTCCGTCTCAAACGTGGCGACCGCTGCGAGGTGGTCTTTCGCAACGGCCTGCCCGTACCGCTTGCACCAGTCTGGTACGGCCTCAATGGCCCGGACGCGGCCGACCCGCTTCGAGGACGCGCCCCGACGGCCCCGGACGCGACGGAAACATCAATTATTTCAGTGCCAAACGCAGGAACCCTGCTGGCCGACTTTCGCCTGTTCGAGGACAGCCTGAAGCAGCCCGCGCGCCCGCTTCCGATCATCGCCACCGAGACCAACGCGGTCGCCGCCGATCGCGACGTGGTCCTCTTGATCGAGGAATGGCGGCTGCGGCCGGATGGGACCGCGCTTCTCCCGGGCCGGGACCCGAAGGACACGTCCCCGCTCTATACAATCAACGGAACGACTTCATTCGAACTCTCAGCTTCGGCGAATGAGCGGCTGCGGCTGCGCTTTATCAACGGCTCGCAACGTTCTGTTCTGGCGATCAAATTGGAAAGTCACGAGGTCCAGGTGCTGGCCTTGGACGGACAGCCGGCTGAGCCGTTCCCGGCTCGCAACGGCGCCCTGGTGCTGGCTCCCGGCGCACGCGCCGACGCCTTCGTGGATGCGGCCACATCGGCCCCATTCCTGCTGCATGACGGCAATGAGGCGCGCCAGGTCGGCCGCCTGACGGTCTCCGGCAAGCTTGAGCGGCGCGCGCCGCTGTTGCCGCCGCAGCCGCTCCCTCCGAATGACCTGCCCGAGCGACTCGATCTGAAAGGCGCCCTGCGGTTCGATGTCGCGCTCGGGGCAGCCGACGCCGGGTGGGTACTGCCCGCAAATTTCTCGACGTCCTCCGCCCCCGCTTTTCGCACCAAGGCCGGCCGCACCGTCGTGCTGGCGCTCAAGAACCCCGCACCCGTCGCCATCGTCGTCCATCTGCACGGCCACCATTTCCGCCTGCTCGACAAGCTCGACGACGGTTGGAAGCCCTATTGGCTCGACACGCTCGCGATCGAACCCGGCCAGACTCAGCGCATCGCGTTCGCTGCGGCCTCCCCCGGGCGATGGCTGATCGAAACCGTCGTAACCGAATGGGCCGCCCCGCGGCTGGTGCGCTGGTACGGGGTGGAGTGAGGGGCTCCGACTAGGCGTGCGGCTTGGCTGTGAGTTCGATCCCGAGCGCCTTCATCACCGCAATAGTCGTTTTCAGCGTCGGATTGCCGTTGGTGCTGAACGAGCGATAGAGCTGCTCGCGAGAAAGACCAGTCTCTTTGGCGATCTGCGTCATCCCCTTGGCGCGGGCGACGACCCCAAGTGCATGGGCGATATAGGCCGCATCCTCGGTCTTGAACGCCTCTTCCATGAACACGGCAATGGCCTCGTCGGACTGCAGGTCTTCGGCCGGGTCATAGGTCGTCAGCTTCTCGCCCATCTCATTCGCTCCACATCTCGGCAAGGCGCTTCGCCGCCTTGATGTCTTTCACCTGCGTGCTCTTGTCGCCCCCGCACAGCAAAACGATGGTCGCGTTGCCCCGCTTCCGAAAATAGATGCGATATCCGGGCCCGTGATGAATACGCAGCTCGCTCACACGGTCGCCCACCGGTTCGACGTCGCCTGCGTGCCCATGAGCCAACCGATCCAATCGCGAAGCAATCAGCGCTCTGGCACGCTCATCCTTGAGACGTGATCGCCACTTCCGAAACGTCTCAGTCTGCTTTCAATCACATGTAGTTTTTAGACTACAATTGTTCACAAATGAAGTGGCCTACGCATCCAGAGGTACCGAGCGTCGGGTTCTTTCTCCTCGTTTCGGGTCCCGTTGGTCTGCTCGATCAACGTAAACCCGCGCGCTTCATAGAAGCGCCTTGCGCGCGCATTGCACTGGAAGGTCCAGAGCTCCAGCCGTTCGTTGGCATGCTTGGCGACGTCGAGAAGTTCGGCGCCAGTCCCCCGCCCTTGAACAGCGGGAAGCACGTAAAGCTGCTCGATCCAGCCGTCACGGAAAGCGATGATCCCGCTCAGTACATCGCCGTTGAAGCGTCCCCACACGCGGCACGTCGCGAACACATGCTCGCGGTAGAACCAGTGATCCTCGTCCGGCGTATGCAGCCCAGCGAGCCAGGGCATCGCATGGTCGAATGCAGCCCGGTGAACCTGCGCCGCCGCGCCCATATCGGTGAGCGCGAGCTGCCTGAGCATCAATATTCAATCCCCAGCGCATTATAGATCCGCCGGTGCACGGCCGGCAGCGTCTCGGTGAGATCCTCTGCTATCAGGCCCGGTCCCGCCTCGCTCGCCGCTTCGCCATGCATCCACACAGCGATGCTGGCGGCTTCGAATGCCGGCACGCCTTGCGCCAGCAGCCCTGCGATGATGCCGGCGAGCACGTCGCCGGCACCCGCGGTGGCGAGCCAGGGCGGCGCGTTGGCGGCGATGGTGGCGCGGCCGTCGGGCGCGGCAATCGTGGTGTCCGCGCCCTTCAGCAGCACGACCGCGCCGGAGCGTTCGGCGGCGGCGCGCACGCGCTCGATCTTCGAGCGCCCCGGATGTTTATTGCTGAGGTCGGAGAACAGCCGCGGGAACTCGCCCTCGTGCGGCGTCAGCACTACCGCCTTGTCCTGCGACGTCTTGATCGATTCGAACAGGCGCTCGGGATTGGCGGCAAAGCTCGTCAGCGCATCCGCGTCGAGCACCAGGCGCCGCTGCGCGCTAAGCGCTGTGTGGACGAGATCGCAGGTGCGCTCGCCGACCCCCGCGCCGGGGCCGATCATGCAGGTGTTGTAGCGCTTGTCACCGAGCAGCTCGCCGAACTCGATGGCGGTATCGACGGGGCGAACCATCACCGCGGTGAGCGCAGCCGCATTGATCGCCAGCGCATCACGCGGCGTGGCCAGAGTCACCAGGCCCGCCCCGGCGCGCAACGCCCCGCGCGCGGCGAGCCGCGCCGCACCGGTCGCCGCCGCATCGCCCGACACCGCCAGCACATGGCCTCGCGCGTATTTATGGCCGTCGATGCGCGGCACCGGAAAGGCTGCGCCCCAGAAGTCCGGATCGTTCTCGAAAATCTGCGGCGCGATCTCGTCCAGCACCTGCGCCTCGATGCCGATGTCGGCGACGCGGACCTGGCCGCAATGCATGCGCCCCGGCAGCAGCAGATGCGCCGGCTTCTTGCGGAAGAAGGTGACGGTCTCGGTGGCGTTCACCGCCACGCCCAGCACGGCCGCGCTGGTGCCGTTGATGCCGCTTGGCAGATCGACCGCGAGCACCGGCGCACCGTTGGCGTTGATCGCCTCGATCATCTCACGTGCCTCGCCGTCGACCGGACGGCTGAGGCCCGCGCCGAACAGCGCATCGATGATCAGCGCCGGTCGCCCGATCGCCTGCGGGTTGAACGGGAGCACCGGGTGTTTCCAGCCCCGTGCCGCCGAGGCCGCATCGCCCTGGAGCTGGTCCCGCTCGCACATCAGGATGACCGAGACCTCGCGGCCTTGCGCGGCGAGCTCGGCGGCTGCGACAAAACCGTCCCCACCGTTGTTGCCGGGGCCGGCCACGATCAGGATCGGCCCCTCCTCCACCAGCGCGTTGGCGGCCTCGGCGACCGCCTGGCCAGCACTGAGCATCAGCTTGAAGCCGGGGGTGCCTGCCGCAATGCTGAGCTGGTCGGCACGCTGCATTTCGGCGTTGGTCAGAACTTCCATGCCACTTCCCTGTCCAAAAGCCTTTTCAAGAGGCACGTTCTGCGTCGGGCGATCCGACGGAACAACGATCTGCACAAATATTGGACCCGTTTGCCTATTCCATAGTCTGCGGTATTTTGTGCGGGTCGGCGCCACCTATCAGAGCTGCACGTTAAAAGGCTGATAACGCTCCAATAATCAGGGCATTTGCAACTTGGCATAGACCCTGCTTTCGCGGAAGTCGCTTCGGTTCGTCGTGCTCACTGGCATTTATCAGGGTGTGGCCGGCCGTTGTTGCCGGACTGGTCAGGGATCCCGGCATAGCGAAGACAGGATCGTGCGTTAAGAAAAGCGCATCCTGACGAAGACGTTGCTATTTGTTCGAAAGGCCGGGAGGCGCGCAGTGAAGAAGATCGAAGCCATCATCAAGCCATTCAAGCTCGACGAGGTGAAGGAAGCGCTTCAGGAAGTCGGCCTTCAGGGCATCACCGTCACCGAAGCCAAGGGCTTCGGCCGGCAGAAGGGTCACGCCGAGCTGTACCGCGGCGCAGAATACATCGTCGACTTCCTGCCCAAGGTGAAGATCGAGATCGTGATCGGCGACGATCTGGTCGAGCGCGCCATCGACGCAATCCGCCGCGCAGCGCAAACCGGGCGCATCGGCGATGGCAAGATTTTCGTCTCCAACATCGAAGAGGCGATCCGCATCCGAACCGGCGAATCCGGGCTGGACGCTATCTGAGCCGGGTGCTATCCCGCATTTTGCGACATTCTGACAAGAAATAGGCTGCTTCGGCGGCCTCATTTTGTTTGTGCCTCGCGCGCCTCAAGAAGCGTGAACACGGTCGCTTGAAGCTTGGAAACCGACCCGCAGAGCCAAAAGGGGTATGCATGAAGACCGCCAAAGACGTCCTGAAATCGATCAAGGACAACGACGTCAAATACGTCGACCTGCGCTTCACCGATCCGCGCGGCAAGTGGCAGCACGTCACCTTCGACATCAGCATGATCGATGAAGACATTTTCGCCGAAGGAACGATGTTCGACGGCTCCTCGATCGCCGGCTGGAAGGCGATCAACGAGTCCGACATGTGCCTGATGCCCGATCCGGTGACCGCGACGATCGATCCGTTCTTCGCCGAGACCACCATGGTCATCACCTGCGACGTGCTTGAGCCGACCACCGGCGAGCCCTACAACCGAGACCCCCGCGGCATCGCCAAGAAGGCCGAGGCGATGGTGAAGTCGATGGGCGTCGGCGACACCGTGTTCGTCGGCCCCGAAGCCGAGTTCTTCGTGTTCGACGACGTGCGCTTCTCCGCCAACCCCTACAGCACCGGCTTCCGTCTCGACTCCTCGGAGCTGCCGACCAACTCTGACACCGAATATGAAGGCGGCAACCTCGGCCACCGCGTCCGTACCAAGGGCGGCTACTTCCCGGTGCCGCCGCAGGATTCCGTGCAGGACATGCGCTCGGAGATGCTCGGCGCCATGGCCAAGATGGGCGTCAAGGTCGAGAAGCACCATCACGAAGTCGCCTCCGCCCAGCACGAGCTCGGCATGAAGTTCGACACGCTGACCTTGATGGCCGACCACATGCAGATCTACAAATACTGCATCCACCAGGTCGCGCACATCTACGGCAAGACCGCCACCTTCATGCCGAAGCCGGTCTTCGGCGACAACGGCTCGGGCATGCACGTGCACCAGTCGATCTGGAAGGACGGCAAGCCGGTGTTCGCCGGCAACAAATACGCCGACCTGTCGGAGACCTGCCTCCATTACATCGGCGGCATCATCAAGCACGCCAAGGCGATCAACGCCTTCACCAACCCGTCGACCAACTCCTACAAGCGTCTGGTCCCGGGCTACGAGGCTCCCGTGCTGCTCGCCTATTCCGCGCGCAACCGCTCGGCCTCCTGCCGCATCCCCTACACCGCTTCGCCGAAGGCCAAGCGCGTCGAGGTGCGTTTCCCAGATCCGCTCGCCAATCCCTATCTCGGCTTCGCCGCGATGCTGATGGCCGGCCTCGACGGTATCAAGAACAAGATCGATCCGGGTCCGGCAATGGACAAGGACCTCTACGATCTGCCGAAGGAAGAGCTGAAGCAGATCCCGACCGTGTGCGGCAGCTTGCGCGAGGCGCTGGAAAACCTCGACAAGGACCGCGGCTTCCTCAAGAACGGCGGCGTGTTCGACGACGACTTCATCGACGCTTACATCGAGCTGAAGATGACCGAAGTCGCCCGCTTCGAAATGACCCCGCATCCGGTCGAGTTCGAAATGTACTATTCGGGCTAAACGGCCCGAACGACCGCGACACACGAAAGGCGCCCCTCGGGGCGCCTTTTTGATTGTGGTCCTCGACTTTCGTTCTGTGTCTGACTCCACTTCGTTCTCAAAGAACGAATCGGAATCGAGAAAACCGGCGCGCACCATTTCTTGATAACTGGTTTATTACGCCCGAGAGATCGAGGCCGCCTTCACGCCGTCACCCGACAGCGACTGGATTTGCTTCGCTGCGCTCACGATGACGATGGTTATGGGCCTCGGCGCGCTCGCAGCTACGCCGCCGCGCGCTGCTTCGCCACCATGGCTTCGCCAAAAGCCTCGAACAGTTTTCGATTGATCGGATTGTGCTGCGGGTCGTATTCGGCGTGCCATTGCACCCCGAGTGCAAAGGCCTTGGCTTCCGCGATGCGGATTGCCTCGATGGTGCCGTCCTCGGCGATGCCCTCGATCAGCACGCGCTTGCCGGGATCGAGGATGCCCTGGCCGTGCAGCGAATTGACCCTGATCTTGTTACAGCCGAGCAAGTCTGCGAACGCGCCGCCCGGCGTCAGATCGACGTCGTGACGATCGGCGAACACCACGGTCGGATCGGGATGGATCTCGCCGTTCTCGAGCCTCGGCATGCGGTGGTTCATGCGGCCCGGGATTTCGCGGATCTCGGGATGCAGCGAGCCGCCGAAGGCGACGTTCATCTCCTGGAGGCCCCGGCAGATGCCGAACAGCGGGATGCCGCGGGCAACGCATGCGACCGAGAGCGCCAGCGCCACCTCGTCGCGGTGGATGTCGTAGGGCTCGTGCGCCTCACACGGATCGACGTTGAAACGGGTTGGGTGGACATTGGCGCGAGCACCGGTGAGCACGATGCCGTCGACAGTGTCGAGCAGCGCGCCGATATCGGTGATATCGGGCGAGCCCGCGAACATCACCGGCAGGCCGCCGGACACCTCGGCCACGGCGCGCAGATTACGCTCGCCGACCATCTGGACCTGAAATCGATTTTCAACGCGATGGGCGTTCCCGATCACGCCGACGACCGGCTTTCTCATCTCCCGTTCAGACCTTTCGCCGAAGACGATTCTCCAAACATGCCCCTGGGATGGAACAAATTCAACAGAAGGGTACGCGGGACGGCAATGCTATTTTCGCGCAAATGGCCGGGCGGAGGATGGGCATGGCCCCCTCTCTCGCCGGCGTCCGTGGCCCGCAGGGCCAAGGACGCGTCAATCGCGCCAGAGCCTGGCTTGATCCGAGGCGGGATTTCGCGAAAGAGTGCCCGCCTGCCGCCTTCGCATAGGAGCCGATGTGACCATTCCCGCAGATGAACGGCCCCGGACCCGCACCGATCTGGCCTGGGCGATCTCCGTCGGGGGCATCGGAATCGTGCTGTTCGCGGCAATGCTGGTCTTCACCTGGTATTTTGCAGCTACCCTGCTCCTGATCTTCACCGGAATGCTGCTCGGCGTCGGCCTCAACGCGCTGACCAACGCGCTTGGCCGCCGCGTGCACCTGCCCCACGCGGTCCGGCTCGCGATCGTCTGTGCCGCGCTGGCGGTAATGCTCGCAGGCGTTGCTTATCTCGGCGGCGCCACCATTGCCGAGCAGGCCTCGCTGCTGAGCAAGACAATCAAGTCGCAGATCACCAACGTCCGGTCCTTCCTCGAAAACCATGGGATCGACACCAGCTTCTTCGATCTCGGCAACGCCGCACCCGCTGCCTCCACCGATGCGACGCCGACGCCCGCCCCGACCCCGGGCTCGCACGGCGGATTGCCGGGCGCAGGCGCGCTGGCCTCGAGCGGCGGGGCGATCGTGAGCCAGACCTTCAAGCTGCTGCTCGGCACCATCAGCGCGGTCGGCAACATCTTCATCGTGCTGTTCCTGGGGCTCGCCTTCGCCGCCCAACCCGCGGTCTATCATGACGGCCTGTTGTTTCTCGCGCCGGCCAGGCATCGCGCCCGCATCACCCTGATCATCGACGGTATCGGCGAGACGCTGGAGCGCTGGCTGATCGCGCAGATCATCGTGATGCTTGCGGTCGGCGTGGTGACCTGGATCGGGCTCGTCCTCATCGGCATTCCCGGCTCGTTCATCCTGGGGATTCAGGCAGGCCTGCTCGCCTTCATTCCGACGGTGGGCGCCATCATAGCCGGCGTCGTGGTCGTGCTGGCGAGCCTCGCCTCAGGATGGATTCCGGCGCTGTCGGCCTTTCTCCTCTTCATGGGCGTGCACGCCATGGAGAGCTATGTGCTGACGCCGATCCTTCAGCGGCAGGCACTGGACATTCCGCCGGCCACGCTGTTCGCGTTCCAGATTCTGCTCGGCGTCGTGTTCGGAATCTGGGGCCTGGCGCTGGCGCTGCCACTGGTCGCCATCGCCAAGGTGATGATCGACCATTTCAAGACGTATGAAGCGCCGCCTCTGGCAGAGGCGGCCTGACGCAGCTCAGGTCGTCAGCATCGTCTCGGTGTGCTCGACCTCAGGGGGTGCCGCAAAATACTGGCCGACGAGGCCGCGCCATTCGGTGAAATTCTCGGAGCCGCGGAAATCGACGGTATGGCTCTCGAGCGTTTCCCACTTCACCATCAGACGATAGCGCTGCGGCTTCTCGATCGACTTGTGCAGCTCGAAACCGTGAAAACCCTTGGAGCGGCCGAAAGCGGCCTTGGCCTTGGCGACGGCGGCCTCAAAGTCCTTCTCGCTGCCCGGCTTGACCTCGATTTGCGCGATCTCGGTGATCATCTGTTTCCACCCATTTTGTTTGATGGGCGTGTCTACCGCAGCCCGCGACAAAGAAAAAGGCGCCGAAACGGCGCCTGCCCGGTCCAAAAATGCAGATCACTCAGGCGAACAGCAAAACGGTGCCCGCCACTGTCAGCGCACAACCGGCGAACAGCGCGAGCGGCCAGTAATTGCGGCCTTGCGTGTAACGCCCCTGGGCGCGGCGCTCGGTGATCAGCGCGCTCTCGTATTCGTCCGCGGTCGAAAACAGGCAGGCGAAGCCGCCGCGTGCCGAAGTCGCCGCGGCTTCGAGCGACATCAGGGCGGTCTGCGGATTCTGTCGACGGATCGATTCCATGACCGCAATGGTAGGGATCGAATGGTAAACAGGGGATTACCGCGAGGCCTCCTTTGCCTAGGCCGTCGCCGGTTGTGTCTTGGATTGCGTGTTGGGCACGCCGATCCGAGCGGCGCTCTGGCGGCGCCAGTTCTCCAGCGACAGTGGCAGCTCCTCCGCCGATTCGACGCGGTTTCGGCCGCCGCGCTTGGCCTGGTAGAGCGCGGTGTCGGCCGAGGCCAGCAGCACTTCGAGCTCGGTGCCGGCCGGACCGCCGGCGACGCCGATGCTGACGGTGGTGTCGACCGGGCCCTCGTCGACGACGACGCCGGAGGTCTCGAAGGCCTCACGCACGCGCTCGGCGACCAGCACGCCCTCCTCCAGCGAGCATGGCAGCAGAGCCGCGAACTCCTCGCCGCCGATGCGACCCGACATGTCGCTGATGCGCAGATTGCTGACGACGACGGTCGAGAACAGTTTCAGCATCTCGTCGCCGGCGGGATGGCCGAAGCGGTCGTTGATCGACTTGAAATGATCGATGTCGAAGATCATCACGGTCACGGGACGGCCGGCCTTGGCCTCGCGCTCGATCACGCGTCCGCAGGCTTCCGAGAAGCCGCGGCGGTTGAGCATGCCGGTCAGGGGATCGGTGGAGGCGGCGGTCCGGTGCGCGGTGACGGTGCGCTCGGACACCAGCATGAAGATCACGAACACGGTGCCGACGGCATAGAGCACGAGCTCGACCGCGAACACAGTGACCCAGATGCTGGTGGAGAAGCCGGCATCGTTCGGGCGCAGGAAACTGCCGAGCAGGATCGGCAGCATCAAGACACAGCCGTGCATTACCGGAACCACGAAGGCCGGCCAGCGCCGTTGCAGGCTCTTGCGCCGCTCGACCCAGAGCTCGCTCGCGGTCAGCGCCGCATAGACCGAGACGATGCCGGCGCCGACGATCATGCGCAGCATGGACGCGGTGGGATCGAGCAGTGTGGCGGCAGCGGCCCAGGCGAGCGCGCCGACCAGGAGTCCCGGCCAGTTCGGCTTGCGGCCGTGGAAGACGCGCGCCGCATTCCACACCATGCCGCAGGCGACGAAGCCGACCGCGTTCAGCGCAAGGTAAAGATGCGGCCCCAGTCTGTCGCCGGCCGCCGTCCAGAGCGCGACCGATGCGGCGCCGAGCAGATACGCGGTGCCCCACCATTTCAGCGCAGGGCTGTTCTCCTGCCTTCCGAAAAATACCATCATGGCGCCGAGCAGTGCGGCGACCATGGTCGCGACCAAATAGAGCGTGATGCTATCGAGCGACATCATGTCGGCCCCCTCTTAGACATAGCAGTTACGCGATCGGCTCAGCCGATTTGCGCGCCCTTCCAAATGCGACGCTATGTCTCGCGGGTTCCATTCAGGTTTTCATGCGGGCCCAAGTTTTCAGGAAACACGCCATCAATTTGCATACAAACGAACAGCAAAAAGGGCGCTGAAATCAGCGCCCTTTTGCATCTCATTGAAGCCGCTTTCGCGGCGAATGCGACCGAAGCGATTAACGCTTCGAGAACTGGAAGGACCGGCGGGCCTTGGCCTTGCCGTACTTCTTGCGCTCGACCACGCGGGAGTCGCGGGTGAGGAAGCCGCCCTTCTTCAGCACGGTGCGCAGCTCCGGCTCGAAATAGGTCAGCGCCTTGGAGATGCCGTGACGAACGGCACCGGCCTGGCCGGACAGACCGCCGCCGGCGACGGTGCAGATCACGTCATACTGGCCGGACCGCGCGGCCACGGAGAAGGGCTGCTCGATCATCATGCGCAGCACGGGACGGGCGAAATAGACCTCGACCTCGCGCGCGTTGACCGTGACCTTGCCGGCGCCCGGCTTGATCCAGACGCGGGCGACCGCGTCCTTGCGCTTGCCGGTGGCGTAGGCGCGGTTGAACTTGTCGACCTTCTTCTCGTGCTTGGGCGCGTCGGGCGCGGCTGCCGTCTTGAGCTGCGAGAGCTGGTCGAGCGACTGAATGGATTCGGCCATGTTATGCGGCCCTCGTGTTCTTGCGGTTCAACTTGGCGATGTCGATCTTCTCGGGCGTCTGGGCCTCGTGCGGATGATCGGCGCCGCCATAGACGCGGAGGTTGCCCATCTGGACCCGACCGAGCGGACCGCGCGGGATCATGCGCTCGACGGCCTTCTCGAGCACGCGCTCGGGATGCTTGCCCTCGAGGATCTGGCGCGCGGTGCGCTCCTTGATGTGGCCGACGTAACCGGTGTGCTTGTAATAGGTCTTCTGCTCGCGCTTGCGGCCGGTGAGAACCGCATACTGCGCGTTGATGATGATGATGTTGTCGCCGCAATCAACGTGCGGGGTGTAGGTCGGGAGGTGCTTGCCGCGCAGGCGCATGGCGACGATGGTGGCGAGACGGCCGACGACCAGACCCTTGGCGTCGATCAATACCCACTTCTTCGTCACCTCAGCCGGCTTTGCCGAAAAGGTTTTCATGTCAGAGTTTCCGTGGACGGGAGCATCGGCGCGAACACCGCACCGGACTGGCGGTTTTCTAGAGAACAGGGGCGCTGCGGTCAATGCCCAAAGGCGTAATTTACGTGTTTAATATCAGTGACTTAGAATTAAGGTATTAAGGTACCCGCAAAAAGCTCAAACGTTTGGAATGGAATAAGTCGAGGTGACATGCGCAATCGGATCGGGCGAGGTACCGGACAACAGCTTCACCTCGCCGACCGCGAGGCGCTTGCCGAGCTTGAGCAGCCGCGCCTCCGCCAGCACGTCCTGCCCGGGCTGCCCCTTGCGCAGGAAGTTGATGTTGAGATTGGTGGTCACGGCGAGCCCGATCGGCCCGATCGCGGACAACAGCACCACGTACATCGCGAAGTCGGCGAGCGCCATCAATGTCGGGCCGGACACGGTTCCGCCTGGCCGCAGCATCTTTTCGCTATAGCGCTGACGCAAAAGGCAGGCCTGACCGTCCGCGCTCTCGATCGTGATGTCGTCGCCGCTGAAGGCCTGGGGAAACTCGTTGCGGAGGAACTGCTCGAGCTCCGCCACGCTCATTTTCGCTAACGCCATGCTACCCCTCACCCTCGCTTCACGTCCCCTGTTACATTAAGTTATCTGCGTCATCCAATCGCAATAATCCAACCGGAAACGCTTTGATGTCCGTCCAGGCCGCCCGCGCCCCTTCCCCGCAACCACCTATCCTGCTGCGCGAGACCGTGGGCCCCATCGCGGTCCTGACCCTCAACCGCCCGGCCGCCCGCAACAGCCTGTCGGCGACGATGATCGCAAGCCTGCACGCCGCGCTCAACGAGATCCGCGACGACAAGGCCATCCGCGGCGTCGTAATCGCGGCCAACGGTCCCGCCTTCTCCGCCGGCCACGACATGAAGGAGCTGACCGCGCGCCGCGCCGACCCGGATCGCGGCCGTGCCTTCTTCGCCGAGATGATGACCGCCTGCAGCGCGATGATGCAGGCGATCGTGCACCTGCCCAAGCCCGTGGTCGCATCCGTCCAGGGCATCGCGACCGCCGCGGGCTGTCAGCTCGTGGCAAGCTGCGATCTCGCGATCGCCTCGGAAGCAGCACACTTCGCTACCCCCGGCGTCGACATCGGCCTGTTCTGCTCGACGCCGATGGTGGCGCTGTCGCGCAACGTGCCGCGCAAGCAGGCGATGGAGATGTTGCTGACGGGCGAGCCGATCCCGGCCGTACGCGCCCGCGAGATCGGCCTCGTCAATCGTGTCGTCGCCGCCGGCACCGAGCGCGCCGCCGCCATTGCGCTCGCCGAACAGGTCGCGCTGAAATCCGCCTATACCGTCAAGCTCGGCAAGGAGGCGTTCTACCGCCAGGCCGAGATGAGCCTTGCAGACGCCTATCGCTATGCGGCAGAGGTGATGACCGAGAACATGATGGCGCGAGACGCCGAGGAAGGCATCGGCGCCTTCATCGAGAAGCGTACGCCGACATGGCGGGATGAATAGTCAACTCCTCATCCTGAGGAGCCGCGGAACGCGGCGTCTCGAAGGATAGAGGCCCGACTGCGGCTTCATGGTTCGAGACGCGCGTGCCGCGCTCCTCACCATGAGGTCAGAGAAAGAAGAAGATGAACCACGACGCCTATCCCGACAATTACATCCGGGGCATCCTCAACAACGTGAAATCGATCGCGATGGTCGGTGCCTCGCCGGCCAACGTGCGGCCGAGCTATTTCGCGTTCAAATATCTGGCCCAGCGCGGCTACGACATGATTCCGGTTAATCCCGGCCATGTCGGAAAGGAGCTGCTCGGAAAACCCTTCGTCGCCTCGCTGTCCGACATTGACCGTCCCGTCGACATGATCGACATTTTCCGCAACTCCAGTCACATCATGCCGGTGGTCGAGGAAGCCCTCACGCTTGATCCGCTGCCGATGGTGATCTGGATGCAGTTGGGGGCGCGCGACGATGCGGCGGCGCTGAAGGCGGAATCGGTTGGTATCAAGGTGGTGATGAACCGCTGCCCCAAGATCGAATATGGCCGCCTGTCCTCGGAGATCTCCTGGATGGGCGTCAATTCGCGCACGCTGAGCTCCAAGCGCGCGCCGGCGCCGACGCAGGGCATGCGGCTATCCCTCAATCGGATGAGTGTTGGCGGCGGCGAAACCGCGGCCTCGGACCGCGCCGCCAAAAACAAGACTGAGCAAAGCTGACGCAGTTGCGAAGGTTTCATTTCGCGAACGCGACAATGCGTAGCACGATCGTTCCGATGTGAAGCCCCGCCTTGACGGCAGCCGCGGCGCCAATCAGCATGCCGCGCGATTTCAGACCACGAGAACAGGACGCCCTCAATGAGCGATCGCCTTCCGGGATTTTCGACCCTCGCCGTGCATGCCGGTGCACAGCCCGATCCCACCACCGGTGCGCGCGCGACTCCGATCTATCAAACGACGTCATTCGTCTTCAACGACGCCGACCATGCCGCCTCGCTGTTCGGCCTGCAGGCGTTCGGCAACATCTATACCCGCATCGGCAATCCCACCAATGCGGTGCTGGAAGAGCGCGTCGCGGCCCTCGAAGGCGGCACTGCCGCGCTTGCGGTGGCCTCGGGCCATGCCGCGCAGGTCGTGGTGCTGCAGCAATTGCTCCAGCCCGGCGACGAGTTCATCGCCGCGCGAAAGCTCTATGGCGGCTCGATCAACCAGTTCACGCACGCGTTCAAGAGCTTCGGCTGGAACGTGGTGTGGGCCGATCCCGACGACATCGCGAGCTTCGAGCGCGCGGTCACGCCGCGCACGAAAGCAATCTTCATCGAGTCCATCGCCAATCCCGCCGGCAGCATCACCGACATCGAGGCGATCTCGACGGTGGCGCGCAAGGCAGGCGTCCCGCTGATCGTCGACAACACGCTGGCCTCGCCCTATCTGATCCGTCCCATCGATCATGGTGCCGACATCGTCGTGCACTCGCTGACGAAGTTTCTCGGCGGCCACGGCAATTCGATCGGCGGCATCATCGTCGATGCCGGCACCTTCGACTGGTCGACCGGCGGCAAATATCCGATGCTCTCCGAGCCGCGGCCCGAATATCACGGCATCCGGCTGCAGGAGACGTTTGGCAATTTCGCCTTCGCGATCGCCTGCCGCGTACTCGGCCTGCGCGACCTCGGACCCGCGCTGTCGCCGTTCAACGCCTTCATGATCCTCACCGGCATCGAGACATTGCCGCTGCGCATGCAGAAGCACTGCGACAATGCCAAAGCGGTCGCCGAATTCCTCGCCGGCCATCCGGCGGTGGCCGCGGTGAACTATGCGGGGCTTGCAAGCGACAAGTACAACCAGCTCGCGCGCAAATACGCACCGAAGGGCGCCGGCGCCGTGTTCACCTTCAGCCTGAAGGGCGGCTACGATGCCGGCGTCAGCCTGGTGTCGAAGTTGCAGCTGTTCTCGCATCTGGCCAATGTCGGTGACACCCGCTCGCTCGTCATCCATCCGGCCTCGACCACGCACAGCCAGCTCGACGACGCTGCCAAGATCAAGTCCGGCGCCGGCCCCGACGTGGTGCGGCTTTCGATCGGCATCGAGGACAAGGAAGATTTGATCGCCGATCTGGAACAGGCGCTGGGTACGTAGCATCACCGTCATTCCGGGGCGCGCGACAGCGCGAACCCGGAATCTCGACGTCGCATCATAAGCTGTGGATTCCGGGTTCGGTGCTTCGCACCGCCCCGGAATGACGTTCGCCGTTAACAGTCATTAACCATATCTGCCGCATACATCGTCACTGGATCGCCCCTTTGATTCGGAGCCGACGATGCTGCGCTGGATGGTGCCTGCCCTTGCGGCGATGCTGACGGTCTCAGCTGCGATTGCCGCCGATTTGCCGGCCACGCCGAGGCGACGGGCTGCCGCTCCGCCACAGGAGCCGCCGCAGGTCTATGTCG
The DNA here is from genome assembly GCF_019402665.1 of Bradyrhizobium canariense. Classification (GTDB taxonomy): domain Bacteria; phylum Pseudomonadota; class Alphaproteobacteria; order Rhizobiales; family Xanthobacteraceae; genus Bradyrhizobium; species Bradyrhizobium canariense. The sequence goes on from NZ_VSST01000024.1 coordinate 191,404, forward strand.
AGACCGATCCGGATGCGCTGATCTCGCCGGCCTACGGCATCGGCAGCTACATCCGCAATTTGCCGGGTACACCACTGCTGCCGGGCTCGCACACGCTGCCGGGCTATTACGGCCGTCCCTGGGACTACGATTACCAGGGCTCGTATTACGGCGGGAAGCAGGTCGATTATTTCTGGCGCCTGCCCTACTCGTGCGGCATCTACGGCTATTGCTGAAGAGCAGATCCGATCAGCCGGCCTGACCGACGGGAACCGCGCGCGGCTGCGCTTCGGTTGAATGCCGTGGAGCGAGCCGCTCCATCTGCGTCACCGCAAGCGTCAGCACCACGATCGCGACCGCCTGATGTGCGAGCGCGAGATCAATCGGCACCTGGTTGAGCAGCGTGAGGATGCCGAGCAATGCTTGCAGGCTTATCGCGCCCAGCAGCAAGAGCGCGCCGCGCGCCGCGGATCCCGCGCGTGAACGCACCGCATCGAACGCGTGCAACGCCGCCAGCGCCAACAGCGCATAGGCCGTCATGCGGTGCTCGAACTGCACCGTCAGCACATTGTCGAACATGTTGCGCCACCACGGCGTCTCGAACCACAGCCGCTCGCCTGAGGGAATGAACGCGCCGTCGATCTGCGGCCAGGTGTTGTAGGCGCGACCGGCGCGCAGGCCGGCAACCAGCGCACCGAAATAGATCTGGATAAAGGTCACGACGAGGAGCAAGCCGCTCGTGAAGCGCAGCCGCGACGATGCCGCGATCTGCGGCCGTTCTGCGAGCCGCCGCACCGTCCAGACGATGCCGGCGAAGATGATGAGCGCGAGCACAAGATGCGTCGCCAGCCGATATTGCGACACCTCGACGCGTTCAGACAGCCCCGAGGCCACCATCCACCAGCCGACCGCGCCCTGGAGCCCGCCGAGCCCGAACAACAGCCACAGCCGCCGCTTCAAATCACCGGACAGGCCGCCGCGCCAGAGGAAGAACAGGAACGGCAACAGATAGGCGACGCCGATGAAACGGCCGAGCAACCGGTGGCTCCATTCCCACCAGAAGATCTCCTTGAACTCGGACAGGCTCATGCCGGCGTTGAGCTCGCGATATTGCGGGATCTTCTTGTAGGCCTCGAAGGCCGCCGTCCACTGCGTTTCCGAGAGTGGCGGCACGCTGCCCGTGACCGGCTTCCATTCGACGATCGAGAGCCCGGATTCCGTCAGCCGCGTCGCACCGCCGACCAGCACCATCAGCGCAATCAGCGCAGCCACTGAGATCAGCCACCAGCGCACGGCGCGATGCGGCTCGGACGGGGCGGAAATCGTCGTCATTCGAGGCAAAACCAGAGCTTGAACCGGCAAGGCTTGAACCAAACTGCGTGCCCCTTATAGTCCCCCGCTCCCGCAGCGCAAGTTACGCGAAAGCCGCGATACTCCGTCATGACGATCCGCACCCGCAAGTTCCTCGGCACCATCCTGCTCCTGGTGCTCGCCACCGTCTGGGCCCTGCTCGGCATGGCGCTGGCGCAGATGCCGTGGATCGCCGAGTCCGGCTGGCGGCAGGCAATCTACTACGTGGTGGTCGGCATGGGCTGGGTGCTGCCGGCGATGCCGATCGTGAGCTGGATGCAGCGGCCCGACCGGGCCAAGTCGAGCTCGTAGCGCTTCCAGTTCGTAGCGCTTTTAGGGTGTCGCAGTGCCCGTCGGCTTCACCGGCGCAAAGGCCGTGCCCGACACCAGCACCCGCATCATGCGCAGCGAGCGCACCCGGCCATCCCAGCAAATGCGCGGCAACGCGCGCAGATTGGTGCGGCCCTCCGCGTCCACGACGCCCGGGATCGTCGTCACAGCACTGGCAAAGCCGGCCTCCTCCGCCATGATGACATGGCTGCGCCGGAACGAGGCGCGATCGCCGAACGGAAAGGCGAGATGCCGGATGTCGCGAGCGAAGGCCGCCTCCGCCACCGCCTTGCCCATCGTCATCTCGCGCAGCGCGGCCGCATCCTTCATGTTGGCGAGAACGGGATAGTTCACGGTCGCACTGCCGATCGTCACCAGCGGATCGGCCGCAAGCCTCGCCAGATCCTCCCAATTCATCGATGCCTCGCGTGAGAGCGCGGCAAGGTCGACCCGGTAGCGCGTGCAGAGGTCAGCGATCGCAGCCGACACATCCGCCGGCGGCAGCGAGTGCAGCCAGGCCTCGACGAACGAAAACAGCGCCTGCTTCCCGGCGTTATCAGCGACAGTGAAGCGCTGCTCCTTCTCGCCCATCATCAGGCTGACACGGCTCTCGCGCGCGATCACCTGTTCGAGGCCGAGCCACCAGGCCTCGCCGACGCCATCGGGAAACGCCGTGGGCACGTAGATCGTGAAGGGCACGGCGTGGCGCGCCAGCACCGGATAGGCAAAGTCGATCAGATCCTTGCCGGCGCCGTCGAAAGTGAGCGCCACGAAGCGGCGGTGTTCCGACAGCGTCACCGCGCGCCGGCAGACCTCGTCCATGCCGATAAAATCATACTTCCACCGCTTCAGCGCGCGAATGGCGCGATCGAGGAAATGCGGCGTGATCTCGTTCTCGCGCGACGGCTGAAACCCGCCGCGCCGCCGCGGCCGCACATGCGCAAAGCGCAGGATGGCGCCGGCACCACGACTGCGCAGCGCAGCCTGGCCTGTGAACCAGGTCAGCTCAAGGCGCAGCCGTTCCAGCCATCTGTCGTCGGATGCCAATGTCCCACCTCGCGCCCGTCGGCGACCGTTCCCCCTCTTATAGTCATTACCCTTTGTTGACATTTCTTTGCAAAGGTCGGCCACAGCCGAATTACGCATATTTTTTCTCGACAGGTTCGCGAATGACCATGGCTGCGGCGATGCAAAGCCGGACGGCGGAATTGCCAGCGCGGTCGAAAGCGGGCCGTATCGCGCATGTCGATATCGTGACCGATCTCGGCGCGGCCGAGGCCGTCTGGCGCGCCTTCGAGCAACCCGGTCACCTCTTCACGCCCTATCAGCGGTTTGATCTGCTCAGTCCCTGGCAGCGTCTGGTCGGGGAGCACGAACGCGCCCGCCCTTTCATCGTCATTGCCCGCGACGCCGAGCATCAGCCGCTGCTGCTGCTGCCGCTCTCGCTGCGCCAGAACCACGGCGTGCGCACGGCCTGCTTCATGGGCGGCAAGCATACGACCTTCAACATGGGCCTGTGGAACGCCGAATTTGCAGCGCAGGTCGGCATCGGCGATCTCGACGCGCTGTTTGCGCCGCTTGGCGAGCATGCCGACGTGCTCGCATTGACGCAGCAGCCTCTGCGCTGGAACGACCAGCAGAACCCGTTCGCGCATTTGCCGCGCCAGAGCGCGATCAACGGCTGCCCGCTGCTCACGATGGAACCGGGCGGCCCCCCGGCATCGCGGATCAGCAACTCCTTCCGCCGCCGCCTCAAGAGCAAGGAGAAGAAGCTCCAGGCGCTCGCCGGCTATCGCTATCATTTGGCGACCACCGACGCGGACATCACCCGCCTGCTCGACTGGTTCTTCCGCGTCAAGCCGGCGCGGATGGCCGAGCAGAAGCTTCCCAATGTCTTCGCCGAACCCGGCGTCGAGCAATTCGTCCGCAGCGCCTGTCTTGCGTCACGCGGTGACGGCCGCGTCATCGACATCCATGCGCTCGAATGCGACGACGAGGTGATTGCGATCTTCGCCGGCGTCGCCGACGGCCAGCGCTTCTCGATGATGTTCAACACCTACACGATGTCCGAGCACGCCCGCTACAGCCCCGGGCTGATCCTGATGCGCTACATCATCGACCGCTGCGCCGAGCGCGGCCACCGCTCGCTCGACCTCGGCATCGGCTCGGACGAGTACAAGCGGATGTTCTGCAAGGACGACCAGGACATCTTCGACAGTTTTGTTCCGCTAACGTCACGTGGAAAACTCGCGGCAATGGCGATGTCCTCGCTGAGCCACGGCAAGCGGCTGGTGAAACAGAACCAGATGCTGTTCGACCTGGCGCAGCGGCTGCGGCGAGCGTTCGGGTAAGAAATTCTGCGGTTGGGAAACGCTCCCCTGCGGCCCATCCTTCGAGACGCCCGCCTCTGGCGGGCCCTCAGGACAAGGACAGAGTTCGCGGCAGCAGCTTCAACGGATTCCGATTTAGCCAAGCCTCATCCTGAGGAGACCGCGAAGCGGTCGTCTCGAAGGACGAGGCGCTCGCTCGGTCCCCACGGAGAGGCAAGGACATCACGCCGCCACGACCCGCGGCGCATCCCTCGCATCCGACGGCTGCACCGGCCTGCTCAGCATCGTCACTTCGCTGAAGCCGACGGCGCTGAGCTGCTCGCGCATCAGCGCGCGCGCATCCGGCGCCATCGACGCGTCGGGCACCACGACGGCGCGGGCATTCGCCGTCAGGAGCTCAGCCGGAAGGTCGGAGGCACTGCCGGCATCGAGCAGCACGTGGTCGTAGGCGCGCAGCAGCGCGTCGATCGCGAGCGTCACGCGCGGCGACTGCAACAGGCTGCGATCGAAGCCGGGACGGCCGGCCATGACCAGATGCAGCAGCGAAAGCTTGTCCCGGGTGATGATCTGCGCGAACGACGCCTCGCCCTGCATCAGTTCGGCAAGACCGGGGGCCGAGGCATCGACGGACACGGCGGCCATGGTCGGCGAGGACGCGGCAAGATCGACCACGACGACCCGCGCATCGCGCGCCAGGTGCCGGGCCAAGGTCAGCGTCGACAGCGTGATGGCTTCGCCGCTGGCAGTGCCGAGTACCGTAACCTTCTTCGCCATGGCTCCGGCGGCGCGGAGGCTGTCGGCCAGATGCTCGATCTCCGCGAATGCGGTGACATCGGCATCGGCCGTCATCTCCGGCTGGAGCGGCGCGGGTTCTGCCATGACTGGATCGACGACCGGCTCGACGAAGGGCTCGACGACCGCCGGCTGGACGATTTGTTCCTGGCGAGCCGACGCCCGCGTCAGCGTTGGCGCGAACACCGCGACCGCCCGGGGCGCAGTCTGGCGCAACAACTCTCCGGTGACGACGACGCCGGACGAAAGCAGCAGTGTCGCGATCGTCGCGATCAGCACGATCGGCAGCTTCTTCGGATAGGCCGGCGTGTTCGAGACGATGGCGCGCGAGATGATGCGGCCATCCGTCGGCGCGGTGTCGATGGTCTCGCGGGTGTTGGCTTCACGGTATTTCGCGAGATAGGTTTCGAGCAGGTCGCGCTGTGCCTTGGCCTCACGCTCGAGGGCGCGGAGCTGCACGTCCTGGCCGTTGGTGGCCGTCGCCTGCTTCTTGAGCTGCTCGAGGCTTGCGGACAATTCCTGGACGCGCCCGCTGGCGGCCCGCGCATCGTTTTCGAGCGTGCGGGCGAGCTTGGCGGCCTCGTCGCGGATCTGGGTGTCCAGGTCGGCGAGCTGCGCCTTCAATTCCTTGATGCGCGGATGGTTGCCGAGCAACGTCGAGGATTGCTCGGCCAGCTGGGCCCGCAACGCCACGCGCTGCTGGGAGGGCGTGCGCATCGATTCCGAGTTCAGCACTTCCGACGATTCGATCGGCTTGCCGCTCTGGATCATCTCGCGGATCAGGCGCGCCTTGGACTCGGCATCGGCCTTGAGCGCGCGCGCATTGTTGAGCTGGGTGTTGACCTCGCCCATCTGCTGGTTCGACAAGGTCGTGTTGTTGGTGCCGACGAACAGGCTCGACTTGGAGCGGAAGTCCTCGGCCTTCGCTTCGGCCTCGGAGACGTTCCGTCGCAGCTCGTCGATCCTGCCGGCATACCACTGACTGGCGTTTCGGGCCTGATCCTGACGCGCATCCTGCTGGAGCACGAGATAGCCGTCGGCGATCGAATTGGCGACGCGCACGGCGAGATCGGGATCGGCAGACTGGAATTCGATCACGATCACGCGTGACTTGTCGACGGCGTAGGCCTGGAGGCGCTCGTAATAGGCGTCCAGCACGCGCTCTTCGGGCGTCATCGAGAACGGATCGCGGCCGATGCCGATCAGCGCCGCAAGCGACTTCAGTGGCGAAATGCCTTGCAGCACCGGATCGAACTCGGGCCGCTCCGCAAGCTTGTTCTTCTTGATGATCTCGCGCGCGAGATCGCGCGACAGCACGAGCTGCACCTGGCTGGTGACGGCTTCGGCGTCGAGCGCCTGCCGTTCCTCGGCGCGATCGCTGTTGGGGCGCAGAAACACGTTCTCGCGGCCGTCGATCAGGATACGGGATTCCGACTTGTAGCGCGGCGTGATGAGATTGACGATCGCGACGGACGTGACGAGTGCCAGCACCGTCGGCACGATGATCCAACCCCGCTTGCGCGCCAATGCCGCGCCGAGCGCGTGCAGGTCGATGTCGCCGGACTCGACTGGCGCGGGCCTCGGTGCGATGGGCGCAGGCTTTGCTTCAATCGGGGGCTCGAGCTCGGCCCGCTTGGCTGCGGCCTTCGCGACAGCCCGCTCGACCACCGCCTTGTCCTTGCCGGCACGCCAGAACGCTAAACGCATCGAACACTCCCGCAGGCGCAACGCCACGAACCTACCTCAACCGAGGCGATTACACTCCATTAAGGTTGCCGCTGGGTTAATCGCAGCGCCCGGCAACTCACGCGGGTACTTCCGTCACAGTTTGTTAACCACGAGGGCTCTTAATCGTCTCGATATTTCGTCAGATTGTTCGAGCATTCGCCGTCGAGCGCTGGTTTTGATCATGCCCCCCTCTCCCGACCAGCCGCTTCGCATCCTGCACGCCGTGCGCGCTCCGGTCGGCGGCATCTTCCGCCACATCCTCGACGTCGCCAACGGTCAGGTCGATCGTGGCCACCATGTCGGCATCCTCGCCGACAGTCTCACCGGCGGTGAACGCGCCGACAAGGCCCTTGTCGAGCTCGCACCGCGGCTGAAACTCGGCGTGCACCGGATGGCGATCCGCCGCGAACCGTCGCCTGACGATGTCCTGGTCTGGTTTCGCTTGCGGCGCCTGATCGCCAGGCTCAAGCCCGACGTGATGCATGGCCACGGCGCCAAGGCCGGCGCTTTCATCCGAATGCGGCGGCGATCCGACGACACCATCCGCATCTACACCCCGCATGGCGGCTCGTTGCATTATCCCCTCAACACTTTCAAGGGCGAGTTTTACGCGCGGCTCGAGCGTGCGCTGATGGACGCGACCGACCTGTTCCTGTTCGAAAGCGCGTTTGCCCGCGACACCTATCAGCGCATCGTCGGCAAGCCGAAGGGCGTGGTGCATTGCGTCTTCAATGGCGTGACGCCGGAGGAATTCGAACCTGTCGTCATGGCCGACGACGCCACCGACCTCGCTTATGTCGGTGAGTTCAGGCACATCAAGGGCGCCGATCTGCTGGTCGAAGCGGTGGCGCGCCTGCACGAGGGCGGCAAGAAGGTCACACTGACGCTCGGCGGCGACGGCGAGGAGACCGCAGCGCTGAAAGCGCAAGTCGAGCGGCTCGGCCTCTCCAGCGCTATCCGCTTCATCGGTCACGTCAAGGCACGCTACGGCTTCTCCAAGGGGCGGCTGTTGGTCGTTCCCTCGCGTGGCGATTCCATGCCCTATGTCGTGATCGAGGCCGGTGCCGCCGGCATTCCGATGATCGCGTCCAAGATCGGCGGCATTCCCGAGATTTTCGGAGCGGAGAACCCGGCGCTGTTTGCGCCGAGCAACGCGGAGGCCATGGCGGAAGCGATTGCCGCCGCGCTCGATAATCCGCTGGGAACAGCGCAGCGCGCCTCGTCGCTTCGCGAGCGCATCTCCGCGCATTTCTCCCAGCAGGCGATGGTCGAGGGCGTGCTCGCGGGCTATCGCGACGCATTTACCAATCACTAACCATTCTTAAGACCCGCTTTAGAGAATCTTCCGATTTGTCCGATAATCCAAGGCCCAGGGGATGCTCGCCTGGGGCGCAAGGACGCGGCCCGCGGGTTTTTGGAATGGACGTGGACTCCCGTGGAACCGCTCAACGCACGCTCGATGCTCGATGCCGCGACCAGCGCCGCGGCGAAGCCGGCTGACCAGCCCTTTGTGGAGCGCCGCCAGCGGCTCTCGCTCGCCGCGCTTGACGTCGTCAACCAGAAGGTCGCCCGCGCCTATTCGCCGATCGTGATCACCGGCTTCGTACGCCTCGCCGATTTCGCGCTGCTGAGCCTCGTCGGCATCGTACTCTATCTCGGCTATGTCATGCCGCACGCCGGCTCCTTCAGTTGGATCTATCCCGCGCAGATCATCGCCGTCGCGATCTCCGCCGTGGTCTGCTTCCAGGCCGCCGACATCTATCAGGTGCAGCTGTTCCGTGGTCAGCTCCGGCAGATGACACGGATGATCTCGTCCTGGTCGTTCGTCTTCCTGCTGTTCATCGGCATCTCCTTCTTCGCCAAGTTCGGCAGCGAAATATCGCGGCTGTGGCTTGCCGCCTTTTACGTCCTCGGGCTTGCCGCGCTCCTCTGCGAGCGTCTGGTGCTGCGCTCGCTGGTGCGCGCCTGGGGGCGCGAGGGCCGGCTCGACCGACGCACTATCATCGTCGGCTCCGACCGCAACGGCGAACAATTGGTCGAGGCCCTGAAAGGGCAGGAGGATTCCGACATCCACGTGCTCGGCGTGTTCGACGACCGCAACGACAGCCGCGCGCTCGACACCTGTGCCGGCGCGCGCAAGCTCGGCAAGGTCGACGACATCGTCGAGTTCGCCCGCCGCACCCGCGTCGATCTCGTGCTGTTCGCGCTGCCGATCTCCGCCGAGACGCGCATCCTGGAGATGCTGAAGAAACTCTGGGTGCTGCCGGTGGATATCCGCCTCTCCGCACACACCAACAAGCTGCGCTTCCGCCCCCGCTCCTATTCCTATATCGGCGAGGTGCCGACGCTGGACGTGTTCGAGGCGCCGATCACCGACTGGGACCTGGTGATGAAATGGCTGTTCGACCGCGTGGTCGGCACCCTCGCGCTGCTCGTGGCCTTGCCGGTAATGGGATTGGTGGCGCTGGCCGTGAAGCTCGACAGCCCCGGCCCCGTGCTGTTCCGACAAAAGCGCTTCGGCTTCAACAACGAGCGCATCGACGTCTACAAGTTTCGCTCGATGTACCATCACCAGGCTGATCCGACGGCCTCGAAGGTCGTGACCAAGAACGACTCGCGCGTCACCCGCGTCGGCCGCTTCATCCGCAAGACCAGCCTCGACGAGTTGCCGCAGCTCTTCAACGTGGTCTTCTCCGGCGATCTCTCTTTGGTCGGCCCGCGTCCACATGCGGTGCAGGGCAAGCTGCAGAGCCGCCTGTTCGACGAAGCCGTCGACGGCTATTTCGCCCGCCATCGGGTCAAGCCCGGCATCACCGGCTGGGCCCAGATCAACGGCTGGCGCGGCGAGATCGATAATGAAGAGAAGATCCAGAAACGCGTCGAGTTCGACCTCTATTACATCGAGAACTGGTCGGTGCTGTTCGATCTCGTCATTCTGCTGAAGACGCCGATCTCGCTGCTGACCAAGAACGAGAACGCGTATTGAGTTTGTCGTGCCGGAGCCACGCTGTCATCGCCCGGCTTGACCGGGCGATCCAGTAATCACCGGCAGTGGAAACTGCCACGAAGGGCTCGGAGTGCTGGATGCCCCGCCTTCGCGGGGCATGACGGCGGAAGTTGTGTGGTAAGAATAGCGTGAGCATGTGATGGCGTATGCGGCAACAGCCGGGGAGATGAATGCAGCCGTTCGCGCTGCGCCCGGCGTGCTGGCGCTCCAGCGCGCGCTGGTATGGCTGGTCGGCGCCTCCGGCGCGATCGTCTTCATCGAGCCGAGCCCCTACGAGATCGTGACGCTGCTGGCCACCGTCACCTTCTTCGCCACCGGCCTGCGTCTGCGGCTCGCTTTGATGCCGCTGGTGCTGATGCTGATCCTGCTCAATGTCGGCTACACGATCAGCGCGATCCCGCTGTTCGAGCAGTCCGAGGTGGTGAGCTGGATTGCGACCTCCTGGTACATGGCGGTGACAGTCGTGTTCTTCGCCATGGTCACGTCGGAGGACACCGCGGCCCGGCTTGACATGCTCCGCCGCGGGCTCGTGGTCGGCGCGATGGTCGCCTCGCTCTCGGCCGTCGCCGGCTACTTCCACCTGGTTCCCGGCGGCGACGATCTCCTCACGCTGTATGGACGCGCGCGCGGCACCTTCAAGGATCCGAACGTGCTCGGCGCCTTCCTGATCCTGCCGGCACTGTTCTCGCTGCAGAGCGTGGTTTCCGACAAGGCCGGCAAGGCGTTTCGCAACGTCATCGCCTTCGGCATCATGTCGCTGGCGATCCTGCTCGCGTTCTCCCGCGCCGCCTGGGGCGGGCTGGTGCTGACATCCGCCTTCATGCTGGCGCTGATGGTGCTGACCAGCCGCACCAACGCGCAGCGCTCGCGCATCATCGTCATGGCGATCCTCGCCGCGGTGCTGGGCCTCGCGCTGATCGCGGTGTTGATGTCGTTCGATTCCACCGCCGAGATGTTCAAGCAGCGCGCGAGCTTCGACCAGAGCTATGACGAAGGCAGGTTCGGCCGGTTCGGCCGGCACATCCTGGGAGCGGAGATGGCGCTCGACCTGCCGTTCGGGATCGGCCCTCTGCAATTTCACCGCTTCTTCCCCGAGGACACCCACAACTCCTATCTCAACGCCTTCATGTCCGGCGGCTGGCTGTCCGGCATCTGCTATCCCGCGCTGGTCTTCACGACTGTCATCATGGGTGTCAGGCACATCTTCGTGCCTGTGCCGTGGCAGCGCGCTTATCTCGCGGTGTTCTCCGCCTTCGTCGGCACCGTCGGCGAAAGCTTCGTGATCGACACCGACCACTGGCGGCACTTCTGGATGATGCTGGGCGCGATGTGGGGCATGATCGCGGCCGCGCAGATCTACAAGGCTAGGGCTGGCGACGAAGCTTCTTCAGCTTGAGATCGGGGCGTTTCTCCGGCGGCGTATCGAGCAGGCCCTTCAGCGCCGCAGTCGCCGCCAGCACGCCCTTGTAGCCCTCATTGGCGAAGTGCAGCAGCAGGCGCAATTCCTGGTCGGAATAGCCGCCAAAAACCCTCTCCATCGCCTGCTGCATCGGCACGTAGAACTGGCCGAGCCTTTCTATCGCCTCCGGCACGACGGCAATGAAGACCTTGCGACGGTCGGCATCGTCGCGCTCACGACGGACCAGGCCTGCCTTTTCGAGCCGGTCGACCACGCCGGTAATGGCCCCCGTCGTCAGGCCCGTGACTTCGGCGAGCCGGCCGGCGGTGACACGGCCTTCCAGATACAGGATGTCCATGCATTCGAGGTCGGAATTGGCAATTCCGGCAACGTTCGCAACGGTCTGGCCATAGAGCACGCCCTGCGCGGACGACCTGCGCATCGCCTCCTCGAGTTCCTGCAGCAGCGCGGCGCGCGCCTTCGTCCTTGACAAGGCAGACCTCGTATCTTAGTCAATATATATCTTAGTCACTAAGATATTTAGCGACCATAATTCTCCTAGCACCACGGAAACGTCGGGAGCAAGCCATGTCCTATCCTCCCCGCAAGGCCCTGATCATCGGCGCCGGCATCGCCGGGCCCGTGGCAGCCATCCTGCTGCGCCGCGCCGGCATCGAGTCCGCGATCTACGAGGCCTGGCCCTATTCGAAAGGCATCGGCGGCGGCCTTCAGATCGCACCGAACGGCATGCAGATCATGGACGAGATCGGCCTTTCGAACGAGCTGATCAGCCGCGGCTCGATCGCGGAATCGTTCGACTTCTATTCGCAAGCCGGAGAGAGGCTCGGCTCGATCAATCGCGACATGGCGCGGCGTTTCGGCCAGCCCGCGGTCAATGTCTGCCGCGCCACGCTGAACGAGATGCTGATCGACAAGGCCTGGTGCGCGTGCGTTTCACTCTATTTCGAGAAGCGCCTGATCAAGATCGAGGATCGCGGCGACCAGCCGATCATCGCCTACTTCGCCGACGGCACCACGGCCGAAGGCGACTTCCTGATCGGCGCCGACGGCGTGCACTCAGTGACGCGCCGCCAAGTGGTGCCGGACGGGCCGCAACCGTTCGACACCGGCCTGATCGGCTTCGGCGGCTTCGTGCCGCACGCCGTCCTCGGTGGCCGACCGATCGGTCGGCACGTCGAGACCACGTTCGGGCAGAGCGGCTTCTTCGGCTATGGCTATTGCAGTCCCGATCCGAACGACGGCGTGATGTGGTGGAGCACGCAGCCGGCGCACGGCATGGACGCGGCGATGTTTCGCGCGCTCGACGATGCAACGCTGAAGCAGCACCTGCGCGGTTTCCACCGCGGCTGGCACGACCCGATCCCTGGCATCATCGATGCAGCCGAGAACATCGTGGTCACCGACACGCTCGACGTCGCCACCCTGCCGACCTGGTCGCGCAAGCGCTCGCTGCTGATCGGCGATGCCGCCCATGCGACCAGCCCGCATGCCGGCCAGGGCGCCTCGCTCGCGCTGGAAGATGCGATGCGCCTCGCCCGGTTGATGCAGCAAGGCCAGGAGCTCGGCGTCACCTTCCAGGCCTTCGAGGCCGAACGACGCCCTCGCACGGAAAAGATCGTCGCCATGGCCCGCCGCAACGGCAACAGCAAGCGCGAGTTCAGCGCCACCGGCGCGTGGATGCGAAATCAAGTGATGAAGTGGCTGCTGCCCCTGGGCGCAAAGAGCATGGAGTTCATGTACGCGTACGACGCGCGGGCGGTGTAAGCGCATCAGGTCGAACCGTACTCGGCCGCGTCATGGACGGCGCAAGAAGAACCAGTCGCAGAGCGTTGAAACATAGTCATTATAACCAATGTCACATCCATAAGCTGCATAACCATATTGGAAAGACCATCCCATGATTGCAGTGACCGGTGCCACTGGCCAACTCGGCCGGCTTGTCATCCATTCCTTGTTGAAGGCTGTGCCAGCACAGCAGATTACAGCCGTCGTCCGAGATCCAGCCAAAGCAGAGGCCTTCAAGGCTGAAGGTGCTGCCGTCCGCCCAGGCGACTACGACGATCCCACGGGCCTGGAACGTGCTTTCGCCGGCGTAAGGAAGCTGTTGCTGATCTCGGCCGGCGAGCCCGGCAAGCGGGTTCGCCAGCATGAGAACGCGATCACCGCGGCGAAGGAATCTGGGGTTGAGCTAATCGCCTATACCAGCTTGCTGCATGCAGACATTTCGACACTGGAGCTTGCCGCCGATCATCGGGCGACCGAGACGCTGCTGAAGGCGAGCGGCGTGCCATATGTGTTGCTGCGCAACGGCTGGTACACCGAAAACTATCTCGGCGCGTTGCCAATGGCGCTTGCGCATGGTGCGTTTGTCGGCTGCGCCGGCGAAGCGCGCATCGCGTCGGCGAGCCGCCTCGACTACGCGGATGCCGCCGCCGCAGTCCTGACGTCGCGGGAGGATCAATCGGGCAAGGTTTACGAATTGGCGGGCGACGAGCCCTACACGCTTGCCGAACTGGCGGCCGAAGTTGCGCGCCAGACAGGCAAACCAATCGTCTACAGGAACATGTCGGAAGCAGGGTTTGGTGAGGCGCTCATTGGCGCGGACCTTCCCGAGCCGGTGGCGCGCATGCTCGTCGGGTTCGACATCGCAGCGGCAAAGGGCGATCTGTTCGACGATCGGCGCGACTTGAGCGACCTTATTGGTCGTCCGACGACGCCGTTGCGCGCGGCGGTCTCCGATGCACTTGCAGCGGTGGCCCTCCAAGCGCCACCGCCTGTCGCCGTGAAGGGATAGTCAATGCGAGCTGCAATTGTTCATTCGTTTGGTTCTTCACCGACCTTTGGCGAGTTTGCAGAGCCTTGCGCGGAGGCTGGCGAAACGGTCATCGACGTTCTCGCCGCGCCGCTGAGCCCGATCGTGAAAAGTCTCGCCGCGGGCAAGCACTACACGAGCAATACCAGTTCGGGCAGCGCTGGCTTCGTGCCTGGTGTCGATGGGGTTGGGATGAATTCCACCGGTGAACGGGTGTATTTCATATTTCCCAAGTCCCCGTTCGGCTCCATGGCGGAGAAGTCGCTGGTCGCATCGAGCGCGACCGTGCCTGTGCCCGATGGTATTGACGACGCGCGGGCGGCTGCCGTCGTAACCAGCGGGCTCTCTTCGTGGGTTGCGCTCACGCGCCGTGCGAAGTTCGTGCGGAGCGAGGCCGTGCTGATTAACGGTGCGACCGGGTCGGCGGGAAGCCTGGCGGTTCAGATCGCCTCCTATCTGGGCGCCAGCAGGATCATCGTGACCGGGCGAAATGCAACCAAGCTCGCCGCGTTCCCCAAGACGGTCGAGACAATCCGACTGGACGAAAATGTGGACGCTTCGCTGCAACGCGCGTTCTCCGAAAAGATCGATGTAGTTCTCGACTATCTCTGGGGGGAGCCCGCAACCAGAGTCATCGCTGCGGCAACGGACGGACGCGGATCTCGCAGTGGAGAACCTGCCATTCGTTACGTCCAGCTCGGCTCAATCGCTGGAGAAACAATCCCACTTTCGGCGCATGCGCTGCGCAGCTCTGGCCTGGAGATTCTTGGCAGCGGGATCGGCAGTCTCTCGATTTCGGAACTGATCTCGGGGGCCGGAGAACTTTTGGCGGCTCTGCCAGCCGGCGGTTTTGACACCCCGGTGAAGACGTTGCCCCTCACGGCGATAGCCGAGGCCTGGAACGACGCTGCGGATGACCACCGGATTGTCTTCCGACCATAGACCTGCTCAATCTTCGAATCCCCGATCATTCGGCTCCACGTGAGCGGACGTCGGCACGAGGATTCGCTCAGGCGCCTGTAGCACTCTCCTCGTCTTCAAGCTTCTTGCGCAGCGCCTTCATGAGGCGACCGGCGATCCTGAGGTCTTCCATCGGGAGACCTTGCACCAGGGAGTTGATTCTGGGGTCATACAGGCGGATGGCAGCGTCGTAAGTCTTCCGTCCCTTGTCCGTCAGCACCACAAGGTGCGCGCGACGGTGATGTGGATTGGGCTCGAACGTAACGAGCCCTTCCTGGGCCAGGTCATTGACGATGCGCTGAACGTTCTGGCGGTTCGCTCCGAGGTCGCGGGCGAGCCAGGCGACCGGCTGGGCGCGGTCCGCGGCTACGATTGCCCCCAGAATTTGCCAGCGCGCGCTGGTCAGGCCGAGCGGAGCGACCAGCCGGTCGCCCCACGTCACGGTCAGGTTGTTGACCCTGAACAGATCGAGAATGAGCTCAGTCAAAGCATCACCGGCCGGGGATCGCTTGGTAGCGCGCATATTGTTACCATGCCTTAGTTGACATCATAATGTCAATATGGTTCTCTGCAGCATAAATATCGACATCATCATGTCACATTGAACAGGCTGGCCGTCTTCGGTCAAGGGAACCCAATCATGATCAAGGTGATCCATCCCATTGCTGGCGCAATCGCGCTTCTGACCATCTCGACATTTTGGTTGTCGACCGCACTCAGCGAGCTTTTCGCATCCCAAGCCGTCATCACCGCCGTCAAGACCGCCATACCATGGGGCTTTCTTTTGCTGGTCCCGGCGCTGGCGGCGGCGGGGGGCACGGGCCTTACGCTGGCACGGGGTCGGCGAGCCGGCCTGGTCGGCGCCAAGATCAAGCGAATGCCGCTGATCGCCGGCAATGGCGTCCTGGTCCTCGTCCCCGCCGCACTGTTCCTCGCACATAAGGCGAGCGCCGCCGAGTTTGATGCAGTCTTCTATGCGGTGCAGGCTGTCGAGCTTGCCGCAGGAGCTGTGAACATCACCTTGCTCGTGCTCAACACGCGAGACGGCTTGAGGATGAAAGGTCGGTTTCGCCGCCTGGGAGAAGGGAAGGTGACAGCTACTTCTCCACCGTGAACGTCAGCCCTGCATTCTCCTGCAGCCGCTTGATCAGCCTGTGCTGCATCGCTGCTCCCGGGGTCCAGAGGCCGGCCTCTACGTTCGGCGTGTCGCGCAACAGGCAGATTGCGCATTCGGAGATGATCTTCGCCGTCGACGCATAACCCGGATCGAGATCGCCCTTGACTGCCGCGCGAACCTGACGGCCATCGGAAGCAATCGCGACATAGAGCAGGTCGTAATGACCGTTGTCGCGCTCCTCCTTTGAGGGGCCTTCGCCGGGCTTGAGCGCTTCAGGACCGGTCTTTTCGCTGTTAGCGGCCATGACGCGCTTGGCGTTGGCCTGCCCTTCCTCCCCCGCCCCCGTCAGCACCATTTCGTCGTAGACAAAATCCCGGCCATACGGGAATCCCATCAGCAAGTTGGAGCGATGGACATTGCGCGTGTTGAGGATCGCCATCGCGAACGGTGCGGACCAGGATTGCAGGTCCTCCTCGAAGATGGGCCTGTTGCCGCGCGGCTGTTTCGGTCCCTCGAAGCCCGGCGTGAAGGCAAATGGGTCTTTGAGGATCGACACCAGGCTGAGGTCCTGCGCCACCGCCTCAAAGGTGACCCTTGCACTTGCCGAAGTGCCGCCGGAGAATTTCCAGCTGAGGTCGCGGACGCGGCCCTTGACGCGCGGTGCCGGTGCGCCGAACGCGCGCTTGGCCTGCTCTTGCACGAAGAACGCACCGAGCTCGAACGGCACCGAGTCGAATCCGCAGGAGAACAGGATCCGGGCGGCGCTCGCTTTCGCTGCGGCTTCATGCTTGTCGATCATCTGCTTCAGCCAGATCGGCTCGCCGCAGAGATCCATGTAGTCGGTGCCCGACGCGACGCAGGCGGCAAGCAGATCGGAGCCATAGAGCTGGTATGGACCGACCGTGGTGACGACCAGCTTCGCCTGATCGACCATCGCCCGCAATGACGTAGAATCGGCTGCGTCCGCAACGATGAGCGGCGTGTCGGCAGGCGCGCCGATCGCATCGCGGACCAATGCGAGCTTGTCACTGCTGCGACCCGCCATCGCCCATGTCGGCGCGCCGTCACCGACGTAATGCGCGGCCAGGTACTCGGCGACGAGCTGGCCAGTATATCCGGTTGCGCCGTAGACGACGATGTCGAATTTTGCGGACACGGATCGGCTTCCTGGGATCGTGGGCTTTAAGCTTCCACAGCGAAGGTCAGCCCAGCATTCTCCTGCAGCCGCTTGATCAGCTTGTGCTGCATCGCCGCGCCCGGGGTCCAGAAGCCGGCTGCGACGTCGGTCGTGTCACGCAGCATGCAGATCGCGCATTCGGAGATCATCTTCGAGGTCGACCCGTAGCCGGGATCGCGGTCGCCGGTGACGCCGGCGCGAACCATGCGGCCATCGGGCGCGATCGCGATATAGAGCAGATCGAACAGACCGTTGTCGCGCTCTTCTTTCGACGGCCCCTCGCCGGGCTTCGGTGCGTCGGGGCCGGTCTTGCCCGCATTGGCAGCCATCACGAGCTTGGCGTTGGCCTCGCCCTTCTCGCCGGGACCGGTCAGGACCATCTCGTCGTAGACGAAGTCCTGGCCGTAGGGAAATCCCATCAGCATGTTGGAGCGGTGAACGTTGCGCGTGTTGATCAGCGCCATCATGAACGGCGCCGCCCAGGATTGCAGGTCCTCCTCGAAGGCGGCCCTGTTGCCTTTCGGCTGCTTCGGGCCGGTGAAGCCGGGCGTCAGCGCAAAATGATCGTTGAGAATGGCGACAAGGCTGAGATCCTTGGCCACCGCATCGAAGGTCGCCTTCGCGCTCGCGGCGGTGCCGCCCGAGAGCGTGCCGCGCATGTCGCGCACACGCCCTTTCACCCGCGAGGCCGGCGCGCCGAACACACGTTTGGCTTCTTCCTGGACGAAGAACGTGCCGAGCTCGAACGGCACGGAATCGTAGCCGCAGGAAAACACGATCCGCGCGCCGCTCTCTTTTGCAGCCGCCTCGTACTTGTCGATCATCTGGCGCATCCAGATCGGCTCGCCGCAGAGATCGAAATAATCCGTGCCCGTGGCCACGCAGGCCGCGAGCAGTTCCTCACCGTAGAGCTGATACGGCCCGACGGTGGTGATCACCGACATCGTCCGTTCCGCCATCGCCTTCAGCGAGGCCGCATCCGACGCATCCGCGACAATAAGCTCTGTATTCCCGGGCGCGCCGATCGCATCGCGGACCGATTTCAGCTTGCCGAGGCTGCGGCCCGCCATCGCCCATTTGAGCGAATGGTCGCTCTTGTAATGCTGGGTCAGGTATTCGGCGACGAGCTGGCCGGTAAAACCGGTCGCGCCATAGACGACGATGTCGAATTTCGCAGAGCTCATGGTCGGCCTTTGCTTTACTTCTTCGCGTAGCTCACGCCCATGCCGGCACGGACGTCGCTTTGGATACCATAGGGCGGGATCGGATAACGCAGTCCGTTCTTGGCCAACGCCTTCATGCCCACAACCGCCTTGGCGAGATGCTCGGGCTTCAAGGCCATCAGCATCTCCTCGTCCGGCACGCCGCCATAGCGCCGTTCGGCATAGCATGGCAAGGACAGGCTGGGCTCGCCGCTTTTGAGCGCCCTGCCCCAGGAATCGGCGCAGGCGGTCTCGCCGACCACGCCCCATTCGAACTTCTTGTAGCCGGTATATTGCAGCCCGTTGATCAGGATGATCATCTGCCCCGGCGTCGCATAGACGAGACAGATGTCCGGCGGATCGAGCCGGCCGCTCGCCAGCGGACTGACCGCGAGCGCCTGATATTGCCCGAACGGAACCACGTCCAGCGCCTCCTGGCGCTTGCGCGCGTCCTCGGCCGTGCCGTGCCAGACCCCGACATAGTTTTCGCCGGCGAGCCATTTCTCATCCTGCGGTGCAAGGCCGATCACCGCGCGGCACTGCGCGCCGACGAGATCGTCGGCGGTGATGCCGACAGTCCAGCCCAGACGCGCAGCCATGCTGACGATCTGGTCGGTGGTGTGGACCGCGTTCGGCCGCCGGATCTTCGGGATTGCCTCCATGTCCGCGGTCCGCGCGAACAGCTTCATGCCGATCACCGTGGTCTTCAGCCGCAACAGGCTGTTGAGATCGGCGACGAGGCCGGCAAGATCGATGCTGTCTGCACTCTGCTGTTGCATGGCGTCCTCCCGGCCGGCAGTCGCGCGCCGGCGCTGATATTGCTTGTTGAACGGTTCTAGTCCTTCGCCGGTCCCGGGAGCAACTCGCCAGTGCGGCCCATCAGGCGGTAGGCGAGGAGCCCGATCCATTCGCGCACGGCGACCTCGGTTCGGCCGAGCCCGTCCGTGCCGACATTGGTGAAAGAGAAGAGATCGTCACGGCCGCCCATTCGCCAGTCTACGGGATAGGCTTCGACGTCAAATCCCGCCTTGCGAAAGATCCCCATCGAACGCGGCATGTGAAAGGCCGAGGTGACCAGGAGCCAGCGTTCGCCCGGTTTCGGTGATACCAATTGCCTGGTGAAGATCGCATTCTCGTAGGTGTTGCGAGAGTCCCGCTCGAGGATCAGGCGCTGCTTCGCGATGCCCAGATTCTCCAGGATCGGCGCGGAGTAGTCGGCCTCCCGGGAGTCCGTCGAAACCAGGTTCGCGGTGCCCCCGGTGAAAACAACGCGCGTGTTCGGATAGCGGCGCGCGAGCTCGGCCGGCGCAAACAGGCGATCGGCCGCGTGCGCCACGACCGGCGTGCGGTGTGCCGCCGACAGATCGGTGTCGACCGAGCCGCCGAGCACGATGATGCCGTCGGGCGCACCGCGCGACGGATCCCACGGCGGAAAACGCGACTCCAGCGGATAGAGCAAGAGGTTGCCGAGCGGCGAAAACGCGGCGAGCGCCAGCATGATCAGCGTGGCCGCGGCGAGCTTGCGGCCGAAGGCGGCAAAGCGCGTCGCCATCAGGACGACCGAGACGATTCCGAGCTCGATCATCAAGTTGATCGGCAGCACCGCGGCGCCGAGGGTCTTGGACAGGACAAAAAGCAGGGGAGCCTCGCTGGAATGGTCGTGCCTGTTGCGCGCGGGCTTGACCCGCCCGTCGATCTTCAGAAAGCTTCTTGGAAGAGGATCGATTGCCTGGTCAAGCCCGGGCCTGTGAAACGGACGGACGCCACATGACCCATCACCACCTGCATTCCAGCCCCGAGACCTGTCATTGGGGCTTCTTCGAGGCTGCGCTCAAGCCCGTCCTCACCATCGCGAGCGGCGACGAGGTCACGGTCGACACCATCAGCGGCGGTCCGGATATGCTGCCCGACCGCAGCAAGTTTCACATTCCGCCCGAGATGCACGAGGTTCATGCCGAAAACGAGCGCATGCTCCCCGGCCATATCCTCACCGGCCCGATCGCGGTCGAGGGGGCCGAGCCTGGCGACGTGCTCGCGGTCGAGATCCTCGACGTTCAGCTCCGGCAGGATTGGGGCTGGAACATGATCAAGCCGCTGTCCGGCACCCTGCCCGACGATTTCCACGAGACGCGCATCCTCAACATCCCGCTCGACCGGTCGCGGATGGTCGCCCGCATGCCGTGGGGGCTCGACCTGCCGCTCAAGCCGTTCTTCGGCGTCATGGGCGTTTCACCGCCTCCCGCCTGGGGCCGCATCTCCTCGCTGGTCCCGCGCGCCATGGGCGGCAATCTCGACAACAAGGAGCTTGGCGCCGGGGCGACGCTGTACCTGCCGGTGTTCGTCCCGGGCGCGCTGTTCTCCTGCGGCGACGGCCATGGCGTGCAGGGCGACGGCGAGGTCTGCGTCACCGCGATCGAGACCGCACTCCAGGGCCGCTTTCGCCTGACGCTGCGCAAGGACCTCAGGCTCGACTATCCCCGTGGCGAGACGGCGACGCACTACATGACCATGGCCATGGACCCCGACCTCGACCAGTGCGTGGTGCGGGCGCTGCGCGACATGATCGTGCTGCTCGGCGAAAGGCGCAATTTGACGCGCGAGGACGCCTATACGCTGTGCAGCCTGGCGGCTGATCTGCGGGTGACCCAAACCGTCAACGGCTCCAAGGGCATCCATTGCATGATCGAAAAGGCGATCGTGCACGGCTGAGCCGACCCGCCCACGCCTGACCGGTCGAAGCTACGCCGCCGCCTGCCTGCCGCGCGGCGTGCCTTGTCATGCCTAATTTCCCTCGCGATTCCAACAGGCTGAACACGGGCCGCAGCCTGCATTTGACTTCT
This sequence comes from Bradyrhizobium canariense, assembly GCF_019402665.1. GTDB lineage: Bacteria > Pseudomonadota > Alphaproteobacteria > Rhizobiales > Xanthobacteraceae > Bradyrhizobium > Bradyrhizobium canariense. Next base: position 212,448 of record NZ_VSST01000024.1, read on the forward strand.
GCCTCTAAACCTAAATAGAGTCTTAATCGTAACTTTTATGTACCCGCGTATGAGGCTAGCGTTCGTCCATGGCCACCGAAAAAGCCGAGACTGACCGCATTCCCGTAACCTTGGCGCTCTCGACCATCACCTATCTGGAGAAGCTGGTGAGACAGGGCACCCACGGCACCAGCGTTCCCGGCGTCGCACGTACCTTGATCGAGGAAGGCATCCGTCTCGCCATCAAGGACGGGCTTTTGTCGATCCGCGACAATGGCAGGACGTGAGCGCGCGCCGAACGTGAGGCGGACGGATCTCGAGAGGCGGATGGCCGACATCTGCAACCTGGGACCGCACCAATGCCTGTTCTCTCACCAACCTGGACCGACGAACGACTTGAACTTTTGAAGCAGCATTTCGAGGCCGGCCTCTCCTGCCGCGAGATCGCCGCCGACATCGGCGTCAGCCGCAATGCCGTGATCGGCAAGCTGTCTCGCCTCAATCTGACGCGCGGCCGGACCATCGACGACCGCAAGGTTCAGGACAGGGGCTTGGCGCCTTCGCGCACGCCGCGGACCGTGCCGCGGCTGCAATACGAGATGCTCGCCACGATCTATGGCGAGACCAGTGCGCCGATGGTCGCCGCTCCGATCGACGACGCCAATCGCTGCTCGCTACTCGAACTTGCCGAGAACCGCTGCCGTTGGCCGATCTCGACGCCCGGCGCCGACGATTTCTGCTTCTGCGGCAACTCCGCGCCCGACGGCCAGTCCTATTGCGCCGGCCACAGCCGCCTCGCCTACCGGCCGAATTCCCGCGCGCGCGTCATGCGCGCTTAGAACCATATCCTAGAGCCGTGTCCTCAAACGAAAAACCTCCGGCAGGGCATTGCCGGAGGTTTCTGGAGGTTTAGCATCAAGTCAGAGCCGCAACTTTCGTCATCGGCTTCGAGTTATATAGCTTAGTAACTCAGGTAAGTAAATAAATTTGGGGCCGATCGAATCGCATGGCTCGTCTTCGTCGCCCGCACAGGCTGCCGGATTTCCGAAAGCCATCTTCGTAAAGAAGCTCATCTCATAAAAAAAGCCCCGGCGGTGTCCCGCCGGGGCTGCGTCATATCCGAAGATCAAGGCTTACCAGTTGCGCTGGGCGCGAACCAACAGGCTGTAGGTGTCCTGGTCCTTCAGCTCATAGGTCGCTGCAGGCTTGGCAACGCTGGTGAGCGCCGGCGTCGTGATCACGCCCGAGTACTTCTGGTCAAGATGGCTGTAGGTGAAGTCAGCCGAGAAGGTCAGGTTCTTGACCGGAGTCCAGCGGGTGATGACACCGATCTGGCCGATGTTGAAGTCCGGGTTGCAGGTGCCGGTCAGGGTCGCGAACGCGGCGCTGCCGCAGATCATGCCCTTGGCCGTGCCGCTGTAGTTGACGGCAGCCCACGCACCATACAGCGCCGAGTTCCAGTACGGGCTCCAGTTGTGGGTGTAGGCACCACGGAAGCCGTAGGTCTTGGTCAGCTCGAGGCCGCTGCCGGGTGCGAACACCGCGTCAGACACGCCGGCGAAGCCGATGCTCTGATACGCGCCGCCCGAACCGCCGAACATCGAGTAGTTGGTCGCCGCCAGCTCCTGGAAGTTGTAGCGGCTCGCGCCGTCGGTGTAGACGCCCGAGATATTGATCACGTCGCCTGCACCGGTCGGGATGTTCTTGATCGACAGAGCCAGCTGGACGGCCCAGCCCCACTTGTCTTCGGGATGACCGGTGGCTTCGCTCGCGCCGTAATAGGCGACGTGGTTGTCGTGCGCCGCGACCGAGGCCTGGAACAGGCCCCAGGCCTGGTCGACGCGGAGCGTGCCGACGAGATCGGGGGCGCGGGTGCCGCCGAGATCGTTGGAGCCGTACGCACCGCCGAGGACGCCGGCGGTGGACATGCCGGCAGTGTTCCAGAGGGCGGTCTGGAAGACCTGCGTCTGGTCCTGCGCCGAGACGATCGCCGTCACGCCCTGGCCGAGATCGGCGGTGTAGGTGAACTGGGCAACACCGTTGGTGGTGCCGCTGCCGCCCACGAGCTGGTCGAAGTTGTTGCCGGGATAGTTGATCCAGGGCGCGTCGAACTGCGACACGGCCTTACCCATGGTGAAGCCGGCGAACTGGATGAAGGCGTAGTAGACACCGAGCGCGCCGCCCGAAATGCCGCCGTCGGTGCCGTTGATGGCGCCGCCGCTGGACCCGATCAGGCCCGTGCCCGCGGCATTGAGGCCGAGCGTACTGCTGTACTGGGTGGCACCCGTTCCCGAGCCGGCGCCGACATAGTTGCCGGTCGTCCAGGTGAAGACCGCATCGAAATAGGTGCGGACAACGCCGTACTCGGTCGCGGTGCGCGTGTCGATGTTGAGATCTTCACGAGCGCGCATCGAATAATAGTTCGTCAGGCGGTTGTTGGCCGCGAAAACGTTGTTGTACTGGGCGCTGTAATTGCCGCCGGCATTGAGCGCCACTTCGGCACGCAGATAGCCGCCCAGCTTGATGCAGGTGTCGCTGCCCGGGATGTAGTAGAAACCCGCGCCGTAGAGCGAGCAGACCTTCACGTACTCGACCGCCTTGGCCTTGACCGGAAGATCAGCCGCCTGAGCTCCACCGACGGCGATCAGACCCGCCGCAGTGCCGAGCAAAAGGCTCTTCACCACTTTCATATTAAAACCTCCAAGTTGCTCATGTTACGAAGACCGGACCGTGAGGCCCCCCAGATCCCCGTCTTTCAAAATCCGCTCGGCCGCTTTGCGCTTCGGACACACCCTCTTTCGAAGCGAGGGACGTGAGCAAACCACCTGGCAACGGGACGATCGAGTACCCCCCACCGTCACGACGCAATATGCCTGCGCCGTTCACTAATCAAAATACCTTATTTAATAAGGTTTGTTATTTCGCTAAAACTGTGCCCTGTACGCAACACCGCAGTGAGGCGATTCCGTGAGCTGATCATCTTTGTAGTTTTAGTGACGAAATTACCCTGCCCTGCACTTGCGTCAGAGCAGGCTTGCGTGGACTATGGCTTGCACGACACCGGCCGCATACAAATCAGATCACGGGAGTGACGCTGTGTCAGCGACGAGGAAAGAAGGGGCGCGCCTCCGCTCCATCGGCAATCTGGATATCATCAGGCGCTTCACCTGGGAGATATCGTCGATCAACATGTATCTGGAGGAGCTGCGTCAGTTCTGGGCGAGAACGCTTGGCATCAGCGGTCCGCAATGGCTGATCCTGATGGCGATCTCCGACCTCGACAAGGACGACGGCATTCCGGTCAACGTCGTCTCGAAACTCCTCCACGTCGATCCGTCGTTCGTCACCACCCAGTCCAAGCTGCTCGAGAAGAAGGGCTTGTTGCGCCGTCGCCCCTCGCCGACCGACGCAAGGGTGGTCCGGCTGTCCCTGACCGAGAAGACGCAGAAGCACCTGGCGAGCCTCAACGAGCAGTACAAGACGATCAAGGAATTCGTCTTCCAGGAGTTCGACGAGAAGGAACTGACGGAATTCACGACCAAGCTCGCGATGCTCAAGACCCGCCTCGAAAAGGCCTGCGTCCGCCTGACCCTCGACTTCTGAGGTAACGTCCCTAGATGCGCCCCGCGGCGCCGAGCCGCGATTCGAGCCAATCGAAGATGTATTCATTGGCAAGGCTCGGATTGTCCGCATGGGCCTGTGCCGCGCCGGTTTCGGCCGCGGTGAACACCTTCAACATGACATCCGAACTGCCGAGCCGGGACGTCTGGACGATCTGACGGGCCCGATCGGCCTTGAGCCAGCCGTCCTCGCCGAGCGTGATCAGCACCGGACAATCGGCGCTGGAGGCCATCAGCGGCGCATGCGGCACCGGAACGATGCTGACGTCGCTCATCGCGAATCGGCTGGCAAAGAAGGCCCGCTCGTGCAGATCCCACAGGCCGCCATCGCAGACGGCGGCCGCAAGCCGCGGCTCCTGCAACACCGCGCGGGCCACGAAGGAAGAGCCCCAGCCATCGGCGACGATCGCGACGCGCTCGAAATCAACCTCGCTGCACGTCTCCAGATAGTCCATGACGCACGGAATCGCACTCTCGAGATCCCGGCGCCGCAACAGCGCGTCGAGATAGTCGTCGCGCTGGTCGCCGAGCAGGTCCAGCGCCAGCAGCGAGAAGCCGCGCTCGCGCGCATGCGGCACGAGCTTGAACAGAAATTCCTCCTTGCGGTGGCCGGGCTC
>NZ_VSST01000025.1 GCF_019402665.1 Bradyrhizobium canariense
CTTTGCCTCGGATTCCGCAAAGATGCCGCTTGCTCATTTCCTCAGGCCGCGTTTCTAGCGCCTTTTGCGGCAGCTTCTTTCGGACGCGATCGCGGCGGGCAGCCATCGACGTCGGCCCTCGCTTGGGGACCGATCTAATCTTGAGTTTTGCTGTTGGTGGCTTGTGACCTCGAGTGAGACCCAACCGAGTCAGCCTGCCGCAGACGGCTTGCGACTGCACTCGAGATGACCCGCGATCTGCGCGGCACTCTGTTCCTCGGACCAGAGCTGTTTCAGGTGTGCCAATTCTCTTCTATTCCAACGCATGGAAGATACTTTGTTGCCAGTCCGGACATCCGTCGCTTCGCGCAATGTAAGTGGTCGAGTGGCGAAGGGCTGCCTGCCCGAGAAAATGACGATAAGCGGCTGGGTGCCACAGCTGCGAGTGCTTGCGGCTTGATGTTGACTACCACAAAGGGCACGTTCGCGCCCTCCCAATCCTGATAGGGGAGCTTCGCTCGCCTTTCGATTATTCTTTGTCGACAGGGACCGAACCAAAGTCCGTAACATGATTTCAGATTTCGGAGCTCGCGCGAAGTCCAGCCATGAACATGCGTGACAGATCATTAGTGCACCGCCCAAGCTCGTCGTGTTCGAGCAAGCTTCCCCGCGAACGCTAGACAGCGCACTCAGCTGATCCAGCAAAATTGCAGGCCAATGTCAGCGAGACAATCATGACAGCGTTATCGACAGAAAGCGCCTGCGAGAGCACTGATATCCCGCTGAGTCGCCTTGATGTAAGCGAGCCCAAGCGCTTCGAGGATGACACAGTTTGGCCTTATTTCGAGCGGCTGCGAAGGGAAGATCCCGTCCATTATTGCGAAAACAGCCCATACGGACCATATTGGTCGATAACAAAATACCGCGACATCATAGCCGTGGACTCAAATCACACAACATTCTCATCAGAGCGAAGCGTCACAATAGTCGACCCGCCGGAGGAGTATTGGACCCCCAGTTTTATCAAAATGAATCCTCCTCTCCACGCTCAGCAGCGTAAGACTATCAGTCCGATAGCGGCATCGGAGAACTTGGCAAATCTTGAAGGCTTGATCCGCTCGCGGGTTCAGAAGATTTTGGACGGTTTGCCGCGCAACGATACCTTCAACTGGGTCGACAGGGTCTCGATCGAGTTGACGACCCAAATGCTGGCCACGCTGTTCGATTTTCCATTTCAGGATCGGTGGTTGCTGACCTACTGGTCGGACGTAGCTGCCTTGACTCCACAAATGGGCGACCAGATCGACAGCTGGGAAAAGCGAAAGGTGGTGCTGTCGGAGTGCCTGGACTATTTTACGCGGCTTTGGAGCGAACGGGTCAATTGTGAGCCGCGCGGTGACCTGATCTCGATGATGGCGCATTCACCGGCGACCCGAAACATGGAGCCCCGCGAGTTCCTGGGCAACCTCATTCTGCTGATTGTTGGAGGTAACGATACTACGCGCAACTCAATTACCGGGGGCGTCTTGTTCATGAGCCAAAATCCATCCGAAATGCGAAAACTCCGGGATGATGCTTCGCTCGTGTCCGGCGCGGTATCCGAGATTATACGATACCAAACCCCCATTGCACACATGCGCCGGACCGCTGTGGACGATTTCACGATAGGCCACAAGCGAATCAGGCGAGGCGAGAAAGTTGTGATGTGGTACATCTCTGGCAACCGAGATGACGAGGTCATTGCGAGAGCCAACAGCTTCATCATCGATCGGGAAAATGTACGGCAACATCTCTCTTTCGGATTTGGGATTCATCGCTGCGTGGGTAGGCGCCTTGCGGAGCTGCAGCTGAAAATCCTGTGGGAGGAGATGCTGAATCGATGTTTGGAGGTAAATGTGGTCGGCGAACCGGAGCGAGTTCAATCGAATTTTGTGCACGGTTATTCCGCACTGCCGGTGCAGATCCCAGGTTAGTCTCGGCTGCGGCCGACCTTCAACACTGTCATGCCGTTCAGAGCCGGCGGTTGGGACAACGACTTTCTGGAGACCAGTTCTCTAGGTAAGTTCACCGGCGTTGCGTGCCGGGCTTACGGTTGTTTCGAAGGTTGCGGGCAGGGGCCGCTATCGCGTCGAGGATTTCGGCCGGGCGGCTACGATACTCATCACGGCCTGCTGGAGCCGTGCCAGCCTTTCAAAGTGTAGGGAAGCAGTCCGTCCAGTCGATGAACTGAATGACCAGACGGGCCATACGAGGGGGGCTCACTTCATGTGAAGACGAGGAAAAGCAGGCTCGAGCAGAGTAGCGCAAATCCGGCTGCGGTCAGCCCGAGGAAACTGCTGGAGACAAGATCATGACTGCCCATGAACGACCTCTGCGGCGAGGAATAGAGATCGGCAATCGCCGCTCCGCTTCCCTTTCTGGCCAATCTCGGCATTGTTATTCAAATGAGCCGGATAATTCCTGCTGGTCTCGGGGCAGAGCGCACTTTTCCAGCAAGATCGAGCGACAGTTCGCCGCCTTCCGGCGGGCATTCCTCGTTTTGTGCTCTCGTGCTTGCAAACGGATCGCTCCGCCAGAAGCTGAGTAGACCAGAGCATCTTGACAGCACAACTCACTCAAATCGTGCCGTCAGCGTTTGAGCGCTTGCAGGATTGAGCGCCCATCTGAACCGCCGCCGCAGGTTTGGCGGAGGCTCCAAGTCTTGAGAAGGTGGAGCCAAGACAAGCAAAGACGACGCAAATGTTCACCCGACGCTCGAGCCCGAGCGGTTCGTATAGCTCTGTATCAGGCCAACGAGCACAGGTCGCGCTGGACGACGGTGACTTCCATTGCGGCCAAGATTGGCTGCACGCGCAGACCTTGCATGACTGAGTCAAGAAGGTCGAGATCGACAGTGGGCAGCGGGCCGGCGTTCCGACCGAGCTGGCCGAGAAGCCCAAGGCTCTGGACCGGAAGAACCGCGAGCGTCGGCAGCCAACGAGATCCTGCGCAAGGCAAGCGCTTATTTTGCGACGGCGGAGCTCGACCGCTGGTCCAAGCCATGATCGCGTTGACGATGATCGTGCGGTCGGGCGACATGCCACCAGCGATGTTCAGATCTTCGGCAAAGGCTGTCTCGGGGCAATAGCTCTCATTGGTAGAGCGCGAAGAGATCGGGCCTCTCAAGGTGCAGGGCCAATCGATCCAACAGATTGGACGTCGCCTGGGGCGGGCTGATTCGACAGTCTCGCGTGAACTGCGGCGCAACGGCCGCCCGCGCCGAACCAGAGGGCCATGGCCGCCCATGTGAGGACCATAGCGCCCGCGTGAGGCTCGCTCAGGGAAATGAGGTTGGCGAGAGCCCGGAAATCCGAGCCGTACGGGACGATTCCGTCCTCCTCGCAATGAGACGATTCGAACGCGGCGCGATCGTTTCGAACGCAGGCGCCGCGCGAATTGCGAGGATACCAAGCCGCGTCAAACCATGAATTCACTTCTGCACGCGAGAGGCTTTTAACCGCTCGACAAATGTGCGCTATACCGAGTGCAAAGAGGGCACTAACCTTATCGCATTATCCCTCGAAGGGAGAGATGGAGCGTGAGCGAATTTACGGGAGAGGTTCAAGCGAATATGGGCCTGGTCTTGGATCAGGTCTGTGCGGGACTGCCGAATGGCGGTGACCACGAGAGCCGTCGATATGTCGCTGAGCAAGTGATCCAAGCGGTGCGGGCGGGAAAAACGAGTCTGGGGGAGCTGACCTCTGCGGGACGTCGCGCTGTCGTCTATCTGAAGAATGCGCCGAAATCAGCCTAGCAGTCCCTTGTTGCCGGCCCGATCTGCCCTGCGTTCGCTCGCAGGCAGCCGCGTACCCCACAGACCTGGCGTTAGGGCACATTGACGGATGGCATGGGCGCCGTCGGGCGCGGCATGAACGCGCTTTGGTGGTGGCCGCGTGCCGCCAACATGATCGCGAAAGCCGTGAGAACGATCAGGAGTCCACGCATATCGACAGATTACTCGGAGAGCTGTATCGCAATTATGAAACGGCTCATAGCCGGTGTGCCGAATCAAGAAGAAAATGAAGCTGTGTTGTATCATTCGATGAGGCGAACGCGTTTGGACTGCAAAGCGCCAAAGTCATAGCGCTTGTTCTTGCGGCAAGACGGCAAAGCCATGCCTTTTGTGCCGAAAACGTGCGTACGGGCCTCGTTGGAAGCAGAATCTGCGGCGGATTTCAATCGTAGGATCAATCGCTGGATGCCTTCGTTCTTGGCCTTCTGTTGGGCTTTCGTCCCCGTCACGAGTTCACCGAACGGGCCGCGGATCATGAGCGTCTAGGCCTCCAAGCTTCTCCTGACCACTTGCGATAGAGACTGACCCACGAGCTGTTCGTAAACGCCAGGATCCGTCGCACCCTCGGTATTGATGAGGAAGACCCGTGCGTCAGGTTCAAGACCAATCAGGCCGCGCAAGGTCGAATCGGCAGCAACTTTCAGCAACCCTGCCAGACCAACCCCGCCACTTTCGCCTGCAACGATAGCCGGATCACCGTCCCGGGGATTGGCCAAACGGTTCATAACCCCGACGGCGTCCTCGTCATCGACAATCATAAAAGCGTCGGCTGCGCGCGAAAGGATGCGCCAAGCGACGAGCGAAGGTTCGTAGCACTCGAGCATCGCCATCACTGTCGGCTGCCCATGAGCTACCTTGACACGATGCCCGGTTCGAGCGCTTTCAAACAGGCACGCTGCGCGCGATGGATCGACAACCGTGAAGAACGGGCGATTATCACCTAACAACACCGAAAAATGTCCGGCGACCGCTGCGGCAAGTCCACCGACTCCTGCCTGGACGAAGACGTGGGTCGGAGGTTCGGGCAACTGTCGTAGTGCTTCAGTCAGGAGCGCGGTATATCCCTGCATTACCAGACCAGGAATACGCTCGTAGCCCGGCCAGGACGTGTCAGACACCGTGATCCAGCCGTTCTCTGCGGCAACTCGGGATGCTTCGGCAACGGAGTCATCGTAGTTGCCGCTGACGCGGATCATCTGCGCGCCATGTCGGACGATTGCTGCGCTACGCTGATCGCTGACGCCCGAGTGAATGAATATAGCGCAGTTCGCCCCCACTAGCTGAGCGCCCTGCGCTACGGACCTGCCATGATTGCCGTCCGTGGCGCAGGATACCGTCATCCCCCGTGCTACGGCCTTCACCTCAGGTGCGTGAAGCTCCGAGATGTCGACAGCCCTGCCGAGGCGCGGAGTTGCTGCTTCTAAGACGAGCCGGATCACGGCATAGGAGCCGCCCAAAGCCTTGAAACTGCCAAGGCCGAGCCGGTGACCCTCGTCCTTGACTTGGATCGAGCCCACGCCAATCTCGTTGGCGAGGCCCGGCAATGAAATCAGCGGTGTTTCCTTGTGGCCATTGCGATATCTAAGAAACCGCTCCACCTCGCACGCAGCTTCGCAACTCAGCATGTTGGCATCCGCACCATCCAAAGGCGCCCGGTGGTCAGTGCGATGGTTAAGAAGCAACATGGTTCGAGTTCCCGGGGCGCAGATCTAAGCATCGCGGCGATGCGCTTGTCGAAACACTAGCGGGAATCCCAGCGATGTCACGCCTTCTCGCTAATCCGCAACAAATGGGAGGCCGCTCTCGATGACGACCCTGACGGTGCTCAGGATCGGGCGGGTGATGCCTGATGTTTGAAGATCCGGCGGGAGGGCGTTGCGGACATCGCTCACCCGTTCCTCGCTGCACTCCTCGTTTCGAGCACGAGGAAGGATGACGATTTCTAGGCCGTGGACACGAACTCGGTTTCTCATCACGTATCCAGATCCACCAGCACGAGAGCAAAAGAGGCAGCAGAGGCAAGCGCGTTGGATTGCGGTGGCGGGCCCTGCTCCCGGCCGGTTGATGCGTCCCTTCATGTTCTGCCGGCCCGGACGGCCAAACCGCGGCCGAAGTCGAACCAGCATCGACGCTGGTCGTGATCGCGTTGCACGGTGAAGCAAGGACCTCCGGTGGCAAGGCGTCCTTCGTAGCCGAATGGAGACTCTGCGCGCTATTCGGACGCGGAAGTTCGGCAGCGGTGAACTCGTGCGGCCTGCGAAGAGTAGCGTCGGCCCCAGCCCGCAGATGATGGCGCCTGATGCCTATCGCGCCTTAACGAAGAATGAGGGCCGTTTTGCAAAGCCATCCCTCGTCTTTGGAGCCCAATAGGTCACAATCAGGTCTACGCTCGTGTTGAGTCCGACCGAAATGAGCCAGGACGATGAACTGCATGCTGACACTCCCAGATGGGTCGACGAGTTGCGGGATGAACACGAGAAAGCATGCGGCTGTCTTCGGGTTCAGCGCCTCTACGACGATGCCCTGGCGAAAAGCAGAATACGCATCTGTCGTCTGCAATTCTATCGGATCGACGCTTGCCTCGCGCCACGCCTTGATCCCGAGCCAGATGAGATACAGGCCTCCGGCGATCTTTAGCAAGGTGAACGCTTGTGCGCTTGCGACAACACGGGCAGACAGACCGACGGTGCTGCCGAAAACGTGGACAAGCCCTCCGGTACCCAGGCCAACGCTCGATGCGAGCGCTTCACTTCTGCCGCCAGCAAGCGTCCGGGCCACAATATAGAAGAGATCCGGGCCCGGCGTGACCACCACAAACAATGCCACGGCCAGGAACAAAAAAGAACGTATGCGAGTCGAACATCGCTCAGCCCGTTAATCGTTTCAACTGACGTTCGCGGCGCCAATCTTCGTGCATGATGGCTAGACCCGTTTCACGCCTGAGTGCAATTGGACAAAGCTCAGGACTGCAGCGGCCGTGTGGCTTGCTGCAAAGCCATTTGTAACGCCGCCGGCCGCTGGACGGTTCTGGCTCATTTGCGCTCTTATCGGAAGTGATGGAATGCACAGCCGACGCCTCGCAGGCCTTTGCCGATGAAGCGGCGGCGCGTGGCTGAGGGACCCAAGGCTTCGCGGTCATGGCTGTCCAACAGTCGGATGACCAGTTTCGGCTGCTCGAAGAAGGAATGCACTTCTTCTCTGAGAGATCTTCCTACTGCCGGGTTGACGGCCTTGACCAAAACCAGAGGACGTCAAACTGGTACAGCAAGAATGCCGCAGACTGGCTCTATGGAATGAACCAGTTCTGGCCTACATCGGTCTCATGAATGCTCCACAGCATAGGCGACCCGAGATGAGCAATGAAAGCGCTCACCTGCACTCTGAAACAGCGATCGGCGCACCGGTTTACAAGACCTGGATATGCGCGCTCTGCGGGGTTGTTTACAGCGAGCGGGAGGGATGGCCGGACGAGGGCATTCCGCCGGGCACTCGCTGGGAAGACGTCCCCGACGAATGGATCTGCCCCGATTGCGGTGCAGACAAGAGTGAATTCCAGATGACCGAGGTCTGAACGAAATCCCGTTGATGCTGCGAGCAGCGTGCGCGGCATTCATCAATTGCCAGGGAGCTAGCATGTACGTCCCCCCACATTTCGCCGAGTCGCGCCCCGAGGCGCTTCACGATCTCATCAACAAAAATCCTCTCGGCATCCTCTTTACCAACGGGAAGAGCGGGCTCGACGCAAATCACCTACCTTTCGAGTTGCACGCGAAGGAAGGGCAACAGGGCGTGCTTCATTCACATGTGGCTCGCGCAAATCCCATTTGGCAGGATATCGGTACGGGGAACGAGGTGCTGATCGTATTCCGCGCCGGGGATGCCTACATCGCGCCGAACTGGTATCCCAGCAAGGTCGAGTTCAAGAAGCAGGTCCCGTCCTGGAACTATATGGTGGCTCATGTGTACGGACGCGTGACGATCCGCGACGATGAGCGTTACGTTCGTGGCATGGTCGCGCGGCTGACGCGCATCCATGAGGCGAAGCAGGCCGATCCTTGGAAGATGACTGACAGTCCCAAGGACTACATCGACATGATGCTCAAGATGATCGTCGGAATCGAGATCGAGATCACACGACTCGTTGGCAAGTCGAAGCTTAGTCAGAATAAAGAGGTCCGGGACATTCTCGGTGCAGGGAACGCGCTCAAGGCCCAGGGCAAGGATGTGATCGGCGATGCAATGCTGGCCGCCGCTGTGGCCAAAGCGGAGCAGGCCTGACTCATATCCGACGGAGCGACATGCTCGGAGAAATCGTGGCGCAACGCCCTACTTGTGATCCTCGGGTATGGCGGGGCCAAGCCCATCGGCGGCCCTGCGCAAGCATGGATAATCTCATTCGCCCTACGATCGTCTGCCGCTGGCGAAAGCTCTGGTTGGAGTCAAAAACTGGAGATCAGTGCGCGTTCTTCCCGGCGCGCTGCGGAGCACCCCAACCCAATGTTCAAGTTCGCGGCGAGCGCCGATTGCTGCGAAAGAGACCTGAGCGCGGCCATCCAGATATTATCTGGCAGTTTCCATCCGTGGGCGCTTGGACAGTTTGGCCTTTCTGTTCGCGCGGACCGATGCCTCAAGGACACCTTTCAGGCGGACTGCGGCCCCCTGCAATTCCGCGACGGAAAAGCCGCCGAAGCCGAGCATTAGACCGAACCGAGCAGGCGCATCTTGGTACATGGGCGAGATCGGTCGCACAACCAGCCCGGCCTTCTGTGCTTGCTCGGCTAGCTTGACGTCGTCGAGGCCGGCATGAAGCCAAAGCACCAGGTGCATACCTTGGTCGCTTGGTTGGAGCGCTGTCCAGGACGGCAGCTCTGTCTTAATGGCGGAGATCAGGGCCGCGCGCCGTTCTGCGTAGGCGCCCCGGATGCGCCGTATGTGAGCTTCGAAATAGCCCTCGCGCATATATTGCGCGAGCACATATTGATCGGCTGTCGGAGAATGGCGGTCAATAAGAGCACGGGCGCCTGCGAACGCCTCCACCAGCGGAAGGGGAACGATGGCGTATCCGATCCGCATGGAGGAAAAGAGCACTTTGCTCATCGTCCCGAGATAGACGACACGTGTAGGATCGAATCCCTGCAGGCACGGAAATGGATGTCCCGCGTAGCGAAGTTCGCTGTCGTAATCGTCCTCGACAATCCAGGCATTGTTTTGACGGGCCCAGGACAGCAGAGCCGTGCGTCTCGCCATGCTCATCGGCATGCCGAGCGGATATTGATGCGATGGCGTAACGAACGCGACCCGAGCCTTCGAGCAGCGGACGAGGCCTTCGTGGACGTCGATGCCCTGCGCGTCGACGGGAATCCGAGAGGTCTGGACGTTGAAGTTTCCGAGAACCGCGACAATACCGGGATAGGCGGGGTCTTCCGCCCATACTGCGTCTCCGTCCGCAAGAAGAACGGTTGCAGCCAGAAAAAGACCCTGCTGCGTACCCGCCGTGATCACGACCTGGCCGGCCTCGCATTTCACTCCACGGGCTTTACGAACGTAGTCAGTAATCGCGAGCCGCAAATCAGGCAATCCTTTCGGGTCGATGTATCCCGACGGGGCAGCCACGCGCAGCGCTCGGACGCGATTACCGAGACGGCGCCACTTGTCATCCGGGGCGACCGCGCCTGCCGGATGAGCGATTGCAAATGGCATCGTCCCTTGGGGCCGAAGAGTTTGCACGACCTCTGCAAGACGGGCGACGTTCTCCAGCAACACAAGGCCGATCCGCGGCGGCTCGATGAATGCCTGCGGTGGGCTCACGAGTTCGCTGTCGCCGTCGACGTTCGCCACGATTGTGCCGCCTCTGGCGCGCGCTTCGAGGTAGCCTTCCGCATGTAGCTGACCAAACGCCTCGATGACCGTACCCCTCGCGAGTTGGAGCGATGCAGCGAGGGTGCGGGTGGACGGCAGCCGTTCGCCCGGCTTCAAGATCCCGTTTGATATCGCCTCGCGAAGTGCCTGCGTGAGTTGTTGTCCGACCCGGCCTGCGGTCTTGTCGAGAGAACCCAGCGAGGGAATTGCGATGATGTTTCGGCGCCTTGCCATTGCCGTTCTGGTCTACCTATCCGCTCGTACTTTGAAGTCCAGAATAGACCAACTCTGTGAGTCATTGAAAGAAATCGTCACATACCGCTCTACCGCTCGGCTTTGACATCCCAACCCCCGACCAGTGATGGCCTTGCGGGTCAGCTACCATCTACGTAGGTAGGCCGGCCCGAGGGCCGTGGAAGATCGCCTCGTTGAATCAAGGGCTGAGCATCTTCGTTGTTGAGAGGCTATCCAGTTTCGAAGCCCATCGAAAGTGTGAAATCCATCGGCCGCGTAGCAGCGGACGTCCGGAAGGAAGGCCTGCATCAATTCGGCGAGCGCATGTCCCGGATCGAGGTTCAGCACCCCTGCTGACCCCCAGCTCTGCCACGGCCTCCAGGGTCGCTGACCAGTCGATGAGGCGCGCGACCTGGCAAGCGAGCTTCACTGTTGCATCGCTTGGGTAGAAGATGCGCTCGCCGTCGCCTCCTGCGAGCGGAATCCGCTGGCTTGCGATCGGCTCACGCCTGCTGGCGTCGAGCGCATCTTGCAACGGTTTGCAGGCGCGCGCGAGCCGTACGTGTGGGAAGTGATCTCAATGCGTGTCTATATGTTGAACGCGGCTGCGGCGCTCAGGCGCTACATCGATGATCGCCTTGTAGAGATGGATCGGCGAGCATCAGCGATAGCTCGCTGCCAGACCAATGAAGAATGCATGATCTGAGGTTCTCCGCAGGCGCGGACGCCCCGGCGGCGAAGGTTGCTGTTCGGCGCCAAGCAGAGGTTTGCCCTGAACCAAGCTCCAGCCAGACCTGCAGTTCATCGCGAGGAGCGGGCGTGTTCGCCATCGAGTTGCGCCAGCAACCAGTCTGCAAACGCTCGTACGGCCGATCTTTGTCGGCTGGCGCGCGGATAGATGAGACGGTGACCGACGTAACTGATATCGTTCGCGCGTCCCGCCAATGGGGCAACCAATCGCCCATTGGCCAGTTCACGCTCGGCCAGGAGGGGTGATTCCAACGCCACTCCCAATCCCTCCGCAGCGGTCGCAATCGCAAGAAAGCTCCGATCGAACCTCATGCCGTGGAGCGCGGGGGCTTCCAATCCGTTCGCGGCGAACCATTGATGCCACTGCACCTGCTTCACGTCTGAGCGGATGAGCGTCTGATCGAGCAGATCAGCGGCCTTCCTTATCGATTTTGCGAGCGAGGGAGAGCAGAGCGGCGTGACCGTCTCCTCCGGTAGAGGAACAATCTCCACGCCTTCCGCGCGCGGTGGACCGTAGACGATATCGATATCGAAATCATCGTTGCTGAAGCGCGCATAATCCGTGCTTGCGGCCAATCGAACCTCGAGCTTCGGGTAAGCAGCGAGAAACTGCGCAAGCCGTGGCGCCAGCCATTGCGCAGCAAAGCTTGGGGCGGAGTGGACGCGCACCAGTTGCGGTCCGCGCGCGGCGACTTCCTCAAGGCCGCGGCGGAGCTGATCGAACGCCGTCCCGGTGTGACGCATCAGATTTTCGCCGGCTGGCGTGAGCCGCACAGACCGCGCGCTGCGCTCGAACAGAACCGTCCGAAGCGTGGCCTCCAGCTTGCGGATCGCGTGACTGACGGCGCTCGGCGTCAGGTGAAGCTCATTCGCCGCATCGCGAAACGATCCGGTCCGGGCTGCGGCTTCAAAGGCACGAATTGAGGATATCGGGATCTTCGAGAGCATCCGATAAGTGAACCAGATTCATCGATCCGTGACAACTGTGCGTTAGTACATCCGGCCTCCGCGCCTCATTCCTAAATCCAGCAAGGAAGAACAATTTGCGGGAGGAATTGATGCTGCTCAGCGGTAAGACGGCAATCATTTCGGGCGCGGCCTCGCCGCGCGGGATCGGGCTTGCCACCGCCCGGCGATTCGCCGCCGAGGGCGCTCGGGTGACCATTCTGGATATCGACGCGGGCGCCGCGGCGGACGCTGCGGCATCGCTTGGAAAGTCCCACATTGGACTGGCGTGCAACGTCGCCGACAAATCGTTCTGCGAACAGGCAGTCGCCCGCGTGATCGAAACCTTCGCACGCATCGATATCCTGATCAACAATGCCGGGATCACCCAGCCGGTCAAGTTCCTGGACATTTCGCCGGCCGATTGGGATCGAATTCAGGACGTCAATCTCAAGGGTATCCTGTTTCTGTCGCAAGCGGTGATCCCGCATATGCGCGCACGAAAGTCCGGATCGATCGCGTGCATGTCGTCCGTCTCGGCCCAGCGCGGTGGTGGCATTTTCGGCGGCCCACACTACTCGGCTGCGAAAGCAGGGGTCCTTGGCCTCGCCAAGGCGATGGCGCGGGAGTTCGGCCCTGATGGGATTCGCGTCAACTGCGTCACGCCCGGCCTGATCGGCACGGATATTACGGCAGGCAAGCTGAACGATGAAATGAGAGCGAAAATTCTGGAAGGCATTCCGCTCAATCGCCTCGGCACGGCAGAAGACGTTGCCGGTATCTACACCTTCCTAGCCTCCGATCTATCTGCCTACGTCACGGGTGCCGTGATCGACGTCAACGGCGGCATGCTTATCCACTGAGCCCAGCGAGATAAGGTCCAGATCGATGGAAACGCCCACCAATACGCTTATCAACGCGCCCAAGCTAGCGGACCGCGCCTACAATATCCGCCGCAATGCGCTGCGCATGGGCAAAGTCCAGGGGCAGGGTTATATCGCGCAGGCGCTGGACATATCCGATGTTCTCGCCGTGGCCTACTTCCACGCCATGCGTTACCGGCCTGAAGATCCGTCATGGGACCGCCGGGACCGCTTTCTGCTCTCCAACGGACATTATGCCATCGCACTTTACGCAGCTTTGATCGAAGCGGGAATTGTCCCGGAGGAAGAACTCGAAACCTATGGCAGCGACGAGAGCCGCCTGCCGATGTCGGGCATGGCCTCCTACACGCCCGGAATGGAAATGTCGGGCGGATCGCTCGGACTTGGGCTGAGCATTGCAGTCGGCATGAGCCTAGGACTCAAGTGCAAGAGATCCGAGGCACGGGTATACACGTTGTTTTCCGATGGCGAACTCGACGAAGGCTCCGTCTGGGAAGCGATCCAGTGGGCAGGCCACTACAAGCTCGACAATCTGATCGGCATCGTCGACGTCAACAATCAGCAGGCGGACGGTCCTTCCACACAAGTCATGACCTTCGAGCCGCTGGTCGAGAAGCTCAAGGCCTTCGGCTGGTTCGTGCAGCGTGTCGATGGCAACGATCTCGACGCCGTGGTTGCCGCGTTCGACACCGCCAAGTCCCATCCCGAGCCCAAGCCGAGGATGATCGTCGCCGACACTCTGATGGGGAAGGGCGTTCCTTTCCTGGAACAGCGCGAGAAGAGCCATTTCATCCGCGTCGAGCAGCACGAATGGCAGCTCGCGCTTGCCGCGCTCGAAGCCGGGAGGCAGGCATGAGGACCATCAGATCAGCACCGCAGCCGGGCAAGCCGCGCCTGACCACCTCCGCCATGATCGCATCGATCGCGACCGAAGGACAGAAGACGAAACCGGCGCCCTTTGGACATGCGCTCGTCGAGCTCGCCCGCAGCCGCCCTGAGGTGGTCGGCATGACGGCCGATCTCGGCAAATACACCGACCTGCACATCTTCGCGAAGGAATTTCCGGACCGTTATTATCAGATGGGCATGGCCGAGCAGCTTCTGTTCGGCGCAGCGTCGGGCCTTGCCGCCGAAGGCTTCATGCCGTTCGCGACCACTTACGCCGTGTTCGCATCGCGACGGGCTTACGACTTCATACACCAGACGATCGCGGAGGAAGATCGCAACGTGAAGATCGTCTGCGCGCTGCCGGGGCTGACCTCGGGCTATGGCCCGAGCCATCAGGCCGCAGAAGATGTCGCCCTGTTTCGCGCGATGCCAAACATGACCGTCATCGATCCCTGCGATGGCCATGAGATCGAGCAAATGGTGCCCGCCATCGCCGCGCACCGCGGGCCGGTCTACATGCGCTTGCTGCGCGGCCAAGTACCGGTCGTGCTCGACGAATATGACTACAAATTCGAACTCGGCAAGGCCAAACTGATCCGTGACGGGGAGGACGCCCTGGTCATCTCATCCGGCATCATGACAATGCGTGCACTCGAGGCCACGCAAACTTTGATGCGCGACAACGTCGATACCGCGGTGCTGCATGTTCCGACGATTAAGCCGCTCGACACTGAGACGATCTTGCGTGAAGCCGGCAAGCCGGGCCGCCTTGTCGTTGTTGCCGAAAACCACACCGCAATTGGCGGACTTGGCGAGGCGGTTGCTGCACTTCTGATGCGTTCAGGCGTTCATCCGCGTTTCCGCCAGATCGCATTGCCGGACGAATTCCTTGACGCTGGCGCACTTCCGACACTGCACGACCGCTACGGGATTTCCACCGCAGAGGTCGCAAGGCAGATCAAGCAGTGGCTTTAGTGCACCGGCGCTAAGCGCCAATCAAGGGAAGCCCCTTGAGGAGCTACGCCCGCCGTATATTGCGGCGGCGAGCGATGGCTCTTGCCCAAATGCCGGCGATCGAAAGCCGGTGAAGAGCCCGGAAGGCTGCACGCCAGCGCAGCTTGCAGTCGGCAGCAACGTCAATGCAGGATCAGGAGTAAAACATGATTGTCTCGAAGCCCGGAATCATCAGCCGCCGTTCGCTGTTGAGGGCGGCTACGGCCGTACCTCTCTGCAGGATTCTGACCCGTCCGGCGTCTGCCGCCGAGTTCGTCTAGAAGTTCGCGACCGGACAGGATCCGACCCATCCGGTGAATATCGGCGCAAGAGGCGATCGACCGATCCGCGAAGCGACGAGCGGCCGGCTGGAGATCAGGCTGTTTCCGGCCAATCAGCTCGGCTCCGACACCGAACTCCTGCCCCAGGTACGCAGCGGCGGCGTGAGTTCTTCAACCAATCGTCATCGATCCTTGCCACCTGGTGCCGAGCGCGGGCATCGTGAACACCGGCTTCGCATTCGCCGATTACGATAGCGTATGGAAGGCGATGCACGGCAAACTGGGCACCTATGGAATTCCGGTCATTGCCTGTCAGGACGACTGTCAGACCTGCTTCCTTTGCGAGCTTTATTGTCCCGAGGATGCGCTCTGGGTCTCCCCCTTCGCCGATGAGAACAAGCCCGTCGACGTCAGGGCACTCAAGCGAACGGCGCGATGGGCAGCTATCGCCGAGCTGCCGGCTGGACCGACGAGACGCGGGATCGCCGCGGCATCGACCGGAGCTATCTACTCTTTGGTCAATGAGTTGGGCTGCCGCCGCGCCCTGTCCACTTAAGATGCATGCGCTCGCGCGGGTTCGCGGGCTTCGCGGCGACGCTGGCGCCGTGCGCGTCGGCGCTTCGCTCGCTCTGCCGGGAGCGGCAAGGATGGCACTGGTGGCCCGGCCGTTTCCACTAGCACCTTCTCGACCGGTTCGTCTTCGGTCCGGCGCGCCTCCATGGATTCGAGCACGGCTCGTCCCTTCACAGTAATCCTCCAGCCGCCGTTTTGACGCTCAACGAGACCGTCCGAAAAAATGTCGAGCCCGGGCACGCGCGCGGCCAGCCGCTTGGTGCGTTCGGCCCATTCCGGGCCGCTGGTGGCGAGGATTGCCATGTCGCGCTTGAGGTCCGCCATCACGGCGAATCCTTCCGGATAACTCACCAGGATTTTCAAGACTGTGACCTGGAAATTCACCCCGGACCCGCCCGATCAACGCCAGATCGTCGGCGCTTCTGTCAGCGCTATCCGGCCGATCTGCCGCAGCTCGTCCGGGGTCGTTTCGCCGGTCTTTGCGGCTTCCAGGATCTTGCAGGCCACGTGGGTGCGAGCGCCGGACTCGTCGCGTGGTAGCTTTTCGCAGACCTCGTCGAGCACCGCTCGCAATAGAGCGGTAGTCGCTTGTTCAAACATGGGTGCGGCCCTCGGAAAAACCTGATCCTACCGCAAGTCTTTCGATTTGGGGATTCACGAATGTTAACCAATGAGCTCTGCCACGCTGCACACGACCCGCGCCTGCGCCCCTTCCTGAAATCCTGCTCGAAACTGCGCCTCTCAAATCGGCGGGCCGAGTTGCGGCTCAGCCTGCCCCTCACCATGGCGCGAGGACAACGATACTCCCAAGAAGCCGAACCGGCTTTGAAGCGGGCATCTCGCTTTCAAGCAGCGATCGAGAAGTGTTCGAGCTCGCTGTGGTTCGAAATCGCGATCGGCATGGACCTGCTGCGCGTGATGATGTCCAAATCGTTGACTTGAGCCTTCAGCGTGACGGTCCGGGCCCGCGCGGTCCTTGTCCTCCCAGTGCCGCCAGACCTTCTCGATCAGCGGGCCCAACTCGGTGGCCATTGCGTCGAAAGCGCTAAAGATCGGTTGAGAACGTGTTCTCCGCACCAACCGACTTCCGGATCCGGTTCGCGCGGACCTCGGGTGATCAATGCCCTCGATATCCAGTAGTATTACGCGCCGGCCTTGCCGAAATTGGCTTGCAGAAGTCGAGCGACTGATTGCGGACCTCGAGGCAGTGTACAGGCCCGTTCGGCGAATCGCGACGAAACGCGGTGGGAACGGCCCGACCAGTTCGACATCACCCGGCGCGTTTCGGGACATATCGGCTTCAGCACCGGGATCCACGGCTGCGTGGGGCAGATGGTCGCGCGGCTCGAAGGCGAAGCCGTGCTGGCCGCCTTGGCGGCGAGCGTCGCATCAATCGAGATAACGGGCGAGCCGGTATACCGCGACAGCAGTGGATTGCGGGCCCTCAGCTCACTGCCGGTACGCGTTACGACGAAATAGCGCCAGCCCGGGCTCTTTGCAGCGGCTGTCATTGCCCTCCAGGACGGCTGACGGACCTGCTTCCTTTGCGAGCTTATTGTCCCGAAAGGTGTTGTCGTGCAAGCCCCGCTGCTTCCTCGACGTAGTTGCTATAGTTCAGCACGCCTTTCGCATGGAAGTTCGTTGAGCCGAGAAGGGATCTTGTTCTTGAAAATGAGCTTCCCAAGGGCCCGAAGGATCAACGATCGCGTTGATAACGTTTGCATCGAAAATCAACGCGGGCCCTCTATCAGCCTTGCGAAATACCATCGTCGTCGTCGTGGCGAACCCCAGGCCGGTCACCAGATCAACGCCGGCGGCGAGCAGCGCATCGCGCTGCGAGTCCGTGCTCTGGCGGTCGGAGTCCGACGACACGCGCATGTAGCCAACCAACATAGGCGGATACGCATCGGAAATAGGTTTCCGTATTGCAGCGCGTGGCGACAGAGTTTTCCGCATGTTTTTTGCGCCGCCAGGCGTTTAGTTTAGGACGCCACTACAAGATTCGGTAGTTGGCTAAAGCCACTTTGAGGCCCTAGGGTCCGGCCGCCTTCCCCGCCGATTATCATCGACGAACTAAAGTGAACGCAAGCGCACGTGAAGCCCGCAGCGCCTGCCGGTCACCTTCCGCCCTTCCATCGCGTAGAGACTGAAGTGTAACCATGTCCGAACAATCCTTGCCGACGCTGCCGATGTGGCGCGTCGATCATATCGAGCCCTCGCCCAAGATGTTGGCGCTGCGCGCCAACGGTCCGATCCACCGCGTGCGCTTCCCGTCCGGGCACGAAGGCTGGTGGGTGACAGGCTACGACGAGGCCAAGGCGGTGCTGTCCGACGCGGCGTTCCGGCCCGCGGGAATGCCGCCGGCGGCATTCACCCCGGATTCGGTAATTCTCGGTTCGCCGGGGTGGCTGGTCTCGCACGAGGGGGGCGAGCATGCACGGTTACGCACGATCGTGGCGCCGGCCTTCAGCGACCGCAGGGTGAAGCTGCTCGCGCAGCAGGTCGAGGCGATCGCCGCGCAGTTGTTCGAGACACTCGCGGCCCAGCCCCAGCCCGCCGACCTGCGGCGCCACCTCTCCTTTCCGCTTCCGGCCATGGTCATCAGCGCGCTGATGGGCGTGCTCTACGAGGATCACGCGTTTTTCGCCGGGCTGTCCGACGAGGTAATGACGCACCAGCATGAAAGCGGCCCGCGCAGCGCGTCGCGCCTGGCCTGGGAAGAACTGCGCGCCTACATTCGCGGAAAGATGCGGGACAAGCGCCAGGATCCGGGCGACAACCTGCTGACAGATCTGCTCGCGGCGGTCGACCAGGGTAAGGCGACCGAGGAGGAGGCGATCGGCCTGGCCGCGGGCATGCTGGTGGCGGGGCACGAGAGCACCGTCGCGCAGATCGAATTCGGCCTGCTGGCCATGTTCCGCCATCCGCAACAGCGCGAACGCCTGGTCGGCGATCCATCCCTGGTGGACACGGCGGTGGAGGAAATCCTGCGCATGTACCCGGCGGGCGTGGGCTGGGACGGCATCATGCGCTATCCGAGGACCGACGTGACAATCGCCGGCGTGCATATTCCCGCGGAGAGCAAGGTGCTGGTCGGACTGCCGGCGACGTCGTTCGATCCGCGCCATTTCGACGACCCGGAAATCTTCGATATCGGGCGCGACGAAAATCCGCACCTAGCGTTCTCCTACGGTCCGCACTACTGCCTCGGCATGGCGCTGGCCAGGCTGGAACTCAAAGTGGTGTTCGGTTCGGTCTTCCAGCGCTTTCCCGCGCTGCGCCTGGCCGTGGCGCCCGAAGAACTGAAGTTGCGCAAGGAGATCATCACTGGCGGGTTCGAAGAGTTGCCGGTGCTCTGGTGATGCGCGGACGCCCCTGGGAGTCGCGATCTTCTCCGCAATTTGCCGGCGCGCCTGGCGCGCGCCGTTCAGATCAGCCAGCCAACAACTAAGCAAGATGGACGTGCAAGAAACCACAGCAGCATGCCGGGACGCCTTCGCCGAACTGGCTTCGCCAGCGTGCATCGACGACCCGTATCCGTTCCTGCGATGGTTGCGCGAGCACGATCCGGTGCATCGCGCGGCGTCGGGCCTCTTTCTGTTGAGCCGCCACGCCGACATCTACTGGGCGCTCAAGGCCACGGGGGATGCGTTTCGGGGGCCGGCGCCCGGCGAACTCGCGCGCTATTTCCCGCGTGCGGCGACCAGCCTGTCGCTCAATCTGCTGGCGTCCACGCTGGCGATGAAGGACCCACCGACGCATACGCGTCTGCGCCGGCTGATCTCGCGCGATTTCACCATGCGCCAGATCGACGACCTGCGGCCGAGCATCGCGCGCATCGTCGCAGCGCGCCTGGACGGCATGGCGCCCGCGCTGGAGCGCGGGGAGGCGGTGGACCTGCATCGGGAATTCGCGCTGGCCTTGCCCATGCTAATCTTCGCCGAACTGTTCGGCATGCCCCAAGACGACATGTTCGGGCTCGCCGCCGGCATCGGCGCCATTCTGGAAGGCCTAAGCCCGCACGCCAGCGATCCCCAGCTCGCCGCGGCGGACGCGGCCAGCGCCAGCGTGCAGGCCTACTTCGGCGACCTCATAGAGCGCAAGCGCACCGATCCCCGCCACGACATCGTGTCGATACTGGTCGGCGCACACGAGGACGATGCCGACACGCTGTCGGATGCGGAGTTGATCAGCATGCTGTGGGGCATGCTGCTGGGCGGCTTCGCCACCACTGCCGCGACCATCGACCATGCGGTCCTGGCGATGCTGGCGTATCCCGAACAGCGGCACTGGCTGCAGGGAGACGCCGCGCGGGTGAAGGCATTCGTCGAAGAAGTCCTGCGCTGCGACGCGCCCGCCATGTTCAGCTCCATTCCGCGTATCGCCCAGCGCGACATCGCACTAGGCGGCGTGGTGATCCCGAAGAACGCGGACGTGCGCGTGCTGATCGCGGCCGGCAATCGCGACCCGGACGCCTTCGCCGACCCCGACCGCTTCGATCCCGCGCGGTTCTACGGCACCAGTCCTGGCATGTCGACCGACGGGAAGATCATGCTGAGCTTCGGCCACGGCATCCACTTCTGCCTCGGTGCGCAACTGGCCCGGGTGCAGTTGGCCGAGAGCCTGCCGCGGATCCAGGCGCGCTTCCCCACGCTGGCATTGGCCGAGCAGCCCACCCGGGAGCCCTCCGCGTTCCTTAGGACATTCCGCGCGCTGCCGGTGCGGCTGCATGAGCACGGGGGCTGAGATGCGCGTCGTGGTCGACCAGGATCTGTGCGGAACCACCGGGCAGTGCGTGCTGACGCTGCCGGGCACCTTTCGCCAGCGCGAACCGGACGGCGTGGCGGAAGTGTGCGTGGCGACGGTCCCGCAGGTGCTGCACGCCGCCGTGCGGCTCGCGGCCAGCCAGTGCCCGGTCGCCGCCATTCGGGTCATCGAAAGCGACGCTGGCGATGACGAGCGCGCCAGCGCCGACCCCGCGCCTTCTCCGGTGAGGCCGAGCGGCATGCCGCGAAAGACCAACGCAATCCACGAGGACACGATCGGACGGTTTGAAGGCAAGGTGGCCGTGGTGACCGGCGCCGGCGCCGGCATCGGCAAGGCATGCGCCCTAGCCATCGCGCGCGAAGGCGGCAGAGTGGTGGTGGCCGACATTGATGGCTCGGCGGCCATCGCCTGCACCGCGCAGATCGCGGCCGAAGCGGGCCTCGCGCTGGCGCTGGCGATGGACATCGCCGATGCGCAGGCGGTGGCAGCGCTGTTCGAGACGGCGGAGCGGCACTTCGGTGGGGTCGACCTGCTGGTGAACAACGCGAGCGCCATGCATCTGACCCCGCGCGACCGAGCGATCCTCGACCTGGACCTGGCGGTCTGGGATCAGACCATGGCGACCAATCTGCGCGGTAGCCTGCTCTGCTGCCGGCAGGCCATCCCACGGATGATCGCCCGCGGCGGCGGCGCCATCGTCAACATGTCGTCGTGCCAGGGGCTCAGCGGTGACACCGCGCAGACGTCCTACGCCGCGTCGAAGGCGGCGATGAACATGCTATCGGCCTCGCTCGCCACCCAGTACGGTCATGCGCAGATCCGCTGCAACGCGGTTGCGCCGGGTCTCATCATGACCGAGCGTCTCCTCGCCAAGCTGGACGAGCGCATGCAGCGGCATCTGCGCCGGCACCAGCTCCTGCCGCGCGTCGGCCGTCCCGAGGACGTGGCCGCGCTGGTGGCGTTCCTGCTTTCCGAGGATGCTGCGTTCATCACCGGCCAGGTGGTGTGCATTGACGGCGGCATGCTGGCGCATGTGCCGACGTACGCCGACGGTGGCAACAGCCGCGCCGCGCGGCCTGCCGGCAACACCGCCGAAGCGCCTGCGGCGCCGCGCTGCTGATGGACATGCTGCTCAACCCCCTGGCTCGTCGGCACCGGCGGCGGTACGACATCCCGGTCGTGCCCGGCGCTTTCCCCCTGGTCGGGCATCTTCCCGCCATCGTCTGCGACCTGCCGCGCCTGCTGGGGCGCGCGGAACGGATGCTGGGCAGCCACTTCTGGCTGGATTTCGGCCCTGCCGGACACCTGATGACGTGCGTGGATCCGGATGCGTTCGCACTGCTCCGGCACAAGGACGTGTCCTCGGCGCTGATCGAAGAGATCGCGCCCGAATTACTTGGCGGAACGTTGGTCGCCCAGGACGGCGGCGCGCACCGGCAGGCGCGCGATGCGATCAAGGCGGCGTTCCTGCCCAAAGGGCTGACTCAGGCCGGGATCGGCGACCTGTTCGCGCCCGTCATCTGGGCGCGGGTGCAGGCGTGGCGTGACCGCGGCGACGTAACCATCCTGCGCGAAACCGGCGACCTGATGCTCAAGCTCATCTTCAGCCTCATGGGTATCCCCGCGCAGGACTTGCCGGGATGGCATCGCAAGTACCGGCAACTGCTGCAGTTGATCGTCGCGCCCCCGGTCGACCTGCCCGGACTGCCCTTGCGGCGCGGCCGCGCCGCCCGCGACTGGATCGACGCGCAGTTGCGCCAGTTCGTCCGCGACGCGCGCGCGCATGCCGCGCGCACCGGGTTGATCAACGACATGGTGAGCGCCTTCGATCGCAGCGACGATGCGCTCTCCGATGACGTCCTGGTCGCCAATATCCGCTTGCTGCTGCTTGCCGGTCACGACACCACCGCCTCGACGATGGCCTGGATGGTGATCGAGCTGGCGCGGCAGCCTGTGCTGTGGGACGCCCTGGTCGAGGAGGCGCAACGCGTGGGCGCGGTGCCGACCCGGCACGCGGACCTGGCGCAGTGTCCGGTCGCCGAGGCCCTGTTCCGCGAGACGCTGCGCGTGCATCCGACGACCACGCTCCTGCCGCGTCGGGCGCTGCAGGAATTGCAACTCGGCCAACGGCGCATTCCCGCGGGCACCCATCTGTGCATCCCGCTGCTGCATTTCTCGACCTCGGCGCTGCTGCACGAGACGCCTGATCAGTTCCGCCTGGCGCGGTGGCTGCAACGCACGGAGCCGATCCGGCCGGTGGATATGCTGCAGTTCGGTACCGGCCCACACGTCTGCATCGGTTACCACCTGGTATGGCTCGAACTGGTGCAGTTCTGCATCGCCTTGGCGCTGACCATGCACAAGGCCGGGGTGCGGCCGCGGTTGTTGGGCAGCGCCGAAAAAGGCCGGCGCTATTACCCGACCGCACATCCCTCCATGAAAATCCGCATCGGATTCTCATGAGCTGGCATCGCTTGCGCCCGTATGGCGAGGCAGCGACGCCGGCAACACCGCGGCGGCCCGCCGCTCGCCGTGGCCGTCTCCTGTCAGGTACAAGGACATGAACAGCATGCAGGCCGGTTCCACGCTACACGACGACCGAACTGGCGTTTCCGCGCTCGGCGGATTGGGCCCGCAAGCGCGCGGCGCTTCCGGCAGGCTGCTGCCGGACATCTGGATGCACGACGGCGTAAAGCGGGTCGAACAAGCGCTCGCGCGCCTTCTCTGCGCCGAAGACAAGGGTGAGACCGAGCTGATGGCGGCGATGCGCTACGCCACCTTGCATGGCGGGAAGCGCACCCGCGCCTTGCTCTGTTTGGCCGCCGGCGCACTGGCCGACACGCCGGCGCACATGCTCGACGACGTCGGCGCCGCCATCGAGATGATGCACGCCTGTACCCTGGTCCACGACGACCTGCCCGCGATGGACAATGACGTGCTTCGCCGCGGCCTTCCGACCGTGCACGTCAAGTTCGGCGAAGCCACCGCGATCCTGGTCGGCGACGCGCTGCAGGCGCACGCCTTCCTGACCCTGGCGAGCCTGGATGCGCCGGGCGACAATCCTATCGCGCTCGTGCGCGAACTGGCGCGGGCGGTGTCCGCCGAGGGTGCCGCAGGCGGGCAGGCCATCGATCTGTCGCTGGTCGGAAAGCACGTCGAGCTGGACAGGATCGTCGCGATGCACCGGATGAAGAGCGGAGCGCTAGTGCGCGCGTCCGTTCGCATGGGCGCGCTATGCGCCATCGCGGAGGATGCCGCGCACGCTGCGCTGTACTGTGCGCTCGATCACTACAGCGCCTGTTTCGGCCTGGCGTTGCAGGTGGTCGATGACATTCTCGATGCGACAGCGGATACCACAGCGCTGGGCAAGACCCCCGGCAAGGACGCGGCGGCGCAGAAGCCGACCTGCGCGTCGATCATGGGGCTGCAGGCTGCGCGCCAGTTCGCGCTCGATCTGTTGCGCGACGCCGGAGAGGCCATCGTCCCGCTGGGGCCGCGTGCGGAACGGTTGGAGCAGATGCTGCAGCGAGCCAACGCGCACCTGTTCAAGCACGCGCCATGCGCATGAGCGCGCCCGTGCGCATGGAGTCGCCCCTGTGCCGCTGCGATCGGCCGGCGGTAGCGGTGCATGCTGCACCGTGTCCGAGTCCGCGGCGCCGATGGCAGCGGTTGCCCTGCACGGCCGCGGCGCGCTGCGGCCAAGCCTATGCGGCGGACCGGCGCCAGCGTCGGTGGCAAGTCGCCGCGCCAGAGCAGTGCGGCCGTCCGGCGCTGCCCATCGGCCGGGCCGCGACGGACCTGCGGCAACGTGCGCGGCGTCTGCCCGATCCTGGTTCTCGTCAACCGCCTGCAGAAGGAACATCTCGCGTGAACGCGCAGTCCGAACAGATCCTTTCCGAATTGCGCCACCTGCTGAGCGAGATGAGCGATGGCGGCAGCGTCGGTCCGTCCGTCTACGACACGGCGCGAGCTCTGCAATTCCACGGCAACGTCACCGGTCGGCACGACGCCTACGCGTGGCTCATCTCGCAGCAACAGGCCGATGGCGGATGGGGAAGCGCGGACTTCCCGCTGTTCCGCCATGCGCCCACGTGGGCGGCGTTGCTGGCATTGCAGCGTGCCGATCCTCTTCCCGGCGCTGCCGACGCAGTCCAGGCTGCAACCCGGTTCCTCGAACGCCAGCCCGATCCCTACGCGCATGCGGTGCCGGAAGACGCGCCGATCGGCGCGGAGCTGATCCTGCCGCAATTTTGCTGCGAGGCCGCATCCTTGCTGGGCGGCGTGGCGTTCCCGCGCCACCCGGCGCTGTTGCCGTTGCGGCAAGCGTGCCTGGCCAAGCTGGCGGCGGTAGCGACGTTGCCGAGCGGCCATCCGTTGCTGCACTCCTGGGAAGCCTGGGGGACCTCGCCGACTACCGCATGCCCGGACGACGACGGCAGCATCGGCATCAGTCCGGCGGCCACCGCCGCCTGGCGTGCGCACGCCGTGACACAGGGGAGCACGACGCAGGTCGGGCGCGCCGACGCGTATCTGCAGGCAGCATCGCGGGCGACGCGCAGCGGCATCGAAGGCGTCGTTCCCAACGTCTGGCCGATCAATGTGTTCGAGCCATGCTGGTCGCTGTACACCCTGCATTTGGCCGGGCTGTTCGCGCATCCCGCGCTCGCCGAGGCGGTGCGCGTGATCGTCTTGCAGCTCGACGCCCGCCTGGGCGTGCGCGGTCTCGGCCCGGCGTTGCATTTCGCGGCCGATGCGGACGACACCGCCATCGCGTTGTGCGTCCTGCGCCTGGCAGACCGCGAGCCGGCGGTCGATGCCTTGCGCCATTTCGAAACCGGCGAGCTGTTCGTCACCTTTCCCGGCGAGCGCAATGCCTCGGTGTCGACCAACATTCATGCCCTGCATGCATTGCGATTGTTGGGAAAGCCCGCCGCCGGCGCCAGCGCCTATGTCGAGGCCAATCGCAACCCGCACGGTGTATGGGACAACGAAAAATGGCACGTTTCGTGGCTGTATCCCACCGCGCACGCGGTCGCTGCGCTGGCGCAAGGCAACACCGAATGGCGCGACGAGCGCGCGCTGGCGGCGCTACTGCAGGCGCAGCGCGACGACGGCGGCTGGGGCGCTGGTCGCGCGTCCACATTCGAGGAAACCGCCTATGCGCTGTTCGCGTTGCATGTGATGGACGGGAGCGAAGAGCCGACAGGGCGCCGGCGCATCGCGCAGGCGGTGGCGCATGCGCTGGAGTGGATGCTCGCCCGCCATGCGGCGCATGCATTGCCGCAGACGCCGCTGTGGATCGGTAAGGAACTGTATTGCCCCACGCGGGTCGTGCGTGTGGCCGAACTTGCCGGGTTGTGGCTGGCGCTTCATTGGGGGCGGCGCGCCCTGGCCGAGAGAGCAGGAGCGGCGCCATGATCCTGACCGAACGCGCGCTGCAGCAGGTGCTGGAGTGGGGGCATTCCCTGAACGGGTTCGCCGACGAGCATGCCATGGAAGCGGTCAGGGGCGGCCAGTACATCCTGCAGCGCATCCATCCGAGCCTGCTCGACACCAGAGCCCGCACCGGCCGCGATCCGCAAGACGAAACGCTGATCGTGGCGTTCTATCGCGAACTGGCGCTGCTGTTCTGGCTCGACGATTGCAACGACGTTGGCCTAATTGCGCCGGAGCAGCTCGCCGCTGTGGAGCAGGCGCTGGGGCAGGGCGTGCCGTGCGCGCTCCCCGGATTCGACGGCTGCGCTGTGCTGCGCACCTCGCTGGCCGCACTCGCCTACGATCGTCGCGACTATGCTCAGCTTCTCGACCATACCCGGCGCTACTGCGCGGCGCTGCGCGCCGGACACGTGCGGGCGGCGGGGGCGGAACGCTGGTCCTACGCCGAGTACCTGCACAACGGCATCGATTCGATCGCCTACGCGAATGTGTTCTGTTGCCTGTCTTTGCTGTGGGGGCTGGACATGGAGACCTTGCGCGCGCGTCCGGCGTTTCGCCGGGTCCTGCGGCTCATCTCCGCGATAGGGCGTCTGCAGAACGATCTGCATGGACGCGACAAGGACAGCTCGGCCGGCGAGGCCGACAACGCGGCGATCCTGCTGCTGCAGCGCTACCCGGCTATGCCTGTGGTGGAGTTCCTCAAGGACGAGCTGGCCGGCCATACGCGCATGTTGCACCACCTGATGGCGGAAGAATGCTTTCCCGCGCCGTGGGGAGCGTTGATCGAGGCCATGGCGGCCATCCGCGCGCAGTACTACCAGACCTCGACCAGCCGCTACCGCAGCGACGCCGCGGGGGCAGGCCAACGTGCGCTGGGCTGAACTTGCGGGACGCGGCGGCGTGCGCCCGCTGCCGTCGCTCCGATCCGACGCAACGCCGTCGCCCGACGGAGCGAGCGTGAGCGACACCGCCCTGAGCCGGTGCAAGGACGACTATCTGGACATCGTGCTGGATGGGCGAACGGCGCCGGCCACGCTCGCCGGCGGCTGGAAGTATATCGGTTTCGAACACTGCGCATTGCCCGACTTTGACCTGGCGCACATCGAGCGCTGCGCCTGGCTGCTGGCAAGATTATGCGCGACGCGGACTCTATAGCGGTCACCGAGAAACCCGGTACCAAACCTTCCAGCGTCATGCCGACGAAGGTCGCGGAGATGAAGACCGCATTCTGGGCTAGGGTCGAAAAGCTCGTCTTCAGCATCAGGCTCAGCACGGTATTGGCAATGTAGATGTCGAAACCGTCGAAAAGCGTTCCTATGCCGATCAGCAGTATGATGCGG
The DNA here is from genome assembly GCF_019402665.1 of Bradyrhizobium canariense. GTDB lineage: Bacteria > Pseudomonadota > Alphaproteobacteria > Rhizobiales > Xanthobacteraceae > Bradyrhizobium > Bradyrhizobium canariense. The sequence continues at coordinate 26,762 of NZ_VSST01000025.1, forward strand.
CGATAGAACGGCCCGACCGGCAGTCGAGCAAGACGAGTGCCTGCGTTCACGGGTGTCGACATTGACGCTCTCCATTGATGCGGCCCGCCTTCTTCGAACGTCTGCCGCTTGTCGTTCTGTTAGTTCAGCCGCTTCTGGTTGGCCGTGTCGCGATACCAGTCGAACGGCTGCTCGTGCGTGGCGATCATCACGCTCTTGGTCTCGAGGTGGTCGTCGAAGGTCTGGGTGCCACATTCGCGGCCGGTGGCGGCGAGGCCGCCCCAGGGCGAGGCGGGGTCGAGCCGGTGATGATCGTTGACCCAGACGACGCCGGCCGACGGAGGCGGCAACTCGATCCGCGCGGGCGACGTCACGGGTGCGATCGCTGCGGCAAGGCTGAAGGGGAAGTCGTTGGCAATCCTTGGGGCAGACAATCCCAAGCACCTACCTCGGTTGGCAGGTTCCAAATTAGACTGCGGTGCTTAGACTCGTCGAGCGAATGCAACTCGCAACGTTTGGCGAAACAAGATCACCTTGTAACACTAATCGTCCTTCTCGCTTCCTTCGGAAGGCTGCCAGGCTTGTCGACGCCGATAAAATGAGCCCTTCCTTTCGGAAAGGGCAGGAGCCAGATGACGCTCTCATGGCGAAAAGCACAAGTCCTCGGCAGGCCCAAGGGTCAGGGGCTCGCAGCGAGAACCTTCGTCCGAAGCCGCCGTCGAAGGCGGCCTTCTGAGGCGGGATGAGAGCCGGAGGCGGAAACTAAAGGGGATGAATGTTCGGGGCACATCCATTCCGCTCACGTCCAAGGTGTCGGTCCTGTGCTCCAACCTTCAACCCTGCGATCGAAAAGCGGTGCATCATGACAAGAGAGCCGGGCGTCACCTCGGCGAACGCAAGTATTCGGGCAAGAATCGTCTGGACGATTGTCCTTGGCTTTGCCGCCGATCCTTTGATGCGTTGGAGTTGGCCGGACCCTGGGCAATATCTTGGCAGCATGACTCAGTTCATCAAGGCCTGTGGCGGACGAGCATTCGAGCATGGCACAGCATACGTCACGGGAGAGACTCGCGCGGCGGCCCTGTGGCTGCCTCCGGGCGTGCAGCAGGATGAGGATGCGCTGGACGCAATCATGGCGCTGTCCCTTCGCCCTGAAATCACCGAACATATGGCACACCTGCGCCAGGGAATGGCCGAACATCATCCCTCCGAGCCACATTGGTATTTGCCCCTGATCGCTGTCGATCCGAACTGGGCCGGACAAGGGCTTGGCACATTGCTGATGAAGTACGCTCTTCAACGCTGTGATGAGCAGGGCCTCGCTGCCTACCTCGAAAGTTCGAATCCTGAAAACATTCCGTTTTACCAACGCCACGGGTTCAAGATTATTGGAGAGATACAGCACGGTTGCTCACCGCCACTTACGCCGATGTTGCGAAAGACGCGGTGAACGGAATTCGGAGACGCTTCGCATGCTGCGGCTCCCGAAGCGTCCTTGGAGACGAACTGAGGCGCATTGCCTCATCCGGATTGTTACTGGACAACTTCTCGCCGGTGATTGGGTGGCTGCCATCGAATTTGTCCGGTGGCGTCTATGGTGGGAAAGATCAGCATGGGCGCGCGGCGGCAGGTGGTGTCGGCCGAGAGGGATCGTTGCCGGTCGGCCACCCGGGCGGAAAAGAGGCGCATCTCGATGCGGCATGCGCGACGACCGGCTGGCATCGCAAGTATGCGGTGCGTGCAATTCGGGCACGCGCAACAGTTCGACCGAGGCCGGTCGAGGCACCGCGAGAGCACAAGCGTGGATGTGGGGCTACGATCAAGGACGCGATGACCGCAGTGTGGGGGCGTCGGATCGGGTGTGCGGCAAGCGGCTCAAGGGCCGGGTTTCGTCAACTCCTGCAGCTACGCCAATCATGAGGCTGGCTCCCTTTGTGTCTCGATCGACGGCAGTGGCCCACCGTGGATCTTTGCCTCAAAACTCCGCAGCCGCTGATAGATCGAGATCAGTTCGACAATCGTGCTCCAGGAGTTGACGAGATACTGAAACGAGGTTCGTACTTGCGTGAACGCGTTGAGGATCTGGTTCATCGCGCCGAGGGTGATCCTGCCCGCGATGATTGTGGGCGCAAGCAGCAGATAAGGAAAGATGACGTCAGTCTGCAGATAGACGATCCGGCCGATATTGAAGTACATGAAGTTCAGATAGAGCCGGAAGTAATTCCTGCGAATGTCGCTAAACAGCACGCTCAATGTCGGCGCATTGGCACGCGCCGTATCATCCTCGCCGAGCACGAGCTCCTTGCGATAGGCCGCTTCGACCCGCTGGTTGAGAAATTCAATTCCGGGCAGGCGGATGCCGATAAGCGCGAGAACGCCGGTGCCCAGGATCGACCAGATCACCGCGGCGAACACCAGCGGATAGGCAATCGAGCCGAACAGAGGCAGCTCCGTGACGTTGCTGGACAGCCTCACCAGAACCGGCAGGAAGGCCAACAGTGTCAGCACCGCGCTGATGAGATTGACGCCTAGACCTTCCATGGTGCTGGCGAAGCGCATGGTGTCTTCCTGGATGCGCTGGGAGGCGCCTTCGATCGTGCGCAGCCGTGGCCAGTTGGCGACATAAAAATCGTTCATCGCTGTGCGCCAGCGGAAGATGTAGTGGCTGACGAAGAATCGCGTCATCACGCCGACCACGACGGCCACGAGCGCGATACCGGCAAAGGTCGACAATTCGTTGTAGAACTGCTCAACCGTGACCGGCGCCGATTTCGAAAGCGCAGCCTGGACCAGGTCGTAGAACGGTCCATACCAGCTGTTGATCGCGACCGAGACCTGGACCTGAAAGTAAGAGGTGAACAGGATCAGCGCCGAACCAAGAATGGACCACGTCGCCCAGGGATGGGGGGCAAATAACATCCATGCAGCCGCGAACACCGTAACGGCCAGCGCAAAATAGAGATCAAACCACAGCGCCGAGGCCGACCAGAACGTCGCAAGCCCGACCGGCTTCTCCGGGGCTTGAAAGAGATTGCCGGCAAATACATACCAAAACGCCATCGCCAACGCCGTCCAAAGAATTGACGACGCAAAGAACAACTTTGGTCGAGGGAAGAATGAAACGAACATGCTCGCTGTCTTTTATCGACTCAGAACTTCAGCTCAGAAGATGAACACACCGCGGCCGCTGGCCACCACCGGTCGGCAAGCGTTATCGGCGATCTCGGCATTGGCGGTGTGGTAGGAAGCCTCGGGTGGAGAACGGCTCGCTCAACCAATAAGGGGCCGCATCCTTCATCCGCCGAGGGCGGAGGTTGTGTTTCGCATGCTCTGTCGACCGCGGGACACAGCGGCATCTGCGACGAACGGGTCAGCATCTGCAGGACATTGATTCAATCGAAATAGTCATCTGATCTCTCGGAGCCGGTGGGTGCAACACGAGCATGGTCGTAACGGGGTCTTTAGTGGCGGCACGGGACAAGAGCAAGAGTTTTGCAAACCGCTTCACTCTTCTCACTTGCGGTGTGGCTTGCGACGATCTGACTTGCGTGCGCTTACTCCGCTGAAATCAGCGGCCGCAATCTATGCTCGCACGCGAAGGTGGATTGCGACGCTGTTGGAGCTGATCTGCACCGCAACCCGACGCGCCGTTCGGTTCACGCATTTCTTTCAGCGCAAATGTTGCGATGCAGTTACAGCAATTCGCGCGGACGTTGTTAAGACGCATGAGGCTCGGGGCACTGAAGAGATGAGAGTAGAAATGAAGAACTTGTTGCTTGCGACTGTGAGCATTGTGGGGCTTGGCGCGTTGGTGCCCGCATTCGGCGCGGATCTGGCTGCGCAGCCCGCCAAGCCTCTCTACACCAATGCTCCGCGGCCTGTCGCGGCTGCAATCTACGACTGGAGCGGCTACAACGTCGGTATGAACGGCGGCTTTGGTTCAAGCTCGAATTGCTGGGATTTCCGATGATGGCAAGCCTGAGGGCTGCCATGACGCCACCGGGGGAAGCGTGGGCGGGCAGATCGGCTATCGATGGCAGGCGGGCCCGATCGTGCTTGGTGTTGAAGGCCAGGGGAACTGGGCTCATTTGACTGGTTGGAATCCCAGCGTTGCTTTTTTGGATATCAACCAGACCAAGACTGATGCGTTCGGCCTGGTAACGGGGCAGATCGGTTATGCCTTCGACAACGTACTGCTTTACGCCAAAGGCGGCGCCGCGGTGACGAGCAATACGTTTCGGGTCATCTGGACGACGGGCGAGTTAGGTGGAGAAAGCAAGCACGTTCTTTGGGGCGGCGCGTTGGCAGCCGGTTTCGAGTACGGCTTCGCACCGAATTGGTCGATTGGATTCGAGTACGCACACCTGCTCATGCGGCCCACCATGGTGGGCTTCACCGAGCCCGCTGGTGGGGTCGACCGCATCCGCCAGGATCTCGATCTTATGACTGCACGGCTCAACTATAAGTTTGGCGGCCCGATTCTTCTCAGATATTGATCTATCGTTCAAAAGGTGGATCGAAGGCCTTGGCCTATGGGCCGGGGCCTATTTTGGTGCGCCAGGCATGCGGAGCGCCGCGACTGGCGCGGTTGACCGGGTTTCAATTACCCATAACTTTCTCCGCTTGAGCTGATCCGCTGATCAGCAAAACCTTGAAGAATCAATTGTGATTCCTTGCTGAGCACCTGATGCGCGAGGGGGTGCTCTATGGGGCTCACATTGAGGGATCGATCGGCAAAAGGCCGTTTGCGATTTTTAGGCGGTGAATGTTGGATTGATCGAGAGACTAGTGGATGCCAGTTTAGGGACGCGCGGCTCGGCGACAGATTCCGCTGCTCACGCAGATTGGAAGCGCCATCGGACAAAGTATTCCGCTCGTCTGCCAATTGGGCGAACACCAAGGCAGCTTATCACTTCTTCTCTAATGACCGGGTCAGCGAAGCGGACATTCTGGGCGGGCCACTTTCAATCGGCGCGTGAGCGCACGATTGCCGCCGGCGGTCCGGTTCTAGTGCTCCATGATACGACCGAGTTCAGCTATCAAACATAGAACTCCGACCCGATCGGAATCACGAAGAGCATAAACAGCGGCCGGGGACAAGGCGGGCTGCCTGAGGTCGCACACGGTTTGCGGCATCCTGATGCACTCGAGCCTGGCGGTGACGACTGAAGGGCTCCGCTTGGGCTGGCCGCCGTCAAATTCCGGACCCAGAAGAAATTCAAGGGGCCGCCGCGCTCAAGAAGACTAGGATCCAGATTCAATTGACCCAATATGCGACGAGAGCGGCAAGATGCGCAGCGGCCAAGAAATTCCGGCCGAGCTTGTCGCACCGCGGGCGATGCGCCGCAAGTCCTTGAGCCTGCAAAAGCAGTTTCGAGACGTTTCGGCCTTTGTAGGCGCATTTTGTTGAAGCGCTGGATGGCAACACGGTCAGATTTATTGGGGATTACGGGTTTCGCGCCGCGATGAATGATTTCGCCGCGAAGCTTGTCGCCGTCATACACTTTGTCGGCGAAAAGCGCACTCATAGGTGGCGCGAGCGCCAGGGCTTCGGGAGCCGCTGCGATATCGGCACCCTGGCCTGCGGTCAGATGCAGGACGACCGGCTGGCAAAGGGATCGCTCAGCGTATGGAGTTTCGTCGTGCGGCCTGCGCGCGAGCGGCCGATTGCTTGATTGTGCTCCCCCCTTTTCCGCCGGAGGCACACCGGTGACCTTTAATCGAGGTCGAATCGAGCGACAGCACAACCCCATCTTCGCCAGGCTTGGCCAGCGCTTCGAAGATTGCGCAACATCGTCCTCGCTTGGCCCAGCGATGAAGCGATTGTAGATCGTCGTGTAAGGGCCATTGCTGTGGAAGGAAAATTGAGAACAGCAACTGTGAATATGGTTGGCTGCGGTCAACCGATCGGCGGAGCGGTGAGGAGGCGGTTTGATCGTCCGCAGGTTGATCGGGCCGTTGCTTTTGCTGCAACATGGTTAGGGTTGGTGGGGCATAGTATGTTGCAAGCTCCAGTCCGCACTGAAGGAAATTCAGCAATCCATCGAACGTTCGAATACGCCAAGCACGACACTGCACGGTCCAGTAGGCCGTGTGAAATATCCGCAACGTGCCGCTAAGTCCCGATCTATCTCAGTATAGGCAAGAGCCTCAAAATGTTCGACTGACCTTGACCGGCCATGCGAACAGCGCCGGCCACGCAGCTGTGTCGGTTCTTGCACAATCGATGTCATCGCTTGCGCGCCGCAGCCGACCTGCAGCACCAGACCATTATCCAGGCGGCGACAAATGCGAAAAATCACAAGCCAGAAGACGTCTCCGCGTGCATTAGTCGCGGGTGCCATGCAGATCGCACGTCTATTACAACATCCGGTAGATGCCAGCGCTGACGAATGGGTGGCGTTTTTGTGCGGTAACCCACGCGCGCTCGTGGTGGGCCATGACGCAGTGAGCCGGTCGGTTCAATTTAACGACAAGCTCATTGCGTTCGCGAAGCATTGGGGCTTCCGTCCTCGCGCCCGCGCTGCGTATCGGGCGCGCACGTAAAGCAAGATGGAGAATGGCCTCGGCTACGTGAAGAAGAACGCGATCGCGGGTCATTCATTTGCGGGTTGGTCGGACCTCGACCTGCTTTGCAGGGTGGCGGCAACCAAGCAGGCCAGCACCCTGCGCTCTGACATCGCCGTGATCGCTCGCCAAGCGCTGATGCGGCTCGACCAAGAGATCATCTGTGGCGCGGGCAGCGTGCAATGGCGTGAGCCAACAACCGCGGAAACGGACGAACTCCTGGTGAAGCGTCAAGGCGGTGTCGACAGCATGACGTGAGTCCGCGGGACCACTGACCCGGACCCCGACTGACCACAGCTTCACCTTTCCGCCACTGGAAGACCATAAGCTAATCGCAGCGCTTCGGCACGACTACATCAGCGCACCCTGCGTCGTCCCGTGCGCTCTCATCTGGAATGGCTCCGACCGCCCCAGCGCGCCCTGAGGCGCGGCGTGACTCAAGGTGCTTCCACATGACAATTTGATTTTTGGAAGTTCTTGCTTGGTGGTTGCGCGACCATTGGAATGGTTGTGCACTCGGTCGCGACCTTGGAGACATATGTTTCTTTCTTCCTTTCACGGTTGACAGTTTTCTCTTGTCCTCCATACGAAAGCATGGTCCCAGGATGCGCGTAATACTCAGCCGCGTCGCTCGCAACATCGGATTACCGTTCGCCTAGTTGATGGAACGTATCAAAAATGAGCCACGCTTCGGAAGTGTCAGTTGAGCGGGTCACAATTCCAATCTTGCAGCGGTGGAGGCAGGAGCGGCGGCGTGTCACCATGACCACCGCCTATGATGCGGTTACGGCAGGCATCGCCGACCCCATCGTCGACATCATTCTTGTGGGCGACAGTGTTGGCAATGTCTGTCTCGGATTCGACAACACGTTGCCGGTCAGCATGGCAATGATGAACCATCATCTGGAGGCCGTTGCACGCACAAGGCCCCGTGCCCTGCTCGTGGCCGATCTGCCGTTTCTTAGCTTTCACCTTGGTCCGGAGGAGACGATACGTAACGCTGGAGGGTTCCTGCAGCGAGGCGCAGATGCCGTGAAACTCGAGGGCGGGGCCAAGCGCGTGGAAATGGTGCGTGCCTTGGTCGATTGCGATATTCCTGTCATGGGCCATCTCGGCCTCACTCCGCAAAGCGTCAATGTCATGGGCGGATTCAAGGTGCAGGGCCGGAACGCCGATGACGCTTTACGGCTGCTCGATGACGCTCACCGTCTGCAGGAGGCCGGATGCTTCGCGTTGGTGCTTGAAGGCATTCCGGCCGAGCTAGCCCAGCGAGCGACCGAATCGCTATCGATACCAACCATGGGAATCGGCGCGGGTCCCGACTGCTCGGGCCAAGTGCTCGTATTCCATGACGTGCTGGGGCTAACCACAGGTCATCGGCCCAAATTCGTTCGCGCCTATGCAGATGGTTTTCAGATGTTACAAGAGGCGCTCTCGCGCTGGGCTGCCGATGTCCGCACCGGTGCGTTCCCGGCGCCGCAGGAGTGCTATCGGCTTCCTGAAAGCCTGAGTGACATTATCGCAACCTGGGCTCCTCCCAAACCCAACCTGATGTAAGGTGCAACGATGCAGACGATTACCACGGTCGCTGAGCTTCGTCGTGAGCTCGCGAAGGCTTGCAGCGCGGGCAAACGCGTCGGGTTAGTGCCTACAATGGGGTATTTGCACGATGGCCATCTGGCCCTGGTCGAGGCGAGCCGAGCGCAATGCGATGTCACCGTCGTTAGCATTTTCGTCAATCCGACTCAGTTCGGACCAAACGAGGATCTCAGCAGCTATCCTCGCGATTTCGTGCGCGATGAAAAATTGTGCCGCGATGCCGGTGTTGCGATTGTGTTCGCGCCGGGTGCACAGGAAGTCTATCCGGCTCAATTCGAGACCTTCGTCGAGCCGGGCGAACTGGCGAAACCACTCTGCGGGGCTTTCAGGCCTGGGCACTTTCGGGGCGTGGCGACCGTCGTGTGCAAGCTGTTCAACATGGTGCATCCGGCCGTCGTGTTTTTCGGGCAAAAGGATTTTCAGCAATGCGCGGTCGTGCGTCGCATGGCGACAGATCTCAATCTTCCCATCAAGATCGTCACCGTGCCAACCGTTCGGGAACGGGACGGGCTCGCGATGAGCAGCCGCAATCGGTATCTCAGCAAGGAAGAACGTCGGCGAGCCGTTGCCATCACTCGTGGACTGTTCGCCGCGGCGGAAGAATTCCGCGCAGGAGTGCGCGAGGTGGAGAAGCTGATTGCGATCGCCGAGCGGCAACTTGAGACAGTTGATCGGCTGCAATATCTTGAACTTGTCGACGGTGATACGCTCAAGCCCGCCGAGAGTCCCCTGCGGTTTCCGGCGGCGCTCTGTGTCGCAGCCTACGTTGGTTCGACCCGACTGATTGACAACGTCCTACTGGGACCACCAACTCCGTAGCGCAATTCAGAACCAAATCGATAAACTATCTTCTCGTTATAATCCACGGATCGGCCGACCGATTCACCTTTTCAGGCCGTGGGCCCAACCCAGCGATTTGAGACGGTGCAGGTCCCCGCAACCACTGATGCTTGCGATAGCAAGCCATCCAGAGCCCCGGCCTCCGAAAAGAAGTCGGGGTTTTTCTTGCCCGCCGCAAAGCGCAGGATCGCGGCCAGATCTCCGCGCAATATGATCGCCAGCTCTTCGCCATTGGGGACGAGCGTCACCTGATCGACCAACGTGCGGCAAACCTCCGCTGCTTCGGCTCTCTCGCCTTCACTTTGCAGGCTCTCGTACAGGGCGGCCACGCGTTGATGGTAGATCTCCGCCATATTCGGATGGAGGAGGGGCGGCGGCTCCTCCGCGTTCGCAAGGAGGTCGACCAACTCGGCCTTGCGCGCTTCCAGAGCACCAATCTTGTCCTTCAACTTTGCCCCCGGTACACCCTCAAGGATAGCTTGTACCCCCTTATCCAACTCGCGGTCAGTCCGCTCGAGCTCGCGCCTTTGCGCCTCGATATCGGCTCCGCGCTCGATCCTCAGCCGATTAACCTCCCGGGTAAACTCTTGGCAGAATTCCTTAAACAATTCGGGTTTCATGAGATGCGTGCGGAGGCCGCTCAATACGGACGCCTCCAGCGCGTCGCGCCGGATGTTCAAGCGGTTATTGCACGTTCCCTTGTTGCGCGCCGTTGCGCAGCCGAGCAGGTCCTTCGAAATCATCGTGTACCCGCCGGCGCAGCATCCGCACTTCACGAGGCCGGCGAAGAGGTATTGGGCCGGCGGCGATCATTGAGCCTGTTCTCGCCGGGTGCTGACTGCTCGTAGGCGAGCGTCTGCTGACGCGCCTTGACCGCATCCCATCTTTCCCGATCGACAATGCGCAGCTCGGGGACTTCTTGGATCACCCATTCGGATTCGGGGTTCAGCCGAGAAACGCGCTTTGCGGTATCCGGGTCTTTGAGATAGCGAAGCCGATTCCACACGAGGCGGCCGACATAGAGCTCGTTGTTGAGGATGCCAACGCCGCGCTTTGGGTTGCCGTGAATGGTCGATGGTCCCCATTCAGCGCCCTGTGGTCCGGGCACACCGTCGCGGTTCAGCTCGAAAGCGATTGTTCGCGAGGACTTGCCGGCAGGTAGTCTGCGAAGATACGTCGAACGACAGCCGCTTCGGCTCCGTTGATTGTGCGGTCACCTCGGAGCAGCTCTCCATTTGCGGCGAACTGTTTGACGACATCATAACCGAAGCAGAGTCCGCCGCCGGACTTTCCGCCCTCGACGCGACCGCGCAAGCCTCGTCGCGTCTTGTCGGCCAAGTCCTTCAAGAACAGGGCGTTCATCGTGCCCTTCAGTCCGACGTGGAGATGCGTGACGTCTCCTTCCGAGGGTGACAATCCGTACCCCGGCGAAGGCCATGCGCTTAAAGAGCCCAGCAATATCTTCCTGATCGCGGCTGAGGCGGTCCATCGCCTCGGCAAGCACAACCGCAAACTTTCCGCGCATAGCGTCACTGATCAGTTCCTGGATACCAGGGCGAAGCAGCGATGCGCCGGAGATCGCTCGATCCGTGTAGCTGTCGGCCACTGTCCAACCTTGCTTCTCAGCGTGGAGGCGGCAGAGCCGCAACTGATCTTCAATCGATTCGTCGCGCTGATTGTCGGACGAGTAGCGGGCGTAAAGTGCGATCTTCATGACGCCTCCTTAGTCCGGGAGACGGTCATGCTTCCGGCTGTTGGTTTCGGCTCGAACGAAATCCCGCGCGGCTTGCCGGGCGAGCAATCGCACCAGATTGAGAAGGCGAGGATCAGGGTTGGACGCGACGGATGCAACCGTGGTTCCGGGCGCCGCATCGACGACCACGCGAAGCTTTTCGGCTGTCGTTCCTCTCGCTCGCGCCACCGCCGCGTCCTCGCCATTGCCCGGAGATCGCGAGTTGCACTTCCAAGACAAGGAAAAACTTCTCGTAATATCAGTGTGTTGCATCGTAGTCGCGCGCTGATCCGAGATGAGAAGCGTAGCAAGTCGGGCTGGCGCAAAGCCGAGCGTACAGCAAACATTTCCGTGATGGCGTGTCCAAACCGCTCATTTCCTTGATCGCGACGTGACGCACATCTTCGCCCTCTTTTTATCTGTGCCGCGCTCGGGATTACAAGAGCCGCGGCCTTGCAGCGAGCCGAAGATTCGGCTATATATCCAGATATGGAGGTGATCAGTGAGCAAGAGCGCACAGAAAAGGGCGATCGAAAATTACCGATCCCGGCTGACGAAGCGTGGCATTGTGCGGTTCGAACTCCAAGCCCTCGAGACCGATCGCGACCTCATCAGAGTGCTTGCGCGTAAGCTGAGCGAGGAAGGGCCAGAAGCTGGTAATCTCCGACGCACGGTTCAACAGGCCGTTTCTGGCGAGCCCCCCAAGCCCGGAGGCATCTTGAACGCATTGCGTCGCTCACCACTTGTCGGCGCCGATCTCGACCTGACGCGCCCGCGCCAAGAAGGGCGCCAGGTCGATCTGTGACTCGCTATCTTCTCGACACCAACATCATCAGTAACGCCGTCAAGCCGCAGCCGTCAGAGCCGCTAATGGCTTGGATGGCAGCACAGCGAGATGAGGATCTGTTCATCGCATCACTTACGATCGCGGAAGTCCGGCGCGGCATCCTGGAGAAGCCGAGCGGTAAAAAGCGCGCAGCGCTTGATGCCTGGTTCTCTGGTCCGGAGGGGCCTCGAGCTTTGTTCGCGGATCGCATCCTGCCGTTCGACGAGAATGCGGCCCTCATCTGGGCGGAATTGATGGCGGAAGGAAGAGCCGTCGGCCGGCCACGCAGCGGGCTCGATATGATCGTCGCTGCCGTCGCCAGCGCGAACGATTGCAGCGTGGTGACAGACAACGAGAAAGACTTTGCCGGCGTCCAGATCATCAATCCGATGCGTGGACCGGCGTGATGCAACGAAAGACTACGGCTTCCGCTTACGGCGCTTTCTCGATCGCCGCGATAATGCGATGTGCCGGACCGCCTAACACGAATGATGCGGGGGAAGCGTATCTCCGCAATCGCGGCATTACGTCTTTGCACGAAACCGGAAGTCTGCGTTTTCACCCGCGGTGCTACTACAGGCCCGACGACCACAGTCCGACCGAGACCTGGCCGGCGATGATCGCCGCCGTCACCGATCTCTCCGGCCACCTGACCGCCGCGCACCGCACCTGGCTTGACCCCGACGGCTTCAGAGAGAAAACGCTCGGCAAGGCGCGGATCGACACCCCGAAACGGGCGATGGGCGACCTGCTTGGTCACGCCGTTCGATTTGGCGTAGCGGATGAAGTCATAGCAGCCGGCGAGGGCATCGAGACGATGCTGTCGCTCCGCAGCATCCAGCCGACGATGCCGATGGTCGCAGCCCTCTCGGCGGCGCATCTCTCCGCCATCCTTCTCCCGGACACGCTCCACCGGCTCTACATCGCCCGCGACGACGATCCTGCTGGTGACGGCGCCATGGCGACCTTGATCGACCGGGCGCAGGGGGCCGGGATCGAGGCGATCGTGATCTCGCCACGGCTTGGCGACTTCAACGAGGATCTTCGCCTGCTCGGATTTGACGCCCTTCGGGCCACGAGCCGCGTGCAGATCGCGGCGCAGGACGTCGCACGCTTTATGGAGCTGGCGGCATAGCCGGAACGAGGGACGAGGGGCGATGCGCCGCTTCGTTATACCACGAGGCCGTTGGTCCTGCTTCCCCTCGGCGGCGGAGAGGACCGCACCCACGGACTTCTGAGAGGGCGATCGGGCGGCAAGCGGTCCGGACCGGCAACCTCGTGGGCCGACTATTTTCCGTCGGCGGCAGAGCCGCCTTTACATCGCGAGGCAAAATAGTCGGCTCCCTTCGGTCCTCCGCCAAGGCTGCGGCCCTCCGCTGCGCTGCGGGTGCAAGTCCGTTCCGCCTGCCGCTTTCGTCGCCATGAAGGCCGCGATGGGCGGTCGATCCGAGGGAAAGCCGCGATGACTACCGACCACGACAACGATTTCGAGCCGCACCAAAGCTCATCCCCGACCGATCAGGTCCTCCAGGAACTCCAGCTCTATGGCTACCGTCCCTTCCACGATGAGCCCGATCCCCGGAAGCTCCCTGAAGGGCGAGTCGTCGCCGGCAGCATCGCCGATATCTTCGATGCCCTGGTGGTGACGCTGTCCGATACCCGTCTTGAGCCGGACCTCGAAGACCTGCTCTGGTCGACGGCGAACGTCTTTCATCGTGCCGTCGACAGGATCGAGCGCGAGCTCGACGACAACGAGCTGGCGCAGCAGCGCTCGCAGCGGGAGCAGGACGGCAGCGAGATCAAATCCGTCGAGCTGGAGCGATTGACGGCGGAAGGGCAGACGCTGATCGAGCGACGCAACGCCTTCGAACTGATGCGCGACCAGGCCGCCGACGAGTTCGAACGCCACACCCATTCCGCCTGGCGGCCGCGCAACGGGTCGAAGGTCAACCACCGCAATCTGACCTCGGCGATGATCGACAGCCGCGATTTCCTCGCCGCGAAGAAGCGCGCCGACAACCAGGTGCTTCTGCCTGCAGGACCGAAGGTGGCGCTGACCGGTGGACTTGACTTCAATGATCACCGGTTGATCTGGGCTAAACTAGACCAGGTGCATGCCAAGCATGCGGACATGGTGCTGCTGCACGGCGGATCGCCCAAGGGCGCCGAGCTGATCGCCGCCAAGTGGGCCGACAATCGCAAGGTTTCGCAGATCGCCTTCAGGCCCGACTGGACGAAGCATGCCAAGGCCGCTCCGTTCAAACGCAACGATGCGATGCTGGAGACCCTACCCATCGGCGTGTTGCACTTCCCCGGCACCGTCTCGCCGATAAGGCCAAGAAGCTCGGAATCCCGGTCTGGAAATTCGGCGGCGCGTGAGCGCTGCCGCATCTTCCCTCCGGCTCGCTCAATGCCGCTGATTGTGCAACGAGCCGCGGCCCGCGCGCATCGGCCGTCGCTTGGCATCAGTCTCGCTCAGATCACAATTTCGATTAAGGCTCCCACTCACGTCCCCGTGCGCGGCCTTGATCACTTCTCTGACCACGCGGGCGGTGTTGGCGATTGTCCATCCTTGCAGAGCGGAGGTCTGCCGTACCTCCTCATCGGTCGCTGCGAGGACTTCCTTGCTCAATGAGTCGAGCAGGCGGGCCAAATCGAGAGCAGGGTGCCAGCGTGTCATCACTTGCTCCAGTTCTGTTGATGGCGCAGCAAGGTGCGTCGCATCCGCCGTCGCGTCGTGTCGTAGTCGAGCTCGGACATATCGTAGACCCTGCAAATCTCCCTGACCGCCAGGCCGTCAGCCATGCCCGCGATGATCTTCAGCGCTAGCGGATCGGCTTCGAACAGCCGATAGACGTTGGCCAGCGTCTGTGCGGCGGCAAGGACCCGCTCAGGATCGGGCACCTCATCGGCTTCCTCACAGGACCAGCTTCGCTGGTCCGGATCATCGCGGCTCACAAGTAGCCTTTGCTCGAGCCGCGCACGCCGCCAATGGTCGTTGCAGATGCTGCGCATGACGCCCGACAGGAACGCCAGGATGGGGACGTCGGGCGGCCAGGGGCGCGAGCCGTCGAGGGCGCGTGCAATCGCTTCGTGGAGGATGTCGCTCCAGCCGAGTCCTCCCGGCAAGTCGCGGCTCCACAGCCGCGCCAGAGCTTCTAGTCGCACGAGGTCGACGTCGGACATTGCATCGATGGCGGACGCGACATCAGCCGCGTGGGCACCCCGGTCATCAGCTTTGGGAGCTATCGTCAATGTTTCCATGGTCACACGATATATGCGCTTCACCGAGCCCAGTGCGGACATCGGATGAAAATAATCTTTGACGTGTCCGCGTGTGCAGACCTCAGACGTATCGTCTGTATCGTAAGAGGAGAGCTTTCATGGACGACACGTTGGCAGCGGCGCGCCGCTGGTATGCAGAAGACCTGCGATACAAAGTCCCGGTCCTGCGCAACCCCCATGTGATCGAGGCATTTGCGTCTGTTCCTCGCGAGCAATTCGTGGGCCTTGGGCCGTGGCGCATCATCTCGGACCCGTACAGCGACGCATTCCTGACCCTCGATACCGACCCGCGCTGGGTCTATCATGACGTTCTCGTGACGATCGACGCGAGCCGCAATCTCAACAATGGGATGCCCAGCTTCTGGGCGCGCAACTTGGAGCATCTCGACATCGCGCGGGGCGAACGCGTGCTCCAGGTCGGCGCCGGGACCGGGTACTATTCCGCGGTACTGGCCGAGATTGTCGGCTCCACTGGTCGCGTGACGGCGGTTGAAACCGACCCAATGCTGGCCTCGCAGGCCCGCGCGAACCTCGCGAACTGGCCGCACGTCGATGTCATCTCGGGCGATGGCCGGACGGTGGACGTCGGCGAACTCGATGTGGTCATCGCATTCGCCGGATCCACCCACCCATCCCGGCGCTGGCTCGATCGCCTTGCCGAAGGCGGCCGGCTTATGATGCCGCTGACCGATGAATCCTGGAGGGGCTTTCTTCTCCATGTGGTCCGGCGTCGAAACCAGTTCGAGGCCTCTTCGATTGGTGCCGTGTCTGTTTATCCTTGCATGGGTGGACGCGACGAGGATGCTGGAAAACGTGTGCATGCCGCGCTCGAAGGCCTGCCGCCTGGCAAGGTTCCGATTCGCGCGCTGCACGTCGGTGATCCCGGCTCCGACGATGCAGAAAAGGTCTGGTTTCAAGGAGCCGGATTTTGGCTGGAACGCGAGCCCGTCGATGCGAATGCCGGCGCTCCGAATTGATCGGAAAGGGTTTTGATAGTGTGAGACACTCTCACGCTGGAGCGCATCAGTTGTTTGCCACCCGATCCAACTCTCTGAAACAGGCCGTCCGTTCAGACAAGCCGCCGGTGTCTATTTGTGATTCGTCCCATCGAAACGGATGTATCCTAATTGCCGTTCTAGGGCGGCCAAAGCTAGGCGGGCGAACTCTAATTTCGCAGTCGCCTCCACCAGGGCGTTTCGCGCTTCGTCAGACCGCGCAACGACTGTCGCGCCGGTCTCGAATAGGCTGTCCTTGAGATTCGGCGCCGCTTCGCCTCGCATGGCATGACGCAAATCGACGAGCGTGCGCGTCAGTGCTCGATGCGCGTCGGAATCCTCTCGTTCCAGATGTTCCACCCGTGTGAGGGCCCCGCGATATCGTCGCATCGCAGCGACGACTTTGCTTTCGAGATCGGTGTTACCGCTCATCCGCCCTTCTCCTCGCGAATGTTTGATAAATTTGTGCAAGCCTGAAACGAGCAAAAATTAGGCGGCTCGTAGGCCGTGAGAGGGACAAGATGAAGTCAATTGGCTTGAAAATTAGGCCACGTACTCATCTGTGGACGCCCCGCGAGATGCAAGCGATTTTTGAAGAAGATCGGCACGTAGTCGGATGCTGCCATCTGTCCGGCCTCTGATGGTGCAGCGATGAAGCTGCGGGCCCGTATGGGAGTTCGCGGACCGAAACCAAATCATAAACGCGTGCTCTGGGCACGATGAGTACACCTGGTTCTTCCGGCCCCGTCTCGCCGACTGTT
Organism: Bradyrhizobium canariense; assembly: GCF_019402665.1. GTDB lineage: Bacteria > Pseudomonadota > Alphaproteobacteria > Rhizobiales > Xanthobacteraceae > Bradyrhizobium > Bradyrhizobium canariense. The sequence goes on from NZ_VSST01000025.1 coordinate 43,346, forward strand.
GCGCCATACCCTCCTTCGACCGACTACATCTCTGACGACCTCAGGCCCCCCAAGATCAAGCCTTGGCTGAGACCGGAGCCCTGTAGTTTTCGCGCTTTACAAGTAATGCCCAGACGATCCGGGCCATCTTGTTCGCAAGTGCGACCGTTACCAGCATGCGAGGTTTGCGGGTCAACATCTGTTCGAGCCAGGAACCCTTTGGCGCTCCGCGTTTGCTCGCCTGTTGCACAACGGCGCTGCTGCCGATGATGAGGAGGCGCCTGAGCGTTCGCTCCCCCATCTTGGACGTCGCGCCAAGCCTCTGTTTGCCACCCGTCGATTTTTGAAGAGGCGTGAGACCCAACCAGGCGGCAAAGTCGCGCCCCTTGGTGAAAGTCTCGATCGGCGGCGCTAGGGCGGCGATCGCGGTGGCGGAGATCGGGCCGACGCCAGGAATGGTCATCAGTCTGCGCGATACCTCGTCTTCGCGAGCGCGTCGCGTGATCTCCTTGTCGAGATCCGCGATCTTGCCATTCAACTCGGCGAGAAGGTCTAGCATCACTCGGAACATGGGACGGGCCGCATCGGGAAGGGAGCTGGCCATCGCTTCTTCCTCGATCAGGTCGGCAAGCGTCGCCACATGCGATGGCCCCTTGGGCGCTATCCAACCATATTCCGTGAGGTGTCCTCGGACCGCGTTGATGAGCTGGGTTCGCTGCCGCACCAACAGGTCCCGGGTTCGAAACACCAGACCCGCAGCCTGCTGCTCTTCACTCTTCACGGCAACGAACCGCATGTTCGGCCGCTGCGCAGCTTCGCAGATCGCCTCAGCATCGATTGCATCATTCTTTTGCCGCTTTACAAACGGCTTCACATAGGCGGGCGGGATCAGCCGAACCTGATGGCCAAGCTGCGTAAGCTGCCGGGCCCAGTGATGGGCTCCGCCACATGCCTCTAAAGCTACCGTGCAACTCGGCTGAGCTGCGAAGAAATCCAAGAGCTTTCCTCGGCTGATCCGTTTGCTGAATACAGCCTGTCCTTTCCCGTCCGCTCCATGTGCGTGGAAAACATGCTTGGCGATATCCAGACCGATTGTGCTAACCTGCACCACGGACGCCTCCCTTAAGTGGTGCTAAACACCTCCACTTTGCCTCATCGATGCCGTCGGCGGGGCGTCCACCCCATCATAAAATAACCGCGTGAATCGATGTCCGCTTGTCCCCCAAGAGAGCGGCGCGAAACCGGACGTTGTCGCACTTCCGAGAAGGGTCAATCGCGTCGATCAGCGACCGTGCCGCCTATGTCCAGTCTACCCAACAAAGCGGACTTCGGTCACCGCCCAAGCCTTTTCGCCTTTGGGAAGAGTAAACTCTCTACTCAATTGCAAATTGCTGCGGTAATAGGGCGGGGGCATCTACGAAAACATTGCGTACATGATGAGCTACCACCGCGATCACGACAAAATAAAGCGTTGCGCTAGTTATCTACCTCACTGCGCTGGGCTTGGCTTGCATTAGTACCACTGAAGCTCAGGAGATGAGGCCTTCAAGCATGGCGTACCCCATATCTCAATGGGAAGCCGTAGAAACCGAAGGTAGCAGGCTGGTCCGAGGATTTGCTGGAGAAGGCACGAATCTATTCGGCGGCCAGCGGTTCAAGCGCCGTTATGATAATCCATCGTGGACGAGTGGTCGCCGAATGGGGTGACACGCACGGTAGGGTGGATGTCGCGTCGGTGCGCAAGAGCTTGCTCAGTGCGCTGCTCGGGATCGCTATTGAAGAAGGACGGGTCAAGCTTTCGGATACGCTTGGCCAGCTCGGGATCAACGATAAGCAACCCAGCTTAACGCCGACTGAAATGCAGGCCACGGCTGCCGATCTTCTGACGTCTCGCTCAGGAGTCTACCACGCCATTGATCTGGAGCCTCCGGCTGTGGCGGCACAGCGGCCACCGCGCGGCAGCCACGCCCCGGGTGAGTTCTGGTATTACAATAATTGGGACTTCAACGCTGCTGGATCAATTTACGAACAAGTGGCCGGGGCGGGAATCTTCAACGCATTCAAACAACGTATTGCCGACCCCATTGGAATGCAAGATTTCAGTACGGAAGCCTGCTACTATGGCGAGACCAACGTTTCCAACCACAGGCACTATGGATTTCGCATCAGCGCGCGCGATCTCGCACGCTTCGGGCTACTTTACCTGCAGGGCGGCCGCTGGAATGACAACAAGTTGTCCCTGCGAATTGGGTTCAGGATAGCGTCAAACCACAGGCAAAGCCGCACAACGCGCTTTTTCCGGGCCGGGGATATGGCTACTTGTGGTGGTCGGGCTTTGCTAGCGACTATGCGCCTACGGTGCCTTTGAAGGAAACGTTCTACGCCTTGGGCTTCGGCTCGAAATATCTTTTCGTTCTTCCGGCACGAGACATTGTCATCGTGTGACATGGAACGTGAGCATTGGCCATGGGTGAGCGACTTTCAGATCGGTCGGTCATTTGGCTGGTACTATCCGCGGCGCACGTCGATAACATAGGCCCAGATACTTCCGTTGCAACGGCAGTCTTGTCATCGGCCGACGTGCTGAAAGGCTCTCTATCCGGAAAGACCCTTCGCTACGCTGAGACGGCTCCCGACGGGCCATACTTCATGCGCCTCGCCTCTGACGGTACGGCGTCTTTGCAAAAGGGCGAAGCACGCAAACAAACCTACTCTGGTAAGTGGTGGGTCGATGGCAACAAACTCTGCCGTGGGTGGGACAAATTTCATCCCCGTTTCGATTGCTGGCCCGCCGGGATAAGCCGCTCTACCATCAGTCTGTATGGCGATTACGATACCATGTTCTTGCAGGGGTCTCTTGAAACTGAATGACCGTGTTCAAATGCCTTCCGTCTCGGGTCAAAAGCAGCGGACGCGGTGGTCGATGGCAACGCTCTCCCTGTACGGCTGGCGTTGAGCCCCGGCGAGGCGCACGACGTTCGATCGGCCGGAAAACTGCCGTCCCGTCTTAAATCCGGATCAATGCTGCTTGCCGACCGAGGCTATGACGCCGACTGGATCAGAGAGCTTGCCATGAAGAAGGGCGCATGGGCCAACATCCCACCGAAAAGCAATCGCAGCGATCCGATCTGCTTCAGCCCGAACCTCTACCCCGCTCGCAATCACGTCGAGCGGTTCTTCAACAGGATCAAGCAGTGCTGCCGGGTGGCGACGCGTTACGAGAGGCTCGCCGCCAACTACTGTGCATTTGCTCGACTCGCGTCAATCCGGTTGTGGCTGCGCCTCATGAGTCCGCGTGCCAGGCTGGCGCCAGAACCGAGTGCTGTGATTGTTCAGCCCGCGGGTTCAAGCGCGCATTCGTTGCGCCTCGGCTTGGCAGTGGTTCGTCAACGTCTTCTAGTCGATGACCAGATCGTGCCGCCTTACCACTTTGATACGCGCCTGAGTGTCAGACTGAGCTATCGGTGGCGCGGGGCCGTCGACGACGAGTGGGACATCCGGTAGCATAACGTTCGTCCATAAGGCAGATCTACGTCTCGACTATTCGATGCTCGCCCCCCAAGCGAAAGCCAAGCGCAGCGAAGCAAGAGCAAATCGGCAGACCAAGCTGTATGAAACATGGCAGCACCTGATGAGAGGCGTGCTCTATTCGGTCAGAGATGATAGCGAATTTTGGCGCGCCGGAAACGCGAGGCTGTCGTGTTTCCGCTATGCGCCTTCAAGCGCTAAGGTGGTCAGGAAGTCGACGGACTGCCCCGATATTGGTGATCGGCCCATTCAGTCGGGCTCGCCGATGACAGCGATCCTTGCCACCCGCGTATAAAAGGCCAGCTCGGTGTCGTTCTCGATCGTATCATCGAGCAACGTCTTCATGTCGCTTTGATCCGAAGCCGACTGAAATGGCCCTGGCTGACGCTCGATCGCCAGCACCGCGATCGCGAGCGCTTTTTTCACCAGATGCAGGTCGCGTCCTGTGAATTCGGCCATGCCGGCCTCCTCAACCGCACATCGACTCACAATCCATTCTAGCCGATCAGCCACTGCACCGTGACGGCAACGATGTTCCAGCCGGGAGCCACGCAGCCAGACAACCAGCCGCATGTTTGGCGGACACCGCCCCGCGGCTTTGCCTACTGCGTCATAATTTTCACCGACTTCGAGGTGAGATTGGTCTGATGCAACAAGGGCATCGAGATAGTGTGGACACGAGAGCCGCGTTCAATCTTCTCCGAACGGTGGCAATCTCAATTTGGGACGTGTCGTTCAGGCCGCAATGGCGGATCCCCTCGGTCGATTAGTTTCGGGAATTGCAGCTTCCTTGAACAGCTTGGTGGAGGCTGTTTCTGAGGGGGGATCGTTTCTCGCTCGGAGACCAGAAAATCCGTAGGCGGCAATGCACAGTGTTGCGTAATGGTGGAAGCCACGCCAGCTTCGCCCCCCGAAGTGGCCAAGGCCAACTTCCTGTTTGACTTCGTGGTAGTCGCGCTCAATGCGCCAGCGCAGCTTGACGATATCGACGAACTGATGGAAGCCAATGTTCGCCGGAAGCGTTGACAACCAATATTTTCTCGGCGCCTCCTCGCCCTGCCGGCCACTCGATCAGCAGCCATTCCTCCGGCCGGCGCGCCAGTAGTCTCGATCTGCCGGACGGACGCGCACACGGGCAAAGCGCGAGGACAACCGTTCTGCCGTACCCTCACGCCACGTGATCTTGTGCCAAGCATGTGATGGCAGGCCGATCGCAAGCTTCTTGGCCGAAATCGGCCGGTGCTTGCTGTCACGCCGCAGCAACTTTGGAGGTCGCCCGTTCCCCGACCATTTCTTCGGCGGCCGCGGCCCAGTTCCAAGCGTCCATACCGATGTTTGTGGCAGGGTGCCAGCCACATAGCTCAGGCCAGGTGCGGTGATATCTCCACGCAGAGCGGTGTCGGTGCCATAGCTGGGTCCATCAGTACCACGCCGCGCGGCAAGCCGGCCGCACAGGCCCAGCGCAAATGATCGAGTGCAATTGCCGGCTTGAGAAGGTAATCTCCTTGGGTATACCGGTTTTGCGCCGACGTGTACGGTCCGTCACCCACTCCTTTGGCAGATATAGACGATAGGCCACCGGCAAGCTCGCATGATGGCCGCAATATTGCCGTGCAACCCCGACCGAATGCCGGCCCTTCTTGGGAAAGCCCGTATCATCGATGATCCAAGCTTCGATCGGCCCGTTCCGTTCGATGTCCGGCAGCACCATCTCGCGGACCTTGGCCAAAACCTGCTGGTCCGACCAGTCGCTTTGACCGACAAAATGCAACAACGACTGATGTTGCGCTGCTGTCCGATCAGGAGCCGTGATCGCCGCCATCGGATCGACACTCTTGCGATGCAAGGCATCATCAGACCGGTGCAGTAATCGCGAAGTGGTTTGACTCGGTCCGCATGCCGATCACGCTCGTAAGACCCTCAACATACGCCGAAAACCGCGACGCCACGTCCCTCGATTTTGCCAGACCGATCTCAGCCTCTCCGCATGCTGAAAATTGAGTGTTTTCAAATATATGATTCTTCTCGGCAATAGCCCCGACGCTCTGACTCAGTAAGAATAGTGACGGAGCTTATCGTTCCGCGCTATGAGGTGTTCCCGAAATATATTAGTTATTCGGCGGCACGAATTGAAAAGCGCATTCTTATTTTTCTTCCGCCGTTGACGCTGGTCGACCACTATGTCGATGTGATGATCGTTAGAACCTCGCGCGGTGGCGTTTGTTGGGGCCCAGTTGCGCCGCGTCTTGCCAAAGCGCCACGACAGGTTCATGGCTCCGAAAATAGAGAGGGCTGCGATGACGTTTTTGACTCTCCTGTGCACGACCAACGGTCGCGCATCTGTCGCGTGATGATGTCGAGGGGGCGCAGAAATTGCCATCGATTGAACCTGAGCTTCGTCTTGCCCTGAACCTACATGGCGCAGGGGGGCATGCAGCAGCTTGGCGGTGGCCTGGAAACCCTCCGGGGGCATTCTATGACATCGAACATTACGTACGAGCCGCAAAGGTCGCCGAACGGGGGAAGCTCGACGCGGTTTTCCTTGCCGACACGCCAGCGCTTAATCTGGCAATCGACAAACATCCCCCGCTCAATGGTATCGAACCGACGATTACGCTTGCCAGCATTGCACGAGAAACAAAATTTGTCGGCCTGATCGGCTCGGCATCTACCACCTACAACGAACCATATAACCTGGCGCGCCGATTTCAATCGCTTGACGTCGTCAGTGGCGGCCGTGCGGCCTGGAACGCCGTCACGACATCCAATGTCTATACGGCCAAAAGCTTTGGCGGCAGCGAGCTATCCCGTGATGACCGTTATTGCCGCGCCGAAGAATTCGTAGAGGCCGTGCGAACCCTCTGGCATAGCTGGGGGGAGGGCGCTCTTGTCCTGGATCAGGTGTCAGGGCGGTTCGGCGATCCGAGCCGATTGCAGACGACGAGGCATGCCGGCAAGTTCTTCGACATCAGCGGCCCGCTGACACATCCGGGCTCGAGACAGGGACGGCCCGTCATTTTCCAGGCCGGCGGATCGGATCAGGGGCTTCAGTTTGCGGCCCGAAGTGCCGATGCAGTGTTCTCATCGACAGGCAATTTGGAGATCGCCTTAAGCGAGGCCGAGCGCCTACGGTCGTTTGCTTCTCAACACGGACGCCGGGCGCCGCTAATCCTGCCCGGCATCGTCACTTTCATCGGCGGGACCGAAGAGGAAGCAATCGAGCGCAAGGTGAAGCTTGACAACCTTATCAACTTTGACGTCGCCCTTCATTCGCTGGCCATGCGTTTCGGTATTCCTGCCGAACGCCTGAAGATCGACGAGCCCATCCACCTCAACTTACTGCCGCGACATGCGGATCCGGTTTTTTCCGTCGGCCAGCATCGTACTGTCGAAGCGCTCGTGCGCTCCGGCAAAACCGTCCGCGAGATCATCGTAGAGGCGCCTGCTTACGGTCACCGAGTGCTCGTTGGATCGCCGGAACAGATTGCTGCTTCCCTCGAAGAGTGGTTCCGGGTTGGCGCAGTGGACGGGTTCAACGTCATACCGGATGTTCTGTCCGACGGCACTCCTGCGTTCGCCGATCATGTTGTTCCCGTTCTCCAGCGGCGCGGCCTGTTCCGCTCTGATTATCGAGGCGAGACGCTGCGTGAGCATCTGGGCATTCCACTGTAGGGTGAGCGCGCCGCACAGGTCTCCGCCGCCTGAGTTTTTCTCCTGTACCTTATTCGGAGCTCATCATGTCTAAGTTGGCTGCCGTTCATTCGGCGCTTCTCTTGAAAAAGCTGAACCGTCGTCTGAAGTCTCACGCCGCAATCATCGCCATCGCGGTTTCGGGCCTTTCGATAGCGAGTGCAATGCAGACCGAAGACGCCTCCGCTGGCAAGTCGCAATCGGGCGTGATTATCCGATACGGACACTTCCAGGAGCCGCCATGCCTTTATGGTGGTTGGGTGCAGCAGTGGTACCTTCAGCGTCAATTTAGCGACAATCTGGTTGCTAGGGCTGAAGACGGAACGATCCTGCCTTGGCTTGCGACCGCGTGGACCGTCTCCGACGATCGCAAAAAGTACACCTTCCAGATTAAGCCCGATGTAAAATTCACAGACGGGACGGTTCTGGACGCCCAGGCGATTGTCGACAATATTAATGGATGGCTGAGCGACAATGCGGAGCTCCAGAATCCCACCGCCGGTCCTTATCTCAGGAGCCTCTTCGAATCCGCGGCGGCGACCGGCCCGCTGACGCTCAAGATTACGTTGAAGACGCCCTTCGAGCCGCTGCTGAATGTCTTTGCGCAGTCGTCGCAAGGCATCTTATCACCAACGGCGCTTAAGCGTGGCAAGGCCGTGAACTGCGAAAGCCCGATTGGTTCTGGTGCGTTCATTGTAGAAAAATGGAACCGCGGCAAGAACGTCATATTCCGTCGTAACCCTAACTATAATTCGGCACCGGCCAATGCCAAGCATCAAGGCCCAGCATATGTCGAAGGAATTGAGTGGCGTTTTCTCGCTGATCCCACGATACGCTACGGCTCACTCCTCACCGGCGAATCCGACGTTGTCTATCACATCCCGGCCGTAAACTGGCAGGACGCCAATTCCCGGTTCAAGGTCGTGCGCCACATCACGGGTGGAACGCCGCTTCGGCTTGCGTTGTTCTCGGCGCGGCCGCCTTTCGACGACATGCGTGTTCGACAGGCTTTTGCTTATGCCTCCGACCGAAGTGCTGCCGTTCAAGCGGCGTTCCTCGGCTCTCTGCCCTATGAGGGCAATTTTTCTTTAAGCCAAAGCTCGCCGGAATATATCAGGGAGCTGTCAAAGTCCTATTCCTATGACGTCGATAAGGCGAACAAGCTCCTCGATAAGGCCGGATGGACAGAGCGCGATGCAAACGGCATTCGCAGCAAGAACGGCAACCCGCTTATCATACGCATCACCTACACCAACGCCTTCTCGCCTCCGGACGGCGATCAGGTCCTGCAGATCATCCAGCAGCAAGCGAAGGCTGCAGGGTTCGATGTACGGCTCCAGCCGACGAACCAGGCCGATTTCTGGGCAGGAAAGAATCTCGGCCCAAACGACTATGAAGTGCTTCCACTGTATTGGGTTGCGCCGGGCGCTGAGATCTATCGCATTTCGTACAAGCCTGACCTGAATGGTGTGCGCAACCCCTTCAACCCGTCCCGCTATCAGGATTTGACCTTGTGGGACATCATCCAGAAGGCTGAACAGGTCGCTGAAAAGCCGGAACGCATCGCGCTTTATCAGCAGGCGGAACGCCGGATCGTCGAGAACGCACCGTCCCTGAGTTACACGGTTTTGGACGTCACCCTCGCTTCTGCCGATAACGTTAAGGACATCTGGCTCGACGGTGGGTCGGTGGGCGAGCCGGTTTTCTCGGACGCATATTTCACCGATAAGAAATGAATGCGACGAAGACGATAGGCGATCGAAGCTTGTGGCTTGTGCGCCGGCTCTTGTCCGGCTTGATCGTGGTCTGGGCCGCGGCGACATTCACGTTCTTCATGCAGTTTCTGATGCCTGGAGAACGCGCACAGATCATCTTCAATGCAAATAGCGGAAACATCGGAGAGATTCCTCCGGACCAACTGCTCGCAATCAACGCCAAATATGGCTTTGATCAGCCCGTCATCGCGCAATATGGAAACTATATATGGGATGTGATGCACGGAGACCTTGGGCAGTCTTACGTTCAATATCAACCTGTCACCGAGTTGATTGCGCATCAGATCGGACCTACGATTGCGCTCGCTTTCGCTGCGATGTTGACAGCATGGATCATCACCATCACAACCACGGTTCTTTTCGCCGGGCGCGACAACATATGGTCCAAGGCGATTGGTGGGTTTCAGGTCTTCTTAGCAACCCTGCCGCCCTATTGGCTGGCGACAATCCTGCTGGTTGTTTTCGCGATACAGCTTCGTTTGTTTCCTGTCGTGGGCGGCAACACCGTCATGGGCCTCGTTCTGCCAACGATGGCCTTGGCTTTGGAAATCTACGGCTTCCTAGGTCAAGCGGTTCTGCGTGAATTCACGCGGGTTCTTGAACAGCCTTTTATCACCTCGTCGAGAATGCGCGGTACGGGAGATTTCAGCGTCCGGTTACGTCACGGCCTGCGCAATGCCGCCTTGCCTGGTATTACCCTTTCGGGCTGGATAATAGGCAAGCTGCTATCCGGCGCGGTACTGATCGAAGCGGTCTTCGGCCGTCAGGGGCTGGGCGGCGTCCTTGTCGCTGCGACGTCCTCACGCGATGTCCCCGTCGTGTCAGGGGTGATTTTGGTTTCAGCTGCGCTGTTTGTCGCTGCCAGCCTCATCGTGGACCTCACGTATCAGCTCATCGATCCGAGGATAAAAGCGGCATGACTTACGCCACTACCTCCGCCGGAAATGAAAAAGCGTTCGTAACTGCGAGAGTGCTGACGGCCGCTCGTACTTTTCCGGTGCTGGTCTATATCGCGACCGCCTTCATCGCGTTCTTCTTCATCGCAGCGGTCGAGCAGAAACTGCTTCAGACGCATGACCCATTGGCGCTGGATTTAATGTCACCGCTCCAAGCCCCGTCAAGGGCCCATTGGCTGGGGACGGACCAGTCCGGACGAGATCTCTATTCCCGGATCGTGGCGGGGACGGGTCAGTCTCTTTCGATTGGACTGGGGGCGACTGCACTCAGCCTGACCGTCGCGCTCATCCTTGGTGTCACGGCGGGCCTGTCTGGCGGCTGGATCGACAATGTGCTCAGCCGGTTCTTCGATGTCCTATTCGCCCTTCCCACTCTGTTCCTTGCGCTTCTCTTCGTTTCGTTGTTTGGCACGACGGTCTCGACGCTCATTGTCGCTGTCGGCATTGGAACATCACCCGGCTATGCGCGAATGGTGAGGGTGCAGGTTCTGAGCGTCAAAGCGACGGGTTATGTTGAGGCGGCAAAGGTGTTGGGCCACTCGCCCCAGCGCATCCTGTTCAACCATATCCTCCCCAACGCAATCGGCCCACTTGCGACAATGTTCACGCTCGGTATCGGGCAAGCCATCATTTGGGCATCCGGCCTTTCGTTTCTTGGGTTGGGAGTCGCGCCCCCGTCATCAGAATGGGGCGCACTGCTCAACGCCGGCCGCAACTACGTGATCTATGCATGGTGGCTCGAGATCATGCCTGGCATCGCTATCGCTATATTCGCACTCTCAGTCACTGTCATTGGACAGTACGTGCAGCAACGCCTCGAAGGAAGGATTGATCTTCCATGAACGTGACCTATTCCGCAGCCTTGTTCCGACAAAATGCCACGCATCTCCCGGTCAGCGATCCGTTGCTCACGGTAGAGAACCTGGACGTTTCCTTCGGGCCGGCGCATGCGCGGCGGGCTGTGGTGAAGGGAGTCTCTTTCACGGTTGAAGAAGGCCGGTGCATCGCCATTGTCGGCGAATCGGGATCGGGCAAGAGCGTTACGGCTCGGACATTGGTGGGCCTTACCGGTCCGCGCTCTCATGTCCAAGCTGACCGTCTGACTTTTCAAGGGATGGACATCGGTCGCTTGGGTGACAAGAAATGGAGGGCTTTGCGCGGCAAGCGCATCGGCTTCGTGCTGCAGGATGCGCTGGTGTCGCTCGATCCGCTAAGACCAATTGGCAAGGAGATCGGCGAAACGCTGCTGGCTCACCGTGCAATCAGAACACGCGCGGAATTGACAGAACGGGTGCTTGACCTTCTGAAACTCGTGGGCGTGCCCGAGCCGGCGGTCAAGGCGCGGCAACTTCCTCATGAGCTGTCGGGGGGGCAGCGGCAACGAGCCTTGATCGCGACGGCAATAGCTCTCGATCCGGCTCTTTTGGTCGCAGACGAGCCCACGACGGCACTGGACGTCACAATCCAGGCTCAAATCCTGAATCTGCTCAGCGAAACCCGCGAACGCGGCAAGGCCATGATCCTTATTAGCCACAACCTTGCCGTGGTATCGCAGATGGCTGACGATGTCATAGTGATGCGTCACGGCGAAATCGTCGAGCGCGGCTCATCAGAACAGATTTTTGGCGATCCGAGACATGAGTATACGAAATGCCTTCTTAAGGCTATCCCATCCGTCCGGTCACGAGGAAAACGTCTTTCGTCCTCATCGGCGCCGCGCTTCATCTCCGCTGAAGGGGAAAACATAAAAGGGCTGACTCAATCGGACATCGCACGGCCCGGTAGGCCGCTGCTTGAGGCGGAACGGCTCGTCAAGCGCTTTCGTGGACCTGACGGTCGGCTGCGTACCGTTGTCAATGACGTCTCGTTTAGCCTCGGGTACGGAGAGACGCTTGGCATCGTTGGCGAGTCAGGGTCGGGGAAAACGACCGTGGCGCGTATGGCACTCGCGCTCGAGATCCCGGACGAAGGAGAGGTGACATTCGAAGGCGCACCGTGGACTTCGGCGACTGAAAAAGAGCGCTGTCTCCGGCGATCGAGTATCTCGGTGATCTATCAGGACCCTCTCAGCTCATTTGATCCGCGCTGGACGATCGAGCGCATCGTCGATGACGCCTTGACTAAACGCGACGGAGGATCTTCCCTCGACCGAGCCAGTCGACAATCCGAGGTCAGCGAGTTGCTTGATCTTGTGGGGCTGTCGCCTGCGTTCAGGACCAGGCGCCCGCTCGAACTGTCAGGCGGCCAACGCCAACGAGTTGCGATTGCCCGCGCGCTTGCTCCTCGCCCGAAGATCATCGTATGTGACGAACCGGTCTCGGCACTGGATGTCTCAATCCAGGCGCAAATCCTCGATCTGCTTGGCGACCTGAAGTCGCATTTGGGTGTCAGCTATCTCTTTATCTCGCACGATCTTGGCGTCGTGCACCACCTTAGCGATCGTGTTCTTGTCATGAATCATGGGGACGCCGTCGAAGCAGGCGGAGCAGACGACGTATTTCTACAACCTCGGCAACCTTATACGAGGAGGCTGGTCGCGGCCGTTCCGCGATTTCACTTCCAGGCTGCGTAGAAGCAACTAAAGCTCTAGCACCGGGACGAGGCGCACGCTTTGCGACGTTAAGCGTCATCACCCCGTGCCCGCCAACGATGCCGAAGACGGATCGGTCATCTATACTCCCGTCGAGAATCCCATGCGACCATGGTGCTCAAAGCAGGTAACGGTGGTGCTTTTCGTGTGGTTCGGCTACAAGTGATGGTCGTGGAGCGCAGCCAGTGGCAACTTAAGCACTGGCGTCGGACGGCACGGCTCGAACACATCGTCCATCACCTGGGGTTGGCGCTCGGCGGCCGGCCGGCAGCCAGCTTCGCCAAGCGGCTCATGCTGCCTGTCAGCAACGATACCTTGCTGCGGGTGGTCCGCCGGCGGACGGCGATGCCGACGGATCCATTGCTTGTTGTGGGTCTCCATGACTGGGCGTTCCGGAGAAACCGTCGGTACGGGACCATCGTGTGCGATTTGGAGCGTCGGCGGATCGTTGCCTTGCTGCCCGACCGAGAAACGGCGACCGTTCAGGCGTGGCTGTCGAAGCACCCGGGCATCAACATTGTGTCGCGAGATCGCGGTGGTGGATATGGCGAGGCAGCAGCCAAGGCGCTGCCGCCCGCCATCCAGGTCGCCGACCGCTGGCATCTGATGGAAAACGCGAGCGCGGCCTTCCTTGATGCGGTGCGCCGCTCCATAAGCAAAATCCGAACCGCAATGGGGGCGACGACGATCGATCTTAAACTGCTGACCTGCGCGGAAAAGCTTCGCTATCAGGGCTATCTGCGGCGCCAGGACAGCCATGCCGCAATCGCGGCTCTTGTCAGCGACGGTGTGCCGCTCAAGGAGATCGTCCGCCGCACAGGACATAGTCGCAATCTGGTTCGCCAAATTAGCCGCCGCGGCGGTACGGATATTTTCCGCACCCGTCAAAGCACCCGGGATGGGTACCTGTCGTTTCTGGACACGCAGTGGTCAAGCGGCTGTCGCAACGGTGCCGCACTCTGGCGCCGTTTGAGAGGGCAAGGCTTTAAGGGATCACTGCGCGTGGTGGGGGAATGGGCCACGCGACGGCGACGCGCCGAGACTATCAGCCGTCAACAATTGCAGAAGGTCCCCGCTGCCAGGACGATAGCGCAGTTGATGACGACGAAGCGCGACCACCTAACCAAGGCCGAGACCGTCACGGTTGCCGCTATTGAACAAAGCGTTCCTATGCTGGCCGATGCCCACGCTCTCGTTGGCCGCTTCCACGCGATGGTCCGAAAGAGGGCCGAGGTCGAGCTCGAATCTTGGATAGATGAATCCAAGCGGAGCCTCATTGGCTCATTCGCGAATGGCATCGCCAACGATAAGTGCGCGGTGCACGCGGCAACCACGCAACCATGCTCCAATGGCCAAGTGGAAGCTCAGATCACCAAGCTCAAGCTGGTCAAACGCTAGATGTACGGGCGCGCTAAGCTCGATCTCCTTCAAGCGAGACTGATTGGCGCGCCATAAAAACAAACACGATCATCGAATATGCGTCAGAGCCCCGATTGGATGCCGATCACCCCGAAAACGGGGTCCTTATTCCATGCCGAAACACAATCCATGAGCATATCTGGCAGCAAGAGAGCAAATTCGACGACGAGGTCCGCCGATTGGCGAAGTCGGACGAGACGACGCGTCGCCTGATGACGTTCCTGGTGTCGGGGTAGTGACCGCCTTAACGTTCCGCCTTACGATCGACGACCCGTCCCGCTTCCGATCGGCCTCGACAGTTGGCGCCTATCTCGGCCTCACACCTCGGCGCACCAACCGGGTGAAAGTGACACTATGGCAGGCCGCTCTGACGCGCGTACTTTTGGTAGAGATCGGCTATGATAGCTTCATCGACTGCACTTCCCCGTTTGAGGGGTCGATGACGTCGAGTGTTCGAGCATGGTTGTCCCCTTTTGGATGGTTGGGGGAACCACGCTAACGCCGTCAGTTATGTTGAGTAGGAACGGTCGAAGCGGCTGTTAATAGCGGGGAGATCGATACGGCTTCACACAACTGTGTGCTCCACATAAGTCCAGTCACGTTGAGCTCAACGTGACTTGACGATTGGGGATTGTCAGTGCTCACCGCCGCCGAACGGCGCGACCTACTGGAAGTCCTCGAGGGCCGCCATGTCCGCGCCTCCACCATCGTAACCAGCCAACTCCCCGTGGACACATGGCACGAAGTTATCGGAGACCCAACCTACGCCGACGCCGTCCTCGATCGCCTCGTCCACAACGCTCACCGCCTCCAGCTTGTCGGCGAAAGCGTGCGAAAACGCAACGCCAAAACCATCGCCCTTGACGAGCAGTCAGAACGCTGACTCTATCACCGCCTCGGCCGGAGCGGGCGGCTCACAATCCTCTGAAGTCGGCGCTCATGATCGCGCGAAAACACTGCTCACCATCAGTGAAATATGCACTGTAATCATGCAATAGCCAACCTCTGCAAGGCGGCCGCCCTCGGATGGGTACGCCGGAGCGATACAATGGCGTACCCGATACGTTTCGACATGAGGCCTCCACGTTCGTGCTGGGCGGCTTGTCCGTCAACCTGTCTCAGACGTTCGGTTCGGGCGGCAAACCGCTATTGGCCGGCCATCCATACCTTTGTAATTATGGAGGCCTGCACTCTGGATGCTTGGAGCAGCTCGCTCTACGAACTGACGTGTGTTGCCCTGTCTTAACTCGAAACGTGACCTGCTCTTCGAGCAAAGATGCCAGAACCTACGCGCACATGCGTCGCCCCATACTGGATTGCAATTTCGAAATCTGCACTCATTCCCATCGAGAGTAGCTTCAGATGATCCACTTCGGCAGTGACGCGGAAAGGCATCTGCGGCTCCTCCTTGAGGGGTGGCATGCACATCAAGCCGGAGATCGGCAGTCCGTACTCGCTTCTGCAGCGCGCTATAAAGTCATCCGCGCCATCCGGAGCTATTCCCCCCTTCTGCGGCTCCTTGCCGCTGTTCAACTGCACAAACAGCCTTGGCCGATGACACTGCTTCGACCACACCTTGACGAGAGCTTCACATAGGCTAGGACGGTCTGAGTGAATCGCTTGAAAGAGCCCCACGGCCTCCTTCGCCTTATTCGACTGCAGAGGCCCCCGATGAGATGAAGATTCACACTCGGACAGCTTTCCAGTAGGGAGCGCCACTTCCCTTTCGCCTCCTGAACCCGATTCTCCCCGAAAACATTGTGGCCAAGCGCCAAGACGGGACGAACGTATTCGGCGGAAACCGTCTTGGATACTGCGATCAGCGTGACCAACGTCCGCTCGCGGCGCGCTCTTTTGCAGGCCACTGTGATCTT
Source organism: Bradyrhizobium canariense (assembly GCF_019402665.1). Classification (GTDB taxonomy): domain Bacteria; phylum Pseudomonadota; class Alphaproteobacteria; order Rhizobiales; family Xanthobacteraceae; genus Bradyrhizobium; species Bradyrhizobium canariense. The sequence goes on from NZ_VSST01000025.1 coordinate 59,157, forward strand.
TTGATCCACCTCATCGAAGTGCGCTTCCATCTGACCGGATCATTCATACAGCTCATGTCAAACCGGCTCCCATCCGCGCGGCGGCTGCGGCTTCAAGTCCAGGCTCTCCCTGCGAACTCCCCCGACTGACAATCCTTGCACCGACGACGCGACCGTTTCGCCGGAACCCCGAACAACTAATTCGGCATGATTCACCGCTTGAAAGCGCCTCGCTCTGCCATTTTTGATCGCCCATGGGCATGTACCAAGAGCTTTTTGCATGAGTTCGTGAGCCGACGAGGTCGATCCGGTCCGTCCCTTGATTGTGCATAGTCGTTAAACCCTCATCGTTTAGGCAGCTCGATCCAGACGTCTGGAGGACCATCCAAGAGTGTTGCGCGATCTGGAACAAAGATGTTGTCAAAGACCCTGAGGCCACGAGCCAGCACCGCTCCGATGATTATGAAGGGGAGCTCAATCTGCTCTTGATCTTCAAAGCTGTCAGCGCCAACAATTCGAAGAAACTCCAGTTCAAACCGTCGGAGGGTGATCAGCGACCTTGCCGATTTTATCAGATCTTTGACGCAAGACGCTCCTTGGGCGATCTCTTTCCTCAGATGGTTTAGCGCCGTGTAGAGGCACGACAGCTCATCAAGCTCAGAATGGTTGAAGCGTCGCAAACTCGATGAAACTGGCACTCCATTTTTGGCTCTCACCGTCGGCACGAGTCGTACTTCGCAATCAAGAAGCAGGTCTGCGACGGCTCGCCTCACGAGTAGCGCCTGTCCGATATCCTTCAAACCAAAATAGCTGCGAGTTGATCGCGTATAACAGATCCAACGGATGCATCCAGTGACCGCTTCCTTTAAGAACCCTTGAGGGCCGTCTAAACGAATTGGATAATCGCCCTGCGACACAAATGTTCGGTATCCCGACGGAAACATCTCGGTGTCATTTGACGAAATCACAGCAGACGCACCAGCACGTAGTGCAAACGCAACATCTTCCTCTAAGTTGAAATCATAGCTGACGCCCGGCTCAAACTGGATCTTGTTCGGGTAGACTGTTACAATCGCCACGTCGTTTTCGATTGCGGCCCTCCTAATTAGTTCTGCGTGGCCCGCATGCAAGGCGCCCATGGTTGGCACTGCGCCAATGCTTTTGCCTCGCCTCACCAAGTCCGTGATGAACATCTTGCCATCTGGCAGAGAAGATAGATGCATATTGCTTGCTCGCTCTGTTAACGCACAGGCGCACAGGTCGCTTGACAACGACAACTGTGGGCATGGCGCCATTGTTGCCCACGATCTGCTAGAATCGTTCTTAAGGTGGAGCTGGAAATTTTGGCGGTGCCACTCGGTATTAGCTGAAAGAAGTTGAAACGAGGACCCGCGTTAGGTCGGCAAAATACTTTCGAGCAGGCCAGTTCAGATTGTCCGATTACGTCAAGCAAGCTTTCGCGATCGTGCGGAAACCCCTGGGCTGTAAAGATGTCCACGAGATAAAGATCGGCATCATTCTTCACTAGATCGTAGCAGAGCTCCGGTTCCCCCAAGATGAAGGCCTTAAGTCCCTTTGCAAACAGCTTATTGTATTCGTTCAGAATTGAGATAACGGCATCCCGGCCATCGCGGAAATGTTCGTGTAACACGCCAACTGCCGTCAGGACATCTGCTGACGTGCATTCGGCAGGCCAACTATCGATGTCAAACGCGTCGCCTACAAGGAACTGAATTCGATCGGCCAGTTTTAAGTCCGCTGCCGCCTCCTGGGCGAGCTTAATCGCAGGAGCAGAGATATCCAACCCAATGCCCTTCAGCCGAGGAGAGCGAAGGCACGCGTCCATCAGGAACTGGCCAGCACCGCAGCCAACATCTAGAATCGTTGTTGCATCGATTTCGGTCAAGGCTCTGGGGACGGTGTCGGTATGGTACTCACCGAACAGGGTGGCACAATGCTCTCCTAGGGCGCCGCCATCTCGCAGCACGTCGAGCCCATATGTTGCCTGTCGTGTGATGAGAGCATCCAGCCGAGATACCACTGGGCCGTACGCTTCTACGTAGAAGCCAATCTGCGCGAGACTAACGTTCGAGAAAAGTTCCTTTCGCCTGCTTGTGAGCTTATACCCTTCATTGGACACGACCAGTAGACCATGTATCGCGAAATATTGGAGGAGGTGCGAAAGCAGATGCGGATCGCCTAACTGGCAGCCTGGGTCAATAGCCAGCTCGATCGACTGGTGCTCAACGAGATATGACGCAAGACCGACGCGACGGGCCGCATCGACCGCATAACACAGGTTGAAGGCGGCAATTAGCGACAACGCGCCTGACCGTTCACTCGCAGCCCATGACGCATCTTGCTGTTCTTCTTTCAATTCAATCAACCGCGACATCGTTTCTCTCGGTTGGTCTTAGTCGGATCAAGTCGATCCCTTTCGGCCACGTCTCATCAACGATGAGAACTCAGCCAGATACTCTGAGGGTCCATTTTGCTGCTTTTCAGCCCCCTTCAATGCAACATCGAGCCCGGGACATCGGTCTGCAAAAAAGGGGGGCTCAAATGTCGTGACTTTTGCGCCGGAAAAGTCGGTCTTTACGAAGCTTGCCTGGAACGGTGACATCCCACTCAAGTTCGCGTTGATGAGAGACGATTGATTCATCCGCACGTATGCGGCACGCGTCGCCTCCAGGTTGCTGTCGCTCATTCCCGCCGCTATATACGACTGGACGAGATTGGCTCCCTCGAGATTGACATGATTCAACGCCATTGATTGCGGGGGATCACCGGTAATCATCGATCGGTAGAGATAAGCCTGTGAGAAGTCTGAATTTGTCATGTCGCAGTCGCGTATAAATGCGCAGCGAGCACGAAATCCGTTGAACTTTGCGGATCGCATTGTACTCTCGGAGATGGAAATCGCTTCCGCTGACACACGAGACAGGTCGGCTTTATCAAGCTGACAAGAGCGAATAGACGCGCCGTTCAACACCGCCCCTACGAGGTTAGCGTTGTCTAAGTTGACGGATAGGAGTCGAGCCTCCGTTAAGTCTGCCTGCTCGAGCTCCGCCTTTGACAGATTTGAGAGGCTGAACTCAGCAAACGGAGCGCTTAGTCCTTTTGCAAGAATATGTCCGGCTACTTTGGAGAACCTCAGATAAGGAAGATGGGCGCTCTCTAAAACGAGGTCATTGACTGACGTGGGGCGCATGATCGATAGGCACTCACCCCTTGACTGGAAGAACGAGCATCCAGCCAGATGCGCTTTCGTCAACGTCACCTGGTTCAACTTAGCAAATCGAAAAGAAGCATGAGGGAGGAAGCATTCATTGATGCTCGTTCCTTGCAGTTCGGCGCCATCGAAGACGGCATGGTCCGCATCACACTGGTAGAAGAGAACGCCACTCAATAATGCGTTGTCGAAACGCGCTCTTCTCATGCTGCAGCCGTGAAAGAGGCTTCCAGTTGCATCGATAACGTTGCGCAAGCTTGCACCGTCGAAATTGCACACTTGCGCGGCAATTGCATGCATATACGCGAAGTCGAGATTGACGCTGCGGAAGCTCGTCTTCTCTAGGCCTGCGCAGATAAGGTTGGACTCGGACAGATCGGCTCCATCCAACGTCGCACCGTGGAGTTGCGCGCGGTTCAGAGTACATCGTCGCAACGAGACTCCTGATAGATCGAGACCATTTAAGTTTTCGGAGGATAGCTGTAAGCCGGCCCCTGTCTTCTTGATCGCCTCCTCGGTTCGCGTCTTAATCGCCGCCAATGCGGACGACCGATCGCGGGCCCGGCAGCAGTAGCGGAGAAAGTCACCGTCTGAAGAGGAGTTAGTTCTTGGAAAGAGCCCTGCCGCAGCTTCTTCCCGCACGCTGACGTCGCGGTTGCCTTCGACAGCTTGTGACATTGTCGACCTTTCTATGAGGCGTGATTAAGAGCGGGCTTTCTTAGCGTTTTTTTGTGCTCGACGGTTTCTGATGAGGCCTTGAACTTGTTGGTTAGCACGACAACGAGCCGGTCAAATGGTGCGGAAGAGCGAAGCTGTCCACGCGCGTCTTTGGCCTCTCCACTTCAAGCAGTGGTTATCCGTGATCCATCGCTTCATTGGCGGTACTCGATTCGTAATTCTCGGTTGCGATCGCTTGTTTTGCGACGTTTATGGCCTTGGAGGGAGTTTTGGCGCGCAGAACCCAGGTTCGTTGAGGCACACTTAGAACTGCCCGCGACGATCGGACTCTTGCGTCGCGCCGTACTTGAGACGCCTGCGCGTCCCAACGATTGGTCGACTTGACGAGGCTACCCTCTCCGCAACATGCAACTTGTTTCAGTGGGCGACGGGGCACCCGTCTATATCTTGCGCGTCTGCGTCCCCGACCGACTTCTGAAGAGCAACGTCCGTGCCAACTGCCTCGCTCCTGTTTAAGCGCCCTGAACAATCTGGAAAAGATCGAAATGGGGCCACTGACACAATGTTTTAGAATTGACAGGATCTGTGTCTCGCTGTCAGGAAGTGAACAATAGGCGCAAGGCTCACACCTGCAGGCGACATTTGCTAGAGAGCCATTTCAATATGCGATGTCCGAAAAGGCGTAACTGGGATGCGCCGGGCCGTCGGGCGCGTCCCTCAGCCGTATCGCGGTGTTATTGCACGCGTTGCAAGGCGGCAATCTTCGAAAGCTCGGTGACCTCACCGGCCTTCACGACCATCGGGCAGAGCGGGTTGCCGGCAGGAGCGTCGGCCATAGCGGCGAACTCGTTCGATGGAGTGGCAAATGCCCCCTTGCCGCAATCACGGTGGCGATTCTCGGTGCGTACTCGAGCAACGACGGGAACGATAAATGATCACGTGCAGTCACCGGTTCGTCACAGACGATCATGGCAGGCCTTGGAGCGATCGCGCGGGCAATCGCGACACGCTGGCGTTGACCGGCCCGAGAGTTCGAGCGGCCGGCGAGCCAGGAGATGGGTGCTAGGTGTTTAGTCCCGGCATTTGCTGGAGCGGATTAAGTTTGAATCGTTCCGGCTGGGAAGTCCAGCATTTGCAGATGTATTCTTAGGGCGTGAGGCCCTTCAGGATCTTCAGCTGTCGAGCGTAGTTGTAGGCGTTGATGAAGTCGGCGAGGTGAGCTTCGAGCTGATCGTGTCGATCGTAATAGGAGCGTTGTACGGTGGCTTCCTTGATCGTGCGGTTCATGCGCTCGACCTGGACCATTGGTCCGGGGATGCTTCATCTTGGTCAGCCGATGTTCGATGGCATTCTCTTGGCAGCGCAAATCGAACATATTGTGTCAGGTATCGTGCCGTCGTGCCGTCGTGCCGTCCGCGTAGCGCGGCGGGAAGGTGAACTGGATTCCATTGTCGGTGAGAACCGTATGAATCTTGTAGGGGACAGCCGCGATCAGAACTTCGAGGAAGGCCGAGGCGGAGGTCCTTCCCGTCTTCCTGACCAGTTGCACGAAGGCGAGCTCGTGCGACCGATGGCGACGTAGAGGTAGAGCTTGCCTTCAGCGGTCTGAAGCTCAGCAATGTCGATGTGGAAGTAGCCAATCGGGTAAGCCTTGAACTGTTTCTTCGCAGGCTTGCTGCCTTCGACCTACGGCAATCGGCTGATGCCGTGGCGCTGGAGACAGCGATGCGGGGATGATCGCGTCAGATGCGGGATGGTCGATTGGAGCGCATAGAGGCAATCGTCGAGCGGCAATAGCGTATGCCGCCGGTGACCTGCCATCGAACTTTCATCCGGCGGCGGTTAGAGTCTCGGGATTTTGTACGCCAAGTGGCGCGGGTGGAGCAACGGACGATCGGCGGAGCTGGTCGGGGCTGCGTAGCCGGTCGTCCGTTGCGGTGAGGTGGGCGGCATAGGCCGCGGGGGTGAGGTAGTTCAGCGATGAGTGAGGCGGCTGGATATTGTAGTCGGCGATCCAGGCGGCGATTTTGGTGCGGGCGTCGTCGAGATCGAAGAACAGGGTCTCGTTGAGTAGCTCATCGCGCATCCGGCCATTGATGGGGAAGACGGCCCCGCTCCCCCGGAGCCGGCGATATACTCGCGCTGGACGGAACCGCTAACAGGAGGAATGCAGCAATGGAAGTCAGCACAATTGGGTTGGAATCTCGAAGCACGTATTCCACATCCATGCAGTTAATAGCCAAGGCCAAGTGAGCAATCGCCAACGCCTACGGCGAGGCGAGATCATGTCGTTCTTCTCCTCGCTCGCACCTTGCCTGGTCGGCATTGAGGCCTGCGCCACCGCTCACCACTGGGCGCGCGAGGTTCGGCGGTTTGGACAGGATGTGAGATTGATTCCGCCGGCCTATGTAAAACCCCACGGTGCGCCCCGACGGCGCGCATTACCAGTGGAGGAAGGATCCACCCAGAGAATTGTCGATTGATCTGGTAGCTGACGAGCGGTCTGGACGAGCAATCGGACGGACCGAAGCCTCGTGACAAAGGTCGCCTTGTGCGGCCGAGCAATCCAGCGGGCCATAACGTGAGTGAAAGCGGGATAGCGACCGGGAAACGGCGCATGAGCGGCGGTAAGAGCAACAAGCGTGGCACGCCACAGGGTGGTGTCATCAGTCCGCTGCTCTCCGTCATCTACATGAACCGGTTCCTGAAACGTTGGCGTCTCAGCGGTCGGCGTGAAGCATTCCATGCCCAGGTTATCTCCTATGCCGACGACTTCGTCATTCTCAGCCGCGGCCACGCGGAGGAAGCATTGACGTGGACGAAGGCGGTGATGACCAGCTTGGGTTGACGCTCAACGAGACTAAAAGCTCGGTGAAGAATGCCCGATTGGAAAGCTTTGACTGATGGGCGGGGAGAGGAAACGGAACGCGCAACAAGCGCGTCACCGCGCCTCTCCTCGACTCTACTCCGGCGAGGAGCCAAGAACGAAGCCGCTGACGCGGCAGCGATCTGCGAAGCGGTCACCCGCCCAAATATGCGGTTCGTTCCAATCAAGAGCGTCGAGAAAAGGGCTTCTTGATGCTTCATCGCGCAAGAGGCCTGGTGGTCCGTCAGAGAGCCATGACGGCTTGCGATATCCGAGCTCATTTTGCTGAATTCGGTATCGGGCAAGGCCGGCAAAGAGTGGATGGTCTGGTGGACTTGCTGAACGATGAGGAGCTGACGCTACCGACCCATGCCCGCATCGCAGTGACTGTTCTTGTGAACCAACTGAAGGAATTGGACCGGCAGGCCGAGGCCATCGAGCGTGAGCTGGCTGACATTCAGAGAGTAAATCCGATGGCGAAGTTGCTGTCCTCGATTCCCGGCATCGGTCCCATAACGGCCACGGCCCTCGCCGCGACCGTGCCGGACCCGACCATGTTCCGCTCCGGGCGAGAGTTCGCGGCTTGGCTGGGCCTGGCGCCTAACTTGACCTCCACCGGCGGGAAAGACCGGCTCGGCCGCATAACGAAGCAAGGCGATTCCTATCTCCGGCACTTGCTTGTCATCGGGGCACGCAACGTCGTTCGGTATGGTCTGTTCATACTGGCAGAGTGACGAACTTGAAAAAGCGCAAGCAAAAAAAGACCCCGGCATTTTTCTGCCGGGGATTTCACTTCAGAGAAAGTTGGATCAGAAGTCCATGCCGCCCATGCCGCCGCCCGGAGGCATTGGGGGCGCGCCGGTGTTCTTCTTCGGCAGCTCGGCGACCATGGCCTCGGTAGTGATCAGCAGCGCCGCCACGGAGGCAGCGTTCTGGATCGCGGTGCGCACGACCTTGGTCGGGTCGATAATGCCCTTGGTGACCAGGTTGCCATACTCGCCCGTCTGCGAGTCGAAGCCATAGGCGTACTGCTCCTTCTCCAGGATCTTGCCAACGATGACGGAACCGTCTTCACCGGCGTTGACCGCGATCTGGCGGGCGGGAGCCGACAGTGCCTTGCGCACGATCTCGACGCCGGTCTTTTGATCGTCGTTCTTGGTGCGCAGCCCCCTGAGCTGCTCGGAAGCACGGAGCAGGGCGACGCCGCCGCCCGGGACGATGCCTTCTTCCACAGCCGCGCGGGTCGCATGCATCGCGTCATCCACGCGATCCTTGCGCTCCTTCACCTCGACCTCAGTCGCGCCGCCGACGCGGATCACCGCGACGCCGCCAGCGAGCTTGGCAAGACGCTCCTGGAGCTTTTCACGGTCGTAGTCCGAGGTGGTTTCCTCGATCTGCGCCTTGATCTGAGCCACGCGCGCCTCGATGTCGGCCTTCTTGCC
>NZ_VSST01000026.1 GCF_019402665.1 Bradyrhizobium canariense
GCTTTGCCTCGGATTCCGCACCGCCGCACTGGCGACTTTGTCCGCCGACCAGATGTGCACGTTAGGCAAAGTCGCTCTCGTGCGGATCGGCCGGTCGGCGGAGTGATAGATGAAGAAAAAGACGCCGGCCCCCGCCTCCTTCTCAAAGCGTCTGAGATAGTCCTCAAAGACCGCCTGCGTTGCCTGCGATTTGACCTGCACCCAGGCGCTGTCTCCCGTCAGCGGCTGCCGCGCGATGAAATCGACGTCGGGTTGGGCCCCTCCGAGCGCGGTCTGGCGCTTGTAGCCGCTGTAAGCGAAAATCAAATCGACCAAGGTCTCGAAATCCCGCCAATCCAGCCGCCGGACCAGGTCGGCAGCGGTCGTCGTCATGTCCGCAAGCAGCTGATTGGCCTTGCGACGGAGCGGTTCATCCTCGCCCCGAATTCGCCGCAGCAAATACTCGGCCTCTCGCACTTCACAGATGGTTCGCTGATAGCTTGCGATACTGCTCAAAGCCGAGCTGAAGCTGCGTTCCGTCAGGAGGCTGCCCGTCAGGCCGATGTTGCGCCAAGCGGTCCGGACCGGGCGAAACCTTGGCGGCGCATCAGCACCGTCGCGGTCGCCTTCTAGAACCCTATCTTGCGCGAAGGTCCACCAGACATAACCATTGGCGATGGTGAACCATAGCGTGTCGGGCCCGAGACTATAAAACTCCTTCAATTCGCGCTCATCGTCTTTCAAGGCTCGCTCTTTCCGCCCCATGGCAATCAACTGCCGACGGACCTCGTCCCAATCTCCCCTGTTGCAGGCGTCGTGGCCGACTCCGCGGAAGTCAAGGGGAACGATGCCCCGCTCGATGGAGTCAGCGGCCCATTTGCGGCCTGGACCAAGTTTGATGTAGCGCACCGCGGCGACAGTGAAGGGCGCAGCTTCCAGGCCGTTACCCTCTGGCCCCTTCGGGCCTATCAACCTTCGTTTGTTCATCACAGACACCACCGCTTACGCCGAACAAGTTGTGCGGACTTCGCTCTGCCCGCGCCGGAAGTCGAGCGCTTCCCGAGCGGAGTAGCAGAGTAGAGTTAATCCGATCCTATTTTGGGATAATCCCGTTACGGGATCAGATTGGCGGCCGCCGAATCGAAGCCTCCCGGCGGCCAATGGAAAAATCCCTCAAATCCGCGGAATATGCCCGCCTCATCGCCCTTCTTGTCGCAACGCGACATAAGGCCGGGATCCGTCAGCACGCCCTCGCCAAGAAGCTACGCAAGCCGCAATCCTTCGTGGCCAAATACGAAGGCGGCGAACGTCGGTTGGATGTCGTTGAGTTCCTCGCTATCGCCGAGGCACTCGGGGCCGATCCGCTAAAACTGCTGCGGCGGTTTATCCGTGGAAAAGGACAATAGCTGCCGAGCCAGGTGCTGCTCCGATCGCGCTAGCTTTCGAAGGCGACCGGGAGGACGCACAGTCAACACAAGCAGCGCAATCCTGTACAAGAGCCCGCGCACGGGAATGAACGCTCAGCTTCCGCTGGACGACGAACACTCTCGCGGCGGCCTCCTAACTCAGGAGGAAATTCTGGTCGTGCAGCGTTCCGGTATAGTTGGCCAAATGGATCTCGATATCGTTGCCGTCCATCACGCCGTTGCCGTTGACGTCGATCTGCAGGGTGGCATTGCCGCCCGACTGGTCGACCCTGGCCTCGGAGTGCGGCGACCCTGCCGATCCGTCGAACGCGGCCGTATCCATGAAGTGAATCGAACCGGTGAACTGCGCCGCCATGCCGGAAAAGTTGAAGGTGTCGCTTGCGGCGTCGAAGTTGACGATGGTGTCGCCGTTTCCGGTCTGCGATTCCGACGCGGAAGCGAAATGGAAGTTGTCGCTGCCCGCGCTTGCAACGATGGTGTCCGCCCCCTGTCCGCCCGTTATGGTCGTGCTTCCCGAGGTGTTGCCGATCGTGATGTAGTCAACGCCGGAACTGCCGTTGACCGTCTCGGCGTTGACGACCGTGACGGTGCCGGCGTTGGCACCGGCAAAGTTGACGGTGTCGTTGCCGCCGCCCATGTCGATGGTGCCGAACGACTGCTGGGTCAGCGTCAGGACGTCGTCTGTTGACGAGCCGTTGATCTGGTTGATGTTGTACAGGCCGTCCAGCGAGTTCGTTCCAGCGGCTAGGGTGACGGTGTTGGTGCCGGGCCCGAGATCGATCGTCAGGCCGGTGACGTCGGTGAGAAGCACCAGCGTGTCGTCGGAGGCGGGACCCGAGAAGTCGCTGCCGCTGACGCTGTCGACGCCCGTCAGCGATACTGAATTTAGTCCGCCTGCGAGGTTGACGTGGTCGATGCCGGTGCCGAGGTCGATCGAGACGCCGGCAAGGTCGTTGTTGAAGGTCACGATGTTGTCGAGACTGTTGCCGACGATGTGCTGGATGTTCAGCGCGGTCATCGAGAAGCCGCCGCCGCCGAAATTCAGCGTGTTGTTGCCGCCGGCCAGGTCGATGATGCCGTTGTTGTCGAAGGTGAAGTAGCTGTTGGCCAGGGTCAGGACATCGTCGGATGCCGTGCCGTTGACGTGCTGGATGCCGAACAGTTCGTTAAACGAGTTGCTGCCGGCGGCAAGGTTCAGGGTGTTGTCGCCCAGGCCCAGGTTGACGTTCATGCCGCCGCTGATGTTGTTCTGCAGCGTCAGCGTGTCGTTGACGGCCGTCCCGGTGAAGTCGGTGGTGGTGAGGATTTCGACGTTGGCCACGCTCAGAGAGTTGAGGCCTCCGGCCAGCGTCATGTTGTCGGTGCCGTCGCCGAGGTCCACCACGAGGCCCGCGGCATTGGCGACCAGATTGAGGTTGTCGTTTCCGGTGGACCCCGTGATGTGTTCCACGTTGAGCAGGTTCAACTGGTAGAAATTCGGGGAAGCGAGGATCACGGTGTCGTTGGTGCCTGCCCCGAGGTCGATCTGGTGGCCGAACGCGTTGCCTCCGACCGCCAGGAAATCGTCGGCGGCCGTTCCGAAGATCCCGCCTGCGCCGAGGTTGAAGGCCGAGATGTCGACCGGGTTCAAGGCCGTTCCAGTGGCCAGCATAACGGTGGCGTCGTTGAACTGCAGCACCTCGATATTGGTGAGGGTGTCGGTGCCGTCGCGCGCGGCGCCCTGCGAGTCGACGACCTGGATCTGTCCTGCTCCCGGTGTGTTGAAGTTGACGGTGTAACCGATCCGCGCGCCGGTGAAGGACGCTATGTCGGTGCCGGTGCCGCCGTCGAGAGCGTCGTTGCCGCCCTGGCCGGTGAGCGTGTCGTTGCCGCCGCCGCCGTTGAGAGTGTCGACTCCGGTGCCGCCGAACAGGAATTCGTTGCCGGTGCCGCCGGTGATGATGTCGTTGAAGTTCGAACCCTGGACGCTGTTGACGCCGCCCAGGATGTTATCGACGCCGATCCCGGCGCCGTCGGAAGCCGCGATGCTGTGGGCGTTCCCGGTGGAGAGGTCGACCGAGACGCCGGACGCGGCCTGGGTATAGGCGATGCGGGTGCTGCCGTTGCCGGTGATGGTGTCATTGCCGCCGATGCCTTCGAACAGGTTGAAGGACCCCGAGTTGAAGGCCCCCACCCCGCCGACGAAGCCGGAGGCGTCGTAGGTGTCGGCGAACTGGCTTCCGGTCGCGCTGTTGACGCCGGTGAAGGTGTCGGATCCGATCGAGGCGCCGCCGGTGGCGGTGCCGGCCGCCATGTTGATGGTCACGCCGGCAGCGGCGCTTGAGTAGATGATCCGCGTGCTGCCGTTGCCGGTGATGGCGTCGTTGCCGCCGAGACCTTCGAACTGGTTGAAGCTGCCGTTGTTGCCGACGTTGTTGGAGGAGGCGTTCAGGAAGCCCGCGGCGCCGAAATTGGTCGCGATGAACACGTCGTTGAAGTTGGTGCCCTGGGCGCCTTCGATCCCGCGGAAGGTGTCGTTGCCGATCGAAGCGTCGCCCGTCGCGGTGCCGTCCGTGAAGTTGATGGTCACCGGGCCCGTCGAGAAGTAGATGTTGTTGTAGCTGATGAGGTCGAAGCCCCCGCGGCCGTCGATGAAGTCGTTGCCGCCGAGACCGGTGAAGGTCTCGTTCACCGCCGTGCTGTTGCTGCCGTAGATGACGTCGCTGTACATCGAACCCATCACGGCGTTGACGCCGGTGAACGTATCGGTGCCCGTCGACGCGTCTCCGGTGGCAATGCCCTTGCCCGCAGTTGTGCCAAGCACGCCGACGGTGCTGTCGGTCTGCAGGTCGACCTGGACGGCGCCGGTGGCGTTGGAGAACGTGATGCGCGTGTTGAAATTGCCGGTGATGGTGTCGTTGCCGCCCATGCCGATGAATTCGTTGAAGGTGCCGTTGGATCCGAGATTGGCGCCCGTGGTGCCGTTGAAACCGGTGGCATTGAAGGTGTCCGCGGAGTTGCTGCCGCGGACCGATTCGATCGACACCAGCGTATCGGTGCCCACGGTCGTGGCATCGCCGATGACCTGCCCGGCCGACAGGTTGACGGTAATGCCGGTGCCTTGCGCCGCCGGATCCTGCGCATAATCCGCGCGGTCGAACCCGCCACGGCCGTTGAGCGTGTCGGCGCCGGCGCGGCCTTCGAAAACCTCGACCGTGCCGGCGCCGTTGTTGGAGCCGAGCAGTTGGTCGGCGGATGCAGAGCCGACCACGCCTGCAAAGCCGTTGCCGACCAGCGTGTCGTTTCCGTCGCCGCCGGTCGCGGTGTGCGCATTGAGGTCGACGGTGACGCTGCCCGGCGCGTTGGCGTAGGAAATGCGGGTCAGCAAGGCGCCCTGGCTGTTGACGCCGCTGGTGATGGTGTCGTTGCCGCCGCCGCCTTCGATCTCGTTGAAGCCGACATTGGTGCCGGCGATGCCCGAATCGCCGTTGAATCCGGCCGCCGAGATGTTGTCATCGAAGGCGCTGCCGACGATGCCTTCGATGTTGGTCAGAGTGTCGCTTCCGACCCCCGGTCCCGAGACGGTTCCGGCCGCCAGGTTGGCCGTGATACCCGAAGTCGCGTCGGTGTAGACGGCACGGTCGAAGCCCTGCCCGCCGTCCAGGATGTCGTTGCCGGCGAGACCCTGCAGGCGGTCGTTGCCGGCAAGGCCTTGGATGGTGTCGTCGCTGGCGGTGCCGGTGAGGGTGTCTGGGCCGGCGGTGCCGACCACGAGTGCGCCACCGTTGACCGTGATCCCGATCGTCTTGTCGAACGACAGCCCACCGTGGTCCACGGCATGCACCGTGATCTGCTCGGTGCCCGTGGTCAGTGTTCCTGCGACCACGAGGTTGCCGCCCGAGACGGCGAACTGGCCGGCCGCGTTGTCGGTCAGCGTATAGGTGAAGGTGTCCCCGGCATCCGGATCCAGCGCCGAGAGGGCTCCGACGATCGTGCCGTTGGCCGTGCCCTGTGGAATGACCGTGTTTGACAGCAAGATGTCAGTCGGCGCCTCGTTGACGTTGGTGGTGGCGATGGTGAAGTTCTGATCATGGGTCAAGCCGCCGTGGTCGGTGACGCGCACCGTGACCTGATGGGAGGTCGCCTGCTCGAAGTCGAGCGGGGCCGCGGTGACGAGGTTGCCGTTGGAGATTGCGAACAGGCCGCCGGCATTGCTCGTCAGCGTGAAGGTGGCGCTGTCGCCGGCATCCGGGTCGAGCGATGAAAGGACGCCGACGACGGTATTGGTCGCGCTGTTTTCCGCGACGGAGGCATTCGACAGCAGGACCGCCGTCGGGGCTTCGTTGACGTCGGTGGTGGCGATGGTGAAGGTCTTGTTGACCGTGAGCCCGCCGCCGTCGGTGGCGCGCACCGTGATCTGGTGGGAGGCCGCCTGCTCGAAGTCCAGCGGACCCGTGGTGACCACCTGGTTACCGACCAAGCTGAACAGCCCGCCGGCATCGTCGATCATCTCATAGGTTGCCGTGCTTCCTGCGTCCGAGTCGACGGCGGTCAGTAAGCCGACGACCGTGAACGGCGCGCCGTTTTCAGCGACCGAATTGTTGCTCAGCGTGACGTCGGTGGGGGCCTCGTTGACGTTGGTGACGCCGATCTGGAAGTTCTTGCTGAAGGTGGCGCCGGCCGTATCGGTCATCTGGACGGTGACCTGGTGGGATGCGGCCTGTTCGAAATCGAGCGGCGCGGTGGTGACGATCTGGTTGCCGTTGACGATGGCAAACAGGCCGCCGGGGTTGCTGGTCAAGGCGTAGGTGGCGCCGTCGCCCGCATCCGGATCCATGTCGGAGAGCAGGCCGACCACCGATCCCGGTGCGCTGTTCTCGGGGACGATTGCGGCACCCGACAGCAGGATGTCGGTCGGCGTGTGGTTCGGCGCGACGACCGCGAAGTTGGCGTCGCTCAGGTTTCCGTTGAGGCCGTTCATGATGACCGAGATGTCGCCGGCGCCGATCACGCCGTCACCGTTGACGTCGATCTGGAGCTGCTGCTGGCCGCCGACATCGACGAGGATGGCTTCGGCCTGCGGCGCTATGGGCGAACCGTCGAGCACGCCGGAGGCCATGAAGTGCACCGAGCCGGCAAGGCCGGCGACGCCGTCCAGCAGGAACTGGTCCTGGGTTGCGTCGAAGTTGTTGACGTCGTCCATTGCGGTGGCCGCGGAGGATTCCGAGGCATCGGTGTAGCGGATGACGTCAACCGCCGCGCCTGCGGTCATGAAGTCCGCGCCGCCGCCGCCGGTGATGACAGTGGTGCCGAGGACGCCGACGTCGGTGATGAAGTCGGTAAAGGCGCTGCCGTTGACGTGTTCGACGTTCTTCACGGTGACGCTGGCTGGTCCAACGAGATCCAAGGTGTCGTTGCCAGCGCCGAGGTCGACGGCGATGCCGCCGGCGTTGAACAGGGTCAGTGCATCGGCGGAAGCAGACCCGTTGATGTGCTGGACGCCGTAGGTGGAGACCGAGTTGGTTCCGGCAGCGAGATTCAGGGTGTTGTCGCCCTGCTGCAGGTTGACGGTGACGCCCGATACGTCGTTCGACAGCGTCAGGGTGTCGTCGGATACGGGTGCGTTGCCCCCGAAGAAGTCGGCCGAGCCGACGACCGAGACGTTCGTCAGCGACAGCGTATTGGCTCCGGAGGCGATTTGCAGCCCGGTATTTCCGGCGCCGAGGTCGACGGACAGCCCGTTCTGATCGTCGGTCAGCACATAGAAGGCGTCGTTCTGGCCGGCGACGACCAGATGTTCGATGCCGTGAAGCGCGAAGCTGCCGAATTGCGAGTTAACTGTCAGCGTATCTTCCGAGGCGGAGCCGTAGATGTCCTGGACGTTGTAGGTGCCGTTGAACGAGTTGGCGCCGGCGGCGAGGTTCAATGTGTTGTGACCGTTACCGAGATTGACGGAGAGGCCGCTGACGTTGTTGAGCAGCGTCAGCGTGTCGTCGGAAACGACGCCGGGAGCGAAGTCGTTGCCGTTGATGTTCTCGACATTGGTCACAGCGACGGCGTTCGCGCCGTTGGCCAGGACAAGGTAGTCGTTGCCGGCGCCAAGGTCGACGGAAAGGCCCGCCTGATTGTTGGTCAGCGAGTAGAAGTCGTCGCCGGTGCTGCCGACCAGGTGCTCGACGCCGTGGAGCGCGGCGTTAATGTAGGTGTTTCCGACCTGGAGGGTGTCGTCGCCACCGCCAAGGTCGACCGATTGGTCGTTGTTCGGCGAAGACAGGCCGTTTCCGACTGTCAGGGTGTCGTTCGAGGCGGAGCCGACGACGGTGTCGACATTGTAGATGCTGGTGAACGAGTTGACGCCGGCCGTGAGATTCAGCGTGTTGATGCCGTTGCCGAGATTGACGGAGAGGCCGCTGACGGTGTTCTGCAGCGTTAGAGTGTCGTTGGAGACGTTGCCGGGTGCGAAGTCGCTGCCCGTGAGTATCTCGGTGCCGGTCACGCTGAGCGAGTTGGAGCCGTTGGCGAGGCTGACGTTGTCATTGCCGCCGCCCATGTCGATGGTGAGGCCGTTGAGGTTGGTGCTGAAGCCGACGAAGTCGTCGCCGGCGGTGCCGACCAGGTGCTCGACGTTGGCGAGGGTGAGGTTGTAGCCGCCGGTGATGCCGAGGATGACGGTGTCGTTGGCGCCGGCGCCAAGGTCGATCGTGTGTCCGGAAAGACCCTGGTTGATCTTGACGTAGTCGTCCGCGGATCCGGTCAGGGTGGTCAGCGCATTGGCCTGCGCGTTGAAGAACAGCCCGGTGTCGGAAAGATCGACGGGGGCCGCCTGCGTACCGGAAGCCACCAGTACGTTGGCGTTGGTGAACTGCAGGACTTCGACGTTGGTGAGGGTGTCGGTGCCGTCGCGTCCGCCGACCGTGTCCTGAACGGTGACCTGGCCGGCGCCGTTGACCGTGATGTTGTACTGGATCCTGGTTCCGGAGAAAATCGCGACGTCGCCGCCGGCGCCGCCGTCGATGGCGTCGCTGCCGCCGCCGCCGACGAACATGTTGCTGTTGGCACTGCCGATCAGGGTATCGCCGAATGCCGAACCGGTGACACTGAAGATGCCGCCGGTGAAGAGGTCGGTGCCGACGCCCGCCGCGTCGCCCGCGATGGTGCCGTGGGCAGTTCCGAGCGAAAGGTCGACCGTGACCGCGGCCAATGCATTGCCATAGATGACGCGGGTGTTGCCGTTGCCGGTGATGACATCGTCGCCCGCAAGGCCTTCGAACTGGTTGAAGCTGCCGTTGCTGTTGCTGACGTTGGCCGCTCCCGCCAGGCCATATCCCGTGGCGTCGAATGTGTCGGCAAAGAAGGTGCCCTGGACGCCTTCGATCGAGCGGAGCGTGTCGTGACCGATCGAACCGTCGTTGATTCCTGTCGCCGTTCCGGCGGCAAGGTTCACGCTGACGCCGGTGGTCGCGGTGGTCAGGCTGTTGTAGCTGGCGACGTCGAAGCCGCCGCGGCCGTCGATGTAGTCGTCTCCGCCGAGTCCGGTGAAGGTATTGTTGAGGTTGCTTCCCAGCAGCGTGTCGCCGAAAGCGGATCCCTGAACCGCATTCACGCCGGTAAAGCTGTCGGTACCTTCGCCAAGTGCCGTAGCGGTGCCGGCGACCAGAAGCGGATTGGTCGATACCGTCGTTCCCTGGAGATCGGCGGTCACGGCGCCGGCCGCGTTGGTGTAGTTGAGGCGTGTGGCGCCGTTGCCGATGATGGTGTCGTCGCCGCCGGCTCCCTGGAAGTCGTTGAAGGTGCCCAAGGAGCCGATGTTCGCACCCCCGGCGCCGAAGCCGGTCGCGTCGAATACGTCGGCGAAGTTGGTGCCGCGCACGGCTTCCACTGCTACGAGCGTATCGGTGCCTATCGTGGCATCGCCGACGACGGTGCCGGCCGCCAAATGCACGGTGATGCCGGCCGTGGTCGCCGCGTCGTTCGAGTAGACGGCGATGTCGTAGCCGCCCCGGCCGTCGATCAGATCGTTGCCGGCGCGTCCCTCATAGCTCTCGTATGTCCCCGGTCCATTGTTGGTGCCGCGCAGAGTGTCGTTGAAGGCCGAGCCGATGACCCCGGACACGTTGGAGAAGCTGTCCTGGCCGATGGAAGCGAGATCCTGCGCAACGGTTCCGTTGGTCGCCTGCGCCGTGTGGTTCTGGATATCCACGGTAACGCCGTCGGTGGCGTGGATATAGCTGATGCGCGTCAGGGCCTGGCCCGGTACGTTGAGAAGGCCGGTGATCTGGTCGTTGCCCTTTCCGCCTTCGAATTCGTTGTAGCCGATGACCGCACCGGCCAGGCCGGTGACGCCGGCAAAGCCGGTCGCATCGTAGGTGTCGGCGAAGTCGGAGCCGATGATGCCTTCGACATTGACCAGCGTGTCGCTGCCGACGCCTGCGCCGGAGACCGTGCCGGCGGCCATGTTGACGGTCACGCTGCCGGTCGCGTCGGTGTAGGTAGCGCGGTCGAAGCCGGTGCCGCCGTCGATTTTGTCGTTGCCGGCATTGCCGGCGATCTGGTCGCTTCCTGCACCGCCGAACAGCTGGTCGGCGCCGTCGCCGCCCGAAATCTGGTCGTTGCCCTCGAGCCCGTCGATGGTGTCGATGGCTATCGTGCCCGTCAGGACGTCGTTGCCCGACGTGCCGAGCACGGCGATCCCGGGAGCGGCGACCTCGGCGGCAGCAACTTGCGATGCCAGGCCGGCGGTGTCGACGTAGTTCTCCTGGATGGCCGCCAGTTGGTCGGTATTCGTGAAGTTGGTTGCGGCGGCCGAGGCGAGTTCGGTCGTGGCCGCGCCCTGCGCGACCTGGCCGGCCTGGGCGATCTGGGTGACGTTTCCGGCCGCCTGGATGCTGTCGTTGGCCGCGCTGACCGTGCTGGTGACGAGGTCGGCAGCTGTGCCGGTGACGTGGGAGTCGGAGACGATCGCAGCCACCGTCGTGCCGGCGCTGAGGTCGATGGTGCCGTCGCCCGCACCTGCACTGATGATGGCGCCCGCGATGGCATCAAAGACGTCGGCCGACGACGCGCCGACCGCCGAAATCTGAGCGACCGTGCTCTGGACCTGGACGCCGGCGGAAAGCACGGCCGTCGCCGACGCATCGCCGGAGATGGCGAGCGGGACCGGGTCGAAGGTCGTGAGGTCGACGCCGTCCAGGTGGAACGCCGCGGCAACCTGAGCGGTGGCGTCCGCCGCGGACACGCTGCCGACCGCCAGCGCGGTGATGAGTGTGGTCAAAGGAGTGACGACGGTGGAGCCCTCCGGCGCCTTGAGCGTTCCGGTGAAGGCAAGGCCCGTGGAAACGTCGGTACCGCCGGTCATGATCAGGGTTCCGACCGGGTTGTGCAGCGTGAAGCTGCCGTTCGCGTTGGTGATTGCGGAGGCTTCGTCCGGGTCGTAGATGCCGTTGCCGTTCTTGTCGGCGAACACGAAGGCGCCGGCGATGTAGCCGTCGACCGCGCGATTGCTGGTGTCGTGGATGCCTGCCGTGACGTCAACCGTCGCGGTCGTCGTGGTGAGGGCCTGATGTCCGCCTTCGATCGATGCCACGGACAACTGCAGAACCAGGGTGTCGGCATGGGCTTGCGCGCCGGGGACCAGGGCCAGGGTGCCGAGATCGGATGCCGCCACCTCCCAGTGACCGTCGCTGTCGAAGAAGGTGCCGTGGTTGAGCGTGTAGGAGTCGGGAATGCCCTTGATGGTGACGGTGCCGAGGGTGCCGCTGTCGTCGACCAGGTGGGCCGAGATGGAGAGCGAAATCAGGCCGTCGTCGGCACCCGAGACGTTGCCAGCGGTCAGTACCGGGGCGTCCTGGGTGCCGTGGATGGTGAAGGAAACCGGCTTCTGCGTGCCGTCGACCGAGGAGACCGTGAAGGTCTCGATCCTCACCTCTCCCGCGGCGAGGCTCTGCACCAGGGCATTATCGACGGTGTAGGTGTAATGCCCGTCGGAGGTGATCGTCAGATGTCCCAGATTGCCCGACGCCGGAACGGTGGTGTTGAACAGCGACTGGCCCTGGTCGGCGTCGATGACGGTGATCTGGCCCGACACGGACAGCGTCGTGGCAGAATCCTCGGTCACATCGTGCTGGACGGGGTCGCTGATGACGGCGGCGTCGTTGGCGCCGATGACGTCGAAGGTGACAGTCTTCGGCGTGCCGTCCAGCGAGTGGATCGTGAAGCTGTCCGTGTGGGTCTGACCGGCGCCCAGCGACTGCGTCGCGCTGTTGGCCACGGAATAGGTGTAGGTGCCGTTCGCGGCGAGCGTCAGCGTGCCGAGGTTGCCGGCAATGCCGGTGGCGCCGGGCTGGAACGAGGACTGGCCGTTGTCGACGTCGGTGGCCGTCAATTGCCCGGTGGCGGTAAGGTTGCCGTTTACGGGATTGAGGTCCTCGGTGACGCTGTGGACGACCGGGTCGCTGATGGTGGCCGCATCGTTGGCGCCCTGGACGGTGAACGAGATTACCTTCACCCTGCCGTCCAGGGAATGGACGGTGAACGTGTCGATGTGACTGTCGTTCGCGCCGAGCGATTGCACCGCAGAATTGGCGACCGAATAGGTATAGGTGCCGTTGGCGGCGAAGGCGAGCGCACCGAGGTTGCCCGCACCCGCGGCCGACCCTGCCTGGAACGAGGACTGGTTCTGGTCGGCATCGACGGCCGTCAGTTGTCCGGTGGCGGTGAGGTTGCCGGCCCCCGACACGTTGACATCCTCGGTGACGCTGTGGACGACCGGATCGCTGATGCTTGCCGCATCGTTGGCGCCCTGGATAGTGAAGGAGACCACCTTCGAGGTGCCGTCGATCGACTTGATGGTGAAGGTGTCGACCTTGCCTTCGCCTGCCCCGAGGTATTGCACAGCACTGTCGGCGACCGAATAGGTGTAGCTGCCGTTGCTCTGCAGGACGAGACCGCCGAGGTTGCCGGATCCTGGTGTAACCGTGGTCTGGAAGGCGGCCTGGCCGGCGTCCGGATCAGTGACCAGGATGGTTCCGGTCGCCGTCAGCGTGGCGCCGCCGACGTCCTCGGTCACGGTGGCATTGCTCGGATTTCCGATCGTCGCCGGCGTGCCGGCGCCGCTGCCGCCGTGGATCGTGAAGGTGACCTGCTTCGGGGTGCCGTCGAGCGAGGTGACCGTGAAGGTGTCCACCTTGACGTCCGCTGCGCCCAGGTACTGGGTGGCCGAGTTGGCGACGGAATAGGTGTAGGCGCCGTTGGCGGCGATGACGAGATGGCCGAGATTACCCGCCGCCGATCCGACGGTGGTCTGGAACGAGGCCTGGTTCTGGTCAGCGTCCGTGATCGAGATGACGCCGGTGGCGGTGAGGGTTGTCGGCGATGCGTTCTTGGTCACATCGTGGACGGTCGGTGTGCCGATCGCGGCGGCGTCATTGGCGCCGTGGATCGTGAACGAAACCTGCTTCTGGGTGCCGTCGAATGCGGTGACCGTGAAAATCTCGACCTTGGAATCGCTGGCGCCGAGATATTGCACGGCGCTGTCGGCGACGGTGTAGGAATAGGCACCGTTGGCGGCGATGCTCAGATGTCCGAGGGTGCCGGCAGCCGCCGTAACCGTGGTCTGGAACGAGGCCTGGTTCTGGTCGGCATCGGAGATCGAGAGCGTGCCCGCCGCGGTCAGATTGCCCGCGGTGGAAACGCCGACGTCCTCGGTGACGTCGTGAACGGCAGGCGCGCCGATGACGGCGGCGTCGTTGGTGCCGTGGATGGTGAAGGTGACCACCTTCGAGGTGCCGTCGAGCGCGGTCAACGTGAAGCTGTCGACCTTGGTTTCGCCCGCACCCAGGTACTGAACGGCACTGTCGAGGACGGCGTAGATGTAGGCGCCGTTGCTGCCCATGACGAGCGCGCCGAGGTTGCCGTTGCCTGCCTGGAGCGTCGGCTGGAAGGCGGATTCGCCCTGGTCGGCGTCGGTGATGGAGACCGTTCCGGTCGCATAGATCACCGGATTGGTGGCGTCCTCGGTGACGTCGTGGACCGTCGGCACGCCGATGACGGCGGCGTCATTGATGCCGTGGATGGTGAATGAAATCTGCTTCTGGGTGCCGTCCAGCGAGGTTACCGTGAAGGTGTCGACCTTGGTATCGCCCGCACCGAGATACTGGGTGGCCGCGTTGGCGACCGAATATGTGTAGGTGCCGTTGGCGGCGAGCACGAGGCTGCCGAGGTTGCCGGATGCCGAATTGACGATGGTCTTGAAGGCTGACTGGCCCTGGTCGGCGTCGGTGATGGAGATCGAGCCCGTGACGGACAGATTCGGATTGGATGCGTCTTCGGTGACGTCGTGATGGTCGGGGGTGCCGATCACGGCGGCGTCGTTGGTGCCGTGGACGTTGAAGGAAATCAGCTTGGGGGTGCCGTCGAGGGAGGTGACGGTGAAGGTGTCGGTCTTGACCTGGCCGGCACCGAGATACTGCACGGCTGAGTCGGCGACCGAATAGGTGTAGCTGCCGTTGCTCTGCAGCACGAGCGTGCCGAGGTTGCCGGCGGCGGATGCGACCGTGGTCTTGAAGGCGGCTTGGTTCTGGTCGGCGTCGGTGATCGAGATCGAGCCGGTGGCCTTGAGGATGGGACTGGTGGCGTCCTCGGTGACGTCGACCACGGTGGGCGTGCCGATCATGGCTGTGTCGTTGACGCCGACAATCGTGAAGGCGACCTGCTTGGTGGTGCCGTCTAAGGAGGTGACGGTGAAAGTGTCTACCTTGGTCTCGCCGGCGCCGAGATACTGTACCTTGCTGTCGGCGACGGAGTAGACGTAGGAGCCGTTCGCGGCGATGGAGAGCGAACCGAGATCACCACTTGATGCGATGACCGAGGTCTTGAAGAAGGCCTGGCCTGCATTGGTGTCCGTAATTGAGATCGATCCCTGTGCTGTCAGCGTCAGCAGGTTGGCGTCTTCGGTGACGAAGCTGACAGTAGGAGTACCGATCACAGCTAGTGAATTAGGCACGGAAATCCCTCCCCCGCAAAAAATTTTTGTGTCGGTTGCAGCAGCCAGAAATGCCGGATTGATCGTCGGCTTTAACCGCTAATCTCTTCCCGGTTCGCAATTGATTGGTAAACGAGCAATTAATTCAATTCTCACTATTAGTAGAAGCACCACGTTCTGGTCAAGCTTTCGATTAAGCGAAACGCAAGCACGACCTTCCCCGCGGAATTATCCTAACTAAACATGATTACAGCGGGCCATTCCCCGAAGGTCCGTAAAATTACGGAGAGCTACCTAGAGCATATTGCTTTCTGCCGGAATGGGGATTCTCGAGGGCGAGGATTTCTGATTCAAACTTCAGCTGAGAACGAAAGGCCAGCATGGATGACGCGGCCCTATTCGGAAGACATTCACGAACGCGCTCCTGCACGAGCTGACGCGGGCGACCCAGTTCGTTTGATTGCAGAAGCGCTTCAGATCAGCCCTTCCTGTGTGACGAAGTGGAAGAATCTGCGGCGGAGATCGGAGGCGTTTCTGCCGGCAAGGTTGGAAGTCACAAGAAGCCGGTTCTGTCCGGCACCAACGCCGACGTGCTGCGCAAGCGCATTCCGTTCACGTTGCGGAAGCTAACGCAGCAACTGGCCGCGCGCGCGGCCGGGCGGCTTCATGATGCCGCCACGCTCGTTGCTCGCATCGCAGCATTGAAGAACATGAGATTTTCACAGTTCGCGAGATCGACAGGGCATGGGTCGGCAAGCACTCTCCAAATGCCCACCATCCGGCCGCTCTTTGCGCTGGTCACCCTTGCTTCAGCCCGCGCTTCAGGACGCGCCGTTGCGTGGCCCGGACCGACCTCTCATAGCGCTGCAGTCCTGCAAGACGCTTCGCAAGCTTAGGGCTTGGGCATTCTAAAAACGTAACAAGCATGTCACGGCGGGTCTGCCGGATGCGAGCAAGCCAAAGATTGGCGCGGACGAGATCATCCATGTTTGACGAGCTGTGTTGCTGTCCGAAGCATGCCGCGATCGCCCCCAATAGTGGGCTGGAGCTAACATCACCCTCAGCCTTCAGGCGCGAGAGCCCGTGTTGACGGGCATTGCGACTGGCCTTCGCTTTTCCCGTCTTCGTCTTCGGCCCGGTGCTTCGCTTGGCGTTCAGCCTGTTTGTTTCGATCTTTCGCTCTGATGTCATGAGGCCGCGTTTCTCTGATGTCTGCTCTGACTTGGTTTTCCCTCCATCCGACGAGAAGCTCAACCATGTTTTTGAGAAGCATTGCTGAAGATAACCAGGCAAACCTTCAACACAACGCGCTGTGGCGAGATCTATTCACGCGCGAGCGTAGGACAATCACAATTCGACTGGACGAACTTCAATGGCTAGAGATGAGAAGCGGACGCTGAGGATTTGCTATTTCTTTGTCTTGCTAAAAAGGCTCTTGATGACGCTGATCAGCCTGACTACCGGCGTAGTCCCCCGCGACTTGCGCGGCGGAATCACAATCAAGACAAATGCCAAATTCAGCAGCAGCCAGCCGCCCAAAACAATCAAAAAGACCCGCATTCAAGATCCGGGAAACGGGAGCAATCAAAAGTGGAATGAAGCGTTAACGGTGTGATTGAAGACCAAGCGGGAGGCCCGTTCAAGTCCTCGGCTGGGTGCGGAAGCGACCGTGGATTATGTGTCGCTTAAAATCGGATCGTACGGCGCCCCGCGTTCCGATCTAGCCATGTCGCACGCTTTCAACGTGCCGGTGCTTCTCGCAAAGTGCTAGTCGGACTAGACCGGGGTCCTTGAAACCTGGCTATGCGCTCGCAGCGAACTCGGTCGGCACGCAGTATGAATCGAGCGATTAGGTTGAGGACGTCTTCAGCGATTCAATGGGCGCCTCGGCTGCACGATTACTTATGTGGGTGCGTTCGGGCCAAGCGATCCGTTTGCAGAGAAGTCCGTTCGATCTCTGTGGACAGTCGCTCCGCCCGCTGTCTCGCGGCGGTTCCGAGCAGGCTCGTGCCAGCCAAGGCGTCGGCCATAACTTGGTTTCGGATGAACTCGTACATCCGCAGGAGGAAACGATCGGAGAGGCCTTCAAAATCGTTCATGGTAGGCACAATCTAATTCAGGAAATAATCCAAACTATCAAACGAAAACTCACCCAGCCAAGCGCCACAATCCAACCAATCGTGGCCAGGCCAGCCGCCCCGAAGAAGACAACCGCCACGAGACGATCGCCGATGCGCCTATGCCGGCTAGCCGGCTCAACGGTCTGCTCAGTTCGATCCAGCATTCGACCTGCCCTTGGGAATTCAAAGACATACAGGCCGAGTGATGAGACGACAAACGATAGCTGCGATTAACCTCACCGGTCAACGCTAAGGGTTGGCGGAAGAGGCGATCGCGCCCAAGAGCGAGGCTCGAACCCTACGTTAGCGCCGCCCCTCAGGTGACGCCGTGGCCTTGTTGCTTTCGCCCCACCATTTGGCTTCGATTTGTCGCTTTGCACTGGAAGGGGCGCTGACCGTCGATCGCTACGCAAATTTAGAGACGATATGAGCAATATGATTGCTGCAGAAACGACTGGCATTCCGCTGCGATTGGAGCGTTACTGAGTCGGCCGGGGGCGATGGCAGCCCCGGTATCTCACCTCGCGAACGCGGGGCTTCAGGCAGTGCGGCGAAGAGCGCCGCTGTTCTTGGAGTAGGAGATACCCGTGCGTAGCGTACAAAGCGAAGGCCCCGACGGGCCACAGCATCCGATCATCAGATTCAACCCGAACGACCGGCGGCATTTCATCGGCGGCTCGGATGCCCGCATCATCATGGGGGATGACCAGGAGAACCTCATCCGCCTTTGGCGGGAAAAACGCGGCGAAATCGAATCGCAGGATCTCTCGGACAATCTGATTGTCCAGCTCGGGACTGTGACGGAGGTCTTGAACCGCGCCTGGTACCAGCGCACGAGCGGTCACACGGTGAAAGACATCCAGAAACGGGTTCGTCATCCCATCCACAAATGGATGGCCGCAACGTTGGATGGAACCGTCGAGCAAACCGGTGCCGTGTTCGAGGCCAAGTTCATGCTGCCTTGGGCGTTTACAGAGGAAGCCGCGGCCGAGAAGCACATGGCGCAGCTACAGCACAACATGTGGGTCACCGCGTCCCGCAGCGCCGTTCTCTCGATCATCACCGGTGGCGGCAAATGGGTCGAGATCAAGATACACGCCGATCCGCTCTATCAGCACCTCCTGCTCACGGCCGAAAAGAAGTTCTGGCGCTGCGTCCAAAGCGGCGAGCCGCCTATCCTCTTCAATATAGAAACACCCCGCCCCAGACTCGAGGCGGTGAAGGTCGTCGATATGTCGACCTCCAACCAATGGGCTGAACTGGCGGCGATGTATCTGCGGACGCGAGAGGCCCACGGCGAGCACGAGACGGCCAAAGCGGACCTGAAAAAGCTGATGCCGGAGGATGCCAAGGAGGCGACCGGCCACGGCATCAAAGCCAAGCGTTCCAAGTCGGGCGCGATCAGCTTCGAAGCTCAAGCGTCAGAGGGCTCCCATGCACCAGTCCAGTGAGCACATCGGGACCATCGCGGCCGCCCTCGCCCGAGCCCAAGCCGAACTGATGAATCCGGAGAAGACTCTGACGGCCGTCATCAGGTCGCCCTTCCCGCGCGAGGAAGACCGGACGTTCCGCTACGCCTCTTTGGCCTCCGGTCTGGACATCGTCCGCAAAACGCTGAGCCAACAGGAGATCGCCACGATCCAGACCACCCGGATCGAACAGCCAACCGGGCAGATTCACCTCACCACCCTACTCGCCCACGCTTCAGGGGAGTGGATCTCCTCGGACCTTCCGGTCTGCGCCTCTAAGGAGGTCGAGGCGCCGCACCGAATGGGGGCGGCGCTGACCTACGCCCGTCGCTATGCCCTGTTTGCGCTGGTCGGGATCGCCGGCGAAGATGATCTCGACGCTCCCGACGCGGTGGCCGGCCCGCCGGCCCCGCGGCCGCAAGCCCCGCCTGGCGCCAAAGCCAAGCCGGCCAAGGGCGTTCTGCATCGCCCGCACCTGCTGGGACCGGCATCATCCGCTGAGTTGCGCGAGCAGCTCTTGGGGCAACTCGCTAAACTGAGCGCGAGCGAGGACTTGCTGGCCTGGGCCAAGGTCAGCCTGCCCATCAAGAACACGCTGCTCGAGGCGGATGCCCGACTGGTCGAGGCCGCCTTCCAAACGGGGCTCGCGCAAGCTCCCGCGACCAGCCTTGCAGAGGCAGCGCACGCCGCAGACGGCGCGCCAAGTCTGGTCCCTGCACCGGGTCCGGCCGCCGCGGCAAGCACGGCACCCGACGCGCATGAAACACCCGGGCTTGCCTTCCCCAAGGAGCCGCCGCGCAAGCGCAGCAAAGACCACCGGCGGTTTGTGCGCGGACAGCCCTGCCTGGTCTGCCAGCAGACTCCGTCCGATCCGCATCACCTGAAGTTCGCGCAACCGCGATCCCTGGGCCGCAAGGTCAGCGACGAGTTCATGGTGCCGCTGTGCCGCACCCATCACCAGGACCTGCACCGGCACGGCAACGAGCGAGCCTGGTGGGCAAACATGCAGATCGCGCCATTGCCGGTCGCGCAGGACTTGTGGTCGGCAAGCCCGGTGCACGGGATTGCCAGCCCGGCAACGATCGTCGACAGCAGCATGTCCGCACACGTCGCTTCGGAGGCGAGACGGCGATGAACGGCCCTTTCCAGACCGAACAGCAGCCCACGGTCAACGCCATGCCGGTTGAGCTGGAAGTGCTGGCGCCGCCTCCTCTGCTGTTGCCCGGTGAGACCCGCGAGCACTATCAGGCGCTGCGGCAAGCGATCTTTGCCGACCTCGCGCCGCGATCCGCGATCGAATGGCTGCTCGCGATCGACATCGCCGAGCTATCCTGGGAGATCCAGCGCTATCGATGTTTGCGCCACCAGCTGCTGGAGACCCAGCGCCAACAGGCGATCGCAGCGGTCCTGCGCCGCATCGATCTGGTCGGCATCGCGCCCGAGTCCGAGGACGAGGCCGAGTTCTATATCCTGCAGAACGCCTTGAGCTGGCGGCGCGATCCCACCGTCGCCAGCGAAATCGAAGCCCGGCTGTCGTCCTACGGCTTCGATCAGCACGCCATCAACGTCGAAGTCCACGCCCAGGCGCGCGAGCTGTTCATCCTGTTCGAGGGCCTGCTCAATGCCGCACAGACCAAGCGCATCCTGCTGCTCCGGGAAATCAGGAACCAGCGCTATTTCGACGGTCCCAAGCCGCGGTCATCTGCGGCGTCAATGCTGCGAGCTTGAGTCCCCGATCACGGCTCCGGTCCGAGACGACGCCATCTCCTTCACCCGACGCGGTCCGCATCGCGTCATTTGCTGGTGGATTGCTCACGTTTGCTGGGATGTTCATCGCGGCTCGCTGGTACAATCAGCGCAAAAAGCGGAGCGAGATGGAGACACTGCCACTAGATCGACGACCACTGCATGAAAGGCCGCGCTGATCGGCCATTGTCCGTAGTGCTCCGCAGATGCTCTGAAACTAACCTTCTGCGAGCCGATATTCGGCCCTGGCGCCGCTCCATTTCTCGCCGAGCTGATTATCTCCGTCAGAGCACTTGGACTCTTGCTTCTCGTCTTGCTGTTAGCCCATAGTGCAAAGGAGAAAACCTCGGGCCTGTTATTTGGCGAGTCGCAGCGCGCTCAACCTCTAAAGCCCGGCAGGCAGACGGCGATCGACGGATACAAATTCAAGGTCATCGACTAGACGCCCTTACAAACCCAGCTGCCTGCGCAGAGCGTCACGTTCTTCGAGCAATTCGCGAACTCTTTGAGCATTGGCAGATTGCATCTCCTGCCACTCGATGCGATCTTCTGCGGCCCACAGGTAAGACTCGCGATTCAGCCGAATTTTCTCGGCCTTATCAAATTCCAGGTATAGTTCGATTTCGCGCTCAACTTGGTCCAGTCGTTCCTGGAGAGTTCTCGGCATCAGCCGTTCCTTCGGCTTTGCCTCCAGCCCGCTTCGATCTTCGGTGTAACCGGTGCGACGATCAATAGGAGTTCTTTCCCGTCGGGTAGATGCGAGCATTTTCCATAAAATTATCACGGTGCGAAAGATCATCGTATTTTGCGAAGCGCGTCTGACGGGGCGACGGGAGCCCCTGCATTCACCGACCGAAATCTCACGCTGTTCACGCGCGGCGTAAGCGGGCCGAGCGGAAGGAACGAAGGATTCGACCGTTAGACGTGGAAGAAGTCCAGATTGGCCAAACTGCTTGCTGTTACGGCGGTTAAGACGACTTCCATATCCGCTGAACCCTGGTTCTGGGCTGCCCCTGAACTGTTAACATAAACAATCGCGTCCGCCCCGCTTTGAATCCACGCGATACTATGCGCAGCCACCTGCGTACTACCGGCTATCAAGCCTTGGACGGTCGTGGCTCCAGTGATACCCGAAATGTCGATGACGTCTGTCCCATGAACGAAGTCGCTGATCGTGTCATGGCTTGCAACAGTCGACTCGGAAACGGCAGCAAAGACAAACTGATCAGCTCCAGCGCCCCCTATCAGCGTATCGGCGCCAGCTCCGCCCCGAATAAAATCGTTCCCCGCTTGACCGTCCAAGGTGTTATTTCCAGCGTTGCCAATAATGACGTCAGCGAAACCCGAGCCACGAACAGCATTCACGCCGGTGAATGCATCTGTACCGACGTCCGCAACATCGCCAGAGGCCGTTCCGTGGGAGTTGCCAGCGGCGAGATCTACGGTCACACCATCCAGAGCATTGTAGAATGCGATGCGGGTATTACCGTTGCCCGTGATAGTGTCATTGCCGGCCATCCCCTCAAACTCGTTGAAGGTACCGAAATCACCGACATTTGGCCCGGAGACGCCGAAATTGGTCGCGACATAAGTGTCGGCGAAGGCGGTCCCGCGGACCGCTTCAATTGATCGAAGGGTGTCTGTTCCGATGGCAGCGTCACCTGACACCGTGCCCGAAGCCATATCGACCTGAATACCTGAAGCCGAACCATCGTGGTTGTAGAATGCCCTGTCGAACCCACCTTTGCCGTCGATGGAGTCATTGCCGGCGCGCCCGGAAAATTCTTCCGCCGTACCACTAGGATTGGCAGAGCCGGTGATGGTGTCGGCAAATGACGACCCCGAGGCCGAGCCAACACCCGAGAAGGTATCGATGCCCACTGACCCATCACCGGTTACTGTACCCGACGCGCCACTGGTGGTGCTGGTCCAGCCATTGAGACTGAAAGTGATCGTCACGGCGCCGGTTGCATTGGTGTAGATCAGACGGGTATTGCCGTTGCCGGTGATGATGTCGTTGCCACCCATTCCTTCAAACTGATTGAGGTTGCCGTTATTGCCGATGTTGGCATAGGGAAGACCGGTTGCAGGATCGATAGCGCCGCTGACGCCGAAATTCGTGGCGTCATACGTATCGGCAAAATTGGTTCCCTGAATGCCTTCGATCGAACGCAAGGTGTCGGTGCCGCTCGAGGCATCGCCGATCACCGTTCCTGCCGCAAGGTGAACGCTGATCCCACCCGTCGTGAACGTTAGATTGGCGTATTGCGCCGTATCGAAGCCGCCGTTTCCAGTGATAAGATCATCACCGGCAAGGCCCATGAAGTTCTCGTTGGCGCCGCTTCCCGAAAAGACGTCGGCAAACATCGATCCCATGACGGCGTTGACACCGGTGAATGTATCGGTGCCCACCGAGGCATCGCCGGTCGCAGTGCCCGCAAGGAGATCGACCGTCACGCCGGCGCTTGATTGCGTGTATTGGAGTCGGGTGTTGCCATTGCCGATGATTGCATCGTTGCCGCCCATGCCTTCAAAATTGTTGAAGGTGCCGCTCGATCCGGCATTGGTGCTGGTGCCGCTGAAACCGGTGGCATCGTAAGTATCAGCGAAGTTGGTGCCGCGGACGGCTTCCACCGAACGCAGCGTATCAGTCCCGATCGTCGCATCGCCAGTGACGGTTCCGGCCGCAAGATTAACGGTTATGCCCGTGGTTGTGGTGGCGTCGTTACTATAGATGGCGAAATCGTAGCCGCCGCGGCCATCGATCAAATCGTTACCAGCACGACCGTCATATTGCTCGAAAGTACCATTCGGATTGTCACTGCCCCGCAGCGCGTCGCCAAATGCTGACCCAATGACTGAATTGACGTTTGTGAAGGTGTCGTTGCCGACCGACGCATCGCCGCTCGCCGTGCCTGCGACAAAATCAACGATGACTGCTGCTGTCGCACTGACATAGGAAATACGAGTCAGAATCTCGCCGGAAGGATTGACCGTGCCGACGATAGTATCATCTCCCCCCATGCCTTCGAAGCTGTTGAAGCCAATTGGCGTACCAGGCACCCCGGAGTTACCGCTGAAGCCGACCGCCGAGTAGTGGTCGCCAAAGTTGCTGCCCTGGACGGCTTCGATACCGATGAGAGTGTCGGTGCCGACGCCTGGTCCCGTCACGGTCCCGGCTGTCAGATCGACGGTAATGCCCCCGGTCGCGTCGACATAGACCGCTCGATCAACACCCGACAAGCCGTTGAATATGTCGTTACCGCCGAAGCCCTGGAATGCATCGTTCCCAGCGGTCCCGGTCAGGGTGTTGTCGCCAGCGTCGCCGAGAATGGCGCCGGGCACGCCCACCAAATAGACCACCGCGCTGCTGGTGGCGGTGTTGCCGGCGGCATCGCTCACCCGTGCGGTCAGCGAGTTGGCTCCGTTGGTGAGGCTGACCGTGGTGCTCCAGCTGCCGTTGCCCTGCACGATGGCGGTGCCGATCGCGGTGGTGCCGTCGAGGATGGTGACGCTGGCGCCGGCGTCGGCCACGTCCACCGTGCCGGTGATGGACTGGCTGGCCTGGTTGACCGGTCCGCCGGCGCTGGTGATCGCAACCGTCGGCGCCGCCGTGTCCAGGGTGAAGCT
>NZ_VSST01000027.1 GCF_019402665.1 Bradyrhizobium canariense
GCCGATCGACTACATCGAGAGGCGCAACGCCATCGTCGATGCGGTGACGTTTGACGATGCCAAGGCGGCGGCCAAGCGCCTGTGGGGCCAGGGCTTGCTCAGTGTCATCGTCGGCCGCTCTTCACCGGCAGCAGCCGAGTCGAGCACTGCGCCATCGGCCGCGAAGCCGGCGACCCAAAATTAACTTTTCAAGTAGCTCGGGGCGGCATAGCCCCGAGCCTGGCGCTGCCTTGTCCCCGCTTGCAGTGTTCGCGCCGGTCGCGTCGTTGTTCCTGGAGAGCTTGGCACGCTCCTCGCGTGGCCAGCTCTGCCGCTCGATAATCAACGGGCGGCGACGCTCGTGACAGGCGCCTAGGCGCTCCCGCGGGCCAGCAAGCGCTCCAGAACAAGTTGAGCTTCTCGTGCTTGGACCAGCATCGTCGGCAACCCGTCTCAACGGCTTCGAGTCGCCCCGACCTGGCGCCCTGACCTTACCACGTATCCATAATGACAGTTCATCGGATTCGCACCCCAGATCGAGTACCGCCGCGCCGGGCTCGATATGCCACTTCGAGATCAGTGCGTTCGGTGCGTGACCTACCGGGCTGTTCCAACCATAGGATCGAGCGCGAAAAATCCGCGATCCAGGAGACGCTGATAAGCAACCTAATCGTGAGGTCATCGTCCCGGCTTTTAGTCCCTTCTAATGCGATCCAGAGCCAATGGACTTGCTTTGGCTGCATAACTAAATCCGTCCGCCAGCCAAGCGGCGCTTTGATCAATCGGATTCTCAAGCATCATTTTTCTTCTGCGTTGAGGTGCAGCATAACGGCTTCCGGATGACCGAAATACCGCGTCGTGCTAGTAGGTGCAAGGTTCCTTCCAAAGAGTTCTGCTCGCACTCGATGACAGCGACAAGAAGTCCGTCTCGAGGCGATATCGATGCACGTTCGTGCCGCGGTGCTGCGCCTGTGCCGGGTCCCGCGCCTGCCGGCATGAATGTCCGTGATGTGCCCGAATTCGAACGGCTCGAAGCCGAACTGCGGCGCATGGATGCCGGCGGACCAACTGCGGTTGATTGGAGCAAAGTCAGTACGCTGTCGTTCCATATCCTGGCGAACCAGTCGAAAGACATTCTGGTTGCCTGTTGGGCCGCCTATGGTCTCTTTCGGACCAAAGGATACCAGGGCCGACCAAGCGGGGACGGGCGCGGATCGGAGCGATCGATTGGCTCGTTTGCCGCGTTGCCGGCCGAAGTCGGCAGCACAACCACTGACCTTTCGCTGGTCGATCAAGTCCTCGCCGAAAATATCTGCTGATTCCCCAGGGTGCGAAGCTGATCGGCCAACACGACAGCTCTGTCGGTTCGGCCAGAGCCGCATCCTCTTGGTCTGGACCGGCGCCATCATGCCCGACGGCAACTCGATTATGCTGGAACGCCAACCCGGCGCCTGCCGCAGCAGCCGCTGAGCTGGCGAGAGACGGTCCGAGGCGCTTCCTCAGACGGGGCGGTTTTCGCTTCTGTTCTTTACCGGCTCCATTTTGGCCAGGCCGTCCTCGTATGAGATCTCCGTGTATGATCCATCGATGTCCTTGGCTGCGTCGAGCAAGTAGTCGAGTCTACCGGCGGTACCGAGCTTCTTGATGTCATTCTTGTCGACGCCGGCGAGGTCCATCATCTCTTTCCACACAGTTGATTCATCGCAAGGCAGAATGCGGAAGGTGATCTCGCCTATCTTGGTGCGGTACTTCGCGAGCAGATCAACGTTGTTGCAGAAGATGAAATAGCTGCCTTTGGGGCTCAACCTGCCGTCCAGCACCTTTGCGGCCTCAGGTAGATATGCGAAGGAATGCAGATATCCGGCAAGAACTGGAATGGTGGGTTCGCCCTCCTGCGCGATTGCAAGAACTTGTTCGATAGAATAGTCCGGCGGTCGTTTTTCGTCGGCGAGCTGGGATTGAAACTTCAGCGCGATGTCGCCTCGAAATCCAAATCGCCCCGACTTCGTTGTTTCACTCTTAAGCACCGCATTCAGCAACCGCCCCTCCTTGTCCAGCGGGCCAAGAGCGGTGTTGTCGATCGAGGTCATGGAAGGCTCCCCATCAATGTGTGGTGTGCACGCGTCGCCCAATGCGACGTGTCCGCTACCTTCATGCAAGTTGTTTGCCGTCCCCCTATGTCTGCGTCGACGTAGAGCGTAAGCGGCGGCTTGGCGCGATGTGCATGGATACGTGCTGGCACCATCACCAGGTCTCGGCCGGATGATGTTGGGATGCTGGAAAGCCGCCTGTCGCGAACCCGACAGGTCGCAAATCGAATGGGTCGTCGCCTGCAAGACCAAGTGATTTCAGCTGCATCTCGACTGGCATGGGATTTGCGAAGTGTACCTTGCCACAGAAGTGAGAGCGAGCCAGAGATGATCAACCTAACGGTTAGCGCCATCAACGCACTGAAGGCCGCAATCTCCTCGACAGCGCAGCCGGCGAGCGGTTTGCGGATCATGATCGAAGGCGGCGGCTGCCAAGGGTTCACATACAAAATGGGCCTTGCCGATGAGCCGAGCTCCGATGAGACCGTGTTCGAGCAAGGCGGGATTAAAGTCTTCGTCGACAACGCGAGCCGGGCGCATCTGAGCGGCACCACGATCGATTTCGTGGTGTCACTCGAAGGATCAGGGTTCCGCTTCGATAACCCAAATGCCAAATCGAGCTGCTCCTGCGGCAAATCGTTCGGCTAAGTTGCCTTGGGACCATTGGCGATGGAAGGAGCATCGAACATGGCCCTGAAGGCTGAACGAACGAATCAGTCTTCGACTATCGAGCCTGCCGATCGCGAGCGGATTGTCAGCGCCGTGCTCGATGAGATTCGGCCAAGCCTCAGGCGTGATCGTGGAGATTGTGAGCTCGTCGAAATCGACGGCAACAAGATCATGGTCAGGCTTACCGGCGCCTGCATGTTATGCAAGCTTGCGGGCACGACGCTCGCGGCCATTCAGGCGCGCCTGGTCGAGCGGCTCGGCGAGTTCGTCCGCCTGATCCCGCTCCCCGGAGCTGCCAAAGTGGGACATTAAGTGCAGAGCGGAGAGTCCGTGCGGCCGATCTACCTGGATAACAACGCGACGACCCGTGTACATCCCTTGGTGGTTGCGGCGATGCTGCCGTTCTTCTCTGCGCAATTCGGCAATGCGTCGTCCGCGCACGCATTCGGCATTGAGGTTGCGCCCGCATTAAAACAAGCGCGCCGGAAGGTGCAGGCCCTCATTGGCGCGGCATTCGATCACGAGATCGTCTTCACCTCGGGCGCGACTGAATCCGACAACACGGCGATCCTGTCGGCGCTCGCCGTACAGAAGGGACGCGACGAGATCGTCACAACGGCCGTTGAGCATCCGGCCGTGTTGTCTCTTGCCGAGGAGCTGGGCCGACGAGGAGTCAAGACCCATGTCATTCCGGTCGATGCAAGCGGCCGATTGGACATCGAGGCTTATCGCAACGCATTGTCGAGGCGCACGTCAATCGCCTCGGTCATGTGGGCCAATAATGAGACGGGTACGATCTTTCCGGTGAAATCCCTCGCCCAGATGGCGCGCTCAGTCGGCGCGCTCTTTCACACCGACGCGGTCCAGGCGGTCGGGCGGATTCCGATTGACCTGAAGACCACGGACATCGACATGCTGTCGCTCTCCGGCCACAAGCTCCATGGTCCGAAGGGGATCGGCGCGCTGTATCTGCGCAGCGGCATCAAGTTCCGGCCGCTGATCTTCGGCGGCGTTCAGGAGCGGCGTCGCCGCGCTGGCAGCCAAAACGTTCCGGGCATTATTGGGCTCGGCAAAGCGGCGGAACTCGCAGCAGCACACCTCATACAAGAGCAGATGCAGATTGGCGCCCTTCGCGACCGGCTGGAGCAAGGCATTCTCGCTGTCGGCTGTTGCATGGTGCTTGGCCATATCAAGAATCGCTTGCCAAATACGTCAAACATTGCCTTCGAGCATCTCGAAGCAGAGGCAATCGTCCACCACCTGAACCGCAACGGAATTGCCGTCTCACTCGGTTCGGCCTGCGCGTCCGGCTCGATGGAACCGTCCCACGTCCTGCGCGCGATGAGAGTACCACCGGCCTTCTTGCGCGGTGCGGTTCGCTTCTCGCTGTCGCGCGAGACGGCGCCGGATGAGATCGATCGTGTCCTACAGGTCATGCCGGACATCACTGCCAAACAGAGAGCCATGTGGCGTGCGCGTCAGGAGCGCGCGGGCGAGAGCTCACAACTTGCGGAGCTCCCATGAAGGTCATGATTCGCCGTTCGCCCGAGACGGGCCTTTCGATTTATGTGCCCAAGAAGGATCTTGAGGAGCCGATTGTCGAATGGGAGCACGAGACGCTGTGGGGTGGTTGGATTAGAATCGCGAACGGCTGGGTGCTCGACCTACCGGCGATGGCGAGTGACACCACTCTACCAATCACTATCAACGCCAGGAAGCGCGGCGGCGAAGCAACCGAATGATGAATGCTGCGGTTCCACAGACTTCGCCAAACCAGCGATGCGGAAGCTATTCTTGCCGGGGCGGTCCGGCATCTGCGAGGAAGGCCACTTCGTTCCTTGGGCTTGGGCCTGGCGTAGCGGAAGGTTTCAGCCGAGCGCGCTGATCACTCCGGAAGCGCTCGAAGCGTTCTTCGGAACCAAGATCGCGGCGGCGCACGGTGGCAAACGCAACATCTCGGCCTAGGCCAGCACTGAGGCGTCGGGCCAGCGCGTTGGCGTTGATGGGGGAAACCCTCGCGACGCCCATTGCACTGACATCGCCAGCCCGGTCGTCGCATTAACGGCGTCAGGCCAATTGCTGCAACTCCGCAACATTCAGTGTCGAGAGGATTGAATGTCGCGCCGGGCCAGGTCGTAGCTGAAAAATCGTGATGCAACGTTCGCGATGCAAATCCTTGAACCATCTCGGAGCTACGCGTCAATGCCAAGGTTGTAATGAAGCATGGTCACAGAAAGAGCCTCGACGAAGTCGCGAACCGGAAGGCCAACGCCTTCCGCTCCTGACGATGATCCCTATCTATGGCTGGAACAGATCGAAGGCGCGCGTGCGCTGAACTTCGTCGAGCGGCAGAATAGCAGAACACTTCAGGTGTTTGGCGGACCGGCAGCCGAACGAGACAGAGATGCGCTGACGGCGATTTACGACCGACCTGACAATATCCCCTATGTCAGCCGGCGCGGCGGGTATCTCTACAATCTGTGGAGGGACGCCAACAATCCACGCGGCCTCTGGCGGCGAACCACCCTGGAAGAGTATCGCTCGCTGAAGCCGTCATGGGACGTCTTGCTCGACCTCGATCAACTTGCCGTCAGCGAAGGCGAAGACTGGCTTCTAAACGCCACGGTCGCACCGCCTGGAAGTCACTCGCGGTGGATCTTGAGTCTATCGCGCGGTGGCAGCGATGCCGTGACCTTGCGTGAATTCGACACTGATACGAAGCTCTTCATCCGCGATGGCTTTATCTTGCCCGAAGCCAAAGGCAGCGGCGTATGGTTCGATTCTGATACGCTGGTGTTGTTAAGCTCCTATGGCGACGGCATGGCCGCGACCACCGGCTATGCGCGCACGGTGAGGCTGTGGCGGCGCGGTACGCATGTTGACCAAGCGGCAGTGATCTTTGAGACCAAGGTTGCTCATGTGTCAGTCGATTGCAGTGTTGACGACACCGTCGTGCCGCCCAGGATCTGGTTCCTCGATGCGACAGACGTCTCCAATTGCGTGGTCTGGCTCGGCGATGAAACGGGCGCCAAGACGAGGCTCGATCTGCCAAGTAACATCTGGATGCGGTCGCATCGCAACTGGCTTGCCCTGAAGCCGCGCGAATCCTGGTCTGTGGCAGGGCAGACCTATGCGGCGGATACGGTGCTCGTCATCCCGCTGCCGGCATTCCTGGCGGGCAGCCGCCAATTCGAGGTTCTCTTCGAGCCGGGTCTGCGCCGTGCGCTGCAGAGCTTCTTTTGGGCTGCGGGCAAGCTCGTGCTTTGCATTCTCGACGAACTCCGGCCAGTCTTCGAGATCTGCACACCATCCGATTATGGCTGGAACCGCGAGCAATTGGCCGGGCTTCCTGATCTTGGCGTCGTCGAAATCTGGTCTTTCGATCGCGATCCGTCAGAGAGCAATGGCGACTTGCTGGCCCACGTCGAGGATCCGCTCACGCCGCCGTCCCTCATCCTGATGGAGCGCGGCGTTACCAGTCCCGCCGTGCTGAAGCAGGCGCCGAAGACGTTTGCCGCGGAGCAATGCGTGGTCACGTGGCACGAGGCCATCTCGATCGACGGTGAGCGAATTCCCTATCTGCAGACCGGTCCCGTCAGGCAGCCCGGCAACGCGCCGGTCCATATGAGCGGATATGGCGGGTTTGGGATCTCCGTGAAACCGTACTACAATTCCGCTCGGTAAGCTTTGGCTCGATTGCGGCGGCACCACGGTTCAGGCAAATTTGCGCGGCGGCGGCGAGTTCGGCACGCGCTGGCACGACGCCGGTCGGCTCGCCGGCAAGAGATTGTCGCATGATGATTTCGCAGCGGTTGCCGCCGATCTCGTTAGGCGCGGCGTGACACAGGCCAAGCGGATCGCGGCCGAGAGTGGATCAAACGGCGGCATCCTCATCACCAATATGCTAACGCGATATCCCGAGCGCTTTGGCGCGCTGTTCTGCGCGATCCCGCTGATTGACATGCGCCGCTACACAAAACTGCTCGCCGGGGCGAGCTGGCTCGCCGAATATGGCGATCCCGACAACGCTGAGGAGTGGGAGTGGCTGAAGACCTATTCTGCGTATCATACCGCAAGACCCGGGCAGTCCTATCCACCGATCCTGATGGCCACCAGGCGGCGGGACGATCGCGTCCATCCCGGACATGCGCGCAAAATGGTAGCGAAGCTGCAGGCGATGGGCTATGAGGCGTATTTCTACGAGCATGCCGCTGGAGGCCACGGCTACGGCAAGGACAACCGGGAGCACGCCGAGTTGCTGGTGCTGGGCCTCCGTTTCCTGAAGAGCAGGATCGGCTGGCTGGATGCCGAGACCTCAGCGATGTTGGTAGTTGTTGGACGGCAGTTCGAGCGATGTCGACCGAGGCGGCTGCAGCTCGTGAATCTGATCGGCATCTACACCCCCGCGATCTATTCGAGACCCAGCCAACGTTTGGACGCACGATCGAATTCGTGGCTGTCGGCACCGTGGCCACCAGGCGTTTCTCTTCACCTGCCTGACAATGCCTTCCGGAATGTCACGTAGAGGCCCGCGTGATCTTCGGCATAGGTCGGTAACGGGGCTGCTTCTTGTCTGCAACTACGAAGAATCGCCACACCAAGTTGTCCTTCAAAGCGTCCGGAACGTCTTTTGCGGATTGTGCTTTGCACTGGCGTCACATTTTGGCGACAAGATCAACTTTACAGGACGCCAGCCGCCCTGCTCTTCCAAGCGCCTAGATGAAGCAGCCTACCCGTCGCCAAAACAACGCTGCCAGCGCTCTTGTGATCGCAATCTCTGTCAGCTTTCCAACATGAGTTGATAACACCGACATACGAGCAACGTGACCTAACTGCTTGAAGCGAACGCAAAAATCATTTGTGGCAGACATGGCACGCCAGTTGCTCTTGGCTCTTCAGAAACGACTCTGGGGATGTTTGCCGGAAAAGTTCGGCCTGCGGAGAGAATTGGAAGAATGAGTACTTCAGCGCAACACCAGCTATCCTGCGGCGGCGGCGAGATCAGAGAGACCATGCAAGTTATGGCTAAGCACAAGGGCTGCGGTACGATCGGTGGCAGCGGGAAGGCGAGCTGCGGATCTCAGGCCGGCATCGGCAATCTGCCAAACGAGGTCTGGGAAAAGGCGAAGAACCATCCCTGCTACAGCGAGGAGGCGCACCACCATTATGCCCGCATGCATGTCGCGGTCGCACCCGCCTGCAATATCCAGTGCAATTACTGCAATCGCAAATACGATTGCGCCAACGAATCGCGCCCAGGCATTGCCAGCGAGAAGTTGACGCCAGAGCAGGCCGCCAAGAAGGTGCTGGCGGTCGCTTCCGCGATCCCTCAGATGAGCGTGGTCGGCGTTGCCGGCCCTGGCGACCCCCTGGCGAATCCGGACAAGACATTCAAGACGTTCGAGCTCGTCAACAAGCTCGCGCCAGATATCAAGCTGTGCCTCTCGACGAACGGTCTTGCGCTAGCCGATCATGTCGACACGATCACCAGACTCAAGGTCGATCACGTGACGATCACGATCAACATGATCGATCCCGAAATTGGTGCAAAGATCTATCCATGGATCTTTTACCGCCACAAGCGCTACACCGGAATTGAAGCCGCAAGCATCCTCAGCAATCGGCAGCTCCAGGGCCTGGAGATGCTGACCGCGCGCGGCATCCTGTGCAAAGTCAACTCGGTGATGATTCCCGGGATTAACGATCAGCATCTGGTTGAGGTTAACAAGGCCGTGAAGTCGCGCGGCGCCTTCCTGCATAACGTGATGCCGCTGATATCGTCGCCCGAGCACGGCACCGTGTTCGGTCTCGGTGGGCAACGCGGCCCGACCGCACGGGAAGTGACCGCGTTGCAGGACAGCTGCGAAAGCGAGATGAACATGATGCGTCATTGTCGCCAGTGCCGGGCCGACGCCGTCGGACTGCTCGGGGAGGACCGCGGCGCAGAGTTCACCATGGAAAAGATCATGGCCATGAACATCAAATACGACCAGCAGGCCCGAAAGGAGTATCAGGCCAAGGTCGAGAAGGCGCGCATTGCAAAGCTTGCGGCCAAGCAGGAGAAGCTTGCAGAGCTCGCCAGCGCGTCCAGCGAAATCAAGGTGCTGGTGGCGGTTGCAACCAAGGGCTCGGGATTGATCAACCAGCACTTCGGTCATGCCAAGGAGTTCCAGATCTACGAGCTCTCGACTTCCGGCGCAAAATTCATTGGTCATCGTCCTATCCACCCCTATTGCCAGGACGGCCATGGCGAGGACAGCAAGCTCGAAATCGCCATCGGCGCCATCAAGGATTGCCACGCCGTATTCGTCTCAAAGATCGGCGGCTGCCCGAAGGCCGAATTGATCAAGGCCGGCATCGAGCCGGTCGATCAGTACGCCTGGGAGTCCATTGATGGGTCAGCAATCGCCTGGTTCAAACTCTATCTCGATAAAGTCAATGAGGGAAAGATCAAGCACGTTGAGCGGGTCGATTCGGCGGCCAGCCACAACGCGCTGATTTCCGCCGCCTGAGGATGGGTTCAGATAATGCCGTTCAAGATCATCGCCTCACAATGCACGGGCTGTTCGGCGTGCGAAACACAATGCCCGAATCTCGCTATTTCCGAGCGAGCCGGCGTTTTCCTGATCGATCCTGAGAAATGCACCGAGTGCGCCGCCTACTTTGATGAACCGCAATGCGTGGCGGTTTGCCCGGTTGACAATACGTGCGTGCTCGACACGGCGCTGCCGCGTCACCAGATGCCTGCGTGAGGGCCACGATGGATGTCACCACGACACGAACGGTTCAGAAACTCTGGCGGGTAATGCTCGACGAGGCGCCGGTCGCGCCGGTCGCCTTGTCATACCGGGTGGACGGTTCGCCCTGGTCGCCGGCTTTTTCGCCAGTTGCTAAGCCATATTCTGGAGACGCGAATATCGGCGGGAGCGCGTTAAGCTATTCCTGTCGACCCGAAGGCCGCTTTCTCCAGCGCCAAGGGACGATTTCGCCGATGGGCCGACGAAGAGCGGACCCGTCTTCAGCGATATCAATCCAGTCACCTGCGGCCAGCCTTGCGCAGGCGACATTCATGCCCAAGGCCTTTAGTCGGTCATCCGAGAGAAACGAGGGCGTCCACACCGAGTCCTGTGTTGGTCGCACGGTGTCGAGCCGGCCCAGCATCATCCCAAGGCGGCAGAGCTATCCTATCACCTCGATGAAAGTGCCGAAATCTACCTGCGCCAAGCCAAGCCGTTGGCACCCGACCACGTGATGCGGAGACGAATTTCCTGCCACCGGCGCGGTCGGCCCCACCAAGCCGGAATTCGGCTGCAATGAGAGCACCTCGCGTGGGACTTCCAGTTCTCGGTCAAGGCTTGTTGCCTACTTGGAGATGCGTCTCGGGCAACTCGGGGAAGGACGGCAGCTGTCGAGAGACTGCTCGGGCTCGGTCACGCGGGGGTTGGCGCCAAGGTGTTGTTAGGCACGCTCGAGCGTATCGGCGGGACCGTGAGTGGTGACGTCCACAACGCCCTCAGTTGCCGGGGTAATCAGGTCGACTCTGCCGGCTGTGCGCATCCCGCGCTGAAACGCGCGGCTCGCCGCCGGCTCAAGCACGCCCCCGTCGAGGACGAACGCGCGTGCCGCGTCGACGGCTTCTTCAACATCAACCATGGGCTGACGGACGGTTATCTCAAGCATCTGGATCTTAAGTTGCGGGCGTTG
Organism: Bradyrhizobium canariense; assembly: GCF_019402665.1. Lineage (GTDB taxonomy): Bacteria > Pseudomonadota > Alphaproteobacteria > Rhizobiales > Xanthobacteraceae > Bradyrhizobium > Bradyrhizobium canariense. Next base: position 10,443 of record NZ_VSST01000027.1, read on the forward strand.
ATTTTGCTGCACTGGGATCCCGAAAGGCTCATGCAACTCATGATCACAGCCGCGCCGCCGTGCGGGGATCGAACGCGGTTGATCGAGGATCATGATAGGGCGCTCCGTAAGGCCGGGCGCTCGCGAGGCGCGGTACAGTTGAAGCATGGAACGGAGACGACAGCATGAGCAACATCGTCCGTGATAGTGACATCGTCGAGTTGACGGACGCCCCCTTCTTTGATTATGGCGACAAGGTGCAGGCAAACCGCACCATCCGCAACGACGGCACCTATGTGGGCAAGGAGATCGGTGAGGTTCTGGTCAAGAAAGGCGAGCTTGGTTATGTCGTCTCGATCGGCACGTTCCTGCAACAATTTTATATCTATGGCGTCGAATTCCTCGACTCCGGCTATCGCGTCGGCATGAAATGCAAGGAGCTCGATCTAGTCACGCGAAGTCACGGAGGCGAGGAGCCTTGCTTGTCAGGAAGGGCACCCCGATGATCGAACCGAGGTTGCCAAAATACCGCTCAGGCCAACGTGTCAAGGCTGCAATCGATCTGCTCAACGACGGTTCCTTTCCCGACGCGTCGGCGGAACAGTGTCTGGTCAGCGTCGGACACATTGGTGAGATCGTACAGGTCGGTCGCCATACGGAAGCGAACCTACCCATTTATATGGTCGACTTCGGCAAGCAGTTGGTGGTTGGCTGCCTCGAGGCAGAAATTTCCGCAGTCCAGGACATCGCGCAATGAACGCCGCCATCATCAGACGACATCATTCCGGATTGCCCGCGCATCCCAACGAGCTCGACCGGTGGCGGCTCGTGCGCGCGCTGACGAGGCGCGAGCGCTACCGATATGTCTCGCCAAAGGTGACAGCGATTGCTGGCGGCTATCTGGTCGAGAGCCCGTGCTGCTCAGGCAATATCGATGCGGAGGGAGGTCTCGTCGACGTCGCGCTGTTGCACCACGATAGGACTGGGGCGGCATGGCAGCTGTTCCGCAAAGATCACCGCAAGGGCGTCTGGGAGTGGCATTCGACCCATCAACGGCTTGGCTTGGCGACAGCGGTTCTGAACGCCGACCCTGAACGTTTGTTCTGGCAATAAGGATTATGCAGATGGTGCTCGCCGCAGGCGAATTGACGAACATCGAGCAGACGCTCGCCGCTATTGATACAGCGTCTGAGCCCTGCCTCACGCTCCGGCAGAAATTTCCACATCTCGCCTGGATTTGTTGCGAGGCCTCTGACATGACGCAGAGTCCGTTCCACCGCGTTGGACAGTTCGACCTGCATCTGCTCGACAGTGGCGGTCAATGTGCACAGATTACGAATGATCCGCAGCGCGCCACCGGCATTGTGCTGGCCAAGCGCTCTGGCAAGTCATGATCAAGCAATCGCCTGCCGGTGCCAAGCTCACCCAGGACGGCTAGGCCCGCGGGTTGTTTACCATGCGGTAGTGACCAGTCCGGGGAATATCACGACGCTGGTTCGTCGGGTCCATGAGACGGGGGCAGCGATCGTTCTCGCCGCGGAATTGCCTGGGTATCTCAACGTGGCTAGTTAGATCAAGAATACTGCGGCAGATCAAATTAGGACGGGCGAGCCGTGCTCGATCAGCTGACGAGGATCCGGCATCGCAAGATTTGCCATTGTGAGTACTTTCACTTAAAGCCGCTGGGCTTCGGAAAATAGGACAAGACGTTTGTTCTTCGCGCGGTAACGCCGTGCACTCGCCGTGGAGGCCGGTTAATGATGCGCGCTCAAGTGAGGCAGTGCGAGTGTCCCGCGATCCAGCGCTACTCCATCAATACTGGCGCCTGAAAATATCATTCTACGAAATGTCTTGGTGAGCTGAGGTCGGAGCATTCAAGAAGCGCTTTTCGAGTTGTCTTTCGATGGCGCATCGAGCGTCCCTTCTCTATTGCTCGCTTCCATGTTGAAGCTGGGTGACGTGCATGTCGAGAATCGGGTTTGTCACGCAGATAAAAATCCAGGGAGGACAAATTCGCGTGTAGTTCCAGTTCTTATCTCGAAGAGAAAAATCCGCTTGAATAGTTGTCGATGACCATTGATATGGTAATGGGAAGCAGCTGCGTCTTCGCCAAAAACAAGGCGCTGCAAATGTGCAAAGTGAAATCGGAGAACACCACGTGGCAAAAACCGCCAAGCGCAAAGAGTATAGTAAGGATGACGTCAAGCTGCTCAAAGCGCACTCAAAGGCTCGCACCCCTGTAGCTAGGGTTTCAAAGCTGATGAAGCGATCCGAGGGGTCTCTACGACAGAAAGCACGTACCTTGGGGATTGGCTTGGGTCACCAGCGCTGAGATATGATTCAATTTTCGGAAATTGACCGGCGTGATGGACGACCGCTAGGGCAGCTGATCGTTTCAGGTCCTGCGTCCGAGGGTCAGCTCGCGCGATGAACGAGCTGACTGGTCTGCCGATAGACCGGCCCGCTTGGCCTAGACCTCATCGGTTGTCATGGTTTTAATCAGCGACTGATAAAGGCGCGTCTGTGAATATAGATCTACCACCCGGAAATGCGGTCCGCGAGCGTGCCGGCGGATCATCAGCTCGGCCGGCAGACGTCATTCGGCGCTAAGCTGTCTCTCGCTGCTAGGGTCTGAACCTAAATAGCGCCACGTGATTCTCTTGCCTCCGTGTTCTTGATTCGGGAGCGAGACAATGCTCGCGGGGTAGGCAATGGGCTCGTATCGAACCTCATCTGCCGACGGGACTGACGGGGCCGGATCGGGACGACGATCGGCGCATCATCAGCGGTATTGTTCACATGCTGCTATCGGGTGCGCGATGGCGCGATTGTCCGCGCGAATACGGTCCTTACACGATGATCTACAACCGCTTCAATCACGGGGCCAAGCGCGAACGATGGTGCGCAATCTTTCAAGCACTGCTCAAAGCTGGCAAAGATGCCGTCGTGCTGTCGCTCGACTCGACTTCGATCAAAGCTCATCGGTGTGCCTCCGGCGGAAAAGGGGGAGCACAATCAGGCAATCGGCCGCTCGCGGGGAGGCCGTACGACAAAAATCCATGCGCTGAGCGATCCGCTCTGCCGACCGGTCGTCCTGCATCTGGCCCTCAGGTCAGGATGCCGACATCGCTGCCGCGCCCGATGTTCTGGCGCTCGCACCGCCCATGAGCGCGCTTCTCGCTGACAAAGGGTACGACGGGGACAACCTTCGGCCGAAATCGCTGGTCGCGGCGCCAAGCCCGTCATTCCCAATGATCCAACGTGTCGTCATTCATCGTTTCAACAAACGCGACGGAGGCCGAAATGTCATCGAACGCTGCTTTTGCCGGCTCAAGGACTTCCGCCGCATCGCCACATGATACGACAAGCTCGCCCGGAATTTCTTGGCCGCTGTTCAGCTCGCCGCTCTCGTCGCATATTGGCTCAATTGAGTCTGTACCCTAGTTTGCTGTAAGCGGCGCGAGACCGTGAAATCCTCTTGCAGCTGTTGGCGGTAGCCCACCGCAAGTCTCTTAGGGCGCCGCGCGCATTGCCAAAAAGGAATTGCCTTCAACCCGGATCAAGTCCGTGGGGCAAGGTCCGGATGCGTCAGCCCCTCGATCCTTGTCCGCTTTCTGACGGCGGTGCACAAAGCTGTGAGATTCAAAACACCCTGCGCCGTTTGCGTATCGCGAACCGTTTCAAAGCACAATCAGGCGCTTAGTGCGCGCGAGGAGCGCTGGCACGGCCCTTGCTGTATCTCGCCGTAGGGCAGGAGGCGCCAATCGCTGCGATGCTCAATTCCAAATGGAGAAAAAGTGAATGCGTAAACTAATAATCGGCGTCCTCGCGCTGTTCATTTCAAACACTACCGCGTTCGCCGGCTCCGGGGCCATCGCATACTCCAAACCAGATGACGTGGTCGGTGTCTCGCACGGGTGTAGATCACAAAGGGGCGCTAAACGGTGGGCCCTGCTCGACTGTCGCCGCAAGGGCGGCTCGGATTGCAAAATCGAAGCTTACGAAAACAACGCTTGCGCCGCCGTTGCCATAGGCAATGGACGCGGGCTGGGACGTGCGTGGTGGTCCCACCCATTTGGTGAATTTGAAGAGGAGCTATCGCAGCAAGGCGCGGTGGCCGGATGCAATGAGACCGGCGACGTGGACTGCAAGCTGCGGGCCAGGGTTTGCCACTAAGGCCCCTCAGTAAGCCAACGCCCTAAGGAAGGAGGTCAGGCGAACCCAATTTTTAGCAGACATCCAGCCGAACTCCGCGACTGAAGAGAGTTCTGTGCGTCAAGTTCAGCAAAGTCGGTCATGGGATCCGGCCGAGCCATCCCCTCGGAGCCGCCGTCGCTCGCCTCACCCAGAAGCGCAGCGGGCGAGCGACGGCGGCGGGGGGGGGTGGCGTCCATCCCTTTGGTGGGCCCGAGCATTGTCAGGCCACTTGGCGTAGCGCCTCCTTCTTGTGGTCCTTCAACAGATCCATGTTCAGCTAGCGACGGTCGTCGAGCCAAGGCTCATGGCGATTCGACGGTCAACGCACGGACGAGCCGTAGACAGCTCTCGCCATTGGGGAAGATACGTACCACATAGGTGCGTCGCCTGATCTCCTCGTTGAGCCGCTCCAGCATGTTGGTCGACTTCATGTGCTTGCGAGTGTGCCGGCGGCAGGCGGAAGTGGGTGTCCGCCATCCATCGCCGTCCCGCGCCACAACCCAGATCCGACGCTCCTGCTGTCTCTACGCCCGACGATCTCTCGGCCTAGCTGCACCGCTGCCGCGCGCTTCGCCCCCAGGATGCCGAAGATCCGCATTGCCAGGCGGTCTGGGAGGAGAACCGCGCGCGGTTGTTCGGCGGGCCGGCGCGGCCCGTGCCGCAACAGGCCGCGCCAGCCACACCGTCGACGACGAACGCTGCGGAGGGAGATAACGATGAACAACGTCGGCGTCATCGACACCTTCCTCAACACCTTCACCACCTATATCGATTCAGGCTTCGGCCTGATCCAAGGCGAGACCACTTCTCTCGCCTCGACGCTGATCGTCACTCGACATCACCTTGGCCGGCCGTTCTGGGCGTGGGGCGCCGACGAAGGCATCCTCCAGCGGCTGGTGAAGATGACGCTCTACATCGGATTCTTCGCCTTCAACACTCTCTCGGGCATCATCTTCAATAGCTTCGCCGGCCTTGGCCTGAAGGCCGGCGGCTCCTCCATCTCGACAGCCGATTTTCTGGGGCCCGGCCGGCTCGCGCAGGTCGGTCTCGACGCGGGGCACCCACTGCTGAACGCCGCAAGCCAGATGCTGGGCTTCACCAGCTTCTTTGCAGTTGCGGTGCTGATGGTGTCCTGGCTCCTGGTCCTGATCGCCTTCTTCATTCTGGCGGTGCAGCTATTCGTCACGCTGATCGAGTTCAAGCCGACAACGCTGGCCAGCTTCATCCTGATTCCCTTCGCCCTCTACAACAAGACTGCCTTTCTCGCTGAGAAGGTGCTGGGCAATGTCGTCGCCTCCGGCGTGAAGGTGATGGTGCTCGCTGTCTCGTTGGCATCGGCACCGGACTGTCTCGCAGTTCACCACCACCTATGGCGCCGGCCAGCCGACGATCGAGCGGGGGTTTTCTGTCGTGCTCGCCGCACTCACCATGCTCGGCCACGGCGCCCGGCATCGCTAACGGTCTGTTCCTGGCGCGCCGCAGCTTGGCACGGGCGCTGCTGTCGGAGCTAGCTCGCCGTCGCCGGCACGGCGATGGCGGCGCTTCGCTCGCTCTCGCCGGAAGGGGAGCGATGGCGGCGGCCTCGGGTGCGGCGGCCGCCGCGCGTGGTGGTGCGGCGATGGCGGGAGGCGTGTCCTCCCCCTACAGCCTCGCCTCGGCCGGTCGGTCCGGCACGGGCCACGTTGCGTCCGGCCTTAGCGGCGCGGGCCGTGCGGCGGCCAGTGCTGTCGCCGCACACGTCAGGCGCGCCGCCGAGCAAGCAACCGGGGCAATGCAGGAGAGCTTCGCCTCAGGCGCCCGCGCCAGTTTCGCTAACACGGGTGGCTTCTCGACTACGGGAGTCGTTGAGGGTGGCGAGGCCGCAAGAGCGACCGCTTCCCAAGGAGCGAGCGAGGTTTGCCCACCTGGGTCCAGCGCATGAAACGCAATGAGGCGGTTGTTCGCAGCGCGCAGTCCGCCGCGCAAGCCCTCAAATCCGGCGATAGCCATGGCGGCGGCCACTCCGTCGACCTCTCGGGAGGAGAATAACGAATGTCAGTCTTTCGGCGATCGTCGGTCCGCTACGGCCGCACGCCCGAACCCGCAACTCCGTATCAGCGCGCGGCGCAAGTTTGGGATGAGCGCATCAGCTCGGCCCGCGTGCAAGCCAAGAACTGGCAGCTGATGGGCCTTCGGTTCGCTGATCGTGGCTTGCGGCCTGGTCGGCGGGCTCGTCTGGCAGTCCACGCACGGCACCGTCGTTCCCTGGGTGTACAGGTCGACAAGCTCGGCGAGGCGCCAGCCATGGCGCCGGCTGCGGCCGACTACAGGCCGAGCGACCCGCAGATTGCCTGGTACCTCGCCCACTTCATCATGATGGTGCGCTCGCTTCCAGCCGATCCGACCATCGTGCGGCAGAACTGGCCGCAGGCCTACGATTTCACGACCAGGGCGGGCGCATTGGCGCTGAACGACTACGCCCGCGCCAATGACCCCTTCGCTAGTCTCGGCAAGCAGCAGTTCGCGATCGACGTCTCCAGCGTCATCCGCGCTTCGCCCGACAGCTTCCGCGTCGCCTGGGTCGAGCACCGCTATCAGGATGGGGCGCTCGCCGGCACCACAGACTGCGATCCTTACCATCGCGATTCGGCCTCCAACCGACGCCGATCGGCTGCGCAAGAATCCGCTCGGCGTCTACGTCAACGCCATCAACTGGTCGAAGGAGCTGGGACAATGACCCCGCCGATTTCCGTAAGCGCCGGCGGTCCGGCTTCGCCTCTCTCAATCGTTCAGCAAAGCCGGAAAGACAGGGATACGTGCTTCCGTAAATCCGCACTTACGGCTTTGCTGCTGTCGTCGCGACGCTCGGCGGCTGCGCACAATTTCATCCCCCGACATCAACTACGATACCGCGGAGCCGGCAACGCTCACCGCCGATCCGCCGTCGCCCGTCAAGATCGTGGAATTGCCAAACCCCTGCCGCTACCCGGGCAGTTGAAACCGCTCGCCGCCGGCAAACGAATCCCGGAAGCTGCTGATCCGAAGGTTCGCGTCAAACAGGCCAACGCCGCAGCACGGGTGCAGCCGGTCCGCACCGGTTTCATCAACGCGGTCCAGGTGTATCCGTTCTCCGGCGGCGCTCTCTACCTAGGTTTATACGGCACCGGGTCAGATCACCGCCCAGATCACGGAGGCGGTCTATGGCAGTCCGTCCGGCAAATATCTTCTGGTCCCGCAAGGTGCGAAGCTAATCGGCCAATACGACAGCTCCGTGGCTTTCGGCCCGAGTCGGATCCTCTTGGTCTGGACCCGCATCATCATGCCCGACGGCAACTCGATCGTCTTGGAGCGCCAGCCCGGCGCCGACACCGGTGGTCATGCTGGGCTCGAGGACGAGGTCGAAAACCATTGGGGCATGCTGTTCAAGACCGCCGGTCTTTCGACCATGCTCAGCGTCGGAGCCGAGGCGGGCACGAGCCAGGACGAGAACAACCTTGTTCAAGCGATCCGCAGCGGCGCATCCAACAGCATCAGCCAGACCGGGCAGCAGGTCGTGCAGCGCCAGCTCAACATCCAGCCGACGCTAACTATCCGGCCACGCGTCCCGGTCCGCGTGATCGTCACGCGCGATTTGGTACTGGCGCCCGACGGCAAGGGAGGAACACCATGACGAAGCTGAAACTTGGGCCGCTTGAAGACGACAAGCCGGTCAAGCTCACCATCGAGCTTCCAGCGGCGGTCTTCAGGGACATCAAAAGCTATGCCGAGATTCTGACGCGTAGCGGAGGCGCGACGGCGCCGACCGATCCTGCCAAATTGATCACGCCGATGATCGAGCGGTTCATGGCGACCGACCGCGCCTTTGCGAAGGCGCGGCGAAATGCTGCTCAGCCCGCACCTGCGTCACCGGAAAGATCCGGATAGCGCTCGCGAAGCAGGTCGAGGACGGACGCAGCGATGGATTGCAGTTGGCCTGCCGCCAATAGGCGCGGAAGCTCAGCCGCGTCGGACCCTCGGCATCATGCACCTCGCGGAAGGTGACACCCGGATAGACTGCGCCAGTCGCACTTTCCAATATCAGTAGAATGCCCCAGCCCACGCCGACCAAGGAGAGGAGCGGTCGAGCACGACATCATGGCGAAGCAGCAGGCAAGGGTCGGAGGATCCCAATTTGCTGATGAGGAGCTTCAGGAATTCCGGTCCCAGCCTCGCTGTGACATTAAAAGCGATTCGCGCCTCAGTTCGCCCCAGTGAACTACTCCACGGCCCGTCAACGGATGGTTCGCGGGGAGGGCGGCAACGACACGCTCGCTCCAGAGCAACAATGACCTGTCACTCCATTTCGGGTTGGGCTCGGCCACCAAGGCGACGTCAACGGCGGAGCTGGCGAGATCCGAGATCAGATGGTCGCTCGCTCCGTCGACCAGTTGTCTATCGACATCGGGGAAGCGGTGCCGGTGCTCGAGGAGAGTGGCCCGGAGATTGCCGGCTGAGAGGGAGGTGTGGATGCCGATGGTCAACCGACCGCTCTCGCCACGCGAGCGGGTCTTGAGACGAGCGCTCATTGCATCAGCTTCGCCCACGACGCGCCGGGCGGCATCGAGGAATTCCTGACCTTCAATGGTCGGTCGCGTACCGCCATTTGTGCGCTCGAACAGAGTGCTGCCCAACTTGCATTCGAGATTGCGCAAGCGGCGACTAAGAGTCGACTGCTTGATGTTGAGCGTCTCCGCCGCTTGCCGCAGGCTTCGGTGCTGGGATGCGGCGATCGCCCAGCGTAGATCTCGAAATTCCACAGGCGCGGTCGAAGCCCTATGGCGAGTTGCCGGTAACAAAATTGTTTCTTGAATGGGTCACTCCATTTGCTTGCGCTTCTTCAGCACCCCTGCCAGCGAATTCGTTGACTACTGTGAGGTGCGGTCAATTCGGAATAGCTAGGATTCCGGTTCCGGCGTCGACCCAGACGAGGACACCACCGAAATTTTGGAAGCTTTGATCTTGCGCTTGAGCGCCCGCCTTTTCATGGTAGCCGTCAATCGAGCTTTCTCAGTCCTCTCTTTCGATGTGTTCAGAGGTGGGTTGCGAACCGATAGCCTCAGACTGGACATGCTGGTCTCCTTCATTTTCCTCATATGTGTCGATGAGGCCGCAGCCCACCTATTGCCTCCTATCGCGAGTTGAGTGGACTTCCACGGTGGCTTGCCTCTCTTGGCCGTTCAAATCAGTCAGCCCTCTGGAGGGCAGGCGCAATCGATGAGCCTCTCCAGAGCGGGGATCTCGTTATCTGGCCTCCATTGCGCAGAAAATTTGAGCGTCTCGGCCCGCGGAAGTGTTCCTGATCGCTCAGCCGTAGTCAGGTCGATTTGGGAATCATTGCCTGAATTCAAGCATGGCGCACGCAGATTTCTGGCGCTGAGAGACCTCCATGTTTTCGAGTATGAACCGCGCAATACGAAAAAAGTACGACTTGCGGCTGTCGACGAATGCCAGCGTTCGACCGCTCAAAAATCGCAATACCCACGAGATGCTCGAACTGTCGTATCGAGCGGCTAAGCGTCGTTTGTTTGACAAGAGGTACGTCAGCCGCCTGTCGGAGACTTCCGAAGTCCGCGGCTATAACAGCATAGCGAAGTTGCCGAGGATCAAGGTTCGGAATGCGAGGTGCTTCGATAGACAGTCGCGAGCCTGGATCATCCATCGCACACTTACCAAATTAATCGAAGGTACCGAAGCTGTGCGCAGGGATTGTGACGAGTTTTAGTTGTGTGGGACGGTCCGCCAGCGGCCGAGCTCAGCCAGATGACCCACCGCGGGCCCGCCGGCTTTGCATGCTCAGCACAGGCTCACATTCGGGATTGCGAAAGATGGGTCCGGTCGAGATCAATGCGCTGCTCATGATCGACCGACTACGCACAAATGCTTGAGAGATTTGATGCATTTGCGAAGCTCTAAGCGCTCCCCTGTTACTGTGAGAGGGTCGCCGCTCAAGGCGTCTCACGGACCTGCATCGGGCTTACGTCATCGGCCGCTGCCATGCTGCAAGACGCGCTCAGATTGTAGCCCGAGCCCAACGGAGGGCGGATGTCATCCATCGCAAAACCAGGGCGTTTCATCAAACGATTCGATGTCTGTTGCGCGATGCGAGATCGTGAATCTAACTATCGATCAGGGCGGATGCTTTGAGACACGCCGTCCGAAGTTACGCGCTGATCCGGGTATAGCCAGAGCTGTCGCGCTCACGTCGAGCTAGGCGCCAACAACCGACGCACCTATTTGGTTTGGCTTGCGCCAACAAGGGAGCTTCCACCGTGCTCGAAAATCCGCATCTGAGCGCCGGAGATCAGTCCGACAAGGATGAGAGCATGCGCGCTTCCTGCGTTTTGGCCTTCGCGATTACACGAGGCGTTGCGCGTTGCGCCAGTCCGGCGATGTTGCGTCATCGTGACTGAAGCGCTCGCGCGCTCGCGGGCTATACACGCGCCGAAGCGTTTCCTGCGCGTTGCGCGGCGATCCGGCTTCGTCCCCTTCGCGTGTCGGAGCGGCGCGCTCCGTCACGCTTTTGCGAAATCTGATTAGACTAGCTAGATCAGAGTCCAGCGGTCGATGGGCCTTGGCGCGACAAGCTAGTGAGTGGTGGCGCAATCAGCTCTTCAGCCAACCAATAAGTCGGATTAGAGATGACCATCTGGAGATTCCACGATAGCCTCATGCGATATCAAGCGGCTTCCGGAAGGGTGGCCTTTTTACAAAGGCGGACGAGCCAACGGCAAAACGCACGAGCGAGTTCGGGATTGTCACTGCGGTCGACGGCATAGGCCCGATAGTGCATGCCGCTGGGAGCACGTGATCCTGGTATCACATGTAGAGCGCCCCCGCGCACCAGATCGCTGACAATGATTTCGGGCGCTACCAGAAGGCATTTTCCCGTCATGACCGCCGGCAGAGCCAGGTAATTGTGATCATAACGCGCCCCCGAGCTTATGTCTTTAGTGGTCAGGTTCATCGCCCGCAACCATGTGGGCAGTATGTCGGGCCTGGATGTGATATTCAGAATCGGCATCGCGCGAACAATCGAGAGGCCTTTGCCATCGACGTGATCTGGAGAGCCCACACAGACCAGTTGCTCGTTGTAGATTTCCCAATCGTCGGCCGGTTCGACGATGGAAAGATCGCGTGTAATCAGGATGTCGAAATCGTCGGAGGATATCGGCAGCGACAGTGAGCTGATCACATCCACGATGACGCCGCCCATTTCAGTGGAAAACGCCTGGAGATTCGGAATCACAAGAGAGTACGCGAAGGTCGAAAGCGACGTGCGGACCACAAGCCGATTGACGTCTGGACGATCCCGCCGGCGCATTCTCTTAGCGGTGAAGCACACGGTGTCTAGCGGCTCGGCGACTGTGTTCGCAAAGAGCCGTCCGAATTCGGTCAATTCGCTCCGCTTGCCGCGTCGTTGCATGAGGTCTGTGCCCAGATGGTCCTGCAGCACGGCCAGGTAGCGGCTGACGGAGCTCTGGGTCATTCCCAATGCGTGAGCCGCGCGCGTGACGCTTCCTTCTCGCGCGATCGTCACGAACACGCGGATCGCGTTGAGGGGCACTTCATTATCTTCGGTGGCCATCCTCTATTCCGGAAAATTGTCGCCAGTTCGTACTGGCAGCAGGCCACGACAAAATGAAAGTTCCCAGCACATTATTCGATGTCTATCGCCGGATTACTGCTTATAAACGATATATCGCGCGCAAAAACGGCTTAAGCCAACACGAACGGCGTAATGGCCTATGGCGCTGAAAACCTCGCCATTCGCGGCGCGGCTGGAACGGATCAGCAAAGGAAGCGGGATTCGGCTGATTTAATCTCGTCCATCCTCTGAAGTCTAAAAATCTCCTCCACCGGCAGAATGTCCTTGTGAACGTTCTGGACGCCGCCATCGGCGATGATCCGGCGGAAGGTTTCCTGCAGGCCAGTTGCAGCAGCGCGGATCCCGTAGTTGCCGTAGATCGTCATGCGAATATTGCCGAGTGCCTTGACGCGCTCGGCATTAAGTTCCGGGTACGCGTTCGGCACGATCGCCAGCGGCACCGATCCGGTCCAGGCGCGCGAAAAGCTTTCGATCTCGGAAGGATCCTTCTTTTTCGAATGGATCAAGATCATGTCGGCGCCAGCGTCCACATAGGCTTGCGCACGCTGCAGGGCTTCGGTTTCGCCGAGGCCTGCGATCAGCGCTTCGGTGCGCGCGATCACGAGAAAATCCGGATCCCGTCTTGTCGTGACGGCGGCCGCGATTTTGCCCTTGAACTCCTCAATGCGCAGCAGTTCCTGGCGCCCACTGGCAACGAGGCTCGTCACTTTCGGAAAGGTCTTGTCTTCGATGACGACGGCACTCGCACCGGCCCGCTCGTATTCGCCGATCGCATGGATGACATTGATTGCGTTGCCGTAGCCGGTATCGATATCGGCGACGATCGACAGCGTCGTGCGTCCGGCGATCGCCCGCAGCATGTCGAGATGCTGGGTCATCGAGATCAGGCTCATGTCCGGAAGGCCGTAAAGCGCCGACAACTCGAAGCCGGAGGCCCATAGGCCATCGAATCCGGCTTCTTCCGCGAGAATGGCCGAAAGCGGGCTGTGGGCGGCCATGATGTGGACAAGGCTGGTCTGGGTCATGCGAGCGCGAAGGCGTTTGGCAGGAGACATCCGGAGATCTTTCAGGACAGGGCTGCGCAGGCGGCGATGATGCGGTCGCAGGCGCGGGTGAGGTCCTCGAGCGATGAGGCGTAGGAAATGCGGATATAGGGCGAGGCCATGAATCCGCTTCCGGGCACGACGGCTACGGCGAATGCGTCGAGCAGGTACATGGCAAAATCGGTGTCGGTTTCGATCACCTTGCCGCCCGGTCTGCGCTTGCCGATAACACCCGCGCAAGAGGGAAAAACGTAGAAGGCGCCGTCCGGCACGCGACACGAAAGCCCCGCGGCCTGGTTCAGCTTGGCAACGACGAGGTCGCGGCGCTGCAGAAAGGCGCTCGCGAATTCCTGGATATGCTTCCGCCCGCCAGACAGCGCCTCGATGGCAGCATATTGAGAAATCGAGCTGGTGTGCGAGGAGGTCTGGCCCTGGATGAGGTTCATGGCCTTGATCAGCGCCAGAGGCCCTGCGCCATAACCGACGCGCCAGCCAGTCATCGCGTCAGCCTTGGACACGCCGTTGACCGTCAGCGTGCGCTCGTGGAGGTCCGGCGCGACCGCCGCCATGCTAGCAAAGTCGGCGTTGTAGGTGAGCTTTTCATAAATATCGTCGGAGAGCACATGGACATGGCCATGGCGGCGCAACACCGCAGCGAGCGCGAGCAATTCGCCTCGGCTGTACACCGCACCGGTCGGGTTGGACGGCGAATTCAGCATGAGCCACTTGGTGCGCGGCGTGATCGCAGCTTCCAGTGCCTCGGGGCGTAGCTTGAAGCCATGGAATTCATCGCAGGCGACGAGAACCGGCTTGCCGCCAGCCAGCGCCACCATATCGGGATAGGAGACCCAGCAGGGTGTCGGGATCACCACCTCCTCGCCCGGGTCGAGGGTGGCGAACAGTGCGTTGAATACCACCTGCTTGGCCCCACAGCCGACCGTAATCTGGTCGATACCGTAATCGAGCCCGTGATCGCGGCGGAAGCTCTCGCCGATCGCCTTGCGCAGCGGCTTGATACCGGCGACCGCCGTGTATTTCGTCCGCCCCTCGCGGATCGCCCGGATACCGGCTTCGCAGACAGCAGACGGCGTGTCGAAATCCGGTTCGCCCTGGCTGAGCGTGATCACATCGGCGCCCTGATCTTTCAGTTCGGCGGCGCGGGCCGTCATGGCCTTGGTTTCGGAGGGACGGACGGCATTGAGCCGTTCTGCAACGAGAGACAAGATCGAATACCTGCGAAGTTCAAAGCAAAAATTCCCGACGACTTCTACTCGTTCCTTGATGGGTTAACCAATCAGATCATCGCGTTTTCAAATGAAGGCATCGAGAACTACGATCATTTACGCCCGTCGCGTCGACATGCCTTTCTCGCAGGCGCGCCATCCAGCGGTCGAAGCCGCGAGCAAGACAAGATCAGAACACTGATGACGTTGGTCACGGCTCGTCCCACCTCGGACAAGTGAGACTGAAGATTTGAACGAGCGCGCCCAGAAAAACATTGTGAGATAGGTGCGTACGCCGGTACGGTTCGCTTCCGTTTTGTCGCGCCGATGCATGCGCTCCGCAGTAAACAGGATCGCTCGCTTCGCGAGGGCGTCGCCGGAGGCCGACAATTCGCTGTTCGGCTGCCCAACTCGGCGACCTTTGACTCGAGATAGTTTTCCCGACAGCGAGGATGCTGGCCGAAACTCCGGCTGATACCGAGGCCTTTGCCACCCGCGTCGCCCACGAGACCTTCCCACCAAAGTTGCGCACCGCGCTCACCGATTGCACTTATTTTCCGTCGTTCTCCCCAAGAGCGGAACACGTCATCGCATCTGCGGATGTACAAATCGAATTATTCGATGAGCGTCATCCGACTGTAGCAGTACGAGTTTCTAACGTCTGCCACGGCAGCGTACACGTCCAGACGGGATGATCTCGTTACCGTGCTCTGCGGGGTTTTTCATGACGATGTGGAGGTAACGGCGATGGCATCCGTATCGATTGACAGCATCCATAAGAATTACGGCGCGACATCCGTCCTGCGTGGTGTTTCGCTGTCGATAGCGGATGGCGAGTTCCTGACGCTGTTGGGACCATCGGGGTGTGGGAAGTCGACGCTGCTGCGTATCCTGGCGGGACTCGAGATGCAGGATGCAGGTTCGCTCTCGATCGGCGAGCGGGCGGTCGACAACCTCAGGCCGAAGTGCCGGGACGTAGCGATGGTGTTCCAGTCTTACGCGCTCTATCCCCATATGACGGTTGCCTCCAACATGGGCCTGCCGCTTCGAATGCGCCGGCTCTCGACCTTCCAGAGGCTTCCTCTTCTGGGCCGTCTGCTGCCGGGAACGGCGCGGATCGCTGCCGAGATCGACGCGGAAGTCACCCGTACGGCCAAGTCCCTCGGCATCGGCCACCTGCTGGCCCGCAAACCGGGGCAGCTCTCCGGCGGCCAGCGCCAGCGCGTGGCGGTCGGCCGGGCAATGGTGCGTCATCCGGCTGTTTTCCTGATGGATGAGCCGCTGTCCAACCTCGACGCCAAGCTCCGTGTGCAGATGCGCGCCGAAATCAAGGAACTGCACCAGCGGCTCGGGGTCACCTTCGTCTATGTCACTCATGACCAAGCCGAGGCCATGACGCTGTCGGACCGCGTGGCTGTGATGCTCGACGGCGAGTTGTTGCAGGTCGCTCCGCCGCAGGAGATCTATGCCGATCCGGACGACCGGCGCGTCGCCGAATTCATCGGTTCGCCCAAGATCAACATGCTCGACGGTGTGGTGCGCGAACGTGGCCTGATCGATGTGGCCGGATCGACGCTTGCTATCGGGGCTGATGCGCTTGCCGGAGCGCATCTCACACTCGGTATTCGCCCCGAGGCTTTTCATCTCGCCGAACGCGGCGGGCAGGGCGTACTGACCGGTTCCGTGCGCATGATCGAGCATATGGGCTCCGATCTCTTCGTCCATTTCGATCTGGCGGGTGGCGATCATCCGTTGATCGCAAGGCTGCTCGCCGAACGGGCGCCTGATATCGCCCCCGGCCAGACCCTACACGTCGGCGTCAGGCCAGACCGTGTGCTTCTGTTTGATCGTAACGGGCGGCGTTTGCGCCAAGAAGTCGAATCCGGCCGCGCATCGGTCACGCCGATCCGGGAGGTAGCCCGATGAGCGAGCCTCTTGCTCTTACCGGCGCTCCCAACGAGCCATCTGCGACCGGTAGCGTTCGAACACTTCCGCCATCCCTTGCCGCCGCACCGGCCCGCAGGCGGGCCTTTACAGAAGCGCTGGCCGCTTGGGCGCTGGCCGGGCCGGCGGTCTTCTTTCTGCTCGCCCTGTTCTTCCTGCCGGTGATCGGCGTCTTTGTCATCGCGATCACCGACTGGCAGTTCGGCGGGCTGACGCTCTCCTTTGTCGGCCTCGCCAACTTCCGCGAGATCTTCGCTGACGATGGTTTTAGGGCCTCGCTCGTCAACACAATCGTCTACGTTCTGATCGTCGTGCCGGGCACCCTCGTCTTTGGCCTTCTGATCGCACTTCTGATCGAAAGCGGAAAGTCCTGCCGCTCCTTTTACCGCGCCATCCACTTCCTGCCCTTCATGGCGACGCTTACGGCCATGGCGGTCGCTTGGGAGGCATTGCTGCATCCCACGATCGGCCTCGTCAACCAGACGCTCGCCGCCATGGGCCTGCCGACCGCCAACTGGCTGCGCGACGAGAATACAGCCCTCCCGGTGCTGGCCGTCATCGGTATCTGGCAGAACCTCGGCTACGCCATGGTGCTGTTTCTGGCCGGCCTGAAGAGCATCCCGCAGGATCTCTACGATGCTGCCGATACCGACGGTGCTGACCTTTGGCTCGACCGACTGCGCACCGTCACCTTGCCGCTGCTCGGGCCGGTCTCGATGTTCGTCGTCATCGTCGTGGCGCTGAGGGCATTCGAGTCTTTCGACACCGTGAAAGTGCTTACCCAAGGCGGGCCCGGCCACGCATCTGAAATGCTGCTCTACACGCTATATCGGGAGAGCTTTGAGTATCTGCGCTCCGGATATGGCGCCGCCGTTGCGGTCGTCTTTCTCGCCATCGTCGTGACCCTCACCCTCGCTCAAGTCCGCCTCATGGATAGGAGGGTGCATTACCAATGAGCATCAACATGCACCCCAACCGCTTGTTGCAGCCGTCCGCCATCGTCCGCCATGCGGTTCTACTCACCACCGGCGCGCTCATTCTTGTACCGGTCGTCTGGATGGTGTCGCTGTCGATCAAGCCACCCGGCGAGATCTTCCGCGCCTCGTTCTCCTTCTGGCCGGCGCAATTCTATGGCGTCGAGAACTACACCAAGGCGCTCACCGAAGCGCCGCTGCCGCGCTACATGGGCAATGGCCTGATCGTTTGTGCTCTAATCCTCGGCCTTCAGATCCTCGTCTGCGCCCCTTGCGCCTATGCGCTCGCCAAGATTCGCTTTCCCGGCCGCGACCTGCTCTTCGCCATGGTGTTGATCGGCCTGCTGCTGCCGCACCAGGTGCTCTCGCTGCCGCTCTTCGTCCTCGGTTACCAGCTTGGCATTCTCAACGGCTATGCTGCGCTTATCTTCCCTTATGTGGTCTCGCCCTTCGGCATCTTCCTGTTCCGCCAGTTCTTCAAGACCATTCCCGATGACGTGGTCCATGCCGCGCGGCTCGACGGTCTCTCAGAAATCGCGATCGTGTGGAAGATCATGGTGCCGATGGCGCTGCCGGCCGTAATCGCTTTCTCAATTTTCTCCGTGGTTGGCCACTGGAACGATCTTTTCTGGCCGCTGATCGTGGTGCGCGACCAGTCTCTCATGCCACCCCCGCTCGGCATCATCGCCTTCAAGACCGAGGAGGCCGGCA
Organism: Bradyrhizobium canariense; assembly: GCF_019402665.1. GTDB lineage: Bacteria > Pseudomonadota > Alphaproteobacteria > Rhizobiales > Xanthobacteraceae > Bradyrhizobium > Bradyrhizobium canariense. Next base: position 28,138 of record NZ_VSST01000027.1, read on the forward strand.
ACGACTACGGCCCCCTCATGGCCGCATCCACCCTCGTCGTGCTGCCCCTCGTCATCGCCTTCCTGGCCGCTCAGAAATGGTTCATCCAGGGAATGACCGGAGGGGCAGTAAAGTGAAACGCCGCCGTTCCGCCGTCAAGTTCTAAAGAACGTAAGCCCATGACTAATTTGACTCGCCGGCTTTTCCTGGGCGCCGCCGCGACTTCTGCGGCCGCTTTCGCTCGATTGCCGGCTCGAGCCGAGGACAGGATCGCAATGCGCGTGACAGCGTCACCCTCGACCGAGGCCGACATGTACCGCCTGCTAGCTAGCGCTTTCGAGGCAAAGCACCCTGGCGTTTCCGTCAAAATCGACGCTAGCCAGCCAGATTGCAATGCTTTGATTCAAGCGACGCTCCGGGACAGTCTCACGGGCCAACTGGCGGATATCTCCATCCAAGACAACAACACGCTCAGGTTTTACGTGGACCGCGGTATGGCGTCGATCTCACTGACGCCCTCGATGCCAAGATCGCCGCCCCGCGCTATCGCCATCGGCCGGGTCGCTCGGACGCTTTCGCACAGGGTCTACGGCCTCCGGCTTGTGTGGTCGCGGATGTGACGAATTTCTCCATGCTTAGACAGAGCCAGATTAATTGCTGACCATAGAAAACCAGTTGCAGCGAACCTACTTGACCGCATTCGATCGCGTCAGCGCAGGTAGGCAAGAGAAAGTGAATCCCCCTCATGACCCAGTCAGCTAGTCCCATCATCGAGATGAGCCGAACCCACCCGCCGCTCGTGTCTGCGGTTTTCGACACCGAATATCGTTCCGCAATGCAGAGTGTGCTTTCGCGTTATACGCCCAGCGAAATGGTAGGCGCGCATCGCTGGATGGGGACCGACGCAGATCGGCGGGCGGGTGGTGTAGTTACCGGTCACCGGTTGGGAAGCATTCCAGATGCGGGCCGCGTCATCGTAACCAACGGGACCCAGAGTGCTTTTAACATGCTGCTAGGCGGACTGGTGGGGCAAGGTAATGTGCTGGCCGTCGAAAGCCTGACCTACCCGCCAATACTTGTTCTGGCACAACGTTTCGGTTTTACACCGAAAGGAGTCGAGATGGACGAAGAGGGAGTCATTCCTGAAGCTCTCGAAGCGCTGTGCCGCAGCGATCGCCCCAAGGCACTTTATTTGCTCCCGACGCTTCAGAACCCGACGACTGCGACAATGTCGCTCGGCCGTCGTCAGGCCATCGTCGATGTAGCGCGCCGTTACGACCTGCAGATCCTCGAAGACGATATCTATAGCCTCTTGCCGCAAGATTTACCGCCCCCGATCTCAGCGCTGGCGCCTGAGCGTTCGTGGTACATGCTGGGCGTCGCCAAGACAATAGCGGCGGGTATGAAGATCGCCTATCTGGTTGCCCCAAGTGCGGCCTTGGGCGAAGCTCAGTTCTGGCCCGGCGTTCGCGCGACATTCTGGATGGCTGCGCCGATCAGCGCGGCAGTCTCGACGCAAATGATTGAAACTGGCGGAGCGAAGCGGATCATCGATGCGGTTCGTCAGGAGATGGTCACGCGTCACCAGATCGTCCGGCCGTTGTTGTCAAAAACAGATTTCGTGACAAAAGACGGCGCATTGCATGTTTGGATCAGACTACCGCAATCGGCATACGCCTCCGAGCTGGCCGCCGCCATCCGTGTGCAGGGCGTCAGTGTAGGGACTGCCGATCCTTACGTGCTGCCCGGCGAAGTCGTCCCGCAAGCCATTCGTATTGGTATAGGTCACGCGAAGTCCCAAGAAGAGCTCGAAAACGCCACACGGATCATTGCCGAGTGCCATGACGACATAGTTAACGCAGCGCGCTGAGAGGGAGCCAAGGAAAGGACCTCGTCATCGAGATCAACGAGAAGGAATAATCGGAATGACAATGAACCAGATGACCGTAGCGGTGCTTAGTCTCCGTGCCATGGGGAGTGCTGCTGCGGCGACTCTGGCGCGACGCGGCTGCAGGGTGATCGGCTTCGAACAGTACTGGCGAGCCCATAATCGGGGGGCGAGCCACAGAGACACACGCGCGATCCGCAAGGCCTATGTGCGGGAGGAGCAATATGCTCCGCTCGTGCTGGACTCTTATGAGCTCTGTCGTCGCCCGGAGAGGACAGCGGCGCCGAGCTACTTCGCGACATCGGCGGCCTCGTTGTCGCGGCGGCAGGCGAGCGAACCCTGAGCAGTTCAATTGCGACCGCGACGAGATACGGAATATCCCATGAAGTGTTGGACCGGCAGAGGTAACGAGGCGCTGGCCGACCATGTACCCGCCAGCCGGCACTGCGAACTTCTTCGAGCAAAGCCAATCCATCATGCCACTGGAAAAAACCGTCGCCACCGATATCGAGATGGCGGTCCGGCACGGGGCGGAGCTTCATTTCGATATGCCCATCATGTCTTGGAAGCAACGTCAAACGGTGTTGAAGCCTCCACCGGGGAAACGATTCCGATCAAAGCTGAGCGCCTGTTCCAGGTCTGGGTGAAACCAGATGACCAGATTGCAGCCTTTTCAGTCAAACACCATTCGCGGTGGGTGCTGGAAGATAACGGAAGAAGGTCGGCCAATGCTTTTCCCATTCTTTAACGGCGGGACGCCATTAAAATGGCCTTCACTTGCCGGAATAGCTGCGATCCAAACAATCTCGAAAGAGCGGCCCTGCTTGGCGAGGTCGAGAGCCTGGTTAATTTTATGGCGCAGCTGGTCTCATCGCTTCGCGGCAAAGGGGCGTCCCGGTTTGCTGTCTGCTTTTCGGGAAAGGCCGGGGACGACAATTTCACTATCGGAACGCATCCCGCGCGATATCAGCCTGCTTGATCCAAACCGCTTAGTGCCATCAGATTTGGAAGGCTTTGATGACATTGCCCGAGTATAAGTTCTTGATTGTCAGCTTCGACGGCCTCCGCCCCGATTTGATTGACGCCGTCCAAACACCAAATCTAGCCCGGTTGCAAAGGCTCGGATCAACGTTAGCCGCGCAGCGGACGATCTATCCAAGTGAAACACGGGTGGCTTTCCCGAGCTTGGTGGCCGGTGCCACTTCGAGCCGGCACGGAATGGTCGGCAACAAGTATTTCGACCGGGCCATCGACCCACAGCGTTATGTGGACACTGCGGACGCCACGCTTCTCGACCGGCTAAATCGCGATAGCGGCGGCATGCTGATGACCGCTCCTACCCTCGGTGAAATCCTTGGTCGTGCAGGCAAGAGTGTAGCGGTTTTAGCGACCAACACTCCGGGCACAACTCGCCTCTTCCACCACAAGGCGGAGGACTTTGGCCATATCCGCATCTCCGGACACTTCCCGGAAGCTTGCACCCCCGAGACGGCCCTTTTGGAAATCACAAATCGCTTCGGCCCTCTACCCCCGGTGCCCCCTCAGGGTGAACCGGACATCGAAGCGCAGACACTCATTACATCCGTCTTTCTCGAGCACATCTGGCCGAAGTGTGCGCCGGACGTCACAGTGCTGTCCTATGGCGAGCCGGACACTGCCTCGCATTTCAACGGGACCGGCGGTGCGAAGACCCGTCTGGCGATCGCCTATTGCGATGCGGAGTTCGGGCGCGTCCTCGACTGGTGGGAGGCCGAAGGCAGGGCTGCGGGCGTGCAGATCGTCGCGCTTTCGGATCACGGTCATATCACCGCCCATACGCGAGTTTCGGTCGCCGATAGTTTGAAGTGCGTAGGCTTCAACCCGGCAACGGCTCCTGGATCAGGTGTGGACGTCGTTGTGGTGCCAGGACAGGTTGGGGCGTTGTATCTGAGTGAACGATCCACAACGCAGCTAAAACGAATTGTTAAAGCGCTGATCGAGCAATCTTGGGTTGGTCCAATCTTCACGATGGGTAGAAACGAGGTGGAAGGGGTAGCTCCCGGAAGTTTTGCCAGCAGTATCGTTTTTGCCGATCACGCTCGCGCACCTGATGTGTATTTCTGTTTCCGCGCTGACGACAGTATCGATGAATTCGGATTGGTCGGCGGCACATTCTACGACAACGACCGGCGTCCAGGGCTCGGAGTCCACGGTGGTTTGCATCCCAAAGAGTTATCTTCGGTCGGGATACTGGCAGGGTCCGCCTTCCACACAAGTAATTATACCTCCCTGACCCCCTCAGGCGTTTGTGACATTGTCCCGACCATTCTCTCACTATTGGGACTGCCTGCGCCAAGTGGGATGACTGGACGGGTTCTGCGTGAATTGTTGGTCGACTCCGAAACAAGCCCATCATCCCCATTAGCAGCACCTGAACGGTTTGAAACGGGGCTAAACGGCTATCGCCAACAGCTGCGGCGAATAAGCGTCGGGCGTACGACATACTTGGAAGGCGGGTGGGTGTGCGTGAGTTAAATGGATCACCTCCCGTGCAAGTAAGAATGCCGCAGGAACAATCACTCAATGCGGCTGTCTATAAATCAAAAACCGTGAAAACTGCCTGCCATCCAAGGTTTGGACATGGCTCGCCTAAACGTGGAGTAGTTACGATGAGGAACCACTTGAAAATATTGTGCTGGGCGATGGCCTCATTATTACCGATGACAGCTGCCGTGTATTCTGCGGATGTTACAACGCTTAGCCTTAGCTACTCTGATCCAAGCACTAATCAAAAAGCCGTTGAAGCAATATCCGAAGCATTCATGCAGAAGAACCCGGACATAAGATTAAAGATAGATGCGCCAATTCGTGAGCACGCCGAACTGTTGCAAAACACCCTTCGAAGCGCAATCATCGGTGACACTGTAGATGTTTCATTTCAGGGCTTGCAAAACATTCCAATCCTCGCTGAAAGAGGCTTGGCCGTCCCACTCAATAAATTCATCTCCGAACTTAAGGGCCCCGATCAGCTTCTTCCATCGGTAAGCTCCATGGTGACCTACAACGGACAAACGGTAGGCTTGCCGTTTACGGTAAGTATGCCCATCGCCTATTATAATGTCGATTTAGTCAAGGATGCGGGAGGCGATCCGCAGAAGCTTCCTAGCAGTTGGAAAGATCTATTGGCCTTGTGCAACAAGATCGCCAATATCAAGCCAAAAATCGTCGGATGCCACATCGAATACGATTCATCAGGCAATTATACCTACCAAACATTGATCGATAGTTTTGGTGGCTCAATGATGAACGATGACCGAAACACGGTAGAATTCAACAACGACAAGGGCCTGCGTGCCCTGGAGATCCTTCGGGAGTTCGGAAACGCCGGTATGATTGATATGACCCGGGATCAGGCTCGGCAGAACTTCGCGGCCGGGAATGTGGGCATTCACTTGGGTGTCGACTCTTTATATGATTCCTTCGCAAGCCAATCCAAGGGAAGATTTGAATTGGCTTTGGGGATCACACCTATTTCTTCACCCGACGGGCGGTTGCCAGCTGGAGGCGTAGGCATCGTGATGCTTACCAAGGATCCTAAAAAGCAGGATGCGACATGGCGATTCATACGGTTTGCGACGTGTAAAGAGGGGCAGCTGATCGTTCTCAATAAAACTGGAAATGCGCCGATTGACCCGAGAATCTTCCGGGATGAGCTGGCGATGAAATCCGTCGATCCTGCCCGCCGGGAACGGCTTGCGCAAATTACACGTGTCAATCAGATAGATAAAATGACGGCATGGCAGTCATTTGCCAGCCCGAATGCATCCAGGATAGTGGAAGCCGTCAAAACGGATCTGCAGGCTGTCGTTACGTTGCGGAAGAGCCCGGATGAAGCGCTCTCTTCGATGGCCGCCGAGACCAACGAGTCGTTGGCCAAATGAGCGGAAGAATTCCCGTTTGACATTTAGACTCTCTCTTGAATTGGAAGATAAACGTGCTCGCTCCACTCACAACGCAAATTGTTGGCAGCTACACTAAGCCAAAATGGCTGATCCGCTATGAACGTGCTTTCCGATTCGATGAATCCGCATGGCGGGTCGAAAGAGATGCTCGCGACCAAGCTCTTGATGACGCCGTGTGCCTGGCAGTCTTTGACCAGGAACGGGCTGGGCTGGATCTGCTGACGGACGGGGAAGCCAGGCGTGTCGCCTATGATCGTTATATTTATGCGAAACTTGACGGCATCGATTCTAAGAGTTTAGGACGACGCGAGATGCCGCAGGCACTGAATCCTGTGTGGCGGGCTACGAGAGCCAATACCGTCGAGGAACGTAATAAGGTACAAACTGAACTACCGCGCGTGGTAGCACCGGTGAGATGGCGTGAGCCGATTACAGTTGGTGACCTGGAGTTTGCCAAGAAACTTACATCTAGGCCGCTCAAGGCTACGATCGTTGGCCCTCTGACAATCATGTCGCGCATTCTCGACGAATACTATGGCGACGAAAGGCGCCTGATTCACGCGCTCGCAAGCGCACTCAACAAGGAACTGCGAGCTCTTCAGGATGCAGGTACCTCAGTTTTACATGTAGACGAGCCGATCTTTCACTTCTTTCCTGAGAAGGCCGAAAAGATTGGGATGGCGGCAATTGAGGAACTGGCCGACGGGATATCGGTGCCACTGATTCTCAACACGAATTATGGATCGTCATACGGTTCGGTTGAAAAGAGGCCACATGATGGGTATCGCCAAGTCCTCAGCATCATGTCGAAGATCGTTGGCATTGATGCGATCAGTCTCGAATATGAGGAGCCGGGATACACTGGCGAAATGTTGACTGCCTGCGGTGACAAGCACGTGGTTTTGGGCCTGCTAAACCTCGGTAAGACGGAGATCGAAACTCCCGAGCACATTGCCGCCCGCATTCGCGACGCATTGAAGTTTGTTCCTTTAGAGCGCCTTCATCCAACCAATGATGGTGGGTTCTGGCATGTTCAGAAAGATGTTGCCTTCGCTAAAATGAAAGCTCTGGTCGATGGCACACGGATCATTCGTTCTGAGTATAAGGCCGAACTCGCTGCGCGGAGGTAAGCGCTTGTCCAACTCGAAGTCCTGCATCAAAATCTGTGGAACCGGCTCGAAGATACTATTGTTTGTTCATGGATTTGGTGACGATAGTACGGCATTTTCGAATCTTGTGGAGACACAACTTGCGGAGTATTTCAGGCTCGTACTTGTTGATTTGCCAGGCTTCGGATCCAACACGACTGGCAATCTGGTTCTGCCACCGCCGCAGTATGGAGCCTATTTGGCGAAGTTAACTAGGGAGCTATTTTCTGGTTGCCAGATCGGTGTTGTTGCTCACTCTGTAGGATCGATTATCGCGATTGATGCAATCAGGTGGCTAGGTGACTGCTTTTCCGGCTTATTCTCAATTGAAGGCAATCTGACGCGGTACGACCTATTCTTAACCAGCAAGGTGGCCGTCCGTAGTGATCCGGAATCATCCAAGATCGCGTTCTTGCGCGAACTCAGCGAGATGCACAAAGACAATCCTGTTATGGGTCGATATATGCAAGCTGTTATGAAGGCCGACGCTTACAGTCTATGGCATCTCGCGAAGTATGTCGTCCGATCGAGCGAGGGTGACAATCCAGGGCTGTCCCTTCTGGCGCTTGAGCATCCTTATCTTTTCTACTGGAACCCGGAAAACACCTCTACGGAAACGGCAAGATGGATCTCAGAAAATCGGATAGCGGACCGAAAGTTTTATGGTGCCAGTCATTGGCCAATGGTTGACGATACGACGCAAACTGCCTCAGTGATTGCTGAATTCTACCATTCGGCCACGAAACGACTTACCTGACCGTCATCAGATGAGTGCGACGCGGTGCCATACTCACGCCGGGTAGTCGTCCGTTTTTTAATCGCGGGCACGGTGTCAACCCCGATAGACAAAAATGATCCGCTGCCGGGTTCATGGTTCTTTCCGCGGTCGTCTCTATGCAGGAGCGCCGCATGATGGCGTTCAAAAGGCGTGGCATCTCGATGTGAAGAGCGCGGTGCGTAAAGCCCGCAGGGACGACTTCGAGATTGCCCACACCTTCGTCCCGGCAGGGAGGCTTGTTCCGCCGAAGGCGGATCCGGGTTGGTTTAAGACTGGTTCATGCGGTGCGCATCTCTGCCTGGAATTCGGTGCCGTCGGTCCAGATAGCATGGAGGATGACAGCCATTTTGCGAGCCACGGCAACCTTGGCCTTTTTGGCGCCGATGCGTTTGGCCAGCTTGCTGCCCCAGCGCTTGAGCGCAGAACCTCGCCTGACAACGGTCAGCAGGACGTTCGCGGCCTCGAACAGATAAGTTCGCATCTGGTGGTTGCCGCGCTTGGAGATGCGGCCAGTACGATCCATCTCGCCGGATTGATAACGTCTTGGTGTCAGGCCTAGATAGGCACCCACGTCGGCGGAATGTCTGAAGCGAGTGGGGTTGTCGATGGTTACGACGAAGGACAGGGCAGTCAGGGGACCGATACCGGGAACGGTCATCATTCGCCGAACAGTTTGGTCGCCTTTTGCCACTGCCAGGAGCTGTCGATCGAACCTCTCAATTTGCTCGGTCAAACAGGACTGGGCAAGGACCAGCGGTGCGAAAATGTCTTGTAAATCCGGCGCTTCAGCAAGCACGGCGTCGATTTTGCGAGCCAAGTTCGTCGAGCCGGCCTTGCCGAGCACTATTCCCAACCCCTTGCACAGACCTCGCATTTGGTTGTCAATATCTCGCCGCAGATTCACCAGCTTGGTTCGAGCCGCCAGCATCGAACGGGTTTTCCAGCTCTCCGCCCCCTTCACGGCAGCTTCCCGATACCATCCCATGCGGGCCATTTCGGCCAACCCCTTGGCGTCGTTGTGGTCCGACTTGTTGATGCGCATCGATAACGCTGCGTTGGCATGACGCGCATCAAGGCAAATGACCGGAAAGCCCAGCGCCTTGAGTTGGTGCCAAAGCCAGTTCGATAGCGAGCCTGTTTCAAAAACGATCCGCTCAGCATTGTCGGCATGACGTCGCAAGAGTTTAGCGATGGCCTCTGGATTGGTGGGCACGCAACCTTCGAATGTCACGCTGCCGGTCTGGTCCAAAACGCAAATGCTGGTTTCTTCCATAGAGATGTCCAGACCTACGTACTGCTTCATAGCGCTGCTCCCTTTCGATAATCCGCTAAGGCCGATCCTAACAACCCTCGTGTCCTCAAGAAGACGTCAGCCGCGATTACGCCATGTGAACAAGCTTCTAAGCGATTGAGCAAGAGTCTGTTTTTTGGATTCGATGCGGTTTGAAATTGCAGGGAATGGGAGGTTGAGGCCGCCAAACCCAGCAATTTCGTTTTTGGATTGAACGAAGCCGCTGTGGCGGCGTGCGTGGCGAGGTGGCGTAGATCGCCTCCTGGCTGAGAGGATGGGGTGTTGGATCCCCCCTCAGAACAGGAGTATTGAGATGGCCGATTTGAGCCCTCTTCGCCGCCGCATGATCGAGGACATGACAGTCCGCAATCTGTCGCCGGCGACGCAGCGATCCTACATCAGCGCGGTTTCGAAGTTCAGCCGCTATTTCGGCCGATCGCCTGACCGGTTAGAGCTGGAAGACGTCGGGGCCATCCAAATGCATCTGGTCTCGACCGGCATCTCATGGCCGCGCTGGACCAGATTGTCTGTGCGCTACGGTTTTTCTACGGCGTCACGCTCGGCGAGGCGCTCATCCCCATGCGCGAGAGCCCCGCAAGCTGCCAGTCGTTCTCAGCGCCGACGAAGTGATGCAGTTCCACGACGCGGTGTCGCGCCTGAAGAGCCGCGCCGCGCTCACCACCGCCTATGCGGTCAGGCTCAGAGCCTCCGAGGTCGCGGGACTGCGGATCGAGGACATCGACAGCGTTATCCGCTGGTCGCAATGCAGCGCGTCAACTGGATTGTTCACGCCAAGCGGCCCTTCAGCGGACCCGCACAGGTGCTGGCCTATCTCGGCCGCTACACCCATCGCGTCGCGATCGCCAACAGCCGGCTCGTAGCACTCGACAACGATCATGTCGGTAAGCGCTTAGCCGGAACCCTTGCTTCGGGATCTGGATAGCTGTGCGAGAAGCGTCACGCTTGGACGGAGGTCTGGATGGGATTGGACAGCAGAAAGGACGTCCATTTGGACGGCTCATCGGCAGGGGCGGTGAGCCGGCTCGAGGTTCTTGAAGGGCCGTCGGGGCGCCATGTGCGCATGTGCGTTCGGAAGCGGAGAGAGCTCGGATCGTCGCCGATTACCTGGTGCCCAGGTGTCCGAGGTCGCGCGCAAGTATGGAGCGACGCGCTGGCAGATCTACGATCTGCGACTGGCGCCGGCGCTTTCGACAGCGAGGCCTGTTGCCGGCGCGGTAGGCGTCGCAGCCGACATTCGCGCCGCTGGTGGTGGTGGGAGGTGCGTTGGGGGAGCGTCAGGCGCCGGCAATCAAGCTTGAGATCGCGACCGGTGATATCGTGCTGCGGACGGATACGGCCATTGATGCCGAGCATCTGTCCCGGGTGATCCGCGTGCTGCGAGCATCACGATGATCGCGGCCGGTGCTGATCCGAAGATTTACCTTGCAACGCGGTCGATCGACTTCCGCTGTGGCCACGATGGGCTTGCGGTGAAGGTGCAGGAGATGCTTCGTCTCGATCCGTTCAGCGGCGCAGCCTTCGTGTTCCGATCGAAACGAGCGGATCGGATCAAGATTTTGGTCTGGGATCGAACGGGCCTGATATCGGAGCACAAACGCCTCGAAGTTTGCAAGTTCGTTTGGCAGATCACGGACGGCGTGCTGCGCATGTCGGCAGCGATGTTCGCGGGCCTGGATTGGAGGTTGGTCCGCCCGGAGGAAGCGCGGCGTCGGCTGGAGGTCATTCTCGGCGAACTGCGACGCGACAAGTTCGGCGCACAATCCGAGAAGCTACGACCAGATCAATATCATTTGCCGCTCGAAGACGTGGAGACCGCACAAGGCATCCTGGACGCCGCGCAGGAGAGAGCCGAGGCGGTGATCCAGGGTCGGTCGCGGAACGCGCCGGATCAAGGTTCTCATCGCAGTCGCGGCTGCTTGCCTGCCCATTTGCCGCGAGTGCAACGGATCATCAAGCCTGCGAGCACGCTCTGCCCGTGCGGTTGTGGCGCCATGACGAAGATCGGCGAGGACGTCAGCATGCGCCTCGACGTGATCCCAGCGCAATGGCGGTTGTTGGCCACGCGCCGCCTGAAATATATCTGTCGCCGCTGCTCGGGCCCCGTCATGCAGGCGCACGCACCGGAGCACGTCGTGCCCGGCGGGCTGCCGACCGAAGCGGCCATCGCGCACGTGATCGTCTCCAAGTTTGGCGACCATACGCCGTTTTACCGTCAGGCCGAGATCTATGCGCGCCAGGGCATCCGCCTTGATCGGGCGACAATGGGCAATTGGTCCGGCCGCGCCTGCTTCCATCTTCAGCCCATCGCAGACCACATGTGCCGCCGCCTGGCCATGGCGGATCGTCTGTTCATGGACGAAACCACGGCCCCAATACTCGATCCCGGGCGTGGCCAGACGAAGGTGAGCGTCACGATAGGATCACCGGTGCCCGGGCTTGACTTGCGCGGAATGCTCTGGATAGCGCGGTCGGGATGATTGACGCCGCCGGGGCGCGGTGATGGGGTGATCCCGGTTCGGAGCGGGCAACGGGATCAGAATGAACAGCGAGTCGCAGCTGCGCGAGAAGCTTCGGAAGATCGAGGCGTTGTTCGTGGGGGCCGGAACTGCTGGTGAGCGCCTTGCGGCGGAAGCCGCGCTGCAGCGGGTGCGGGCCCGGGTCGAGGAACTCGCTCGCCACGATCCACCAATCGAACAGCAATTCTCACTTCCCGACCAGTGGTCTCGGCACCTTTTTCTGGCGCTTTGCCGCCGATATGGGCTGCGGCCGTTTCGTTATCGCCGGCAGCGACGCAACACGGTGATGGTCCGTGCGTCACGGGGCTTCGTCGATCGAGTCCTGCTGCCGGAGTTCACCGAGCTGGAGGGTGCGCTGCAAGTGTATCTGCACGAGGTGACGCTGCGCGTGATCCGCGAAGAGATCTACGACGACGCCAGCGATGCGCAGGAAGTTCCAGATGCGCTGCCGTCGAACTGATCAGGCGGCGAGCTTTGCCTGCGAACTATCGCGCTCGGCCTTCCAATTCCACGGCAACAGCATGTGCAGCTGATTGATCTTTGTACGTCCGGAGACGATGCGCTCGAGAACATCGGTCAGATAGTGCCGCGGGTCGATGTCGTGCAGCTTTGCCGTGTTGATGAGCGATGCAAGGGTGGGCCCAGGTTTCGGCGCCGCCCTCACTGCCGGCGAACAAGTAATTCTTCTTTCCCAGGCCTATCGGCTTGATGCTGCGTTCAACCGTATTGCTGTCGATCTCGATGCGCCCATCATCGATGAAGCGCGTCAGGCCTTCCCAATGGTTGAGGGTGTAGCGGATCGCCTTGCCAAGGCCGGATTTCTTCGAGACTTCCAGTAGCCGCGCCTCGAGCTAGGGTTTGAAGTCCTCGATCAACGGCCTGGTGTCGGTCTGCCGCACTGCAGCCCGATGCGCCGCCGGCAGACCGCGGATGCGATCCTCGATGGCGTAGAACATCGCGATCCGTTGCAGCGCTTCCGCAGCAATCGGCGACTTCGTCGCGACGTGAACGTCCCAGAACTTCCGCCGCGCATGCGCGAAGCAGAACGCCAACTGCACCAGATGGCCGCCGTTCTTGATCAGGCCCTTGTAGGCGGCATAGCCGTCGACCTGCAGGATGCCGTGGTAGTCCCCGAACAGCTGCTTGGCGCGGATCGCCTTGCGATCCTCAGCAAACATGTAGACTACCGCCGGCGGTGCCGGGCCGCCCCACGGACGGTCATCGGTGGCGATCGCCCAGAACTGGCAGACTTTGGTCTTGCCACGGCCGGGATCGAGAACTGGCAGCGGCGTCTCGTCGGCAAACAGCCGCGGGTAGGACATCATTGTGTCGCGCAACAGCGTGTGAAGCGGCTTCAGCCACCAGGCGGCGCGGCCCATCCACGAGGCCAGCGTCTGCCGATCGAGCGTGATGCCTTGCGCGGCGAACATCTGTTCCTGCCGATACAGCGGCAACTGGTAGCCGTATTTCATCACCGCGATGTGGGCCAGCAAGGCTTCCGTCACCATCCCGCCATCGATCGCCTGGGCCGGCGCAGGTGCCTGCATCACACCCTGGCGGCATCCCCGGCAGCCATACCGCGGACGCACAATGCGCTTGACCCGGTACTGCATCGGAACGACGTCGAAGGCTCCCTTGACGGTCTCCCCGATCTTGTGCAGCCGCTCGCCGCAGCAAGGGCAGATGTGGCTCTCGACATCGATTACGACATCGATGCGCGGCAAATGCTCCGGAAGCTTCCCCCGGTTGCGTCGCGCCGGTCGCTTTCCACGGCCCTCCGCTCCATCAGGCAGCCTGCCTCCGGTTACGTCGTCGTTGGCCGCGGCATGACCCGCCTGTGCCGCGATGGTGAAGAGAGGCAGCTGTCCGGGATCCAGTGTCTCGGAGCGGGGACCGAAGATCGTGCGCTTGAACTGGGACAGGATCATCAGGAGCTTGTCGTTCTCCTGAACCGCAGCGTCGCGTTGGGCGATCGCCGCATCACGCTCGGCCGAAAGCGTGCTGCATTCCGCCGACAACGCCGCAAGCCTTGACGACAGCGCCATCACGGTGTGTCGGAGCAATGCTGGATCGGAAGGCAAATCACTCATGCAGAGTGATTTTACAACAACTCCGCATGAGGGACGAGCTACTCTTGATACGGATCAACCAGCTCGCGCTGGCTGATCCACAACCCGCATCGGCACACGCTTCCAGTCTGAGCCATCGAGCAGCACCGAGAGTTGAGCATGAGATAGCGGTATGACGCCTTCCTTGATCGGCGGCCAGGTGAACTGCCCCTCGATTCTTTTGTAGTAAAGGACAAGGCCGCTTCCGTCCCAGGTCAGGATCTTCACGCGATCTCGGCGCTTGGACCGGAAGACATAAAGTCCGCCGTCGTACGGATTGGCCCCAAACGCCTCGCTCACCAGCATCGCCAGTGAGTCCATCCCCTGACGGAAATCGATCGGCTGCGTCGCGATCCAGATCGACAACCCAGGTCGGAGCCCGATCATCGGCCAACCGTCCCGACTGCCGCAAGCACCTCGCACAGCGCCCGCCGGTTGACCGTCCCCCTGACACGGATGCGAACCGCGCCGACTTGGATCTCAATTGCTGCCTGCTCTTCGCGCGATGACAATTCGCCGCCGCAACCAGTGATCGCGACCGGCACAAAGCCAGGTGGCACATCTCCGTCCCGGCGCTCCGCGAGCTTCACCCGCGTGGTCTGACGACGCCACAGAAACAACAGGCTTGGGCTGATGTCGTGTCCTCGTGCCACCGCGGACACGCTTGCACCCGGCGCGAAACTCTCCGCGACAATCGCCGCCTTCGCATCGGTCGACCAGCGCCGACGCCGGCCCGTCCCGGTGATGATTTCGACACGCCGCAGCGTGTCGGCGCCGTGCTCGAGGATAGGCGTATGCCTATCCTTATCGCTATCCTTACGACTATCCTTCGACATTGTGACCTCGCGACCAACCATTCCGCGAGATTCTTCTAGCCGATCGGATCACCCCTTAGCGCGTGGTCCCTGCATGACGCTCACAAACGAAGAAGGGCTACTTCTGGGCGATCGTCTCCGACGACCGCGGCCACAGCGGCCCAAGTCCACCGATCGTGCTGTTCTGATACCCCCGGTCGCAGCGGTGCCTTCGCTGAGAGGTTCGCTTGTTCACGGACAACTAGTTAGACCTGAGCTCGCCGCTCGTTATCCTGCGGTGCTCTCGCGCGCTGGTTTCGTGCCGAGGTGGGGTCCTCAAGCGCCGACGGACTGCGTCACAGCGTTTGAGCAAGCGGATCACGTGAGGCGTTGAGCATTGTCAGCGCGAGTACGTAGACGCTCGATAAAATGACTACGTGCTTCAACATTCGCGAGCCACACTTTTGATCCATTCTCACGGCTTGCAGAGTGGGCATCGCCTCATCCAGCTTGTCGGCGGGATGCGTTCCGTCGTCCTTTGCTACCGTTGATAAAGCAGTTACCAGCTGTTCGCTTAACTCGCGACGACCTCGCGATCGGTAACACATTCAGCATTTGGCCGTGAAGTCGCATTGAATGGCGGCGCGTTCTCACTCTCATATCGCCAAATCACCATAGACCATCACATTATTCGATAGTCGTCACCGGACTGTTGCTTCCCAACGATATT
The DNA here is from genome assembly GCF_019402665.1 of Bradyrhizobium canariense. GTDB lineage: Bacteria > Pseudomonadota > Alphaproteobacteria > Rhizobiales > Xanthobacteraceae > Bradyrhizobium > Bradyrhizobium canariense. The sequence goes on from NZ_VSST01000027.1 coordinate 43,332, forward strand.
GCCTCGGCCGCACAAGTTTCGCCTAGAGGATAGGGTGGCAATGACTTTATCGCATACGATCTTTGACTTCTATCGGACGATTAAACAAATCGCGCTGACACCAACTGTAGGCTTAATCGCATTGAGTCAAGCGCAAGCGGCGGATCTGCCCGTCAAGGCAAAGGCGGTCCAGTACGTGAAGGTTTGCTCGCTGTATGGTGCCGGATTCTATTACATCCCCGGCACCGACACCTGCATCAAACTGGGTGGCTTCCTGCGCGCCGACATGATGTTGGGTACCAACAGCTTCGTGCTGCCCCCACTGTCTGGCGTCGGCGCTGCGCACAATCGTCTAAGCAACTACTACACAACTCGTGCTCGCCAAGACCTCACAATCGATACGCGCACAGCGACCGAATACGGCATGGTCCGCACCTACTTCGAGGCGACCTTTAACTGGAAGGCAGGTTCCACTAGTTCCACCGGAACGGGCGCCACGTCGTATTCGGGGGACGGCGTTGGGCTCGGTTCACTCGGCGTCTACTTAGCCTTCATCCAGTTTGCGGGCTTCACCATGGGGAAGACCGTCTCCCAGTTTAGCTCGCCGTGGACCAACTATCCTGCCAACAGCTTCGATGGCCTCCCGGGTGGTGGCGGCGATGCTACAGGTGTCAACCAGCTGAGCTATACCGCTGACTTGGGTCAGGGTATCACGGCAACAATTTCGGCGCAGGACCCAACTGCTTACTACCAGACAAACATCTGGAACACGACAGGCGCCACGGCTGCCGGTATCGTGACGGGTGCTTATGGGGCGCAGAATTTGGGTGGCAGCCGCGCTCCGGACGTCGTCGGCATGATGCGCGTTGACCAAGCTTGGGGTCTCTTCCAAGCGTCGGTCGCGGCGCACAACAACCATTCGGCGTACTATGGTTCGAACGAAACCACTGGGTACCCAAGGGACAAGTGGGGCTGGGCTGGTCAGCTGGCGCTGTCGATCAAGAATCTCCCAACTGGCGCTGGTGATACGATCAACTTACAGGGTGCGTATACCAGTGGCGCAACCATGTTCAGCATCCAGGAAAACTTGCCGACCGCGTGGGCAATCTACGGCAGCACCGGCCGCGCTGGTGCCTACCAGAGTCTCGGCATTGCTGGCGTTTCGGATGCCATCTACTCCGGCGCGACGGCAGCGACGGGGACGGGTCTTGAGCTGACCACCACGTACGGGTTCAATGGCGGTTTCACCCATAACTGGAATCCCAACTGGAATACCGGCTTCTTCGGTGGGTGGGCTGCTATTCGCTACAGTGGCGCGGCTAAAGCTCAGATCTGCGGCAGCGCAGGCATGGCGGCGCTAGGACTGACGGGTGTCTGCAACCCCGACTTCAACATCGCAGCGGTCGGTACCATCACACGCTGGACGCCGGTGAAAAACCTGACGTTCTCGGCGGAGCTTGGCGCGATTTTCCTCGATCAGAAATACTCTGGCACAATCACGGCGCCGACGGTGGCGGCAGTTGCCAAACCGGCTGTCGTGTATGAACTCAAGAACCAGAGCGCAGTGAGTTTGCTCCTGCGCGCCCAGCGCAATTGGTGAGGTCCTTTAGATAACATTAGGAAGGAGGGCACCTCTCGAGAATGGTTCGCAAAGGCTGAGGCGCTCCAGGCCAGCCGCCAGCTCGGCACTTTATCTCCAAGGAAGGCCTCCCATATGCCCATCGGAGGCCTTTTGGAAATTGGGCAGCATGTTCCAGACAAATTCGCACTCGTTGTCAGCGCAGCACGGAGCGGAAGCAGAATGGCTGTTGGGCCTCAAGGAAGCTCACCGCCTTCCATCGGTTCGCCGTCAACCGCTTTACAAGTCCGCACGGCTGTAATCATCACGTGCCGGCGACATCCCACAACACGCGAGACTCATGATGCGCGAAGAGAATAGTATGCTCCCGCCCATGCCATCACCAAATTGCCTTAACAGCCCGCCAAATCGTTGACCAAGACGGCGTCCTTGAAAGCCGTCTTGTCGATCTCGCACTCAGTCCAGTGTGCGACGGCGCTTTCATCACGATCATCCTGGTGACCATCCGGGCCCGCCGAGCGCCGAGATATCGCACCGCTCGAACACATGAAGACACCTCGCCGTCGCGATTCAGGTGCTCAACAATGAATCACATCCATCAAGATTCTTCAATGCGATGCAATGGCACGAGCCGCGACTTGCTGAACTTGGTCACCGGACCGTCAGCACGCGTCGAGGTCGACGTCATCACGCTCTAGCCTCATCGCCTAGGATATACGCATGCCCCTCACCGCGATCAGCCCGAACAGGGTATGGTAGGTCCATCGGTGCAGCCTATCCTCTGGCGGCAGAGCCAGCGCCGCCGTCAGCAACGCATCTATCTCCGCGTCGCTAAACACATAGGGTTGGCACGCTTCCATCCTGGCAGCATGCCGACGGGGGGCACCTCCGTTCTCGGATCGAAGTTAGCGACATGGCGCGCGAACCCCCGCACGTCCAATCGCAATCGGAGCGCCCAGGATGCATGACGATCTGGCGGCAGCGTTGCCCATTCCATTGCCAGGCTCGCGGTGATGATCCTGGCTTTGCGCTTCTCCATGAAGGTGACGAAGTCGGCAAGCAGACGGGTCTGATGCTCGTATTTGTATCCTAGTCCCTTGCGCATGCTCAGGAACTTGTCGAGTGCAGAGCGCAGATTGGTCAATGCACGCCTCCCGGCCAGGGCAGGCTCAATGTTCTCAGCGCATCGATGTCGACCTTCGCGTAAATCCGGGTGGTGTCGTGGCTCTCGTGCCGTAGCAACTGTCCGATCTCCGACAAGGTCGCGCCAGATTGGAGTAGCTCGGTAGCGAGACTGTATCGGAAGATATGGGCGCCGCGGTGTGCGCAACCTTCGATTCCAACGAGATCGAGAGCGGCCTTGGCGATCGTGGTGATCGCATCCGGGAGCAAAGCCGACGTCTGGCGCGCGTGTGCGGACGGACGAACAACCGTCGGCAGGACTTTGGGCGGCCATTGCGCAGATATGCTACGATGACCGCGCCAACGTCTGGCGGTACCAGCATCCGTGCACGCCGGCGGCCCTTGGCGCGAACGAGTATCTCGCTGGCGCGCCAGTCGACATCATCGAGCGTGAGCGTCGCGACCTCGTCGGCCCGCAGGCCGAGCTTGGCCAGCAACAACAGAATGGCGTAGTCGCGTCGCCCCGTCACCGTCTCTCGGTTGCATCCGTCGAGAGCCTTCCGTACCTGATCGGCAGGCAGATAGGTCGGTAGAGTTGCGAGCTTCCATCGGCGCATGGATGGAACGAAATCCGCCAACGGGCGCGAGTGCAGACCCCGATGGTGGAGGCAACGGAGAAAGGCACGCAACGACCAGCACATTGCCTCGCCTGTTCCCGGACTCCGATCCTGGGCGTCACGCTCAACGTAGTGACGTCCTCTTGGTTGATCTTGCACAGGGCACCGGCGCCGCCGGAGCATTCTTCGTGCAAGAACCTGCGGACGACAGGGAGATGGCGGATGATGGACCTCGGGGTCAAGCCGCGCTCCGATCGCAGTTAGGTATCGAACTCCCTAAAGAAACGTTAGCGCGGGGTGAGAGGCGGTAGCGCCAACCGCGTGATCACGCTTTCCTCGCGCAGCACCGACAGCCATCGCTTGAGCGCAGCTCGGTCACCGGTTGGATAGACTGCCTCCCGCCTCGATGTCGGCGGTACCGCTCAACGAGCTGCTCATCGAAATCGACCAGCTTGTAGCGACGGCCCGCGATCCAACCCAGGAGCTCCCCAACCCACGTTGAGGCAATGCCACGTGCCGCGCCGAACGAGCCTCTCTTCGACGAGACGAGCGGCGTAGCGCTCGACGAACCGTCCGTGCGGCCCGCTTCAGAGACGCCGGTCCAGCGGCTTCTGCCTAAGTACTCTTCAACTTCCATCTTCCTGTTCTCCGCTGTTGAAAGCGGAGGCACAAAACGAAGTATGCCGAACCGACCAAACGCCGGTCAGCGAGAATTCTGAGGAAAATGACCGACTCGGCTTAGTTCGGCGGGCGGCATAAACCTGCAAGCTCAACGACGTCAACCCGGCCGCCTACATCGCCGAAACACTCGAGGCGATCATCGACGGCCATCTCGATAGCAGGATCGAAGACCTCATGCCGTCGCGAATCCGCAAAACGCCAAGCCAGCATCAATAGGGTCGCGGCTAAGCGGCTTACGATCAAGTTCACTCCCCATCCGCTGAACGCCTTGGTTCTAATGAATCTCATTGAGTGTGGATGATGAAGGGACCGAGCGGAGATGCTGGCAGAGCCATCCCAGAGAATATCTCAGTGAGATGTTCGAAGACTTGGGCCCTCACATGGTTGGAAAGGCAAGGCGGTCTCTAATGCGATCGCGACATTCAATCTCGGGTGCTGGGAGGAACCCGGCACCAAAGAAGTTTGATACGGCATCCGCCAATAGGTCGCACGAATTAAGCCTGTTCGGTCTCATCCTTTGCCCAAGGGCGACCGTCACGTAAGCTGCCAAGCGCGAACACACAATCACCTATCTTCGTTTTGGCCGGAGCTCGCCGTGCGAGAATCCTGCCTCCCTTTTCGAAGCTGATCGTTTCAGGAACACGCCAGGGGACCTCGGGAAAATGAATCCGCCCTGCTATGTCTCCTTCCTTCACCACATCACCAAGCCTAGCAAATGCCTCGAAGATGCCGGCTTCCGTGGCATAGAGTAAGTCGTGTGCAGGTTGCCTAAGATAGAATTGCGTTGGTGGCGCCGGCTCGCCGCTATCGTCATCTACCAGAACGCCGACGTGGCGCAACAAGCGGGGAAGACCGCGTTCGGCGGCTCTATAGGCCTCAACCGAAAACGCCCCTCCGCCACCTAACTCCGTCGACATGTGGCCCACACTATGCTTCCGACACGATCCAAGCAAAAGCTGGTCGTCTCCTTTAAGGCCCTCAATTACAATGCTGTTCGGCATTGCGAACGCTTGGAGGAAGCCGATAGCTTCTCTCCGGAGTGCTGGCTCCGCCGGTACGACAAGGTGGGCAGCGGGGATGTACTCCAAAGAATAGCCCCCCGAATGGAAATCAAAGCAGTAACGGACCATCGGTAGTAGGACACTATCTATGTAATGAGCAATCATCTGGGTCGGCGTGCCGTCTGCATTTCCAGGAAACAGACGGTTGAGGTTGCCTCCATCAATTGGCGAGACCCTCTGACCAACCATGACCGCGGGCGCATTAACGCCTGGTAGAATGATGAGCCGCCCGCGAACCTGTCGAGGAGAGACGTTGCGCAGAAGATTCATGAGCAAAACTTGCCCCTCATATTCATCGCCGTGATTGCCTGCCATGAGAAGAACGCTTGGACCACCGCCATTTTTGACTACAGTGATCGGCACTGGGATCCAGCCGTAGGCAGAATCCGTCGTCGAGTGAGGCACGTGCAGATACCCGTGTGCTATGCCATCAATCTCAAAATCAATATCTGTGCTGATTCGACTTTTCTGGTTCACTAGTGATTCTCCGGACCTCGTGTTTAAGTTCCGCGCAAGGCATCCAGACAAAGGACCCTTAGTAGCCTAGGCATCAATGGATCCGGTCTCTACCAGCGCCGCGACGCGCAGCCCCGAAACATGGATTGGAGCGCGCGTTCCGAGATCGATTAGGGCGAGCGCTTCGCCAACGTGATCTCGGTAACATATGGAACATCGAGCCATCCGTCAGCGCTGGCAAAGAGGTCGAGAATATCACGCAATGCCCTCATCACCACGCCTTCGCCGCTGTTCGCAAGGGCTCTCCTTGTGTGGCTGGTCGAGAGGCTCAAAGACTCAAATTCCGCTTTGGAGAGAGTCCTGTTCCACTCCCATGACGCCTTGCGAACGCCCTCAAAATTGCTGTTCGCCCCGAGATCTGATGCAAATGTCTCCTCTGCAAAGCCACCAAACCGATCAGGAAACGTGCCCCTTCGGTAGCCTGGCACAAACTTCTCGTGAAATTCTTCATAAGTCTCGAGGAACAAGCTGTCCCACCAGCGCCGTTTGTTTTGCACTATTGCAATGACACCGTCGGAGGATAGTACCCTTACGACTTCGTTATAAAACTTTGGCAGGTCGAACCAATGGGCCGCTGATGCGGCGGTCACCAGAACCGCCGCGTTATTGCCAACTGGCAGAGCTTCGGAAGAACCGGCTACAAGTTCGATATTTGGATGCAAAGCCGAAGCGCTGATCGCCTGATGCCGCATATCATCATTCGGCTCGATCCCCAATATTCTATCGGTTTGCCGCAGGACGCCAGCGATGCGCCGGGCAAATATGCCGGTGCCGCAGCCGACGTCAACGGCGAGTCTAGGTTCCCGTGACGGCGGGAGTGCTTGCAGAATCCAATCCGCGGCAGCATTCGGATAGTCAGGTCTCATAGCCTGATATTGACCCGCCGCACCCGTGTAGATTGTCCAATTTGGAAATGCTTCACTGGTCCCAGTCGACGCTTGTGTCATGTCCCGATCCTCCTTGTAGATGTTTGCGTGCATCAGTGAACGGTAAGGGCGAACGGCCGCCATGCTGAATTCATGGGCTGCGCGAGTTAAAGCAAACTTCATCGCCAGGGTCGATCCGTTCGAGTTGCCTGACGTAAAGAGCATGTAAGCCCGCCCCAGGAATGTCGAAGATCTCTCCATCACGTTGGAACCCATGACCCTCATAGAACCGCGCGGCAGACGTTCTGCCGTAACACCACACGAGGGGACCTTTCCGCCTGTTGACTTCCGCGACCCCTTGTTCGAGCAACTGCCCACCAACACCGTGGTTCTGCATTTCGGGCTTGGTGGCCATTCCGCGAAGCCGCCAGATTTCACCGCGTCGCATGAAGGTGTTATCTGATGCTTCTACCAAGAACGAGACGACCGAAACGAGCCGGTTGCCGTAGAAAGCCCCCATATGAAAGAAGTCTGATGTTGGCGAAAACGGAAAGCGCCAGTTCTTTTCTCCCGGCCGGAGTACACGTTGCCTCAATTCCTTGCCATCTTCCAGAGAGATGAGCCGAACCTCTACCTCCAAATTCCCCACTCTGTCCCGAGGAGCGGCGGCTATCGATTCTAACATCATCTTGTTCCCTCCTTGGTCATGATTGTTCATTGCGCCACTAGGAGAGGGCGCGGCGAATTCTCGAGATCGCTTGTTCGAGGACTGAGCGAGTTTCAGGGTTCCCGATGCCAATTCTTATTGCGTCTGGCGGTATGAAGCCGTCACGGGCATAAGAGGCGCTGGCTGCAACCTGAACACCGTGCTTAAAAATTGCTGCCGCGATTCGATTGCTTGATAGGCCTTTCAGCGGCATCCAAACGTGAAGGCACCCCGGGTCACTGGCGAGCGGTTTTCCCCTGAGTCCGTTTACGACTAGCTGATGACGTGCCGCGAGTTCGACTTTTACGGCGGCAAGGATTTGCAGGTCCTCGCCAGTCGAAATCAGCTCAGTCATAAGAGCTGCGCTCACCGGGGATGCCATCCAGTATGTCGCGCGAACGCCGGGCCAGAAAGCCCGCGCAGCTCCAGCCCCATTTGGAGCAACGACGAATGCCAGCTTTAAGCCCGCTGAAAAGCTCTTTGCCGTCCCGAGCAAATACCAGGAAAGCTCCGGCACAAAGGCTGAAATGGGCGGGGGCGGTGACGCTGCCAGCAGGCTGTAGACATCATCTTCGATTAGTTGAACTTGGTGCCGGCGTGCGACCGCAGCGATTTCTTGCCGCCTACCGACGGACATTGTTACCGTGGTCGGATTCTGAAATGTCGACAGCAGATACAGAGCGGCAGGTTTCTCTCGCCGACAAACCTGCTCGAATGCGTTCGGATTAAGTCCATCGCCGTCAATTGCAACGTTTACGACCCGGATTCCATAGCGGGCTGCGAATGAGCGAACCGGTGGATAGCTCAACTCTTCGATAGCAAGCGACCGCCCGTTGCCAGCGATACTTGGAAGAAGCATGTGCACTGCGGCTTGAATGCTGTGCGTAACAATTATTCGATCTGGACTTGGGATTTCACCGAGGCGTCGCGCCACGAAAGCCGCACCCTGCTGTCTGTCCTCTTCGCTGCCCATCCAGCGATGGGTCGCCATCAGTTCGACCGGTGGACTCTTGGCCAAAACGCGGTTCAGGGCCTCAGAAACTATCGGATTGAACACATCAGGAACTGGAGGCGGATGATTCAATGCGAGCCGGATCACACCGTCAGGGGAAATCGCTCTATCCCGGGTGTTTTTTGAGCTGTGGTTTGAGAGCGCTATTGCATTCATGATCATTCCTCCAAGAGAATTGTTATTGTCGGCTTAGTTGCTATCCTTGGCGCGATAGGGCGGGCTCGATGAGCAGGGCCAAGGCGACTGAGGCGACGACAGCAAAGCCTGTCGCGACTGGTATCGCTTTCCCTCGAATTGGTGGCACCTTGATCGCCGTGTTCACGTGAAGGATTGCCAATACGATGAACGCGATGGCGACTATGTCGGGAAATGTTGTGCCAGGAACCAACGGCCGTACGAGGATCAGTATCGCGATAAGTGGCGTGTCATAGGAAACTGGAATGCCGACAAATCGCGCGTCCGTTGTTAATCCGACATTTTCGAAATAACTGAGCCTGATCGCACCACACAAAATGAGACCCAAACTGGCGACGAACGAAAGTGCCGTGCCATGACCAACAAGGATGATGACAACAGCCGGGAACACGACGCCGTGGATTAAGTCGGCAAAGCCATCAAAGCTTTTTCCGAATTCCGCCGCACCTCGACCGCGAAGATGGCTCGTCTTGCGGGCAACATGCCCGTCCCAATGATCCAAAAACCAGGTCCAGAGCATTGCCGCAACGCCGAGCTCGATCTTGCCGTTTAAGGCCAGGAACAGCCCAATGACGGCAAACAGATAGGCGAGGGCGGTGACGGCATTTGCGTAGTCACGGAGATACCCGATCATAGCGTTGCTCCCGTCGACGGCGCGAAAATCTTCTCCGCTAGGCCCAGATCCTCCTCGCTATCGATCTCGAACCAGCGGGTATCGCTGCAATCCGCCGCAAAAAGCTGCAGCTCTCGCTCCTCGACAAGCCGTGCGAGGACCTGCTCAACATAGGCCGTACGATGCCCGCTTTCCACAGCCTGGTGCAATGCTGGCACCAGCTGTTCGCGCGAAGCGTCTGCGGAAAAGCGCGTCAAGTTGATGGTCTTGAAGAGACCCCTGGCCTGGGCCTCGACGGGCGTCTGGTTCATGACGAACGCGACGATAGAACCATCGTCAACCAGCTTGACGGCGGAACCACTCATTGCTGCGTTGAACGCCGCAACAGCCGCTACGCTCTGCTGGGTAGATGAGACCGTTCGAATTGTTCTTTCGAGGACTTCGCGCTCAAAGAACACATCGCCTTCGAGAAAGACGGTGTCGCCGGCAAGCATTGTATTTCGCGCTAGCCATAAGGAATAGGCGCTGCCGGTCCGATCGAAGATGGGATTGTGGACATACTCGATGTCGACCTCCTCGAACCGATGGCCGCAGGACTGTTCGATGGCTTCTTCGCGATAACCCACGACGATGGTTGCTTCGCGAGCCCCGAGCTCAGACAACTGATGCAGCGCGTTGTGCAGCATCGGGGTTCCGTTCACCTCCACCAAAGGTTTCGGAACGAATTCCGTGTAGGGGCGCAGCCTGGAGCCCATTCCTGCGGCAAGGATCACCGCCCGTGTACCATTGAGCATTTTGAAACGTCCTTCCTGAAAGTTTTAAGTCGCTGCCTGTCTGGTCTTCAGGCTGTTCAGGGTCTCGACGAGGCGTTTCAGTCCCGTCTCCAGCAGGTCTGGCGGAGCGCCGAAGCAGAGACGCAGGCCATTCACGTCGCCAAAGGTACCGCCGGCAACGGATCCCACATCGGCTTCCTCCAGGAGCAATCGTGCAATGTCGTCGGTGGATCGAAGGTGGCCGCCGGCCGGCAAAGCTGAGACAAGCCTACTGAGATCGAGATAGAAGAAGAACGAGCCGTCGGCGCCCGGCAAGCTTACGTCCTGCAGACCAGAGAGGATGCGAAGACCATTTTTGCGAGCGTCGGACAGACGCTCATGCATCTTTCGTTCAAAACTGCCGTCGCCGACTTGAAGGTGATGCAGGATGGCGTGCTGTGCGATTACATTGGCATTCGAGGTCGTATGGCTCTGCAGCTTCTTGGCCGCGGAAACGATCTCCGGCGGAGCTGCGAAGTAACCCAGGCGCCAACCGGTGATCGCCAGCTCTTTTGAGAAGGCGTTGACCAGGATTGTCCTTGAACGGGCGCCGGGATGCGCCATGACGATCGACTCATGGCGCGAACCGGTGAATACGAAGCTGGAGTAGCTTTCGTCGGAAACGATCCAGAGCTGATAGTTGATCGCGAGATCGCCGATAGCTTGTAGAGTCGCTCGATCATAGACTGCGCCGGTCGGATTGTTCGGCGAGTTAATGATAACGGCTTTCGTGCGCGGGCTGACAGCGGCGCGAATTGCGACAATATCAGGAGTATATGTCGGGGGGCGAACGTCGACGAACACGGGCTTTGCGCCAGCGAGAAGAACCTGGGACGGGAATGTCGGCCAGCAGGGGCGAATGATGATGACCTCATCTCCAGGATTGAACACCGCCAAGGCAGCGTCGAGCAGGCCCTGCTTTGCACCCGCAGTGATAGCGATGTTATCCGTATTCCAGTCGATGCCTGTTTCCGCAGACAGCTTTGCGGCAACGGCGCCGCGAAGCGGCGTCAGGCCGATGGAATCGGTATACCGGTTCGCCCCGGCATTGATGGCGGCAATCGCTCCTTCGCGCACGGATGATGGTGGCTCGATGATGACTTCGCCATCGGCCAGATCGATGATCTGACGGCCGGTCGCGGCAGCCATCTTAGCCGCCTCACGGGCGGCGGCAGTGCCCGAACCTGACAGCAAAGACATCCGTTGCGCCAACATGTGCGCTCCTCCTGCATCGATGGTCGAATTTGTTTCGGTGATCGCAACCGCTTCGCCGCCGGTACGCGATCCGCCTCGGCCGATATCACTCTTCCGATCGACAACCGCGTCGTAGCCAAATGGGGCTTTACAGTTCATTGAGACCGGCGACCTCTTCATCGCGCCAAGATGCCCTTCATGCACTTACAATGAGGGGCGCGGTTGGAGCAGACCTGAGCACACAGTATTTTGGAACCGAGGAGCCAACGCATCGATGGCGGCCGTCGGCCAGGACAGATTGTGAGTGAGTCTGCATGCTGAACTCCTTGCAGCTGATGTTTTGCGTAGCCCGATGCTCATCCGACAAATAGTTTGCTCCCATCAGTAGATCAGATACTAACGTTGGTAGTTGACCCGAGCGCAAACGTAAGTCGTTAGAATTGAGACGAGAGTTGCGGCTCTACGGTGCTCGGAGTCGAGCAGGTCTAGACTTGCCCTTGGCGATGGCTTCTATCATTTGCAAGCATGTCGATGCACAAGGCAGTTGAAACATGCCGCCGTCCGATCCTGAGAGGTGCCGGCCGCGCTACCGACGATGCTTATTGAGCTCAGAGTGGTGCGGATAAGCGATGCATCGATGTGAACGACATCGGCGGTCGCGATCTTCGCCTTGAGACGGGCCCCGCCCGCCCCGCTTTAAGATCATGCGGTGGCGCACTGCACCCCACCGCTCGCGGATGCGTATCAAGCTGGAGTGGTCGGGGAGAGCGTCATGCGGTCCTTAGCCGACGAACCATCGGATGGCGACATTGACTTGAGCCTCCGATCGTTGACGATGCCCAGTGACAGCGCAGCGAGGATCAACCCTACAGCGGCTCCCGGATAATCGCCCGGCCATCGCCGAACAAATAACAGTGAGACTTCGTGGTGCAACCAAGAAGAATAGAGTACGCGATCGAGCCGAACCATCAGGTGATCGTCGGGATCAGCTGGCAAGGCGAGCCCGTGACGAACAACTCTAGTTGATTCTGTTCCTTCCCAGCATGTGGCGCCCCTCCGACCGCGACTCACAAGGAAAACGGAATCAGTCCGCGCGAACTCTTTTCAACAACCTCCACTCGGCAGCGCTGTCACGTGGCGTTCTGCACCTTGGCGGCGGCCTTGATGCCCTCGTGGGCGTCCGAGACTCACTAGCTTGAGGCGGCGCAGACTCCGCCTGGCGAGCCTGCGCAGGAAGCCATCCGCGGATGGGCCGACATCCATGCCGGGAACTTCGCGCCGGCCATCACTGTATGCAGATCGCGAAGATCCCCACGACCGAGACAATGCGGCCCCTGCGGGCGCATCTTCACGTAGGTGGCGTCGATCCACAGAGAGGGCCATCGCCCTCGACCGGACGGGCGAGGAACCCCTGTCAACTATCAAGCCTGCTAATTGATCTAGATGTCAGAAAAGCCGAGTGATTGCCGAATGAAGGTTTGGCTGCTCAGTCGGGTTGCCCAACCGTCGCTCCTGGGGTGTTCGGGATGAAACGTCAACCACAATCCGTACACGCCAACGGTCCTGATCGATGCACCGCATCCTCGCTCGCAGAAATGCTGCGTGCACAGGTGTGCTCTAATCTTCGACTCTCCTTCCTCATGGAAGCGCATGACGGCCTCTCCGCTGCGATCGCCGAGCGCGCAGGGTTCAAAGGTCTCTGGGCGTCGGGTCTTTCAATTGCTTGCTCTCTCGGCTATCGTGATGTCAACGAAGCGTCATGGAGCCAACTTGTCGATGCGGTCGAGCGGATCGTGGACTCAACCAAACTGCCTGTTCTGGTTGACGGGGATGGTGGCTTCGGGAATTTCAACAATGCACGCCTCCTCGCCCGCAAGCTCCGTCAGCGAGGCGCTGCGGGCGTTGCGCTGGAGGACAGCTGCTTTCCGAAGATGAACTCGCTCATTGGCGATCGTCATCCCCTCGCCGATATCCACGAATTTTCCGGCCGCCTGCGGGCAGTTAAGGATACAGTCGCGGAAGACTTGGTCCTCGTGGCCCGGATCGAGGCGTTGATCGCGGGGCATGGAATGGACGAAGCAATTTTACGCGCTCACGCTTACGCAGACGCGGGTGCGGATGCGATCCTCATTCACTCGCGAAAGAGCACCGCGGACGAGGTTCTTTCCTTCACGCGCACCTGGCAAAGCCGATTGCCCGTCGTGATCGTGCCAACGACATACTATCGAACACCGGTCTCTGCGTATCGTAATGCCCGCATCTCAACAGTGATCTGGGCCAACCACTCAGTGCGAGCTGCGATAGCGGCAATGCGGCAGATCTGCCGTCGCATCATTGCTGAAGAAGGCGTTGCCGGTATCGAGCCCAATGTTGCGACGCTCGACGAGGTCTTCGAACTGTTGAGGTATGACGAACTTGCCCGCGCGGAAGCGCGCTATCTTCACCCTCCTGACTGAGGGCAATGACCTCTCATTTACACGCAACAAACTCGTTCTCGAAGGACCACCGCCATGCAATCGGCCGCCTTACTGTCACGCTCCACCGCATTTTTCAGCGAAGCACAGGCGTTCCCTCCCAAAATTGGATGCGCCATAGACGGGCGCGACAGCTCTTGCGCGGCTGATCCGAACATGCTTCAGATCTACAAGCTTGTTTCTCTCTTGAAGAAGCGCCAACGCGGACAGTGATCCGTCTTCCTCTTCAAGAAAGCCGGTAGACTCCACACCGCAACAGCAACCACAAGTAACATTTGAGACCGACGGAGAGCGCTCATGTTGAGGCAACGGACAGTTCTGCTCAACTCTTCGGGCACCGCCGCCAACGTGACAGATCTGCGTGGCGGCACCGTCCGCAACGTGTTCTCTTTCAGTGCGCGCCGCTGGCGCAAGCAGCTGACCCGGCTAGGGTTGATTGGGACCATGGCTGTCGCCTCAACTGTAGCTGGCAGTGTCACCGATGCGATCGCGGGAGACGGGGCGAAGGCTGGCATGCAAACCCAAATCGGCCGGGTGCAGCTGGGCGCTAACGCCATCTCTCTACCGGTTCCCGCATGTGGCGAGACAACCCAAAAATTTGGCTCCAATGATCCGGACGATCCCGTCGATGGCACCGTCAACACGACGATAACCGAGTGGCTGGCGGCCGGCAACAAGGCCGCTTGGAAATCCAGCTTCGGTCTGGATAGGCCCGCTCTTGGCGACGCAGAGTCCGAAATCGACACCTCCGGTTACGGGAAGGATCTTTTCCTGACGGGCCCCGAAGCCACGACCCGCGGCATTGATCCGCATCGGAAGCAAATACTGCCGCATCGCGGTCTATTCGATAATTCCAAGGGCATTCTCGAAAACACCATTTCAGCCGCCGACAACGCGCTTAAGCACGGTTTCCACGGTGTCGAACTCGATCTTCGCGCGGATAGGGACGGTCATGCCTGGATGATGCATGACACTACACTCGGGCGGGTTACCAACGATCCGAACAATTGCCCGATTTCGGATGTCTCTACCGAGGAAATCAAGAACATGAACCTCGATATGGAATCCCATCAATAATGAACTTCCGGCGCTTGACCGCAACGGCAATCCGCAACAGATGGAAGACTTGCAGAAGATCATCAATTATGTTCGTGAGAAGAATAGAAACGGCGAGGAGTTCAACGTTATCATCGACCCCAAGGACGAGGTATCGACGATCGCAACAATCAAGGCGCTGTCAGCGCCTAAGAATGCTGACGTGGGCAGGCACCTCGGCATCAAGATCTATTCAACCTATGTGCCAGTACCGACCGGGTTATTGCGAGCTGGGACAGCAAGACCACCAATGTACTTGATGCGCTGAACCAGGCCAATGTGACTGTCCAGCCTGATAACAAGCTCAATCTGATTCCGCTTCTCATCAAGGCGGAAGACGTCCAGTCGTCTCACATCGATAAAGACCAGGCGACCCAGGCCAGCGATTGGCTGACCTCCTTCGACAAGCTGGGCCATCTCACCATGGTGGAAATCTCCCGTTTCAAGGGAACCGACAACTTCGACAAGATGAATCAGGTGGCCGCGACATTCCAGGCCGCGGGCAAGAAGTTCGCCAGTACGCCTGTCACGACGTCCTATATCTCGGAAGCGTTCTCCGTTAACGGGCAAAAATTTTACTATAGTGCTCAGGGTGTGCCTATCACCCTGCCCGGCCGTCCCGATATGGAGTTCCGCGCCACTTTCGGCGCGCTTGAGCCCTATGCCGACGTGCTGCTGTCCGACAATGCTTATTTGGAGACGCTCTATGCCACCGGCTATATCACTGAGGGCAGTGATGCGGATTATGCCTTTCCGACAGATGCCCACCACAACCCGGCATCCATTATCGACGCACCGAAGTATATCAGTGGTAAGCCGAGCTGGATGAGCGATCCACGTCATCGGTGAGCCTCTGGCCCCTGGTGATCCGCACCACAATTGTTGCACGCCACCTGCAGAAAGCTGCGAAGGGATGTGATGAGCTGGCCAGTCGAGGAAATCCAAACATGAAGTGCTGCAAGAGTAGGACCGCCTCAGTTGGCGGCCCGCCATCGTGAATCGGCGGACGAGACCGCGCTTGACCTCCGCTCGCCGCATTCACGCAGAAGCACGGAGCGCTAAGCTCGTGCAAGAGAGCAGAAATGCAGCAACCATTGTTACCTAACCATCACATCGTTCCGTCACCGATAAGCTCAATAACCATCGGCCAGCGCCAGCGCCAACGCGCCGGACGTTCGACTTTCCTCGGGCATCGATCTCGACTTACCCGACAAAAGCTTGTGGCGTATCACCACAACACTGAACACGTGGCACTGAATTCTTGGATCGGCCTGAACCGGCTTGTCTGACTCCTTAACGCTTGGGAGTGAGCACGCAATATCAAGCAACGATGAAGGGGATGCGCCCCAAGAAAGCCATCCTTCGCCGCCGGCTTTGGATCTCGCTTGAGGTCGCTGACGGATTTGCGGCCTAAGCCGCGAGTTCGAAGGAGCGCTCCACGCTTCCTCCGCTCTTAGTACCTTCGGCAAGGTCTCGATTATCTAATCTAGCGTCAGCTGGTATGCCCGGCTCAGCAAGCGCTGAATCAGTTCATCGAGATCTGCCGCAACACTGCACCGTTGGCGCTGCTACCGGTGTTCATCCTGCTACTTGGCGTCGGCGAGCTGTCGAAGATTACCATGGTGATCTATAGCTGCGCCTGGCCGCTGCTGCTCAACACCATCGCCGCGGTGAAGCCGGTCGATCCGCTCCTGATCAAGCGGCGCGGACGATGGGCGCGCCGCCGCCGCAACTGTTCCGCAAGGTGATCCTTCCTGCGGCGATTCCGCCTATCTTCGTCGGTATTCGGCTCGCGAGCGCATCCGCCATTCTGGTGCTCGTCGCTTCAGAGATGGTCAGTGCGAAGGCCGGTCTTGGCTACCTCATCATCAACAGCCAGTACAGTTTTCTGATCCCGCAGATGTATTTTGGTATCTTGGCCATCACCTTAATCGGGTTGACGTTCAACGCCATCCTCGAAGCGTTGGAGAGGCACTTAATGCGCTGGAAGACCCAAGCCCCGGCCTAGGGCGGTTGGTTTTGTTTCGAGGCGTCGCCTGATTCACCGCGCCGTGGAGCATTTTACGTCAACCACACATTGTTGCCGGTCGACGAGCCGCGTCCGATCGATCCGACCGGAATGTTGGCGCGGGCGTAGATAACAACGTCGTCCTCACCAAAAAGGTGCCGGGCGGCGCCTTTGACGCCGTTGCCTTGGTTATCCATGAGGAGATGGCGGGCGCCGAGCATGACGGGCAACTCGACGTAAGTCGCCTCTCAGTCGGTGAGCCTGAAGATTGGCGGTGGCCCCCGGTAGTCCTACTGATCTATATCCGTTTGTAGCGCTGCATCCCGCTGCGGCGTCGCGCGGGATAGATTTTTGGTGGGGAATGTAACCTAGCACTACAGTTGCATCTTTGAGTGGCTTCTGAATCGATAGGCAACCATGATTCGGGAGATCATGGATGGCTGTAGCATCGATTGAGACGACGCTTGAACTGTGGCCATCGTCATTACGGGATGTGAAGCAGCGGATGCGCCCGCTGTTTAGTCAGGATCGGGTGGCGGCGTCGGCAGGGCATTTTCTCGACGGGTTGCTAGGCAATGAGCCGCGCAAGACTGGTTGGATGCGGGCGGAAGCAGCAGGGGATGCTGGGCCGTGGCGTCAGCAGGCGATTCTGGGCCGCGGGAGCTGGGATGCTGATGCCCTTTGTGAACTGGTGCGGGACTATGCGCTGGAAACTCTGGCAGACGCTGACGCGGTTCTGGTGATCGACGAGACCGGGTTTCTGAAGCAAGGCAAAGCATCGTGCCGGGTTGCGCGGCAGTACACCGGCTCGGCAGGCAAGATCACCAATTGTCAGATTGGCGTGTTTGCCTGCTATGCGTCGCGTCACGGCCACGCCTTCATCGATCGCCGGCTTTACTTGCTGAAGGAGTGGACGGACGCTCCCGCTCGGATGAAGGCGGCGCGTTCCCAAGGACATGTGCTTCGCGACGAAGCCGCAGCTTGCACGGAAGATGATCGCGCAGGCGATCGGAGCCAAGGTGCCGTTCTCCTTCGTTGCAGTGGATAGCGTGTATGGAACGGGCGACATCGAAGCCATGCTGCGAAACGCCGGCAAGGGCTACGTCCTGGGCATTGCGTCTAACCATCAGATCCGCTCTTGGGGCAAGGCGCAGGTCTTGGTCGACACCGCTGGCAATGTGGCGCAGAGCCTTCCTGGCAAGGCCTGGCGACGACTGTCAGCGGGCGACGGCACCAAAGGGCCGCGGCTGTATGATTGGGCCTATCTCGAATTGGCCGACCTCGAGGCTGGAGACTACAACAGCACGTTGACCGGAACCTGGACGCGAGGCCTGCTGATTCGCCGCAACATCGGGCACAGCGAACTCGCCTTCTTCTCCACTTGGTGTCCGAAAGGCACGTCGGCGAAGAAGCTGGTTGCAGTAGAAGGCAGCCGCTGGTCCATCGAAGATGGCTTCGAAACCGCCAAAAACGAATTTGGTCTCGATCACAATGAGACCCGATCCTGGCACGGGTGGCCGTCATGTCTCGCTGGTCATGCTGGCCTTCGCCATGATGGCCGCGATCCGTCACCGAGCTAACGCCACCGTTGGGGGGCCCAAAAAAAGTTGCCGCGCCGATAGATCAAACGCCGCTCCTGATCCGCTGGTCGATCCAGGAAATCCGTCGGATCACCCTCAAGCTCGCGCAACGGCGCATCCAACCCGCTCGCATCATCGCATGGTCGCTCTGGCGACGCGCTCACCAAGCCGAAGCAAAGCGAGCGCACCTCAAGCAAAAAATGCAACTGTAGTGCTAGCCCTGGCGAATTTGCTCCGTGTAGTGAGCCAATCGGCGACGCACTTCCTGCACAGGCAGGCGGCATCTCGGATGGGCCAGTAGAGTGTTCAAGCCCTCGTGCAATCGGCTAAAAGTGACATGATTTCCATCGGCGAACTGGTCGATTAACCATAGGACGCCGTGGATCTCGATCTGTTCGGCGAGGGCGAGCTCGCGCAATATCCCGTCGCCGGTAAGCAAGGTCCATTGGCGGGACTCAGCGATCGCAAAGGCGAAGGTATCCGGAACAGAGAGACGTGCATTGCCTCGCCGAACTGTTGTGGCGCGGCTTAACTCGTCGGGTGTCAGGACCTCCACCCGAAGTCCCAACTGCACCAGCTCGTCGCCGAGAGCGCCTGTCAGCTCCCTATCAAAAAGCAGGTCGGGCACGGCGAACTCGAAAGGCAAACGGGTAGGGGTTCCAGGAAATAGCCTCCACGTTAGACGGTACCGAGTCTGACGTCATTAGAATGCGGGAGCTCCTCCTTCAACTGCACGATCGACATGTTGCCTCAGGCAGTTTTAAGTGTGTCGCCGCCGATCTCGCGGTTGCAAGGGCAGAGCTCATCAGTCTGTATCGCATCCAGAACCCGCAACGTGTCAGTCGGGCTGCGGCCGACATTGAGGTTGGTCGCATAGACATGCTGGACCGTGTTCTCAGGATCGATGATGAAGGTATAGCGATGTGCGATGCCATCACGCGAGCGCACTCCAAGGCCATCGACCAGTGCGCCCTTGGTGTCGGCAAACTGCCAGATGGATAGACGGTGCAGGTCCTTGTGGTCACGCCGCCAGGCGAGCTTGCAAAACTCGTTATCGGTCGACCCACCAAGCACGATTGCGTCGCGATCGGCGAAATCCTTCGACAGGCGGGCAAACTCGGCGATTTCGGTCGGGCAGACGAATGTGAAATCCTTCGGGTAAAAGAAGATGACTTTCCATTTGCCGGGGAAACTTCTCTCAGTCAGCGTCTCGAAAGCGCTTTGCCCGTCCTCCTCCTGCAGGTGAAAGCCGGGCTTCACGCCTATGATGTCGAACGGCGGCAACTTACTTCCAATTCCAAGCATATTGTCCTCACAACATCGGGTCACACGGAACAGCATTCCGCGACTGAGCAAGCAATATGCCACCCGATCTGGCGGCAAGTGCCCGCCATGCCCGTCGTGGAACATTCGCCTTTGATGGTGGCGATGTCCTCGAGCCCGATCTGCAACATGTCGTCTCCTCAATCGTCTCGGGCGTAAGGCGCGGGATTTCCCGTTTGTGTTCCTTGGCCGGCGCTCGTAGTGGAATCCGAGCGCCGAGTCTTTGTCGGGTTTCGGTCAGAGCCCTTGCGGCTGTCCGGTCCGCCACAGCCCGCCGGCGTCCGAGGCCAAGCGGTTAGTTGAGGGTGATCAAAGGCTTAACGCGGGTGCGAAGGAAATGGCACGCCAGTTGCTACCTGGATGGAGCAACAACGAGCGAGGGCTGAGGGCACGCCGACGCTGATGGCGAGCGATGGCCTCCTTCCCGAAACTCGTGTGTCCATGGTTTCTACGAGAGAAACAGGCTCGCGCATTCGGCGCGAAAAATTGGCAATCGGTTGATGGAGAGCAACATGTCTTCGCTGAGACAAATCGCGTTTTATGGCAAGGGTGGCATCGGCAAATCGACGACGTCGCAAAATACGCTGGCGGCCCTGGCTGAGCTGGGCCAAAGGATTCTGATCGTCGGCTGCGATCCCAAAGCGGACTCGACTCGCCTCATCCTGCACGCCAAAGCGCAAGACACCATTCTGAGCCTGGCGGCGAATGCCGGCAGCGTCGAGGACCTCGAAATCGAGGACGTCATCAAGCTCGGCTACAGGGACATTCGATGCGTCGAGTCCGGTGGTCCGGAGCCGGGGGTCGGCTGCGCCGGACGGGGCGTGATCACGTCCATCAACTTTCTGGAAGAGAATGGCGCTTATGAGGACATCGACTACGTCTCTTACGACGTGCTCGGCGACGTCGTCTGCGGCGGCTTCGCGATGCCTATCCGTGAGAATAAGGCACAGGAAATCTACATCGTGATGTCCGGCGAGATGATGGCGATGTATGCCGCCAACAACATCTCCAAGGGTATTCTGAAGTATGCGAATTCCGGCGGCGTGCGTCTCGGCGGCCTCATCTGCAACGAGCGGCAGACCGACAAGGAGCTGGAGCTTGCCGACGCTCTTGCCAAGAAGCTCGGCAGCCGGCTGATCTATTTCGTGCCGCGCGACAATGTCGTGCAGCACGCGGAGCTGCGCCGAATGACGGTGCTGGAATACGCGCCGGACTCCAAGCAGGCGGATCACTATCGCAATCTCGCGACCAAGATCCACAATAATGCCGGACAAGGCGCTATCCCCACCCCAATCAGCATGGACGAGCTCGAAGATATGCTCATGGAACACGGCATCATCAAGCCCGTCGACGAGAGCCAGGTCGGCAAGACCGCTGCCGAGCTTGCCGCTATTTCGGCATAGTTCATGTTGTCGGCCTTCTCGATCCGGGAAGGCCGACATCGTCCACTCAGAAGCTGTGCGAAAGTTATGATCGGCACACAAGGAAAAATGGCCGACACGATCTCATCTCGCGTATCGGTAGCTCACGCCGCCGAGCAGCGCGACGCGAGTGAGCTCTACCAGCTTCTGACCGGGCGCCATCCGGCAGAAGTCGATATCAGCGACAATGATGACTTCGATCACCATGTGCTCGCTTGCATTCTGGCCACATCAGCCATGGATGGCGGCCAACTTCCCGAACGGGCTGGCTTAACCAACCAGGAGCTCAATGCGCTGTTGGTGCAATACTTCCCATCCACCCCGGTCAGGAGCTGTACCTGGCGCGATCAGTCCGCCTTACCGGCGCCTGACGAGACAGTTATGGTACGCGACCTCCTGCTTGCGCAACGTTCCACTCATGGCGAGGTTGGCGGCTGGCTCGCGACGATGATCGCCCGGCGCGCCATGGAGCCTAATCACTTGTGGGAAGATCTCGGGCTGCGGAAGCGGGATGAATTGTCCCGTGTCCTCATGCGCCATTTCGGGCCGCTGGCGGCTCGCAATACGAAGAACATGCGCTGGAAGCGCTTCTTCTATCGCATGCTATGCGAAGATGACGGCCTGGTGATGTGTACCACGCCGGTCTGCACGGAATGCAATGATTTTGATCTTTGCTTCGGCGAAGAGAGCGGGGAGAGCCGGATGGCCGGACGTCGGCGGGATCATCTGCGCCGCCTTGATGACGCCGTCCAAGCCGTCCCAAGCTTGAAAGGCTGAGTTCATTATTGATACCCCTCTTTGGCGCCATTGCAGGTATATCCTACGAGCTTTCGGCCACCTGTCGCATGGGGGGTGAAAACAGGCCGGGGCAAACGATTGCGCGCACCCGACCTAGGGCCGAGGCGGCGTCTGATGATCGTGGGTTGATATCTCGAGGAGCCGACAATGCGCCGCTGAAGGAAGTTGCCGTCGCACTCAGACAGCTCTGTTGCGGTGATACCGGCGTGCTGCTATCCGAACTGGAAAAAGCCGCGGTCGTCGTTGCAGCCGCTGCGTCCCGTACCATCCCGCTCAGCAAGGCGATCGTCGACGAGCATGTCTTTACCAATGAATCCGGCATCCACGTCCACGGGCTGTTAAAGGACCCGGCGCAGCTACGAAGGGCTCGACTGGGGGCTGCTCGAGCGCTCCCCCCGGATTGTGATCGGCAAGCATTCAGGGTTCGCCGCGATCACCTTGCTGCTGTCGTGCAACTTTCTTTCGGCACCGAGCAAAGCGAAACCATCCCCGCGCCCGTCCGCAAGCATGCCATCGAGCACCAAGGTCTGGTTGCGCAAGAAACGGTGGTGGCGATCTGGCGCGACATTCACGACAGCTCGCTCGTCAACAGCGAATCAGCCACGCGCGTCGCGCGATCGGATTGAAACATTCTAGCCTGGTCGTTTCTGGGCGCGGATCGAGATGGAGGTTGAGAATGGCGACGGATGGGATCCTTGCGCGATTGAACAAGGCCTCGGCCGCAGAGGATTTTTTTTCACTCCTCGGCGTCGAGTACGATGCGAAAATCGTCGATGTGGCGCGGCTTCACATCCTGCGTCGCATGGGCCAATATCTCGCAGGCGAGGAGTTGACCGGTGCATCTGATCCTGAGATCGCCGCGCGTTGCAAGGCCACGCTTGAGCGCGCCTATGCCGACTTCGTCACGTCCTCCCCGATCGAACAGCGCGTATTCAAGGTGCTGAAGGATGCGGCCGCACCACAAGCGAACAAGCATCCAGCATTGGTCCAGCTCGATTTGTTGGACTGAATTGAGCTCATATGTCGTGCTCTGGACCGTGAAGGTCCCGAGAGCCTGACAGCAAGCCATGGTTTCGAATTCAAGCGGAAAGTTACAGTCGCGGCCTCGCGGATCCGCAGCTTGAGCACCTCGGCTCGTTAGAGGCCAATCACGACTCACCGCTGATATTTCCATCCTTTTAAGCTGGTACGCATGCTGTACCTATCTCCTGCAATCATGCGCCGGCAGCGGGACCGCACACGTCGCCAGGAAAGCTCAGCAAGGTTCAGATGAGTGTCTTCTGTCGCATTCCGGACACGGGTCAGTACGGCCTCGAATGTTTCGACCTCGTGAGAGGCCGCCGATCCGACTTCGTTCTTCAGTAAGATTGTGAAATAACGGTCAATTTTCATCGCCTGCGCAATTGGTACGACAATTGCTGACATATGCTCAGCTAGTCTGGAGAAGCGCATGCTCGTTTTGGTCCGCATCGATTTTATTTTTGACGCCGCGCCGGTTCGCGCGCGCTGCCTGCCGGCACCATAATGCGCCGCGACGCCAAAGCGATCGTCGCATACCTGGCTGAGCTGAAAGGTGCCTTTGATTCGTGCGCCCCCGTTGGCCGATCCCTGGCCGAGGTTTCGCGGGGGGAGCCGTTGCTCAACAGCGCCGGCCGTGCGGCGCTGTTGACCGGGCGCCTTGAGCGCCGCCCCTCCTGTCCTCGCCAGGAGTTGCGGGCCTGTCGCTATGATCGGCAAGAAACAAGCGCACTCGGAGCAATGGGATCGCGCTTCCACCGGCAACGACGCGGCCGACAATCCTACCAGCCGAGCCCCTCGCAGGTCCTCGATCTGTTGCACCTCGGTTGCATCTCTAAGATGAGGAGGACCAATCGATCGGCACGCCTGACCGGCCCGGTCGGTGCCTTAGCAGTGCCCGGAACCAAACCGTCGTCCCAGAATGCCGCATCCGGAACGAACCCGAGGCGCATGCTTCCGGGCTCGTCGTCAAGGTCCAGCAACGGCTGTATCGGTCCGGCGCTGCTGCCAGGCGGTGCTGACGGGATGCCGGCCGGCTTGCGGCCCGACGCTTAACTGAAGAAATCTTCAAGCGCAAATTCCAACCTGGAGGCGGAGCATGCTGCCCTGGCGAGCCGCTACTGAATGCGAATGGGAGTACAGATGATGAGCACCGCACCGAAAAGTGCAGCTCCGGCCGCGGGTGGTGGTCGCGCGGCGACCAAGAGGGAGCTGCCCGCGCGATTTAAGCCGTATAAGCACGTCTGGGTTTTCATCGAGCAGGAACGCGGGGTTGTGCACCCCGTCTCATGGGAGCTGATGGGGGCCGGCCGCCGGCTCGCCGACAAGCTCAATGTTGACCTCGCCGCGGTTGTCATCGGCCCGGTCGGGGAGACAACGCAGCAGGCGGTCGCCGAATCCTTCTGCTACGGCGCCGACCTCGCCTATATCGTCGCAGACAATCTCTTGGCCGATTATCGCAACCAGTCCTATACCAAGGCCCTGTCAGAGCTGGTCAACACTTATAAGCCGGAAATCCTACTCCTAGGGGCAACAACACTCGGCCGCGACCTCGCCGGCTCAGTGGCCACCACACTGCTCACCGGCCTAACTGCGGACTGCACCGAGCTCGATGTCGATGCCGACGGCTCGCTTGCAGCGACCCGGCCGACGTTTGGCGGCTCACTGTTGTGCACGATCTACACACTCAACTATCGTCCACAGATGGCAACCGTCCGTCCGCGCGTGATGCCGATGCCCGAGCGCGTGACAGGCGCCGTCTCGCGCGTCATCTCGCATCCGCTCGGGCTTGTAGAAGAAGATATCGTCACAAAGGTCCTGTCCTTCCTGCCAGACCGCGAGTCTACAAAGTCCAACCTTGCCTATGCCGACGTGGTCGTCGCAGGAGGGCTCGGTCTGGGATCGCCTGAAAATTTCCAACTTGTACACCAGCTCGCGGACGTGCTTGGCGGCGAATATGGCTGCTCGCGGCCGCTGGTCCAGAAGGGCTGGGCCACCTCCGACCGACAAATCGGCCAGACCGGGAAAACCATCCGGCCAAAGCTCTATATCGCGGCCGGCATTTCCGGCGCTATCCAGCATCGCGTCGGCGTGGAGGGCGGCGACCTCATCGTTGCCATCAACACTGACAAGAACGCTCCGATCTTCGACTTTGCCCATATCGGCATCGTCACCGACGCCATTCGACTGTTGCCGGCGTTGACCTCTGCATTCCGCGCGCAGCTATCGCCGCACTCGCACGACCGCATCGCTGGCTAGGGGAGCTTGTTATGATTCAGGAAAGATTCGACGCCATCGTCGTCGGTGCTGGCATGGGCGGGAACGCGGCGGCGCTTACAATGGCCGAGCGGGGTCTGAAAGTGCTGCAGCTGGAACGCGGCGAGTATTCCGGGTCGAAGAACGTGCAAGGGGCCATCCTTTATGCCGACATGCTAGAGAAGCTGATTCCGAATTTCCGAGAAGATGCGCCGCTTGAGCGGCATCTAGTCGAGCAACGCTTCTGGATCCTGGACGAGCGTTCGCACACAGGGATTCACTATCGATCCGATGATTTCAACGAGGAGAAGCCGAACCGCTACACCATCATCCGCGCCCAGTTCGATAAATGGTTGTCGCAGAAGGTCCGCGACGCCGGCGCTACCGTGCTGTGCGAGACCACGGTGACCGAGCTCCTCCAGGATTCCCATGGCAGGGTCGTCGGGGTGCGCACAGACCGCGATGGGGGTGAAATCCATGCAGATGTTGTCGTGCTGGCCGAGGGGGTGAACGGAGTGCTCGGGACGGGCGCGGGCTTAAGAGGGCGGCCGAAACCGGACAAGGTCGCACTCGCGGTTAAGGAGATGCATTTTTTGTCACGCGAGACAATCGACGCTCGCTTCAATCTCAAAGGCGACGAGGGGCTCGTCATCGAAGCGGTCGGAACCATCTCCCGCGGCATGACCGGTATGGGCTTCATCTATTCCAATAAGGAATGCATCTCGCTCGGTATTGGCTGTCTTGTTGCCGACTTCCAGCGTACCGGCGAGACGCCTTACGGCCTGCTCGAGGGTTTCAAGCGTCACCCATCCGTCGCGCCGCTCATCGAAGGTTCGGAGGTCAAGGAATATTCCGCGCACTTGATCCCCGAAGGTGGGTACAGGGCAATCCCGCAGCTTTGCGGGGAGGGCTGGGTGGTCGTCGGAGACGCCGCCCAACTTAACAACGCCATCCATCGCGAGGGGTCCAATTTGGCGATGACGTCGGGCCGTATCGCGGCGGAAGCGATCTGCCTTATCAGATCGCGAAAAGATCCGATGACGGCCAAAAATCTTTCGCTTTACAAGAAAATGCTAACTGATTCTTTCGTGATCAAGGACCTGAAGAAGTACAAAGATATGCCGGCACTCATGCATACCCACTCGCAGAACTTCTTTCTCACATATCCGCAGCTCTTCTCCAAGGCGATGCAGGATTACGTGCGCGTCGACGGCACACCAAAGCTCGAGAAAGAGAAGCTGATGCTGAGCTCGTTCATCAAGGCCCGGTCTTGGAGTGGGCTGTTTAGCGATGCCCTGCGCATTGCCCGGGCCTGGCGATGATCCAAACCTAAGACAATGACGAACGACGGAGCCAGAAACAATGCCGAGCGAGCCATCCCAACGTGTCGAGGATAAACTATTCTACAACCGTTATCTCGTTGATTCCGGCCGCGCCCACATCAAGGTACGTCCGCACACCACGCCATCCTCGCGGCTCTTGTCGATGCTGAAGGCCTGCCCTGCACGGTGCTACGAGCTCAACGATAAAGGTCATGTTGAGGTGACAGTCGATGGGTGTATCGAGTGCGGCACCTGCAGGGTGATCTGCGAAGAAAGTGGTGATATCGAGTGGAGCTACCCACGCGGCGGTTACGGTGTCCTATTCAAGTTCGGTTAAATCTTCAGGTGAGAGCCCTGCCACGGCGGCTACGTCGTTCTCGCGATGCAACGAGATCACGCGCGAAATCGGCGTTAACCCGGTCACGTTCAAGCGGTGTCCCAATCTTCCATCTACCCGGCGGGCCCTTGCATGGTGGACAAACGCAGTTTCCGGTTTCCGCTATAATATTCCCGAAGATAGCCAAAGCGAGCGGATCCGAAGCAAGGGTGCAAACGCAACGTCGTCCGTCTCGGATCTGGTCCACGGTCTGGTTGTCTTCCGGAATATCTGGCCGGTTTCGTCCTCCCTGGAAGGTTGGCGGTGATCCGCCCGCCGCCACCGCCTCGCTGCCTATCACCTACTGACGGAATGTTGGAAGCAGGCCTTCGCTCGGCCGTAGCCACGACCCGACAACATGCCATCCCGCGCCTTGTAGACGAGAAAAGCACGAGCGCATCACGAAAATAGCGCATTCTGAGTCCTTCGCGCGACCGCCGGTTCCGCGTTCGTCAGGCGGACTGCGCGCATGCACCACACAACTTTGCACTTTCATTCCGCTGTATCGCCGGGATATATCGTCCGCCGGAGAGCATGATGATGGTTCGGGTACAAAAGAGCAGGGCAGGAGCTAACGCGTGGCGAGCAGATGCAGGGCGTGAGAGTTCGATTGCCGACATCCAGGCTCGCATAGTCGAACTGAGAAGCTTGCGGCGCGAGAAGCTCGCGGATGCGGCGTTCATGCTCTCGATGAATGCACGAAGCCAGCGCGAGTTGATACGAGAGGCAATCGAGAAGCGCGCCGCGGTCGAGTTGGACTTTGATCCGCCGGCGAAAGGGGATTTGGCGACCTATCTCGCCAATGATGTGGTCTCGACCTTACGCGACCACGTTTCTGAACTTCCCACCCTGATGGACCTCTTGGTTCAGCGAGCGCCTGACGTCGGCTTCACCGTCCATCGGGAGGAGGCCGTTTCGCTGCTCGCCGCAATCGTTCGCGAACAGCGGCTCGAAGGTGTCCTTGAAGGCCTCAGGCTCGCCGGCCTTCTGAACGAGCCAGCTAAGCATCGCCATGGCGGGTTCTGTTCAGAAGTGGATTTGGGGGAAGTTGCCGCCCGCACGTGAGTGGCGAGGGCGCTTTGAGGACAATCCCTGCAGATGGAATGTCTACAGGCAACCGGGACGTCGGATATCTCGGCGCCTGCTTGCGAGGTCAAAACCGCTTGAAATTCGCGGCGCAGTTCCTTGTCGTCCGTTTATCGCTGACGCGGAGCTGCCATGCACGCTCCATGGCAGTACCGATCGCGTATAGCTCGGCGACCGTCCCCTTAGTCAACCCGAGGACCGCGGTTCGGAGCTTTCATGTTCAGTTGTAGCACGCGCGGTGCGCTGCGCTCCTCGATCACGGAGCCTTTCGCTAACAGCCAAGCAAGGGAAATCACCGAAGGCGACGTCGACCGAGCCGCGGCGATGTGTCAACGCGGCGAAAGGCGTTCGCTCTTAGCGAGGCGCTCTGGTGAAATCGACCGTCCTTGTTCCGGTCGTCACTGGCCGCGCGCTGGCGAACGACGGGGGAAGCGCAAGTATTCCGCGAGCTACTCGGCAACAGCGGACAAGCTCAGTTGCGGTCCGCCGCAAACTGACAAAGGGTCTTCTCGGATCACGCTGGATCGTCGGGGTGAACGCTCTGCCGCGCGTCTGCCATAAACGCATGATCGTTGATCGATTTTCCGGAGAATTGCGCCGGAAGTCGCCTCGCCTATTTGCTCGGTCGCGAGCCGCACCGGGATTTCGTCGAACCTCGCGTGCACGAGCACGGCGAAGGCTTCGCCAAAACACGCCGCCGCGTGCGCCGAACAGCGTGTTCCTCGCAACTAGCCGGCCTGATACGTTAGTGAGCCCGCTCAAAGGCCAGGAAAGCGCCTCGCCTGCTGTGACCAGCCGCACTTCACTGAGCTGCTGCAATAATCTGACCGCATCCGATCGCAACCTTCGTCGCGATCAGCACGACTATAACCTTCCAGACGCAGCGAGCGCCGTGTCTCGATGATGTCCGCCGGGGCGTTGGCCGTCCGGAATGGCCCGCAGTTTGCGCTGGAGCATCTCAAGACGCTCCTTCAATTCGTATTCGTCAGTCAGCCGCGAATAGAGCCGCTCCAGCGCCGGCTTGCCCCAGAGTGCGTCGGGCTTCTCGGCAATGGCTGCGCGGCCCGCCACACGCTGCTGGACCAGGAGCGCATCGCCGATCAGCTGGAGAATGCCCTGGTCCTCGCGCGGTCGGCCGCGCTCGGCTAGTTCGCGTGCAAAGGGTGTCTTCGCGCCGGCGGCCGCAGGATTTCCAATTCAAGAAGGGAGGTAGAACGATTGTTCGAAACGGCACAGGTTGAGCAAAGACGGGGCACCCATGTGTGTTCAATTTCATCCAGAGTATGTCAGCTAGCTCACACGGCGAGCCTTGTGGGGACGGAAACGTTTCAACGCGCAATCAGAGGCTTAAGCGCGGTGGCGGGGGTGGCATAGCTGTTGCTATCAAAGTCCCGCAGACCGAGCGGAGGCTGTGTGCACACCCGGTCCGATATGGCGGAAGCAGGACGTTAGCGGTCGACCGAGGTGCGGAAACTGAAATGCCGTTTCGAGCGGTCTACCACACAAGGCCCGAGTACAAAGGCAAGAGGGACCTGGACCATGCATATCGAACCGGGAATAGTAACAGGCGCCAAGCTTGTGCTAAGCTGCGTGCTAGGCCTTGCGACGTGCTGCGTCGCCGCCAAGCTTCTGGTCGAGACTATGCGCGAGCGGGGCGCTCTGTCATTTGCCCTGCAAGCCATCGCCGCGACGCTTGTGTTCATGTTCTTCGAGAGTCTGCCGCACTTTGCGGTTGGGGTCTCCGAGGTGCGTTTCGTCCCCGGCTCGATGCTGTTTCTGTTGTTCGGCGCGGCGGCGGCTGCTTTTGGTCTTGCGCTCGGCCTGCTGCTGGAAAACATACTCTTTGTTCCGGCCGACCTGCCGCAATTTGGTATGAATGCCACGACGCTTCTGGTGCCGCTGTTTGCGATCCAGGCGCTCGCCAATCGGCTCATCCCGTCCAACACCGCGCATCGCGATCTGCAGTACAGCAAGGCGCTTGCCCTCTCGACGGCGTATCAGTCTGGTATCGTTGTCTGCGTCACGTTTTGGGCCCTCTACGGCGCGGGCTTCGGCGCCGCCAATCTTTATAACATCGCATGGTTCGCGGTTTCCTACGCACTTGTGGCCCTGGTCCAGCTAGGGGTTGAGATGGCTGTGCTGGCGCTCGCGAAACAAGTTGGGCGGCGTGACTACGGGCGGAGTCGTCGCCAACCGCCTGTAGAAGGCATGTTGCCGTTGATAACAACGATGGCCCTCGGAGCGCCCGTTTTGCTCCAGCGATGCATACACTTTCCCTTATAGTTGCCGTGAGCAGCGACCGCGGACGGCGCGTGCTCGCTGCTATCGGTGCCAGAAAGGCGGCGAGCTTATGCTCATTTCGGACAAGGCCATCAGGAATTCGTATGACGCGGACTTGCGGGCAGCGGTCTGCGCTTGCTTGATGGCTAATCAGCGTACGCGCACGACGGATTTCGTCCTGCCGGTGCGCGATGCAGTCGAGGCGGACTGCCGCAATGACGTGGAGCAATGGCCCCATTCGGTCAGCGCAGCAGGCGCGTCACAAACCATCGTGGGCGAGGTTGGACGCGAGGGAGGTGTTGCGCTGCTCATTCAGGGAGATTCATCTGTCGAGCGAGCTTACCTATTCAACATTAGCACCCTTCTGGGCACTGCGATCGAGCGCCTTTGGCCACTTGCCTATGCTCTGCTGCGCTCGGCCGGAATGTTCGCAGTTCGGAAAAGAAGATCGCTATGCCCGGATTGATCGTGGTGTTGACCATGTTCGCACTGTGCAGCATCGTGTTGGCCGGCCAGTTGACCGGGCGGGCAAAGGTCATCAACACCGACACCGTTGAAATCAACAGGACTCGCGTTCGGCTCTGGGGCATCGACGCGCCGGACAAGTCCCAAATGTGCAGAGATATCAACGGCAATCCATATCGATGTGGCCTCAGGGCCGTGCGCGACCTTGAAGGCTTCATTGCAGAGCGCGAAGTCAGTTGCCTGTCAGTGCTGCAGGATGAGTCTGGACGGACGATTGCGACCTGTTCAGCTGATGGCATGGATGTCGGAGAATGGTTGGTGCGCAATGGTCTCGCGTTCGATCAGACGCAATCTTCCACAGGGCCATACCGGGCCGCGCAAAGCGCCGCCGATCGTGCCGGACTGGGCTTATGGTCGGGCAGCTTTGCCGTACCTTCGTTATATCGAGCGTGCATTCGGTTGGGTGGTCGACCAGCCAGCTGTTCGGACGACGCGAATGCACATCCTTGATGGCTGGCCCCTACACCAGAATACGCCGCAATCGGCTCCCGCGTGAGGTGACAGTCACGAGCGAGCTGGCTCGATCGGGAGTAAGTCCTCAACACTGCCGCCCAACTATGCGACGAGTAGGATGGTCTCGTACTCTTAGGCGGGATGGTCGGAACCAGTTCGGAGCAAACGAAGACGCTCTGCCGATCATGTCGTCCTGTGATGCACCTTCTCCCCTGCAGCTCCGTAGAGCAGGCATCGCATGACTCGAGCAAGCGACCTTTCTTGGCCGCCGCCATGAGCATCAGCGGCATAGCTGGGTCCATTACTGTTCTGGTCGCATTGGCGAGCTTGGCAGCCAATTGTTGGTGCCGCTCCAGGTGGTGCATCGGGCCAGACGCAATGGCCGTGGGCACGCCGATTGGCGACGGGCGTATCGTCCGTACCACGGGCTTTCACGTTGCGAGACTGAGGCTCGCGGTCAACAGGTCTCGGCCCAGAGGGCCTGCATCGGCATCTGGTTCACGGCGACTTTCTGCGGCCACATTATCACCGCGCCGTTGTCGGTGCCGCGCCCCTCGGCGGTGCGCTGCAAACGAGGCCAGCTCGACAATTACGGCGGCCAGAGTCTCGGCGATCGTTGCGGCGCTGACCTGGTCGGGGTCAATGCTTTCGATGTTTTCGTCAGGACACGAGCTTCAGCCCGACAATGCCGGCCACGATCAGTCCGATGCTGGCAAAGCGAAACGCGGCGGCCGGCTCCTCGAACAGGATGATGCCGAGCGCTGCGGTGCCGACCGCACCGATGCCGGTCCAGACCGCATAGGCAGTTCCAATCGGCAGCGTCTTCAGAGCAAGGCCGAGCAGGATCACGCTGCCGGCCATGGCCGCGAGCGTGAGCACGGACGGAACGAACTTGGTAAAGCCCTCGGTGTATTTGAGCCCGATTGCCCAGGCGACTTCCAGGAGGCCCGCGACCAACAAAATGCTCCAGGCCATGGCAACCCTCCGTTATGGCGGGGTCGTCCCCGCGGCTGATGTGATGATGAGCGGCAAGGCCGTCCTCGCCTGGGCTCCCGATTCGTTTCGATCAGTCAGGGTCAACTGCTCTCAAGGATGAGCATTCCGACCTCAGTGGCTCAGCGAATTCACACGATCGACAAAGTAGAAAACCGTCCGCGCCGTTCATGCGACTGGTAATCTTGCAAAAAGCCGCCCCTTCAAAGAGATCCTTGTGTCTGTCGCGGAGAAGGTTGCCCAGAACGTGGCGTCGCTCAAAATCCATGCAGCAGAAGGTAACGTCGCCGTTTGGGAGAAGAACATTCCGGTATTGTCGTTCGTCTGGACATCTCAACGCTCCAACGATTGGCTGTCGTGCTTCAACCATCCTAAGCTCGCCGCTCCCACGCCTGCTGCGCGGGGGACGCGAGCGAACGAGCGCTTCGTCAGGTATTATGTCGAGTAGTTCAGGATGCACCTCGCCCATGACTATGAAGAGCAGTGACGAAATGCCGGCATCGACAAGTTGGCGCATCAAATCGACATAGTTGCGCTTGACGAGACCACTGTCCATATGCGTGCCGTCGTCAAAAACGTGCACCAGGAAACCGCGGAACTGCAACGCACGCAAGCGTTTTAGATCCCGCCCATTCATTCCTACGAGGGTTGTGAAAATCCGGATTCCATGGCCACACGCGTAGGCATGCTCAACCATTTCGGTGCAAGCCGGATTGAGCCAAGGCTCCGAATACCCGGAAAAGCTGATGTCCACAGTTGCTGGTACGCGCGCCAGGCATCGCTTGAAATCCTGCAAAGAAAGATGCTTCACGTCGGATATAGCTCTTTGCCGTTCGGCGAACTTGTCCTGCGGGCAATAATCGACACAGCCCGTTGTCGTGGTTACCTCCAAGACCCTGCCGCCACTAATTGCAGAGCGCAGCTCCTGTGCAGTCATCGATTGTATATTATCCACGTCCGCGCTCCGCCATTGGGAACAAAGAGATCTTGAGGGGGCACCCTCGCGTTGCATCCCTCATGTCGGTTCGCTCATGCATCATCCTCGGTTCGTCGCCCATCACCGCGACACTTCACGGTCGCAAGCCGCGGCCGCGATAGATGAAGACAGCGCCGACGGCTCACTCACCCTAGCGCCCCCAGTCCAGCAGGATCCGGTGGCTGCCGAGTGCACATGCATCGACGGCGTCGATCTAACCTCTCGCTTGTTCCAACAAGCATCACTCATGCCATTGGCGGTATTGTCCATAAGCCGACACATCCGCGATAACTGTCTTCGCAATGGCACAACGGAGGCGCAACTGCGATCGAAAGCGTACAATATGACGCTATGTACGATTCAAGCTCTCTCGAAATGAGTTGAATGGCAGCCTTCCTATGAAATGTGAGGCCGTTTCCGCCGCCCCGAGGGCCATGTCATCATCATCGACGTGCATCGGGACCGGCCGCGCGAAGTGCCGACTGGGAGTGCACTTTGCCGCAGCCAAGAGTGCGAATTCTTTACACGACTTCATGCAGCAAGTCGTGAATTTCAATAGTTGGAAACGCTATACAAGGGAGCGGCGTCGTCATGCTCTCCCATGCTCGGGAGGCGGCTGGATAAATATCCGGGCGCCAGCGCTACGGCCGGACTTGCGAGGCGTCTTCTCGATGATGGTCCAGAACAGGAGTGGGGCCGCGCTGGCCTTGCGTACGAATGTTCCGCCCTACTGCTTCCGACTTTTTCTAAACCGCTGGCAAGTCGGCGGCGCTAGTAGGGCACGGGCGACTTCACCTATATCTACGATATCGCGATGGGCAGTTTCACGGTTGGCTCGGGCGCGGTTCGCTCATCGTCTTTCACGGGGGGCAGTTCACCGACAACCCCATTGCGGTGTTCATCGGACAAAACTCGAGTGGCACGCGCAATTTCGCTTCGACTCCGAGCGTCCTGCCGACCTTGATGCGCTTCTCGCTCGGTGTCGCGTACAACGACGTCCTCAACCGACTTCGATAGCCGCACGCTTGCCGCTTGGTCATGTCCTCGATGCCCTGGCAGCTTAGTGTTTCGTTTACCAATCTCAGGTAGGAAATTGTGCGTTATGTAGGGTATGGGGGCTATGTGCCCTAATTGTGGAGGTCGCTATGACTGCGGACGAGCCATCTTGGAAGATGTTGATCGCCTTCTTGACGGTAATCACGCTCTCCACGGTTTTGCTTCACGCTGGGCACAAGCCGGAGATCGCGATCATGCCGTGCTTTCTGTTGTCGATGCTGATGCAGGGGCGGCTGACCGAGTGATGGCTTCGACCAAAAAGCCTACCGATCTCGCAGACAAGAGTCCTTCCGGTCCGGCCGATGTGATGCGTGCCCCCCGCATCCTAATCGTCGATGACGATAAGGCTGATGCAGATCGCATTGGAACGGCGTTAAAAAATCCCCTGACGAAAATTGGGCAGCTTGATTGCAAGATAGAGTGGGTCAACGACGTAGCAAGCGCTCGCCAATATCTCGAGAAAGATGATATCGACTTGTATTTCCTTGACCTTGATATCTCGGAATACTGGGGAAAGCCGACCGACAAGGAAACGGGCAAAGCTTTCGTGAAAGCTGTAATCAACAATACGAATGCTGGCATCATCGTATGTTCTAATCTGCCGATTGACGAGGAGGCGCCACCTCTCATCGAGTATGGAGCAGATGATTACGTCGAAAAATCCTACGGCTTCATGGCAATCGCACCCCGGGCAATGTCGGTCTGGCGAAGAACG
Organism: Bradyrhizobium canariense; assembly: GCF_019402665.1. Classification (GTDB taxonomy): domain Bacteria; phylum Pseudomonadota; class Alphaproteobacteria; order Rhizobiales; family Xanthobacteraceae; genus Bradyrhizobium; species Bradyrhizobium canariense. The sequence continues at coordinate 78,039 of NZ_VSST01000027.1, forward strand.
CATACCGAGAGGCGTTCCAAGCAATCGCATTCCGGCCGGAGGTTTCGGATCGGGAATTGGATGTTCACGATTGGTGATCGTCAGATTACCGATCGTTTGGGGATCTCCAAGCGGCTTTCGATAACCGAACACATTTTCCTGCGCCATCTCTGTGCGGTGCAGGGTCATGCTATCGATAGCGAAGTCTTCAACATCGAGGTGCTGCGTAGAGAGAAAGGTGATAAGCACGTTCGACTGGACGTCTTCGTGCCAAGGCTTCGCGCCAAGTTGAACAACACGATCGACTTGGTTCCCCAAGGGCGAACGGGGATTTACAGGCTCTTGGACGTTGAAGAAGTGTTCTCCTTATAGTTTGCTATGGCGCCTTGAGTGTAGTTTTCAATTTTTGAAGATCCCAATACGGATCGATGAACGGGCACTTGTAGTTGGGTCCGATATATTCCCTCTCGGCGTCATCAAAGAAGATCCGAGCCGCACCATGAGACTCCTCAGGTATGATCAGGAAAGCGGCGTCCTCTTGTATAAAGTCTAGGTCGCCGACGTGCCACCACTCTCGTTGCCATTCGAAGAAGTAGGTGGTTTTGCCTGGTGCCTGGCTGGCAGCCGACCACCTCGAGCCCTCGCTTTCGCGAGCGTCAGCCGATTCTTTCCAAATCGGCCAGACACTTTTCGAGGTTATCCTTGGCTTCGCTTAAAAGCCTCTTCGTCTCGCCCAGTCGCTTGAAGTCAGGTTTCACCGGGCCGGCACCCACCGCGCTTAAGTGATGGCAAATAGTCGTGAGATCGCTAGACATATCCTCGAGAACGAAAGCTATATTTTCGAGCGGCACTAGCCCCGAAAAAAGGTGTTGGATACAGTGTCGTCCTGGCCGGTCGGCCCCTCGAACTTCACCTCGACGAGCGGGACTAGGACATCGCGATTGTCACGCGCAGCTCTGCCCATACTCATGACCAGCGAGCTGAATGTCGCCGAGATATATGTAAGCCGGTCGACCAGGGCGCTTCCATACAACATGACAGCGTCGGGATCGCTTTGCACCTCATCCGGCTTCGAAGCACTAAGATCTTCATTCGACATGTTCGGTGTCCTCTCCCTGCAGATGCAGGATCCCCACGGGGAATGAGACGGCTTTGGCACTCGTCATGGGTTCTATCGTGTAGGAGCCGTGCGCTTCGGCCTTTTTTGCCTGTACGACAGCGACGGTAAGAGCTTGATAGGAGCTTTTCGTCGTCGCCTTCATATATCCGGGCGCGGCGGGTGCCGGCCCATGGAAATGGAGCAGATAGTCCTCCATCGCTCGCCGGACGCCGACAGCGCTCGCGTTCAGCGTCCCAGCTGTGGCGTGCGATGAGCCCTGCATTGCCAAATCAATAAAGGTGCGAACAACCGTGTCTGCATCTGCTGCTAGGTGGAGCGGGTGGGCGGCTACCGGAAATTTGTCTCGAACGAGATGGGTTGACCCGCCACGCTCCTTCGCTTCGCGCTTTTCTAACGCAAGCAAGCCGTCACGCGTCAGCGCGAAATGAGCGAATTTGCCCTGTGTTGTTCGCTCCACGAAACGCGCATTCGTCATGAGGCGGAGGATACGGCTGAGATTTGCATCTCTCAGAGACAACCTCTTTGCGATCGCTGCCTTTTCCATCTGGCCCGACGTTGTGTCGCGGAGTAACGCAAGTATTGCGACGACGTGCTGACGATGCATGACCTCGTCCGGACGCGCGAGCTTCGAGGTATTGATCGACATCTGCAGAAGGTCGTAGAATGCTCTGAAGCGCTCCGCATAGGCAGCATTCCTTGGTCCGAGTGTTGCGCTCATCCGACGCAAGATATCGAACCATTCCCGCAGCTCAGGGTCACGCCGACGGCTTTCAAGGGCGTTCCAAACCCACGCCCCGAGTGTTGCATAGAGGCGCTCCAAGCTTCTTTCGGAGCCCTCTTTGAGGAGGTCCGAAATGACACGCCGTGCCTCGCTCGCCGTCGCTTCGCCCGTCTCTATCTTTTCCAATGCTACGTCCGACATGGGCTAGCCCTACACCACAACCATTAAGAACGTTTTACAACGATTTACTCTGATTTTAGTCCCCGAATCTAGGTGTCAAGGGCCTCATTTGTAGGCAGCCCAAACGCTTTTTTGACCGAGTTCCTCGAGGGAAACCGCGCTGGGTTCCTTCAGAAGCGGTAGGATGCTACCTATTCTGTGATCTTTGAGCGCTGTTTGGGTCGGATGCTGCACCACGAAGCTACGGGTGCCGAACCGCACCTCAACCTGAGCCGCAGTGATCTGGTGGCCGTGCATCGTGCGGTCGTTTCCCATCGAGGGGACAAGCATCACGTCCACATCGAGTTCGCTGAAGGGTGTCTCGCAGACGTCACAGAAATCCAGGCAAATGGCGATCCCAATCAAAGCGCCTTCGGTTGCCAGGACACATACGCGGTCACCCGCAGCGATGTTTTCCGTTCCCCAACCATCGTCCGCGTACGGGCGATCTTGTCGTAGATCAGGCGCTCCTCTCCATAGCCGTTGTAGATCCGGGCTCGGTTGACGATCCCACGGTCGGTTGTCTCGTGCCAGGTCCCTGGAATCAGAATTTCGGGAGCTTCCAGCTCGTCCGTAATGTCGCGATCTCGAACGAGCTTGAGGATCTTCTCGCGCAATTCCGGCGAGACGGTTAACTCGGGCCACACAATCGCGATGCAGTTCTCCTTCAGAGCCTGACTGATCTGCTGAGAAATCGTGTCCTCAGCTAACGGCACCTCAATGCCCGAGATGATGAAGCGCTTATCGCCCTCTGTTGAACAGAACTCTGGCTCGAGCTCTAGTGGCTTGAACAGGCAAGCGCCCATCTTCCATTCGCTCACATCCGGTGCGGTACTATGCAATGTGCGAGTATCCACGACCTGGACAGGATAGCCCTGTATCACTGAGGGCAAGATCCGATGAAAGAGCAGGCCTCGTTTTGAGTAGGCCTGCAGCCTTCGAGCCGGACGCAATGCGCTCACGCCCTGCCGCGGAATGAACCAACATCTAAGCTGCTCGACGTGCCACTCACTCGGCGCGATCGGCCAATGAGACCGCCGATCAGCAAGCGCACGATCGAGTTCCCGTATCAGGCCGCCCATTCTTACGGCCGCGAGTTCAGGCGTCTCATCGGACAGCGACCAAGAGAGATGGCCATCTCCTATTGCGCCGGTGAAGCTCTCTCGTGCGTCCTCGATTCGCTTTTCTGTAAGATTTCGGTAGGCCTTGTGCACGCTTCCCGGAGCATTCCGAAACAGCGTATCGAGCTCGATCAGAGCTTTCCTGAGATCATCCCGACTGGCCTTCGTGACTAGCTCCTGCCGCGCGGCAAGCTCCCGCGCCTCCTTCTTCCAGGCATCAAAAACTGACGTTTCGGCTCGGCTGTCCACGCGCCCAGGCAAAATTTTCGTCCCAATCACCACCACCAATATATTCCATCGATAGGCGTGCGCCGACGATTTTGCAATCGGCCCGACCAGTTGCTCACACTTGTCGGCCGGTGCCGAGCCGCCACAAGTGACTCGCTTTCGCAGAAGTGTACGACCGCAGTGAAAATCTGCGCAAAACCGAGTGGGGACAACGAAAAGCTGCATTGTTGTCACGATGCTATTGACGAACCCATGCGGACTGTTTTTCAATGCACGGGAGATCCGCGGGTGCTCAGGCACGCGGACGGGGGCGTTCATATGGGGATATTCAGCCGAGCCGCGGCTGGCATTGGCATCTGCCTTGCCGTGGGCGGGTGCACCAGCCTGTATCATATTCATGACCCGCAGACAGGTGTGATCACGGTGGGTGAGCTGCCGTACTTTCTCAAGTCGATCAGGTGTGAGGTCGTGACTTTCTACCAGCTCGAACGCGAGAGGCGAAAGGAATACCTGAAGATCTACAAGAGGCGGCCTGAAGAGGCGTTCGATAGGTACGCTCATTTCGACATCGACCCCTTCCTGTACGGCACATTCTTTCTGGAGTTGAAGGTGACCGATACCGGCGGGCTCGGATCCGGTACAGCATTCGACTACAAAAGGATTCTGAGCGTGAGCAGTAATGACGTGACCCATGTGGGCCCCACTGCTTCAGCCCAGGATACCTATGACCTGATCTGGTCATTTCTGATGAAGCAGAACGCGCAGCTAGCGTCCGATACGGCGCCGGCGCCGGCGGATCCAGCAAGGTATGAGCGTGGCTGCTATCGAGGAGCGCCTGCGGACCTGATCGAACTCGAGGGCCTCGCCGAGCATAAGTATCCGGACCGCGCCGCCTACAAGCGCATCATTGTCGATGCATCCAAGCCGCTCGCAGCTTGGTTACGGGACAACGCGATCCTCATAGCCGCCAACAATCTCACGCCGGCCATGCCTTCGGAGAGCGCGGAGCCGGCGCAAATGACGTACACGTTTTCAGTCCAGGTTACTGGCGGCGTCGAGGCAAAATACTCTCTCACCTCGTCGCGCTGGACGCCTGCTGCAGTCCAGGCGTCGGCCTCCGCTCAGCAATTCAGTAATCTCGGAATCTACATCAACGGTCCGAATGCCGTCCTTGCTAACGGAGCCAAATCCGGGTCCGCCGGCTATGCGGACAAAACGCCGCCGCTTGGATCAAAGGACAATCCAATTTACACGGCACCCTCGCCGGGAGGAGAAAAGTCGCAGGAATTCCCGGGAGCAGCCGGGTCCACCGGGCGCCGTACGGGCGCTGGGCCTCGGACAAATGGTTTCATTGTGGCGCCAGTGCCTGTGTTCCCGCCGACCCCTACACCGACGCAGTAGGAAAATGTTTCGCCTGTGGCCGCCCAGACTCGTTCTGTTGCTCGTCCTCTTGTTCTGCTGGGGGGCGAACGCTCAACCTGCGCTTCCTTCGGGAGTCTCCGAAATGGAATTGTACGGCACGGTCATTCGCGGCTCGAAATGGGACATCAAAGAGATACCGGTCTGCTGGGAAAACCTGCAGCCGAAGGATCAAAAGTATGCCGATCTTGTTCGAAAAGCGGTTGCGGAAACGTGGGAGACTGCGGCGCAAGGTGGCGTGCGGTTTTCGAAGACCTGGCCGTCCTGTACCGACGGCGCGCCGGGTGTGCACGTGCGAGTCTCTGATGAGGGTGCCCACACCGACGTCGTCGGCAAGTATCTCGACCGCAAGCCATCGGGCATGACTCTCAATTTCAGTTTCGATCATTGGAGCAAGGGCTGTCGAAATAGACGCGAGTTCTGCATTCGTGCGGTTGCAGTCCACGAGTTCGGACATGCTCTTGGTTTCACCCATGAACAGAACCGCGACGATGCGCCGGAGCAGTGCCGCAACGAGAAAGCTTCTGGCTCGGTCGGCGATTATAAAGTCACCAAGTACGACCCCAATTCCATAATGAACTATTGTAATCCAGCATGGAACGGAAACGGACAGCTCAGCCCTCTCGATATCGCCGCTGTCAGGACATTCTATCCCTCCTGACACTCGGCCCTTTGGTATTCATGGGCGCTCCCGCGCAGGCGGATCGTGCGGCAGTGCAAATTGCTGCGCGTTACAACGTCAGGACGGTTCACGTCCAGTTCGTTGGCGTGATGTACAACGACAAGCAGGAAGTCGGCGGCGGCTCCGGGCTGCTCATCGGCGACAGCCTCGTGCTGACCAACAGCCATGTGATCGGACGCGAGGAGAACTATAAGAGCTTCGAAGTCAATGCCCGTCTCGGGTCGCGCAATGCGAACCCGATCAAAGTCACTGCGGTTCATCGCGACGATGCCAGAGACTTGGCTCTTCTCGAGCTGTCGCAGTCCGCCGGAAACAGCGGAGGCGCCTCTCGTTGTCCGATGCCCGTGATCGATGACAACCAGCAAGCCCCGATGGGGACTCAGCTTTATCTGCTCGGTTATCCGCTCGATCTGGATCTGAGCATATCGAGCGGTCTGATAAGCAACCAGACTAGCCCGAACGGTCGCTGGCAAACGAACACGGTCATGAACGTCGGCAACAGCGGCGGCCCCGCATTCAACGAGTTCGGCGCCCTGCTGGGGATCGCAGTTGGCGGCATCGTCAAGTGGAACGAGGCGGATGTTTTTGGCGTCAACTTCATCATTCCCGCCACCGTGATTACTGCAAGCCCCCTGTACAGCATGATCGCGGCCATTCCGCAGCCGTCTGTTTGCTGGACCAAGTGGGTCGAGACAACGATCTCGTTTGAGAACTGGACCAAACTGAATTCCACGCATGTGCAGACGCAAGCCAATGCCGGCGTGAAGATCCCCGAAATCCTCTCCGGAGCGATCCATACGCTTCTGCCCGAAGACCGCCGCCTCATCGTGAACGTCCCGGTGTCGCAGCTCGTCGACCCGAAGCTGATCGAGCGGGCGTATACGGTGGACAAAACCAAGGACGATCACCCGGTCGTATTTGCGGAGCATTCGGCGGACTACGCCGAGACTTTCCCTGCTGAGCCCGGCTACCGCATCACAGGGTGCACGTGGCACGTTGAGACCGCCAATGGTGCCAGCAATATCGGTTGCGCGATCAACGGCGGCGGGGCGGAGGTTCGCTTCACCTACAAGCTTACCAGCGGACCTGCTGTCGACAGGTATCGCGGATGGCTGGGCGCTACGGTCAACGTTTCCCAAACCCTTGCAAAGTAGGTAGCTGATCGATGGTCATGCTCGTCTTGCCAATTCGAGGTTCGAACCGGTTGCATCGGCTCGGCCACGCGTTCCAGCAGCTTCGAACAGTGCTCATTGTCTTGTTTTGCGCGCTCGCGACCGGTTGCGCCCACCAGGGTCCGGCCTCGCAGCAGGCCAACCGGCATATACAGAAGGCGCCCCAGAAACATGAGAGCGCGTTCAAGAAATACGGCTATCGCTATGGCCCCGGGTACTACCACCATGTCCGGCACTATCATGCCTATCGGCCGTGGCGACGGACAACCGGTGAGGCGAGCGAGGAGGCGCCTCCCGACAAACGCAGCACCGGAGCCGCGGTGGTGGTCAATAGATCTGTGATTAAGGGGTTGGTACCCGTCTACTTCGCCACCAATCGCGTGGTGACCGGTGGGTCCGGTCTGGAATTGACCCAGATCTCCTATAGTCGTGCGGCCACCAACACATTTGGCTGCGTGACGGTTAGCATTCCCATCGTTCACAAGATGGGAGAAGTCGAAACGCCGAAGACAAGCTGGTTCGGGATGCGCAAGGAGGCGGAGGCCGATGGAAAGCACTTCCGAATCCAGAAGCTCGATCGTCTTTCTCGTGAGGAGTTTGCTTCCGCTATCGCAAATCCGGCCGACAGCCTGATGCTCTTTGTGCACGGCTACAACGTTGCCTTTTCGGACGCAGCCTTCAAGGCGGCTCAAATTGCTTTCGACGCGAACTACAAAGGCCGTGTCATGATGTACTCCTGGCCGTCCAAGGGCGGAGTGAAGGACTATGACTACGATCGGGAGAGTGCTTTGTACGCTCCGGATGGCTTGTTCGATCTCCTCCAGCTCATTAAAACGGCGGGCAAAGTGTCACGGATTATCGTGATTGCGCATAGTCTGGGCAGCGAGGTGGTTTTGGGCGCCTTGCAGCAAGCCGCGCTGAGCCAGACGGCGCTCGGGATTACTGAATTGATTTTTGCGGCCCCGGACGTGGATCGCGACATTTATCTTCAGCGCGCGAGCCAAATCAAGGCAGCGGCGGGCGCGGTGACGCTATACGCGTCCTCGACGGATCTCGCGTTGCTCGCCTCCATGGAGAAAGCGCAATCCACGTCGCGAATGGGGTTCGTAACCAAGAGCGGGCCAACTCTCGTGCCCGGTATCGAAACGGTCGATGTTTCTGCTGTGGGAAGCGAAATGTTTGCTCTAAATCACAGTACGTACTCAACCAGCCGCGCGGTTCTCGATGACATAGGCCGGATCATCTCGTCTTCGACGCATCTTAAACCCCCGCAGCGGACGCCGACCCTGCGATCGATGCCCGACGATTCGAATACGACTTATTGGATGTATCCATATTAAGAATCGCTCTTCGGCTGTTTGCAGAGTTGTGGGCCACAAACCTGGCAGATGTGTGCGCGTTCAACGCGAAAATGAAAACGCACGGAGGCGAAAACTGATTGATTGTACGGCGGATGTGGTTTCTCAATCAGCGGGTCCCAGGTTCGAGTCTGGTGCGCCCATCAAAATAACGGGTGTCCAGACCGGAGACATAGGTACAGGTCGTACCTAAGACATGGGTGACAACCTCGTGCCGAACGGGTTGTCGAGGGGTTTCAAAGTCGTTTACTCCAAAGTCGATCCAGTTTGAGGCCGCTGGTCAGCGATCTGCTGTGTTCCGGCGAGACGCATCTATGGCCTGGCCATTGTTGCTTGGCTCGCGCTGTCGCCGTCAACCCCGCGCGTGCCGCGCCCCTGTGGGCTTCGGGGGTTGACCGCGACAGCGGAGCCAAGCAAAGGGCCTGCCATGCCAAGAATGCACGAGAGCGCGTCGCGCTCAGGGCGCTGCGGTGGCAGCTGAGACATCGGTGATGGGCGGGCCGAACGGGTTGTCGAGCGGCTGCAAGGTTTTCTGCTCCAGATCGAAGTAACCGAGATCGTAGTGCATGAAGCTGACGAGCCAAATGCCCTCGTCGACCTCCTTGATGCCGAGCTTCTGACCGGCCAGCACGGTTGAGATGTTGATCTTCTTGCGATGCAGGCAGAGCCGCCCGCAAGCGGTGACGACAATGTCGCGGTCGTGGAAGGGGTAAGTCAGTTCGGGCAGGCCGTCATAGACGCGCGTTGAAGCGGTGTAGAGCTCGGCGGGGCACTTCATGCCGAGCGCCTCATGGGGCCGCTCGGTGTTGAATTCGTGCACGAAGGCATCGAAGCGTTCCTGCTGCTGCAGGCTGTTGAAGCCTGGCGGGCGGGTCGCTTCCTTTTTGAGGGTGAGGTGCATGCGCTCGTGCCGGCCGTTCTGCTGCGGACGGCCCGGCTTGATGCGCTCAATGGCAATGCCGAGCCGGAGCCACCAGACCGAAAGCTTCGACAGATTGAACAAGGCGTTGGGGCTGGCAAAGGGCACGCCGTTGTCGGAGCGAATGGCCAGTGGCAGGCCGCGCTCGTGGAACAAGCGCTCGAAGGCGGTTATGGCGGGGTCTTCGCGCGTCGAGTCGAGCGCCTCGCTCAGCAACAGGAAGCGCGAGGCGTGATCGCTGACCGTCAAGGGAAAGCAGTAGCGTAACCCTACGCGGTAGGCCGCAG
>NZ_VSST01000028.1 GCF_019402665.1 Bradyrhizobium canariense
AGACCGGCGCGCCCGCGACCCTGGTCGCGGGCGCGCCGGTCTCCTGCTTAGGGATGCGGTAGGATCTGGTAGGTCGTGGCATAGGGCTCGACCCGCAGTGAGGCGTTGGCCAAAAGCCCGATTCTGGCGGTCGGCGCTTGCTGCAATTCGCCGTTCGGACCGCGATGCACGTTGTATTGCCAGACGGTGAGATCGCCCTTCTGCGCCAAGGCGTGTGCAACGGCGCTGGCATCATTGCCGCCGAGGGCCTGAAGCTCCTCCGTCGACAATCCGACGACGATTTCGTCCTTGATGGTGACGATCTTGAACAGGTTCATCCTGGTCTCCTGCGCCCACGCGCTTGGTATCGAGAAGGTGAGAAGCGCGACTGCGGCGCCCTTGATGAGATCGCAGGAAAGCATGCCGTCGTCCTTTGGTGCTGGGGCGCCAGAATCGATCAATGCATCGGCCACGGCGCCCGTGATCTGCGTGGCTGTTCCGCCACCGCTTTGTCGTTTGCTCCTCGAAAACGGTTCACGACGTTTATTTCGTCGACGATACAATCGCCGATGCCGGACTCAACAATTACGTGTATACGCTGAAGAAGCACTAATTCGCGTCCACCAACGTCCATTCACATCCGAAACAACACGAATTGCAGCGTCGATTGACGGCGATCGAGGCTGGATGCTGATCGATGACGCTTCTTGACGCAGGTGGGTGACGGCGGGCCATATTCCTGTTATCCGGAATTGCCGTGGTGCGATGCAGACGGAGCATCGCTGCGCCAACTGTTAGCCTTGCCGGAGGGGTTGTTTCTTGACATAGTTGCAACCTGCTTAGGTGTGCTTGCTTGCACATGTGGCTCGGCGTGCGAACACACCCGGCCCCTCCGGCCGAAAGCGAGCTGTCGCCATTGCATCCGGTTGTGGCATCCGGGTGTGGCATCCGGGTGTGGCGTTTGGTTCTTAGTTGGGATCTCGATGTTGGATCACGAAGTCCGATGCTTGTCATAGGTGCGAGATGAAGAACCTCAATTTCGCAGCTGAGCTGCACCTCAAGCTCGGCGCGCCTGCAAGCGGCACCGTCGAAAGCCTGCGCCTGCTCCGCGCGTTTCTGAAGCTCGCGCCCCGGCAGCGTTTCGAGGTCATCAAGCTCGTCGAAGACCTCGCTACCGAAGAAGCTCTCCCCGAACACCCCCTGTCCTGAGCCTGCCTGCGCGCCGGCCTTACGCCTTGCCCTTCGTTTTCCTGCCAGAGCCGGCCGCCGGGCGACGTCTTCCTCCGGCTGGACGCTGGCAGGCGATCCGGCAAGTGTGGTATTCAGTTCTGAAAACGGGAGGAGTGCGACCATGATCGAACCGAAGCTCGAAGTTCCGGCCGAACTGCGCGACCTGGCCGAGAAGACGATTGACCAGGCGGAAAAGGCATTCGGCATGTTTTTCGAAGCCGCCACCAAATCGATGACGACCGTTCCGGGCGCGGGGGCGGACGTGTCGAAGCAAGCGCTCGCTTTCACCGAGCAGAACATGAAGTCGGCGTTCGAGCATGCTCGCAAGCTCGTCCATGCCACCGACCTTCAGGAGGCGATGCGAATCCAATCGGATTTCCTGCGCAGCCAGTTCACCAGTGCCGGAGACCACATGCGCCAGATGACCGGCAGTCTCATGCAGCCGGGGAAGGGCAAGTCCTGATTCTCGGTGTGTTCACGGCGCGTCCACAGATTGGACTTACGCGGCGTGAATATTTGCACATCGATACTGGTGCCGGTCCATGATGGGCTGTCGAATGGACCTCATTCGCCGCCCATCATCCTTTCCGCTGATCCTTGTCGGTTCTCAGGCAGGGATTTGCATCTGTCGCAGGTGTTTTGACCAATCGGTCGCTCTGCTAACGCAGCGATGCGATGTAGGCTGCGATATCGCCGGCTTCGATCCGGCTCAAGGGGAAATTCGGCATTTTCGGGTGCGGGTCTAGCAGGAAAAAGGCGAGCCTTTCCGAACTGAAGTCAGGCCTGCGCGCAACGGACACGAAAGAGGGGACGTCGGCACTCGCCTGTGTTTGGCCGTTCGCCACGACATGGCAGCTGGCGCACCAGCGCCTCGCAAGGTCGGCGCCGTGATCTGCATCGGCGGCGAGAGCGGACGACGTGCCCACGCTCGAGGCCACGGCAACCAGCAGGCAAATTCGTCTCAAATGCCGGTGCATAGAGCAACCCTGTGTGTTGTTGGCTCGCGACGCCGTCCTCATCCGCAGCACGAACCCGGATACTGCGAGAGGTCGATGCGGGCAATGATCGACCGCAGCAGCTTGCGAGCCGAACGATAGAGATGCCGGGCGAATCTCGGCGTCCTTGCCGCAGGCAGGGCAAAGCTTGTCGTATCGAGTCTTTTCGTATCAAGGCTTTCGATGGAGTGCGACACGTGCCTCTCCGAGATGGCGAGGCCCTTTCTATCGTGGTCGGCTCGCGGCAGCCTTGATCTGCCGCAAAGGGGCCGGACTAATAGTCGCCGGGGTTCATGATCATCGGGCTTCCTGTATCGGCCGGCGCGAGCGCGCTGCTGGCGCTGTCGCGCAGGAAGCGGTCGAGTGTCGCCTGGATCTTCTCCTTGACCGCATCGGGGCCGCGATCGCTCATCTCGGTATGCTGTGCGCCAGTGTGGATAATATCGATGCCGCGCGCCTTGGCCTCTTCCGGCGTCGGCAGCACGCCGGGATCGGTTACAAAATGCGGATCCTTCGAGCGGAACGACAGGATCTTCATGTGGTCGCTAAGCACGAAAGGCACCCGCAGATTGTCGAGCGTGATCACTTTCGACACCAGCTCCGGGTGCTGATGAGCGACATACATCGAAACGTCGCCGCCGTTGGAATGGCCGACGAGCGTGATGTGGTCGTAGTCGGCGTTGTCCTGCCGCCGCTTCAATTCGCGCAAGGTGAAGAGGATGTTGGCCTCGCAGCGGATATAGACCTCGCGCCGGCCGACATATTGCTGGCCGGCCTTGGTCATCAGGGGCGGATCGCTCGGCAGATCCTGCTGGATGCTGGCGACGAGATAACCGCGTGCGGCGAGCACGTTGGCGAGGAAGGAATATTCGGTGGCCTTGACGGTATTGCCGTTGCTGATGATGGCGAGCGGGAGCTTCCAGAGGCCGAGATTGGCCTTGGTCTCGTAATCGCGCCGTACAGCGATTTCGACCGCGATCGGCCGCTGGCGCGCGGCGTCGAACAGGGTCAAAACCTCATGGCGGATCGCGAACCGGCTGACCACGAAATACTGGCCGACGCCGAGGACGCAGAGAAACGCCAGAACTGCAAACACCCTCTTCATGGTTCCGTCTCAAATCACTTTTGACTGAACATGGCTATTGGGAACTCCCGGATCGAGCGATCGTGAGCAGGCTACGGGATTAAATTTAGGCAAGCCTGTGCGCCGCGCCCCAAAAAGGGCCGCATGTCGGAGCACAGCGCGAAGGGCAAGGGATTTACAGACAACCGCCCTTGCCGCGTTCGGAGCAGAGCCGCAACGCGCTAGTCAAAGTAAAAAGGAGGCGCGGGCTGCGGCGCTCGTTGTCGGGCGCCCGGTAGCTCAGGGGGACAGCCACGCCGAGATCAGCCTGGAAATCGGCCGGCAGGAAGAACCGCACGCCAGCTCCGGCCGAGGTCAGCGACAGGCCGTCGCTCAGGCGGTAACCGTCGTTCCAGACTGCGCCGGCGTCACCGAAGGCATAGAGCTGATAGCCGGTCCAGTAACGGAAATTGAGCTTCTGGTCGAAGCGCAGCTCGAGTGAGCCGGCAAGACCGTTGTCCCCACTGATCTCTGCTGCGCCATAGCCGCGCCCGAAGGCAGCGCCGCCGAGATAGAATTGCTGCGAGGTGAACAGCGGCCGTGACGCCGTCTGGCTCGCAGCGGAAAGCTTGAGCGACCAGACGTCGTTGAGCGTCTGGTAGCGCGTGAACCAGAGGTTTAGCACCGAGAAGTTCGATGACGCGCCATCGCGCGACAACAGATCGTCGTCGAAATGCGAGGCACCGAAGATGTCGAGGCCCTGGCGGTAGGTCAGCGTCGCGAAATTGGTGCCGCCGAAATGATCCTGAAGCCGGTAGTCGGCGATCAGGCTCGCTGTCCTGATGTGGTCGTTGTACCAGGCGCCGTAAAGGTCATGCTCGGACACGTTGCTGAAGGTCGTCGCCGCAGTCAGGGTCAGCGAGGACAATCGCGACTGCAGTGGGACGATGCTGGCACGCAGCTCGAACGCTTCGGTTGTGGTGATGTCGCTGTCGAGGCGGCGGACATCGCCCGGCCTGACCGCGCTGTATAGGACGGACCCGCCGAGGCGCACGCCGTCGATGCCGACGGGTGCATCGTAGGACAGCCGTGCGAAGCCAAGCTGGCGGGGGTCGTTGGCGATGGTCGACAGGTTGACCGCCAGCGTGTCGCCGGGCGTGAGATAGGAGTTGAACGCGCCGGTCGCGTATGTCTGCCACGGACCGACTGATGATGAGCCGAGATTGTCCAGACCGAACGACGAGAAGACGTGCCAGGTCTTCAAATAGACGACGAGGCGGAAGCGGCCGGTTGCCCCGCCGATCTCCTCCAGTGCGGTATCGGTGATCCGGACGCCAGGTCTGCCGTTAATGAGAAAGAGCTGGCGTTCCAGCGTCGTCAGGCGCGACGGTTGCTCGGCCAGAACCGGCCCAAGCATCGGTCTCACGCCGAACTGTTCGGCGCCATCGCCTTTCAGCTCGGCCTGGACGATGGCGCCTTCGATCACCTGGATCCGGAGCAGGCCATCGGCGATATCCTGCGGCGGCACGATCGCCCGGCTCAAGTGAAAACCATCGGCGCGGTAGAGATCGCTGATCGCGCCGGCGATCGCGGCGAGATCCGCCTGAGAAACCTTCTTGCCGACATAGGGCTGGTAGACCGCGGCGATGCGATCGGGGGAAATGGCCCGGGCCCCGCTGACATCGACGCCGCGCAGCACGAACTGAGGCTTGGTATCGCCGCCCGTGTTGGGCTGGCCGACTGTCGGTAGTCTGACCGGAGGACGGCTCAGCGATTCCCGCTCGGTTTGGTTTTCAAAATACTTCTCGGGTTGGCGCGGATCGAAGCCAGGCTGGCTCGCCTGCTGCGCGAAAGCCTGAGGAACTCCCGCGAAGAACGGCGCCAACAGCGCCATTGTGGTAATGAGATGCCGCTTCCCGGCGCGCGCGACGCGCCCGTCCCCGTAGTTCGACGGAGATGTGCCCCTGATGCGGTGAGGGTTCGTTAGCCACATGATTTTTCATAGTTTTTTATGGTCAATGAACCGTTAACGCGACCGCTCCGCTGGCCGCTTCCCGCTAATCCTATGTTGAGTGATTTCGGATACCCCTCAGGCTGGCTGTAACGCGGACTGAGGATCGTCATGCTGAGCAAAATTGGAATGCGGTGCACCTTCGCGGCTGCGCTGATCCTGGGAACGGCTACCGGCGCATCCGCCGCGGACGACGGCGTCTGGTCAGTCGGCAAGGCCACCGGTGAGGTCTGGGTCGCCACCAGCGGCGCTCAGCAGGTGTCCTTGAGTCAGCAGGAGGCACTCAAGCCCGGCGACACAATTCGTACCGGACGTAATGGCCGCGTGCTCCTCGTCCGCGGGGAGGAGACGATCCTGATCTCTCCCAACTCGGTGGTCGGCTTGCCCACCGAGAGCAAGGAGGGTCTCTCGACCACTATCATCCAGCAGGCAGGTTCGATCCTGCTCGAAGTCGAGAAGCGCAACGTCAAGCATTTCGAGGTCGAGACGCCCTATCTCGCCGCTGTCGTCAAGGGCACACAGTTCAGCGTCACCGTGAATGCGGGCAGCACCAAGGTCGGCGTGCTTCGCGGCCAGGTCGAGGTCTCCGACTTCAAGACGGGACAGATCGCCCAGGTCCTGCCGGGGCAGGCCGCCACCGTCTTTGAGCACGGCAAGCCCGGCCTCTCTCTGAGCGGCTCCGGAACGTTCAATCCGATCGAGCACGGCAAGCCGCGCGCCTCGACGATCGAGCGCGTCCCCGTGCCGAAATCGGGCCTGTCGGCCCCGCGCAATGCGGCGAACGGCCATGCGATCCATGCGCTCGGTGCGATCGACAAGGGCACCAAGGCGGCCGGCGCACTCAAGCCATCGCAACAGGCGGCAGGCGGTCGCGCGCCCAAGGGCGGTGCTGCCAAGGCCGGCGTCGTGCGCATCTCGAGCCCGCTCGGCGAGGTCAAGCTGAACGTCCACAAGGTCACGCACGGGCTTGCCCACAGCGGCGGTGCTCCCGGACAGGTGCGCAACGCGCACGCCAGTACCGAAACGGTCTGGAGCGACTCGAAAGCGAGCACGACGGCATCCAACAGCACCGTCCAGACTGCGGTCACCACGAGCAGCGGCGTGACGGCTGGCAGCACCAGCTCCTCGGCTGCGAGCACGACAATAGCCGCGACCACGGCCGGTGCGTCCAGCGACGGCTCCGGCGCCGGCAGCGGAAACTCCGATGGCAAGTCCAACCCCGGCAAGGGCAACTCCGGTAACGGCAATTCCGGCAACGGTGATGGCAACAACGGTGCCACCGGTAACGGCAGGGGCAACAACGGTAACGGCAACGGCAATGGCGGCGGCAACGGCAGCAATGGTCACGGCAATGCCTTTGGCCACAACAAGCACTGAGGCGATTTCTTAGGGGATGAGGGGGCGCAACCGCAGAAGCGGGTGCGCGGGAGGACCGGAGTGAAGCGCTATCGTCCGCATATTCTAGTTGTGACCGCGCTGGCGATCGTGCTGTCCACGGGGTGGCATGGCGCGCTTCGCAACGCGCTGACTGACCTGCGGTTCGCCTGGCAATCGCGTGCCGCGAGCGGCAATGTCGTCGTGGTGGCCATCGATGCGCCCTCGATCGACCAGATCGGGGTATGGCCTTGGCCGCGCCGGCTGCACGCGGAACTGTTGCACAGGTTAGAGGCCGCTGGGGCGCAGGACGTTGCTTTCGACGTCGATTTCAGCTCCCCATCCGATCCGGCCTCCGACGAGGCGTTCGTCACCGCACTGCGTGAGGCCGGCGGCTCGACGATCCTGCCGTCCTTCAAGCAACCGGCGCCGAATGGCGGCGCAGCTCACATCAATCGCCCCCTGAAGCCGTTCAGCAACCAGTCGTGGCCGGCGCTGGTCAATGTCGCGATCGAATCCGACGGGCTCGTTCGTCGCTATCCGTTCGGCGAGAAGCTCGGCGATGCCTTGATGCCGTCGATGGCCGTCGTGCTGGCCGGGCAGGACGCCAATCGGCGGCCGCCATTCCTGATCGATTTCAGCATTCGGGCGGGCTCCGTTCCGAGTGTCTCCTATGTCGACGTGCTCCGCGGCAACACGGCCACTCTCGACAAGCTAAGAGACAAGAAGGTCATCATTGGCGCGACGGCGCTCGAACTCGGCGACCGCTTCAGTGTTCCAAATGGCCGCATCATCTCCGGACCCATCCTCCAGGCGCTGGCAGCTGAATCGATCCTCCAGAACCGGATGCTGCGCTGGACCTCCGATACCGGCATGATCCTTGGTCTCGCGGTGATCTGCCTGCTGATGATGTATTCGTGGCGCCGCTTCGGACCGGGAATTCGCGTTGCAATCCTGATCTCGGCCGGGGCGGTCTTCGAGCTGGTTGCGGTCCTCGTGCAGGCAAGATGGCCCTTCATCATCGACACATCGCTGTTCCACATCGCGATTGTCGCTTATCTGACGGCGATCGCACTCGACGAAATCGATTTCCGCGGTCTCCTGGGGCGCATCGCCGAAAGCCGCTTTCATCGTATCGCGATGTCGCTCGGCGATGGCCTCGTCTGCACCGACGAAGGTCAGCTGATCGCCGTGTGGAATCCCGGCGCCAGTGCGATCTTCGGCTATATGCCCGCCGAGATCATCGGCCGCCCGTTCGAAACGCTGTGCGCCGTATCAGTGGACGGTGACGCGAGGCCGTCCATGCGCGACGCCGCGCGCCAGGCACTCCTGGTCCCCGGTGGGGCGGTCGTCGTCGAGTTCGAAGGGCGGCGCAAGAACGGTGAAACTTTCCCGGTCGAGGCGAGCTTCTCGGGCTGGCAGGGAACGGACGGCTTCCAATACGGAGCCATCCTGCGCGACATTTCGGTCCGCAAGCGCGAGGCCGAACGCGTCAGATATCTCGCCGAGTACGACGCGCTGACCGGTCTGGTCAACCGCAACACGCTGCATGCCGGACTGGTCGGCATGATCGGGGATGCGGGGCAGCGCCCCTGCAAGGTCGCGCTGCTCGTGATCGGGCTCGACGGCTTCCAGAGCATCAATGACATGCTGGGTCATTCCGCCGGAGATCTCGTGCTGCAGGCGGTCGCTGGTCGCCTGAAAGCTGAAGCGGGCGACGACGCTGTCGTTGCCCGGCTCAGCGGAGACGAATTCGCCATTGCGCGCAAAGGCGCAGATGGCGACGAGCCGATCGCAGAGTTCGCCGAGCGCATCGCGCGCGCGTTCGAAGCGCCGCTTGCGACCGGCACGCGGCAGCATCGCGTCAGGATCAGCATCGGCGTCGCCGTCCATCCAGAAGGCGGACACAACGCCGACGATCTCCTGAGCAACGGCCATCTTGCGTTGACCAAGGCAAAACTGACGCGGCGCGGCGGTTATGTGGTCTTCGAGAGCGCGATCCGGCAGGAGCTGGAGAACCGGCTGACGCTGGAGAGTGAATTGGCGCTTGCCGCCGATCGCGGCGAGTTCGAGCTGTTCTACCAGCCTCAGGTTCGCCTGATCGACGCCAGCCTGGTCGGGGCCGAAGCGCTGATCCGCTGGCGGCATCCCGTGCGCGGCTACGTTTCGCCAGGAGAGTTCATGCCGGTGGTCAATAGCTCAGCCCTGTCCGAGCGGATCGGAAACTGGGTGATGGAAACTGCCTGCCGGCAGGCACGCGCCTGGGAATTGTCCGGCGACAGTGTGCGCGTCGCGATCAATTTGTCGCCCTCGCAGATCCACTCCGGCGACCTCGCGCATTCGGTTGCGGGGATGCTCGAAGCGACGGGGCTCACGCCGTCGCTGCTCGAACTCGAGGTCACCGAGGACATCCTGCTACACGACGAAGCCCGGGTGCTCGATATGTTCAAACGCATCCAGCAGCTCGGCGTCCGCGTCCTGTTCGACGATTTCGGCACTGGCTATGCGAGCCTGAGCTATTTGAAGAAGTTCCCGCTCGATGGGCTCAAGATCGACCGGTCGTTCGTGCTCGGTCTGCTCGCGAACTCCGACGATGCCGCGATTGTCGGGTCGACCATCGGTCTCAGCAAGCAGCTCGGTCTCACGGTCGTGGCCGAAGGCATCGAGAATCGCGCGACGGCCGACTTCCTGGTGAGCATGGGATGCGAGGAAGGCCAGGGCTATTTCTTTGGCCGTCCGATGCCGGCGGAGGCATTCGAGCGACAATTCCTCGCGTCCGAGTGCGCGGCCGTCAGCGCCGCCTGAACACCTGTTACGATTTAGCGCCGACGCGCGACCGCGACGCCGAACAGGAAAGCAACGAACAGGCTGGCAAGCGGCGCTTCGCGCGTGATCGCAGCGACGGTCGCGAGGGGCCGGCCCGGCTTTCGCGCATCGTCGATTGCGGAGGTCATGCGGTCGACAGCTGCATGCAGGCCACCTGCGACTTCACCGATGGTGCGGGATACGTCCGTCGCGGCATCGATGGCGCGCTCGGCCATGCCGGGATGTGAAGTGGACTGCGGGATCTCCGTGCTCAAGTGCGCAACCTCCAGGCTGATCATGTGCGGCGGAGGCCGGTACCTTTGGCTATCCGCGCGAGCGCTCGTTCTGAACAGCGGGTCGCATGACCTTTGGCTATCCGCGACAGGCGCCGTGGTTTTTACGGCGGGTACCGGCCTTGGATGAGCAATTCGGCGCGCGGGCTTTTGTTCCGGGACGATGCGCCCCTGCGTGGACCTTCCCCGTGAAACGACGGGTGCGAATCTCTGTTAGGCTGGCTCAATCTTGCTGATCTCAGGAGACAGCTGTGACTGACCGGACCACGACGGATCGAGCCCGGCGCATCGCCCTGCTCGGCGCTCCCATCGACATGGGGGCTTCGCAGCGCGGTACTCTGATGGGCCCTGCGGCGCTCCGCACCGCCGGCCTTGCGACACTGCTAGAGAGCCTGGATTTCGAGGTCGTCGATTACGGCGATCTCTCCGTGGGCGAGCTCCGGGACCTCGCAGACAGGCCCCCCGACAAAGCCAATCACTACCGCGAAATCCAGCGCTGGACGCGCGTGCTGAGCCGCAGAGGCTACGAGATCGCGAAAACCGGCGCGCTGCCGATTTTCCTCGGTGGCGATCACACATTGTCGATGGGATCGGTGAATGCCATGGCCCGTCACTGGCAGGAGCGCGGACGCGAGCTGTTCGTGCTCTGGCTCGATGCGCATGCCGATTACAACACGCCTGAGACGACGATCACCGCCAACATGCACGGCATGTCGGCGGCATTCCTTTGCGGCGAACCCGGCCTCGACGGCTTGCTCGGCGATGATCCGCGCGCCCCGATCGATCCCGACAGGCTCGACCTGTTCGGCGCGCGCTCAATCGACAAGCTCGAAAAGGAGTTGATGCGCACGCGCCGGATCAGGGTTGTCGATATGCGCCAGATCGACGAATTCGGCGTCGCCGTGCTGATCCGTCGCGTCATCGAGCGCGTCAGGGCCAGCAACGGCGTGCTGCATGTCAGCTTCGACGTCGATTTTCTCGACCCCTGCGTCGCACCCGGCGTGGGCACGACGGTGCCGGGCGGAGCGACCTATCGTGAGGCGCATCTGATCATGGAGCTCCTGCACGATTCCGGCGTAGTCGGTTCAGTCGACATCGTCGAGCTCAATCCGTTCCTCGACGAGCGTGGCCGCACCGCGCGCACCGCGGTCGAACTGATCGGCAGCCTGTTCGGCCAGCAGATCGCCGACCGGCCAACCCCCAGCAATGCGATCGCGCCGGGCGAGTGATGGATGAGCCGTTTGTGCATTGCGAAGAAGAGAATTGCCGTCGCGCCCGCCAGATTTAGATCAGTCGAGGTCGAAATCGCCTGTTTTTGAAACAGGTGCGAATTGCAAATGCTCGTCGCAGAATGTTTCATGCGGGTCGCGCTTCAGCCGAGGATCCGCAAATGAGCAGCACGAGCGACGCCGACGACAAACCTGCGGGCACGACTCGCCGTCGCTTTCTGCGCGCCGGCGCGGCGGCTGCGGGTGGCACTGTCCTGGGCGCCGGCGCATCGGTTGCCGCCGCGACCGACAATCTTCCACCCAACATTCCCGAATGGATGAAGGCGGCGGGCGAGCCGACGGGAGGCCAGCTCTATGGCGCGCCATCGCCGTTCGAGAAGGGCGTCGTCAAGAACATCTCGAAGACTCTCAAGCAGTACATCTCTGCCTCCAGCCGGACGCCGTTGCAGGAGCTCGATGGCATCATCACGCCGAACGGACTGTTTTACGAGCGTCATCATGGCGGCGTTCCGACCATCGATCCGGCCCAGCACCGGTTGATGCTGCACGGGCTGGTCGAGCGTCCGCTGATCTTCACAATGGACGATCTCAGGCGTTTCCCGTCGGAATCGCGCGTCCACTTTCTCGAATGCTCCGGCAATCCCGGCTACAGCAAGCCTTACGGCAAGACTGCGTCGGACCTTGTAGGTCTGGTGAGTTGTGCAGAATGGACCGGCGTCAGCCTCAAGCTGGTGCTCCAGGAGGCCGGATTGAAGCCGGATGCCAAATGGATCGTCGCCGAAGGTGCCGACGCGGCTGCGCTGACCCGCAGCATCCCGATCGAGAAATGCCTCGAGGACGCCATGCTGGTCTACAGCCAGAACGGGGAGCGGCTGCGCCCGCAGCAGGGCTATCCGCTGCGGCTCTTCCTGCCAGGCTTCGAGGGCAATATGAGCGTTAAGTGGCTCCGCCGCCTGCATGTGACGGCTGAGCCGGTCTATTCGCGCGAGGAGACCTCGAAATACACCGACTTGCTGCCGGACGGCACCGCGCGTGAATTTTCGTTCTACATGGAGGCGAAGTCGATCATCACGAGGCCCTCCGGCGGCCAACGCCTGGGCGCGCCCGGCTTCCACGAGATCACCGGCATCGCGTGGAGCGGGCATGGCAAGATCGCGCGCGTCGAACTGTCCGTCGACGAGGGAAAGAGTTGGCAAAGCGCGCAATTGCAGGAGCCGGTGCTGACGCGTGCGTTGACACGCTTTCGCCTGCCCTGGCAGTGGGACGGCAAGCCTGCCGTGATCCAGAGCCGTGCCATCGACGAAACCGGCTATGTGCAGCCGACTCTGGCCGAGTTGCTCGCGGTGCGCGGCGAGAACTATTTCTACCACAACAACGCGATCTGGCCCTGGCGCATCGCGGCCGACGGCGAGGTGACCAATGCGCTGGCGTGAGACTTGCGGCATTGCTGTTGTCATCGTGCTGTGTGCGTTCGCGAGCGGGGCCCAGGCACAGACTCTGTACGGCCTCGGACGTCCCGCGACGGCTGCGGAGATTGCTGGCTGGAATATCGACGTCGGACGCGACGGCAGCAATCTGCCGAAGGGAAGTGGCTCGGTCAGTCGTGGTCGCGAGGTGTTCGCCCAGCAATGTGCATCATGCCATGGCGACAAGGGCGAGGGCGGGCTGGGTGACCGGCTCGTCGGTGGGCAGGGCACGATCGCAACACCAAAACCGATCCGCACGGTCGGCAGCTATTGGCCGTATGCGCCGACGCTGTTCGACTACATCCGCCGTGCGATGCCGCAGAACGCACCGCAATCGCTGAGCGATGAGGAGGTTTATGCGGTGTCCGCGTACATCCTGAACCTGAATGGACTGGTCGGAGCGGACGCGACGCTCGATGCCAAATCGCTCGCGGCGGTCAAGATGCCGAATCGCGACCGGTTCGTCGGCGATGCGCGGCCGGATGTGAAACACTGAGCGCCTTGTGGCGTCAGGTTCCCGCATTGGCTTGGAACTTGGCTCGGCAGGGGCGGAACTCGCAGGACGCAATTGCATTAACCTGCGAGAGGAAAAACCTATGGATTCCACGATGGCAACGGATCGCTTCGCAAATTCCATGTCCTCGGCGCTTCGCCATCCCGGCGTGATCGCGTTGATTGTGGCCGCGGTGACGATTGCTGCGATGCTCATCGTCGATCACGGACCATGGAATCGGGCCAAGACGCAGCCTGCTCACGTCGCGATGTATGCGACCACTGGCGAGGCCACACGCGCCGCAGGTGCCAAAATTCTCCCGACCGAACCGAAATCACCGATCGAGCCGGCGCGGCCGGGGCCAAAGACGTCCCCGACCGTCAATCCAGTGACGCCGTAAGACGTCTAGTTCTTGCGACCGTAGTTGAGCAATCCGCCGCTGGTCTTCGGCGGATGCGCGCGAAGGGCTTCCTCGTTCGGATCGGTGCCCCAGCCGGGTCGGTCCGGAATGACCAGATGGCCGTTCTGAATATCCGGCTCATGCGTGAACAGCTCGCGGTCCCACGCCAGGCGATCGATGTCGATCTCCATGATGCGCAGGTTCGGCACAGCGGCGCAGAAATGCGCGTTCATCATCGAACAGAGATGGCCGTAGAAATTGTGCGGGGCAACGTTGACTTCGAACGCTTCCGCGGCGGCTGCGATCTTCATCGACTGCCAGACGCCGTTCCAGGGCGTGTCGATGATCGCGACGTCCATGGCCTGCTCGCGAAAATAGGGCAGGAATTCGCGCAGGCCCAATAGCGTCTCGCAGGACGAGATCGGATGCGGGCTTTGCCTGCGGATGTAACCGAGTGCTTCCGGATTGAAGCTGTCGATCTCGATCCAGAACATGTCGAGGTCCGCGATGGTGCGCAGGATCTCCAGATAGCCCTCGGTCTTGGCGTTGAAGTTGCAATCAAGCAGGATGTCGACGTCGGGGCCTGCACCGTCGCGGATCGCCTCCAGATGCATGCGCAGGTCGCGCAGGATTTTGCGATCGACGTTGATCTCGGGGGCGAAGGGCGAGCCGAAGCCCGGTCGCCAACCGGTTGGCTTGCCGTCGTCGTAGGAGAAGATGTTGGTCTTGAGCGCGGTGAACTTCTTCTCGCGCACCTCGCGTCCCATTACCATGACGCCGTCGAGGTTCTCGATCGGCGGCTTGTACCAGGACGGGTGATTGATCCGCCACGTTGCGCAATGCGACCAATAGACCCTGACACGGTCGCGGATCTTGCCGCCGAGCAGCTCGTAGCAGGGCACGCCGAGACATTTCGCCTTGGCATCGAGCAGCGCATTCTCGATCGCGCCGAGCGCCTGCGCCACCACGCCGCCGGCGGCGGGACGTGTGGCCGCGAACAGCTCGGCGTAGATGCGCTCGTGCCGGAAAACGTTCTGCCCGACGACGCGGGCGGACAGGCGCTGGATCGCAGCACCGACGCCGGGTGAGCCAAAACCCTCGTCGAACTCGCTCCAGCCGACGACGCCGTCTTCGGTCGTCAGCTTGACGAAATGGTAGTTTCTCCAGCCGGCATCGCAGGCGAGGATTTCGAGGCTTGTTGCTTTCGACGATCTGGTCATGTCGCTCCCTGTCGCCCGGCGGCGCTTTTTTTCTTTGGCCGGCTCGCAAGCCCGGCTCCAGCCAGGATTGTTAGGCGAACGGTCCTGCGCAGTGAAGCCCGGCGAGGGGCGCCTGGAAGGCCCTTCCCGCCATTCTAAGGGAAAATCCGGTGGGGACAGCCATGATCTTTCCCGGGGTTGTCCTGAAAAGGGACCATGCTTTGACGTTTTTGGCCACAATCGGGATCGACCCTCCGGCCATGAAATTTCTGGCTGTGATTTCGATCCTGGCGCTGCTCACGATGAGTGGAGCCGCCATTTCCGATCAGTTTCTGACGGCCGATCAGCACGCTGCGCACGGGGTGGAATAGCGCAGCGGGCGCAAACATTTTTTGTCTTGCGGGAGACAGCGATGCTTTCGATAGACCAATTCCTGCGCTTCATCGGCGTGCCGGCGGTGTTCGCGGCCTTCATCATCGCCTCGCAGATATCGGCAGCCTTGTCGCAAGGTTAGTCAGCCGATCAATGACGAGCCGAGCAGGGCGAGCACGGCCAGCGCCATCAGCGCGGTGCCGAGCCAGCCCAGCGCGACGAGCCATGACCGGCCCTTGAAGCGACCCATGATCGTCTTGCTCGAGACGATCAGCATCATCATGGCCATGATCGGAACGGCGACGACGCCGTTGAGCACGGCGCTCCAGACCAGCATGTGGATCGAGTCGATGCCGGTGAACCCTAGACCGAAGCCGATGATGGTGGCGGCGGCGATGATGGTGTAGAAGCCGACCGCCTCGTCGGGCTTCGCCTCCAGCGTCGCGCGCCAGCCGAAGATCTCCGCCACGCCGTAAGCGGCCGAGCCCGCCAGCACCGGAATTGCGAGCAGGCCGGTGCCGATGATGCCGATCGCGAACAGGGCGAAGGTGAAGTCGCCGGCGAGCGGCCGCAGCGCTTCGGCGGCCTCCGTCGCCGAATTGATGTTGGTGACGCCATTCGCGTGCAGCACCGACGCGGTGGTGAGGATGATGAAGAAGGCGATGCCGTTGGAGAGCAGCATGCCGGAGATGGTGTCGGCCCGGATGCGCGCCAGCTCCGGACTGCCGCCGTGCTTCAGCTCGCGCAGCGGCTTGTCGCGCCTGCCCTGGTTCATCTCCTCGATCTCCTGCGAGGCCTGCCAGAAGAACAGATACGGGCTGATCGTGGTGCCGAGCACGGCGACGACCATCATGAAATAATCGGCGCTGACATTCGTCTTCGGCCACACCGCCGCGAGCAGCGCCGTGCTCCACGGGATCTCGACCGTGAAGGCGGTCGCGACATAGGCGAACAGCGCCAAGGTGAGAAATTTCAGCACCGGCGAATAGCGCCGATAGGGCAGGAACACCTGCAGCAGGGTCGAGCCCGCCGCGAAGATCAGCGCGTGCTCGTGGTTGAGGCCGCCGATCACGAGCGAGAGCGCCTCCGCCATCGCGGCGATGTCGGCGGCGATGTTGAAGGTGTTGGCGGCGACGAGCATGGCGACGAGCGACAGCACCGCCCAGCGCGGCGCGATCTGCATGACGTTGGCGGCCAGCCCCTTGCCGGTGACGCGGCCGATCCGGGCGCTGACGAGCTGGATGGCGATCATGAACGGCGTGGTCAGAAATACCGTCCAGAGCAGTCCGTAACCGAATTGCGCGCCGGCCTGCGAATAGGTGGCGATGCCGGACGGATCGTCGTCCGCCGCCCCGGTGACGAGACCCGGCCCCAACCTCTGCAACAGCGACGGCGCGGATTTCGTGGGGGCGAGAGCATTGTCGGTCATGGCAGGAGGGGTCTCGGTCGGGGCGCGTCCTTCACAAATGCCAAGGAGGGAACAAGGTTCCCGGGCTTCGCGTAGCGGGCTCCTCGCCAATTTCTGATAAAGCGAATCTCCATTTGACTCGTCGGGCAAAACACCTGTATAAGTGCATCATCGAAGAATACCCAGTGCAGCCTTTGCGCGCGTCCCGGGCGCGCGCCGGCCCGCCATGGCCGGCCGTCGCGCAGTCCGCGCACGGACACCGGCGAGACGTTTGTCCCCTGAGCGCGTGCGGTCGGGACTATTTGACGCTGACGAACATGCCCCAGGCGCCGGCCAGCGCGGCGCCGGAAAAGACGATCAGCGGATTGTCGCAGAACGCGCCGCCATACGTGCACATGGTGACGCCGAACGAGCCGATCTCGTGATGGCTCGCGGAGTAGAACAGTCCCGACAGCACCAGCAACGCGGCGGCGACGACATACATCGACGATCTCTCCGAGCTATCCCCGTTGCGTTTGTCGCAAGGGACGTGTCCCACCATGGCGCCAACCCGTTGCGTCCTGCCGAATCCGCCCTGCCGCATTTGAACTAAAGTCGATCTTTCCCGCGAGATGCTGTCGTCAGCTGCGATCCCTGCGCAATCGGGACGTGTGATCGGAACCGGAACATCTGCGCGGGAACTCCTGGACGCGCTCTTGATTAATGAGCAGGAACAGTTGGACCAACTGAGGGGAGTGGCCCATGGGAGCCGAGCGGATGCACCCTCCGCGGTACTGGCGGATGCGGGCGGAAGAATTCCGCACCAAGGCGGACAATTGCGAATATCCCGAGACGCGGGACGTGCTGCGCAAGGTGGCGCAAAATTACGACGAGCTGGCGCGCCGCGCCGCGCGCATCTGCACGCTCGAGAGCCTGGACGAACTGCGGGGGGGGGACCCGCCAACACCAAGCCGGTTTGATCGTTCAGGACAAACCCGCTTGATGGTTCAGGACGAAGCCGATGATCAGCGCGCGCGATCATGGGGCG
Organism: Bradyrhizobium canariense; assembly: GCF_019402665.1. GTDB lineage: Bacteria > Pseudomonadota > Alphaproteobacteria > Rhizobiales > Xanthobacteraceae > Bradyrhizobium > Bradyrhizobium canariense. Next base: position 17,345 of record NZ_VSST01000028.1, read on the forward strand.
TCTAGGCCCTCGCTTCCATGAGAAGCGCCGCCCGCGTGATTGGAACGAATGTCCACTTTGGTACTTAGGAACTCAGTCCTCCACCGAGGAATGAGATGAGCAGTGAACAGCAAGCAGGCCCGGCAACGAGGCCGGATCATTACAAGCCGAGGCCGGCTTGCCCCAAATGCGAGAGGGATACGCGCTGCCTGACTTCGATCTTCGATGTGAGGCGCGATTGCTCGATCCTGATCTATCGGTGCGATTCGTGCCGCGAGGACGTCTGGATCTGAGCGAGCGCCGTCGTCGGTCCATCTGCGGGACGCCCCGTCGCAGATCTCAGAGCAAGGTCGCATAGGAACTTCGCCTGTTTCGCTCGCTTGTCGCCTGCATCGACCACGCAGGCGAGACAGCTTACGACCATGCAATCACGCTACCCGTTGTTGAAGAGTGGACAGCGGAAGAGCACGAGCGGCTGAAGGCGTTGGCCGACGCCGGCTCGCGGCCGGACGAGATCGCCGGCGAACTCGGTCGCAGCGAAGCCGCCGTGAGAGTGCGCGCCTGGCAGCACGGCATCGCGTTGCGCCTCGCCACGCAGAAGCGCGGACCCTGAAGACCGGCTGGGTCGAAAGCCCGCAGGCGGGCATCCCGCCGTGTGTTCACTTCTGAGCGGTCCTCAATCGTATCTCGACGTACTCTGCGAATGGGCAGCAACACGGGAGCTTGTCATGCTCACCCGCGAGGAATTCGAGGCGGATCTCGACCGGCAGAAATTGCACCAGCTCGATGCAAGGCAAACGACACGACAATTGCTGCGCCGTTCGCGGGAGCAGATTGCGGCATCGATCTCACTGCTTCAGCAAAACGTTCCGAAGATCTGGCACCCTGAACCTCCAGAGCGATAGAAACCTCCTGCTCTGTCCCGCGTTTGCGCGCATGACGGATCAAGACACCAGGCAGCGGCCGATTTGTGCTGCGTGCAACAGACCCATGACATTCATCGACGCGGTGGCTTCACCGGATGGCGCGATCGCCATCTTCCGGTGCTCCCGGTGCAACAAGCTGTCCTGGGAGACGCCCAGGCGAAACCAAAACCAAAACCAAAACCAAAACTGAGGCGTCGAAAAGAAACGGCCCCAGCCCGGGGGGCGAGCTGAGGCCGTGGGGGGCGCCGGTCGTGCATCCGGACCGACGCGCGAATAACTTTTTGATCCCAAAAGCTGTTCCTATTCAGGCGACCATGGACATGGCGCGCCGCGACGAAACACGCCTGAAACAGTGCTGAAACCAGATTGTCTCGAACGCCCCGCCCGTTGCGCCCGACCAACCAAGCGAAAAGGAGATCATCATGATCCAAGTCGGAAGCCCCGCCGGTATCCAGGTCGGTTCGAAGGAAGAAGTCGCGTTTTTACTGGCGCTGTTCGGCACCCACACCCAGCCGGTGAAGCGGCCGGCGAAATCGCGGCAGGCGTGAGGCGCTGATCCCATGCCAGGTTTGGCCGAATGCCAGAGCCTCTTGCGGCTTCTGATCGCAAGGGGCGACCCGAAGGCCATCCCGCTCGCGACAGGCGCGATCGACCAATACCTGAACACGGCGCCGGTCTGCATGCGCGGCCGCGGCCTGCGCGTGCTCCAGCGCGACGCGCTCGACCAGCATGGCACTGCGGTCGGCGTGCAGCGCTCGTTCGCCGAAACGGTGGATGCCTATATCGTCGGGAAGCTTGCGGAGGAGTGAGGGGGCCGCGTCGTTTCGCCCTGTCGCTTCGCTCCCTGACGAAAAACCGGGCGCGAGCGCGGCAAGCTGCTCCCGCGCCGCGCTGGCAGAGGGACGGCGGAGTTCCCGGAACCTATTGATTCCAACAGATTTTTTCGCTGCCCCGGAAACCCTTTGTCCGCTTCGGACCTGTTACGGGCAAAGGATGCTGCAATGCCCCGATATTATTTCGACCTGCGCGACGACACCGGTGTAGCGCTCGACGAGGAAGGGCTTGAGCTGGCCAGCTCGCGCGCCGTTCAGGCAGAGGCCGCCAAGTCGGTCGCGGACATGGCGCGCGACGCCATCGTTTCCGCGCCTGCCGCGGGCGCTAGGCAGTCGATGGCGATCGACGTTCGCGATGCCAGGGGTCCCGTGATGCAGGTCAATTTCTCGTTCGCGATCGAGACCTTCAGGACGCCCTCGACATCAGGCGATCATTGACGCGTGAGAAATTCCGGCGCGGATGACTCGGGCTCGAGCACGGCGATCTTGCGGCCGAGCTGCCAGACCTCGACCTTGCCGTGCCGCGTGAACTGCTGCGCGAAGGTGAGGGCGATCGCATCCGACGCGGCCTCGAACGCTTCGGCGGAGCGGAAGACGCCGTTGTCGCCGACGAGATAAGCGCGATATTGCTGGGTCATGTCGGTGCCCTCAGCCCTGGCGATTGCAGCCAGGCGTCGATGTGCATGGCGGTCTCGTCCTGCCGCGCCCTGCGCAGTAGCATCTCGCGGCGGCGCCCCGGCGCGATCGTACGCGCCTCCTCGCGAAGCCGCGCGGCCTCCTCGGCGAGCCGTTCGGTGAGTGTCGTCGTCTGCTTGAAGCGTCGGCGTGTCGGCATGCACGTCTCCCTCGTTCGTCCAGGGCGGGAGCGCTGGTTGGGCGTTCTCATCACCGGCAGATGCCAATTGCCTTGCGGTGATGGGATAAAGCTTACGCCCGTCGTCTGAGGCAGAGACATATCATATGATATGTCGCCGGATTAAATTGTGTGAGCGGGTTCAGTGGTTTGAGCGGGTTACTCAACTTGAGGCAATGTTCACTTTTGAACGGAAGCGCATGCCGAACAAGGCCCCGATATTAGGAATCAACTGTAGCAGCGGCTAATGCGTCTTCCTTCTCGATGCCGCGCGCCACGATCTTCAAGCTCTCATCCGGCAGCGGCCGTTGCAGTGCCTGGGCTTCGTCCCACGGCGCCCTCAGCCAAACCTCTCGCTCCTCCGCTGTAGTCAGGATCACCGGCATGGCCTTCGGATGGATCGGCTCAACCACCGCATTCGGTGTCGTGGTGAGAAAACCGTAGACCTGATGCGGCCCTGGAACGGGCTTCGACTTGGTGCCGCGATCACCATTGAAAGTCGTCCAGATCCCGGCGAACGCGAACAGCGGCCGAGCGTCGGCAAGCGCGAACCACACGATGTCTTTCTTCTTCGTCTTCGGGTTGGTCTCCGGCGCGTATTCGGCAAAGCTGTTGACTGGCACGAGGCAGCGGTGCTCCGGCTTGAGCCACGCACGCCAATGCGGGGACGAGGTGTTGCGAATGTTCGTCGCGGGCGGGCCGCCGGTGCGCGGTGGCGGGGGCATGCCCCAGCGCATCAGCACCATCTCTCGCTCGCCGGCTGCATCGCGAATGACGGGTGCGGGGTAATCCGGAAACACACCCGGCATCGGCGGCAGATTGCCCTCGTAACGACGCACGACGCGGAAGCAGCCGGAAGAAGGTGGAGCGTAAGCTGGGGCGCTGATAGTTTTGCGTTAGCCCACAGGTTTGTGGCGAGCCGGTCGCGTGAGCGGCCGGCTTTCTTGCGCTCCGTGTTTTGCTCTTCGCTATTTGAGTGCAGCCGGGAACCAGCTGGCCTGAACGTCCATTAATAACCTGGATGGTCCGATTTAGGGGATTTGGCCATGGGCATCGAGCGAATGCACTCCCCGAAGTATTGGCTCATACGGGCTGAGGAGTTTCACACCAAGGCCGACAACTGCGAACACGTGGAGGCGAGAGCCACGCTTCGCCAGGTTGCCAAGAACTATGAAGCGATAGCCAGGCGAGCGCAGCAAATTCTCACTGCCACCGAGAGGGACCAGCGCCACCGTCAGCAAGCTCCCCGGGTGGCACAAGAATACGCCGACGACCAGCGCGAGAACCGTCTCGATCCATCCCGAGCCGTAGCTGGGCCGTCATAGTCGTTTTCTTGGGGGTGTTCTAATTTTGGTAGGAACATCAAGCGCGACCGCGCCTTGACCACCATGCCCCACTACTACTTCGACACGCGCGACAACGACAGGTTCGTTCCTGACGAGATCGGGGTCGAAATCGCCACCTTAGCGAATGTGAAGTGTGCGGCCTCCGAGGCAATGGCAGACTTCGCCAAGGACGTGCTGCCGGGCTCGGTAGTTCGTACCCTCTCAATCGAGGTGCGGGACGGCTGCGGACCTGTGCTTAGGGTGGTGCTCCGCTTTGAGATTGTGCACGCCGCTGTTCATTGAGACCGCGCCAGTGGAACGCCTGTTCGGCCAAGCACCGACATCGGCAATGACGCGCTGCAAAAAACGACAGTATGGTTGGCTGTTTATTTCGAGCGACACCGCAACGCAGTTCGCTGTATGGTCCCGTCCCGTTTTTCCCACAGCGGATTTGATCACCATGCACTCCATCCAAGGTACGCATATTGCCGCAATCTTCAAACTAGCGACCCAGCAGCTCGAAGCACTTCGCATCCACCCAGAGATCCAAAAGGAATATTCCGAAATTCTCGTTTTGAGAGAGAAGATAAAACTGGCGACCGATCTGAAGAAGGCTCGCCGGCAGCTCCTTCTCGGTGCCCCCCGCGCGCTTGAAGGAGGTGGATGAGGCTCCAAGGACCGAAGATTTTTGATCTAGGTCAAAGTCGCATGGCGCGGGTGCGGTTCGTATGATGCCGTGAGTGATAAGCCGCCGGAAAAGCCAGAAGTGATGCCCCGCGAGAGCGACGAGGCCCGGTGGCGCATCATCGAAGATTATGCCGCGGACCTCCGCGAATTGATCAGGAAGCTGCGCCACAAGTTGGAGGGAGCGGACGTTCCTCGGTCCAGAGCACCGCGCACGGTAACATCTCGGATGATCTTAAACTCTACCATCACGTGCCCGAAGTGCGGTCACGCTGCTACCGAGGTCATGCCGAGCGACGCCTGCCAGTTCTTCTATGACTGCAAAGGCTGCGGCGAGCGCCTGAAGCCGCTCTCTGGCGACTGCTGCGTGTTCTGCTCCTTCGGCACCGTTCGCTGTCCGCCGGTTCAAGAGACCGGCAGGTGCTGCTGTAGCTAGCTGCCTTGAAGGAGTGCGGCTGCCGCGCCTGAATCGTCGGGCAAAACACTGGCAGAATAGCATCATTGAAGATCAGCCCGCGCGGAGCAATCCGCCGCGGGCTTTGTATTTGCGGAGACTCGTTATTTAACAAACGGATTTCAAATGCCCAAATTTAGGAGAAGGACCGAGCCGCATCTTCCTGTTGCTCAGCATGTGCCCAGTGAAGGTTTCGGGGCACCAACGCTGGCCGATATCGAAACCCTGGCACGCGCCAAGACCGAAGCCGCACTCAACGTGCTTGCTGCCATCATGTTTAGAGAGACAGCGAATGCTTTTGCGCGGGTGGCCGCCGCAAACGCTATTCCCGATCGTGGGTGGGGCAAGCCGGTGCAGCCCTTGGCTACGGACGCACGGCCGCGCGAATTGCGGCAACGGATCGAACGCATCATCGTACATCCGGATCATTCATCGATAGTCAACGATGAGACCAGCGAACCCGAGGCTTCGTAGGCTTCGCATCGTCTTGTCTCCAGGCGAGGAAATTGCAATGGAAACACGGTCGCCATCGACTCCACCGGAGTCCAGAAATATGCATCCACAGCAAGAGAACGCGGCTCTGATCGGTTTACCCCGATGGATGCGCGACGCGCTATCTCATCAGCCGGCCCCGACGCCACCGCAGCAAGCCGGCAGCGTCGATGAGCCTGCGCACGGTGAACGCGCGAATATTCGAATCTTGAGCCGCGTTCCTTCGCGCCCGACCTGAACTAGTCTGCAGCCGGTCCGAACCATCTCGTGATCGCGTCCGCAAATCCATGTTGGCTCTCATCTCCCACCCAGGCCACGTGCCCGTCGGGCCGCACCAGCACGGCGCCGGGTGCTGCGAATTGTCCGATCGCCGGAAGCTGCCACGGTCCCTCGCACTCGGCCTCGATGCGATCGACGCGATCTGCCCAGGGCGCGATGTCGAGGCCGCCTGCCTCGCCGAAATCGAGCAGCAAGCCGCGCGCGCCGTGCAGCAGCGTGAACAATCGCAGCGGCAGCCCGTCGACCGTCAGATCGAGGTCGGGCATGCGCCGCCCAAGCAGCGCGTGTCCTTGGCCGAGATCATAGTGCACGTCGAGCCCGCTCATCATCGCGCCAAAACGCTGGCGCGGCGCGTCCATCGCGAGCAGCTCGGACACGACCTCGCGCGCGGCCTTGAGGCCGTCCTCGCCGCGGCGGAGCAAGGCGATTTGCGCCATGGTGTTGCGCAAGGTCCGCGCGCCGACGGGATGGCGCTCGGCGTGGTAGGTGTCGAGCAGGCTGTCGGGCGACAGGCCCTTAACCATTTGCGCGAGCTTCCAGCCGAGATTGACGGCGTCCTGCAGGCCGGTGTTGAGGCCCTGGCCGCCGACGGAGTGATGGATATGCGCGGCATCGCCGGCGAGCAGCACGCGGCCTTTGCGGTAGGACACGGCCTGCCGTGCCGCATCGGTGAAACGGGAGATCCAGGCGGGATTGTGCAGGCCGAAATCGGTGCCGTAGACGGCGACGAGAGCGTCGCTGAGATCGCGGGGACCGGGCGCGCCGGTGCGATCGAGCGTCGCTTCCGTCACGACCACCAGCACGCGTCCGCTCTCGGTCTTGCTGAGGCCGTGGAATCCGAGCGCGTCGTGGCGCAGGCCCCATGCCGGCTCGTCTCGCATCTCGACTTCGGCCATGAGGTTGCTCAGCGTCGGATCGGAGCCCGCGAAGTCGATGCCGGCGTCCTTGCGCACCAGGCTGCGGCCGCCGTCGCAGCCGACCAGATAATTCGCGCGCAAGGCCTCGCCGCCGGAGAGCGTCACGTCGATGCCGGTCTCGTCCTGCGCAAAGCCCGTCACCTCGCGGTTTCGATAGATCGGCACCGCGAGCTCGCTGACCCAGTCTGCCAGGATGCGCTCGATGTGGCTCTGCCGCAGTGCGAGCCCGTAAGCGTGCCGGGTGGGGAGGTCGCTGATGTCGAGCCTGGTCCAGGCGAAGCCCGCGAGCTGGGTGATCTGTCCTTCGCGCAGGAAACGATCCGCGACGCCGCGCTGATCGAGGATCTCGATGCTGCGGGCGTGCAATCCGCCGGCGCGCGTGCCGACCAGTTCCTGATCGGCGCGTCGTTCGACCACGGCGACGTCGACATCCGCCAGGGCGAGCTCGGCGGCCAGCATCAGGCCGGTCGGTCCGCCACCGGCGATGACGACGGCATGGTCTGTCATCGCCGGATTGTTCGCGGTGGCCCGTTGTTCCCGGCTGCGCGACCGGGACGTCGGAAGCAATACGGACATGTCGTGACCCCTCGACTTGTTGGTTGGGCCGAGGGTTCTACGCGATCACCGGGGACTTGAAGCAAGCCCGTTGCGCACCACATATCAGAATGAGAGGAAGAGCCTCGTCATTCGGGCTCGCCGGCCTAATCGTCCTTCGAGAGATCGCCAGGCCTGGTGGGACAATCAATGGTTCCGCCCTCGCCGTGAACGAGATCGCGATCCCGGTCCTCGGTTTCGTCAGCGTCCGAGATGAGAGCCTCTTGCGTGTCGAGCTCCCCGTCGATGCGCGGCTTCTGGCCGGGCAAGTCTCGCGAGGTTTTCGGTGTCATGTTCAGCGTCATTGGTCGATCCTCCTGACCGGCTAACGCGGGCAGGGACGGTTCGTTCGTTGACACGTCGGGCGAAACGCCGGCAGCCTGACTGGAATTGGCTTCCCGAAGGTCTCCGTCGGGTTTAATTCGTAAAAATCGAAATGGAGCTTGACCCGTCGGGCAAAACACTGGCATAGTGGCATCGTCGAAAAGTTCGCAACGCCCGCGCGGGACAAAATCCGCCGCGGGTTTTTTCGTATCCCATTTTTTGGAATCGGACGGCGGCCCACGCATCACGGCCACGCATCGCTTGAAACGCGTTGAGGGAGCGCCGATCGGCGTGCCGCCGTCCGTACCATTGCTGGCCGTGCACGCGCGAACGTGCCGGCCCGCGGCGCTGGGCCAGTGCTCGCGCCCCTGCGGTCTCCGGGAGCGGAGATCGGGCATTGGTGGGAGCCGGACAAATTGATGGGCTATTGCGTCGCGCTTTAGTTCGCGAAACTCCTGGTCTGGGACAAGGTCCTCGGCTTTGGTTCCACGGACGCCTCGCGGGCTTTGCGGCGATCACGGCCAATCTGGTTGTCTCCTACTTCGCCAAGCGCGGCTTCGAGAACATTGAGAGGATCATCAAGCGGTGAAGATGGCAGATGACGAAGTCAGGGCGATCGTTGCCGAGACGCTGGCCGAGCAACACAGGCTTCAGCAAGCGAACATCGATGCCATCGTATTGCGGACAGTAGCATCGGTGCTGGCGTCTTTCGGAATAGACGATGACGATCGAAAAGAGCTAAGGGCGGATTTTCAGCACCTTCGCCGATGGCGAAGGAGCGTGGAGCAGGCGCAGAGCTACACGCTCAAGGCCGTGATTACGGTGATCGCCACCGGCCTGATGGGCGTGGTTGGGCTAAGCGTCAAGTTCGTGCTCGGCAAGTGAGCTTCAGCCGCGACGACATTGCTGCATTCCACTCGCGTCATCCTTCGCCAACGGACCGTCTCATGTACAAAATTCGCATTGTCGATGCATCCGACGACGACATCGCCGATACATTGGCCGACCTTCATCGGTTGACGTTATTCGATGCGGCTCCCTTGCCACAATTCAAGTTAGGGGCGTGGTGGCTTGCCTATCACGGCGATGAGCCGGTAGCCTTCGCCGGTGTCGTGCCGTCAACGCACATCCGAAATGGCGGTTATTTCTCCAGGGTCGGTGTGTTGCAGCGGCACCGGGGGACGTGACCTCCAATGCAGGCTGATGCGGGTGATCGAGGCAAGGGCACGGCGTATTGGATGGGACAGCATCGTCTCGGATACGACGGACAATCCGGTGTCTGCCAATAACTTCATCCGGGGGGCTATCGGCTCTTCGAACCCCATGTGCCCTGGGCTTGGCCGCATACGCTTTACTGGCGAAAGCGGCTTCGCTGAACGAATGGAGCCAGGTTTCCCGTGGTGCGGAACGAGATTCACGCAACGTAAAAATGGTTCGCGCGAGATGAAGCGCAACACGGAACGTTCAAGGGCCCGGCAGCTTGACAGCTGCCGGGCCCTTATTGCGTATTGAAGCGATGCGGGCGAAGGACTTGCGAAGTCGGCGGTGCCGGGCTTTAAGTTTGCTCCTGCGGGAAATTCGGCAACCATAAGCCGATGTAAGGGAGCGCCGTCGATGCCCACCAAGCCTCAATTGCCGGAACGTTCGTCGCGGGCGACGGGCGCGCCTACCGCGCTCGATGGTCTGCTGGTCGTCGATTTCACGCGTGTGGTTGCCGGCCCGGCTTGTACGCAGACGCTTGCTGATTTCGGCGCGCACGTCATCAAGATCGAGAATCCAGACGGGGGCGATGACACGCGTGCGTATGAACACGCCGAGATCGGTGGGGAGAGTGCTGCCTATCTGAGCCTCAATCGCAACAAGCGTGGCATCGCGCTTGACCTTACCGTGCCGGAGGCTCGTGAGATCGCGCTGGATTTGATTCGCAAGGCCGACGTGGTCGTCGAGAACTTCTCCAGCGGGATCATGAAGAAATTTGGGCTGGACTATGAAAGTGTTGCGCCGCTCAATCCGCGGCTAGTCTATTGCTCGATCTCCGCCTACGGGCGCACCGGACCGTTTGCCTCGCGTCCCGGCTTTGATCCGATCACGCAGGCGGAAAGCGGCTTCATGTCGCTCAACGGATTTGCTGATGGCCCGGCGGTTCGCACCGGCCCGCCGATCGTAGACATGGCGACGGGGATGTCTGCCTGCAACGCCATCCTGATGGCGCTGTTGGCGCGGGATCGGCTCGGTCGCGGCCAGCATGTCGAGGTCGCCCTGTTCGACGTCGCTATGGGCATGACCGGCTTCTATGGCATGGCCTATCTGATCAACGGCGAAAATCCCGGCCGGTTTGGCAATTCGCCGAGTGGCTCTCCTACCGTCGGCGTGTACGAGGCCTCCGATGGACCGCTTTACATGGCCTGCGCGAACGACCGGCTCTATCGTCGGCTGGTTGTTGAGGTGCTGAACCGGCCGGATCTGATCACCGATCCGCAGTTTGCCTCGCGCAAGGCGCGTTCCGAGAACAAGGAGCTTCTGCGGGCAGCCATCGCGGAGGTCTTCGCGAGCGATACTCTCGAAAACTGGATGACCAAGATGAAGCTGGCCAATATACCGGTCGGCTATCTGCGGACGGTCGAGGAGGGGTTCAATGCACCGGAGGCGCGAGAGCGCCATCGCTTGAACCGGATTCCACATCGTACGGCAGAGTGGATCCCGAACATCGAGCCGCCGATCAGTATGAGCTTGACGGGAGCGATCGATCCCGTGGCTGCCCCCTTGTTGGGCGAACATACTAACGACGTCCTGCGTGATACGCTCGGATACGACAATCTTCGGATCTCGGAGTTCAATCAAAAGGGGGCTTTTGGATCGGGCAAGCCATCGGAGCAGGTTTGAACCCAAGCAGGGCGTTCCCTTGGAACGTGCAAATCGCGCCCTAGCGCTGCATCCGCTTGATTTGGCGATGTTCCAGCCGCATAAATGCATGAAAGCGAGGGATACGAATGGCGCCTGGTCAAGAGCCGAGCGTGGGCCGGCCCGCGGCGGTGCAATCCGATGAACCTGCCCATGCGGCAATGATCGCGAAGGCCCGGGCGCTCGTCCCACGGCTGCGAGAGCGGGCGGCGCGGACGGAGGAGTTGCGGCATTTGCCGCCGGAAACTGAGCAGGATCTGCACGAGGCCGGCCTGTTCCGGATGCTTCAGCCGAAGCGCATTGGCGGCGCAGAACTCGATTATGTCGCCTTGATCGATTGCGCGGACCTGCTCGGACAAGCAGACGCCTCGGTGGCCTGGAATCTGGCCAATCTGGCGAGCCATCACTGGATGCTCGGCATGTTCGAGCCGACGGCGCAGGATCTGGTCTGGGCCCGTGATCCGGACGCGCTGATCGCGTCCTCGTTCATTTTTCCGGCCGGACGTGCCACGAGAGTCGAGGGCGGATACCGGCTCCATGGCAGCTGGCCGTTCTCCTCGGGCGTTGCCTCCTGTGCATGGAACATGCTTGCAAGCGTGGTCTACTCCGACGATGAGGCGGACGGCATCGAGTATCGGATATTTCTGCTGCCGAAAGCCGACTACAAGGTCCTCGACACCTGGAATGTCGCGGGGCTGCGCGGGACAGGGTCTTGCGACGTGGAGGTCAGGGACGCTTTCGTGCCTGACGACATGACGGTCGCGGTCGGCGATCTTGACGGTGGGCCGACGCCGGGAAGCAAGCTCAATCCCAACCCGCTGTATGCGCTCCCCGTGTTCTCGCTGTTTCCCTATGTCCTGTCCGGCGTCGCGCTGGGGAACGCGCAGGCGTGTCTTGACGATTATGCGGAGGTCGTCCGTCATCGCATTTCCACCTACAACCACGCCAGGCTGAGCGACTTTCAAAGCACCCAAATCAAGATCGCCGAGGCCTCGGCGAAGATCGACGCTGCACGCCTGATCATGCGCTCGGCCTGTCTGAATGCCATGGCGGATGCAAGGCGGGGTCATATCCCCGATATGGCGACCAAGACCAGATATCGGCGCGACGGCGCTTTTTCAGTGAACTTCTGTACGGATGCGGTGTCGATGCTGTTTGCCGCGAGCGGGGCACGGGGCCTGTTCACGACGGGCGCGTTGCAGCGGCAGTTCCGCGATGCGCACGCGATCAATTCGCATCTCGCGTTCAATTTCGATGCGGCCGGGACCAATTATGGACGCGTGGCGCTGGGGCTGCCGTCCGAGAATCTCACGCTGTGAGGCCGGCCGATGAATGATCTGCCGAAGCAGCCGGCCGCTCCCGATCCAGCCAACGAACTCGCGAGCGACAGCTCGTCGATCGATCCCCGTGATTTTCGCAGCGCGCTCGGCACCTACGCCACGGGGGTGACGATCATCACGGCCGCGGCTCCCGACGGCAAGCCCTATGGCCTGACGTGCAATTCGTTCGCCTCGGTCTCGCTGAATCCGCCACTGGTTCTTTGGAGCCTGGTCGTCTATTCCTCCAGTTTGACCATCTTCCAGAACGCCAGTCATTTCACGGTCAATGTGCTTGGCGTTTCGCAACAGGCGCTTGCGAGCAAATTCGCCAAATCGTCTGATGACAAGTTCACCGGTGTCGAGTGGACGCCGGGCCTCGGCAACGCGCCGGTGCTCGCCGAGAGCGTTGCCAATTTTCAATGCCGCTCAGTCAATCGCTATTACGGCGGCGACCACGTGATCTTTCTCGGTGCAGTCGAGGCCTATACTTACAATACGAAGGAGCCGCTGCTCTTCGCGCGCGGCGCGTTCGGCCGATTTCTCGCCGACGGCTAGCGCAAGCAGTCCCAGCAAGCGTGCTTCAGTTCGCGCTGGACGGTTCAGCGCGCCCCGCCGAGAGCTTGTAGATTTCGAGCGCATCCGCATCCGCGCCTCGCGCGGCCTTGGCAAGCCTGAAAAGTTGTCCTGCGAGCGAGGCCATGGGCACCGGCGTCGACGTCGTCTGCGCGACATCGGCGACGGTATCGAGGTCCTTGAGCATTGTCGCAATGTGACCAAGCGGCGGTGAGTGAATGCCCTGGGCCATCCGCGGCACGAACAGCTGCAACGGAATGGAGTCCGCGAAGCCGCCGGCGAGTGCTTCGGGCAACCGGTTGGCATCGATTCCGGCGTTCACGGCAAGGCGTGTTGCCTCCGCAAGAACAGCCATCGCGCATCCGACGATCACCTGATTGCATAGCTTCGTGGTCTGGCCGGCGCCGGTCGGGCCCATGTGGGTGAACCTTCGTGCCATAGCGTGCACGTAGGGGCGGACCCGCTCGATATCGCCTGCTTTTCCGCCGGCCATGATGGCAAGCGTGCCTTCCTCGGCGCCCTTGGTACCACCGGAGACCGGCGCATCGATCCAGCCCGCGCCGTTCGCCGCTAACAATCGCGTTGCAAGGTCCCGTGCGGCATCAGGATGGATCGACGAGAAGTCGACCACGAGCTTGCCCGCGCCGGGCGCAGTTGAGATGCCCTCGGCCCCGAAGATCACCTCTTCCACGGCAGCCGCATCCGTCACGCACATGAAGACGATGTCCGAGCTCTCCATCAAGTCACGGGGGGTGGCTGCGCGCGTGGCACCGGCCTCGACGAGTGCGGCCATCTTCCCTTCCGAACGGTTCCAGACAGTGACCTGATGGCCGGCCTTGAGCAGGCGCCGGCTCATAGGTGTCCCCATCAGTCCAAGGCCGAGATAGCCGAGCCGCTCGACGCCTTGCGGGTTTGTCTTGCTCCCTTCAGCCATAGGTTGCCTCCATCTGTCGCTCCGCGACGCCGCGCGACGTTGCATTACCATACATGGTGTATCCCACGACGAAACCGCGCGGCCTGCATGGCTTGCTTGATTGTTTGAACCATGAAACATTTGCCGCGGTCGGGTTGGATGGCGCCGGTCGGCGCCTGGGCAGCGGAGTGGGCACGATGCGAACCGTTTCGAAGTGGATCCTGGCTTTGGGGGCGGCAGCGGCCGTGAGCGCGAGCGCAGGCCCGTCATGGGCGCAGCAGACAATTCGTGTCGGCTGGACGATTCCGGCCGAGGAATCCAAATACTGGATGATGCGCCGCCCGGCTGAGTTTCCCAACATCGGCAAGGCCTACAACATCGAATGGACCCAGTTTCAGGGCACCGCTCCGATGACGCAGGCCTTGGCGGCCGGCGCGCTGGATTGCGCGACGCAGGCACCGCTGTCGCTCGCCAACGGCGTGGTTGGCGGCAACCTCAAGGCCTACATCGTGGCGCAGCATGTCTTCGAGAAGGCCGGTGGTTTCTCGGTCTACTGGGCTGTCATGGACGACTCCCCGATCAAGACGATCGCCGATCTCAAAGGCAAGACGGTCGGAATTTCCGTGATCGGCGGCGGCACGCAAGGCCCGTTCAATCTGTTGCTGAAGCAGAATGGCATCGATCCGGCCAAGGACATCAAGCTGGTCGAGGTCGGCTTTGCCGTCTCCGAAGATGCGTTGCGGCAGGGCCGCGTCGATGCGGTCAACATGAACCAGCCGTTTGCCGCGCGCGCGGAGGCAAAGGGCGGCACGCGCAAACTGTTCTCGCTGTCGCAGGCGATGCCGAACATCGTGCACATCCTGGAAGCCTGCCGTGCCGATTTCGTCGACAAGAACCCGGAACTGGTCAAGGCTTACGTGCGTGACATTACCTCTGGCATGAAGAGAGCGCTGGCGAACCGCGAAGAGACGTTGAAGGTTGTCAACGAAGTCCTGAAGGCACCTATTCCGGTTCTCGAGACCTATCTGCTCAAGGACAATGATTTCGGCCGCGATCCGGGCGCGGCACCGAATTTCCCCGCGATCCAGAAGATGCTGGACATCTACGCGGAGACAGGGATGCTGCCAAAGTTGGATGTCGCGCAATTCAAGCACTCGACGATCGTCGCTCCGCTGCAATAGGCGATCGGGCGACTGAACCGAGCGAGAAGCTCGCGGCGTCCAGGATGATCCGGGACGTTGCATGAAGAAGATGCACGTATGAAGAAGCTCCGATCTCGGATCACGACGGATGGCCTCGACCGGGCTCCGCACCGCGCGTTCATGCGCGCCATGGGGCTCGACGACGCTGCGATTGCCAAGCCGATGGTCGGCGTCGTCAGCATGAAGGGCGAACAGACACCCTGCAACATGACGCACGACTTTCAGGTCGCGGCGGCCAAGACGGGAATCGAGGAGGCCGGCGGTACGCCGCGCGAGTTTTCGACCGTGTCGGTTTCCGACGGTATCAGCATGAATCACGAGGGGATGAAGTTCTCCCTGTTTTCGCGGGAGCTGATTGCCGATTCGATCGAAGCCGTCGTCCATGGTCTCGCTTACGATGCGTTGATCGGATACGGCGGATGCGACAAGACGCTTCCCGGCGTGATAATGGGCATGGTCCGGTGCAACGTCCCGTCCATTTTCATCTATGGCGGCAGCGCGCTGCCGGGCCGCGTAGACGGGCGGACCCTCACCGTGCTCGACTCCTATGAGGCTGTCGGCAGCTTCATGACCGGAGAGATCGACGGTGCCACGCTCGAGCGGATTGAGCGGGCCTGCCTGCCGACCATCGGCGCGTGCGCCGGCCAATTCACTGCCAACACCATGGGCATGGTGTCGGAGGCGATGGGCCTCACCATTCCCAACGTGTCGATGGTGCCAGGTGTCTATGCCGAGCGCGCGCAGATATCCAGGCGGGCCGGGCGCCTCATCATGGAGATGCTGGAGCGCGGCGGGCCGTTGCCGCGCGACGTCGTGACGCGGAAATCCCTGGAAAATGGTGCGGCGATCGTGGCTGCTACGGGCGGTTCGACCAATGCTGCGCTGCATCTGCCGGCGATCGCGAACGAGGCCGGGATCGCATTCACGATCGATGATGTCGGCGAGGTTTTCGCCAGGACGCCGCTGATCGGAAACCTGCGGCCTGGAGGCAAATATACGGCAAAGGATGTCTACGATATCGGCGGCGCTGCCGTGGTGATCCGGGAGCTGATCCAGAGCGGGCATATTGATGGCAGTTGCCTGTCGATCACGGGCCGTACACTTGCCGAAGAATATAGCGCCGCCAATGCTCCTGACGGAGAGGTCGTTTACGCGGCTCGCGCGCCGATCATGCCAGACGGCGGTGTGGCAGTGCTGAAGGGAAACCTCTGCCCTGATGGTGCGGTCATCAAGGTCGCCGGGCTGAAGAGCCAGTTGTTCGAAGGCGTGGCGCGCATCTTCGAAGACGAAGAAGCTTGTGTCGCAGCGGTTCGCGACCGCAGCTACAGGGCGGGCGATGTGCTTGTGATCCGCAACGAGGGGCCAGTGGGCGGCCCCGGCATGCGCGAGATGCTCGGCGTCACCGCGCTGATCTACGGCCAGGGCATGGGCGAGAAGGTGGCCCTGATCACGGATGGACGGTTCTCCGGCGCCACCCGCGGAATGTGCATCGGCTATGTGTCTCCCGAGGCCTTCGTCGGCGGTCCGCTGGCATTGGTTCGCGATGGCGACAGGATCCGGATTGATGCGGCAAATCGGCGGATGGATATGCTGGTCGACGAGCAGGAACTCACGGCTCGCCGACACGATTGGAAGCCGCGTCCGCCTCGTCACCGTGCCGGTGCGCTGGCGAAATATGCCCGATTGGTTGGCCAGGCACCGGGCGGGGCCGTGACGCATGAGGGGCCCGCAGAATGGCCCTGGTTCGGATGACGCGGCGCACTTGCCCGAAAACAGCGCGTGGTCTGGCAAGTTTCTTGCTAAGCTGGTGCCGCTGACGGAGGACATTCAGCGTGTCTGTTGCGCAGGGTTCGCGCGCGAACGAAGTGAGACGGGATGAAGGTAGTGCCTTCGAGATCGAGCGGATGGGTGAGACCGGTGACGCCGCAAAAACCGGCTTCTGCAATCATCGAGATCGAGAGCGTCTCGCAGGTATTTCAGACCTCAGCGCGCAAGGACCATGTGGCGCTATCGGACATCTCTCTGGCGATCGAGGAGGGAGCCTTCGTCTCCATCCTTGGTCCGTCGGGCTGCGGCAAGTCGACATTGCTTTACGTCGTCGGCGGCTTCGTCAGCCCGACCAGCGGCTCAGCGAAGATCAGGGGACGGACGATCACGGGACCAGGGCCGGATCGCGGTCCGGTATTCCAGGAATTCGCGTTGTTTCCGTGGAAGACCGTGCTGGGCAATGTGATGTACGGCCCTCGCCAGCAGGGCGTGCGCACCACCGAGGCGGAAGCACAGAGCCGGGCCCTGATCGAAATGGTCGGGCTCAAGGGCTATGAGGACTTCTATCCCAAGGAGCTGTCCGGCGGCATGAAGCAGCGTGTGGCATTGGCTCGAACGCTGGCTTACCATCCTGAGGTTCTGTTGATGGACGAGCCGTTTGGCGCGCTCGATGCTCACACGCGAACGCGGCTGCAGAACGATCTGTTGAACATCTGGGAGCGTGATCGCAAAACGGTGCTGTTCGTCACGCATTCGGTCGACGAAGCGGTTTTCCTCTCGGACAAGGTCGTGATGATGTCGAAATCGCCCGGCCGCATCCGCGAGGTCATCGACATCGATCTGCCGCGGCCGCGCCGCCGCAGCGAGCTGCTGCTCGATCCACGGTACCAGAAATACGTTGTCGATATCGAGCGCATGTTCGACGAGGTCGACGAGACGGGATCGCGGTCGTGACGTCGCTGGCGGCCTTGGGCAAGCGTGCCGCTCCGGTGTTTGCCTGTATCGGGCTTCTGGCGGCATGGCAGGTTGCCTCACTCGCGCTCAAGAACGACAGCTTCCCGACGGCGATCGAGGCGATCCGTGCAATCCCGGACATCCTCGGAGACAAGGAAGCTCTGAACAACATCCTGGCCTCGCTCCGCCGCATGGCGGTCGGGTTTGGCATAGCGGTATCGGTTTCGATCCCACTCGGCCTGTTGATGGGCCGCAGCCGGGCCGTCGCGGCGTTCTTCAATCCGCTCCTGATGGTGATCTACCCGGTGCCGAAGGCCGCCTTGATGCCGATCATCATGCTGTGGCTGGGCGTCGGTGACATCACGAAGACGCTGGTGATCTTTCTCGGCGTCAGCCTGCCCGTGATCTATCACAGCTTCGAGGGCGCCAAGGCGGTGGAAGAGAAGATGCTGTGGTCGGGCGCCGCGATGGGGCTTTCGCCTGCGCAGCGGCTGGTCCGGATCGTACTGCCGGCGGCGCTTCCAGAAATTCTGACCGGTTGCCGCACCGGACTCGTGCTGGCGCTGATCACGATGATTACCAGCGAGATGATCGCCCGTCAGTCCGGCGCCGGCAATATCCTGTTCAATGCCCTCGACATGGGCCAATACGATACCGTTTTTGCGATGATCATCATCGTCGGCGCGATGGGAATTTGCCTCGATGCGATGTTCGAGCGGGTCCGCGCAAGGCTGGTGCGCTGGTCCGAACCGCAGTTCGACATGCCGCTGAGCTTCTCATGATCCCGCAGCTTCGCTCCACTAGCATTATTCTTGGGCTCGCGCCGATCGTGCTGGTGATCGCGCTGTGGCAAGGCCTTGTGTCATTTGGCTTTGCGCCTGCGGTGTTGCTGCCGCCGCCGGGATATGTCTTCAGCAGGCTGCTTCAGCAACTCGTCACGTGGACGTTCCAGCAGGAGATCGCGGCGACCCTGCTCCGGCTGTTTGCCGGCTTCGCGATCGCGGTCGTGCTCGGTGTCAGCATCGGCATCGCCGCCGCTGCCAGTCCGGTTATCAACGCCGTGGTTCGGCCGATTGTGCGCGTGCTCGCGCCTTTGCCCAAGGTCGCGCTCTATCCAGCATTGCTGCTGCTGCTCGGCTTCGGTCACGGATCGAAGATCACGCTGGTGGCGGCGGATGCGCTCTTTCCCATTCTCTTGTCTACCTATTACGGCGCGTCGACGGTGGAGCAGAAGCTGATCTGGTCGGCCATGGCGGCGGGAACGCCGCGCTATGAGATCCTGTTCAAGGTGGTGCTGCCTGCCGCGATGCCGTCGATCCTGACCGGTTGCCGGATCGGCCTTGTCATTTCATGCATCGTGGTGTTTCTGGCCGAGATGATCACGTCGAGCGACGGGCTCGGACATGTCCTCGTCACGGCGGCTCGGACCTTTCAGGCCGTCGATATGTTCGTGCCGCTGATCACGATCTCGCTGCTGGGCCTGATCCTCAATGGCCTGCTAGGGGCAGTGCGCGCGTATCTGCTGCGGGGTTTCCCCGAAGCATGAACTGACGAAGAAGAAACAGGAAGACCGGGAGTAGACCATGCTGGCTGATCGCATCGAGGCAAAATGGATCGACGCATTTTGCGAGATTTTTGAGCGATGCGCCGTCAAGGCCGGCGATACCGCGGCGATCCTCTCGGAAACCCAGTCACGTGCGTTGAATGTTCACCTGGCGGAACTCGCGCTGCTGCGGATGGGCGCGCGACCGTTTCACGTGGTCATGCCGACCCCGCGTAACCGGAATATCGTTCCGGTTCGCTCGACAGGGGCAAGCGAGGCGATCCAGCGGCTCGGCCCGGTCATCACCGCGCTTCAACAGGCAGGCTTTGTGGTGGATTGCACCATCGAGGGCTTGATGCATGCGGTGGAGACACCCGAGATCCTCAAGGCCGGCGCGCGCATCCTGGTGATTTCTAACGAGCATCCCGAGGCGCTGGAGCGGATGGTGCCGGATCCCGCGCTCGAGAAGCGCGTTCGCGCAGCGGCGAAGATGCTGCGTGGGACCAAGCGGATGCGGGTGACGTCAAAAGCCGGCACGGCGCTCGACGTCGATATGGTCGGCGCATCCACGGTCGGCGTGTGGGGCTGGACCGACAAGCCCGGGACGCTGGCGCATTGGCCCGGCGGCATCGTCGTCAGCTTCCCCAAGAGCGGAACGATCAACGGCACGCTGGTGATGGCGCCCGGTGACATCAACCTGACCTTCAAGCGTTACCTGACGTCGCCGGTGAAGATGACGCTGAAGGACGATTATGTCGTCGAGCTGGAGGGCGAGGGCACGGATGCCGCAATGATGCGTGCCTATCTTGCCGCCTGGGGCGATAGGGAAGCCTATGCGGTGTCGCATGTCGGCTTCGGCATGAATCCCGGCGCGCGCTACGAGGCGCTGTCGATGTATGATCAGCGCGACACCAACGGCACGGAAATTCGTGCCGTTTCCGGCAACTTCCTGTTCTCGACCGGTGCCAACGAATTCGCCGGCCGCTACACGGCGGGCCATTTCGATCTACCGGTGATGGGGACGACGATCGAGCTCGATGGCGCCGCGGTCGTGCGTGACGGGGTGCTGCAGGACGTCTTCGGCTAGCCGCGATCGAGCACCGGCGGCCGCGCCAGGTCAAAGTGCCGAAGCAGGTCGACCATGGCCTGAAGCCGTTTTGCCCGATAGGCGTCGATGTCCATGCCTGAATAGTCGAGAAAGCCTGCACCTGTGCGCAGGCCGATCCGGCCCTCCTGCATGTTCCGCGAAATGACCTCCGGTGCACGATAGCGGTCGCTGCCGAGTGCGCCTTCGAGATAGCGACTGGCGTAGTAGAGGATATCACCGCCACCCCAGTCGATGAATTCGAGCAGCCCGAGCACGGCGTAGCGGAAGCCGAAGCCGTAGCGGATCGCCTTGTCGATGTCTTCTGCGCTGGCAACGCCTTCCTCGACCATGCGCGCGGCCTCGTTCATCGCCAGCGCCTGGATGCGCGGGACGATGAAGCCTGGTGTCGCAGCGCAGACCACCGGCACCTTGCCGATGCCTTCGAGTAGCGCCTTGACCTCGTCGATGACAGCGGGATCTGTGGCTTTGCCGGGCGAAACCTCCACCAGCGGAATCAGATAGGCCGGATTGAGCCAGTGCACATTGAGGAAACGGCGGGGATTCACGATCGCGCCTGAGAGGTCGTCGACGAGGATGGTCGACGTCGTCGATGCGATGATCGTATCGGGGCCGACTTGTTTTGAGGCCGCCCCCAGCACCTTCCGCTTGAGCTCGACGACTTCGGGGACTCCTTCGAAGATTATTCCCGCATCGGACAGTGCCACATCGCTCTGGCTGGCCGGCACCACCGAGACCCGCGCAATGAGCGGGTCGACATCCGCCTCGGTCAGTAGCCCCAGCTTCGACAGGCTGGCAAAGGTCTTCCTGATTTCGCCGAGAGCATCTGCCTCCAGCCTGGCGAAATCTTCCGCCGAGCGATCCTTGATGTCGATCATCGTGACCGTATGCCCAGCGTAGGCAAACGCGACGGCGATGCCGCGGCCCATGCGGCCGGCCCCGAGACAGGCGATGATGGCTCGGCTGGTCATCGGTCAAAATCCCCTGCGAAGAAGCGTCTGCAAAGCGGCTTTGTCGAGATGGCCAAGCCCCAGCGTCTCGAGGGTTCGGCCGCCTTGCGCAAAATCCTCACCGCAGATTGCGCCGCCAATGGCGAGGAATGCCTTGGCCAATGGCGTGGCCACGCCCGCCAGGCCGGCGACGGAGACCAGCAGCGATAGCCCAAGCCGTAAATCTTCTCTCATGTAGCGGTGCTCGGTCAGCACGATCCGCTCGCGCCAGTCGCCGGAATCGGTCAGCCTGTCATGCGAGCCGCGGCCGTACATCCAGATCTCGCCCTCCCTGGCGTAGTGATGGGCGAGCGGAAAATGCGGTGCGCCATATCCGAACGCTTCACGCACGGCAATCCGTTCGCCGTCGAGCGCGTCGGTGACCCGGCGAATCGCGGCTTGCGTTCCTTCCTTGTGAATGTCCCACTTCTCGAAATGCTCGATCGGCCCTGCATTCATCACGATCAGCGGCGGATGGATAATCGGGCCTGCGTTCATCAGCGCACCGGAGAGAGCATCGCCGCACGGCTCGATCGCGCCGGGGAAAGCCTGTCCAATCACTTCAAGTGCGCGCGGCGCCTGATCGAGCGGGAAAACGCCGGCCGGCAGTCGCTTGGCGCGGATGGTGATCGCGACCTCGAACGGCCCGTGCTTGCGGGTCAGCCAGGGCAAGGTCCCGGTCTCGGCAAAGCACGCCTTGGCGTGGTTGCCGGCATCCCGCGCAGCCTGGGCGAAGATCATCGAGCCAAACGTGGCCGGCGGCAGAAACACGACCTGTCCATCCCGCAGATGTGGAGCGAGCAGGCGCGCGATATCCGTCTGCGCGAAGGCCGGGGCGGGGCACAGGATCAGCTCTGCGCCGTTGACGGCCTCGGCGATGCCGGTCGTCACCAGCGCCAGTTTCACGTCGTGACGGCCGTTATGATCCTTCACCAGGATGCGCGCGCCGGCGGCGCGATGTGCCGCGACCTGATCTGCGTCGCGGCGCCAGAGTCGGACCTCATGTCCCGACAGCGCAAAATCGCCCGCGGCCGCGAAAGAGCCGTTTCCTCCCCCCAGAACCGCAATCTTCAAGATGCTTCTCCTTGCGCGCGCGATTGCGCATCAAGCTGCTTCAGCAGGAAATGCTGGACCTTGCCCAGCGCCGTGCGCGGCAGGTCGGTGACGAAAACGATGTCGCGCGGAACCTTGTAGCGGGCGAGTTGGGCCTGAAGATGGACTTTCAACTCGTCTGCTTCCAGTCGACGGTCGGATCGCCGGATCACGTAGGCGATGGGCACCTCGTCCCAGCGTGGATCGGGCCGGCCAATCACGGCGCATTCGCTGACCTCGGGATGTTCGAGCAGGACGCGTTCGACCTCCGCCGGATAGATGTTCTCGCCGCCGGAAATGATCATGTTCTTCTTGCGGTCACGCACCCAGAAATAGCCGTCCGCGTCGCACAGGCCGATATCGCCGGTACGATACCAGCCGTCATGCAGCGCATCGCGCGTGGCATCCGCATTGCCCCAATATTCGAAGAACACGTTGGGGCCGCGCACCGCGATCTCGCCCGGCGCGCCCGCCGGCACCTCGTTGCCGACCTGATCAATCACTTTCGCTTCGCAGCACAGGCCGGCAAGTCCGGTCGATCCCGCGCGCGAAAGATCGCCACCAAGCCGGGTGTAGACTGCGATGGGACAAGTTTCCGTCGAGCCGTAGACCTGAAGCACGGGTACGCCGCGCGCCACGAAGCGGTCGATCAGATGCGGCGGCACGATGGTCGAGCCGGTCGCGACGGCTTTGAGTGACGAAAGGTCGGTCGTAGCCCAGGCGGGATGCTCGCTCACCGCCTGGATGATCGCCGGCACCATCACGGTCAAGGTCGGCCGGTCCCGTTCGATGGCTGCAAGCGCGGTGTCCGGCGTGAAGCGTGCGTGAACCGTGACCGTAGCGCCCAGCTGGAGCGCCGCCGTGGTCTGGATGTTGAGGCCACCGACGTGGAAAAACGGCAGCAGCGTCAGCACATGGTCATCGGACGTCATGTTGTGCATGTGCTGGCTCATGACGCCGTTCCAGAACAATGCCTCCTGGCGCAGCACCGCGCCTTTGGGCCGTCCGGTCGTTCCTGATGTATAGACAATGAGGAGCGGACAGGAGAGATCAGTGTGCGGGTTGCGGCCGGTGCCCCGGCACCGAGCTAACAGGTTTTCGAACGTCGTGCCGCGCGGCGGCTCGAAATCGAGCCCGACGATTGCGGTCCCCTCAAGCTCGGCGAGTACCCCCTCAAATGCCTGCTCGAGGACCAGGACCTTGGCGCCGGCATCGGTGAGGATAAAAAGCTGCTCGGCGATAGCCAGCCGCCAGTTCAGGGGCACCAGCATCGCGCCGAGTCGCGCGCAGGCATAAAGCAGAACCAGATAGTCCGGCCGGTTCAGACTGAGGATCGCAACGCGGTCGCCCCGACCGACGCCGAGCTCCTGCTTCAACGTCGCCGCCGTCCGCTCGATCCGTGCAGCGAATGCCGCATAGCTCAACCGTTCGCCCTCGAAGGCGATGGCTGTCCTGTCTGGCGCGAACGCCGCGTTGCGATCGATCAGACTGCAGAGATCCACCGTCAGTCGTCCGTTTCGCCGGCCTCGTACAGCGCCTCGCGCCCGATCCGGTCGAGGCAGAGCTCGGCTGTCCAGGGCAACATCAGCGAGCCGCAGCGGCTGTCGCGATAGATGCGCTCGAGCGGCAGCGAGCGGAGCATGGCCTGTCCGCCGCAGGTGCGGATCGCGAGCGCGGCGAGCTCATTGGCGCCCTCCATCACGGAATATTGCGCGGCATAGGCACGCAGTACCTGCTCCTTGCTCGGATTGGCGCGCGCCTCGGTGACGGCCTGGAACCAGATCGCCTTGATCTGCTCGAGCTTGATCTGCATCTGCGCGACCGCAATCTGCTTCGTCGGATACATCCTGCGCTTCACCGGCGGCATGCCCGGCACTTCGCCGCGCAGATATCGCAGGGTGAAGTCATAGGCGGCTTGAGCAAGGCCCATATAGGTCGGCGACAACGTCAGGAACATGTGCGGCCAGCGCATCGCGGCCTGGAAATAGACGCCCCGCGGCATCAGCGCCGAATCTGCCGGCACGAACACGTCCTTGAACAGCAGCGTGCGCGAGACCGTTCCGCGCATGCCGAGCGGGTCCCAGTCGCCGACGACCGAGACGCCTTCCGATTTCGCAGGGATCGCGAGGTAAAGCGTATTGCGGCGCGAAGCCTTCTCACCTTCCTCGATCTCGGTGCAGAGAACGCCGTAATAGTCCGCATGGCCGGAGAGTGATGCAAAGATCTTCTTGCCGTTGACGATCCAGCCGCCCTCGACCGGCCTTGCTTCCGTGCCGAAAGCGACGCCGCCTGCCGCTGCCGCACCGCCCTCCGAGAACGGCTGCGAATAGATCGCGCCGTCCTCGACGATACGCTTGTAGTGGACTGCACGCCGCTGCTCGTGCTCGGCGCGGGTTTCAGCATCCATGTCGAGATCGTCGGCGAGCGGACCCGACCACAGCGTCGAGCAGACATGCATGTTCCAGGTGAGCGCGGTCGCGCCGCAATACCGGCCGATTTCGGCTGCCGCCAGTGCGTAGGTTTGATAATTCGCCCCCAGCCCGCCATGTTTCTTGGGGATGGCAATACCGAGTAGGCCGACGCGATGCAGGTCGCGATAATTCTCAGACGGGAAGATCGCCTCGCGGTCGTAAGTCGCGGCGCGGCCGGCGAACACGCTCTGGCCGATCTCGCGCGCCCGCGCGATGATGCCGGCCTGCTCGTCGCTCAGTCGGAATGCGACGGGATCGAAGATCGGTGCATCCAGCGCGACCTTGTCAGTCGCGCCGATGGTCTTGCTGACTTGCATGGTCATTGCGCAGTCACCTTAAGTTTTGATCGCGACGGAGTTCAGGAAGAGGCCGAGGGCCTCGTTAAAGGCATCGGGGCGTTCCAAGTTGGCGAGATGGCCCACAGCCCCGAGCTCGACATATTCCGCCGAGGGAATGTAGCTCGCCGTCTTCGCCATCATCGGCGCTGGTGCGTTGTTGTCCTTGGAGCCGGACAGCAGCAGCGTCGGGATCGAAATGTCCTTGAGGGTGCTGCGTTGGTCGAAGCCAATCAAGGCCAGCATCATGGCGCGATAGCTCGCCTCGGGCACGCTTGCCATGCACTCGCGCGCAAGCTCCATTCCCCTGGGATCAGGATCGTCGCCCACCAGTTCCTTCACCAGAGAGGGCGCCAGCGACTTCATCGTTTCGCCGCGATCGAGCGGCCCGAGCCGTGCGGCGATAAACGATGTCTGCCAATCGCCGTCGGCCTTGCCGAAGGCCGGGCTGGTCTGCGCCAGCACGACCGCGCGCGCCAGTTTTGGGGATTGCACCAGCCATTTCTGGACGATCATGCCGCCGATGGAATGGCCGACCAGAATCGGCCTACTCGCACCAAGCTGCTCGATGAATTGCTGGAGCGCATCCGCCAGGGCAGCGATGCTGACGCTGGCGAGCGGCGCCGAGCCGCCATAGCCCGGCATGTCCCATGCAATCGCGTGGAAGCGGTCGCCGAATGTGGCAAGCTGCTGCCGCCAGGCCCGTGCCGCACCGCCGATGCCATGCAGGAAAATCAGAGGTGTCCCGCCCGGATCGCCCGCTGCTTCATAGGCGAAGCGGCCGTCCTTTGTTATCATTGGCGCAGGCTGCGACACGCGACATCCTTTTGCTTGGCTCTTCGATGCTAACAGGCCTGTGAGGGATGGGAAGAGATAATTTTATACTTAAAGCAATTTTCAGGCCGGTCGTCGGAGTACGGTTGTTCGCGGGGCCGAGTCGCGCTTTGTTTGCAAAAGTTTGAAGGTTAAAATATATCGAGAGGGCGATCAGCAGAATGCAAGGAAGCCAGCGCATGTCCGGATTACCGCATTCGCCGCACGCGCTGGTGACCGGTGGCGGTCGCGGCATCGGTCGGGCCATCGCAGCAGCGCTCGTCGAGGCCGGTGCTACTGTGACCGTCCTTGGGCGGGATGCTGCCACACTCGAGGACGCAGTCAGCGCAGGAGCTGCCCATTTTGCGGCCGTCGCCGACGTCTCGGACGAAACCTCATTGAAAGCCGCCATCGCTCAAGCGAGTGCGCGGCAGCCGATCGATATCCTGATCGCCAACGCGGGAAGCGCCGAGTCCGCGCCGTTCGCCAAATCCGACAGTGCCCTGTTCGCGCGCATGATGGACGTCAATTTCATGGGCGTGGTCCATGCTGTCAGCGCTGTGCTGCCCGGGATGAAGGATCGTCCCTATGGTCGTATCGTCGCCATCGCGTCGACGGCGGGGCTCAAGGGATATGCCTATGTCAGCGCGTACACCGCGGCCAAGCACGCTGTGGTCGGTCTCGTGCGGTCCCTTGCACTAGAGATGGCTGCCAGCAACGTGACCATCAATGCGGTGTGTCCCGGTTTCACCAACACGGATCTCGTCGCCGGCAGCATCGAGAACATCATGAAAAAGACGGGACGCAGCCGCGAGCAGGCCATTGCCGAGCTCGCGAAACATAATCCGCAGGGGAGATTGATCTCGCCGCAGCAGGTCGCGGATGCCGTGCTCTGGCTGTGCGGCGAGGGCGCCGGCGCAATCACCGGGCAGGCAATCGCTGTTGCCGGTGGTGAGATTTAGCGCGCATGGCCAAGGCGCGGAGCAAGGAAGCCAAGGAGATCGCATGAGCAGACCAGCCAATCCCGTGACCTTACCGCTTGCGGACTATTCGCCGCAGCACTTCCTGCTGGCCGTCGTCGATGGTGTTGCAACCGTGACGCTCAATCGTCCGGAACGGAAGAATCCACTAACCTTCGAGAGCTATCGCGAACTCACCGATTTCTTTCGCGCCTGCGCCTTCGACGATGCGGTCAAGTCCATCGTCGTGACCGGCGCTGGTGCCAATTTCTCGTCCGGCGGCGATGTGTTCGAGATCATCGGTCCGCTCGTGAAGATGGACACCAAGGGGCTGACGGCGTTTACACGGATGACCGGCGACCTCGTCAAGGCGATGCGGGCCTGTCCGCAGCCGATCGTTGCCGCGGTCGAAGGCATTTGCGCCGGGGCGGGCGCGATCATCGCCATGGCGTCGGACATGCGGCTTGCGGCGAGCGGAGCCAAGGTTGCATTCCTCTTCAACAAGGTGGGCCTTGCCGGTTGTGACATGGGCGCCTGCGCGATCCTGCCGCGGATCATCGGACAGTCCCGCGCCTCCGAGTTGCTCTACACCGGCCGGTTCATGACCGCGGAGGAGGGTGAGCGCTGGGGCTTCTTCAGCCGTATCCTCACGTCGGAGCAGGTGCTGCCCCAGGCACAAGTGCTGGCCAAGCAAATCGCGGAGGGACCGACGTTTGCCAACACCATGACCAAGCGGATGCTGGCCATGGAATGGGCGATGTCGGTGGAGGAGGCGATCGAGGCGGAAGCCGTTGCTCAAGCGCTGTGCATGACGACCGCCGATTTCGAACGGGCCTTCGAGGCCTTTGCCAACAAGGTCAAGCCGGTCTTCAGGGGCGATTAAGCCGGGCTTTGCCGCCGGCCTGCCGCAATGGGGACTTGCGCGAAATTATTTTAGGCTTAAAATAGTTTCGGCGGGTTGAATTGGCGAGGCTCCCATGAAAGTCGCGATCATCGGTGGCGGACCTGCGGGTCTCTACGCTGCAATCCTGCTGAAGAAGCAGCGACCGAGCGCCGAGATCGCGGTGTACGAGCGCAATCGCGCCGACGATACCTTCGGCTTCGGCGTGGTGTTCTCGGACGCCACGCTCGATAATTTCGAGAAGCACGACCTTCCGAGCTATCGCCGCATCACCCAGGAATTCGCCTACTGGGATGACATCGCCGTCCACTTCCGCGGAACGGTCCATCGGGTCGGCGGCAACGGCTTTTGCGGCTGCTCGCGGCAGAAGCTGCTCCTGATCCTCCAGGCGCGCGCGCGCGAACTGGGCGTCGTCCTGAATTTCGAAGTAGACGTCGAGGACGAATCCCGCTTCGCCGAAGCCGATCTGATCCTGGTCGCGGACGGCATCAACAGCCGCTTCCGCGACAAATATGTCGATCATTTCGCGCCGGAAGTCGACCTCCGTACCAACAAGTTCGCCTGGATGGGCTCGACCAGGCCGCTGGATGCCTTCACCTTCATCTTCCAGGAGACGGAGTGGGGCCCGTTCATCGCCCATGCCTATCAATATGAAGCCGGACACTCGACCTGGATTTTCGAGACCGATCCGGAGACCTTCGAACGCGCCGGGCTGACAGGGCTGAACGAGACCCAGTCTGCTGCGCGAATGGCCGAGATCTTCGGCTGGTTCCTCGACGGGCACCAATTGCTCACCAACCGCTCGACGTGGCGCAATTTCCCGATGATCCGCAGCAAGCGCTGGGTCAAGGACAACATGGTCCTGCTCGGCGACGCCAAGGCGAGCGCGCATTTCTCGATCGGCTCGGGCACCAAGCTCGCAATGGAAGACGCGATCGCGCTGGCTGAGGCGATGGAGAAGGCGCCCAGCATCAAGGCGGCGCTGGACGTCTATGAGCACGGCCGCCGCGAAGAGGTCGAGAAGACGCAGCACGCCGCCGACGTCTCGCTGGTCTGGTTCGAGCATGTCGACCGCTTCTGGGATTTCGATCCCGTGCAGTTCGCCTTCGGCGTGATGACGCGCTCGAAGGCGATCACCTATGACAACCTGAAGCTTCGCGCCCCTGACTTCGTGGCGGAGGTCGAAAGATCATTTGCCAAGCGTGTTCGTGACAGCGGCTTCGACGTCGACACCGAGAACCCGATGGTGCCGCTGTTCCAGCCCTTCCGGCTGCGCGAGATGGAGATCGCCAATCGCGCCGTGGTGTCGCCGATGTGCATGTATTCGGCGAAGGAGGGCGTGCCGACCGATTTCCACCTGGTGCATTATGGATCGCGTGCGATCGGCGGTGCCGGCCTCATCTTCACGGAGATGACCTGCGTTGCCCGCGACGCGCGCATCACGCCCGGCTGCACAGGACTGTGGAATGACGAGCAGGAGGCATCCTGGCGGCGCATCGTTGATTTCGTCCATGCCAATTCAGCCGCGAAAATCTGCCTGCAACTGGGGCACGCCGGGCGTAAGGGTGCGACGAAGCTGATGTGGGACGGCATGGATCGTCCGCTCGAGGAGGGCGGCTGGGAGGTGTTTTCGGCGTCTCCGCTGCCCTATTTCCCCGACAGCCAGGTTCCGCGCGAGCTCGATCGGGCCGGCATGAACGCGATAAGGGATGCTTTCGTCGCGGCGGCCGGGCGCGGCGAACGCTGCGGCTTTGACATGCTCGAGCTGCACTGCGCCCATGGCTATCTGCTTGCGAGCTTCATCTCGCCGCTGACGAACACCCGCACGGATGAGTATGGCGGCTCGCTCGAAAACCGCCTGCGCTTTCCGCTCGAAATCTTCGAGGCGCTGCGGGCCGTATGGCCGTCGCACAAGCCGATGTCCGTGCGCATTTCCGCGACCGACTGGGCCGAGGGTGGCATCGGCGGCGACGATGCGGTGGCGATCGCGCGCGCCTTTGCCGAAGCCGGCGTCGATCTCGTCGACGTCTCAACCGGGCAGACGGTGCGCGATGCGCAGCCGATCTATGGCCGCATGTTCCAGACGCCGTTCTCCGACCAGGTCCGCAACGAGGCGCGCGTGGCCACGATGTGCGTCGGCAACATCACCACCGCCGACCAGGCCAACACCATCCTGGCTGCCGGCCGGGCGGACCTGGCCGCGCTCGGGCGGCCGCATCTGGTCGATCCCTCCTTCACCATGAGGGCGGCGGCCTGGTACGGAGCGGGAGACGCGTTCTGCCCACCGCAATATCTTCCCGGAAAAGATCAGATTTTCCGCAACAGCGTGCGCGACCGGCAGGATCTCGAGGAGCTGAGAATTAAGGCTAAGCCCAAGACCCGGGCCGAGCTCAAGGCGGAGGCGACAAAGCCGCTTGCGGCGGAGTGACCGCCCGTGCGAATTTGACCGCATTGCCTGGTGTGTACCGAGTGGAGTGAGGGCGATGAAGGCGATTATCGTCGGTGGCGGTATCGGTGGTCTCACCACCGCATTGATGCTGCGTTCGCGGGGCCTCGCTTGCGAGATTTTCGAGCAGTCCGACACCATCCGCGAGCTTGGCGTCGGCATCAACACGCTGCCCCATGCCATGCGTGAGCTGGCAGGTCTCGGTCTGCTGCAGCAGCTCGACGATGTCGCGATCCGCACCGACCAGCTCTATTACCTCAACCGTCACGGCCAGGAAGTCTGGCGCGAGGCCCGCGGCATCGACGCCGGCCACGATGTGCCGCAATTCTCGATCCACCGCGGCCGCCTTCAGGGCGTCATCCATCGCGCCGTGGAGGAGCGGCTCGGGCCGGAGGCCATCCACACCGGCTGCCGCCTCGGCGCCTTCACGCAGGACGAGAGCGGCGTCACCGCTTACTTCTTCGACCGCTCAGGCGCGCACATCCATACCGCGCGCGGCGACATCCTGATTGGTGCCGACGGCATCCATTCGCGGGTCCGTGACACGCTGTTCCCGAGCGAGGGGCCGCCATGCTGGAACGGCCTGATGCTGTGGCGCGGTGCGCGGGATTGGCCGCTATTCCTCACCGGCAAGTCGATGATCGTCGCCGGCGGGCTCAACGCCAAGGTTGTGATCTATCCGATCGCGGAGGGATCGAGCCCGGCGAGCCGTCTCACCAACTGGGCGGTGCTGGTGAGGGTCGGCGAGGGCAATGCCCCGCCGCCGCGCAAGGAAGACTGGTCGCGGCCGGGCCGGCGCGAGGAGTTGATGCCGCATGTCGCGCGCTTCTCGGTGCCCTATGTCGACGTGAAGAGCCTGATCTCGGCCACGCCCGAGTTCTACGAATATCCGACCTGCGACCGCGATCCCTTGCCCTATTGGTCGTCCGGGAGAGTCACGCTGCTCGGTGACGCCGCGCATCCGATGTATCCGGTTGGCTCCAATGGCGCCTCGCAGGCCATCCTCGATGCGCGCTGCCTCGCAGACGCGCTGGTGCGCGCCGAGCATCCGCGCCAGGCGTTGCTTGAATACGAGAAGAAGCGCCTGCCCATGACCGCGGACATCGTCCGCTCCAACCGGCGCGGCGGTCCCGAGGGCGTCATCGACGCCGTCGAGCAGCTCGCGCCTGATGGTTTCGACAATGTCGACAACGTGCTGAGCTATTCCCAGCGCGAGGCGATCGTGCGCGGCTATGCCACCAAGGCCGGCTTCGCCGCAGTGCCGGGACTTGCGGCGGTGCGCGCCTGAAGCTAGCCGCCGGGAGGCGGCGGCAGGAAGTGGATGTTGAACTCGGCGGCCATCGCCACCACGTCCTCCGGCTTCTGTTCCTTCATGTTGTGAAGGCCCCAGAACAGGTCGAACAGCTTGCGGGTCGGTGACACCCAGAACAGCACTTTCGCGGTCTGCTCCGACTTGTTGAAGATGCCGTGCGGCACGCCCATGCCGAGCCGGATCAGGTCGCCCGCGGTCGCCTGCGACTCCGAATTACCGAGCATGAAATCGAGCTTGCCCTCCAGCATGTAAAGATATTCATCCTGGTCGGGATGAATGTGCGGCGGCACGAACGTGCCCGGCGGCAGCGTCGCATGCCAGGAGAAGCTGTGCTCCGTGTGGCTCTTCGGCACATAGGTCTGGCCGAGGATGTTCCAGGAGATGCCCTGGATCCCCTCATTGGCGCGTGTGATGCCGGTGATTTCGCTTTTCATTGTGATCCTCCCTCGACGCGACGTGCGGCTTAGTTCGCCGCCTTGCAGTCCTTGGCGTAGCGGTCGCCGTAATTCTCAAAGACTTTCTGGACGATCTCGGTCTGGAACTTGCCGTCCGCGCGCTTGGCGACCTTGGTCAGGTAGAAATCCTGGATCGGATAGCCGTTGGTGTTGAACTTGAAGGCGCCGCGCAGCGAGGTGAAGTCCGCCTTTTTCAGAGCGGCCGCGACCGCATCCTTGTTCGAGAGATCGCCCTTCACGGCCTTGACGGCGCTGTCGATCAGCATCGCGGCATCATACGCCTGGAAGGCGTAGGTGCCCGGCACGATGTTATAGGCGGCCTCGTAGGCAGCGACGAACTTCTTGTTCTGGGGATTGTCGAGATTGGGCGCCCAGTTCGCGCCGCCGAACATGCCGACTGCGGCGTCCTGCTGCGCCGGCAAGGTCGATTCATCCACCGTGAAAGCCGAGAGCACCGGAATGCTGTCTGCAAGACCAGCTTGCTTGTATTGCTTGACGAGATTGACGCCGAGGCCGCCGGGCATGAACGTGAAGAGCGCATCGGGCTTCTGCGACGAAATCTTGGAAAGCTCCGGCTGGAAATCCAGCGTGTTGAGCGGCATGTAGGATTCTTCGACGATCTCACCCTTGTAGTCGAGCTTAAAGCCCGCGACCGAGTCCTTGCCGGCCTGATAGTTCGGCACCATCAGATACATGCGTTTGTAGCCGCGATCCTGCGCGACCTTGCCGAGGATCTCGTGCACCTGATCGTTCTGATACGAGGTCACATAGAAGAACGGATTGCAGTCCTTGCCGGCAAACGTCGATGGGCCGGCATTGGGGCTGATCAGGAAGGTTTTCGATTCCGTCACCGGCCGGTGGATCGCCTGGAGGATGTTGGAGAAGATCGGACCGACCACGAAGTCGACCTTGTCGCGCTCCAGAAGGCCCTTGACCTTGGTGACCGCTGCGTCCGGCTTCAACTCGTCGTCGACCACGACGACTTCGACATCGCGGCCGCCCATCTTGCCACCGAGATCCTTGACCCCGAGCGCAAAGCCGTCGCGAACCTGTTGGCCGAGCGCGGCGGCGGGTCCCGAGAGGGTCACGATCACACCCAGCTTGATTTTCTCCTGGGCGAGGGAAGGGCTCACCGCGGTGCCAAGCAGCAAGGCGGCTGCGGCCAACGTCATTTGCGTCTTCATGATCTGTCCCCCGTGATAACAGGACTTGCGTTGCAAGCCGCTACTCCAATCCAAGTTTATGCCGATGATTGCTGCCACGGCAAGCGAGCTCAAGGCATCGTCATCCTGCGGGCAGCGGCGCATGCAAGCGGCGCGCCAATTATTTGAAGCCTAAAGAAATGGGCATGCGGTCGATTGTTGCGGCTTTAGGCTTGCAGCGGGCTTCGATTTATTTGAAGCTCGAAATGTTGGGATTCCCTGCCGGGCGCGAATGTCGGCCGTGAGTGACTGCATCAACATGCTCGATTCCGAGACCAAGGCCGTCGAAACTCCGGAGGATCACGCCGAAGAGCTTCGGCTGTGGCTGCGTCTCTTGACCTGCACGACCTTGATCGAGGGCGAGGTCCGTGGCCGGTTGCGGCAGCGCTTCGACGTCACATTGCCCCGTTTCGACCTGATGGCGCAGCTCGACAAGGCACCCGACGGCATGACGCTGTCCGACGTCTCCAAGCGCATGATGGTGTCGAACGGCAACGTCACCGGCCTCGTCGAGCGCCTCGTGGAATCAGGTCATCTCGACCGCCGCACGTCGGAGACGGACCGCCGCGTCCAGGTGATCCGGTTGACTAAACTCGGTCGCGCCGAATTTCGCAGAATGGCCGCGGAACACGAAACCTGGATCGCCGATCTCTTCGCCGACCTGACGCCGAAGGATGTGCGCGAATTGATGCGGCTGCTCGCCAAGACCAAGGCATCGGCGCAGAAATCGGCCGCTCGCCGCCGGGGCTAGGTCCGCGGCCGAGGCACCCGCCCATCCCGTTTGCCACCGGAAAAAGCACGGGATGCCCAAAATCCGCTATTGCGCGAAATTGCTTTAAGCCTAAAATGTTTCCGAGTTAGTGCTGCCGGGTGCTTTCCATGCTGAAAGGAGCGTGCGATGGCCAACGCCGCCAAGGTTCAAGTCTCGGGCTCGCGTGACGACAATGCCGCGACAGCCCATGTCGATACATTCGCGCGGCAGCATCTTCCGCCGCGAGAGTTGTGGCCGGACTTCATCTTCACGCGACCGGAACTGCAATATCCGCCCCGCCTCAACTGCGTCAGCTATTTCCTCGACCGCTGGGTCGAGCAGGGACATGGCGACGCTCCCTGCGTGATCAGCCCGGCGGTCAGCTACACCTATCGTGAGCTGCAAAGGGTCGTGAACCGCATCGCCAATGTGCTGGTCGGCAAGCTTGGTCTCGTCACCGGCGGACGCGTGCTGCTACGCTCGGCCAACAATCCGATGATGGTCGCGACCTATCTGGCGGTGATCAAGGCCGGCGGCATTGTCGTGGCGACGATGCCGCTCTTGCGCGCCAAGGAGCTGTCCTATCCGATCCAGAAGGCGGAGATCGCACTCGCGCTCTGCGATGGCAAGCTCGCCGACGAAATGGAGAAGGCGAAAGCCGCAGCCCCCGACCTCAAGCGCGTGGTCTATTGGGGCAACGGCGCCGACGACTCGCTCGAGGCCCTGATGGGGGATGCAAGTCCGGAGTTCAAAGCTGTCGATACCGCCTCCGACGACGTCTGCCTGATCGCTTTCACGTCGGGCACGACCGGCGACCCCAAGGGCACCATGCATTTCCACCGTGACATGCTGGCGGTGTGCGATGGCTATGCGCGCAACATCCTGCGCGCGGAGCAGAAGGATCGCTTCGTCGGCTCGGCACCGCTCGCCTTCACGTTTGGCTTCGGCGGCGTGCTGTTTCCGATGCACATCGGCGCCTCGTTCGTCGTTCTGGAGAAGACGGCGCCCGACGACATTCTGAATGCGATCGAGCAGTACAAGACCACGGTCTGTTTCACCGCCCCGACCGCGTACCGGGCGATGATCGGCAAGCTTCCGGGCCGCGATATTTCGTCGCTCCGCAAATGCGTGTCCGCCGGCGAGACGCTGCCCAAGCCGACATTCGATGCCTGGCTGAACGCGACCGGCATCAAGCTGATGGACGGCATCGGCTCGACCGAGCTGCTGCACATCTTCATCAGCGCGACCGAGGACGAAATCCGCCCGGGTGCGACGGGCAAGCCGGTGCCTGGGTATGAGGCGAAGATCGTCGATGATTCGGGCAACGACGTTCCGCCGGGCGCGATGGGAAGGCTCGCGGTACGCGGGCCGACCGGATGCCGCTATCTCGCCGACGAGCGGCAGCGCAAATACGTCCAGAACGGCTGGAACATCACCGGCGACACCTATCTGATGGATAGCGACGGCTATTTCTGGTACCAATCGCGCTCAGACGACATGATCGTGTCGGCCGGCTACAACATCGCTGGCACGGACGTCGAGGCGGCGCTGCTTACGCATCCCTCCGTCCTCGAGTGCGGGGTGGTCGGCGCGCCGGACGAAGCGCGCGGCATGATCGTGAAGGCCTATGTCGTTGCCGCGCCGGGCGTTACGCCGGACGCCGAGTTCGTGGCTGCGTTGCAGGAGCATGTCAAACGCGAGATCGCGCCATACAAATATCCGCGCGCGATCGAGTTCGTGACGCAACTGCCGAAGACCGAGACCGGCAAACTAAAGCGCTTTGCCCTGCGGCAACTGGCGCAGACCGCGGTGACGTCCTCCGGCGTCGCGGCGGAATGAGAGAGGGATAGAGAATTGTCCGTGACGACGCCGAAAGGCCCGCAGCTCGCGGTGCTGCCGACAGCAGCCGAGGACGAAGCCCGCGCCAGGGCGCAGGTGCTCCAGCCGTCCGGTTGGCCGGTGCCGAAAGGCTATGCCAACGGCATGGCCGCCGAGGGACGCATCGTCGTCACTGGCGGCGTCATCGGCTGGGATGCCGAGGAGCGTCTCGCGGAGGGTTTTGTCGCGCAGGTGCGCCAAACCCTGAGCAACATCGCCGCGATCCTTGCGGAGGCCGGCGCGCAGCCCGAGCATCTGGTGCGCCTGACCTGGTACGTCGTCGACATGGACGAGTACCTGACGAACCTGAAAGAGCTCGGCAAGGCCTACCGCGCCATCTTCGGCGCGCACTATCCGGCGATGGCGCTGGTTCAGGTCGTCCGCCTCGTCGAGAAGGCGGCGCGAGTCGAGATCGAGGCCACCGCCGTCATTCCGCGCTGAACTGCGATCGGTGCGCGCTCAGCTTGCCTTGGTCAGCTTGCCTTGGTCAGCTTGCCTTGGCGAGGTCATCGTCCTCGGGTGAGTTCAGATATATTCCTGACATGGTGTCGACCCAGCAGAGATGGTCATGCACCTTCTTCACGCCGTTGACGTTCTCCGCTGCGACGACCGCGGCCTGTCGCACGCGCTCCTCGGTGATGACGCCGCTGAGATGAACGATTCCGTCGCGGACGATGACGTTCAGCCCGAACGGGCACCAGTCGTTCTTCTCCATGGTATCGATGATGCGGCTGCGAATGTGATCGTCGTCCGCGGTCGGGTCGGGTACGTCTCGGGCGAGGTCCGCCACCGCCTGGAGCAGGTTCGCGCGCGACACGATGCCGACGATCTTGTCGCCGCGGATCACCGGTAGACGCTTCACATTGTTCCGTTCCATGAGATCGACGATCTCGGCGAGTGCCGTATCCTCGGTGATGGTCACTGGTGAAGGGGTCATCACCTCCGAGACCTTGCGGCCGTGCTCGTGGACGAAATCGCTGGCCGATTTGCCGGATCCGAGAACGAACCGCAGCCAGCGCCCGCGCTTGCGTCCGGTGCCGATTTCGCTGCGGCGGATGAAGTCGCCTTCCGAGACCACGCCGATCAGTTTGCCGGCATCGTCGACGACGGTGAGACCGCTGACATGCCGCTTCAGCATGATGTTTGCCGCCTCGACGATGCTGGTGTCTGGGGTAACCGAGATGACCGATCGGGTCATGATCTGATGGGCGCGCATGCCGGACTCCGCTGGCTTGTCGAATGTCGATGCGGGGAGCCTAGCTCTGGCGTCGTGCTGCGGCTTGACGCAGGTCAAAGGATGAATCGGGCTCTTCCCGGTTGAGCAATCGTGATCGATGCCCGGACTTGATGCAGCTCAACGCGCTTCCCAAGCCTCGCCATATCCTGCTGCCACGCCGCCAAGAAGCGGGCAGGAACATTCAGCCATGAGCGTCGTGCAGATATTTCCACGGGCCGAAGAGCCGTCCGCGCAGGCTCTCTCCGTCAGTCCTGTTGTTGAGCCCGAAGCCTCTACGACGGCCCCCGAAGCGCTGGCCGGAATGCCCGTCGCTGCCGATCCCCTGCCTGTATCGGAGCCATACCCTCTTGACCGCGCGTTTCATGCGATGCTGGCGCGGTTGACGGGCGGGATTTCGCCGCTGGCCTTGTCGCTCGCCTGGCTCGATTGGAGCTCTCATCTGGCTGCGGCGCCCCAGCGTCGGGTGGAGATGTCGCGCAGGCTTCGCGACATGGGCCAGTTTGTGGAAGCCGCCGCGCATGCGACGTCGCAAAAGCCGTGGTCCGTGATTGCGCCGCAGGGGCGGGATCGTCGCTTCAGGGGGCCAGAGTGGGAGGCCGCACCGTTCAATCTGCTTGCGCAGGCATTCCTGCTCGGAGAGCGCTGGTGGCACGATGCCACGACCGGCGTACGTGGCGTGTCGCATGCAAATGAAGCCATCGTCGAATTCTCGATGCGCCAGATGCTCGACATGCTGGCGCCGTCGAACTTTGCGGCGACCAATCCGCAAGTGCTGGAGAAGGCGTTCCGGAGCGGCGGGGAGAATTTCGTATTCGGCTGGCAGAACTGGTGCAGCGACCTGATGCGCCTGCTCTCCGCCTCTAGGCCCGCGGGTGACGAACAGTTCATCGTCGGCGAGACGGTCGCGGCTTCGCCGGGCAAGGTCGTTTATCGCAACGCGTTGATCGAGCTGATCCAGTACCAACCCACGACTGCGCAAGTGCGACCCGAGCCAATCCTGATCGTGCCCGCCTGGATCATGAAGTACTACATCCTCGATCTGTCGCCGCAGAATTCTCTGGTGAGATATCTGACCGGTCAGGGCTTCACCGTATTCGCGATTTCCTGGCGAAATCCGGATGCCAAAGACCGGGATGTCGCCTTCGACGACTATCGCAAGCTGGGCGTCATGGCGGCGCTGGACATGATCGGCCGGATCCTGCCGGGCCGGAACACCCATGCGCTCGGCTACTGCCTGGGCGGCACATTGCTGTCGATCGCCGCGGCCGCGATGGCACGCGACGGCGACAAGCGACTGTGCACGATCACCCTGCTTGCCGCACAGACGGATTTCACCGAGGCCGGCGAGCTAACGCTCTTCGTCAACGAGAGCCAGGTCGCCTTTCTCGAGGACCTGATGTGGCAGCGGGGCTATCTGGACACGACGCAGATGGCCGGCGCGTTCCAGCTGTTGCGCTCCAACGAACTGATCTGGTCGCGGCTGTCGCATGACTATCTGATGGGCGAGGGTGCGCCACCGAGCGACCTGATGGCCTGGAACGCCGACGCCACGCGGCTGCCCTATCGCATGCACTCGGAGTATCTGCGAAAGCTATTCCTGGGCAACGATCTGGCCGAGGGCCGCTATCGTGTCGACGAGAAGAGTGTCTCGCTTTCCGAGATCCATGCGCCGATGTTCGTGGTCGGCACGCTCGCCGATCACGTGGCGCCGTGGCGATCCGTCTACAAGATCCACTATCAGGTCGATGCCGACGTGACCTTTGTGTTGACCAGCGGCGGCCACAATGCCGGCGTCGTTGCGGCGCCGGACGAGCCCGGCCACAGCTATCAAGTGCTGATCAAGGCTGCCGATGCGCCCTATGTCGGCCCGGACGAATGGCTGAAGCTGGCACCGCAAGTCGAGGGATCGTGGTGGCCAGAATGGGCCGAACGGCTGGCCGCACACTCCGGGGCGCCCTGCGATCCGCCGCAGATCGGAGGCGGAGACCTTGACGGTCTGCCGGACGCGCCGGGAGACTACGTCCACACCTAGTCCTCAGGCTGCGCATTCGGCGCAAGGTCGGCGGAGCGGAACGGCTTGGCCTTGTCGAGTTTCCGGTAGGCGCGCGAGGCGGTCCGCAACAGTTTCTTTTCGCGCTTGCGGTTGAGGAAGCGAATGCCCGCCTCGGGGACGGCCCCGTTCAATGACGCCGCCAGGGTTTGCCCCCGCGCATCGTCGTTCAATCGCCCGAGGGATTTTTGCGCCTTGCGCAATTGCTTGAGGATCGACTTCTGCTTCGTCAGCGATTCGTCGGCGAACAGGTCGTCCAGGGACTCGATCGAATAGGTCAGTCGTTTGTTGAGAAGCCGCAGCTTGTGCCGTTTCTCGACGTCGAGCTTGCGGAGCTTGCGTGCTTTCTTGAGCAGCGTTTTTTCCCATTCCGTGAGTTTCACTGTTGCGTGGTCGGCGAGCGTGCAGCGGCGTAGCCTAATAGCTTCCTTGCTGCGCCGGGTCGACCAGGGGCCGCTCTCGATCCAGGCTGAGGTCTGCTCGACGAGCCGGCGATACCGCGCGGATTGCAGCGCGCGCGCCAACTGGCGATGGCTCTCGGCGCGCTTCTCGTCCCAATGCTGGAGCTCGGCAATCACGGTCAACTCGCCTCCACTCTCGGCGATGACCCGCTCGATCGCCACGTCGAGGTCCCGGACCATGCCGAGCTGGCTGTTCAGCCATTTCAGTTCGGTCCAGACCTCCGGCCGAAGGGCATCATCGACCATCGGCGAGAAGAAGCGGATGGCGGTGCGCAGATGCGTCAGTGCAATCCGGATCTGGTGCAGTGCCTCGGGATCGCCGCGGCAGGTGCCGTCATGCTGCGCGAGAACGGCGGCGAGGTGACGGCGGGCGACGATCCGGAACGCGGTGTCGCAGACCATGCCGGGGCTGAGGCGGCCGGGCAGGGCATTGCGCCTCGCCGCAGGCTTGACGCGCGCGGCCGTCGAACTCGTGCTGGGTCGCGCCATTTGCAGATTGCCTTACTTGCTCTCGGCGATCGCGTCCCGGCAGTTCTGGAGCGTCTGCTCTTGCGTCCCGGATGCATCGATGGTCGCCCAACCGATATGGCCGATATTATAGTGCTCTTGCCGCGCGGCAACCTCTTGCGTGGCGTCGGATGCGTCGCCCCGGCGGGCTCCGATCCGCGCCTGCCGGGTCGCGAGGTCCGCAACCAGAAATAGGCCGCTCAGCGGCACGTTGCGCTCGCGCGCCAGTGCGGCGACTGTGTCTCGTTCGCCCTCGCGGGCGAACACGCCGTCGATGATCGCTGAATGGCCTTGCGCCAGCACCCGCCCGGCGTGACGAGCCAACATGTCGTAAACGCGGGCCGTGACCTCCGGCGTGTATGCGGATGCCGGCAGCCGGTCCGTGTCATCGACCCCGAACATCTGCTTGCGGACCAGGTCGCTGCGCAGCACGACGGCGCCCGGCTGCGGCGTAACGTCCGGCGCGAGCGCGCGTGCCAAAATCGTCTTTCCGGTGCCTGACAGTCCGCCGATTGCAATCAGCCGGGGGGCGGGCGGCTGGATCAACGCGCGCGCAAGGCCAAAATAGCGCCGTGCCCCGTCGAGAATGCTGGGATCATCAGAATGCGGCGGCTTCAGCCGTGCCAGCGCGACCTGGGCGCGGATCGCCGCCCGGACGGACATGAACAGCGGCAGTGCGGAGAGCGCGTCGAGATTTTCGACCGGAGTCGCGGCGAGATAGCGGTTCAGCACGATGTTGGCCGCCCGTGGTTGATCGTGGTGCACCAGGTCCATTAATCCGAATGCGAGATCGTAGAGCACGTCGGTGGTTGCCATCTGGGCGTCGAACTCGATGGCGTCGAACAGCACCGGCCGCTCGTCGATCGACACGATGTTCGCGAGATGCAGGTCGCCATGGCAGCGGCGCACGAAGCCTTGACGGCCGCGCTCTTCGAGCAAAGGCCGGAGGCGGAGGAACATTGCGTGCGAGTCTCTGCCCAGTTCTGCGATCTCTTCGCCTTCGAAATGATTGCCGGTCCGCAGGCCATTGCTGTTGCCATCGATCAGGCCGGGGATGGCGGAAACCCACGCCTCGCCGTCGGCGCGAACAGCCCGCGCATGGGAAGCCACGATCGCGTCCGCGACAGCCGAGGCAAAAGTGTCATCCAGCGCTCCGGCCTTTGCCAGATGATCCAGCGTCCGGCTTTCGTCGAAGCGCGACATCTCGACCGCATACTCGATCGGCCGGCCGCTTCCGTCGACCTTCACCGATCCATCGGGCGCTTCCGTGATCGCCACGACGCGGTGATAGATCTGCGGCGCCAGCGGCCGGTTGATCCTGATCTCCTCGTCACAGGCCGCCTTGCGCTTCTCGAGCGTCGAATAATCGAGGAACGGAAATTGCACGGCGCGCTTGATTTTCAGAGCACGCTTGCCTTCGAGAAAGACCGAAGCTGCGTGCGTATCGATCCGCCTCACGTTCGGATGATCCGCGGAATTGGTGAGCGCCGCAAAGATCCGGTCCTGGGTCGCAGAATCGTCTGTCATTCCAACTGGTACGTCCAGATGCGTCGGAAGGCGGCTCGCTCCGCGATCAGGGTAATCCATAGAAGCAGATCGCGGCCAGTCCTTGACTTCAGTCAAAGCCTGTCTCCTTTCCGACCGGTCGGAGTTCCCGGGCTTGACGAGGATCAAGCGTCCCAACCAAAGCCGGCCTATTCTGGCGCCTGAGGAGAATCCCGATGCCCATCAAGGACGTCTTTCTGCCGCTCGTCGGCCAGCCACGCGGCCCGGCCCTTGCTGCGATCGAGAAATGCGTGGCCGTTGCCGCCGACCTCGGCGCCAGGATTACCGCGCTTGCACTTGAGGAGGACGTCTTCGTGCGGCCGAAGGTAATGCTCCCCGATGCGGCCGAGGCAAACGGCTCGCTTGGGCTGGGCGACAGTCAGCATCTCCTGGATGCGTTCACCCGCGCAACCTCCCGGACCGGCATTCGCGCTCAAAGCCGGTTGGCCAAGGTGCCGGCAGACCAGATCGCGTCAGTCCTGGCCGAGCACGGACGCTTCAGCGATCTCACGCTGCTCCCCATGAAGCCGCACGACAGCCGAACCGAGCACATCATCGAGACGCTCCTGTTCGAATCCGGACGGCCAGTGCTGCTCTGCCCGGAGCAGCATGTGGACGAACTGCGCCCGGAATTCGAGAACGTCATGATCGCCTGGGACCACTCTGCGCGTGCGGCGCGCGCGGTCGGCGACGCGCTGCCTATCCTTCAGGCAGCAGCCCTGGTCCGCGTGGTGACCGTGGCGGACGACAAGTCCGACGCGATCGTACAATCCGGGACTGCTCTGGTCGACCATTTGAGGGAACACGGGGTCTACGCTTCGTTCGAAACCGTGGCGGGCGGCGGCAGCTCGATTGGGAAGGTGC
Source organism: Bradyrhizobium canariense (assembly GCF_019402665.1). GTDB lineage: Bacteria > Pseudomonadota > Alphaproteobacteria > Rhizobiales > Xanthobacteraceae > Bradyrhizobium > Bradyrhizobium canariense. Next base: position 59,550 of record NZ_VSST01000028.1, read on the forward strand.
TCGGAAGCTGGGCGAATTCCCATACCATCGATGCGATCGTGATGGGCGCCTACCATCATTCGCGCCTGAACGAGATCGTTTGGGGCGGTGTGACAAAGACCGTCATTGGCGAACCACCGTGCTGGGTTATGCTCTCGTACTAGGCGGGTGGCCAGTTTATCGGCCTGATCGTCAACCATCGGAACCGCCACCGACCGGGCGCATTTGCTTTCATGTCAACCTATCGTCTGAAGAACCTGCTGTCGCCGCGTTCGGTTGCGCTCGTCGGTGCGAGCGCCCGCCCGGTCTCCGTTGGACGCGCCGTTCTGGAGAACATCCGCAAGGCTGGGTTCACAGGACAGTTCGGCCTCGTCAATCCGCGCCATGCCGAGATCGGCGGCGTCGCGGCCGTGGGCAGCCTCGATCAATTGCCGTTCGTGCCCGAGCTTGTGGTCATCACCGCGCCGGCGCACGCGGTTCCCGGCATTGTCGATCAAGCCGGGCGGCGCGGCTCGGCGGGCGCCCTGATCGTCTCGGCCGGGCTCGGTCACGGACCGGGGTCCCTCCACGAGGCCGCCATCACTGCGGCCCGCAAATACGGCATGCGGCTGATCGGGCCGAACTGCCTGGGCATCATGATGCCCGGCGTGAGCCTCAATGCCAGTTTTGCCGCGCACATGCCGGGGCCGGGGAATCTCGCGCTGATCTCGCAATCAGGCGCGATCGCGGCCGGCATGGTCGATTGGGCCGCGCAGCGCGGCGTCGGCTTCTCCGGCATCGTCTCGATCGGTGATCAACTCGACGTCGATATTGCCGATCTGCTCGACTATTTCGCGATGGATCACAAGACCCGCGCGATCCTGCTCTATATCGAAGCCATCAAGGACGCGCGCAAGTTCATGTCGGCCGCACGTGCCGCGGCGCGCGTGAAGCCCGTTGTCGTGGTGAAGTCCGGCCGAATGGCGCAGGGCGCGAAGGCGGCCGCCACCCATACCGGTGCGCTTGCGGGCGCCGACGCCGTCTATGACGCGGCGTTCCGCCGCGCGGGCGTCCTGCGGGTCTCCGATCTGCGTGAGCTGTTCGATTGCGCCGAGACGCTCGGCCGCGTCGAGTCGCCGGCGGGAAAGCGCCTCGCCATCCTGACCAATGGCGGCGGCATCGGTGTCCTCGCTATCGACCGGTTGGTCGAGCTCGGCGGCATTCCGGCGAGCCTCTCGGCGGACGCGCGCAAGAAACTCGATGACGCGCTGCCGCCGACCTGGTCCGGCGCAAATCCCGTCGACATCGTGGGCGACGCCGATGCGTCGCGCTATGCGGCGGCGCTCGACGTGCTGCTCGGCGATCCCGACAACGACGCGGTCCTCGTCCTCAACGTGCAGACCGCGATTGCCTCGGCTGCCGAGATCGCAACGATGGTGACCGAACGCGTCAAGGCGTATCGCGAGAAGCACCGCAGTTGGGCCAAACCCGTGCTCGCCTCTTGGATCGGAGCAGACCAGAACATCATCGAAACACTGTCCGGTGCGGGCATCCCGAACTATCCGACCGAGGATGACGCCGTGCGCGGCTTCATGTACCTCGTGAGGCATCGCGAAGTCGTGGAGGAGTTGAGCCAGGTTCCACCCGCAATGCCCGACACGTTCGTGCCGGACGCACGTGCTGCGAAGCAGATCGTAGCTGCCGCCCTGGCAGACGGCCGCCAATGGCTCGAACCCGTCGAGATCAAGCACCTGCTTGAAGCCTACGATATCGCGATGGTGCCCACTTACGCCGCGGCCGATGTCGAGCAGGCGGTGGCCTACGCGGAAGACATCTTTGCTCAAGGCGCCACCGTCGTGCTGAAGATCATGTCGCGCGACATCGTCCACAAATCCGATGTCGGCGGCGTCGTGCTCAATCTGACGACCGTCGAGGCGGTGCGCGCCGCCGCCACCGACATTCTCGCCCGGGCGAGCAAGCTGCGTCCGCAAGCCCGCATCGAGGGCGTCATCGTGCAGGCGATGGTCGTCAAGGCGAAGGCGCGCGAGCTGATCCTGGGCCTCGCCGACGATCCGACCTTCGGGACCGTCGTGGTATTCGGCCGCGGCGGGACCGCGGTCGAGATCATCAACGACAAGGCGCTTGCGCTGCCGCCGCTCGATCTGCAACTGGCCCGCGACCTGATCGACCGCACGCGCGTGTCCCGGCTGCTTCGCGCTTACCGGGACGTGCCGGCGGTGAAGCCCGACGCCGTCGCCATGGTCCTGGTCAAGCTGGCGCAGATGGCCGCCGACATTCCCGAGATCCGCGAATTCGACATTAATCCGCTGCTGGCGGATGAAACCGGCGTGACCGCGGTCGATGCCCGCGTCGCGGTCGGGCTGCCGCAACGGAAGTTTGCCGGCTCCGGCGCCGCCAACTTCGCCGTTCGGGCCTATCCGTCGCAATGGGAGCGCCGCCTCAAGCTCAAGGAGGGCTGGCGGATCTTCGCGCGGCCCCTGCGTCCGGAGGACGAGCCGACCATCCACGCATTCCTGGGTCATGTCACGGCGCACGATCTTCGTCTGCGTTTCTTCGCGCCGATGAAGGAGTTCACCCACGAGTTCATCGCGCGCCTGACCCAACTCGACTATGCGCGCGCGATGGCCTTTATCGCATTCGACGAGGCGACCGGCGAGATGGTCGGCGTGGTCCGCCTCCATTCGGACTCGGTCTACGAGAGCGGCGAATATGCAATCCTGCTGCGGTCCGATCTCAAGGGCAAGGGACTGGGATGGGCCCTGATGCAGCTGATCATCGACTACGCGAGATCGGAGGGGCTCAAAGCGATCTCCGGTGATGTTCTCAGGGAGAACACAACGATGCTCGAAATGTGCCGGCAGCTCGGCTTCGAGGTGAAGCCGGATCCCACTGAACCGGATATTTGCGACGTCAGGCTGAAACTCTGAGCGCGACCGCTATGAGCGCGCTTCAGCCGAATTTGCCGCGGCGGAGTCCTTGGCCGTTCTCCGCAAAGTCTTGATCAGGACCGCAATCAGCGGCACCAGCACGGGCAACATCGTGCTGAGCGGATGATGCACGGCGCCCGACATTTGGGCCTGGAATGTGCGTGCCTCGAGTTGAAGCGCTTCGATGGATGCGCCGTGAATCTCGTTGGCGAGTTCGATGTCGCGGCCTGCAGGAGGCCGGCCGGCAATCACAAAGAGAATTGCGGCGATGGCAAAATTGACAGCGCCGAGGATGGCGGCCGCGCCAATGGCACTCCAGATCTGCACCAGTGCGAAGTAGGCGGAGAGCTCCAGCATCAGGAGTCCGAACGCGGCGATCAGCGCCGCAAAGGCGCGCAGGCCGAGGCCGATCAGCAGGTGGCGCAGCCTGATGTCCGCGATGATCCTGTCGGTACGCCAGAGCACACGCAGATGTTTGACGACATTCTCCGTGTTCACCTAGTGCCTCCGCAGCATGAAGCCGACGACCACGCCGAGCGCGAAGGCCGAGGCCAGTGATGTGATCGGGCGGTCCGCAATGAGGCCCTGAAGCTGCTGCTGCTCCTCGTCGACGGTCTCGCCGAGCTCGGCGAGCGCGGCCCTGATCTGATCGGCAAGCGCCTCCGCGCGGTCGTTCGAACTGTCGAACATCTCCTCGCCGGCCGTGCTCAGCAAGCGTGTGACGTCAATCTTCAGCGCGCGCAGTTCTTCGCTCATTCTGTCGCTGTCGAACATGGATCTGATTTCCCCGTTAATGGAAACAAACCTAGGACCCACTGGTCCGACCGCGCTTGATTTGCGTCAAGGAGGCAGACGCGTCGTGGTCTTGAGACAGGTCAAACCGGCTGCCACATGCTGGCCTAGAATGACCGGCTGAATGGGGACCGGGTTGTCCCGATGAGGTGGAAGCGTGAACTCCGAACCGCTGTTGCTGGCAACGCCCTCCGGCGAAGAGCTGAAATTGTGCCCGGAAGGGCCGTGGATTGCCGCGAACGTGTCGATGCTGGAGACATTGTCCCGGTCGGTCGGGGCGGACGTCGATCAATCCAGAGCCGTGACCTTGGACATGTCGGGCGTCAGCGCGCTCGACACGCTGGGCGCCTGGGTCCTGGAAAAGCTGTCGCGCAGGGCTTCATCGTCCGGTCGATCGACCGAATTTATCGGGGTCGCCGACCATTTCAGTGGCCTGATGGACGAGGTGCGTCAGGTCAACCGCCACACGCCGCTGCCGACGCCTGCACCTAACCCGGTTCTGCTCAGACTGAACGATCTCGGCAAGTCCACGGTCGGCGCGCGTGAAGACATCACGATCTTTCTTCAAATGCTGGGCGCGTTGTGCATGGCCGTGATCGGCGTGCTGCGCCGGCCGCGCTCGCTGCGACTGACATCGCTGATCTATCAGCTCTATCGCATCGGCTGGCAGGCCATCCCCATCGTCGTGCTGATCACCTTCCTGATCGGCGCCATCATCGCCCAGCAGGGATTTTTCCATTTCCGCAGGTTCGGCGCGGAGTCCTACACCGTCGACATGGTCGGCATCCTGGTGCTGCGCGAGCTCGGGGTGCTGATCGTTGCCATCATGGTCGCCGGCCGCTCGGGAAGCGCCTACACCGCCGAGCTCGGCTCGATGAAGATGCGCGAGGAGATTGATGCGCTCTCGACCATGGGCCTCGATCCCGTCCACGTCCTGATCCTGCCGCGGGTTGCGGCCCTGGTGATTGCGCTGCCGATCCTTGCTTTCATCGGATCGATCGCCGCACTCTATGGCGGCGGCCTGGTCGCGCAGTTCTACGGCGGCATGGCGCCGGCGATCTACATCGCGCGGCTGCACGAGGCGATCTCGGTCACCCATTTCGAGGTGGGCATCCTGAAGGCGCCGTTCATGGCGCTGGTGATCGGAGTAGTCGCCTGCAGCGAGGGCTTGCGCGTGAAGGGCAGCGCCGAGTCGCTGGGACGACAGACCACGACGTCGGTGGTCAAGTCGATCTTCCTGGTGATCGTGCTCGACGGAATGTTCGCGATCTTCTTCGCCTCGATCGGAATGTGATCATGGGCGAATCGCAAGAGCAGTTCGCGATCCGCGTCCGCGACCTCGTGGTCGGCTTCGGCCGGCAGACCGTGCTCGATCATCTGTCGCTCGACGTGCGCCGGGGTGAGATCCTCGGACTCGTGGGGGCGTCGGGTGGCGGCAAGTCGGTGCTGATGCGAACCATCATCGGCCTCATCCCGCGCCAAGGCGGGACCATCGAGGTTACGGGACGGCCAATCGGCGGCCGCACCGAAGGCGCGGCCACGACATGGGGGATTCTGTTCCAGCAGGGCGCGCTGTTCTCCTCGCTGACGGTCCGGCAGAACATCCAATTTCCGCTTCGTGAAAATCTCGTCCTGTCACAGGAGCTGATGGACGAGATCGCGATCGCCAAGCTCGAAATGGTCGGGCTGCGGGCGCAGGATGCCGATAAATATCCGGCGGAGCTATCCGGCGGCATGACCAAGCGCGTCGCGCTGGCGCGCGCGCTCGCGCTCGATCCGCCGATCCTCTTCCTGGACGAGCCGACCTCGGGCCTCGATCCGATCGCGGCGGGTGATTTCGACGCGCTGATCGCGACCCTGCAAAAGACCCTCGGCTTCACCGTCTTCATGGTTACCCATGATCTGGCGAGCCTGACAACGGTCTGCGATCGGGTCGCTGCTCTTGCCGACGGCAAGATCGTGGCGATCGGTCCGATGCGCGACCTGCTGCAATCCGAGCATCCCTGGGTGCGCGCCTATTTCCATGGCAAGCGCTCGCAGATGCTGCAACACGAGATGAGATGAGACATGGAAACCCGCGCTCCCTACGTGCTGATCGGCAGTTTCGTCCTGGCCGCGATCCTCGCGGTGTTCGGCTTCGTCTATTGGCTGAACAACACCGGCGGCATCGGGCCGCGCACGAGCTATCACGTACAATTCCAGGGCCCGGTGCCCGGTCTTCTGGTCGGAGCCGGCGTACTGTTCAACGGCATCCGCGTCGGCGAGGTTACCCAGCTCGGGCTTGCGCCGGACAATCCACGCTTCGTCAATGCGACGATATCGGTTGCTTCAACCACGCCGGTGCGCGCCGACAGCAGGGTCGGGCTCGATTTCCAGGGGCTGACCGGCGTGCCGGTAGTGACGCTGGAGGGAGGCGTCATCGTCACCAAATCCGGCGAGACCCCGACCCCGACCTTGATTGCCGAGGCGGGTGCGGGCCAGAGCATGACGCAAGCCGCGCGTGATGCGTTGCGGCGGGTCGACACCGTGCTGGAGGACAATTCGGGTCCGCTGAAGGACACCATCGCCAATCTCAAGACCTTCTCGGACGGGCTTGCGCGCAACACCGGCAAAATCGACGGCATTTTGGCGGGCCTGGAGAAGATGACCGGCGGCGGAACGCCGGCGCAGAAAGTCACCTATGACCTGCGCACGCCGCAGAACCTCGGGCCGGCCGGCAAGACGCTCTCGACGTCACTGGCCATTCCCGAGCCGACGGCGGTCGCCATGCTCCAGACCCAGCGCATGCTGTTCGCCCCCGGCGGCGACAATCCGGGCTTTGCGGACTTCCTCTGGGCCGACAGCATTCCAAAACTGGTGCAGGCGCGGCTGATCGACAGTTTCGAGAACTACGACATCGCCCACGCGCCATTGCGAACGGCCGATCTGGGGCAAGCGGACTATCAGCTGCTGATCGACATCAGGCGCTTCCGCATCGCCACGGAGGGGGAGGCACGGGTCGAGATCGGACTGTCGGCGCGGATCGTCGACAAGAACGGCAAGGTGATCGCCTCGCGTCTCCTCGACACCAGCGAAAAGCTCGACAAGGTCGAACCGGCCGCGGCGGTCGTAGCGTTCGATGTGGCCTTCACACGCATCGCCAAGGAGCTGATCGGCTGGACGGTGCAGGCGGTGTGACGCCGGCTATTCCAGGGTCTTGAGGTAGGACAGGAGATCGTGGATCTGGTCCGGACTGAGCTCGAAGGCCGGCATGTCGGCGTGGCCGGTGTTGATGCCTTCGGCCAGCGCCTCCCCAAGGCTCTCGACGGGATAGCGTTGGTGCAGGGCGCGCAGCGGCGGTGCGATCTTGAGCGGACTGTTCGACGCACGGTCGATCGCGTGGCAGCGCGCGCAATTGGCTCGCGCAAAGGCCTTGCCGCGTTGTTCGGCGGTCGGGGCCGCCACAGCAGGCGTGATCAGAAGCAACCCAATCAACCCGTGACGCAGCGTTCCTTGCAGCATGTAAAGTGACCCCGATTATGTCCGGGAGAAGAATAGGGCGGGGATTCCCTCCAAAATTGATCTGGGTCAACCGGCCTTGGCGCAGTGCAGTAAAATGCAGCCGCGCGACGGAATGGGCCTGATGGCCACCCGGCGCTTGGAGCGGTCGATGAAGCCCATAGTCACGATTGAACCGAACTGGCAGCTCTGCACCGATTGCGCCGTCCGCGCATCAGCGGTTTGTTCGTCGCTGGATGCGGTCGAGCTTCGGGAATTCGAGCATCTCGGCCGGCGCGTCCATTTTTCCTCAGGCGAGACTGTGTTCTCCGAGGAGGACATCACGACCTCGTTCTACAATCTCCTCGAGGGCGTCATGCGGCTGTACAAGCTACTCGCCGACGGCCGCCGGCAGATCGTGGGCTTTGCCTTGCCCGGCGATTTCCTGGGGATGAATATTTCGGGCAGGCACAATTTTTCGGCCGATGCGATCGGCGCGGTGACGGTATGCCAGTTTGCGAAGGCACCCTTCGGCCGTTTCATCGAGGACCGGCTGCACCTCCTCAGGCGGATCAACGAGCTGGCAATTCGCGAGCTGAACCAGGCCCGGGACCACATGGTCCTGCTCGGCCGCCGTTCGGCGGACGAAAAGGTGGCGGCCTTTCTGCTCGGCTGGCGCGAGCGGCTGGTCTCGCTGAAGGGGGCATCGGACACGGTTCCGCTTCCGATGAGCCGCCAGGACATCGCCGACTACCTCGGCCTGACCATCGAGACCGTCAGCCGCACCTTCACCAAGCTGGAGCGCCACGGCGTGATCGAGATCATTCATGGCGGGATCAGCCTGCTCGATCCGGCGAAGGTCGAGGCCTTGGCCGCAGCCTGATTCCGACGCAGCGCGGCTCGATTTTGATCGGGATCAATGCATTCGGCCGCGTGCCCCGAATAATGCCTGAAACCACAGGGGAGGGCATCATGCCGGCTGACGCGTTGCTTATGAGCATCATTGTCGTGGCAATCTTTGTCACATTCGCCGGGGCTCTGGCCTGGGCAGACCGGCAAACCAGCGCGGGCCCGCTCAAGTCAGACGTCAAGCGTCGAAGCTCCTGAGATTAGGGTCGCATTTTGTGGCGCCCGCGGCGCGGGCTAGGCCGTGCGAACTCGGGACGATTGGCAGCGCCTCAACGCAAGGCGGCGTGCGGCGCTTGCAACTCTGCATCGACCGGGACGCATTGGCTCATCCTTCGGCTGCCGGCTTCGCCCCTGACCGCGGCATTTTCGCCGCGTTTGCCTCAAATCGAGAGCATGCTTTCCGGTTGAAAAACTGGGCTACACTGACTACGCAGGGACCCCAGTGCCTCGCAGTCTTAGGAGCCCAGTGGCGTGCCTCAGGACAAGACCGGCGACGACCCCCGACAAGCGGCGGGAAATAAATTATCGGTCCTGCGCAAGCACCCGATCTTTGCGGATCTGGAGCCGGAGGCGCTGGATCAGCTCTGCCGTTACGCCAAGCACACCACGGTGAAGCGCGGCGCGACGATTGCTGCCAAGGGCGATCCCGGCAACAATCTGTTCGCGGTGATCACAGGGACGGTGAAGATTTCCTCTTCGTCGCCCGACGGCCGCAATGCCATTCTCAATCTGATCGGTCCCGGAGAGATCTTCGGCGAAATCGCGGTGCTCGACGGCGCCCCCAGGTCGGCCGATGCGACCGCCAACACCAATTGCGAGCTCTACATCATCGATCGCCGGGATTTCCTGCCGTTCGTGAAGAGCCAGCCGGCGCTCGCAATGAAGTTCATCGAGCTGCTCTGCGCGCGCCTGCGCTGGACCAGCCAGCAGGTCGAGCAGGTGATCCTGCAAAATCTGCCGGGCCGGCTTGCGAGCGCGCTGCTCGGCCTCACCGAAGAGCGCAAGTTCGACTCCGGCAGCGGCACGCTCGCCATCACGCAGCAGGAGATCAGCGAGATGGTGGGGATGACGCGCGAGAGCATCAACAAGCAATTGCGCGCCTGGGCGGGCCGCAATTGGGTTCGCCTCGAGCACGGCGCCATCGTCGTGCTCGACATGGATGCCTTGCGCGAACTCGCCGAGAGCGGGCTCGACAGCTAGCTGTCGATGATCGCGACGGCGCGGGTCCAGCCTGCGGAGGCCCGCTCGATCTTCACCGGAAAGCACGAGACGGTGAACCCGGTCGAAGGCAGCTGGTCGAGATTGTGCAGCTTCTCGAGATGGCAATAGCCGATGTGCCGCCCCGCCTTGTGGCCCTCCCAGATCAGGCCGGCGTCTTTCGTTTCGGCATATTTCTTCGCGGTGTGGACGAACGGCGCGTCCCAGCTCCAGCCGTCGGTGCCGGTCAGCCGCACGCCGCGTTCGAGCAGATACATGGTGGCCTCATAGCCCATGCCGCAGCCTGAGCTGACATAGTCGGCTTGGCCGAACCTGGCGCCGGCGCCGGTGTTGACGACGACGATCTCCAGCGGCGACAGCGAATGCCGGATCCGCCTCAACTCCTTCTCGACATCGTCGGCGCTCGCCACGTAGCCGTCGGGCAGATGTCGGAAGTCGAGCTTCACGCCGGGCTGAAAGCACCATTCCAGCGGCACCTCGTCGATCGTCCATGACCGCTCGCCGCGATTCATGGTTGGATGGAAGTGCCAGGGCGCATCGAGATGCGTGCCGTTATGGGTCGACAGCGAGACCTGCTCGACGGCCCAGCCCTGGCCGTCCGGCAGGTCCTGCGCCGTAAGGCCGTCGAAGAACTGCAGCATCCGCGGCAGGCCCTGCTGGTGATCGATGTACTGGATCGTCGGGTGATTGCCCGGCGGATCCGCCGTCACGTCGTTTCTGAGCGGCACGGAGATGTCGATCAGCTTCCGCGGCATGGGCATTCCTCGGGATGGTCCGTTTTGTTTCGCAGCATCTTGAGGGGGCCGCACCGGCGGCGTCAAGCAACGCGCATAAACGCTTCCCGCGGCAGACGGACAGATGATTTCGGAAAAAGCGGGCTACGAGCCGGTTGTCCGCCCAAAGGCGGCTTGATCCATCGATGCAACTCTAGCATTGATCGATGCCGGATTTGGCTTGGACAGAGAATGCCGCGCGCCCTAGGGACGACAATGGCGCTTGACTTCATACCGGAAGTGGAGCGACCCAAGGCGGCCCGCAGCATCTGCCCAACGACATAATCAACTCAGGAGGAAGCCCAGATGAAGATACTTACCGGCGTCATCACAGCCGCTCTGCTGGCGGTCTCAGCCCCCTTGGCGACCGCACGCGATTTCCGTTCCGCCGACATCCATCCCGCCGATTATCCGACCGTCGAGGCCGTCAAGTTCATGGGCAAGCAGCTCGCTGCGGCGAGCGGCGGCAAGCTCGGCGTGAAGGTGTTCCCCAACGGTGCCCTGGGCTCCGAGAAGGACACCATCGAGCAGCTCAAGATCGGCGCACTCGACATGATGCGGATCAACGCATCGCCCTTGAACAACTTCGTGCCGGAAACCATCGCGTTGTGCCTGCCCTTCATCTTCCGGGACACGCAGCACATGCGTACCGTCCTTGACGGGCCGATCGGCGACGAGATCCTGGCGGCCATGGCGCCCGCAGGCCTGATCGGCCTCGCCTATTACGACAGCGGCGCCCGGTCCATTTACACCGTCAAGGCACCGATCAAGTCGCTCGCGGATGTCAAGGGTCTGAAAATTCGCGTCCAGCAATCCGATCTGTGGGTCGGCATGATCCAGAGCCTTGGGGCCAATCCGACCCCGATGCCGTATGGCGAGGTCTATACCGCTCTCAAGACCGGTCTGGTGGACGCTGCCGAGAACAACTGGCCGTCTTACGAGTCCTCGCGCCACTTCGAGGCCGCCAAGTTCTACAACGTCACCGAGCACTCCCTGGCGCCCGAAGTTCTCGTGATGTCGAAGACGGTCTGGGACACGCTGAGCAAGGAAGACCAGGCGATGGTCCGCAAGGCGGCCAAAGAATCGGTGCCCGTCATGCGCAAGCTCTGGGACGAGCGTGAGCAGGCATCCCGCAAGACCGTCGAAGCGGCCGGCGTTCAAGTCGTGACGATCGCCAACAAGGCGGAGTTCGTCGACGCGATGAAGCCGGTGTACGACAAGTTCGCGGGTGACGAGAAGCTGAAGAGCCTCGTCAAGCGTATCCAGGACACGAAGTAAGACCATAGCGTCGGTCCGGCGCGCCGACTGGCGACGCCGGACCCGCAAGGAGACTTGGATGACAGACCCTCACGTCGCAGACCACGAACTGGACGTAGCCGGACGCCCGTCCACCGGCCTGCTGTCCCGGATCAATGCTCCTGTCGCTCGGCTAGGCATGTATTTGTCGGTGACCGGGCTGCTCGTCATCGTCACCATCGTCTTCTACCAGGTGTTCGGACGCTACGTGCTCAATTCCAGCCCGACCTGGACGGAGAACCTTGCGTTGGTTCTGATCCTGTATGTCACGTTGATCGGCGCCGCCGTCGGCGTGCGCGATGCCGGCCATATCGGCATGGACAGTTTGCTGGTGATGCTGCCGGACAACGCGCGAGAGAAGATCGAGCTTGTCATCCACGTCCTGGTCGCCGGGTTCGGCGTCGCGATGGCCTATAACGGCTGGATCCTCGGAGCCTCGGTCGGAACGGTGAAGATTCCCAATCTCGGCCTGCCCGAGGTCATCCGCTACGTGCCGCTGATCGCCTCCGGCGTCCTGATCGTCTCCTTTTCAATCGAGCACATTATCGCTCTCCTGCGCGGCGAAGAGGTCGTCCCGTCATGGAACTGATCATTCTCGGCGCCACTTTCTTCGGCTTCCTGGTCCTCGGCGTCCCGGTCGCCTTCGCGATCGGCCTGTCGGCGATTTGCACGATCCTCTACGAAGGCCTGCCGGTCGCGGTCATCTTCCAGCAGATGATGTCGGGGATGAACATCTTCTCCTTCCTCGCCATCCCGTTCTTCGTCTTCAGCGGTGAGCTGATGCTGCATGGCGGCGTCGCCGACAAGATCGTGCAGCTCGCCAAGAATCTCGTCGGACACATCCGCGGCGGGCTCGGTATGTCGAACGTGGTCGCCTGCACATTGTTCGGCGGCGTGTCCGGCTCGCCTGTTGCCGACGTGTCGGCGATGGGGGCCGTGATGATCCCCATGATGAAGAAGGAAGGTTTCGACACCGACTACGCCGTCAACGTCACCACCCATGCGTCGCTGGTCGGAGCACTGATGCCGACCAGTCACAACATGATCATCTATGCGCTCGCCGCCGGCGGCAAGGTCTCGATCGGCGCGCTGATCGCCGCCGGCCTCCTGCCCGCGCTGGTGCTGATGGTGTGCATGCTGGTCGCCGCTTACGCGGTCGCGGTGAAGCGCGGCTATCCGGCCGGCAAGTTCCCGGGCTGGCCCGCGGTTTTTCGCTCGTTCGCCGCCGCTCTGCCCGGCCTTCTGATCGTCGGCATCATCCTGGCGGGCATCCTGTCCGGCGTGTTCACGGCAACCGAATCCGCGGCCGTCGCGGTCACCTATACGATCCTGCTGACGTTCTTCATCTACCGCACCATGACCTTGCCGAACTTCCTGCGCGCTGCGGCCAAGGCGGTGAAGACCACGGGCGTGGTGCTGCTGCTGATCGGCGTCTCCACCATGTTCCAGTATCTGATGGGGCTTTACGAGGTCGCCGACTTCGCCGGCGAGATGATGGGCAAGGTCTCGACGCAGCCCTGGGTCATCTTCCTGCTCATCAACGTCATCCTGTTCGTGCTGGGCACGTTCATGGACATGGCCGCGACCATCCTGATCTGCACGCCCATCTTCCTGCCGATCGCGATGAAGGCGGGCATGGATCCGGTGCAGTTCGGCATGCTGATGCTGATCAACTGCGCGCTGGGACTGAACACCCCGCCGGTCGGAACGACGCAGTTCGTAGGCTGCGCGATCGGCGGCATCTCGGTGGGCGCGGTGATGCGCACCATCCTGCCGTTCTACGCCGCGCTGATCGCAGCTCTGATGTTCGTGACCTACGTCCCCGCGTTCTCGCTGTGGCTGCCCCGCCTGCTGATGGGCTACAAGGGATAGCAGCAACGCAGGGAGACTCTATCCGTGACTGACTATCGCAAGCTCTTCGATCTCACCGGCAAGACGGCCGTAGTGCTGGGCGCTGCCTCGGGCATCGGCAAGTCGTCGGCCGAGGCGCTGGCCGGGCTTGGCGCCCGCGTGATCTGCGCCGATCGTGCGCTTGACGCCGCCGAAACAACCGCCGCCGGCATTCGTGAGAAGGGCGGCTGGGCCGAGGCGGCTGCGTGCGACGCCGCGAGCGCTGCTGATGTCAATGCGCTGGCCAAGACCGTGATGCAGAAATTCTCACGGCTCGACATCGCGGTGACGACGCCCGGGCTCAACATCCGCAAGACCATCCTCGACTACACCGAGGAGGATCTCGACCGCGTCCTCAACCTCAACATCAAGGGCACGGTGTGGTTCTTCCAGGCTTTCGGCCGCATCATGGTCGAGCAGAAGGGCGGCAGCATCATTGCCTGCTCCTCGGTGCGGGCGGTGACCATCGAGCCGGGCCTCGGCGTCTACGGCTCGACCAAGGCGGCCATTGGCCTGCTGGTGAAGGGCTTTGCCTCCGAGGTCGGACGCTCCGGCGTGCGGGTCAACGCGATCGCGCCAAGCATCGCCGAGACCGCGCTGACCGGCCCGTTCAAGCAGCGTCCCGACATCTACAATCTCTACGCCGGCCACACCGTGTTCAACCGCTGGAGCAGCGCCGACGAGGTCGCGACAGCCGTCGCTTATCTCGCCTCGGACGCCGCGAGCTATGTCAGCGGCAGCACGCTGTTCGTCGATGGCGGCTGGACCGCCGTCGACGGTCCGCCGACCGGTCTCACCCAGTTGCACAAATAAAGCGGCTATCTAGCCGGTAAAGCCGGCGCGCTGGCGCAGATCCCTGCGGTCTGCGCCGGTCAGCAACGCGATCAGCGCGGCCGCCTCTTGCGGATGGGCGGCCCGCGTGGTCACGCCGGCCGTGTACATCGTCACGAGCTCGCAGCCCGGTGGCAGCGCTCCCGACAGCGCGATGCCGTCGGTTGCGATGATCTCGGTGGCCTGGGTGCAGCCGATCGGATGCGCAGCGGCGGACGCCGCAAGCTCCCGCATCGCGGTCGCGCCGTTGGGAAAGATCTTGAGGCGCGACGCGACCTCATAGGCGATGCCGAGCTGATCCAGCACCTTCGCGACGTGCTGTCCCGCCGTCGAGGCTTTCGTATCAGGGACGTAGATCGCGTCGGCGCTGCGCAGCACCTCGCGCAAATCAGCCTCAGTCTTCACGGTCACCTTGGGATCGCGGCTGCGGACCGCCAGCGCGGTCTCGACCCGCCCGACATCAGAGATCGAGGAGGGGATGACGAGCGTCTCTTCGGCAAGCCTTGCAAGCAGCGCCTGCGTCAGGATCACCAGATCGGCCGCCGTCCCCGCGCGCAGCTTGTCCGCCATGATGCCGACGGCGCCGAACTCACCGTCAATGCCGAAGCCGGTCTGCGTCTTGAAGGGATCGCTGAGGCCGCGCACCAGGCCTTGCGCCGCGCCTCCGCTCAAAATGCTCACTGTCGTCACGATGCCAGCTCCATGGCTGCAATGATCTTGTCGCGGGTGATCGGCAGGTCGCGCACGCGCACGCCGAGGCAATCGTAGACGGCGTTGGCGATCGCTGCCGTCACCGGGCCGTGGGCGGCCTCGCCGGCGCCGACCGGCTCGATCTCCGCCCGCTGGACGATCTCGACATCCACCATTGGCACCTCGATGAAGGTGAGGATCGGATAGTCGGTCCAGGACGTCGATGTGATGCGCGTGCGGTCGAAGCGGACGCGTTCCTTCAACACCCAGCTCGTCGCCTGGATCGCGCCGCCCTCGATCTGGTTGATGACGCCGTCGGGATTGATGGCCTCGCCCACATCGACCGCCAGCGTCAGCCGCTTGACGCGGATGTCTTCAGTGCCTTCGATCTCCGCAATCGCGGCGCAATAGGCCCCCGTGTTCTTGTAGCGGGCGAAGCCGACGCCATGACCGATGCCGGACTGCTTCTGCGGTTTCCATTGCGCACGTCGTGCCGCCGCGCGGATGACCTCCTTTGCCCGTTCCTCGCGCAGATGACGCAGGCGGAACGCGATCGGGTCTTCGCCGCGAAGGGCTGCGATCTCGTCGAGCAGGGACTCGATCGCGAAGACATTGCCTTGTCCACCAAGGGTCCGCAGCGCCGAGGTGCGCACCGGCATGGTCAGCAGCCGGTGGCTCGTGACCGTCCAGGCCGGGAGGTCGTAGAGCGGAACGGAGTTGCGGTCGCCGCCGCCGCCATTGGCCGCGGGCGGATTGGTCGAGATCATGCGCGGGTAGGGGGACGCAATCTCGGTTGCGGCGAGCAGCGCGGGCTGTGCCGCGCGCCCCGGCCGCGCCGCGTGGCCGTTGCTCCAGATCGCATGGCGCCAACCGACGATCTCGTTGTCCGCATCGAGATCGGCCTCGATCTCGATCGCCATCGCCGCGCCGAACGGCGCGTGAGACATCTCGTCGTGGCGCGACCATTGCACCCGCACCGGACGGCCGCCGGCCCCTTTCGCCAGCAGCACGGCATCGAGCGCGACGTCGTCGGCCGCGTTGTGTCCGTAGCAGCCCGCGCCTTCCATGTGCTCGACGACGATGTTTTCTGCTGGCAGCTTGAGCACGATCGCGAGGTCGGCGCGCAGCAGATAGACGCCCTGGCTGTGCGTCCAGACATGGACACGATCGCCGTCCCATCGCGCCATCGCACACGATGGAGCGATCGAGGCATGCGCGATGTCGGGACGGATGTATTGCCGGCGGAGGGGGCGAGCAGCTTTCTCTAGCGTTGCCGCAGTGGTCCTGGTGTCGATCACGGTAGTCTCGACCGGCTGGCTCTTCAGGAATCCGGCGAGATCATCTTCATCCGGTAGCGGCTCGCCGGCCGACCATGTCGCGCCACTGCGCAAGGCTTTCAGCGCGGCTTCCGCCGCTACCTCGCTGTCGGCAATCACGCCGGCAAAGCCGCCGTCGCGGACGATCGCGACGAGGCCGGGAACGGCTCGCGTCGCCGTCTCGTCGAGCGCGATCAGCCTGGCGCCCGAGATGTCCGGCCGCAGCACGCGTCCGTGCAGCAAGTCCGGCAGCGGATGGTCATGAATAAAGCGCGGCCGTGCGAACACCTTGTCGGGAATGTCAACGCGCTGGACCGAATGTCCGGCCACAGTGCGCTTGGCGACGATCTTCGCTGTCGCGCCCGCATTGGCGTCGTGGTCGAGCGAGATGTCATCGGCCAACTCCCAATAGCTGGTCCTGACATTGCCGGGGCCTGAGATCGTGCCGTCCTGGATCTCGAGCAGCGACGCATCGACGCCGAGACGCTCCGATGCCGCGGTGAGGAAGCGCTGGCGGACCTCGGCACAGACTTGGCGCAGCGCGCGGCCCGACTGCTGGATCGAAAGGCTGCCCGAGGTGACGCCTTCGTTCGGGCTTGCCGCCGTGGAGGCGCGGATCATCTCGATGCGGCCAATATCGACGTCGAGCTCGTCGGCTGCAATCTGCGCCAGGGCCGTGACGATGCCCTGGCCGATCTCGACCTTGCCGGGCGAGATCGCCACACGGCCTTCGCCGATGAGCTTCACCCAGGATGACAGCTTGGGATTGGCCGCAAGGCTGACCGGCAGTGTCGGGGCAGGGGACGGCGCACTCATGATCCCGCCATCTCCGCGGCCGCCCGCAACACGGCGCGGACGATGCGGTTGTGCGATCCGCAGCGGCACAGATTGCGATCAAGAGCGGTTTTCACTTCCGCCTCCGTCGGCGACGGGTTGCGCTTCAGCAGCGCCGCCGCGCTGATCAGCATCCCGGATACGCAATAGCCGCACTGCATCGCCTGCTCGGAGATAAAGGCGCGTTGCAGCGGATGCGGTTGCTCCGCCGTGCCGAGGCCTTCCACCGTGACGACGTCCTTGTCCGCGACCGACCACATCGGCATGTCGCAGGAGGCCATCGCGCGATCACCGACCATGACATAGCAAGCGCCGCACTCGCCGGCCCCGCAGCCGAAATGCGGACTTGTGACGCCGAGCCGGCCGCGCAGCACATCGAGCAGCGTCTGATCCGGATCGGTATCCACGGCCGCCGCGGCGCCGTTGAGCTGGAATTGAATGGTCGGCATTGTCGCTCTACAGCCTCAGGACTTGTCAAATTTCTTGACCACGTCGGCCCATTTTTCGATGTCACCGCGCAGGAACTTGTCGAATTCCTCCGGCGTCATCGACATGGGCACCGCGCCCTGCGCAGTCCAGAGCTTGACGATGTCGGGCCGCTTCACCATTGCGTTCACGGCGGCATTGAGCTTGTCGATCACAGGTTTCGGCGTGCCCGCCGGAGCCATCAGGCCGAGCCAGATCGTGGCTTCATAGCCTGCGACGCCCGCCTCGATCGCTGTCGGCACGCTCTGTAGCACCGCTGAGCGTTGCTTGCCGGTGGTCGCGAGCGCGCGGACCTGGTTCTCGCCGATGTTCGGCGCCATCGCCGGCACGGCGTCGATCATCATCTGCACCTGCCCGCCGATCACGCCGCTGCGTGCCTCGCCACTGTTGCGGTAGGGCACGTGGACGAGGTCGATGCCGGCCATGGCTTTGAACAGCTCGCCGGCCATGTGATAGGGCGTGCCCTGGCCGGAGGAGGCGTAGTTCAATTTGCCCGGCTGCGACTTGGCGAGCGCGACGAACTCCTGCAGCGTCTTCGCTGCGACTTGCGGGTTCACAACGATGACGAGATCGGAAGAGTTCACCGGTGCGATCGGCGCGAGGTCGCGCATCAGCTCGTATTTGCGCTTGTCCGGCGTCAGCAGGGATTCGTTCGCGGTCTGGGTGTTGGACATCATCAGCAGCGTGTAGCCGTCGGCGGGCGACTTCGCCGCTTCGACCGTGCCGATGACGCCACCCGCCCCGGTGCGGTTCTCGATCACGAAGGGCTGGCCAAAACTCTCCTGGAGCGCATTGCCGATCTGCCGGGCCGCGACATCGGCCGGCCCGCCGGCGCCGAAGGGCACGACGATCCGGACCGCATGGTTGGGATAGTCTTGCGCCAGGGACGGGGCTGCGGAGCATGCGCTGAGCAGGCCGGCGGCCAGCGCCAGCATGAATTGTCGGGCCGTCACACCCACCTCCCTGGTGTTCGTTCTTGTTGGCGGGCACTGTAGCGGCAGGGGAGGCGGACTGTCGACGCCTCACAAAGCCGATGGTGCCTGGAATATCGGGCGGTTTTCGGTGTGGCGGCGCGGCTTTTCGCGGTCGCGGCAGGAACCGGCGGCGCACGCGGTCTGAGCAAATCGCATGGGCGTTGCCGGATAAATGCCCTCGGCTGAGGGGTATTTTGGTGTTACCAAATTGGACATGAACCAGCACGCCAAGATCGAAATCCGCCATTCGACCTGTCCGCATGATTGCCCGTCGGCCTGTGCGCTCGATATCGAGGTGGTCGAGGGACGCAGCATCGGCCGTGTCCGCGGTTCGAAAAAGCAGACCTATACGGCCGGCGTGGTTTGCGCCAAGGTCGCCCGTTATGCCGAGCGCATCCATCATCCTGAAAGGCTGATGTATCCGCTGCGCCGGACCGGGCCTAAAGGCTCCGGCCAATTCACCCGGATCACCTGGGACGAGGCGCTGGACGAGATTGCGGATCGCTTCAAGCAGGCCGAGCGCGA
>NZ_VSST01000029.1 GCF_019402665.1 Bradyrhizobium canariense
CTATGTCTCCGGTCTAAACATCAAGCCGGGCGATGACGGCGGAACATGAGGAAGGAGCGCGGATCCGCGCTACTCCGCCACCCGCGCCTGCAACCGCGCCTTCACGATGCCGTCCCGCGCGAGCTGATCGGCGCGTTCGTTCTCGGGATGCCCTGCGTGGCCTTTGACCCAGTGCCAGCGCACGTCATGAGCCTTCAGCGCAGCATCGAGGCGCTGCCATAGCTCGACATTCTTCACCGGCTTCTTGTCGGCGGTGCGCCAGCCGTTGCGCTTCCAGCCGTGAATCCAGCCGGTGATGCCCTGACGGACATATTGGCTGTCGGTATAGAGATCGACCGTGCACGGCTTCTTCAGCGCTTCCAACGCGGAGATCGCCGCCATCAATTCCATCTGGTTGTTGGTGGTGTGGCGCTCACCACCGTTCAGTTCTTTTTCCTTGTCGCCGAACTTCAGGATCGCGCCCCAGCCGCCGGGCCCCGGATTTCCCGAGCAGGCGCCGTCGGTGTAGATAGTGACAATCGGAAGCTCGCTCACGCCACCAGCCCCGACGGCATCAGCCCGTAGTCGCGCACGCTGGAAACGCTCTGGTGGAAGCGCAGCTTGCGGACATATTCCAGCGGATCCTTCGGCCGAACCAGCGCGCCGGGCGGAACGTTGAGCCAGTCGACCAGCCGCGTCAGCAGGAACCGCATCGCGGCGCCGCGCGCGAGCAGCGGCAGCGCTGCCTCTTCCGCCTCGGACAGCTTTCGCACACGGCCATAGGCGTTGAGGAAGGCCCGCGCCTTGGTGACGTTGAAGGAATGATCCGGCTCGAAGCACCAGGCGTTGAGACAGATCGCGACGTCATAAGCCAGCATATCATTGCAGGCGAAAGTGAAGTCGATGATTCCGGAGAGCTTGTCGCCGAGGAAGAAGACGTTGTCGTTGAAGAGGTCGGCGTGGATCACGCCTTCAGGCAGCTGCGTCGGCCAGATCCCGCTCTCGAGGTAGTCGAGTTCGTGGCTCAGGAACGCGCGCAGGCCGGGCTGCACCTCGTCGGCCCGCTGTGACGCGGCATCGAACAGCGGCCGCCAGCCCGGGACCGACAGCGCGTTCGCACGCCTGATCGCGAAATTCGCGCTCGCCAGATGCATCCTGGCGAGCCCCTCGCCGACGCCGGCGCAATGGGCCGCGTTCGGCTTGCGCGGCCAGACGCCCTCGAGAAAGGTGATGATCGCGGCCGGCCGGCCCGACAGCTCGCGCAACGCCTCGCCGTCCGTTCCCTTCACCGGCAGCGGGCAGTTGACGCCGTGCTCGGCCAGATGCGTCATCAGTGCGAGGAAGAACGGCAGATCGTTCTTCGCCACGCGCTTCTCATAGAGCGTGAGGATGAACGATCCCTTGGTCGTATGCAGCAGGAAGTTGGAATTTTCGACGCCCTCGGCGATGCCCTTGTACGAGAGCAACTCGCCGAGATCGTATTGGTTGAGGAAGTCCGCAAGCTCGTCGGCGGCAACGTCGGTGTAGACCGCCATGAAGATCTACTCGGCGGCGGCTTCGGGGCGCACCTGACGCGGCAGCGGGAAGAACTCGTTCTCTTCCGCGGCCGAGACCGTCTCCACATGCAGCGTGAAGCGCTCGGCGAACGCGTCCATGATCTCCTCGACGATCACTTCCGGTGCCGAGGCGCCAGCGGTGATGCCGAGGCTGGTGATGTTCTCGAACCGCTTCCAGTCGATTTCGGTGGCGCGCTGCGCCAGCACGGCGATCGGGCAACCCTCGCGTTCGGCGACTTCGCGCAGGCGCTGCGAGTTCGACGAGTTCGGCGCACCGACCACGATCAGGGCGTCGACCACCGGCGCCACCTTCTTCACCGCGAGCTGGCGGTTGGTGGTGGCGTAGCAGATGTCTTCCTTGTGCGGCCCGTTGATGTTCGGGAAGCGCTCCTTCAGAAGCGCCACGATCTCCGCGGTGTCGTCGATCGACAGCGTGGTCTGGGTCACGAAGGCGAGGTTGTTCGGGTCCTTCGGGGCGATGGTCTTCGCGTCCTCGGCGGTCTCGATCAGGGTCACGGCGCCGGTCGGGAGCTGGCCGAGCGTGCCCACCACCTCGGGATGATGGGAATGGCCGATCAGGAAGATCTCGCGGCCGCGCTTGAAATGGATCGCGGCCTCGCGGTGGACCTTGGTGACCAGGGGGCAGGTCGCATCCAGCGAGAACAAATTGCGGGATGTGGCGTCGGCCGGAACCGATTTCGGCACGCCATGGGCCGAGAACACCACCGGCGCGGTGGTGTTTTCCGGGATCTCGGCGAGTTCCTCGACGAAGATCGCGCCCTTCTTCTTCAACCCATCGACGACGTATTTGTTATGCACAATCTCATGGCGAACATAGACGGGGGCGCCGTATTTATCGAGCGCCCGTTCCACGGTGTCGATCGCCCGGACCACCCCGGCGCAGAAGCCACGGGGAGAACAAAGCACGATCTTGAGGTCTGGTTTGGCTGACATTGAGCGATCTCGGGACCGAATCACCTCGCCAAATGGGCGGGAAGCGGTCGATGAATGAATAGGGCTTGGGTACGGTCTTACAGGGACTTCAGAGGGAATTGGGCCCCCTTTCGGGCGCTGTCAAGGCACTATCTATAGCAGAACCATTGCGTGGCTACCCCCTCCGGGCTTATATAGCGCGAATTCCCAGTCATCGCTGATGACCACCGGTTTCGCCTCCAAAGGGGTGGGCGAAGCACAAAGGAGATTTGCCATGAGCAACGCACCTCTGATGCCCAAGGCGACCGCCGTCTGGCTGCTCGACAACACCGCGCTGACCTTCGATCAGGTCGCCGATTTCACCAAAATGCACCCCCTCGAGGTGCGCGCGATCGCCGATGGCGACGCCGCCCAAGGCATCAAGGGCATGGATCCCCTCTCCAACGGCCAGCTGACCCGCGAGGAGATCGAGAAGGGCGAGAACAACCCGGACTACCGGCTCCGACTCCAGGAGAGTAAGGTGGTGCTGCCGCCGCAACCCAAGCGCAAGGGCCCGCGCTACACCCCGGTCTCGCGCCGCCACGAACGCCCGAGCGCCATCCTCTGGCTGCTGCGCAACCATCCCGAGCTCAAGGACGCCCAGATCATGCGCCTGGTCGGCACGACCAAGAGCACGATCGCCAGTGTCCGCGATCGCACCCACTGGAACACGTCCCAGCTGACGCCGATTGATCCCGTCACTCTCGGCCTCTGCTCGCAGATCGAGCTCGATTTCGAGGTCGCGCGCGCGGCCAAGGAAAAGCCGATCGACGCGGCCTATGGCGGCGCCACCCTGCTGCCGGCCTCCGAAACCACCAAGAAGGACGAGTACGAACCCGCCGAGAGGT
Source organism: Bradyrhizobium canariense (assembly GCF_019402665.1). Classification (GTDB taxonomy): domain Bacteria; phylum Pseudomonadota; class Alphaproteobacteria; order Rhizobiales; family Xanthobacteraceae; genus Bradyrhizobium; species Bradyrhizobium canariense. Next base: position 3,356 of record NZ_VSST01000029.1, read on the forward strand.
CCAGCGACGATCTCAACGTCGATGCCGTGTTCGCCAAGCTGAAGACACTCGGCGGCAAGAAGCAGGACCAGGAGGAGGAGTAATCCTTCGCTGTTCATTCGTGAACGCAACAAAAACGCGGCAGGGAAACCTGCCGCGTTTTTGTTTTGCACCTGCAAAACGACTGACAACGCATACCCTCCGGCGTCGTCCTGGCGAAAGCCAGGACCCATTACCCCAAGGAGGAATTTGGCGACTACTCGTCGCTCGGTTCTCCTACCGCGCTCAGTCGATAGATTCCGCGGTATGGGTCCTGGCATTCGCCAGGACGACGTTAGGGCGACAGTGTGCCTCCCTAAGGCAACAACAACTTCAGAACTTATACGTCACACCACCGCCGACCAGCCACGGGTCGATATGCGCAGTGCCGGTAACCGGCAGACCACTGACCGTCGCCGAATAGTCCGGCCGCAACCAGAGCTTCTTGACGTCGACGTTGAGGCCCCAGTGCCGATCGAGCATGTAGTCGAAGCCGAACTGCACCGCGCCACCGAAGGCGTTGCTGACATGCAGGCCAGTGGTGGTGGCGACGATCGCGGGCGGACCGACGATCGCGGCCGGCGCGTTGGTGGCGGAATTGCTGAAGAACATTGTGTAGTTCACGCCGGCGCCGATATACGGCTTGAACGCGCCGAAATTGTCGAAGTGATATTGCAGGGTCAGCGTCGGCGGCAGCAGCGTAGTCTTGCCGATCGGCAGATTTGCGAGCGAGCCGGTGCCGCTGATCGAATGCCGGGTTACGCCCAGGATCAGCTCGGCCGCGATGTTCCTGGTGAAGAAATAGCTGATGTCGAGCTCAGGCACGACCTGGTCGCTGATCGAGAGGCCCGAATTCGGCGACGACAGTGACGGAACGCCGGCGACATTGACGGTCGAGCCGCCCGCATCCGGCAACACGCCTAGCACCCGCAAGCGTACCATCCAGGGATTGAAGGCTTCTACCGGCGGCGGCGCTTTTTTGTAGATCGGCAAATCGGCGGCCTGTGCCGAGGCAAAAGCCCCCGCCAGCGCCGCACCTAGCGCCGCGAGCCGCGCCACGTTTCTTATTATTCCGTCCATTGCATTCCCCTTCAGCCATTTGCGCGCTTCGTTGCGCGACATCAGCGTCAGAGCAGAAAGGCAGTGGTGAAGGATTTGATGCCGATCAAATCAGGACAAGTGCGATTGCGATTTGGCTGCGGCGTTGCAGATCTGTCGCGGCAGGATAATGCCACGGCTTACATCATGGCCGGTCTGGATGGTTCAGCATGTATTCGCCGAGGTCGCGCTGGCGGCGGTCGGCGCGGGTGGTCGCGGCGCTGCGCTGGACGTCGCGGTCCTTGCGGCAGGCCACGTATTCAGGCGAGCCGGCCGCATAGCCGCGGCTCTGGCAGACCGCGTCGTCATCATCGCCGCCCATCGCCACCGGCGTCTGGTAGCGCGCGGAGCAGGCGGAGAGAATGAGGCCCGCAAATGCAATCGCTAGGAACGGCTTCGAATTCATGGCAGGCCCTTCATCCTCATGGTGAGGAGCCCGCGCAGCGGGCGTCTCGAACCATGCAGGCCAAGCTGGAGCAGCGGGGCCTTTCATCCTTCGAGACGCGCGCCAGGCGCGCTCCTCAGGATGAGGATTGAGCGGAAAAATGCGGCCTATTCAAGCCCCATTGCAAACCTCACACCCGCCCCTTCAGCGCATCGCCGATCTCGTCGAGCACCTTGGGGTCCTCAATCGTCGCCGGCATGGTCCAGGCTTCACCATCTGCGATCTTCTTGATGGTGCCGCGCAAGATCTTTCCGGAGCGCGTCTTGGGCAGGCGCCCGACGGTGATGGCGAGCTTGAACGCGGCAACGGGACCGAGCTTGTCGCGCACCAGCGCGATGATCTCCTTCTCGATCTCGGCGGGGGCCCGCTTCACACCCGCCTTGAGCACCAGGAAGCCGCAGGGTACCTCACCTTTGATCGCGTCCTTGACGCCGAGCACGGCGCATTCGGCGACATCGGGATGCGAAGCCAGGATCTCCTCCATGCCGCCGGTGGAGAGCCGATGGCCGGCGACGTTGATGATGTCGTCGGTGCGGCCCATGACGAAGACATAGCCGTCCTCGTCCTTGTAGCCGGCATCCGATGTTTTGTAGTAGCCGGGGAATTCGGTGAGGTAGGCTTCCTTAAACCGTTCGTCCTGATTCCACAGTGTCGGCAGGCAGCCCGGCGGCATCGGAAGCTTGATGACGATCGAGCCCATGGTGTTCGGACCGACCGGCTTTGCCGCTTCGTCGACCACGTCGACCTGGTAGCCCGGCATCGGCACCGTCGGCGATCCGTGCTTCACCGGCAGCTGGCCTAAGCCAACCGGATTGCCGGCGATGCACCAGCCGGTCTCGGTCTGCCACCAATGGTCGATGACAGGCACTTTCAACTGCTGCTCCGCCCATTTCACCGTCGGCGGATCGGCGCGCTCGCCGGCCAGGAACAGCGTGCGGAACGTCGAGAGGTCGTACTGCCGGATGAATTTTCCTTCCGGATCTTCTTTCCGGAGCGCGCGGAACGCGGTCGGCGCAGTGAAGAAGGCGACAGCTTTGTGCTCGCTGATCACGCGCCAGAACGCGCCTGCATCGGGCGTGCCGACCGGCTTCCCCTCATACATAATCGAGGTCGCGCCGTGCAGCAGCGGGCCGTAGACGATGTAACTGTGGCCGACCACCCAGCCGATGTCGGAGCCGCACCACCAGACCTCGCCCGGCTTGACGCCATAGAGGTTGAACATGGACCATTTCACTGCGACGAGATGGCCGCCATTGTCCCGCACGACGCCCTTGGGAATGCCGGTCGTGCCTGACGTATAGAGGATGTAGAGCGGATCGGTGGCGGCGACGGGCACGCAAGGCGCCTGCTTGCCGTCGTTCATCGCCTTGCGGCGCAGGCCCGCCCAATCATAGTCACGGCCGGGCGTGAGGGCGCAGACGAGCTGCGGACGTTGCAGCACGATGCAGGCCTTCGGCTTTGCGCCCGCAAGCCTGATCGCCTCGTCGAGCAGCGGCTTGTACTGCACGATGCGGCCGGGCTCGATGCCGCAGCTCGCCGACAGGATCAACTTTGGCTGCGCATCGTCGATGCGGGTGGCGAGCTCTTTCGCGGCAAAGCCGCCGAACACCACGGAGTGCACCGCGCCAATGCGCGCGCAGGCGAGCATCGCAACGACGGCCTCCGGGACCATCGGCATATAGAGGATGACGCGATCGCCCTTGGCGACACCAAAGTCCTGCATGATGGCGGCGAGCGCCTGCACTTCGGCCAGCAGTTCGGCGTAGGTGAATTTGGTGACGCTATTTGCCAGCGGCGAATCATGGATTAGCGCGATCTGGTCGGCGCGGCCGCGTTCGACGTGGCGGTCGAGCGCGTTGTAGCAGGTGTTCACAATGCCACCGCTGAACCAGCGGCCGTAGACGCCCTGCGAGGGATCGAAGATCTTTTTTGGTGGCTCGATCCAGTCGATCTCCTTGGCCGCCTCGGCCCAAAAGCCCTCAGGGTCGGCCAGCGAGCGCGCATAAACCTCGTGATAGACGCTCTTTCCGTCGATGTTTCCTTGGACGTTTCCTCGGACGTTCATTCCCGCGCTCCCGTTCCCTTTTATTCGCCTAGCCTTGACCTTGTGGCAGGACAAACGTCCCGCCATGACAGGGATCAAGTACCGGCCATGTTTGAGGGCTATTTTCCCGGGAATGGGCCGCGGTTCAAGCTGAAAAGAACAGTGCTCAGCTATCCATCGCGTTCAGCCGCTGCAGGCGGTCCTGCATGACCTTCCTCAGATCATAGCCGGCGCGGCCGAAGCTCGTATTGCGGGTGGCGAGGAAGTCGCGCTGGGTGCGACGGAGGTCGCCGGCCGAGCGGGACCCGGCCGATTTCAGCACGCGCTCATAAGTCTCGGCGATCTGGCGATCGAGCACACCCAGCTGCGGATCGGCACAAATCACCTTCTCGACTTCGCGCTTCGCAGTGGCACAATCGAACGACGGGCCCTTGCCGGAATTCGCCGCGAGCGGCCGCAGCGGCTCGCCGCCGAATTTCACGATATCCGCGATCATGGCGCGGCGGCCGGCGGCAGCGTTGTCGTTGCCGGGATCGAGCCGCAGCGCGGTCTCGTAGTCGGCCAGCGCCTTCTTGCGCTCGCCCATCTTCTTGTAGAGCACGGCGCGGTTATTGTAGGTCTGCGCGAAATTCGGCTCGAGTTTCAGCGCGGCCTCGTAATCGCTCAGCGCCGCGCCAAGCTCGCCCTTGAGGTGGTAGGAGTCGCCGCGGTTAGCGAAGAAGTTCGGGCGCGGTGCCAGCCGCAGCGCCTGATCGTAATCGGCAATCGCCTTGTCGTACTCGCCCATCGCGGCCAGGGACAGCCCGCGATTGTCGTAATATTCGGGCACCTTCGGATCGAGCCTGATCGCCTCGCCATCGTCGGCAACCGACCTCTCGAGCTGGCCGAGCTTCTTGTAGGCGGCGCCACGATTGGTGTAGCTGCGCGGCCGATTCGGATCGAGCCGCAACGCCTCGCTGAGATCGCGGATCGCGTTCTCGTTGTCGCCGCCGAGATAATAGGTCACGCCGCGGTCTGACCAGGCCTGTGCATTGTCAGGCTTCAGCTTGATCGCCTGGTCGTAATCGGCAAGCGCGCGGTCGAGCCGGCGCTGGTTGGTGTAGACCACGCCGCGCAGCTCGTAAGATTCCGAATCCTGCGGATTGAGTTCGATGGCCTTGCTGAGGTCCGCCGCGGCGCGGTTGAGATCGCCGCCGGCCTCGCGGAGGAGATCGCCGCGCAGGCGCCAGGCTTTTGCGTTCTTGCCATCGAGCGCAATGGCGCGGTCGATGTCCCGCAGCGCCTGCGTGAGGCCGCCCGAGGTCCGCGCATTGGCGTCGGCCCGCACCAGCAACGCCGCGGCGCGATCGGAGGATGGAATTGAGGCCTGGTCAATGGTGGCGCTGCAGGCCGGGATCAGCTCAGCCGGAGCGGCTTTGCTCTCCATCACGCAATCGACGCCGGCCAAGGCAGGAGCGACGAGGACGACGCTCATTGCCGCGCTGAGCAGGAGCGAGCGAAACGAGATTTTTGCAAACGAGAGCATTTGCGCGGAAGGATGCGTGCCGCACATGGCATAGGGCTCCGGGACATCAGGCTTTCACCATTGTCGCGGCGGCCAAAGAATCGGTTCAAATCGAGGCGTGCCAGCGGCGCACCGATCCTTCCCTTCTTCGTCCCGCTCTTACGGGCGAGATGAGGAGCTCAATACCCGTCCACCCCGTTGAGCCGCTGCAGCCGCTCCTGCATCGCCTTCTTCAAATCGTACCCCGGCCGGCCGAACCCGGCGTTGCGGCGGGCGGTGAAATCGTCCTGCTCGCGTTGAAGCGCCTTCGCTTCGCCTGCATTGCGGGCTTCGCGCAAAACGCGCGCGTTGGCGGCAAAAATCTCGCGGTCGAGGTCGGCGAGCTCGCGGTTGGCGCAGATCGCCTTCTCGACGGGGCGGCGCGCACCCTTGCAAATGAAGCTGGGCTTGCCCGCGACCGCCATCTGCGCGCCGATCCGCTCGATCTCGCGCGCCATCGCCTTGTGATTGGCCTTGGCCTGCTCGTGGTTCGGATCGATCTTCAATGCCGCGCCGAAATCCTGCACCGCCTTGGGCTTGTCGCCCTTCCTCAGCCAGAGCTCGCCCCGCGCGTTGAAGATATCGGCGAGACCGGAATCGAGTTCCAGAGCGCGGCTGTCGTCGGCGATCGCGCGGTCGACTTGGTCGTGCCGCGCATAAAGCCCGCCGCGCGCGATCAGCGCCTTGATCAGATCGCCTTTCGCCGTCTTCTCGTTGTCGATCACGGCGGCGCAGGCCGTGGCGGCCTTGTCGATGTCGTCGGCCGCGGCAGCCGCGAGGCACGGCGCGATGTCGACCTGCGGGACCGCGGCCGGTTCGCCGCCGGTCGCGGCATGAGCCACGACGAACGAGAGCGCGAAGAGCACCCCGGCGCCGGACCATTGAATGAGAAAACGCATGCTCGTCACAGTCGGAAAATCTTGGGTTAAGGTCCGGGTTGAGGTCTTGCCTGGGGGCCGCACTATCCATCATACGGCCGGATTGGTGCTAGCTTGTGGCGCCGCTCAAATCGGTTTCGGGGATCAACGTGTCGACATTCGAATGGATCATCGTGCTTCTGCTCGGCGCCGTTGGATTATCGGCGCTGGCGCGGCGGATCAAGGTCCCCTATCCGACCTTTCTCGCGATCGGGGGCGCGCTGATCGCGTTTGTGCCGTCGAGCCCGTCCTGGACGCTGGAGCCCGACCTGGCGTTGGCTCTCTTTGTCGCACCGGTCCTGCTCGATGCCGCCTTCGACACCTCGCTGCGCGATCTCCGCAACAATTGGGTTCCGGTCTCCACTCTGGTCGTCGCCGCCGTCGGCCTGACCACGGCCGCTGTGGCCTACGTCGCCCACCGGCTGATGCCTGACATGCCCTGGGCCGCCGCGGTTGCGCTCGGCGCCATCGTGGCCCCGCCGGACGCGGCCGCTGCGGTCGCGATCCTGAGCCAGGTGAAGCTGCCTCACCGCATGGTGAAGGTCCTGGAGGGCGAGAGCCTGCTCAACGACGCGACCGCGCTCCTGATCTATCGCATCGCGGTCGGAGCGATCGCAACCGAGCATCTGGCATGGAGCCAGGTCGCGCCGACCATGGCGCTGGCCCTGGTCGGCAGCGTCGTCGCGGGCCTGGTCGCAGGCCGCATCATTCCGCTGTTCATGGAACGCGTGAAGGAGGCCCCCAGCTCGATCATCATCCAATTCGCCACGACCTTCATGGTCTGGATTGCCGCCGAGCATCTCGGTCTCTCTGGCATCCTCACCATAGTAGTCTACGGCATCACCATCGCCCGCACGGCTGGGACACGCATGCCGGCGCGGCTGCGAGTACCTTCCTATGCGGTGTGGGAAACCATGGTGTTCGTGCTCAACGTGCTCGCCTTCATGCTGATCGGCATGCAGATGCGGCCGATCTGGACGCGCCTCGATGCGGACGTGCGCTGGGAATATTGCGTGGCGGCCGCCTGGATCCTGCTCACCGTGGTCCTGGTGCGGCTGGCCTGGATTACGTTCTACCGCACGACGCTGCGCACGCTGGTGGCGCACGGCATCTATCACCCCAAGGATCCGAAGCAGGTCGCCTCGGCCAAGGGCGGCCTCATCATCTCCTGGTGCGGCATGCGCGGCTTGGTTACGCTCGCCACCGCCTTTGCCCTGCCGGAGAGCTTTCCGCATCGTGACTTCATCGTCTTCTCGGCGTTTGCCGTCGTGCTCGGCACGCTGGTCGTGCAGGGCCTGACGTTGCGGCCGCTGATCCTGGCGTTCGGCCTCAAGGACGACGATCCCGTCGGCATCGAGGTCGCGCGTGCCCGCGCCGTCGCCTATCGCGCGGCGCTCGACGCGATCGAGGACGATCCGTCGGAGGAAGCGGAAATCCTGCGGCTCGAATATCGCGCCATCCTGATGCAGGCCGACGACGATCCCCATGGCGGCATCACCAACGGCGAACTGCCGGCCGATCCCCTGCGCCGCCGCGGCATCGCGGCCGCGCGCAAGTCGATCTTCGAACTCCGCGCCACCGAGGTGATCGGCGACGACGCGTTTCACAGAATCGAGGAGGAGCTTGATCGCGCGGAATTGAGCGCGGGGGGTTAGATCCGCAAACACCGCTGTCGTCCCGGACAAGCGAAGCGCAGATCCGGGACCCATACGCCGCAGCAAGTGTTTTGCGAAGATTCGGAGTTACCAGCTTCGCGCCAAACCGCGCCCTTTGATTATGGGTCCCGGCCTCGCGCTGTGCGCGCCTCGGGACGACGGTGCAGGGACGGTTTGCTTTGAACCAAACGCCGCCTCTCCAGACTCATCCCTCATGACGACCCTGATCGACGACCGTCGTGTGCGCGCGCGAGATGCGTCGCCCGCACGATATTTCTATCTCCACATGGCGCTGGCCTGCGCGGCCACCGCCTTTCTCGGCTTCGCACCGACCTATTTTGTGCCGCTCGCGCAACGGACCTTGTCCGCAAGCCCCGTCATTCATTTCCATGGTCTCTTGTTCTTCACCTGGTCTCTCTATTTCGTGATCCAGACCTGGCTCGCCGCCTCAGGCCGCGTGGTCAATCACCGTGCGCTCGGCATCGCCGGCGTTTCGCTCGCGACCGCGATGACGATCTTCGGCTTCCTCGCCTCCGTCCATGTGATGCAGCATTCCGCGGCGCTCGGACAGAAAGAGGCCGGCATCGCCTTCTCGATCGTACCGATGAGCGGGATTGCGTTCTTTGCAATGGTGTTCGTGCTCGCGATCATGAACACGCGAAAGCCGGAGATTCACAAACGCCTGATGCTGCTCGCCGCGGTCTCCATCCTCGATGCCGCGATCGCGCGCTGGTTTCTCACTTTCCTCGCGCCTCCGGGACCGCCCGGGTCGCCGCCGGTGCCCGTCACCATCGCACCCGCGATGGTCGCTTCGCTGCTGCTCGTCGTCGCCATGGTACGCGACTGGCGCACCGAAGGCCGCGTGCACCCGGTCTACATCACCGGCACGCTCGCGATGCTGGCGGTGAAGGTACTGAACTGGCCGATCAGCGAAACGGCGGCATGGCATTCATTCGCCGGCGGGATTCTGGCGCTGGCGCAATAGTGTCGTCCTGGCGAAAGCCAGGACCCATTGCCCCGAATGCTGATTGTTGAAGAAGCTGGAGCCGGCAGTCTTCGCCAACCGAGCCTTGTGGTAATGGGCCCTGGCTTACGCCAGGGCGACGAGCAAGGAGCTACGCCCCCGCCTTGCACGTGATCCCGCCGTCCACCACGAGCTCGATCCCCGTCACATATTTCGCTTCGTCCGAGGCCAGGAACAGTGCGGCGTTAGCGACGTCGAAGGCGTCGCCCATGTGGCCCATCGGCACTTGCGCATCGCGCGCCCGCCACATCGCCTCGACATCGCCCTTGGCGTAACTGGCGGCGAGACCGGCGGAATGCTCCACCATCGGCGTTTTCATCAGGCCGGGCAGGATCGCGTTGACGCGGACATGGTGGCGCGCGAATTCGATCGCGGTGGTGCGCGTCATCTGGTTCATCGCCGCTTTCGAAGTGCCGTACGTGACGTAGGAGATACCCATGTGGCGGATCGAAGCGATCGAGGAGATGTTGATGATGGAGCCGCCGCCCTGTTTCACCATCACGGGGATGACGTGCTTCATGGCGAAATACGCGCTCTTGAGGTTGACGCTGAAGACGCGGTCCCAGCTCTCCTCGGTCACCTCGACCACGCTGCCCATCTCGGCGATGCCGACATTATTGTCGAGGACGTCGATGCGGCCGTAGGCCTGCAGGCACGCGGCGACCATCGCCTCGACCTCGTGCGCACGCGAGACCTCGGCCGTGAACGCGATCGCCTGGCCGCCTTCGTCCGTGATGATCTTCACGGTCTCCTCGGCGGCCGCGCCGTTGCGATCGACGCAAAACACCTGCGCGCCCTCGCGCGCAAAGGTGACCGCGGTGGCCTTGCCGTTGCCCCAACCGGGGCCGATCGAGCCCGCGCCCACCACCATCGCAACCTTGCCCTTGAGCCGACCCATCGCGTTTCTCCTTTATTTTTCTTGTAGCCCGGATGAGCGTAGCGATATCCGAGTCCGCCGCTCCCGGATGTCGCTTCGCTCATCCGGGCTACGGATGGTCGCAAATCTTCATCTTTGTGACGTTAGCACCAATGGGATGACCGACAATCTCGGACAACGTCCGGCACTTGCCGTCATGGCATAGCCGCCATTCGCCAGCCGCGCCCGAATTGCCGAGCACCACCTCCGGCATCGGCGCACGCGCAGGCCTCCACTGAAACCAGCCGTCGACGAGGCGCGCCTCGGGCGGCGGCTCCATGCCGGGGCCGGTGCCCTTCACGCGTGCCTGCGTCAGTTCGAGCCCGGCGGGGGTGACGCGCCAGTCTTCCTGCCAGTCGACCTTCGCGATGGAATGCGTCCACACCAGCGTGAACGCGGACAGCGCCAGCGCCTTCACGCCTGAGGTTGTGACGAAGCAGAGGCTCACACCGCCTCGACCGGCGACGGCGGACGCCGCCGCCACTGCCACAGCACGATTGCCGCGGCGAGCAGGAAGCCGGCGGTGTCGCTGAACGGGAAATCGCCGAGCAGGCAGATCGCGGCACCGAGCGCGACCAAACGTTCAAGGAACGTCAGGCGCGTGAACAGGAAGCCGATGGCGACCATGCCGAACAGGGCGATCGCCACCAGGGCCTTCAAGGTCGCCAACGCCACCGCGCCGTAGAAGCCGAGCTTGGCTGCCATGGGATCGCCGGCCTGCAGCATCAGCGCCGGCGAATAGACGAAGATGAAGGGGATGACGTAGCCGGCCAGCGCGATACGCATCGCCTCCCAGCCGATCTTGTCAGGATTCTCCTTCGCGATCGGTGCCGCGGCTAACGCAGCCAGCGCCACCGGCGGCGAGAGGTCGGCCATGATGCCGTAATAGAACGCGAACATGTGGCTCGCGATCAGCGGTACGCCGAGTTTCGCCAGCGCGGGCGCCGCGAGCGCCGCCGTGATGATGTAGGTCGGGATGGTCGGGATGCCGGTGCCGAGCAGGATCGACAGCAGCATGGTCATGATCAGCGCCAGGAACAGGCTCTTCTCGCCGAGGCCGATCACCCAACCGCCGAAGATGGTGCCGACGCCGGTCTGCGACATCATGCCGATGATGACGCCGACAATGGCGCAAGCCATGCCGACGGTGATGGCGGATTTCGCGCTTTCAGCCAGCGCATCGCGGCAGGCGCGCAGGGCGGAAAATCCGCCGCGCACGAACGCAGTGATCACGATCAACGCGACGACGACGCCTGCGACCGGCACGATCTGAAGGCCGTCGCGCGAGAGCGCCGCGACCACGAGCGCAAGCCCGATCCAGAAAATATAGCGGATAGCCATCGAAGGTGCGCCCGTCGTGATGGCGGTGCCGAGGATCAGCCCCACTGTGAGCGCGAGGCCCATGCTGCCGGCATAGAGTGGCGTAAAGCCTTCGAACAGCATGTAGACGAGCGCTGCGAGCGGCAGCACGAGGTACCAGCGCGTCACCAGCGCCTTCCAGGCGCTCGGGGTCTCCGACTTCTTCATCCCGGTGAGCCCGTGCTTGCCGGCCTCCAGATGCACCATCCAGAAGGCGGAGGCGAAATAGAGCATCGCGGGAATCGCCGCCGCTTTCACGATCTCCGAATATTGGACGCCGAGCGTCTCCGCCATGATGAAGGCAACCGCGCCCATCACCGGCGGCATGATCTGCCCGCCCATCGAGGCCGTCGCCTCGACGCCGGCCGCGAACGCGCGGCGATAGCCGAACCTGATCATCAGCGGAATCGTGAACTGGCCAACAGTGACGACGTTGGCGACGCCCGAGCCCGAGATCGTGCCCATCATGCCCGAGGCGAACACCGCGACCTTGGCCGGGCCGCCGCGGGTCCTGCCGAACAACCCAAGAGAAACGTCGGTGAAGAGCTGGATCATGCCGGCGCGCTCCAGGAACGAGCCGAACAGGATGAACAGGAAAATGTAGGTCGCCGAGACGTAGATCGGCACGCCGTAAAAGCCCTCGGTGCCGAAGGAGAGATGAGTGACGATCTGGTCGAAATCATAGCCGCGATGGTTCAGCGGTGACGGCAGATACTGGCCGAAGAACCAGTAGACGAGACAGGCGCCGCACATCAGCGGGAGCGCCGCGCCCATCAGCCGCCGCGTGCCCTCGAAGATCAGGACGGCGAGCAGCGTGCCGACCACAAGATCGAGGCGCGTCGGATCGCCGTCACGTGCGATCAGATCCGCATAGAAGATCCATTGATAGAGCCCGCACAGAAAGCCCGCGCTGCCGATCAGCCAGCCGATCGCGCGGCCGAAATCGCTTTTGGCGGTGAAATTGCCGATCAGACCGAAGGTGAGGAGGATGAGGAATCCGACATGGACGCCGCGCACCACCTGGCTCGGCAGATAGTTGAAGGCCGCGACATAAAGCTGGAAGGTCGCGAAGGCGATGCCGATCCAGTACGCGAGCGTGCCCCACCAGCCCGGGCCAAAGCCTTCCGGAAAACCGTGTTCGAAATTGTCGAACTCGACCTTGATGGGCGCTTCGCTGCCCTCTGCCTGCAACATCGATATGTCCCCAACCGTCCAGCGCTTATAGCATTGGCGCCGCGTATTCAGACCGTCATGCCCGGGCTTGTCCCGGGCATCCACGATCTTTCTCGCCTGGCCTTAGAACGTGGATGGCCGGGACAAGCCCGGCCATGACGTCCGATAGTGACGGCCGACCTTACTTGATCAGCCCCTTTTCCTTGTAATAGCGGATCGCGCCGGGGTGCAGCGGAACCGGGCTGCCGCTGGCGGCCGTCTCGAGCTTGATCTCCTTGCCGGCCGCATGCGCGTTGGCGAGCTCGGGCAGCGACTCGTAGACCAGTTTTGTCATCTGGTAGGCAAGATCGTCCGACACGGCCGAGCTGGTGACGAGATAGTTGACCACGGCCGCGGTCGGCACGTCCTTGTCCTGCCCGGTGTAGGTGTTGGCGGGAATGGTCGCCGCGATGAAGGGCAGGCCGATCTTGTCGACGGTCTCCTTCGGTACCGACACCACCGTGATCGGGCTCGAGGTCGACAGATCCTTCAACGAGGCCACGCCGAGCCCGGCCGATTGCAGGGTCGCGCCGAGCTGTCGGTTCTTCATGAGATCGACGGATTCGGCGAACGGCAGATACTCGACCTTGCCGAGATCCTTGTAGCTCATACCCGCCGCCGCCAGAATCGCGCGCGAATTCAGCTCCGTGCCCGATTTCGGCGCGCCGACCGACAGGCTCTTGCCCTTGAGGTCCGCCAGCGTCTTGATGCCGCTCTCGGCGGTCGCGACGATCTGGATGTAGTTCGGATAGATCGCGCCGATGGTCCTGAGCTTGTCGAGCTTGGACTTGAAGCCCGCCTCCTCCTCGCCGTCCCAGGCCGCTTTCAGCGAGTCGCCCAGCGTGAACGCCAGCTCGCCGCGGCCCTGCTGGAGCAGGATCAGATTCTCGACTGACGCCTTGGTGGCCTGCACCTGCGTCTTCACGTTCGGAATCTTGTCACCGTAGATCTTTCCGATCGCGACCCCGAGCGGATAGTAGACGCCGGAGGTGCCGCCGGTCAGCACGTTGATGAAGGATTGCGCCTGCGCGCAAGGCGCCGACGCCGCCAGAGCAACAGCCGCGGCCACGCCGAAAATCGTTCGTTTCATGATCTTTCTACTCCCCAAACCGGCCGGGAAGTTGGCCGGATGAGGGGGGCGGGTCAACCCATCCAAAAGTCAAAACAGGACTGCGGTAAATGGCTGTCCTGGCTCGATTTTTGGGGAACTCGGCGGGTGCGGCGAGGTGGCGCAGCCAGGCACGCTCGAGCGAGAATCAATCACTCACGCGGCAGGTTCGGTGCAACCTCTCCCGCGTGCGGGAGAGGTCGGCGCGAAGCGCCGGGTGAGGGCTTTCTCCTCTGGGGGATTGCCCCATTGCGGAAACACCCTCTCCCCAACCCTCCGCGCAAGCGAGCAGGGAGCGCACCGTCACTGGCGAACTCTCTCTGGCAAACGCTTACTGGAAAGTCATGTCCAGGCATTTGGAGATGTCGGAGCCGAGGCCGGAGGAGATGATGATGCAGCCGCGCACCTTCTGCGCGCCGACGTCGGCGGCCCAGACCGAGTAGCCGCCGGGGCCGAAGAACGAATTGGTGTTCGGCGGCTCGGTCTCGGTGGCGTCGAAATCGTAATGGCCGTCGGTCTCGAAGATGCGCGGCTTCTTGGTGCAGGCGCCGTCGGTCTGGACGTTGATGACTTCCTTGTTGTCGCGGGTCAGCGCCAGCGAGACCTGGCAACGGAAATATTCCGAGGTCTTGGTGTTGAAGAGATATGTGTAGGACTTGCAGGTCGCGGTGTTCAGCTTGCCTGGGGCCAGGCCGCGGCTGCACGAAATCCTCTGGTTGTGGCTGAGCTGGTAATCATCGGCCCGGGCGGCCGGCGCGAGCACCGTCAGCAACAGGCCGGCGGCCCAGCAAGCTTTAATGACGAAGTTCATTCGAATCATCCCCTACCCAATGTTTTTGTCGAATTGCGTTCTAGACGGAAAGCGGAACATAGTCGCGCGGGGACGAAGGGAAAATCACAAACTGCTCGGCAAGACGTGATGCGCTGCGGCGCTTTCGCAAATTGACCTGGAAGCGCCGTTCGTGATTTGTTCAAGCCGGGGCGCCTCGATGGGGAGGATAGGGTGATGGCATTTTCGACAAGGATTTTTCTGGTGACGGCCGTGCTCGGCGCGTTCGCTGCGCCCGCATTGGCGCAGACCGCTGCAACACCTTGGGAGCTCAAGCCTGACACCGGCTACGCCTATGACAAGGACGGCAAGACCTTCTCCTACAAGATGGGCACCAGCAATGCCGGCGAACTTCTGAAGGGCGCCAAGAAGGTGCCAAAGGGCACGCTGTTCTTCATCGGCCACAACGGCCAGCTCTACATGCGCAGCGGCCCGTATCTGGAAGGCGACGGCAAGTTCAAGTTCGGGTCGGATCAGTAGGGCGGGGATGGCGGGCGACGGCGCCACCACACACTCGGTGTCATCACCCGCGAAAGCGGGTGATCCAGTATTCCAGAGGCCGTCGTGATTGAATCGAGAGGCCGCGGCGTCCTGGATGCCCCGGTCAAGCCGGGGCATGACAGCGGAAGGTGTGGCAGGGCGAACGGCTAGAACGCCCCCGCCAGCTCGCGCGCGCCGGCGTTGTTGCTGTTGCTGTCCATCCTCGTATCCGTCACCGCCAGCAGCTTCGCCACCGTGTTGTGGCGGATCGCGACCGGGTTGCGCTCGTAGCCGCCGCGCTGGAAGAAGTTCGAGGTCGGCACCTGCTCGCGCATCGCCTGCGGCATCGTCACCATGTCGAGGCCGGTGCCGTCGCCGGTGAGGTTCATCATCTCGAGCTCGGCCGCGCTGAGCGGGCGGCTATAGCCCTTGGCGCGCGCAAACAGCACCGAGGTGAGCAGTTTGTGGGTCTGCAGCATCGGTCCGATGTCGATGTCGAGCACCATGGCATGCATGGCCCAGCCCTGCGCGGTGTTGCCGATCTTCTCGTGCTCCGACCAGGTGTCGGGCACCGATTTGGCATGTGCCACCATTTTCTTCAGAACGGCGAGCTTGTGCTCGAGCGACTGTCGCGCCGGGCCCGAGGTCCGCGCGACCCTGTCGGAGAGCGCACGGATGAATTCATGGCCTTGCTCGGCCAGCAGCTCGACGCTGTTGGTCGTCAGCAGCTGGTTGTAGCCCATCGCGGTCGAAATGGCGCGCTTGCCGCCATGCTCGATTCCCGCCTGCACGTCGTAACTGCCGGTGCCGCCGGTCTCGAACGCATAGACCCGCACCGCCTGCTCGCGCGTCAGCCCCGAGGCCACCGCGTAGCGCGCATAGACGCGCTTGAATTCGACTTCGCTGGAGGGTCGCTGCGGCGTGAACTGGTAGAGTTCCTGCGCCGCGCGCAGCAGATCGGCGGCCACGGGGATCGGCTTTCTCGTCGGCCGGTCCGGGGTTTCCTCTGGCTCCGGATTCACCGGCCGTTTCGGCCCGTTATAGAGCGGCGGATGCTCCAGCACGTAATCGTCGAGCGTGATCTGCTGCCCGCTGCGCCGCTTGGCGTTGCGACCTTTCCGCTTCTCGGAGATCTGACTCCAATATGCGCCGGCTTCCTCGTCGAACGCAGCACGCGCCGCCTGATATTCCTGCAGCTTGCGGCGATATTCGAGCACGGCCGGCGACGCGCCGCCTTGCGCGAAAAATTGCGACAACAGCTGGGCTTTGGCATTGCGGACGGCTGGCGGCAGCGCGTCGGATTCGCCCCCGCGCGCGGCAGGCGCGAGCAGGACGAGCGCGAGTGGAACCAGTCTCACGGCATTTCGAATCGATCGATGCATGCTGCCCTCTTAGCAGGCATCCGGTAACTGTCACGTTAACGCGCCGTTTACCTCGTTTTCGCCCCTCGCGTCATTTCCAGGCGAATACCGGCTGTTCCAGCTCGGTGACGCGGGTGTGCCGTCCTGCCAGCACTTCGCGGAACTGGTAGATCAACGCCGCCGTCGGTGCGTGGATCAAGCTCGACTGATGATGGAAGCGGATCACACGGCGCGTGCTCTCGGGGATCCCGACGAAATCAAACGCATCTTCGCGCTCGATCGTCGCAAGCGCGATGCGATGGACGGAGGCGACCTCGTCGGGGTTTGGTTTGATCGCGGCACTGTCGGCGGCCCAGACCACGACCGGCGTGATCAGATAGCCGGAGCGGGTCGGATAATCATCGAGCGTCCCGAGCACCTCCGCGCCGGTGAGCTGGAGGCCGAGCTCCTCGTCGAGCTCGCGTAGCGCCGCCTCGACCGGCGTCTCGCCGGCATCGCAGCGTCCACCGGGCAAGGCCCATTGACCGCGATGGGCGCGCAAATGAGATGCGCGCAGCGTGAGCAGCAACGCTGTGTCATCGCTCTCGCTGGCCGCAGTCAGCGCAACTGCCACCGCGGCGCGCTTCAACGCCGCCGGCGCCTCGTCCTCCGGCAGCCGCGTGAAGGCCGCGCAGGCGGCCGCGATATTCCGCCGTGTGGCATCGTCGAACGATCTCATGATGCTTGACTACACCACGTCCGGCCCCGATGAAATGAGATCGCACGACCCGCTCAGGAATGGACGAGACATGACCAACAGAGCCGCCGCACGGCTGAAATCAGACGGCTGGACCATCCTGGAGACCACGGGCTTCATGCATCTGATCGGCCCATTGTGGGAGCGCAAGGTCGACGGCCAACACGAATTCGCACTTGCGACCGAGGACAAGCACCACAACCGCCGCGGCATGGTCCAGGGCGGCGTGATGATGACGTTCGCGGACCGTACCTGCGGCATGACCGCCCGCTACGTCTCCGGCAAGGAGTTCATGGCGACGGTGCAGCTCGACACCCATTTCGTCGAAGCCGGCCAGATCGGCGACATCCTGATCTCCCGCCCGCGCGTGGTGCGCTCGACGCGCAGCCTGATCTTCATGAGCACCGAGGTCAGCGTGGACGGCCGCTGCGTGGTGATGGCCAATGGTGTGTTCAAGATTTTGAAGGGGCCGGGGTAACTCCACACCCAACGCTGTCATTCCCCGCGAAGGCGGGGAATCCAGTACGCCGAGGCTTCTCCGGTCATCACTGTCCTCTCGGCGTACTGGATCGCCCGGTCAAGCCGGGCGATGACAGCTGAGAGCGTAGCAAGCTGCTCCCCCAACCTCGTCATTGCGAGCGCAGCGAAGCAATCCAGAATCTTTCCGCAGACGCATCTCTGGATTGCCTAGCTGCGCTCGCAATGACGGAGTGAGACGGCTATGCTGGCGTGTCAACAAGCGTTGAGGAAACAGCCCATGCAATATCGCCAACTCGGCCGCAGCGGCATCAAAGTGTCGCCGATCTGCTTGGGCACGATGATGTTCGGCGGGCCGACCGATGAAGCCACCTCAAAGCGGATCATCGCGAAGGCGCACGAGGCCGGGATCAATTTCATCGACACCGCGGATGCCTATTCGAAGGGTGCATCCGAAGAGGTCGTGGGACGCGCGATCGGCAACAACCGTCACGCCTGGGTGCTCGCGACGAAACTCGCCAATCCCATGGGCGACGATCCCAACCGTGTCGGCCTGTCGCGACGCTGGGTATTGCAGGCGGCGGATGAGAGCCTCAAGCGGCTCGGCACCGATCACATCGACATCTATTATCTGCACAAGGAAGACCATGCGACGCCGCTCGAAGAGACGGTGCGCGCGATGGGCGATTTGATCCGCGCCGGCAAAGTGCGCTATTTCGGCGTCTCGAACTACCGCGCCTGGCGCGTCGCCGAAATCTGCAACATCTGCGACCGGCTCGGCATCGACCGGCCCGCGGTGAGCCAGCCCTATTACAACGCCATGAACCGCATGCCCGAAGTCGAGCACTTCCCGGCCTGCTCCTATTACGGCCTCGGCATCGTGCCCTACAGCCCGCTGGCGCGCGGCGTGCTGACCGGCAAATACAAGCCCGACGCGGCTCCCGACAAGGAGACGCGCGCAGGCCGCAACGACACGCGCATGATGCAGACCGAATGGCGGCCGGAATCGCTTCAGCTGGCGCAGGAGATCAAGGCCCACGCTGAGAAAAAGGGCATCACCGCAGGCCAGTTCGCGGTCGCCTGGGTGCTGAACTCCGCCTTTGTCTCCTCGATCGTTGCCGGGCCGCGCACCGAGGAGCAATGGGACGGCTACACCGGCGCGCTCGACTATCGCTTCACTGCGGAAGACGAGGCGCTGATCGACAGGCTCGTCGTGCCGGGGCATCCCTCGACGCCGGGCTACAACGACCCGGCCTATCCGATTGAAGGACGTCGCGCGCGGACGGCTTGAGCCGGAGACAGGAATGGCCCTCGAAGATCGCTACGGCCTGCCGCTCTCTACCTCTTCGCCCGAGGCGGCATCCGCTTATCGTGAGGGCGTCGACCTCATGCTCGCGGGCTGGACCGGTACGGCGGAAACGCTGGAGCGCGCGATTGCGGCCGATCCGGATTTTGCGATGGCCCATATCGCCCGCGGCCGCCTGCATGGCTTCTATCAGCAAGGCGATCTGGCACGGCAGAAGGCGGCACTCGCGCGTGAGCTCGTGGCGACACGCGGCACGGAACGCGAGCGTTCGCATGTCGAGACGCTGGCGCTCGCAATCGAGGGCCGGCTGCCCGAGGCGATCGCGGCGACGATGAAGCACGTCGAGGCGTGGCCGCGCGATGCATTGGTGCTGTCGCTGCCGCTCGGCGCCTTCGGCCTGTTCGCATTCTCCGGCATGGCCGATCACGACCGCGCGCGGCAGGAGCTGTGCGAGCGCGTGGCGCATCACTATGGCGAGGATTGGTGGTTCCTCACCATGTACGGCTGGGCGATGACCGAGAACGGCAATGTCGGTCGCGGTCGCGGTATCACCGAGCGCGGCTTCGACCTGCGCCGGCAGAATGCCCACGCCGCGCACGCCGTGCTGCATGCGATGTTCGAGGACGGTTCGATCGAGGCGGCCGACCGACTCGTCGACGACTGGATACCCTCTTACGACCGGGCTGGAATTTTGCACGGCCACATCCGTTGGCATCAGGCGCTCGGCGCGCTGGAGCATGGCGATGCCGCGCGGGCGCTCGCGATCTATGCCGACGTGCTGCAGCCGCAGGCGACGCAGGCGCCGCCGCTCAACGTCGTCACCGACGCCGCGTCCCTGCTCTGGCGCCTGTCGGCTTACGGCCACGCCGTGCCGAAAGCGCTCTGGGTCGAAGCCGATGCCACCGCGCAAAAGCTGTTTCCGAAATCGAGCCTGCCCTTCGCCGACATCCACATGGCGCTGTTCGCGGCTGCGACGCAAAATCGCGAGGCGCTCGCCATACGTCTTGCCGCGATCGAGCAGCGGCTCGCCGATGGCAAGCTTCCGGCCGGTCCCGTGGTGCCCGCGGTCTGCCGTGCGCTGGCAGCCTTTGCGGAAGAGGATTACGCGGCATGCGTGCAAATGCTCGCGCCGGTCCTCGGCGAGGTCGTGCGCGTCGGCGGCAGCCATGCCCAGCGCGAGTTGATCGAGGACACTTTTGTCGTTGCCCTCACGCGCAGCGGCGACCTGCCGCGCGCCCGCGCGCTGCTCGACGCGCGCCTGCACCGCCGTCCCTCCCTGCGCGATACGCGCTGGCAGGCGGCAATGGGGTAGCTCCGCCACGAAAAAAACACCGGCCGGGCGGCAAGTGCCGGCCGGGAATGGTTGGGCGATACGGGCGAATCGCCGTTGGGGTGGCGCGGTGGTATTTCAGACGAATCCGGTAGAACAAACGGGATCGCAACCAATTTGCGGTTCGCTGGTTATCGGACGGAACTTTTCCGTGGTTCCCTGGCATGTGAGCCTCCCGATGCGCCTCTGCCGACCAGTCCTCACCGCCGCCCTTATCAGCCTGGCAAGCCCTTGTTTTGCCGAGTCTTCCTTGTCGATTCCCGTCAACAACCCTCCGGCCGCAAACGCTTACGTCGACCTGCTGGCGCTGATGTCCGGCCACTGCAAGACGTTGAAGGTCGCCGGGCGCACCTTCGCCTGCAAGACGGTGGCCTACGCCCATGGTGACAAGGGCCGGGTCAATTTCGCGGTCGCGGTCGACGATCCCGCCGATCACAATCACGTCGTGTCGTTCTCCGGCGAGAACGGCAAGCGCGCCGACGACAATTCCTACGAGCTGCCGATCGATCGCATGCTGCTCAACTCCAAGGACCGCCCCAAGGTCGACGGGTTGCCAGTGCCGGCCGAGCAGACCTCCACCGGCCTCTGCCGCCAGACCGGCAATTTCGCCGCCAAGAAGGTGACTGATGTCACCTGCTCCGCCACCGACAGCGAGGGCCGCCGCTACGAACTGCTGTTCGTTTCCGACGGCACGCCCGTGAGCGTGCGTCGTATCAGGCAGTCGGCGCCATCGATCCAGGATCCGTTCAAATAACTCGACCCGTCACGTGAACGCCTTTTCCAGCGTTGCGAAGATCACTGCGAGCGATTTGTCGTGCCGCGTCACCGGCGGCACCGGGCGATCGATCTTCATCAGCTGATAGACCGCCGTCTGCGCCGCGCGCACCGAATATTCGACGGTGAACACGACGTCATCGGGGATTTCGACGAACTGGCTGACAGGCGAGATTGACGGAATTCCTGGGCACCGGCAGCGGCCGGTCGGTCGCGCTGCGCGGCATGAACATGCTGGTGATGTAGGGCATGCGGCAGGGAACGCAGATCGCATCCTCGAAGACGCCAAGGTCGAAATTCAGATGGCCGCAAAGCTCCTTCAGGATGTCAGCGCCGCTGCAATCGGACATCGGTTTGGCCACGAAATTGCCGACGCGGTCGGGATGCAGCGCATAGCCCCAGAACACCTGCACGTTCTTCGGCTGTCCGGCGAAATGCGGCTGGTGATACAGCACCACCGACATCAGCCAGTTGGAGTCCCTGAACGTGACGAGGCCGCCGGTGCCCGCCTTGTTGCCGGAGAACGCCTCCATCTTGTCGAAGAAGCGCGGATCGCGGCAGGTGACCGTGAATGACAGCCAATAGGATTCCGGGATCGACGCGTTGAACGCGGACGGCTTGCCAAATTCGGGACGTCCCTCCGCGATTCGTTCCCACAGCGCCCAACCCCGGCTGTCGGACTTGGTCAGGCACGGAGCCGGCTCGGTCATCGAACCCAGGCTCGAGGCGTCCGTCATCGAGCCGTTCTGAAAGAACACCAGGTCGCCGTCCTCGAGCTGGACATTGGCGATGCGGCCGTCGCGGTCGAGTACGAGCTGGCGCACCCGCAAGCGTCCGTCCTCGCTCTCGATCGCCATGTCGGTGACGGCGGTCCCGCGCACGAACTGCACGCCCTGGCCCTTGAGCCAAGCGGCAAGCGGCCGCACGATCGCGTCATACTGGTTGTAGACGGTGCGCTTGACGCCGGCGAGCGTCTCGATGCGCGGGAATTCGTTCATGAAGCGATGCAGATAGCGCTTCAGCTCGACCGCGCTGTGCCAGGGCTGAAAGGCGAAAGTGGTCTGCCACATGTACCAGAAATTGGATTCGAAGAATTTGGGCGACAGCCAGTCGGTGATGCGGCTGTTGCCGAGCGTCTCCTCCGACGCCTCCGTGAGCCGCAGCAGCTCGAGCCGGTCGCGCGCGGAAAATCCCATATGCGAGACGTCGAGCTTGAAGCGGTTGCGATCGACCAACCTCGCCTGCGAATGCGCCGGGTTCTCGGTGTTGAACGCGACGGTTTCCTCGCGCACGCTGAGGCCGGGATGTTCGAGCGAGGGAATGCTCGACAGCAGGTCCCAGGTGCATTCGTAGTGATCGGTCGTGAGCATGCGTCCGCCGCGCAGCGAATAAGCGCCGTTCGCGAGCAGCGCGCCGTCGAGGCTGCCGCCGACCAGCGGCTGCGCCTCGTAGATCACGATGTCCCGCCCCGGCAGCTGCGCGTCACGAACCAGGAACGCCGCGCCCGCGAGCGATCCAATGCCGCCACCGATGAAATACGCCTTCATGTCTTGCCTCGATCTGCAATTCGAATTGTCGCGGCGACATTGCATGGGGAGACACTGGCCGGAGTTGCGCTGGATCAAGCGCAACGCGCATGAGGATCACGTTGAGTTGAGCGATTGACTGATCAGCGCCCGGCATGGCGGCCTTTCGCGACTCTCCACCGATGACGTGATTGCGTCATTCGCGGCAGAGTGATGGCAGAGTTGCGATCGACGCCCGCGATGCGACAATAAATCTCACGAGACGCACGCAGCCGCGCAAATCGAACGCCAATGAAACTGCGTCGTTTCGACGCCCGCACTGACCGGAACGCGCCGGATGACCACGTGTTGTCACACGACATTCAACTGGAGTAATGACATGAAGTATCTCATTGTCGCGATAGCCGTCGGTGCTGCGGCGCTTGCAGGCGGATCCGCGGCGAACGCGGCCAACAATTCAAGCGCGAAACACAACGCGCCAGCCGGCCAGTCGACCGATATCAGCGCGCAGCACAGGCACCACCATCACGGCTATCGCCATCACTGGCGTCCTCACCACCATCACGGATTTCATCGTCCGCACTACCGGAGCTACGGCTATTACCCGCGGCACCACGGCTATTACGGCGGCGGACCGTACGGATATTACGGCGGCGGCGGTCCCAGCGTGACGTTCGGCTTCGGCGGCAGCCGCTGGTAAGACGGTCGCTGGTAAGACGAAGGCCCGCGGGATGCGGGCCTTTTTCTTGACTGTCAGCTATCCCCGCAAGATCAGCCCCGCCGTTTGCTGGCCGCTCGCCAGCGCCGCTTCGACCGTGCCCATGTCGGCTCCGCGATAGAGCGCCTCGCCGGAGAACAGCA
This sequence comes from Bradyrhizobium canariense, assembly GCF_019402665.1. Lineage (GTDB taxonomy): Bacteria > Pseudomonadota > Alphaproteobacteria > Rhizobiales > Xanthobacteraceae > Bradyrhizobium > Bradyrhizobium canariense. Next base: position 26,375 of record NZ_VSST01000029.1, read on the forward strand.
CTGGACCGTCGGCCAGCGCGAGGATCGTTTGCGCCTCGCGCGTTCGCGGCGTCGCCCAGGAATAGGCGCCGCGGGCATAGGGATCGTGCGCCCAGTTGGTCGCAGCGGCCGCGATGAGCTCGCGCGCGAGATCTTCGCGCGACAGGCCGAAGACGGTCGCAAGCGAATCGAGCCCGGCATCGATCAGCGCTTGCGGGCCGAGGTGCGACAGCGCTGCCGTGCGCGGGCCGCCGAACCATCCGGTCAGCACGGGATGCCGGTTCGGATATTGCGTCCACCACACCGGGATGACCTGGTCGGACAAAATGAAGCTCATGTCCGCGAGCTCTTCCTTGCGCTCGCGCCACCATGGCCGCCTGAAGCGCAGCAGGATTTTTATCACGTTACCGAAGCCGATGTCGTCGGCCGCCGCCGCCTTCGCGCGCGCGCGGCTCGGCAGCCCGATCTCGCGCAATAGCGGCAACGGAACAGTGAGGATCACGCGACCGCAGCCATGCACGTCGCCGCCGATACAGCGAACGGCGATCGCGCCGCCCTCCTCCTCGATCGCCGACACCACGCAGCCGAAGCGAAACATCACGCCAAGGTTGCGGCACTCGGCTGCCAGGAAGTTGATCATCCCACCATAGCCGCCCTTGATGCGCGCCTGCGGAGAGTGCCCGCCAGCCATCCATTCCTCGCGCAGCGCCAGCGTGGAGGCGCGCTCGGGATCGGCCGCATCGTAGCCCTCGACCATTCGCTCGATCGAATGGCGCAGCCCCGCATGCTCATCGCCGGCAAAATGCCGGCGCAGGAAATCGGCGATGGTGAGATCGTCATTCAATTCCCGAACCACGGCGTGCAGCTTGGCCTCAAGCGGATCGTGGCGATCCTCGCGCACGATGTCTGCGCCGTCAAAGCCCCATCGCTCGCCTTCGATTTCCTGAAGGGACAGCCCGGCCTCATGCAGCAGCGCGCGCGTGACCGGCGCCTCGCCGTGGACGAATTCGGCGCCGCCATCGGCGGGGTAGCCGAACTCCGAAACAGACAGCGGATGGATGCGGCCGCCGCAGCGCTCGCGCGCCTCCAGGATCGTCACCGTCCTGCCCGCGCACGCCAGCTCGCGCGCCGCCATCAGGCCGGCCGCGCCGGCACCGACGATGACGATATGCTCTGATGTTGCCGACATGTCGGTGCTTACTTGCCCACGGCCTGCGGATCGTTCTGGATCAGATAGCGCAGCAGCAGGACGCCGCCGCCGAGATCCCGCGTGCTCTCCAGCGTCATCGCGCTCAGCGGTGCACGCCGGTCGCCATCGGCATCCGTGGAATCGAACACGAAGGGCGCGCCCTTGGCGCCGTCGATCGCGGGGCTAAGGATCAGATCGAACTCGTCGATCAGGCCGGCACGAAGGAACGCGCCGTTGGCGACGCCCCCGCCCTCCACCAGAAGGCGCTTCACGCCGAGCTCGCGGTTGAGAATGTCCACCGCCCGCGCGAGGTCGATCTCGGACTTTCCGGCAAAGATATAGGACACGCCCTCGCGGCGGAGCCCCGCGAGATGCGAATCGGAGACGCTCTCGGTCAGCACGACGACGATCGGATCGCCGCCGATATCGGAGCGGCCCCAGCCGATCTTGCCCTTCGCATCGAGCACGACGCCATAGGTTATCGCGTCACGTCGTGCCAACCAATTTTCGCGCGGAAATTTCGCGGCCGCCGTCGCGGGATAGGGCTTGCCCTTGGCGAACTCCGAGCCGGTGACGCGGCCGATTACCCAGGCATCGCCGCCGAGCTCGTCGTGGATCTTCTCGAACCAGTCCGTCCCTGCCCCCTTCGGGCGCCAGCGGCTCGGATGGGTGCGGCCGTCCAGACTCGAATGCATCAGACAGATGACGTAAGGCTTCATGCGTATCTCCGGGCCGCGCTCAGGCTGCCGGCTCATTGCCCTTATTCCCCGTGGCGCGATCGTTCAAGATCACCGCGAGGGGATTGAGCTTTGGCGGCGCGACGAGTTTCAGCGTGTTGGTGTCGCGATGGTTGAACGGCGCGCCGCGCACGAACAACTCGGTCTGGATCAGATAGGTCCAACTGCCGTCGTCGTTGAAGGTGATGTCGCAGCGGTAAGCATCGGTGCGGAACGCTTGTTCCAGAAAATCAGTCGAGCAGATCCCGTATGCGGTGTCGCCGCGCTTGGCGGTCACGGAGATCTCCTTGTCGTCCGCCCCGGCCTTGCCCGACGCCAGCAGCACCTGCCCGCGCGGGATCGCCAGCGTCTGCATGATCAGCCCGGTCGCGGGCTCCCACAACCAGTAGCCGACCTGGTCGTGGAAGGTGATGTCTTCCTCGGGCGTGTTGATGTGGATGTGATAGCGCAGCCCATAGAGCAGCTGCGGCCCGTTGGCCTGCGGATCGATCGGGTCCATCCGGATGCGCTCAATGAAGGTCCGCCGCTCCGGCCCCTCCGCCTTCGGATTGATATCGATACCTTTGTCGGCCTGCCAGCTGCCTGCGAGACGGCGGAGCGGGCCGAGATTGGCAAGCCCGTCGGGCGAGACGTCCTCGGGCTCGGTGAAGATATCGGCGGGAAGGGGGAGCATGGGTGTCCTCGCGTCATTGCGGAGGCAGCAATAGCATGAGAGCGCGGGCGTGGCTCGTTCGCAAGCCTCACAATCGCGAATGGACATAGGGGCCACGCGCAGACGATCCATGACGCGAGCCACCTGACAACAGGCTGGACTGACCGGCTGGAATGATATGTGTCGTCAATCACGCGCTGATCGTCGACCCGCTTGCGACTTGCCTCGTGCAATCGGAGGAGAGGCCATCCGCACTGCTACTTCAACGCAAGGCTGCTGCAATATGCCGAGGTCTCGCCGGAGCGCCAGCCGGTGATCCGTCCTGCTTCCTTGCACTCGTCATAGGTCTTGTAGTTAGCGACGTTACGGCACGTGAACGAATAGACGCCACCCGAAACGTTGCAACCAACCCAGGGCTTGTCGCCCGTCTTGAAGCTCGATTGACAACCGCCGACGCAGCTGCCCGTGGCAGCGGCGAGCTTGGCAAGCTTCGCGGCGTCCGAGTTCGGCGCCAGTGACGCCGTCGAAGCGGCTGACGTGCGCGATGCGGTCCCGCGAGCTGTCGCGTGATGCGCTGGCCGGTGTGGCCGCGCCATATGCTTCGGCGCATCGACCGTGACGCCGGGAAGCTGGGTGTCGGCGGCGGTCGTGGTGGGCGTCGGTTGCGACATCGCGGTGCCGCCGAGGGCGCACAGGAGCAGTGCGATCGATGAGATGGCGACAGCGGGACGCGTACCGAAGCGTGATGACAACGTCATGGCCATGTCCTTCCAGATGCGGGGAGGGTCAATTCCGTCCCGAGGGCCAGGATATCACGCCCTGATCCAGGTTGCATGGAGAGGAACCATGCAACTTGACACGGCCTGCCGACGCGCTCCGCATCGCATCTGCCGCAGTTTTGAGCAGGCATCGAGCAGAACAGACACTCGACTTAGCGGCAGCAAAGCACGAGCGCGAAATGCGTCGCGGCCGCCAACAAGCCACTCCAAGCATTTGGGTTCGGTGTTCCCGTTTGCGCCCCCGAATCGCGGTGATAGGATCGCTGCCTCGGGATTGTGAAATACGTCATAGGCGATGAAGCCACTCCTAAACTAGCTTTCAAGTGACGTCCGCTATTTTCAAGTGAGTGGTTTGGAATGCACCAGGCTTCGGTCGAGAAGTTCTCGGACCTCATCGGCAGTATCTATGATTGTGTGATCGCGCCGGAACGCTGGACCGAAGTTCTGGATGAGATCTGCGCCGAGTTCGGCTTTGCCACCGGCGCGCTCTCGGTCGCCAGCCTCACCAATATGAAGGCCGTCGTCAATGCGGTCTCCGGGTCCGACCTGGCCCAGATGGCCCAGAACGGGGTCGGCTACGGCGCCGACATCATCGAGCTCTGGGGCGGCGCCGAGCGCATTCAGCAGTATCCGCTCGGCGAGCCGATCGTTCAATCCGAAGCCGTCCGGTCGGAGATCATTTCCAGCAACCGCTATTATCGCGAATGGGCCCTGCCCAAGGGCTTGTTCGACGCCGTTGCCGTCGGCCTCGTACGCGACAGGACGATGGTTGGAAATGCGATATTCAGCCAGCATGAGTCGGCAGGCCGCATTGACGATGTGCAGGTCGACGGATTGCGCCTTCTGGCGCCTCACATCCGCCGCGCCGTGACGATCAGCAATCTGTTCGACATGAAGGCGGTGGAGGCCAACACATTCGCGGCGACGGTGGAGGCCCTGACGGTGGGCGTCGTCCTGGCCGACGAGGATTCGAAGATCGTTCACGCCAACGCCGCAGCCGCGGCGATGCTCGCGGCCGGCGATCCGATCATGGCAAGGCATGGCAGGATCGCGGTTCAATCCGCGGCGACCACGGCCACATTGCAATCGGCCGTCGCGCAGGCGGCAAAGGACGAGACGAAGCTCGGGCAAAAAGGCATCGGCATCCCGATCCCTCGCCAAGGCGGTGACGCTCTCGTCATTCACGTTCTGCCGTTGCGACGCAGCCACACGCGATCCGGCCTGATCCAAAGCGCCGCTGCCGCCGTGTTCGTGACGTCAGCCTCCGGGCCGCCGCGATTGCCTCACGATGCGCTCAACCAGCTCTATGACCTGACGCCGGCCGAAATTCGCATCTTCGAGCTCATCTGCGAGGGACACACACGAGACGCGATCTCGGCCTTGCTCGGCGTTTCCGTCAGCACCGTGAAGAGCCACCTCATTCACGTCTTCGAAAAGACGGGCTGCCGGCGCCAGGTCGATCTGGTCAGGCTCGCGAAATCGCTGACGTTCCCGGTGTAACAGAAGACCGCGCTCAAGCCGCTTCCGACGTTGATCGCGCACGCTGCTCGAGCACGCCGATCGTCGAGACCAAATTGTCGCGTCGCGCGCGAAGATTAAGCGCAAGAAGCGGGTATGTCGGCTGCAGCACGTCAAACACCCCTGCTCTCGCCTCTTCCTCGAGAATGTCTGTGTTCATGAGCCGAACGCGCCACCACAAATCGGCGACCAACGCATCGAGCCGGAGTTCGCCAGCATCAGAACGGGACACTTCCTGCATCACTTGCCTCAACCTGAAACGGCCTCTCTTCCAAGGCCAGACTTTGGTCCTGGCTGAGCAAGCAGAGTGCCAGCAATGGGCGGGCGCGATCTGGTTCCGGAACGGATTGCTGCGCGAGCGGGCTGGTCAAGACCTGGCGCTCAAGGCTTGGCGCTGGGGAAGATGTTGCCCGTGGCGAGCGAAAATGGTGCCCAGGGGCGGAATCGAACCACCGACACTGCGATTTTCAGTCGCATGCTCTACCAACTGAGCTACCTGGGCGTGCTCCAAAGAGGGGCCAAAGCCCATCGAGCGGGCGGTTTATAGTGGGCTGAAGGCTGCCTGTCCACCCGGCTTCACCAAGAGGCTTCGCCGGGCGCGGCCCGGCTGTGCACAAGGTCGGGCGGGCTTGCTGGAGCTGGCGTGCTGCGCGGGCATCATTCACTTAGAATGTTGATATTACTTGTTTATTCTTCTCCATCCGCCTCGTCATCCCGGCCGGGGATGACGTAGGAGCCTTTCAGCCAGCGGTTCAGATCGACGTCGCGGCAGCGCGAGGAGCAGAACGGGCGGGTGGCCTCGGACTGCGGCTTGCCGCAGATCGGGCAGGTTTTGAGGGGGCTTGCGGGCTTTTTCACCTGGTCGTCCATAGGGTGCTCAGCTTGCACGAGGTGAGAGAGTTCAAGAGCCTGTCGCCAAAGGGGTTCCTCCGGCGGAAGTGCAGGCGTTCCGGCCAGATTCCCGCGGGGCAATTCTACTGTGCATGGGGTTGTTTTCGCGATTTTTACAGGAGCGGCTTGTCGGCTCAGACGGCGGTGGCATTGAGCCAGCCGAAGCGGATCGGGAAACCTTCGCCGCCGAGCAGCGTGGTGGTCTCGTAGAGCGGCAGGCCGACCACGTTGGTGTAGGACCCCACCATCTTGACCACGAACGACCCCGCGATGCCCTGCACGGCGTAGCCGCCGGCTTTGCCGCGCCATTCGCCGGAGCCGATATAGGCCTGGATGTCGTCCTCCGAGAGGCGCTTGAAGCGGACGCGGGTCTCGACCAGGCGCTGGCGGAAGGCCTCGCGCGGCGTCACCAGGGTGATTGCGGTGTAGACGCGGTGGTTGCGGCCCGACAGCAGCCGCAGGCACTGCGCGGCCTCGTCGACGAGATTGGCCTTGGGCAGGATGCGGCGGCCGACCGCCACCACCGTGTCGGCGGAGAGGATGAAGGCGCCGCGCAGCTCGTCGTCGAGCTGCACCGATTTGAGCGCCGCATCCGCCTTGGCCCGCGCGAGCCGGTTGGCGCAGGCGCGCGGCAGCTCGCCCCGCTTCGGCGTCTCGTCGACGTCGGCGGGCCGGAGCGCGTCCGGCTCGATGCCGGCCTGGTTGAGCAGCGACAGGCGCCGCGGCGAACCGGAGGCGAGAACGAATTTGGGGCGGCCGAGCATCAGGTGATTTGGGGAATGAAGCAGGGGTGAATTGCGCGCGGAACCTATCGGACGGGGGCTGATTTCACAACCCGGGAACCCGGACTTTACTGATTCGACGGGTACAGGATGCGTGTGCCCGCAGTCTGTGACGCGGGTGTTACGGGCGCCGAATGCTACCCGTTCGCCGCGCCCACCTTCGAAAACCGCCGGCGGATGCGCAGCAGGAGCTGGTCGCAGACGTCACGGTAAGCCGCCAACTTCTGGTCGCGGCTGCCTTCCATGGTGGTGGGATCAAGCGTCGGCCAATACTCGACGTCGGCGGCAAGCGTGCGGGTCAGCTCCAGCGCCTTGTGATGCGCCTCCGGCGACAGCGTGATGATCAGGTCGAAATTCAGCCCCTCCCAATCCTCCAGCTCCTCGAAGGTCTGCGGCTTGTGGGTGGAGATGTCCTGGCCGAGCTCGGCCATCACGGACACCGCGAACGGATCGAGCTCGCCGCGCCTGGCGCCGGCCGACTTCACGTAGAGGCCTTGCGGAAACATGTGCCGCAGCAGGCTCTCCGCCATCGGCGAGCGCACGCTGTTCATGGCGCATGCGAACAGCACCGATTGCGGATCGCGTGCGCGTGGCGGACCCGCCATCGCGCTTAACCCTTCCAGTGCAGGACAGTAATGAGCGTGAACAGCCGGCGCGAGGTCTCGAAATCGACCCGCACCTTGCCCTTCAGCCGCTCCTGCAGCGTGCGCGAGCCCTCGTCATGGATGCCGCGGCGGCCCATATCGATGGCCTCGATCTTGTCCGGCGTCGCGGTGCGGATCGCCTGGTAGTAGCTGTCGCAGATCATGAAATAGTCCTTCACGATCCGCCGGAACGGCGTCAGCGACAACAGATGTGCGACCACGGGCGTGCCGTCCTCACGGCGGATGTCGAACATCAGGCGGCTGCCGGTGATGCCGATATGCAGCGTGAACGGCCCCTTCCCGTCGGCGCCCTCCGGCGCGAACAGGTTCTGTTCAATCAAATCGTAGATCGCGATCGCGCGCTCATGCTCGATGTCGGGGCCGGAACGGCCGATCGAGTCCTCGTCGAGCGTGACGCCGACGATGCGATTGGTCGAGTCGTCCTGTTCGGGCGGCTGGGTCATGACAGGTTGAGGCGCAATCCAATCGAGCGCGAATGGGCATCTAGCCCCTCCGCCTTGCCGAGAATCATCGCGGCCGGACCGAGCGCACGCAGCTGATCCGGGCCGCATTTCAGGATCGAGGTGCGCTTGAGGAAATCGTGCACCGAGAGCCCCGACGAGAATCGTGCCGAGCGCGCCGTCGGCAGCACGTGGTTGGAGCCGCCGACGTAATCGCCAATCGCCTCCGGCGTGTGCGGCCCGAGGAACACGGCGCCTGCGTTGCGGATCCTTGCGGCGAGCGCGTCGGGATCATGCGTCATGATCTCGAGATGCTCGGCGGCAATCGCATCCGCGAGCGGAATGGCGTCATTGAGGCTCTGCACCATGATGATGGCGCCGAAATCGGCCCACGAGGCGCTGGCGATCGCAGCGCGCGGCAGCGTCTTCAACTGCGCCTCGACGGCCTTTTCGACGTCGGCGGCAAGGCGCGCGGAATCGGTAATCAGGATCGACTGCGCGCTGGAATCGTGCTCGGCCTGTGCCAGCAGGTCGGCGGCAATCCAGTCGGCATTGCCGGTGTCATCGGCGATGACAAGCACCTCCGAGGGACCGGCGATCATGTCGATCCCGACCTTGCCGAACACCAGCCGCTTTGCCGCGGCGACATACGCGTTGCCGGGTCCGACGATCTTGGCGACGGGCGCGATCGTCGCGGTGCCATGCGCGAGCGCGGCAACCGCCTGCGCACCGCCGACGCGATAGATCTCGGTGACGCCGCCAAGCTTTGCTGCCGCCAGGACCAGCGGGTTGAGCTTGCCGTCGGGCGAGGGCACCACCATGACGAGGCGCGCTACGCCCGCGACCTTTGCCGGCACCGCATTCATCAGCACCGAAGACGGATAGGCTGCAGTGCCGCCGGGCACGTAGAGGCCGGCGGATTCGATCGCGGTGTAGCGCCAGCCGAGCTCGACGCCGAGCGAATCGGTGAAACGCTCGTCCTTCGGCAGTTGCCGGCTGTGATAGGTCTCGATGCGATCGCGCGCGAGCTTGAGCGCATCCAGGGTCGCTGCGTCGCAGGCTTTCACCGCGGCCTCGATCTCGGCGGCGGTGACGCGCAGGCCGGATGCATTGAGCGTCAACCGGTCGAACTTTGCCGTGGCCTCGAGCAGGGCGGCATCGCCCCGCTTCGCCACGTCGTCGACGATCGCTCGCGCGGCCGCCTCGACGTCGGCCGAGGCCTCGCGCTTGGCGGCGAGGAAGGCCCCGAATCGCTGGTCAAAATCGGCGCTGCTGCGGTCGAGACGAACGGGCATCTTGGCTTCTAACTGGTTTTTGGGGGCGCGGTTTGGCTCACCAGGCCCCTGCTCAATGGCGCGGCGGGGAAGCTGCGTCAACCCTTGGGCCGGGCCGTTCCCCTCCGGCGTCGTCCTGGCGAAAGCGGAATGCGTGGCCTTGGCATGCCACTTCACCCCTCCCCTTCAGCCTCCAACCCCGCTCCCAGCTGATCCGCCCCCAGATCAGTCAGTTCGCATTCCAGGCATTCGACGTCGAGGCGGATGGCGCCGCCTTGGGCAAACAGGAGCAGCGCGCTCCCGCCGGGGGCGTCCTGGCCGTGGAATTCGATGCCGACGAGGTCCAGGACAGTGTCCGGCGCGTCGAGGTCGATGTTGCGCGACTTGCAGGCGAGCACGCGGTCGAAACGGAGGGCCGCCACCAGCCTGCGCGGCTCGGCCTCGCCGTCCAGTGTCTGCTCCCAGTCCAACCGGCTCATGCCGACGACCAGCCGCTTTTCGCTTTGCCGCCAGATGATGTCCGAGGGCTGCACGCGGGCGTCCTGGACGTGGGCCGAGATCACGGAGAGGTCGTCGGCGTCGAGTGCGATCAGTTTGAGCTGGGGAGACATCGACGGCGCTTTCTGCTTCGGGCGGACAGGGCTCAACGCGCGCGGGCGGCGAAATTTCCCTAGAACTAACGCCCCACTGGACTAGAGGCTATTGATCCTCCATCTCCAGCACCTTTCGCGGATACCCCTCCCGCGCGACCCGGATCATCGCGCGGCCGATCTGCTCCGTCGAGGTGACGAGCCGCGGCGAGACCCGGCGCAGTACCGACCACAGTGGCCAACTTGCTGCATACACGGCCTGCACCCACGCGGTCTTGGAGCGGGCACCGTGGAGCGGTTGGATTGCACCGGGGCGGAACATGTAGGCCGCCTTGAACGGCAGCTTGAGCAGATCGTTCTCGGTCTTGCCCTTGATCCGCGCCCACATCCGCGAACCCTGCTCGGTGGAATCGGTGCCGGCGCCCGTGACATAGACGAATGTCATCTGCGGATTGAGCCGTGCCAGCGCGGTCGCCGCTGCGAGCGTGAGGTCATAGGTGAGATGGCGGTAGCGCTCCTCGCTCATGCCGATCGAGGAGACGCCGAGGCAGAAGAAGCAGGCATCGAAGCCGGTGAGCTGCGCTTCGATCGCCGAGTAGTCCGTGAAATCGCCGTGCGTGATCTCCGTGAGCTTGGCGTGGCGGACGCCGGTCGGGCTGCGGCCGACCACGAGCACGCGATCGATGCCGGCATCGATCAGGCATTCGCGCAAGACGCCCTGCCCGACCATGCCGGTCGCGCCGAAGATGATGATCTGCATCGGGACCTCCCCGACAGGCTCGCGGCTCATGCGGCGGCCGCGATCTCGTCGAAGGATATACCGGTCAACGTCGCCGAAACATCCCACAGCATGGCTGACGAGGCGAAATCCTTTGCATGCGGCATGACCTTCGCCGGCCGCGGCGGCCCTTTCAATTCGAAGAACCAGTTGGGACCATAGTAGCCGCCCGGCTCTGCTGCCGGCGAGGTCGCCGCCAACAAAGTCGGCAGCGCGCCTTCCGCGGCAGACTGGCTGATGAAGGGCTGCAGCCACCGGCTCACACGCCACTGGAACGTGTTCGCACCCGGACCGTTCGAAATCAGATCGGTCCGCGCGTAGCCGGGATGTGCGGCAAGGCTCGTCAGACCCCAGCCTGCGGCGAGGCTGCGGCGCTGCAATTCCAGCGAAAACATCAGCATCGCCAGCTTGGACTGGCAATAAGCCCGCCACGGACGATAGGAATGCTTAGCCTGCAGATCGTCGAAATTGATCGCCCCGGAGCGGTGCGCAAGGCTCGAGAGGTTGACGACCCGAGCCGCCTTCGCCCGGCGAAGCTGCGGCAACAGCCGCGCCGTCAGCGCGTAATGACCGAGATAGTTGGTGCCGAGCTGCATCTCGAAACGATCCGCCGTCTGCTGCCGCTTTGGCAGCGCCATCACGCCGGCATTGTTGACGAGCAGGTCGATCTGCTCGTTGCTGGCGGCGAAGCGCCTGGTAAAATCGGCGACGGAAGCGAGGCTGGCGAGGTCGAGATGCTCGTAGGCGATCAGCGCATTGGGAAAGCGCTCGCAAATGCCCTCGATCGCGCGCAGGCCCTTTGCCTCGTTGCGTCCGGTGAGTATGACAATGGCACCGGCGCCCGCCAGCGCCATCGCCGTCTCGTAGCCGAGGCCGCCCGTCGCTCCGGTCACGACGGCAGTCTTGCCGCTGAGGGAGGGGATGTCTGCCGTGGTCCAGTCGGTCATGCCATAGCTCCGTCGGGGCTGGGAAAGGCCCCGCGACGGGTCTAAATGTGCACTGGGTGCAACTTTGCAAGTGGTGAAGTGATTTGAAGCTTTCGAAAGTCGCCGGGAAATCAGTCAACAGGCGCACCAAGCCATTGCCGGCAGGAGCAAAATCCGCCGATGGCACCGGCCTGCGGCAGCGCAAATTGCAAGCGACCCGCGAGCGGTTGACCCGCGCCGCGATGGCGCTATTCCTGGAGCGCGGTTTCGAGGCCACGACCATCGACGATATTGCGGCCGCGGCGGACGTGTCGCGACGCAGCTTCTTCCATTATTTCGCCTCGAAAGAGGACGTGGTCGCGGCTTGGCAGGAAGGCGCCGCCGCCGCGCTGGTCGCGGAGGTCGTGGCGCGGCCGGCGGGCGAAACCATGCTGACGGCGGCGGAGAACGCGATCGCGGCGGCGCTCAAGCGGATCGATCCGGCGGAGGCTGCGGCCATGTCGCGGCTCAAGCGCGATAATCCCGCGCTTCGGGCGCGCGACCAACTCAAATACGAGAAGCTCGAGCGGGCGCTGGCCGAAGGGCTCGCCCAGCGCGCCAGAACCAAATCGGACCAGCTGAAGGCGCGGCTCGTCGCCATGATCGCCACCGGCGCGATGCGCGTCGGCGGCGAGAGCTGGATCGCCGGAGGAGCGCGGGAGAAGCCGGAAGCTTTCGTCAAGCGCACCTTCGACGCGATCAGGGCAATCTTGGCGTGAGGCCGCTCACTCCTTGAAGAACGCCAGCAGGTCGGCGTTGATGGTCTCGGCGTGCGTCGTCGGCATGCCGTGCGGGAAACCCTTGTAGGTCTTCAGCATGCCGTTCTTGAGCAGCTTGGCCGACAGCGGCGCGGAATCGGCGTAGGGCACGATCTGGTCATCGTCGCCGTGCATCACCAGCACCGGCACGGTGATCTTCTTCAAATCCTCGGTGAAGTCGGTCTGCGAGAACGCGACGATGCCGTCGTAATGGGCCTTCGCGCCGCCCATCATGCCCTGGCGCCACCAGTTCTGGATCACCGCTTCCGACGGCTTTGCGCCGGGACGGTTGTAGCCATAGAAGGGACCGGCCGCGATGTCGCGGTAGAAGCTGGAACGGCCGGCAGCGAGTTGCACCTGGAAATCGTCGAACACGCTCTTCGGCAGGCCGCCGGGATTGGCCTCCGTCTTCACCATCAGCGGCGGCACCGCGGAGAGGATCGCGGCCTTCGCCACCCGGCTCTCGCCGTGGCGCGCGATGTAATGCACTACTTCGCCGCCACCGGTGGAGTGGCCGACATGGATTGCGTTCTTGAGATCGAGATGCGCCGTTACGGCCGCGAGATCATCGGCATAATGATCCATGTCGTGGCCGTCGGCGACCTGCGACGAACGGCCATGGCCGCGACGGTCATGCGCGATGACGCGATAGCCGTGCGTCACGAAGAACATCATCTGCGCGTCCCAGTCGTCGGCCGACAGCGGCCAGCCGTGGCTGAACACGATCGGCTGGCCCGAGCCCCAGTCCTTGTAGAATATCTCGACGCCGTCCTCGGTGGTGATGGTGGGCATTACTAGGCTCCTTGAATGATCAGGCGAACGCCATCGGCTTGAAGCGGCGCCAGGCGCCGATGGTGAGCACCACGAAGAAAACCAGCACGAGGCCCTGCACCACGGCGAACACGGGACCTCCCGGTGGATTTGGTGCCACGGCAGGTGCGAGCGCGGCGAGCGCCGGCACCTTCAGGAACGACTGGATTACCAGCACGAAGACGTTGAAATACAGCGAGATCATCGCGGTCACGATGTAAACCGGACGCCAGATGCCAGAGAGCTTCATGCCGTAGATCGCGAGACAGGCGATCGCGAGCAGGACCAGCGAGATGATGCCGATGATATGCGACGGCAGCAGCTCCTTCAACGGAAACAGGAAGCCGGTGGCGCTGGTGAGGATCGTGAACAGCAGGAAGATCGCGGTGAGGCCCGGCATCGGCTTCGAGCCGAGCAGGCCGAACATCACGACGAGGCCGGCGACGATGCCGATCAGGCTGATGATGACATGAACCAGCGTGAAGGCGGGCAAGCTCAACCCAAGAACCATGACATCTCTCCTACTCTCTGCATCGAGTTCGGGATTGATATTACGGTCCTCATCGGATTGCCACACGCGCTGGTGTCACACATGCGTGCGCAGCCATGCGTCATCGTGCGAATCGAAAAACGCATGGCTGAATTTTTTGCAACGCTGTCACGAACGACGACAGTTTGTAGTGCGTAGCCCGGATGGAGCGATAGCGTAATCCGGGATTTTCGCATGCAAATGCAGTGGCCCCGGATTACGCTGCGCTCCATCCGGGCTACACGACGAAAGTCGCGGCTCATACTTCCTTGGTATCGAAGATCAACAGGTCGGCGCCGCCAGTGGCGAATTTCGGCACGTCGCCGGCGGCCGCCTTGCCTGCTTCGCTGCCGAAAGCCGACTGGATGGCGGCGACGTTGTCGAAGGTGAGAATGGCGACGAGGTGAATTCCGGAAGGTCCGGCGGGGGAGCCGACCGTGCCCGTGCTCACGGCGTACTTCTTCAAGCCGGGAAGTTTCTTGGCGAGCGGAATGTGGGTCTCGGCATAATGCTTGTCGAAAGCGGCAGCATCCTTGGGCGTCTTGTAGAGCACGACGAGTTCGGCCATTTAGTCCTCCCATATAAATTTGTTCTGTTAGATCCTCATGGTGAGGAGCGTGCGAAGCACGCGTCTCGAACCATGAAGGCCCGGCTTTGGCAGCTGGGCCTTCATCCTTCGAGACGCGGCCTGCGGCCGCTCCTCAGGATGAGGGGAGATAGTCACGCATCAGCCGGCGAGATGGCAAGTCACATTCGCCTTGCCATCTGCTTGTGGTCTACTTGACTAAAGCGCCGGTTTTGCGGCGTCGCCGAGGAAGCCGTGCAGGGAGGCAACGACCTGCGCGCCTTCGCCGATGGCGCCGCCGACGCGCTTGACCGACCCGGAGCGGACATCGCCGACGGCGTAGACGCCGGGCACCGAGGTCTCCAGCGGCGCCACCAGCCGGCCCTGGTTCTGCTCGGACTGCGCGCCTGTGACGACGAAGCCGCCGCGATCGAGCGTCACGCCGCAGCCGTCGAGCCAGCTGGTGGCGGGATCGGCGCCGACAAACAGGAAGAGATTGCGGATGTCGGCAAAATCCTCGTCGCTCGAGAGCCGGCTCTTCCAGCGGATGCGCCGCAGCAGCGAGGCCTCGTCGCCTTCGAGCGCCGTGATCTCGGTGTTGAACATCAGTTCGATGTTCGGCGTGGCTTCGATGCGCTCGATGAGATAACGCGACATGCTGGCGCCAAGACCGCCGCCGCGGATGATCATCAGCACTTTTTTGGCGTGCCCCGAGAGGAACACGGCGGCCTGTCCCGCGGAGTTGCCGGCACCGACCAGCGCGACCTCCTCGCCGGCGCACAGCTTCGCCTCGACCGGCGAGGCCCAATACCAGACGCCGCGGCCTTCGAATTTATCGAGGTTCTCGATGTCGGGCCGGCGATAGCGCGCGCCGCTGGCGACCACCACCGCGCGCGAATGCAGCGGGTCGCAGCCGTCAAGCGCCACCGAAAACGCGCCGTCCTTGCGCGTGCAGTCGAGCGACTTCACCGTGACCGGGATCATGATCTCCGCGCCGAACTTTTGCGCCTGGTTGAAGGCGCGCGCGGTCAGGGCCTGGCCGGAAATGCCGGTCGGAAAGCCCAGATAGTTTTCGATCCGCGCGCTGGCGCCGGCCTGGCCGCCGAAGGCGCGGGTGTCGAGCACGGCGACCGAGAGGCCTTCTGACGCGGCATACACGGCGGTAGCGAGCCCGGCCGGCCCGGAGCCGACGATCGCGACGTCGTAGATGCGGTCGTTGCGCGGGCCGCCGATCATGCCGATCGCGCGCGCAAGCTCGGTTTCGCCGGGATTGCGCAGCACCGCACCATCGGGGGTGACGACCAGCGGCCAGTCGTCCGGCTTGGGCGAATAACGCGCGATGACATCGGCGGCGTCGCGATCGCGCGCGGGATCGAGCAGATGATGCGGCTGACCGTTGCGGGTGAGGAAGCCCTGCAACCGCACCACGCCTGCCGAATGCGACGGACCGATCAGCACCACGCCGCCAACGCCGCCCTGGAGCAGATTGACCCGGCGCAGAATCAGCGCGCGCATGATGCGCTCGCCGAGTTCAGCCTCGGCGACCAGCAGCGCGCGCAGCCGCTCCGGCGGCAACAGCAACGTCTCGACATCGCCTTCGGCGCGGCCGTCGACCAGCGCCGGCCGTCCCGAGAGCTGGCTCAACTCGGCCAAAAATTGCCCCGGCCCCTGGTCGATCAACGGGGTGACATGGCCAAGGCCGTCGCGCTGGGTGATGGCGACGTGGCCCTTCAGCACGACGAACATGCCCGGCCCGGGCTTGCCGGTCTCGAACAGGAATTCCCCATCGGCGTAGTTGCGGACCTCACCGAAATGCCTCATCCGCTCGATCTCGGCTGATGTCAGCGCCGGAAAGGTCTGCTCAGGGCGGGTGAACCGCGACATCTGCGCGTCACCGTCGGGTCGTTGCTGCTCGTCCTGCCCCATTGCCACGGCCATGCACTCCAAAAAATTCTAGTCGCCGGTCTTGTCGGCTATCTTGCCGGCGGTCCCCTCATTTAGGGAATCATCTTCGTTCTGCGAGGGGCCGCCACTTGCGGCCCGTTCGCGCGCCTGCATCCTTCGCCGCTTCAGGTTTTCGCGCAGCGCCGATTTGAGCCGGTCGTCGCGGGACGCCCTCGCCTGTCTGGAGTCCTGCTTCGTGCTCTTGTCGTTCTGGTCTGCCATCGAGGTCCATTACAGCGATCGGCGATAACATGCCCGAGGAATAAGGCAGCTCAAGAGGGCCGCGCGATCCGATCGTGCGAAAATCGAAATGGATCGAATCCGGCGCATCGGGCAACTGGCCAGTTGGGTGGGGATATCGGAACCGAATCCGCGGAAAGTCGGCCGTTTCGAGCCAAAACAGGCATTTTGGCCCCGATATCGACCCGATTTTATCGCTTTGGCGGAGCTAGCAAGCTTGCACAGGAGGGGGGCTTGTGGCAGATATCGGCCCGCTTGGTAGGCCCCTCGTGGCGGCCGATTCTTACCCCAGCACATGCTGCCGTAGCTCAGTGGTAGAGCACTCCATTGGTAATGGAGAGGTCGACAGTTCAATCCTGTCTGGCAGCACCATTCCCTCGCTCAAATCGCACATGAAGCAGCCTTCTCGCGGCACCAAATGCCCGAGTTTTGCTTTTTTCGTAGCCCTCCTCTGTGAAGAGGGCGCAGGGAAGACCGGGTGCCGGCTGGCACCCGCGGTCCGCTGCGCAAAGATGTAGCGCAAAGAGACCGCACAGCAGCATACAGGTGACGCCGAACACTCGGCCTTCCCTGCGCAGTGGGTTGACGGCTTATGCCGCGCTCTCCCCGGCGACGAGTTCCTTTTTGTCACCGTCGCCTTGCGAATTGACGATGGACAAAGACCCGGTAGAGCCCCGATCCATCTCCGCAAGGCTTGACCGTAGCAACGACGGCCAGGACCACACGATTTTGCCGTACGCAGCGATCCGGCTTCGCCAAGAGGCTTCGCCGGACACGTCCTGCTTCGCCCAAAAGGACTTCGCAGGGCGTTGGCGCCGTTCGTCCGCACGCTAGACAAGACCTCACGAGGTTCATCTCGCCCTGGTCCCCGCCTTCGTGCCCGACGCTGCCGCGTCCACCACCCCCCGATCCACGTTCGTTACGACGGACGATCGCCCCTCTCCCTGGACCGGGATGGCGGATTGATACTGCGATTCCGAATTTCGGTAAAGTGGAATATTTTTGTGAGAGGGGATTGACGGGATTTTGCGGAAGGTGGGTGTTTTGTCCGACGGGTCAGATTGGCATGACCGACGCTAGCCTTAGGCGGCCATGGCGGGCGTTATTGGGAATCGTCTTCATCTGATGCGAGTACAGCGCGAACAACGTCGCCCAGGTTTATGCTGAGGCGCGCTCTCGCTTCATTTTCGTCTTCAGCATGCACCACGTATGACGCTTTCGGCAGAACGATGGTGAGAACTCTTACGACGGCTCCTAGTTCTGCTTCTTGTTCATCGCTAAACGGATCGTTGACTGAAGCCAATTTCTTCATTCTCTCGAAGATACCGGGAGTGTGGTCCTCTAAGGCAGCAACGGCTTCCTGTATCTGCTCGTCGGTATAGAACGTGCCCATGAAAACATCTCAGCTCGTAGGATGGGTAGAGCGCAGCAAAACCCATCGAGGCCTCGTTCGGTGACGAAATATGATGGGTTTCGCAGTGCTCTACCCATCCTACGCACTGTGCCCGGTAAACCGATCATCAGACCGGCGAAGCCGTCGGCATAGCTCGCGATTAATGTTTTGCAGGACGATCACATAGGCATGGATATCGGCCTTGTAGCAGGCGTAGAGCTTTTGGGCCGTCAGCTCGTACAGCACCGTCGGACTCTCCGCGATCACCGTGGCGGAACGATTCTGCATTTCGATCAGCGTCATCTCGCCGAAGAAATCGCCGGGCTCCAGAACGGAGATCGGGATCACGCGCCCCGCATTCGCCCGTTTGCTCACCGCCAGCCGGCCGGATTTGACGATGAACAGCGAGCGTCCGGGCTCGCCCTCCGTCACGACGGTTGCTCCGGTATCAAATCGGCACTCGACCAGCATCGACATCAGGAGGTCGAGACTTTGATCCGGGATACCGCCGAAGAACGGTGTGGCGAGCAGGAATGCTTTCAGGTCGGGGACACTGACGGCCATTGCGGAAGGTTACGCCCGGTCGCTGACTGCGGCAAGCGGGCTAGCCTGCTCCGTCATTGCGAGCGTAGCGAAGCAATCCAGAATCTTTCCGCGGAGGGACTCTGGATTGCTTCGTCGCAAGTGCTCCTCGCAATGACGAGTTGAGAGAGCTTCGCCTCTTGAGCCCAGTGAGCTACTGCCGCGCGACACTTTCCCCCCGCAGCGTCCTTCGCTTTCGCCACACTTGCAGGTCAATCATGACCTTCACGGTTGCCACGAGGATCAACACGCACAGCACCGCCTTCGAGATCGTCTCCATCGTCCCCTCGATCAGCAGGCAATGCGCCACACTGCCTGCGACGATGACGATCGCGAGGGGAATGTGGACGATGCGCCAGGTGCGCAGCCGCAGTCCCAGGCGGCGGCGCAACGCGGCCAGGACCGCAACGATGAAGATGGCCCACATCGCGGTCACGCCGAAGGGGGAGAACGGCGTCGGTGAGGTATAGGTCAGGGCGTCGATCATATCGGGCGGACTGGTGATCCAGAGGCCGGCGACGTGGATCACCACCGCCAGAGCGAGCGCGCCGCCGATCCAGCGATGGGCGCGCCGGCCGCGATAGGCCGACAGGCCCGGCAAATATCCGCCGATTAGCAGGGGCTGAGCGAGCACGAGACCGAGCGCGACGATGCCCGCGAAGCCGGCGAGGATGTAGAGCGGGCCGCGCCATGCGAGTTGCTCGCTTGTTGCGGCGGCGGCGATCGGCACGCCGATGGCCAAGGCAAGGGCGACCCAGATCAGGGGCGCCGATCGCCACCCTTTCATTCGCAATGCGGTCAGGCCGGCTGCAGCACGAAATGCGCTTCCAGGCTGGTTTCCTTTGGGCTCCGCATCACCGGCCGCAGGAAGACGGTTTTGAACTCGCCGCTGTCATAGGCGAGATGGCCATGCGGCTGGCCGAAGATGGGAATGATCTGCGGCATCTCGAGCCGGAACTTGCCGTCCTTGTCGGTGAGCGTGGCGCCATGACTCTGCGGCTCGTGCTCTTGTCCCTCGGTGGTGTGCGCCCAGATCTGGATGCGCTGGCTTGCGAGCGGCGCGCCGTCGCCGGCGCGGCGCACGGTGCCGCTCATCCAGAAGCCGCCCTTGCCGATCCGCTCCACGATCGCTGCGCCCTTGCGGTAATTGTTCGCGCCGCCCGACATCGTCTCGGTCGGCGCGAGCCCGTCCGCGCGGGCGGCCGGCAGCAGGCCGGAAACGCCGGTTGCCAAAATCCCGGTGGCGAGGGCCGAGCCGCCAGCGGCGAGGAGGTTGCGGCGATTGAGTAGGACCGTGGTCATGTCGGTTCCTCCTGCAACGGAGCAGTAGCTCCCGCCATGGTACAACAACAGACGCGAGACGCCCAGTTGAGAGGAGGGGTGGAACGGGGCGCGATGACGGTGTTGTGAATGGGGTTTAGGCCGCTCGAACAGCTTCGTAGGATGGGTAGAGCGAAGCGAAACCCATCGAGCCTTGTTCGATGAAGACGCATGATGGGTTTCGCTGCGCTCTACCCATCCTACGCGCCGACACTACATGTATTCTCAGCCGCCGCGCGTCATCCTCCTCCACTTCGGTACCGAAATGATCCCCTTCTCCGTGCTCGACCTCGCGCCCATCCGCCAGGGTGGCGACGCGTCACAAGCGTTCCGCAATTCGCTCGATCTCGCCCGGCACGCCGAAGGTTGGGGCTACAAACGGTTCTGGCTGGCCGAGCATCATAACATGACGGGCATCGCGAGCGCGGCGACGTCGGTGGTGATCGGGCATGTCGCGGGCGGCACCAAAACCATCCGCGTTGGCTCCGGCGGGATCATGCTGCCGAACCATTCACCGCTGGTCATCGCCGAGCAGTTCGGCACGCTGGCCTCGCTCTTTCCCGGGCGGATCGATCTTGGGCTCGGCAGGGCGCCGGGCACCGACCAGTTCACCGCACGCGCGCTGCGCCGCGATCTCGCCACCAGCTCCGAGAATTTTCCGCAGGACGTGCTGGAGTTGCAGGCGCTGCTCGGCGACGTCAAGCCGAACCAGACCATCCGCGCCGTGCCGGGCATGGGGACGAAGGTGCCGCTGTGGATCCTGGGATCCAGCACCTTTGGCGCGCAGCTCGCAGGCATGCTCGGTCTGCCGTTCGCGTTCGCCTCGCATTTCGCGCCGCAGATGATGATGCCGGCGCTGCGCGAGTATCGCGCGCGGTTCGAGCCGTCGGCGCAGCTGGACAAGCCCTATGCAATGGTCGGCGTCAACGTGTTCGCCGCCGATAGCGAGGCGGACGCGCAACGCATGTTCTCCTCGCTGCAGCAGCAGTTCATCAATCTTCGCCGCGGCACGCCCGGCCCGCTGCCGCCACCGGTCGACGACATGGACGCGCTGTGGTCGCCGGCGGAAAAGGCCATGGTCGGGCAGTCGCTGTCCTGCTCGGCGGTCGGCTCGCCTGACATGGTCGAAGCGAAGCTGAAGGCGCTGATCGCCGATACCGGCGCGGACGAACTGATGACCACGGGCCAGATCTACGATCACGCTGCGCGACTGCACTCGTTCGAGATCGCGGCTGGGGTAAGGGATCGGCTGGCGGGGTGAGCGCAGAGTTTGTCGCCCGACAAAGGTGCGTTCCCTCCCCCCTTGTGGGGGAGGGCTAGGGAGGGGGGTAGCCCAGGAAAAGGTGCTGGTTGTAGATGATGCGCTCAG
Source organism: Bradyrhizobium canariense (assembly GCF_019402665.1). Classification (GTDB taxonomy): domain Bacteria; phylum Pseudomonadota; class Alphaproteobacteria; order Rhizobiales; family Xanthobacteraceae; genus Bradyrhizobium; species Bradyrhizobium canariense. The sequence continues at coordinate 47,124 of NZ_VSST01000029.1, forward strand.
GGCCGGTGCGCGAAGGAAAGAATCCCCGCGTGGCACCCCCCTCCCTGCCCCTCCCCCACAAGGGGGGAGGGAACGGAGAGAGCGGTATTCGCGGTTAAACTCGACTCGGCTTCAGCTCATCTCGCCCTAATCCGGAAAGCCGAACAGCTTGGCCGGATTGTGCACCAAAATCTTCTCCAGCTCCGCCTGGTCGGGCGCGTAGCGGTACATCAGCTCGAGCAGATCGGCGTCGTTGGGCGGCTGCTTGACCGAGACCGGATGCGGCCAGTCGCTGGCCCAGACGCAGCGGTCGACTGCGGCCTCGATATAGGCGCGCGCGATCGGGATGACGTCGTCGTAAGGCGCACCGCGCTTCGAGGTCTTCTCGCCGAGCGACAGCATCACCCAGAAATTGCCCTTGGCGAGCAGTTCGAGCATCTTGCGCAAATTCGGATCGTTCCTGCCGGCTTCCGGATCGGGACGCGCCATGTGGTCGATCAGCACGGGCACGTCGAGATTCTCGTATTTGGCGACGCTGGAAACGATGCCGTCCTTCTCGGGCTGGATCTTGACGTACCAGCCGAGCTCGCGGATGCGCGCAATCGCGCGGGCGAAATCGGCATCCGACAGCACGGCGCCGAGCTCCTGGCGGAAGCTGAAGCGCGCGCCGCGGACACCTGCATCATGCAGCTTGGCGAGATAAGCGTCGTTCGCCTCCGCGAACACCAGCGCGTTGGCGCAGCCGCGATAGTTCGGGCCCATCGCGGCGAGACCATCAAGCACGACGGCATGATCGGCGCCGTAGGTCGTGGTCTGCACGATGATGCCGCGCTCGATGCCGAGCGTCTTGTGCACGCGCAGCGCCGCTTCCCAGGTCGCGGTCGGCATCCGATAGGCCGCGCCGGGACGTTCCGGATATTTGTCGATGGGGCCGAGCACGTGAAACTGGCTGTCGACGGTTTTGGGCGGCGGCGCCTTGACCGGGCGGCGCGGGTTCGGGTCGAACGGCAGATAGGTCGGCATACGCAAACTCCTTTAGTCGATCATTGCGGTGAAGTCGCACTGCACCAGTGCGCCGCCGTCCATGTTGTCCATCGGCAGCGCGTGGCGCGCCGGACGCGAATGCTCGTCCGGAAACATCTTCAGCCACTCGACGTTGACGGGCCCGCGCTGCGTACGGTCCTTCAACCACACGGTCATCTTGATGATGTCGTCGGTGGTGCCGCCGGCGGCCTCGACCGTGGCCTTCATATGCGCGAACATGTTGGCACATTGCGCGTCGAGACTCTCAGGCATCGCGCCGGCCGCATCGCGGCCGAGGATGACGCCCGACATCACGAGATTGCCGATGCGGCAAGCGTTCGGAATCGGATTGGCGTGCTTGAAGCCGCCGATATGGATGCTCTTGCGCCGCGTGTGACCGGTCATGATGCGCTCCCTCTTTGGTGTGGGTTCAGACGAACTGGCACGACACCGAGCCGAACGCGCCGTAGTCGGCATGAAACGTGTCGCCGCGGCGGATATCGACCGGACGCGTGAACGACCCCGCCAGCACCACCTCGCCGGCGGCGAGATGCTCGTCATGCGGCGCGAGGCGGTTGGCGAGCCAGGCGATGCCGTTGGCGGGATGATTGAGCACGCCGGCCGCAAGCCCGGTCTCCTCGACCTCGCCGTTGCGGAACAACAGCGCGCCGATCCAGCGCATGTCCGCGTCCATCGGGCGGAACGGCCGGCCGCCGAGCACCAGCGCGGCATTCGCCGCGTTGTCCGAGATCGTGTCCATCACCTTTCGCGCCTTGCCGGTGTCGGTATCGACGCGGTGCATGCGCGTCTCCAGGATCTCCAGCGCCGGGGTGACGTAGTCGGTGGCGTTGAGCACGTCGAAGATGGTGCAATCCGGCCCGCGCAGCGGCGCCTTCAGCACGAAGGCGAGCTCGACCTCGATGCGCGGCGCGTGAAAACGGTCGAACGGAATCGGCGTGGCATCGGCATAGAACATGTCGGCGAACAGCACGCCGTAATCCGGCTCGGAAATGCCGACCGCGTTCTGCATCGCCTTCGAGGTCAGGCCGATCTTGTGGCCCTTGATAACCCGGCCGCGTCCGAGCTGGAGTTTTGTCCAGGCGCGCTGAACGGCATAGGCATCCTCGATGCTGAAATCGGGATAGTCTTTGGTGAACATCGTGATCAGCGTCTTGGTGCGCTCGGCCTCGTCAAGGCGCGCGGCAAGGCGTTCGATCGTGGCGGTATCCAGCATGGTTTAACTCTCCGCCGCGACGGTGTTGCGCAGCACGCCAATGCGGCTGGATTCGACCTCGACGACATCGCCGACTTTCAGCCAGCGCGGCGGGTCGAAGCGGGCGCCGGCGCCGGTCGGCGTGCCTGTCACGATCACGTCGCCGGGCTTCAGGGTGGCGAAGGTGGAGAGATAGGAGATCAGAAAATCGAACGGAAACATCAGCCGCTCGGTGGTGTCCTGCTGCCGCACCTCGCCGTTGACGCGCGTGACGATATCGTGCGGCCCGCGCGGGTCGAGCTCGTCCGACGTGACGATCCACGGACCGATGCTGCCGGAGCGATCGAAATTCTTGCCCTGCGTGACGTTGAACTTGCCGTGGCGCAGCCAGTCGCGGATCGTGCCCTCGTTGCACAGCGTCATGCCGAAGATGTGCGACCAGGCCTTCTCGCGCGGAATGTGACGGCCGCCCTGCCCGATCACGATGACGAGCTCGCCTTCGTAGTCGAGCTGGTCCGAGACTTTGGGCTTCTCCAGCGGCTGACCGGAGCCCGTCATCGAGGACATGCTGCGCACGAACAGGCTGGGATATTTGGGCAGGTCGGAGCTGTCTTTATACTCGGCATTGCGCTCGGCATAATTGACGCCGATGCACCAGAGCTTTTCCGGCGCCAGCACCGGCGGAAGCAGCACGAGCTCGTCGAGCGCATAATCCGGCTTTTGTCCGGCGACGGCTTCCTGCGCGTCGGCCAGCGCATTGGCTGCGATCAGCGCCCTCAAATCGGAGAAGTCGCGGCCGACCCGCCGGGTCAGGTCGACGACACCGCCTTCGATGGCGGCACCGTAGCGCGGCTCTCCGTCCAGGAGATAGCTTAGGAGTCGCATGGTCGTTCTCCAATGGTCTTGAGGTGCTGCCGGGGCAGCGCGCTCAGTCTTTCGATTTGGGAGTCTGGAACACGCCGCGCAGCGTCACGATCTCGCCGAGACGGGCGTAGCGCGGCCCGCCGATGCGCGCGATCGGGTCGAGCGCGGCAGTCTCGACCTTGCCGTCGTTCACCAGGCCGTCGCGGATGTGGAACATCACGACCTCGCCGACGATGAGGCGGCTGCGGGCGTCGCCGAATTCGAGGCACTGCCGGAAGCGGCATTCCATCGCAACGGGTGCAATGCTGAGCCGCGGCACCTTGATGCGCTCGCTCGCGATCGTCTCGAGTCCGAGCTCCGCGACCTCGCTGATCTCAGGCGGATGCTCGACCGACGAGTCGTGCACGGCCTGCATCAGCGGAGTATCGGCGATGTGGATGACGTATTCCTCGGTGTCGAGGATGTTGTGCGCGGTGTCCTTGTAGTCGGCGCCCTTGCGGCCGACGCTGATGGCCAGCATCGGGGGCTTCTGCGAGACGAAGGTGAAGGCGCTGAACGGCGCGAGGTTGAGCACGCCTGCGCGGGACAGGCTCGTCACCCATGCGATCGGACGCGGCACCACGATGCCGGTCATCAGCCGGTAGATCCGCTCGGCGCCGAACTCGGCGGGGTCGATCCGCATCGATCAATCCGCCTTGATGTTGGCCTTGCGCACGATCGGAATCCATTTGGCGTCCTCGCGCTCGAGATAGGCCCTGAATTCATCGGGCGTCATCGCGACGGCTTCTCCGCCGAGCTTCTCGAACTTGTCGACCACGGCGGGGTCCTTCAGGATCGCGGTCAACGCGTCGTGCAGCTTGTCGATCACGGGCGCCGGCGTGCCTGCCGGTGCGAACAGGCCGGTGAAGGTCTGGCCGTCAAAATCCTTGTAGCCGAGCTCGGCAAACGTCGGGACATCGGGCAGCGACTTCAGGCGGTGCGGGCTGGTGACGGCCAGCGCCCGGAACAGGCCGGCCTTGATGTGCTGCAGGCTGACCGTGAGCTGGTCGAACGCGAACTGTACCTGGCCGCCCAAGAGATCGTTGACCGCAGGCGCATTGCCGCGATAGTGCGCGGTGACCCATTGCAGGTCGAGGCTGGACTGCATCAGCTCACTGAGCAGATGGTTGGTGGTGCCGGGACCGGGCGAGGCCATCGTCAACTTGCCCGGCTCGCGCTTGGCAAGGTCGATGAATTCCTTGAAATTCGTCGCCTGCACCGACGGATGCACCTCGAGCACCAGCGGCGTCATCGAGATCGTCGTAATCGGCAGGAAGTCCTTCTTCCAGCTGTAGACGTCGCGCTTGTTGATTTCGGTCGCGAACAGCACCGGGCCGTTGGCGCCGACGAACAGCGTGTAGCCGTCGGGCGCGGATTTCGCGAAAGCCTCGCCCGCGATCATGCCGCCGGCGCCCGCCTTGTTCTCGATGATGAAGGGCTGGCCAAGCTTTTCCTGGAGCTTGTCGGCGATGATGCGCGCGGCGCTGTCGACATTGCCGCCGGCCGGATAGGGCACGATCAGCTTGACGTTGCGCGACGGCCATTGCTGGCCGGACGCCGGTCCCGCCAGCATCGCCGCTGCGGCAGCTATGGCAATCCAGATTAATCTCATGTTAACCTCCCGGCGGCGCTTCCAATTTTACGTCGATTTGCCTGACGTCGTACACGGCATCTCGATTCGGAGCGCAATCTCCAGATGCGCGCTTTACCTGTCGAGTGAATTGTGGCGTTCTTGTCCATATTATGGACAAGACCGCTTCCGCGAAATCCACCCGCCGCATCACCGAACCGCGACAGGGTGCGCAGGCGATCCGCCGCGCGCTCGCGGTGCTGCGCATTCTTGCCGCCGGCCGCGAGGACGGCGTGCCGCTGGCAGAGGTGGTGCGGGCGACCGGCCTCACCCGCCCGACCGTGCACCGCATCGTCCACGTGCTGATCGAGGAAGGTATCGTCGAACGGCATGACAAAACCGGCCGCTACGCGATCGGCAACCAGGTGCCGGAGCTTGCGCTCGCACGGGCTCGGCCGTCGCGGCTGCTGATCGCCGCCAATCCGTCGCTGCAACGTGCGTCGACCGAGATCGGCGACACGCTGTTCCTGACGGTGCGGACCGGCAACGACACGCTGTGCGTCGACCGCAGGATCGGTGTCTATCCGATCCAGGTGCTGTCGATCGAGGTCGGCGCGCGCCGACCGCTCGGCGTCTCCAGCGCGGGCGTTGCCATCCTCGCCGCGATGCCGGCCCAGGACGCGCGGAAAATCGTCGCTGCCAATGAGAAGAGACTGGAGGCCTACCGGACCGATGTTGCGACGGTGCTGGGCCAGGTCACCGCCGCAAGACGGCTGGGATATGGCATGAGAGAGATTGGTCTCGTGCAGGGCACGAAATCGATCTCCACCTGGATCAAGACCCCGGACGGCCGCCCCGCCGCCGCGATGACCGTCTCCGCCGTTCGGACGAGGCTCGGCCCGCGCCGCGAGCAGGAGGTCGCAGAGATCCTGCTGCGGGAGGCGCGGATCATCGAGCAGGCGATCCGGGGTTAGGCAACCCTGTCAATGGGCTGACGTAGCGCGCATTTTTGTGGCACAAGGGCCGCCTCCGCCGACCGAGCAACGAGGCCACGCATGCCCGCGCCAAAACCGCCCGCCTTCGAGACCCTGAGCCTGCATGCGGGACAGCATCCGGATCCCGCGACCGGCGCCCGCGCGGTGCCGATCTACCAGACCACGTCCTACGTGTTCCAGGACTCCGATCACGCCGCCGCGCTGTTCAACCTCGAGCGCGCCGGCCACATCTATACGCGCATCTCCAATCCGACCACCGGCGTGCTCGAGGAACGGCTTGCGGCGCTGGAGGGCGGCGTCGGCGCGATCTGCACAGCGAGCGGCATGGCGGCGCTGCATCTGGCGATCGCGACGCTTCTGAACGCCGGCGACCATATCGTCGCATCGAGCTCGCTCTATGGCGGCACCATCAACCTGCTCGCGCACACGCTGCCGCGCTTCGGCATCACCACAACGTTCGTGAAACCGCGCGATCTCGATGCGTTCCGCGCGGCGATCAAGCCGAACACGAAGCTGGTGATCGGTGAGACCATCGGCAATCCCGGGCTCGAGGTGCTGGACATTCCGAAGGTCGCGCAGATCGCGCATGACGCGAAGATTCCGCTGCTGATCGACAACACCTTTGCCACGCCCTATCTCAGCCGTCCGATCGAACTCGGGGCCGACATCGTCATGCATTCGGCGACCAAATGGATCGGCGGCCACGGCATCGCGATCGGCGGCGCCATCGTCGACGGCGGCCGGTTTGATTGGCGCTCATCCGGAAGATTCGGCGTGCTGACTGAACCCTATGGCGGTTATCACGGCATCGTCTTCGACGAGCAGTTCGGCACCGCGGCCTTCATCATGCGTGCGCGCACCGAAGGCCTGCGCGATTTCGGCGCTTGTCTATCCCCGACCAACGCGTTCCAGCTGTTGCAGGGCGTGGAGACACTCGGGGTGCGCATGGACCGCCATATGCAAAACACGCACCTCGTGCTGGAAGCACTGAAGTCCAACAAGGCCGTGGATTGGGTGCTGCATCCCTCGCTGGAAGATCACGCGGACTACCAGCTGGCAAAACAGTTGCTGCCGCGCGGCGCCGGCTCGATTGTCTCCTTCGGCATCAAGGGCGGGCGGCCCGCGGGCCGCAAGTTCATCGAGCAGCTGCGCATGATCAGCCATCTCGCCAATGTCGGCGATGCCAAGACGCTGGTGATCCACCCTGCCTCGACCACGCATCAGCAGATGGACGCCGAACAACTTAAGTCCTCCGGCATCGGCGAGGAGCTGGTGCGGCTCTCGGTCGGCATCGAGACCGCAAGCGATATCATCGACGATCTCGCGCAGGCGCTGCGCATCTCGCAAAAGGTCTGACACCATGAAGCTCTCCGTCAACGGCGCCGAGGTGCTGGTCGCAACCGGCGGCCGCGACTTCGACAAGGCCCTGCCCGCGGTCGTCTTCCTCCACGGCGCCGGCTTCGACCATTCGACCTGGGCGCTGCACACGCGCTGGTTCGCCCATCACGGCTTTGGCGTGCTGGCGCCTGATCTGCCCGGCCACGGCCGTTCTCCCGGACCGTCGCTCGCAAGCATCGCCGAAATGGCCGACTGGACGGCGGCGCTGCTCGATGCGGCCGGAGTGACGAAAGCGCATCTGATCGGCCATTCCATGGGCTCGCTGATCTCGCTGGAGACGGCCGCACGTCACCCCGACAAGGTGTCCGCGCTCAGCCTGATCGGCACGGCCGCGACCATGACGGTCGGCCCGGATCTGCTGATGGCGGCCGAAGCCAATTCGCAGGATGCGAACGACATGGTCTCGATCTGGGGGCTCGGCTTCAACGCCGAGCTCGGCGGCAGCCTCGCACCGGGCCTGTGGATGCATGGCGGCGCGCAGGCCGTGTTGAAACACTGCGAGCCGGGCGTGCTGTTCCGGGATTTGTCGGCCTGCAATGCTTACGCGAATGCGCTTCAGGCAGCCGCGAGCGTGAAGGTGCCCACGACGCTCATCCTTGGCGAACGGGACATGATGACGCCGGTGAAGGCCGGCAGGGCGCTCGCCGCGGCGATCCCGCATGCGAAGACCGTCATCGTGCCCGGCGCCGGCCACATGATCATGGCCGAACGCCCGGATGAATTGCTGGCGGCGCTACGGAACTGACAGGATCAATCGTCCATCTTGCGCGTTGCGGTCAGACATCCCTGTGAATTCCAGAGGGAACCGGACCCATGCCAAGACAGCAAGTCGTTCGCAAAGCCAGGCAAGACAAGCGTGCCGGTAAATCGGCAAGCACGCAGGCCGGCGAATTCGTCAAGGACCAGATCGACAAGATCCGCAAGGGCAAGCATGGTGCGCGCTCGACGAAACAGGCCATCGCCATCGGTCTGTCCGAGGCGCGCCGCGCCGGCGTCGATCTTCCGCCGCCGCGCAAGGGACGCGTCAAGAAGGCGACGCGACGCAGCGCCAAATATGCCTATGAGGTCGGTCAGGGCAAGCGCACCGCGAAGCGCCGGCCGCGCGTGTCGCGGGCCGTCGAAAAGGTTTTGAAGAAGGAGCCGCGCTCGACCGCATCGCGCAGCGCACTGTCGAAACAGGGCAAGCGCGCCGCGAGCCAGCGATCCGCCGCGTCGCGTTCAGCCACCGCGCGCAAGGCGAGCCGCACCAAGGGCGCCAAGGCCCGCTCCGCCGCCGCAAAGAAGGCGGCACGCACCAGGGCGCGCCGCCGGAGTTAAGTCTGGTCCCCTCAGGAGCCCGGCGTCCACTTCCAGACGATGTCGGACACGTTGACTGGCTTCGGGATCAGGCCCAGTTTTGCAAAACGGTCGGCGACGGCCTGCTGGCTCTTGGTCACCTCTGCATCCAGCGGCACCACGCGATAGGTGGAGCGGTTGACGAAGCGGCTGACAGCTTCGATGTCGACGCCGGTCGCCTCGGACTGAGCCTTTGCTACCTCCTCATGGTGAGATTCCGCCCATACGCCTTCGGAGGCGAAGCTCGCGTTGAGCTTTGCCACCAGCGAAGGATACTTCTCTACGAAGTCCGTCCCGGCGATGTAGAAAGCGTTCGGCTTGTGGACATCCCTGTCGAAGGCGATGACTCGGGCGCTTTCCTTCAATTCAGCAAGCGCCAGATATGGATCCCAGATCGACCAGGCATCGACCGAGCCCTTCATGAAGGCGGCTGTCGCATCAGCCGGGGCGAGCGGTGCCGGCGTGATGTCGGACCAGGCGAGACCGGCCTTCTCGAGCGACGCGACCAGGAGGTTGTGCGCACTCGATCCCTTGGCGAAGGCAACGCGCTTGCCCTTGAGGTCTGCGAGCGATTTGATCGGTGAATTCTTCGGCACGATGATCGCCTGAGTGTCGCCGTCCGACTTCACCGCCGCAACATAGCGGATCCTGGCGCCGCCGGCTTGCGCGAAGATCGGTGGGGTATCGCCGACGAACCCGAAATCGACGCTGCCGACATTGATGGCCTCCAGCAGCGGCGGACCAAACTGGAAGTCGATCCATTTGACCTCGATGCCGAGCGGCTTGAAGGCGCTTTCGAGCGTCTGGCGCTGGCGAACCGCGGGGAAGAAGCCGCCCTTCTGCGTACCGATGCGGATTTCCGCCGGCTTGTCCTCCGCGCGCGCAGGTGGGGCCAAGGCCGTCGCGAGCAGCAGGCTGGTTGCGAGGATGTATCGTCGGGTCATCATCATGTGGTCCTTTCGGTGGTTTCAGCTGGCAAAGAAGCGAGAATTCGCGCGCCGGCTCCGTTCGGAGAACACGGCACGGGCGGCACGCTCGGCCTCGCGCGCCGAGCGGAACTGCCTGCCTTCGAGGCTGTCGAACAGACGCTCGGAGGAGAAGAAGCGGAAGCCGCGCGTATCCTTCGTGACGATGCCGGCGGCGCGGTCGTGGATCTCGATGATGTAAGCGTTCGATTGAGTTCGGGACATGACTGCTCGTTCGCCGGGATCTCGGCGTTCCTGTCTCGGGATTTGCTGGGTGAGGTGCTGCTAGAAGACGGCGGTCAGCAACAACAGGCGCCGGTGGCCGCCGAGAAACAGCGCCGCGTCATGCACACATGCATGTCGTCCCTATTGCGCTGCTGATCGGTTCTCATATCGCGGCTTCGGCTCGAGGAGCAGTTTCGATGCCTCGACTATCGAGTGTTTGGCGCGATCGGTCAATGAAACGGCTATCCATAATTACCACCGGCGCGCATCGGCACTTCTCCGGGCGCGAGCGCAGGCAATCGAATTTATCTCGCGATGAGTTCTTTCCTTCTCCCCTTGCGGCAGAAGGTGGCGCGAAGCGCCGGATGAGGGGTTGCCTCAGCGAATCCTGAAGAGAGTCGCGCGCGGAGAGAACCCCTCACCCGTCTCGCCGCTGTCGCGGCGAGCCACCCTCTCCCGCAGGGGGAGAGGGAAGAGAGCTCACCACATCGTCGCCGCGGCCCGCTCGGGCCAGGCGCGATCATATTCCGCGCCGCCGACCTTGTTCTCACTCATCTCGGCGAGGATCTGGCCGGGTGTCGGCAGCGTCTTGGGGTCGATGCGCTTGTCGGGATTCCAGAGATCGGAGCGGACGATGGCGCGGGCGCACTGGAAGTAGATTTCGTCGACATTCATCACCATCACACTGCGCGGCGCCTTGCCTTCGACCTTGAATGAGGCGAGCAGTTCGGGATCGATGGAGAGATACGCCCGGCCATTGGCGCGAACCGCATTGCCGGAGCCGGGGATCAGGAACATCAGGGACACCCTGGGATCGCGCACGATGTTGCGCAGGGAATCGACCCGGTTGTTGCCGCGTCGATCCGGCAGCATCAGCGTCTTCGGGTCATGAATGCGGACGAAGCCGGAGAGATCGCCGCGCGGCGAGCAGTCGATCCCCTCGGGTCCGATGGTGGCGAGCGCGGCGAAGGGGGCCTTTTCGATGAAGACGCGATAGAGCGGGGTGACGTGGTCGGCGACTTTCACGGTCGAGGCGTCGTTGGTGACGCCGTAGATGGCCTCCAGCTGCTCGACCGTTTCGATCACCGACATTCCAGTCTCCTTGTTGTGCCGGCTATTCGTGCCAGCCTTGATTCCTGATCACGCGCAGAAGCTGGCGGCCATGATACTCCGCGCTGCCCGCGTTGAGAATGGTGACGTCGGCCTGCGCCGATGCGTCGCCGACGCTGCGCGTCAGCCGGTCCGCGATATTGCCGTCGCTGTCCCGGGCGCGGGCGGCAAGCCGCTGCGCCAGCACACCCGGTGGCGCCGTGATCGCGACCACCACGACGTTTGCATAGGTCTGGCGTAGCGCGCCGATCACCGTGCGCGAAACATTGGCCACGACGGCGCGTCCGGCACGAATATCATCGTTGAGGTCGAGCGGCAGCGCGTAGCAATGCCCATGCGCTTCCCAATGCACGGCGAAATCCCCACGCTCGAGCGCGCGCCGGAATTCGTCAGGGCTCACCGCGACATTGTCTTCGTCGGCTGAGGATTCGCGCGTCACGACACGGCGCGGAAAGACGATGTCGTGATCCTCGATGCATGCTGCCCGCGCCAGCCGCAGCAGCGTGTCCTTGCCGGCACCGCTGGGGCCGACCACGAGCACGAGCCGGCCAGGGCCGATCGCATCCGTCTCGTCCTCCGCCACGGTCGCGGCCTCGCTCATGCGACGCGGCTCCCCTCGCGCCAGACGCTGCGGACCGCGGGGACGCTGCCCGCAACATGCACGCGGATCAAATCGGCACGCTTGCCGACCGCGATCTCGCCGCGGTCGGACAGGCCGACTGCCTCGGCGGGCGCCTTCGTCACCGTGCGGATCGCCGCCGCAAGACTGATGGCAGGCACATGCTCCGGCAAATGTAGCGCGGCCATCAGAAGGCTCGAGGGAATGTAGTCCGACGACAGGATGTCGAGCAGGCCTTCGCGAGCGAGATCGACCGCGGCGATGTTGCCGGAATGCGAGCCGCCGCGCACGACGTTCGGCGCGCCCATCAGGATGTCGATGCCGGCCTCGTGCAGGCCGCGCGCGGCCTCCAGCGTGGTCGGAAATTCTGCGACCGAAACGCCATCGCGCACGGCGTCCACGACGTTCTCCTCGGTGGTATCGTCATGGCTCGCCAGCGGGATCTTGTACTTGTGTGCCAGCGCCACGATCTCGCGCATGTTGGTCGCCGCATAGGCCTTCTGATATTCGAAGCGCTTCGCGAACAGCTGGTCGAGCTCGGCATCGGTCTTGCCGCCGCCCTTGCCGCGATAATAGTCGCGCAGCTTGCCTTCGTCGCGGAACTGGCGCTGGCCGGGGGTGTGGTCCATCAGCGACATCAGCCGCACGTCGGGACGGTCGATCAGCTCCATGGCCTCCTCGACCACGCTCGGCATCGGGATTTCGCAGCGCAGATGCAGGAAGTGATCGGCACGCAGCAAATTGGCATCGCGTGCGGTGGTGATCGCGGCGGCGAGCGTGCCGGCGCGTCCGTCGACTTCCTCGGCGCCATCCTCGCGCCAGACCCGGAGCGAGTCGAACACCGTGGTGATGCCCGATGTCGCGAGCTGGCCGTCATAGGAGACGACGGCGGCGACCGGATTCCAGAACACTTTTGGCCGCGGCACGTAATGCGCCTCGAGGTGATCGGTGTGGAGCTCGATCAGGCCGGGCATGATCAGATCGCCGGCGGCATCCTCGGCCCCGGCGGGCGCCCTGCCCTCACCGATTTCGGCAATGCGTCCATCGGCGAGAGCAAGCCAGCCCTGCTCGATCACCCGCTCCGCCAGCACGATCCTGGCGTTGGCGATCACGATGTCCTTCTTGGCGTTCATATCCATTTCCTTCAGGCCGCGGCGGCGAAGCTGGTGACGTCGACGATGCGGTCGGCAATCTGATGACGGATTTCGTCGTCATGGACAATGGCGACCATGGCGACGCCCTGGCGTTTCTTTTCGGCGACCAGCTCGACCACGACGGCGCGGTTGGCGGCATCCAGCGAGGCGGTAGGCTCGTCCAGCAGCAGGATCGGCAGATCCGAGATGAAGCCGCGCGCGATGTTGACGCGCTGCTGCTCGCCGCCGGAGAAGGTCGCGGGCGGAAGCTGCCAGAGCCGCTCGGGGATATTGAGCCGATGCAACAACTCGCCCGCGCGCGTCTGTGCGTCGACACGAGCCAGGCCGTTGACGATCAGCGGCTCGGCGACCACGTCGACAGTGGCGACGCGTGGCACCGCGCGCAGGAACTGGCTGACATAGCCGATGGTCGCGCGGCGAATGTTGAGGACCTGTCGCGGCTCGGCAGTGGCAAGATCGACCAGCGCGCCGCGATGGCGGATGCCGATGCGGCCGGAGTCGCAGCGGTAGTTACCGAAGATCATCTTCAGGATCGACGATTTTCCGGCGCCTGATGGCCCCGACAGCACGACGCATTCGCCAGGATTGACGTGGAAGGTCACGCCGCTGACGACTGGCAATTCGATGCCGCCCTGCAGGTGCATCGTAAAGGTCTTGTTGGTGTTGGCGACGTCAATCATGGCGATCATTGAAAAACTCTTCCGGGAAGGCTCATGGCGGCAGAATCGAGGAGACGAGGAGCTGGGTGTAGGGCTCGCGGGGATCGTCGAGCACCTGGTCGGTGAGGCCGGTCTCGATGACGCGGCCGCCCTTCATCACCATCACGCGATGCGACAGCAGGCGCGCGACCGCGAGATCATGGGTGACGATGATGACCGCGAGGTGCAGCTCGGCGACGAGACTGCGCACGAGGTCGAGCAGGCGGGCCTGGACGGAAACGTCGAGGCCGCCAGTCGGCTCGTCCATGAACACCAGCCGCGGCTCGGTGACGAGGTTGCGGGCAATCTGGAGGCGCTGGCGCATGCCGCCGGAATAGGTGCGCGGCGCATCGTCGATGCGTGCGATGTCGATCTCGACGCGGGTCAGCCAGTCCGACGCGGTATCACGGATGCGGCCGTAATGATTCCAGCCCACTGCCATCAGCCGCTCGCCGACATTGGCGCCGGCCGAGACCGCCATGCGCAGACCCTGCGCGGGATCCTGGTGGACGAAACCCCAATCGGTGCGAAACAGAAACCGCCGCTCGGCTTCGCCCAGCGTGGCAAGATCGCGGGCGACGCCGTCGCGCATCCGGTAGGACACCTGGCCGCCGCTGGCCGCGAGCTGACCTGACAGGAGCTGAAGCAGCGTCGATTTGCCCGAGCCGGATTCGCCGACGATCGCCAGCACCTCGCCGGGATAGAGCGCAAAGGACACGTCGCGGCATGCGGCGATCCGGCCGTAGGACTTGCTGAGGGATTTTGCGACCAGCAGCGGCTCGTCGTTTTCGAGCATGTCTTGATCAGCCATTCGGTGCCTCCTGCGCCTTCTCCTTGTACGGCGCGGCGCTGAGGCTGCCGTGGTGGCCGGCGGCCTGGCGGCCCTCGCAATAATCGGTGTCGGAGCAGACGAACATGCGGCCGCCCTTGTCGTCGGTGACGATCTCGTCGAGATAGGAATTTTCCGCGGCGCATAGCGCGCAAGGCGCATTAAAGCGATACGGCTCGAAGGGATGGTCTTCGAAGTCGAGCGACACGACTTGCGTATAGGGCGGGATCGCGTAGATGCGCTTTTCGCGGCCGGCGCCGAACAATTGCAGCGCCGGGCAATTGTCCATCTTGGGATTATCGAATTTCGGCGTCGGCGAGGGGTCCATCACGTAGCGCGCATTGACCTTCACCGGATAGGCGTAAGCCGTCGCGATGTGGCCGAAGCGGGCGATGTCCTCGTAGAGCTTGACATGCATCAGGCCGTATTCGGCGAGCGCATGCATGCGCCGCGTCTCCGTCTCGCGCGGCTCGAGGAAACGTAAAGGCTCGGGGATCGGCACCTGATAGACCAGCACCTGATTTGCGTGCAGCGACGTCTCCGGGATGCGGTGACGGGTCTGGATCACGGTCGCATCTTCAGTCGCCGTCGTCGTGGCGACGCCGGCGGTCTTGGCGAAGAATTTGCGGATCGAGATCGCGTTGGTGGTGTCGTCAGACCCCTGGTCGATCACCTTCAGCACGTCCTGTGGCCCGAGGATCGCAGCGGTGACCTGGACGCCGCCGGTGCCCCAGCCATAGGGCATCGGCATTTCACGGCTGGCGAACGGCACCTGATAGCCGGGGATCGCGATCGCCTTGAGGATCGCCCGGCGGATCATCCGCTTGGTCTGTTCGTCGAGATAGGCGAAATTGTAGGCCGGCGCGTTCATTCCGCGGCCTCCTTCATTGCGTCGGGCGCATTGGCATCAGCGAATTCCTTGCGCAGCTTGCGCAACAGGCCGAGCTCGGACTGGAAGTCGACGTAATGCGGCAGCTTCAGGTGCTCGACGAAGCCGGTCGCCTGGACGTTGTCCGAATGCGACATCACGAATTCTTCGTCTTGCGCGGGTGCGAGTGCCTCTTCGCCGAGTTCGCGCGCGCGCAACGCGCGGTCGACCAGCGCCATCGACATGGTCTTGCGCTCGCTCTGGCCAAAGGCGAGGCCATAGCCGCGGGTGAAGCACGGCGCTTCGGTCGCGGAGCCCTTGAATTGATTGACCATCTGGCACTCGGTGAGTTCGATCGAACCGAGCGGCACGGCGAAGCCGACGTCTTCCGCCGAAAATTCGACTTCGACCTCGCCGAAGCGGATCTCGCCGGCGAAGGGGTGGTTGCGGCCGTAGCCGCGCTGGGTGGAATAGCCCATCGCGAGCAAGAAGCCTTCGTCGCCACGCGCGAGGTTTTGCAGGCGCAGGTCACGATCGGCAGGAAAATTCAGCGGCTCGCGGGTGAGATCGCCGACGCTGGCGCCCTCTTCGGCCTGCGGGGAGGGCTCGATCAGGCCGTCGCGGCCGAGAATATCCGTCACCCGCGGCGTGGGCACTGTCGATGCTTCGGCCGTCGCCGGCGCTTCCGGTACGAAGCCTTCGGCGAGCGAGGGATCGAGCAGGCGGTGGGTATAATCGAAGGTGGGGCCAAGGATCTGGCCGCCGGGAATGTCCTTGAAGGTCGAGGACACCCGCCGCTGCACCCGCATCGCGCCCGTCTCGACCGGCTCGCTGGCGCCAAAGCGCGGCAGCGTGGCGCGGAAGGCGCGGATCAGGAAGATCGCCTCGATCAAATCGCCGCGCGCCTGCTTGATCGCGAGCGCCGCGAGCTCGCGGTCATAGAGCGAGCCTTCGCTCATGACGCGGTCCACGGCGAGGCCAAGCTGCTCCGAAATCTGGTCGAGGGAAATTTCCGGCACGCTTTGATCGCCGCGCCGCGCACTGGCGAGCAGGCGATGGGCGTTCTCGATGGCGCGTTCGCCGCCTTTGACTGCGACATACATGCTTAGCTTCCCTTGCTCACGACGCGCGTGGTGCGCGGGACCGCAACCACGGCATCATCCGCGACCAGGACCACATCGATGCCGCGCGGAAACAGCGCTTCGTTAATACGAAGTCGCTCGAACAGGTCGAACGGCTTGATCGAGGCCTTGAGCGTCGCGACGCCGTCGATGCCGGGACCGCGCAGCTCGAAGCTGCGCCCCGAATGCAGGCTCTCGACCTGAAGGATCAGCGTGGTCGACCGGTCCGGATATTCGCTGGTGCCGAGCGCGAAGCGCTCGAGCGAAGGCAGCGCCCCGCCTTCGCTGATCAGCGCGAAGCTGACGATCGAGGAATCCTGCACCACCGGCGCGCCCGTGTGGAACTTCAGCCATTTTGTCACGTCGGTGCTTTCCGACATGCGCGCATCGAGCCAGAGCGGCGTGTCGTGATCGAACAGCGTCAGCGCGATCGCGGCCGTGCCGCGCATCATCACATGAGGCGCGCCTGATGTCGGCACGATGCGCTGGACCGACCCCGGCCGCGCCATCGCGTCCATGACCGAGCGAAAGGTCGATTGCGCCGACAACACCTTGTCGACGAACCCCGGCGGCAGTTCCGCAATCGTGGTCATGATCTCACCCCTCACCGCGCACCATGGTGTAGAAATCAACTTTCGTCGCGGCGGTCTCGGCCGCAGCCTGTTTACGCCTGACCATCAGCTGCACGCGCAACGGCGCGATGATGTCCCGCTCCACCGCGCCACTGAAATCGCTGGACTGCACCAGCGCATCGCACAGCGCAATCAGCCGCGCCTTCTCACCGTCGCGACCGAGCGTGTAACCGAAACCGACCTCGCCGCTCGCAAGCCGCACCGCAGCCCGCGACACCGTCGCTTCGCCGAGATTGAATGGCGCACCGTCGCCGCCGACCCGGCCGCGCAGCATGACGAGGCCGTTTTCCGGCGCGCGCAGATCCTGATGCGCCGGCAAAGCGAGAGCGCGGAGGCGAGCGGCGATCTCGCCCGCCTCCGCGTGCGCCAGCACGGCCATTGCGGCCTTGCGCTGGGCTTGCTGATTGTTGTGTTGGGTCACCAGATCTACCGAAACTTTCTGCAGAACTTGCCGAATCCAAGTTGTCTATGATACTAGACAACTTCATACGGGAGCGCCATGACTGTTTCGTGACAAAGGCGTGATTTCTGGAGTAGCTTCCGAGCCACATGAGCATGCAGGACACAGCCTCCTCCGGCGTGGCGTTGTGGCGCCTCGTTGCCGACGGCATCGAGCGCGGCATCGCCGACGGCCGCTTTGCGGCCGGCGACAAGCTGCCGGGCGAGGTGGAGATCGCCGAAACCTATCGCGTGAACCGCCACACCGTGCGACGCGCGCTGGCCGCGCTTGCCGAGCGCGGCATCGTGCGGGCCGAACGCGGCAGCGGAACCTATGTCGAGGCGCAGAAGCTCGCTTATCCACTGCGCTCGCGGACCCGCTTCTCCGAGATCGTCGGCGCCGACGGCCGCGAACCGCATGGCCGGCTGATCGAGGCGTCCGATGATGTCGCGACCCGCGAACTCGCGCGGGAACTTGGATTGAAGGCCGGCGCACCGTTGGTGCGGATCGAGGCGATGCGCCTCGCCGACCGCACGCCGATCTGCGTCTCCACGACGTGGCTGTCGGCGCAGCTGTTCCCGGGTGCGGGCGACGTCTTTGCTGCCACCCGCTCGATGACGAAACTGCTCGAGCATTACGGCGTCCGCGACTATCGCCGGGGCGCGACCCGGATCACCGCCGGCATCGTCGACGCAACCGACGCCGCCCGGCTCGATCTGGCGCTGGGACGACCGATCCTGGTGGTCGATGCCACCGACCACGATCTCGACGGCAAGCCGCTGGTGACCAAGCATTCGCGCTTTGCCGCGGAGCGGGTGGAATTTCTGGTGGAGAACGGGTGAAGAATCGTAGGGTGGGCAAAGGCGCGCTTGCGCCGTGCCCACCATCTATCCAACGTCGCGATTGAAGTGGTGGGCACGCTTCGCTTTGCCCACCCTACGAAATCGGTGATCAGGCCACCGCCCTTCGCCCAATAATCGCAAACCGCAATTTGCCCGAAACGAAATCGATCGCGGCGACCGCGACCAGGATCATCAGGATCAGGAACGACACTTTCTGCCATTCCAGCACGCGGATCTGCTCGGCGAGCTGGAGGCCGATGCCGCCGGCACCGACGATGCCGATGATGGTAGCCGAACGCGTGTTCGACTCGATGAAATAGAGCACTTGGCCGGCGATCACGGGCAAAACCTGCGGCAGCAGACCGAAGCGGATCTCGTGCAGCGCACTGCCGCCGGAGGCGCGGATGCCCTCGACCTGCTTCTGGTCGGCGCCCTCGATCGCCTCCGAGAACAGTTTTCCAAACGCGCCGAAATCCGACACGGCAATGGCGAGCACGCCGGCAAACGGGCCGAGCCCGACTACGTTGATCCATACCAGCGCCCAGATCAGCGTGTCGACGCCGCGGATCGAATCCAGGAAACGTCGAATCGGGAAGCGCAAAATGCTCGACGGCACGACATTACGGGCGGCAAGAAGACTGACCGGCAGTGCGAACAGCGCGGCGAGCGTCGTGCCGAGCAGCGCGATCGACAGCGTCTCGCCCAGCGCCTTCAGATAGACCGGCAGCGACGAGCCGGGATCCGGCGGGATCATCATCAGGCTGATCCAGCCGAGCTGGTTGAGGCCCGCGACGAACCGCGACGGCGAGAAGTCGAGATCGACGAGGCCGTAAATCAGGATCGCGAGCGCCGCGACGATCATCGCCGGCATGGCGAGCCGCGCCGAGGCCGGCCGGTCGAACACGTCAGGATAGCGCGCGCGAAGCGCCGCGGTATCGATCTCCTGCGGTCCCGTCACGTCCGCGCCTCCTTGCCGAACAGGCGGCCGCGCAGCCAGCCGGTGCTGATGTCGATGATGAAGACCGTGACGATGATGGTGAGCAGGATCGCGCTGACGTCGGAGTAGTAGAACTTGCGGATGGCGACGACGAGCTCCTGGCCGATGCCACCGGCACCGACAAAGCCCATCACGGAGGCCTCGCGGACGTTGATCTCGAAACGCAGCAGCGCGTAGCTGGCATAGCCTGCCGTGACCTGCGGCAGGATGGCGAAGCGCATACAGGAGAGCCAGCTTGCGCCGGTCGAGCGAACGCCTTCGACCGGCTTCATGTCGGCGTTCTCGACGATCTCCGAGAACAGCTTGCCGAGCGCGCCGGTGGAGTGAATCGCAATTGCGAGCACACCCGCCATCGGACCGAGACCGAAGGCGATCACGAAGATCTGCGCAAACACGATGCCGGGCACCGTGCGGGCGAATTCGAGCAGGCGCCGCACCGTGAAACGCAGCCAGGGCGCGGGCGAGGTGTTTTCAGCAGCGAAGAAGTTGAGGCAAAATGCAAAAACCGCGCCGATCAACGTGCCGACATAGGAGATCAGCACGGTCTCGCCCAGCATCTTCAGCCATTTGCGCCAGCCCCACAGCCACTCGCCGACATCGGTCCAGACCCGCTGTCCGTTGTCGAGTGTAAGGATGCGGTCGAAATAGCTGATGAAGTTGCCGTAATGGGTGAACAGCGTGCGCAGATTCACTTCGGCGCCGAACGCGGCCAGACACAGTGCAGCGGCGAAGATCACGGCTCCAAACAGGAGTCGGAGCCGCCTGCGCGCGACCGCCTGGCGATAGGCGGCGTTGAGCACGGCGAGCTGCTGCTCGGGAAGGATCGAAACCGCGACGGTCATCTGATCAGGAAAGGTGGTCGATCAAAGAGAAAGAGCCGGGTCCATCGACCCGGCTCCAGTGGCATCGTCCCGAAACTCAGGACGCCTTCTTCTTACGCAGCGCATCGACGAACTTGATCAGCTCGATCGTGCCATCCCAATCCTTGGTGGTCGCGGGATGGAAACCCTTCTTCTGGCCGTCCTGGAGGCGATCGAAAGCCGCCTTGTCCTTGACCGGCGCGTCGAAGAACGCCTTGGCGATGGCGGCCTTGGCCTCTTCCGGCAGGTCGGAATTGTAGGCATAGGGGCCGTTGATGATGGGCGCCGATTTGTGGATGATGCGGAAATCGTCCTTCTTCATCGCCGAGCCGTCGGCATTCTTCAGCATGCCCTTGGTCAGCATCTGCGCCAGCGTCGAATCGTCATCGCTGGTCCACTGGTTGGCGGCAACGTCGACAGTGCCCTGCGCCAGCGCCAGGATCGCGTTCTCATGGCTGCCGGTGAAGACGACCTTGCTGAAATAGGTGTCGGCATCCGCGATGCCCATCTTGTCGAGCTCGAAGCGCGGCACGTTGTTGCCGGAGGTCGAGTTCGGGTCGACCAGGCCGAGGTTCTTGCCTTTGAGCTGGTCGATGCTCTTGTAGGGGCTGCTCGTCTTGACGAAGAACACCGAGTAGTAGCCGGTCGAGCCGTCGGAATTGATGTCGTTGGCGAAGGCGTCGGTCTTGACGCCGGTCAGGCGGGCGCGGGCGAACGAGGCAGAGCCGTAGCTCGCGATGTGGATGTTGCCGGCGCGCTGGCCTTCGATCACGGCAGCGTAGTCGTTGGCGATGCGCAGCGTGACTTTCACGCCCAGTTCCTTGGAGAGATAGCTCATGAACGGCGCCCAGCGCTCGGTGACGCCCGAGGCGTTTTCCGCCGGAATGACCGCGAAGGTCAGCTCGGGATATTTGGCCTTCCAGTCTTCGGCGGACGCGGAAGCCGTGAACGCGAGCGCGGCGGCGCCGGCAAGAATCAATCTGCGAGTAATCATGATAGCCTCTTCATTGGTTGAGGTCGGTTGACGCAAAACTGGTGAGTCCTGAAGCGGCGCAGCTCAGGCGGCGGCCGCCGTTCCAAGCGCCGGAATGCCCTGTCGCACCGGTGCAGGCGTGCCGCCCATGACATCGGCGGCTTCGAGATCGTAGAGCTCGCGCGCAACGTGCTCGGTCAACTCGGCCGGCGCGCCGTCGAACACCACGCGACCCTGCGCCATGCCGATCAGCCGGTCGCAATAGCTGCGCGCCAGATCGAGCGAATGCAGGTTGCAGAGCACGGTGATGCCGAAATGCTTGTTGATGCGCAGCAGCGCATCCATCACGATCTTGGTGTTGCGCGGGTCGAGCGAGGCGATAGGCTCGTCGGCGAGAATGATGTCGGGCTGCTGCACCAGCGCGCGGGCGATCGCCACGCGCTGCTGCTGGCCGCCGGAGAGCTGATCGGCGCGCTGGGCTGCGAGCGGGGCGATATCGAACTGTTCGAGCGCGGACATCGCCAGCGCCTTGTCCTGCTCGGGCCAGGTCTGCGACAGCGAGCGCCAGGCTGGCATCGTCGCGAGCCGTCCCATCAGGACGTTGGTGAGAACATCGAGCCGGCCGACCAGGTTGAACTGCTGAAAGATCATCGCCGAGCGCGCTCGCCACTGCCGCAGCTCCTTGCCGCGCAACGCGGTGACGTCGAGGCCGTCGAACAGGATGCGACCCTGCGAAGGCGTCGCGAGACGGTTGATGGTCCGCAGCAGGGTCGACTTGCCGGCGCCGGACCGTCCGATCACGCCGACGAAACCGCCGGGAGAGACTTGAAACGAAGCGTCGTCCACCGCGGCTTTCACGCCGAAGCGACACGTCAGACCTTCAACCACCAGCATGCAGGGCTCCAGAGTAGCTGGGACCCACCGCTAACGCCGGCGCTTGACACTTGTGTGACACGGACGTTGCGGTGCGGCGATCCTACACACCTCATCCCCTGTTCATCCCCTGTCACCGCGCCGTCATGACATTGTCATCAAGCCGCTCGAAGAGAAACGCCCGCCCTCTCGTTCGGATGCAACATGGCCGCCAAAGCTCTTTCGGTCCAGCCGACCATCGATCCCTCGGCGAAGCTGCACGACACCAGGCTTGGGGCCTACACCGAGGTCGGCGCGCGCACGATGCTGCACGAAGTGACGATGGGCGAGTACTCCTATGTCGTGAACGACGCCCAGATCACCTACACCACCATCGGAAAATTCTGCTCGATCGCGGCGATGACACGGATCAATCCGGGCAATCACCCGATGAACCGCGCCACGCAGGCGCACTTCACCTATCGGTCGAGCGCCTATTTCGAAGGCGAGAGCGACGACACGGAATTCTTCGACTGGCGGCGCCGGCATCACGTCCATATCGGTCACGACGTCTGGATCGGTCACGGCGCGATCGTGCTGCCGGGTCGCAACATCGGCACCGGCGCGGTGATCGCGGCCGGCGCCATCGTCACCAAGGACGTGCCGGCCTACACCATCGTCGCCGGCAATCCGGCGCGCATCGTGCGCCGGCGGTTCTCGGAAGAGGTTGCGGGGCGGCTTGCGAGGCTCGCCTGGTGGGACTGGGATCACGACAAGTTGCGTGAAGCCCTGCCCGATTTCCGCAAGCTCGGGATTGAGGATTTCCTCTCGACATACGAAGCACGGGCACATTCATCTGCCAGCAAACGAAGCGCGGTCGCGTGACAGACATATTCCTCGAGGGCGGCCGGGCCCTGATCGGCTCCGAGTTCGTCGAAACGTCGCTTCTCGTATCCGGAACGGACATCGCGCAGGTCGATGGCTCTCGCAGCCGAGCACGGCTGGCGATCAACGCGCGCGACCTGCTGGTGCTGCCTGGCATCATCGATCTGCACGGCGATGCCTTCGAGCGACAGATGATGCCGCGTGCCGGAGTCGACTTCCCGATCGATGTGGCGCTCGCCGACAGCGATCGCCAGGCGATCAGCAACGGCATCACCACGGTGTTTCACGCCACGACCTGTTCGTGGGAGCCGGGCCTGCGCAGCGCCGACAATGCGCGCGGCCTGATGGAGGCGATCGAACGGCAGCGCCCGCAGTTTGCCGCCGACACCCGCTTTCACCTGCGCCACGAGACCTACAATCTCGACGCCGAAACCGAGATCAGTCAGTGGCTCAGTGAGGGCCGCGTCGACCTGTTCGCCTTCAACGACCACATGGACGGCACGGTGGGGGACTTGGCCAAGCCCCGCAAACGCAACCGCATGGTGGAGCGCACCGGCCTCTCGGGCGAAGATTTCGACCGGCTGGTCGGACACATAATGTCCCGCGCCGCGGATGTGCCGGCTTCCGTGTCGCGACTCGCCGCGGCGGCGCGCGCCGCCGACGTGCGGATGCTCTCGCATGACGATGCGACGCCGGCGATGCGCCAGAGCTTTCGCGCGATGGGCGTGGCGATCGCGGAGTTTCCGATCAACGAGGAGACGGCGCGGGCGGCAGCAAGCCACGGTGATGCCATCGTCTACGGCGCGCCAAACGTCGTGCGCGGCGGTAGCCACACCGGCTGGACCAAGGCATCCGACATGATCGCCAAAGGGCTCTGCTCGGTGCTGGCCTCGGACTACTACTATCCCGCGCAGCTGCTCGCAGCGTTCCGGCTCGCCGCCGATGGCGTGCTGCCGTTGACCGAGGCCTGGAATCTGGTCTCCGCCGCGCCTGCGCGCGCGACCGGCCTTGCCGATCGCGGCGTACTCGCTGAAGGACGGCGCGCGGACATTCTGCTGGTCGACGACCGCGTGCCGCTGCGGCCGCGGCTGATCGCCGTGATATCAGGCGGCAAGCTCGTACATCTCACCGACGCGACGCGGTTGCTTGGCATGGCAGCTGCCCCGCGCGAAGCTGTCGCCGCGGCATAAACCGGTTATGTTCGGTCCATGACAGATTTTCCCCGCTACGCGATCTACCATGCCGCCAGTGCCGACAGCGCCGTCTCGCGCTTCGGCGCCGAACTGCTCGGCTATGATGCGCATACCGGCCGAGAGCTGCCGTTCCCGAACGAGGCGCTGCGCACGGCTCCGGACTGGCGTGATGTCACCGCCGATCCCCGCAAATACGGCTTTCACGCCACGCTGAAGGCGCCGATGGCGCTGGCGTCCGACAGGCGCGAGGTCGAGCTTGTTGCGGCCTGCGCGACATTCGCCGGCAGGGCACGCGCAATTCCGGTGATCCGCCCGGTCGTCGATTCCATCAGCGGCTTCATCGCCGTCATTCCGGCGGAGCCGGTCGGCGAACTCCAGCAGCTCGCCGCCGATTGCGCGCGCGACTTCGATTCCTTCCGCGCGCCGCTGAGCGCGGAAGACCGCGCGCGGCGCAAGCCGGAGAAGCTGAGCGAACGGCAACGCGACTATCTCGACCGCTGGGGCTATCCTTACGTGATGGAGGAATTCCGCTTTCACATGACGCTGACGGGCCGGCTCGACGCGGAGCGGCGCGGGCCGATTCTGGACATGCTGCGGGGAAGGTTTGCTGCGCTCGGTCTCAAGACGCTTGCGATCGATCGCGTCGCGCTGTTCAAGCAGGATGACGCCAAAGCTCGCTTCCGCATCATCGGCGAGTGGGCCTTGACGCAGTAAGCGTCAGTGCCAGCTCGCGAGATTGGAGCCGAGCGCCACAACGCCAACCAGAATGAGGCTGGTCGCCCAGATTACATCCAGATTGAACCAGCTTCGCGAGACGAATCTCAATCCCAGATGGCGGTAGACCAGCCATGCCAGGCATCCGCCGGCGCTGACCATGGCGGCAACG
The DNA here is from genome assembly GCF_019402665.1 of Bradyrhizobium canariense. GTDB lineage: Bacteria > Pseudomonadota > Alphaproteobacteria > Rhizobiales > Xanthobacteraceae > Bradyrhizobium > Bradyrhizobium canariense. The sequence goes on from NZ_VSST01000029.1 coordinate 71,688, forward strand.
TGCACCAAAGACACCAGCACCGCCATCCCGAGACTCGCCTTCATCAGCGCGCCGGCGGCCTCATGGCCGGCATCGAGTTCGAAGGCCTGGCAGAGCCCGAGATAGATCGGCACGAGCATCAAGGCGGCGCCATGAGCAATGGCAACGGCAAATGACCAGAGCGCCAATTGCGTCGGCGGAATTCGTGCCAGCGCGCGCGGATGGCGCCGCTCGACCAGCCGATAGACGCCGAAGCCGATGACGAGAAGGCTCGCGCCGAGCTGGATCGAACGCTGCCACTCGGCCAGCACGAGAAGGAACGCGAATGGCAGCAGCACGAGAAGCGTTGCCAGGAGATGCCCGGCCGCCAGAGCCCACAAAGCACGAAAGAGCGCGCGCGGGCTCTTGTCCATGAGCCCGGCCGAAACGGCGAGCGGCCAGCCCATTCCCGGATTGACCCCGTGATAGAGACCGCTCGCAACAAGAGCGAGCCACAGCCAGCCAAGGCTCGCGTGTGCCCAATCTAGGCCGACGGGTAGCAAAAGGAGTCCGTCGAACAATCACCGCCCTCCAGCCTGATCTGGTGCGCACGATATCCGTCGGGGAAGCTCACGAAGTAGTTCTTGTCGAGCTCAAGGCCGCCATTGCGACCGACATTGGCCATGACTTCCACACCCGGAACGCCATCGGGATAGAACTGGTCATCCCAGGTGGAATAGAGCGAATTGGTCCAGTACACCCGCCTGCCGTCGCGGCTGATCTCGACCATCTGCGGGCCGGCCGCAAATGCCTTGCCGTTCGGATGACGGGTGCGGCGCGCGATGCCGCCGATGTGAACCGAGCCCGCAAGCTTCGGCTTTCGCGGATTACTCACGTCGTACTGGCGCATCTCACCCGTGCCCCAGCACGAGACGTAGAGAAAACGATCATCCATCGACAGGTCGATGTCGGTCACCAGCGGCGGCACGGCGCCAAAGCCCTGAAGCAGCGGCGGGAGCTTCTCCTTTGGCGCAGGCTCGGACGGGATCGTCGCCGTCTTCTCCGCATGGAATTTTCCGCCTTCGCGCCACCAAGTCCAGATCGAGGCTTCGAGATTCGTGGTGTCGACCACAACGCCTACGAAGCCGTATTCGCGAACCGGATCGTGCGCCGGCCGTACCTCCAGCGCCATCTGATGATTGGCGCCGAGGTCGATGGTCTGCACGTTGCGACGGGCGCGAAGGTCCCAAAAGTGGAGACGATGGCCATATTTGTTCGCCAGCAGATCTTCCGCGACGATTCCGTTCTCGAACTGCGGCGGCAACGCCCATTCACTCGTCACCATGTAGTCGCGCGGCAGGTTCCACCAGAAATCATAGTGCAACGTCTGCGGACCGCGGTCGATCTCCCATCGTCCAAGGACCTCGAACGTCTCGCAATCCATGATGAAGACGCCTGGAGGCCCGTTGGTGCCGTCCTTGCCGCCGCCGCCGAGCGTGCTCACATAGACGCCGTCCGGCCCGCAATGGATGGTATGCGGCCGCGAATAGCCGGTCTTTTTGAAAACTTCCTCAGGCTCGATGATTTTGTGGATTTTGGCTTTGGTCGGATCGGGCTTGGTATCGATGATGTAGATCCGCGACGAGCGCAGCCCGGGGATGATGAGATAGCGCCGCTCGATGAAGGCATGCCCAGTGAGCGGCGACAAGGCGGAGGAGCAGGCATTCCAGCCGAAGTGATGAAACTCATCGCCCTTGTTGGGCATCGTCACGGTGTGGACGATCTGGCTGTAGGTCGGCGATCCCGGCTTGACGTCGATGACCGCGAGAGCATCCGGTTTTGAGAAATCCGGACTGAGCAGCAACGTGTAGGCAAAGTTCTCCGCAGGAGCTTCCATCGCAAGCTTGGGCGATGCGTGAAAGGTGGGATCCGGCCTCATCGTCATGGCACTGCCTCCCTGTCTCGTTGGTTCGCACCAACCTGGTTCGGAATAGCGGCATAATGAAGAGTTGTTGCGCGATGTCTTGATATGCTCCGCGGGCCTGGTTGGCGAGCGAACAATATGTCATCGCCGGGCTGCGCGAAACCGCCCGAACCGCGTTAATTCGACGCTTTCAGCCGGCGGGATCAGGCCAGGGCGCGCACCTCACAGCGCGCCTCACACTCAGTGTCGTCCCGGCCTAGTGCGCAATCGCGCACGGGAGGCGGAACACATAACCTTCGGGCGCGCTTGTCCAGGACGCCGGCAGAGGCTACTTCCCCCACCGCAGCGCCAGCGCATCCCGTTCTTTCGCGAGCTCCAGCAGCCCGGCCCGCGTCGCCGGGTGCAGCGGCTGGAGCGGATGCCGCACCGTGTCCGACTTGATCACGCCGCCGGCCTGCATCATCGCCTTGCAGGCGATCAGGCCGCATTGGCGGTTTTCGTAGTTGATCAGCGGCAGCCAGCGTTCGTAGGAGGCCTTCGCCTCTTCACGCTTGCCGGCGAAGTAGGGATCGACAATCTGGCGGATGCCGTCGGGATAGCCGCCGCCGGTCATCGCGCCGGTGGCGCCTGCATCGAGATCGGCGAGCAGCGTGATCGCTTCCTCGCCGTCCCAGGGACCTTCGATATCGCTGCCGCCCGCCTCGATCAGGCTACGCAGCTTTGCAGCCGCGCCCGGCACCTCGATCTTGAAATAGCGGATGTTGGAGAAGTCGCGCGCCAGCCGCGCGAGCAGCTCGACCGACAGCGGGGTGCCGGCGACAGGCGCATCCTGGATCATGATCGGAATCTTGATCGCGCCCGACAGCACCTTGAAGAACTCGACGACGCCTTTCTCGGGCACGCGGAAGGTTGCGCCGTGATAGGGCGGCATGACCATGACCATGGCGGCACCGGCCGCCTCGGCCTGCTGGCTCCGCGCGGCGCAGACGGCCGAGCTGAAATGCGTGGTCGTGACGATCACGGGAACCCGGCCCGCGACATGCTCCAGCACTGCATGCATCACGGTCTCGCGCTCGGCGTCCGTGAGCACGAACTGTTCGGAAAAATTCGCGAGAATGCACAGACCGTTCGAGCCTGCGTCGATCATGAAATCGATGCAGCGGCGCTGTCCCTCGAGGTCGAGCTCGCCGCGCTCGTCGAAGATGGTGGGCGCGACCGGGAACACGCCGCGATAGGGGCGCTGGGCCTTGTTTTGAGGCGTGACCGGCATCGAACTCTCCATCCCTGATATCTCTTACATCTGCCGCGACGCTCGCGCCGCGTCACAGATGTACCCGCCGCGCGCATCGGCGGCAATGCCGATCGCGCGACGTAGGGACGGAAGATTGTCGAAGCTATGCGGTCCTCACCGCGCCCAAAAAGCCCTCGACCGCGACGCGGAGACGATCGGCATCGGCGGACATTTTCGTCACGGACACCGACAGGACCGAACCGGCATTGCCTGTCTCCTGGTTGAGCCTGGCGACGCTGCCGATGGTGTCGGTGACCTCGCGGGTTCCCTGCGCGGCCTGCTGGAAGTTGCGGGAGATCTCGGTGGTGGCCGCGCGCTGCTGTTCGACGGCGGCGGCGATCGCCGTCATCTTCTCGTCGATGCCGCTGATCGCGCCGCCGATCGCGCGGATGGCAGTGACCGCCAGGCCCGTCGCGCCCTGGATCTCCGCGACCTGGCGGGAGATCTCTTCCGTCGCCGTCGCCGTCTGCGAGGCGAGGCTCTTGACCTCGCCGGCAACCACGGCGAAGCCGCGGCCGGCCTCGCCCGCGCGCGCGGCTTCGATGGTGGCGTTCAACGCCAGGAGATTGGTCTGCCCTGCGATGGCGTTGATCATCTTCACGACCTCGCCGATGCGGCCAGCGGTCTGATCGAGGATCTCGACCGTCGCATTGGTCTGCGCTGCCTGCGACACGGCCTCGCGGGCCTCGCGGGCGCTGGCCTGCACCTGCGCGGAGATCTCGCCGACGGACGCCGAGAGTTCTTCGGTCGCGGCCGCGATGGTCTCGAGATTGTTGGTGGCCTGTTCGGCGGAGGACGAGACCGCCGCGGTCTGGCTGCTCGATTCCGTAACCAGCGAGCGCACGTCGGTCGCGGTGGCATCGAGTTCCTTCGTCGAGGCCGCAACGCTGTGAATGACGGCTTGCACGGTGTCGTCGAAACTGCGGCAAGCCGCATCGACGGTGCCGGAGCGGGCGAGCTGGAGCGCCTGCTGCGCTTCGCGCTCCCGGCCCAGGCGTTCCGCGGTCGCCGCGCTCTCGCGCAGGCTTTCGAGTGCGGCCGCCATGGTGCCGAACTCGTCGGGATACCTGGATTGCGGGACGGGCGTTGCGTAGTCGCGGGCGCTGATCTTGGCGATGGCGTCCACAATGGCGCGCACCGGGCGCATGAGGCGGTTGCGGACCACGTACACGCCGGCCAGGGTCACGGCCAGCGCGAGCAGGAACGCGAGCGACTGTACGACGAGATTGGTGAGCGCCTTGGCCTGCACCGTTTCCGCCCGGACGATCGACTGGTCGAGCGCCTTGTTCGCCACCGCGACGATGGACGCGAAGGGTGACTGACACAGCGTATTCCATTCCGCGGCGGGCATCGCGGGCTTGCCGCTGCCGTCAAAATTTTTCGTGAGATCGCCGATCTGCTTGAGGGCACCGTCGGTCGTGGCCTTTGCGTCCGTCGCTGCCGTCACCAGCTCTGCCGCCACGTCCGGCGCAGCCAGCAACTCGGCCATGCCCGCCCAGCCGGAGGCGATCGTGCCATCCCATTGCGCCACTGACCGCTTCTGAGCGTCATCGAGCGGCTTGCTGGCGTTGACGTTGGAGCGAAGGGACGAACAATGGATTCCATAACGATCGCGCACCTGCCAGGCGAAGCGCCGAACCTGGATCATGCGGGCGATGAAGGGGTCGTTCATCCAGGCACGGTTCGAGACCGCGGTGGAGGCGAGATTGGCCGTGTCGATCACCTTGGTGACGGCATCATACCAGGAGTTGGTGCGCTCGATCTTGCGCTCCGCGCGCGGGCGCTTGGCTTCATCGTAGAACAGCTGGAATTGCGGCGAGGCGGCGCTCCAGCCCTGCTTCAATGTGCCAGCGAGTTCGTCGCGGCGGGCGAAATCGACGGTGGCGAGCGCAGCGCCAATCGCGTCGTAACCTCCCTGCTCAGCCTTTTCCACCTCGCCAAGTTTTGCCCGCGGGTCGTCCTCGCCGAGGATTGCGCTCTGCGCATCGCCGCGATTGTGGCGCAGCGCCAGCACGCCCTGGAAGATCGCCTTGTCGGCGGCGGCGAGCCGCGCGGTCTCCAGGCTGTCGCTATAGCGGCCGAACGCCCCAACCATCTGGATCGCCGTAGAGGCCAGCGCACCCGCGGCCAGCAGGGCCATCAAGGTCAGGAGAAGCGAACTTACCGATTTCTTAAACATTGCCATGGTGTCGGGGGCCTGGTGTCGGGGGCCTATTCTTCGGGCGCCACCTTGCCCCGCGACATGCCAATGTTCCGTTAAGCTTTTAATCGAATTGGCGTGAGTTTCCGGCCCGACGAGCCTCACTGAGCCCCGGATATCACGCAACCTTGGTGAAATCCGGCGGGCGGCGTTCCGCGAACGCCGTAAAGGCCTCGCGCGCCTCGGCGGTGCGCAGGCGCAGTCCGAACTGCTCGCCTTCGGCGTTCATCTGCGCGACCAGCGCCTCGCCATTGCGCATCAGCTTCTTGGTGGCGGTGAGCGCGCCGGCCGGCTGACGGGCAAGACGCTGCGCCAGCGCGAGCGCCTCGGCATCGAGCTTGTCGAGCGGCACCACGCGGTTGGCGAGCCCCCATTTCAGCGCGGATTTGGCCGGCACCGTCTCGCCCAGCGCGAACATCTCGTAGGCCCGCGCGTAGCCGATGCGCGCCGGCATCAGCAGGCTGGAGGCGGCTTCCGGCACCAGCGCAAGGCTGACGAAGGGAGTCGACAATTGCGCGTTGTCGGCGAGTACGACGAGGTCGCAATGCAGCAGCATCGTGGTGCCGACGCCGACGGCGCGGCCCTGCGCCGCGGCAACCAAGGGCCGGGTGCAGCGCGCCAGCGACTGGATGAAGCGCACCACGTTGCGGGTTCCTTCCGACTTGCCCGCTGCGACTGCGGCGAATTCGCCGACGTCGTTGCCGGCAGTGAACATGTCGCCTTCGCCGCGGATCAGGATCACGCGGGCCAACGCATCGGACTCGGCGGATTCGATGGCATCGGCAAGCTTGCCGTACATCGCATCCGTCAGTGCGTTCTTCTTGTCGGGGCGCGCCAGCGTGAGCGTAAGAATTCCGCCGTCGTTCTCGATCCGGACGTGCTCGGTCATGGGTCTCTCCTCTATTCCTCTGGATCTCTCAAAGGCTCTGTTGGAAGTTCTCTTGGAAACTTGTCCTGAATGCTGGTCAGCCAGCGCGCGATGGTATCGATCTCCGCACTAGTGAATCCGTCCGTCAAGGCAGCGTTGACCTGTGCCGCGTTGGCCTTTGCCTGTGCGAGCGCTGCACGGCCCTTCGGCGTCAGCCAGATACGCCAGGCGCGCCCGTCCTCGCGATCGGCCCGCCGCTCGATCAATCTTGCAGCCGCCGTGCGATCGACGAGGCCGGAGATGCCGGCCGGCCCCAGATCGAGCGCCGTGCCCGCCTCGCCCATGAGCACGCCGTCCCGCTTGCCGAGGATGAACAGGAGTCCTGCCTGCGCCGGCGTGACCTCGCTCGAAGGCTGCGCGGCCATCCAGCGCTGCAAGCGCCGCTGCGCAACGCTCAACAGGTAGATCAGCCGATGATGCCCCGCGCCGGCTTCTTTATTTCGCATGCGAAATAGATAGTCGAAGGGGCTGGGAAAGTCAAAGGACAGCGATGAGGTCGATGTGCCGCGGCAGGCGTCGAGGAATACGCTTGACGGCCACTTCCATTTATGTTCCCTATTCGTTCTATTCAATCATAGATTGTCCCGGAGACCTTTCGTGATGAACAGTATGCGTGGCGAGAGCCAGCCGACCCAGCTCGTAATTCATAATGACGATGATACGCCGGACCAATTCGTGATGGATCTGCTTCGGCAGGTCTTCGGCAAATCAGACCGTGAAGCGACCGCGCTGATCACCCAGATCGAGCAGAAGGAAAAGGCGGTTTGCGGACCTTACCCTCAATCGGTTGCCGAAGCCCTTTTCAAATCTGCGCAACAATCCATCGGCTTGGCCGGCCATCGACTGCAGGTCACGCTTGAGGCGGTCAAGACTCCTTGCGAACTCTGCGGGAAGCCTGAGGGACAGATGGACGTGCGTATCGGCGACCGCACGGTCTGGCTGTGCAGCGACTGCATGCGTGCGGCGGATGAGCCCTCGAACGAACAAGAGGAAGATTTCGACTTTGCTTGCGACGTTCTCGATTGGCACCTTGCCAGCACCGCGCGCAGCAAACTCGTGACCACGATCCGCCAATTTCCCGGCCATATGCGGGTCGATCTTCAAGCCGCGGTCGACCGGCTCTTCGGCAAGGCCATCCGGCTGGTGGGATTGAACGAGGAGCAGCGCTACGAAACGCTGTCGATTCCACGGCTGCTCAAGGAGGGCCGCTATGCGATCGCGATCGCCCCGCTGCAATATTCCGACGTCGACGTAGGCGAGAAGACCCCGGTCAAGTGTCTGGATAACGGACTATGGCTGTGTGAGCAGGATCATCTCCGCTATGCGGTTCTGCTCTGCGCACACCGCGAATACAGTCGCGAGCCCGGAATTCGAATCGAGATCCTGGTGCCTTCAGGCTCCGCAGGCGCGGCTCTGGTCCAGCAATGCTTCAGTGAATTGGAAGAAGCCGTACAGGCTGCGCGGACCTATCGCGGCAAGATCCTGTCGCTCGATGCGGACTCCGACTATCGCGGTCGCTCGCGCGGCATCACGGTGCATCGCTTGCCGCAGGTGTCGCGCGACGAGGTGATCCTGCCGGAGCAGACCCTGCGGCTGCTCGATCGCAACGTTCTGACCTTCGTCAACACCCGAGACCAATTGCGCCGGTTGGGCCAATCGACCCGCAAAGGCATCTTGCTGTACGGCCCGCCGGGCACCGGCAAGACCCACACGATCCGCTATCTCGCAACGCATTTGCCCGGGCATACGACGCTGATCATCACGGCCGAACAGATCGGTCTGCTCGGCGCCTATATGAGCCTGGCACGGCTGCTCCAGCCGTCGATGGTGGTGATCGAGGATGTCGATCTCATCGCCCGTGACCGCGATGACATGGGGCCGTGTGAGGAATCCATGCTGAACAAGCTGCTCAACGAGATGGACGGGCTGAAGGAAGATGCCGACATCCTGTTCGTCCTGACCACCAACCGGCCGGAGGACCTCGAAGGTGCTCTCGCGGGTCGCCCCGGCCGCATCGACCAAGCCATCGAAGTGCCGCTACCCAACGAGACCGGCCGCGGCAAGCTGGTCCGGCTCTACGGCAAGGGACTGCCGCTCGACGAGGCGGTCATCGCAGAGGCTGCCCGGCGTAGCGACGGCACGAGTTGCGCCTTCATCAAGGAGCTGATGCGGCGGCTGGCGCAAGGAAGCATTGCGCGGGACGGCGGCAACACCGTGGTCTCCGCCGATATCGACGAAGCCCTCGACGACATGCTGTTCTCCGGCGGCCGGCTTAACGCGCAGCTGCTCGGCGGCGCGCAGGCAATGGCCACCGGGTGACGCTTCCTCCGACGTGGTGCGCCTGCTACGGAGCGCACATGAAGCTCGACGCCTCCGTCAGCGGGCCGCTCTTGTAGTGCGGCCAGGCCGGCCAGCGGCACAGCGGCAGCGCGCGAAGCGTCGCAAACGACGGCGCCTCGACCTTCTGCTCGGCGACTTCCAAATCGCCGGGCGCCTTGCCCTTTTCGACCCAGTCGACCAGCGCGCTCAGCATGTCGACATTGGCCGGCGCGCCGGAGCCGACATGGTCGACGCCGGGCGCGGTGTAGAGCCGCGCGAATTCAGCCGTCTCGGCCTTGCCGAGCTTGCGTTCGACGTTCTCGAAATAGCGGATGCCGGCATAAGGGCTCTGCGCATAGTCCGCCATATGTTCGAGCATGATCAGCCGGCCACCGCGAGCGCGGAAGCGGCTGAGATCGGGGTCGGTGGAATCCATCAGACTGGAGACCTCGAGCAGCCGCGCCTTGTGCTCTTCCGGCTTATACGTCGTCACGTCGAGCTTGGGATCGCGCGCGAACACATATTGGATGCCGCCGGCTCCGTAGATCCAGGCGATGCCGTTATTGGGCGCGGGTGGCTGCGCCGGGGGCGCCGTGCCGAGCCACCACGCGACCCAGCCGCCGGTCGGGCCAACCGCCGGCGTGTCCTCGCCCGACACGCCCCAGCCCGGATAGTCGTCGAGGCCATTGGCAAGCGCGAACGGGAATTTGTAGGTCGCATGCAGGGTCTCGATTGCCTTGATCTGTGCGTCGGTGAGGCACTGATCGCCGGTCTTGCCGCTCGCGCAACGCAGCGTCTCCGCCTTGAATGCCGCCTTGCATGAAACGGGATCCTGCACCAGCGCGTCATCGGAGCCATCGGCCTTGTCGCAAGCCGCGCGCACGGCATCGCCCACAAGCTTCACCTGCGCCGGGTTGATCCAGCCGTCACCCATGGTCACGAGCCCGGAACGCGTGCCGGCATGCTGAAGGCCGACCCAGTTGATGACAGGCACGCGAGCAAAGATGCCGTCGAAATCGTCAGGATAGCGCTGTGCCATGGTGAGGCCTTCGCGGCCGCCTTCGGACGAACCCATGAAGTACATCTTCTCAGGTCTCTTGCCGTAGGCGCGCTGCATCAGCGTGACGGCGGCATCGCGCACCTTCTTGTAGGCGCGATGGGCGAAATTCTCGAAGGCTTCGTCGTTGAGCGCGAACAGCTGCGGCGGTTCGCCCGGCTTGGACTCATGACCGGAATCGGTGCCGTAGGTGACGAAGCCGCGCGCGAGCGGCGACGGCTTGTCGAAGGGATAGGCCGGCGGCAGCGTCAGGCCCGTGATCAGCACGCCGTTGAATCCGCCGCCGCCATATTGCAGCGAGCGGCCGTTCCATTCGACGGGCAGATTGACCTGAAATTTGATCGGCGGCGCCTTGGGATCGCTGGGATCGATATGGCCGAGCAGCTTGCAGAAGCCGGGATTGGCGGGCGTGACGCGCTGCGACGGCGTCGGGCCGCGTTCGGCGACGGCAAGCTGCGACGGCGCCAGCAACGTCGCCGAATCGATCTTCACGGCGTCGATGCCGCCGACGAGGCCCTTGCAGACGGTGTCCGCATCCTCGGCCAGCGTCGCCGCTGAAGCCGAATTCGCGCCGAGCACGCCCGCTGCGCCCACCAGCAATGCGCACAGTGTCACATGGATTTGCGCCATCGTTTCCCCCTGAGTTTCTGTTCGTTCTGCCGGCAGGCCGCATTCAAGGCGCCCTGCGGCCGGTCGTCAATGCAGTGCTAGTGCTCAAACACCAGCCGCGCGCCGACGGTGCCCTCGAGGCTGCGGATCTGCTGCAGCAGCGCGCCTGAATCCTGGCCGCCGAGGTCGGCATCGAGCACGACGTAACCGAGGTCGCCCGAGGTCTCCAGATACTGCGCGGCGATGTTGATGTCGCGCTGGAGGAAGACCTCGTTGAGCCGGCGCAGCATGCCGGGCACGTTGCGATGGACGTGGCTGAAGCGCGCGCCGGAGGGACGCAGATGCAACTGCACCTCCGGAAAATTCACCGCCCCCGTGGTCGAGCCGGTGATGAAAAAGTCAACCAGCTTGCGCGCCACCTCGCCGCCGATGCGCTCCTGCGCCTCCTCGGTCGAGCCGCCGATATGCGGCGTGAGGATGACATTGCCGAGGCCCTGCACCGGGCTCTTGAAGCGGTCCGAATTCGAGGACGGCTCGACCGGAAACACGTCGATGGCGGCACCCGCGAGATGACCGTCGCGCAGAGCCCCCGCCAGCGCATCGAGATCGACGACGGTGCCGCGGCTGTTGTTGATCAGGAGGGAGCCGGGCTTCATCGCCCGCAGCTCCTTCTCACCGATCATCCCGGCGGTCTCCGGCGTCTCCGGCACGTGAAGGCTGACGACGTCGCTCTGCGCCAGCAGCTCTTCCAGCTTTTCGACCGGCTCAGTGTTGCCGTGGCGGAGCTTGTCGGTACGGTCGAAATAGATCACGCGCATGCCGATCGCTTCGGCCAGCGTCGAGAGCTGCGAGCCGATGTTGCCGTAGCCGATGATGCCAAGGGTGCGGCCGCGCACTTCGCGGCTGCCGGTCGCCGACTTGTCCCAGCCGCCCTCATGGGCCGACACCGAGCGCGGGAAGATGCGCCGCAGCAGCATCACGATCTCGCCGATCACGAGCTCGGCGACGCTCCGCGTGTTCGAGAACGGCGCGTTGAACACCGGAATGCCGCGCTTGCGCGCCGCCAGCAGATCGACCTGGTTGGTACCGACGCTGAAGCAGCCGACGGCGAGAAGCTGGTCGGCTGCTTCCAGCACCTCATCGGTGATCTGGGTGCGCGAGCGAATGCCGAGCAGCGACACGCCCTTGAGCGCCCGCCGCAAATCCTCGCCGTCCAGCGCCTTGGTCAGGCGCTCGACATTGGTGAAACCCGCCGTTCTGAACAGGTCCACGGCGCTGTCGTTGACGCCTTCGAGCAGCAGCGCCTTCGCGCTCCGCTCAGGGCTTTGGCCTGGGACTGGCATGAAATCTCCGTGGGTCACAGCTTCGCCGCAGCTCATAGACCGCGGGGGATGCGCAGCACAATAGGGTTCGGATACGGGGAGAAGATGGCGGAGCGGTCGTCAGATCACATAAAACCCGTGCGTTCCGTCAAGCCGCAACTGATCGACCAGACCATACTCCCAGTCGAGATAGGCCTGCATCGCGCGCTCGTCGACGCCGGTGCCTTCATAGGGGCGGCGGTAACGGTGGGCGGGGTCGGGCTTGGGCAGGACGTGCGGCGGACCGATTTCGAGGGCGCCGTCATAGCCACCTTCCTGTACATAGACCTCCCAACCCATCTGCGCGAGCCAGGACGCCGCCATGTCGGCGCGGACGCCCCTGTCGTCGGTCAGCACGATGCGCGCGCCGCGCACTGGTGCTGCCATATCGGTCTCCTGGACGAGCTGGCCGCCAGGATAGTGGCGAAACCCCGGGAGATGACCTGCGGCATATTCCTCGGCGTCACGCACGTCGAAGCGATGGAGCGTGCGATCGGTCTGCGCGACAAGCGCAGCCATCTCGCTCGCGCCGATATGCCGGACACCGGCGCGATAGGCGACGTCGCGCGCATTGGCCCGGCCGCCCGCGAACGATCCGATCGCGCCACGCCGGTCGGCACCATGATCAAGCGTATGCCGCGCCAGCGTCCAACCGATGGTGCCGTTGCGCAGCGCCCGAACCTTGTTCGGCACGCCAGCATTGATCAGCGATTGGGTGCCGATGATCGAGCGGGTGCGGCCGGCGCAATTGACGATGATGGTGGTGTCGGCATCGGGTGCCGCCTGCCCTGCCCGCAGCACCAGCTCCGCGCCGGGCACGCTGACCGAGCCCGGAATGTTCATGGTGGCATATTCGTCGAAGCGGCGAACGTCGAGGATGGCGATGTTGGCCTTGTCCGCGATGAGTTTTGCCACCTCGTCGGCACTGAACGACGGCGTATGCCTGCGCGATTCGACCAGCTCGCCAAAGGCTTTTGAGTAGGAGTTGACGTCCTCGAACACCTGATAGCCCGCGTCGCGCCAGGCCTTCAGCCCGCCATCGAGCGCGCGGACGTTGGTATAGCCGAGCGCGGCCAGCCGCTCGGTGCCGGCAGTGACCAATCCCTCGCCGTCGTCATAGAGCACGATCGGCACATTTTTGCGCGGCAGCCTGACCTCGGCTTCGATCTCGATCCGATCGGCGGCCAAATTGGCGGCGAACAATGGATGTCCCGTCGCGAAACCAGCCTCGTGCCTGAGATCGAGCAGCGCGATCTCCTCGCGAAGCAGCAGCGCGCGGCGAATGTCGGCGGGGGTGACGGTGGTGAGCTTCATGGGGTAGGCAACCTTAGGAGACTTGAACGGGACTGGTTCTTGAATGATTGCCGGCCGGTTGGCCAGCCCGATCCGGGGCATGGCCCCGCCCGGCGGCGCGCCCGCCCTGGCCCCTCGCTGAAAAATCGTTTCGTATGCCGCGCTTGGGGGCTAGAGTTTCCAAATCGTCTGGGGGGCGCAATATGAAAATGTTGAAATTCCTGGTGATATTTCTGGCGCTTCCGGGCGTCGCCATGGCCGCGCTCACCAATGCCGAACGCAAATCGCAATTCGAGCGGGCAATGGCCTCGATCATGGCCGCAGCGACGCCGGCCGTACACCCAACGCTTCGCGACACGCTGATCAAGGACTATCTCGCCTGCAAACCCAACAAGGGACAGGCCGTGGAGCTCATCCGCGCAAGCTATTTTCGCTCCTGCGAGCATGAAGACCCGTCTGTCACCGGCGACCGCTCGCTCGAAGCGTGTCAGCTCCGCTACGGCAAGCCATGCGCCCTGCTGGCCGTCAACGAGGAAATCGTCGCCGAAGGCGAGCTCGCGTCGAGAGACATGCCGCGGCTGCACTATGCAGGCAAGTACGACTTGTCGCAGATTCCGATCATCCGGCGGATCACGCGACAGCGCCCTGACGTGCAGAACTACGACAAGGCCATGGAGCCCAAGGCGATCGCGATCCATCCCTGGGGCAAACTATTCATCTCGGCAGGGGATCCCAGCCTGAAAGACGCCCAGACCTCCGCGTTGGCGAAATGCAACAGCGATCCCGCGCGGAACGGCCGAGATGGCGGCTGCTTCGTCTACGCCATCAACAACGACATCGTCATTGACGAACGGCGCATGCAGGCGAAGTGACATGAGGGCGGCAGGTCAGCCGGGCGACCCCAAGCCGTGTCGAAGCAGTTCGTCCGTTCACTCGCCCGGCACGAGCCGGCCGAGCCGCGGCTGCACAGGGCGCCGCATCCTGCGGCGCGACAGATAGAGCAGGACGCCGGTGACCGCGAACAGCGGCATCAGCGCAGCCGCGACCATGAACGCGAGCTTGCCGGGCCAACCCAGAATCGCACCGCGGTGGATGTCGAGCACATTCGCGATGATCTTCTCGCCGAACGTCTTGTCGGCGTAGCGTTCCGCAGAGACCAACTGACCGGTCACGGCGTCGATGCGGAGTTCGTCGCGGGTAGTATCGAGGGTGGAGTCTTTCCCCCAGGACCGGATCCGTATCACCGTGCCCGGACCGGCGGGCAGCGTCAGTAACGCCTTGGAGAAGCGGCTGCCCTCTTCGTGCAGGAAGGCGGCCCACGCGCGATCAAAGCCGATCGGCTGCGCCGTCTCGCCGGCGCCGGTGGCACGCGACGCCTTTGTGGGCATCTTGGGCTGCATCTTAGCGGCGGCGACTTGCGGCCGCGACAGCAACCAGACGACGCCATCCTTGTACCAGTCGAACGAGTACCAGAGCCCGGTGAGCGTCATCACCAGATAGACCGGCAGGACCCAGGTGCCGATCACCGCATGCAGCGACCGATGCAGCCCGCGCCCGCTGAGCCGGACATTGGGCTTCAGCCACATCTTCACGCTGCCTGCACGCCGCGGCCAGCGCAGCACCAGTCCCGAGATGAGCATCACGATCAAGCCGAGCGCGGCCACGCCCGTGATCTGACGCCCCCAGCCCTTGGCGTCGCCGGGAATCAACAGCCAGCGATGCAGCTTGCGCACGGTCGCGAAAAACTCTTCGCCGCGCGGTGCGCCCAACACGCGCGCGTCATAGGGATCGACATAGAGCGAGGACGGCCGCGCGCCTCGTTCGTCGCGGGCGAAGCGTACATGCGCCGCGGCGGACGGGTCGCTCGCCAGTGTTACGGCGGAGACTTTGCCGACGTCCCGCGCCGCGGTCAGGCGCGCAACCAGCTCGTCCGGCATCAGCGCCGGTGCCTGGCGCGGCGCCACCTGCATGATGCCGCGGTTCAGATAGTCGCCGATCTCGTCCTCGAAACTCATGATCGCACCGGTCAGCGCGATCACAGCGAGTAGCAGCGCGAGCGCGAGGCCCGCGATGGAATGGACCTGAAGCAGAACGGCCTTGATCGCGCGCCAGCACTCATGCATCGGCGCCGGCCCTTCTGGTCTGCACGACCGGGAAATCGGCTTCCTCGCGCCACACCGTCATCGCTAGAACTTCACCGTCGCCGACAGGGATATCCTGCGCGCGTCGCCGATCGCGACGTTCAGAGCGTTTCCGGTGGTGGACGTATAGTAGACCTTGTCGAACAGGTTCTTGACGTTGAATTGATAGGTCACCGGCAGATTGTCGATCTTGGTGTCGTAAGTCGCAAAGATGTCCGCGACGGTATAGGCCGGCAGGAAGAACGTGTTGAGGGAGTCGCCCGGTCGGTCACCGACATAGTGCGCGCCGCCGCCGAGCCGCAGACGTCCGGGCAGCGCATCGCCGAAATCATAGACGAGATAGAGCGAAGCCGTGTTCATGGCGGCGTTCAGGAGCTTGGCGTTACCGACAGCGGGATCATTGATCAGCCGGGCATCGGTATACCCATAACTTCCGATCAGGCTCCATTGATCAGTCAGTTTGCCGGTCACGTCCAATTCGACGCCGCGCGACTTGGCCGCGCCAGAGGCGCGCGCCGCCGACTTGCTTCCGCCGATGTCATCCAGCACCAGGACATTCTTCTTCTGGATGTCGTAGACGGCCAGGGTGCCCGACAGCCGCTTGTTGACATCGAACTTCAGACCGGTTTCCCATTGCGTTCCTTCTTCGGGCGCGATGGTGGAGTCGACGACAAAGCCGGAGGTGAACGCTGCGATGACCGATGTCGGCTTCAACGACTGCGTATAGCTCACGTAGTAGGAGAGCTGATCGTTCAGCTTGAAGATGACGCCGCCGAGCGGCAGCACCTTGTCACCCGCCAAATTAGTGTTTGTGATGAAGTTCGGCCGGCCTTTTCCGGCGAGCTGCTCGTATTCCATCCAGCGCACGCCTCCGACCACGGACAGCCAGTTGGTCAGATGGAAGGTGTCCTGAGCGAAGAAGCCGCGGGTGCCGAGCTTGTCAGTCTGTTCGCTGTCCGTTGGCGAAACAGCCGTGCCCGGCGAGATCAGTCCGTAGACCGGGTTGTAGAAATTGAAGCTCGGGGTCGCCTGACGGATCAAGTCGTGGCGATCGATCGTGCGATACAGCGCCTCGCCACCGAACAGGATCTCGTTGCGGAAGCCGCCCACCCAGACGTCACCCTGTAAATAGGAGGTGCCGTAACTGGCGTTGCTCAGCGAGTTCTGGGTGCCGTCATTGCTGCGGGTCTCCACACCGCTCTTGGCGTTGACGCCGGTGATGCGAAGCTGATTGGCGCTATATGTTTCGGTGTTGTAGCTATAGGCCGCCGTGACCTTCCAATTGTCGTCGAGCTTCTGCTCGACCGAGGCCTGCACCAGGTCGGAGGTGCCCCACATGTTGTTGAAGGGCTCGTCGAGCCGGCGCGTCTTCGGGATCGCCAGCGGAGCGCCGTTGACGAACGCGGTGCCGCGGTCGAACGGAGTGATGAATTCGCGGTGCTCATAGGTGAGCTGGACCGTCGTGGTGTCGCCGTACCAGGCGAGCGACGGGTTGACCAGCATTTCCCTGTGGCGGCCGAAATTGCGCCAATAGTCCTCGCTGACGCCGTAGCCGATGAAACGATAGGCGAGACCGCCGTCGCCGATCGGACCGGTGATGTCGAGCGTGCCGTCAGCGCCGCTGCGGTTGTTCGCGAAGGTCGAGCCGAGCAGCGTGACCGAGCCGTGCTGATAGAGCTCCGGACGCTTGCTGATGGTGTTGACGATGCCGCCGGGATCCATGATGCCGTAAAGCAGCGAGGCCGGCCCCTTCAGCACCTCGACGCTGTCGACGGCTGCATTCAGGCTGCGCCCCTGCACCAGGGGCATGCCGTTGCGCATGATCGAGCCGTCGCGGTTGTCGCCGAATCCGCGACGGATCACGGCGTCCTGGGTGCCGGCGAGTGTGTTGGTCTGGGTGATGCCGGAGATATTGACGAGCGCATCGTCGATGTTGCGCGGAAGCTGGTCCTTCAACACTTGCGCAGGGACGACGTTGACGGCCTGCGAGGTGTCGAGCGGCGAGGCGCCGCTGCGCAACGTGGTTGCGCTCGGCATCGCGCGGTAGCCGAGCTTGGCGGCCTGTTGCGCGGCGGCTTCCGCGGCGGCGCGCTCCGAGAGCGTCGGCGCTGCGGGTGCTGGATTGTGATTGCGCTGGCGCGCGGCGGTTTGCGTGCGGCGCGGAGACTGGTCCGATGCACGCGCCGCTTTCGGCCGCGGAGCCGGCGCTTCCACCGTCACCGGCGGAAGTGCGGATTGGGCCTGCGCGGTCGCCGAGCTGGAGAGAAATTCGGCGAGCAGCACGGCCGCTCCAATGAGAAGACCCGCGCGGCTCTCGCCGGCAAGCGTTCGACGGCCGCTGACGCGCTGGCCGTCCAGATAGACACGCACTTTCGATTCACTTCCAAGTCAGACGCAGAAGCTGGCGCGTCTAACAGCCGCTGTTCGTGAAGAGAACCGCAAGCGAACTTGAATCGCTCTAGTGTTGAAGGGTTCTAGATTCCGATCCCGCTGTTCGGCAATCTTCGATTGATTGCGCAGCGAGCGCGACACGCAGCGCGCGAATTTGCGGCAACGTGTCGCGGTTTTGCGCGATCTCACGCGATGGCGGGAGCCGTCAGCTCGTCGAGCTTCCGCTTGAGCACGGTGCCGACGGATAAGGCCCGGAGCGGCGGCCGCACACGCAGCCAGCTCGCATCGCCCGTCTGTGCCGCGAGGATGGCTTTCAGCGTCGTGAGGAAGGATGGCGATTTCACCACGATGTCCACGGCAGCCTGCATGCGTGCTTCGACATCCTTGCCGTCGATCATGGCCTTGACCAGCTCCGGCGCGATGTTGGCCATGCCGCAGATGGTGCCGGCGCCGCCGGCGGCGATCGCGCGGGTGATGTCAACCTCGTTGCCGACGGTGATGGCGAGCTCAGGAGCGGCGGCGCGGAACGCCTGGAACTGCTTGAAGTCGCCGCTGGAGTCTTTCAGGCCTGCAACGACCTTGCCGTGGCGCTTGCGCAGATTCGCGGCGACGCTCGTCGGGATCGCGACACCCGAGATCTGCGGGATATGATAGAGGTAGGCGCGCAGGCGATCGTCGGCGACGCCGTCGAGGATCGCCGCAAAGGCATCCTCGATGCCTTCAGGGGTGACGCTGCGGTCGAAGTAAGGCGGCAGATACAGCGCGTGACGCAGACCGAGGCCGAGCACGGCGCGCGTCAGTGCGATGCTGTCGCTGATCGCGGGGAAGCCGCCGCCGATTCCAATTCGGTCCGGCGCGACGCCGGCCTTGAGCACGGCCTCGATGGTCGCGACCCGCTCGGCGACATTGAACGAGGTACCCTCGCCGGTGGTGCCGAACAGCACGACACCGTCGACGCCCTTGCCGAAGAGTTGCTTGGCGTGGGCCGCGAGCTTGGCGGAGTCCACGCTGCCGTCGGCGGCAAGCGGCGTCGCCGACGCCACCCAGAACCCGCGAATTGCCTCCGTCATCACACCATCCGTTGCTGTGGCTTCGGACCACGCCTCTGATCTCGGACGATCGAACCAGGGGCTTGGCAAGCCTTGTTTTTGCTTTACTTTCCGCCTTGTACCTTACATACAACAAAGGCGCAAATCCTTTCCATCGTCATGGCGCGCATGACACGCAGCCAGATTCCGAGGAGGTCTCGCATGGACATGGTGACCCCCGTCGAGCGGCCCGCCCAGTTGCTTAGCGCCTTGCGCGGCAGGCTCGGCGCCGCAGCCGTGCTTGTTGGCACCGACGTGCCCGCGCGCAATTGCAACGACTGGAGCGCGAGCCTGCCGCAAACGCCGCTGGCGGTGATCCGCCCGGTCGACGCGCAAGGCGTGGCCGACGCGATTCTGACCTGCCGGCAGGCGCATCTGCCGTTCGTGCCGCAGGGCGGATTGACCGGGCTGTGCCGCGGCGCATCGCCTGAAGCAGGCTGGGTCGCGATCTCGCTGGAGCGCATGAGCGGCATCGAGGAGATCGATCATGCCTCGATGACGATGACGGTGAAAGCAGGCACGCCGCTTCAGACGATCCAGAAGGCCGCCGACGAGGCCGGGTTCTTCTTTCCGCTCGACCTCGGCTCGCGCGGCTCCTGCGCGATAGGCGGCAACCTCTCGACCAATGCCGGCGGCAACCGCGTGATCCGCTATGGCATGACGCGCGAGCTGGTGCTCGGGCTCGAAGTGGTGCTGCCCGACGGCACCATCATCACCAGCCTCAACAAGCTGATGAAGAACAATGCCGGCTACGACCTGAAGCATCTGTTCATCGGCTCGGAAGGCACGCTCGGCATCATCACCCGGGTGGTGCTGCGGCTGTTTCCGAAACCGCGCTCGACCATGGCCGCACTCTGCGCGCTCGAGGACTATGCCGCGGTGATCGCGCTGCTCGGCGCCGCGCGAAGCGGGCTCGGCCCGCTGCTGTCGGCGTTCGAGGTGATGTGGCCGGATTACTGGGACGTCATCACGACTCGCGCCGGCGTCAAGCCGCCGGTCGCCGCAGGCCACGGCCTCTACGTGCTGGTCGAAGCGCAGGGCACCGACGAGAGCCTCGACGCGCCGCGCTTCCAAAGCTGGCTCGAAGAGCTGATGGAGCGTGG
The DNA here is from genome assembly GCF_019402665.1 of Bradyrhizobium canariense. Lineage (GTDB taxonomy): Bacteria > Pseudomonadota > Alphaproteobacteria > Rhizobiales > Xanthobacteraceae > Bradyrhizobium > Bradyrhizobium canariense. Next base: position 91,351 of record NZ_VSST01000029.1, read on the forward strand.
GCTGCTCGCCGACGCCGCCGTGGCGCAATCGCTGGCGCAGACGCAAAGCTTCTGGCGCGTGCGCGACATCTGCGCCGAGTTCGGCCAGGTGCTGGGGCCGCACATCTCCTACGACATCGGGCTTGCGGTGGCGCGGATGGACGAGTTCGTCACGCGCTGCAAGGCGGCGCTCGCTGATGGCATCGACGGATGCGAGAGCGTCTATTACGGCCATATCGGCGACGGCAATCTGCATCTCGTCTCCTGGGTGACCGGCCTTGCCGTCGAGCAGCAGCCGAAGGAAGAGATGGACGCGATCATCTACGGTCTCGTGCGCGAAATGGGCGGCAGCGTCTCCGCCGAGCACGGCATCGGCACGCTGAAGAAGAAATGGCTGGGCCATGCCCGCAGCGAGGCCGAGATCGCGCTGATGCGGACACTGAAGGCCGCGCTCGATCCCGATCATCTGCTCAACCCCGGCAAGGTGATCTGAGAGAGCCGATGCGAACGCTGAAGCTCGATGCACCGAAATCACTCTCGCAGCGGGTGATGCAGCGGCTGCGCCAAGCCATCATCGACGGCGAGTTCGCGCTCGGCGCCGCCATCTCCGAGGAGATGGTGGCAAACTCCTTCGGCGTCAGCCGCACGCCGGTGCGCGAGGCGATGGGCCAGCTGCAGGCGCAGGGCCTCGTGGTGATCCGGCCGCAGGTCGGCAGTTTTGTGTTTACGCCGAGCGCCGAAGACATCACCGCGCTCTGCACGTTCAGGATCGCGCTGGAGCCCAGGGCCGCCGAACTCGCCTTCCACCATGATCGCGCCGGCGCGACCGCGACGATGAGCGAGGCGATCGCGGCGATGGAGCCGGCAATTGCGGCGAGGGACAATGTCGCCTACGGCCGCGCCGATGCCGCTTTCCACGAGGCGCTGTTCGCCCATTGCGGCAACCGCTATCTCGCCGAATCCTATCAGCTCGCATCAAGCCGCGTCGCAGCACTGCGCACCAATTTGACTTCGCCGATCGACGTGCGCACGCGCACGTCCTTCGACGAGCATCGCAAGCTGCTCGATCTGTTCGCCCGCGGCGAGTTCGCCGCCTTCGCGACGCTGATGACCACGCACGTCACCAATTCGGGCGTGGTCTACGCCAAAGCGCTGCAGGTGGATTGAGCGCTGCTACCGCGCGCCTTTCGTGCCGGGCCTATCCAGAAAATCCAGCGCGGTGTTGATCTGTTCGAGCTGGTGTTCGATTTTGTCGCGGTCCTCGACCGTGGGCGCCTTCTCGAGCTGCTCAACCAGCTTCTGCTTTCGAAGCAGCAAGTTCTCTATGACTGTACTCACGGCTCCCCCATTCGCCAGAGGCGAACATCGAGGCGATACTAAACCCCTGGCGCGAGCGCGCGCCAGCCGGGCCGGCGCAAACCCTGCATCAGAATGTTCGCGAGGGCAGTTGGTTCCTGCGTGCGGCCCGAGAAGGTGCACACAGCTGATGGCGGCGCTCGCGAACGGTTAACGCGGTCGCACGCCCGGGCTGCCGGCCACGGAACCGGATCTTTCACCTGCCCGTCGGTTGTATTCGCCGTCCCGGAGTCCTATGCGTATGCGCCATGGACATCCAGATCATCGCCGCCGAAAAGCCCCTGATGGCGCAGGCACGCCCGCACAAGCCGGCGCCGTTCCTCCCGATGAGCCGCGCCGAGATGGATGCGCTCGGCTGGGACGCCTGCGACATCGTGCTGGTGACGGGCGATGCCTATGTCGACCATCCCAGCTTCGGCATGGCCATCATCGGCCGCCTGCTCGAGGCGCAGGGCTTTCGGGTCGGCATCATCTCGCAGCCAGACTGGCATTCGGCCGAGCCGTTCAAGGCACTGGGCAAGCCAAAGGTCTTCTTCGGCGTCACCGGCGGCAACATGGATTCTATGGTGAACCGCTACACTGCGGACCGCCGCATACGCAGCGACGATGCCTATACCGCGGGCGGCGAAGGCGGCAAGCGGCCGGACCGCTGCACCGTCGTCTACGCGCAGCGTTGCCGCGAGGCGTTCAAGGGCGTCCCAATCGTGCTCGGCGGCATCGAGGCGTCGCTGCGCCGGATCGCGCATTACGATTATTGGTCCGACAAGGTGCGCCGCTCGGTGCTGGCCGACGCCAAGGCGGACCTGCTGCTCTACGGCAATGCCGAGCGCGCCGTCGTCGAAGTGGCGAACCGTCTGGCCGCCGGCGAGGCGCCGCGCGAGCTCGACGACATCAGGGGCGTCGCGCTGTTCCGCCGCGTGCCTGAGGACTACGTCGAGCTGCACGCCGACGATCTCGACTCCGCCGACGAAGGCGCTTCGCGGACGAAAGGCTTGACGGTGATCCGGCTGCCGGCTTTGGAGCAGGTCGAGCAGGACAAGGAAGCCTATGCGCGTGCGTCACGCGTGCTGCATCGTGAGAGCAATCCCGGCAATGCGCGGCCGCTGGTGCAGCGTCACGGCGACCGCGATCTCTGGCTCAACCCGCCGCCGATCCCGCTGACCAGCGACGAGATGGACGCGGTCTACGATCTGCCCTACGCGCGCGCCCCGCATCCGTCCTACGGCGACGCGAAGATCCCCGCGTGGGACATGATCAAATTCTCGGTGACGATCATGCGCGGCTGTTTCGGCGGCTGCACCTTCTGCTCGATCACCGAGCACGAGGGCCGCATCATCCAGAACCGTTCGGAAGGTTCGATCCTGCGCGAGATCGAGAAGATCCGCGACAAGACGCCCGGCTTCACCGGCGTGATCTCGGACATCGGCGGCCCCACCGCCAACATGTACCGGATGGCGTGCAAGGACCCGAAGGTCGAGGCGGCGTGCCGACGGCCGTCCTGCGTCTTCCCGGAGATCTGCCCGAACCTCAACACCTCGCATGACGATCTGATCCGGCTCTATCGCAAGGTCCGCGAGACCAAGGGCATCAAGAAGGTGATGGTCGCCTCCGGCGTGCGCTACGACCTCGCGGTCGAGAGCCCCGAATACATCAAGGAGCTCGTCACCCATCACGTCGGCGGTTATCTCAAGATCGCGCCCGAACATACCGAGCGCGGGCCACTCGACAAGATGATGAAGCCCGGCATCGGCGCCTACAACCAGTTCAAGCGGATGTTCGATGCCGCGGCCGAACAGGCCGGCAAGAAATACTATCTGATCCCGTATTTCATCGCGGCACATCCGGGCACGACCGACGAGGACATGATGAACCTTGCGCTGTGGCTCAAGAAGAACCGCTACCGCGCGGATCAAGTGCAGACCTTCCTGCCCTCGCCGATGGCGACCGCAACTGCGATGTACCACACCGGCGTCAACCCGCTGCGCGGCGTGCGGCGCGGCGGCAGCGACAAGGTCGAGGCGATCAAGGGCCTGCGCCAGCGCCGCCTGCACAAGGCGTTCCTGCGCTACCACGACCCCGACAATTGGCCGGTGCTGCGCGAGGCCCTGAAAGAAATGGGCCGCGCCGATCTGATCGGCTCCCGCCCCGACCAGCTGGTCCCCGCGCACCAGCCACCCGGCACCGGCAAGGCCGCCGGCACACGGCGGCCGGTTCGTCCGGACGGCAAGACGCAGCGGTTCACGACCAAGGGCCTGCGGGTGATGAAGTAGCGGACGAGCCGGATCAGGTCCGGTTCAGCCTGCCGCTTTCGTGCCCTCAAAAACAAAAATCTCGAAAACAACCCCATGCACAGTAGCCGGCATGAGCGGGATCAATGGCTTAGGCGCCTTGCTGAGACGTTGATCCGTCCGGACAAAAAGTCGTTGCTCCGTCGGGCAAAACAGGAGCAGGATGCCATCATCGGACGCATTGGCCCGCATCCGGCGTTTCAAGCCGCATCGGCTCGGAGGCGCGACTGGCGCCCCGCCCAAAATGCGCAGATCGCCAATCCCTGCACCAGCGCCGCGGCAACATAAAAGCCGGGCGTGGCGCCCGTACCGGCCGAAAGCCATTCCCGGATCAAACCAAAGACCGCCGGCGCAAATGAATAGGCGCCTTGCGACATCGCAACGATCAGCGCGACCACACGCGGCACGTCGTCCGGAGCGAATTCGAGCTGCGCAATCAGCGGCGGAAGGAACGTCCCGTTGCCGAACCCGAGGCCGAACAAGACAACACCGAGGATCAACAGCGGAATGTTCGTTCCGGCCGCGGCAATGAATGTGATCGTGCCGGCGATTTGAACGGCGTAGCTGGCGCAGGCAACCAGCCGCCGGTCGATGCTTTCAGGCATGAGCCAGCCCAGCAGCGTCCGGCCGGCGATCGCCATGACGCCGATCAGTCCCACCACCGGCCCAGTCCATTGCGCACCGAGCGCAGGCAGCAGCAGCGAGAAGAGATGTGCGGTCAGGCCGATCTGTGCGAACAGCCCCAGGCTCATGCCAGCCGCGAGCGTCAGGAATTTGCGGTCCCGCCAGAGCGGCGATCCCGGCAGCGGCCGTGCGCACTTCGCCGAGACAGTCTCTTCGGCCGGGGCCGCGCCGTCCGGCATCGATCCGGTCTGCTCCGGCGCGCGCGACAGCACAGTGCTCGCAAGCAGCCACACTACCACGACCAAGATCAGGCCGATGGCTGCTGCTGCAACGGCAAACCCAAGCATGGCAATGGCCGCAGCCCAGAGCGGCGAAAAGATGATCCCGCCGACATTTGCGCCGTTATAGGCGACCGCGAGTGCCGCGGGACGACGACGGACGAACCAGGGCGACACGATGGCGTTGACCGCGGCCACGCCCATCGTCACCCACCCTGCACCACTCAACACCGTCGCGCCGAACAATTGCCACGGCGTCGCTGCTATCGCCCATCCAAAGACGCCGACGGCCAGCGACAGCGCCCCGGCCTTTGTGACAGCCGGAATGCCGAAGCGCCGATAGAGCGTCGGCAGATTGGCCGTCACGATCGATCCCGCCAGGAAGTGCACGGTGACGGCCGTCGAGACCAGGGCCAGCGGCCATCCGTGGGCTTCGCGAATGGCACTCAGGAAGATCGGCGGCCCATAGAAGCCGAACCCCAGGCCGAGAACGGCGAGACCGAACGCCGCGGCGACAACGCGCCATCCATAGAACGTTCCGCTTCGCATCGTCGTCAGCCGCCTGAGCTTTGCGACGAGATTCTGCACAGACCTGGCGGCGCGCAGTTCGCTTCCGGTCGAAGCGTGAGATCGGAAGGCTCGCGCCGAAATCGCTTGACCTGAATGAAATCATGTAACATATAAAGTTACATGAAACGAGACAGTCGATTATCGGGCGTGCTGCACGTCCTGCTGCACATGGCACAGCAGCCTGGTCCCTTCACGTCCGAGACCCTGGCAAAAGCAATGGATACCAACCCGGTGGTGATCCGGCGGATCATGGCCGGGCTTCGGGACCTTGGTTACGTCCGCTCCGAAAAAGGCCACGGCGGCGGCTGGACGTTGGCTTGCGACCTCGCGAAGGTGACGCTGCGCGACGTCTACATCGCGCTCGGCAGTCCCTCGCTTCTGGCGATTGGTAACCGGACGGAGGCGCCGGGCTGCCTCGTCGAACAGTCCGTCAATGCCGCCCTCGATCAGGCGTTTGGCGATGCGCAGGCGCTGCTGCTGTCGCGCTTTGGCGAGGTAACGCTGGCGATGCTGGGCGACGATCTGCGCAAGCGCCTCGGCTCGCGAAAGCTTCAGGGCATGAGCGCACATGGCGCGTGATTGGCCCATTTCAGCAAGGACGACATCATGACCGACGTTCAGAACGTGTTTTCCGATCCGCAAGCGGTGGCGAGATACACCGAAGGACCGCCACGGTTCGTCCCCGGCTACAATGCCATGCTGTCCATGGCTGCGATCCTACTGGCCGAGCGCGCGCGTGACGATGCACGGATTCTCGTTCTCGGAGCCGGCGGCGGCCTGGAGCTGAAGGCTTTTGCGCAAGCGCATCGAGCCTGGAGCTTCGATGGCGTCGATCCGTCCGCGGCCATGCTGGGGCTAGCGAGGCAAACCCTCGGATCGTTCGCGCCACGTGCGCGTCTTCATCAGGGCTACATCGACGACGCTCCGGAAGGCCCGTTCGACGGCGCCACCTGCCTGTTGACCCTGCACTTCGTCGATGTCGAGGAGCGACGCCGTATCGCCTCGGAGATCCGCCGCCGGCTCAAGCCGCGCGCGCCTTTCGTGGTCGCGCATTTGAGCGCGCCCAATGGCGAAGAGGAACGCCCGCTGTGGCTCTCGCGATACTCCGCGTACCTCGCCGCGTCCGGCGTCGAGCCGGATCAGGCGGCGGCCGCGCGGAACGCCGTCACCAACCATCTGGAAATCCTCGCGCCCGCGCAGGATGAAGCGATTTTGCGGCAGGCCGGATTCTCGGACCCGACGCTGTTCTATACCGGCTTCACTTTCCGCGGCTGGGTCGCCTACGCCTGAGGCGTCACGGCAACGTTGATGTAGGTATCTGGAAGAAATACTCGGAATCAGTACCACGCGACCACCGGTCCAGGCGCGAACTGGTAGTTGAAGCCGGCCCGCAGGATATGATCGTGGAAGCCGACTGTCGTTTCGTTGGCAGTGCCACTGAAGTAAGTGGCAGAGCCCAGATCGAGATAGAGGTATTCGAGTTTGGCTGACCAGTTGCGGTTGAATTTCTTTTCGATGCCGGCGCCGGCGGTCCAGCCCAGGCGGGTCCGGCTCTCCGAGACTATCGCACCGGCAATCGTCACCGGCGCTCCGACGGGCGCATTGGCACCATCGAACAATTGCGCGGTCAGCGTTGCCTGTGTTCCGAATTTAACCTCTCCGACTGCCAGGCCGCCGGTTGCATAGAGCAGCAGGCTGGGATCGGCCAAAACTCCGGCGCGACCGCGGAAGGTTGCAAACCACGGGAAATCAGTGCTGCTGGTAGTCGTGCCGGTAACCCCAACCAAACCGATCCTGACCGCCGTCAGCGCGTCAGTCGAACGGCCGCTCTCGCCGGTTGCTTGAAGATCGGCCTCGACACCCAGAACCCATCTCGGATCGATCTGCCAGCTGTAGCCGGCCTGGCCACCGCCAAGCCCGCCGTCAGCGTTCTGTCCGATGCTCACGGCCAGCGGTGTGATCGGCAGGACCGTTGCGTTGGAGCGGCCCCAGCTATAGCCGCCGTTCAACCCCGCATAAAATCCCGTCCAGTTGTAGCCGGGATCGACCATCGGCGGCGCCTTGACGTGCGGGCTTGGTACGTTGCTTCCTGGCGCCAGATCGGCAGCCGTCGCGCCCGTTGCAAGCAGCGACACCGCCATTCCAATCACGATCCGATTCATCAAAAACTCCTCAGCACGAATTCCCTGAAAGGCGCTTGGTGCACTTCACCACTGATATCTGGCGATGCCCTTGCCGGCGTAGCTACGGGTGACGCTCGAGAACTCACTCTCGAAGGTGCCGGACAGCGAGAAGCCGTTCAGCCATCTCAGCTCGGCCGCGCCCGTGAGGAGCGCGGCATCGGGCGCCTGCGCGGCGCCATTCACCACGAAACTCGCGCCTGGCAGGGTCTGGAAGGTGGCCGCGACCGCACGATCCGGATTGACATCATGCGCCCACGCCGCACGGCCGCGCAGCGTGAGAACCGCCGTCTCCAGTGCATAGGAGCGATCGGTGCGCAGACCGAGTTCGCCGCGCGCGGCGGTGACATCCCTGCCGGCATAATTCAGCGCAAAGGTGTTGGCGCCGGAGATCGCCTGCTCGCCATAGCCCGACAGGAACTGCGTCGTGAACTGCGCCGCCGCATAAGGCGTGATGCCCATCCAGGGCGTGGCATAGCGATAACCGCCTTCGAGGCGTCCCGACAGCGCGTTGGCGTCGAAGCGGGCCCGCAGATGGTCGGCGCCCGCGATCGTCACCGTGCGATCCGTCGTCACGTCCTGCCAGCCATAGGCGAGTGCGCCGGCAACGTAGGCGTTGCCCATGGTGTGGCGTGCGTAGACGCCGGCCTGGAACAGGTCGGAGCTGCCTCCGCCGAGCCCATTGGCGACGCCAAAGCTGGTGCCGCCGCCGCCGAGCGCGAAGCCGACCAGCGTGTTCGGCGATATCTGATAGTCGGCGCCCGCGGCCACGCCGGCGATGCGGCTGGTCGCGGTGTTCGAACCGATCACCGCATTGCCGTCGGTGGTCTGCGCGCCGCCATAGCCGGCCGCCCACACGCTCCAGCGCCGTGCGAACGAATCCCCGGCACCCCGCGCCTTATCGATTGCCGCGTAGGCGTCCCGACTCGGGTTCGTGCGCGTGGCGGCGCCACCCTCGGCATATCGGGAGGCCCCGTTCACCGGCGCGCCGGCATCGTTGCGGCCGCCGAAGAACGGGTCGAGCATCGCGTTGAGGAACTGGCCCATGGCATTGAAGGTGCCTTGCTGCGCACCGGTGGCGGCTTCGCCGGAGGCCTGCGTCAGCCGGTTGAGGAGATTCTGGCCGGTCGCGTTGAACAGCGTGTTGAAGCCGGTCGAAAGCGAAGCGCCCGAGAGCAGGGCATTGTCGATCCCGGCGGCGACATTCCTCTGGTTGATGTTGGCGAAGCCGGGCAGCGACGGCGACAGCAATCCGGCATCGAGCGTCAGCAGCACGTTATTGCCGGAGTAGGTGACCCGCGCGTTGCGTGCGTAGGCCAAGTTGCTTACCGCGACCGATCCGAACGTCCCGGTCGTGTTCGCCGAACTGAGGATGGTATAGGTCGTGGTCGCCGCGATCCGGCCGGTCAGGTTCACCGCGACGGTGCCGGCGAGCTGCGCGGCGCCTGCGACCACCGTGTTGCTGGCCGATATGCCAGAGACCTGGACCATGTAGGTCGCCGCCGTGGACAGCACCAGATTGCCCGCAATGGTGAGCGTGCCGATCGCGTTGGTGCCCGGCGCCAGCGTGCCGCCGCTGATGGTGGTGTCGCCGACGATGCCAATGCCGCCCAGTGTGCCGCCGGCGTTCACGGTGGTGGTGGAGCTTGCAATCGTGCCGTTCACCAACAGCGTACCGCCATCAACGGTGGTCGGCCCGGTATAGGTGTTGTTGCCGGTGAGGATGGTGGTGCCCGACAATAGGTTGACGGCGCCGTTGCCGACGATGTCAGGCGAGAACAGATAATTCGACGAGGAGTGATTGAAATTGATGGCGCCGATGCCGGCGCCGAACTGGACCGTGGCCGTCGCCAAGGTGCCGGGCGCCGCCGCAGCCGAGCCCGGCGCCGCCCCGATGTTGAGCGCGCCGGTCGAGCCCGCCTGATTGGCGATCACGAACTGGCCAGCGGCGGAAACCGCGCCACCATTCGAGATCGTCAGTGAGCCTGTTCCGGCGTTTCCGATCGTGATGTTCACAAAATTTGTCCAGGACGAACCCGCACCGTCCACGGTGACGCTGCCGTTCGAGCCGCTGCTCTGTCCGATCCCCGTGTTGAGATTGCTCAAGCTGCCGCCATGCATAACCGCAAGTGAGCCGAGCGTGTTCATGCCGACATAGAGGCTATTGACGGTCCATGACGAGCCCGTGCCGTCGATCACGGCCGATCCGCCGCTCCCGCCGGCAGTCAGGCCAAGCACAGCAGTGGCGCCCAGAGCTATGCCGCCATTGGAGAGCATCAGCGTTCCCCGGCCGGCGCCCCCGAGCACGAGCAAATTGGCGGCGAACCATTCCGATCCTGCGCCGTCGACGAGAACAGAACCGCTCGCGCCGGTCGCCGCGCCGACAATGCTGTTGCTGCTGGCGACTTGGCCGGCATTGGTGATCGCGAGTGTACCGATTCCGGCCACGCCGACAGACAAGTTGGCATTTGAGGTCAGGCCGAGGCCCGACCCTGCTCCATCGACCCGAACATTGCCGGTTGAGCCGACGCCGTTGCCGATACTGATAGCGCCTGAGCTCTGCACGAAGGCACCATTTGTGATCGTCAGCGTGCCGGTGCCGGCGTTACCCACGGTCAGCGTGCCGGTGTTGGTCCAGATCGATCCCGCGCCATCCACCGAGGCCGTGCCCGAACCGCCATAGTATCCGAGGAAAACGCCGGTGCTGTTGACATGACCCCCGCCGGAAACGGTCAGCTGGCCAATACCGTCGAGCCCGGCGGTTAGCGTTCCCGTACTCAGGGTTGAGCCGACACCGTCCACCGTGACGTCGCCGTGGACGCCCGCCGCGGAGCCGATCTCGGTGATCGTCGCACTCACCGAGCCGCCCTGCAACACCTGCAATGTGCCGCTGGCGCCCGCACCGACGAGAAGGTTCGCGCCGGCAGCCCAGGTCGAGCCGGCCCCCGTGACCGTCGCCGTACCGGCGCCGAGATTGCCGATGAAGCTGTTTCCGACCGTGATGACGCTGGCGCCGTTGATAACCGTCAGGCTGCCAGTGCCGATGTCGCCGACATTGACGTCGCCAGCATTGATCCAGGTCGACCCCGCACCGGCCACCGTGACACTGCCAGAGCCGCCGACGCCTCCGCCGATCGACGCGTTGACGTCGGCCACGGTACTGCCGCCGGATATCCCGAGGTTGCCGGCGCCAAGACGGCCGATGCTGAGATCGGCCGTATTGTTCCAGGCCGAGCCCCCGGACACGTTGACGCTGCCGATGCTGTTCTGGAGATAGCCGAGGTAGCCGAAGGCGTCGTTCAGGATGCCGCCACCGCCGATGGACAGGTTGCCCGTGCTCACGCCACCCACGAAGGTCTGCTGCGCCGCTGCCGTTCCGCCGTTGATGAATGTGAGATGCGTTGTCGTATCGATTGTGACCGTATCGGTCGCGTTCGGCACCGCCGAGGTATTCCAGTTTCCGGCGGTGAACCAGTCGGTCGAGATGGTGCCGACCCAGACCGGATTGCCGGCGCTTGCGGGGCTGATCAGCGCCAGCGACACCACCGTCAGCGCGGTCGAGCCGATCATCAATGCCATCAACGACGCCGCGCGTGAGGCAAAGCGGCTCCGCGCGGGAGCCAGTTGCGCAGCCGCGTCGCGGTTGAATGAAAGATGCGGCATGCATGACCTCGCACAAATCGAACATCGATCTCGCGCGAACCGGCCCGGCCGTTTGGCGAGACTGAATCGCACTGAAACTTCGCGTGGCATCAATGAGGTATGCGGGGTTTTCTGTCTTGGAACGCAACGCCATTCGCTTCACTCCCAGCGCCCCGCGAGCGCAACAGCGGCGCTCTGATGCAGAACGGCCACGGACGAAAGCCCCTAAAAGCGGCGGCTTCCTGCGCACTCTCGAATGGCACCGGTACAATTGGACTCCAGCGCCAATCGTCGAGATTGAGGCGCTATCCTCCGGCGCCGGCCTTTCGGTTCGGCAATCTCCCGGTATGGTGTGCGATCGCAATTGAAGGGACCCATGATGGATCGTGCGGGCGCGCCGAACGTCTTCGTCAACCGTTACACGGGTCCGCCAAGCGGACGCGAATACGAACGGTGGCGCGAGGAAATGTACCGGTGCACGCTGCGGGTCGACGTCCAGCCCGGCGCCGGCGACAGCATCGATTGCAAAATGCAGATCAGCCTGTTGGGCGGCATCCTGTTGGGCACCACTGTCGGAACGTCGGCTGAATTCTCGCGCACCCCCGAAATTCTCAGGGATGGTTACGACGGCATGTGCCTCGTCATCGCCACATCCGGCCCCGTGCTCATATCGCACGAGCAGCATTCGATCGAACTGTCGGAATCGCAAATGTGTCTCGGCGACATGAGCGTGCTCTGCGGCACGCGCATGAGCAGCGATTGCGAGGTCAAGACCATACGCATCCCGCGGTCGCTGCTCCTGACGATCTGCCCCAGAGCCGAGGACCGGCTCGCGCTGGCTCTCGTCGACCAGGCTCCGATACGAGAAGCGATCGCACGCTACCATACGCTGGCCGCCAGCATTGGTCCGCACGCGGATGTGGTCGGGCAGCACCTGATGGCGCGGCACATGGTCGATCTGATCGGGCTGTTGCTGGGGACGGACGGCGATCGCACCGAACTGGCGAACAGCCGGGGACATGCCGCCGCACGGCTTGACCTCATGCGTGCCGACATCATCGCCAATCTGAGCACGGACAAGCTCACGATCTATTCGGTGGCACAGAAGGCGGGGCTCAGCCCGCGCCAGGCGCAACGGATGTTCGAACAGACCGGAACCACGTTCACCGAATTCCTGCTCGAACAGCGCCTGCTGCTGGTGCGCAGGCTGTTGCTCGATCCGCTCAACCGCTGGCGCAAGGTCAGCGATCTCGCCCACTCGTCCGGCTTCCCCGACGTGTCCTATTTCAACCGCATGTTTCGACGGCGTTTCGGCGTCACACCGTCCGACCTGCGCGGCGCCTGAGGCGCGGGCGATACCGGCGCGGTGCGATTGGACTCCAGCGCCAATCATGTAGAATGAGGCGCCAACCACGTCTCCCGGCCTTTCGCTCGGGGAATCTCCGGATATTGTGGGCAGCCGGAATCGACGGGAAGCATGATGCAAACAAGCGCGCCGAATTTTTTTGTCGACCGTTACACGGGTCCGCCCAGCGGGCGCGATTACGAGCGATGGCGCGAGGAAATGTATCGATGGACGTTCCGGATCGACGTCCAGCCCGGCGCCGGCGACAGCATCGACTGCAAATTGCAGGTCAGCCTGCTGGGCGACATCATGATGGCCGTCGCCAGCGGATCGTCTGTTGAATTCTCGCGCACGCGCGAAACCTTGAAGGACGGCTACGACGGGCTATGCCTGGTCATCGCCACGTCCGGACGCGTGCTTGTATCGCAGGAGAAGTGTTCGATCGAATTGTCGGAATCGCAAATGGGTCTGGGGGACATGGGCGTGCTCTGTGGCACGCGCATGAGCGACGATTGCGAGGCCAAGGCCATACGCATCCCGCGATCCCTGCTCCTGGCGATCTGCCCGAAGGCCGAGGATCGGCTGGGGACAGTTGTTGGCGGTCAAGGTCCCATCAGTGAAGCAATCGTTCGCTACCACGCCCTGGCCGCCAGTGTTGGCCCGCATACGGACATGGTCAGTCGGCACCTGATGTCGCAGCACATGGTCGACCTGATTGCGTTGTTGCTGGGAACCGACGCCGATCGCGCCGAACTGGCGAACGGCCGAGGACATGCCGCCGCGCGGCTCGACCTCATGCGCGCCGACGTGATCGCCAATCTCGGCCGAGCTGACCTGACGATCTATTCGGTCGCACGGAAGGCCGGTCTCAGTCCGCGTCATGCCCAGCGGACGTTCGAACAGACCGGAACAACGTTCACCGAGTTTCTGCTTGAACAGCGCCTGCTGCTGGCACGCAGGCTGCTGCTCGACCCGCTCAACCGCTGGCGCAAGATCAGCGACCTCGCCCATTCGGCCGGATTCGCCGACGTCTCCTATTTCAACCGCGTGTTTCGACGGCGCTTCAGCGTCACACCGTCCGACATGCGCGGCGCGTGAGGCGAGGCGCGAGTCTTAGGCGATTGGGCCGACGATGGTCTCGCAAACCGTCCTGATCGTCATTAGATTGCGCCCATGAAAAAGATCGGATTCCTCTCCTTCGGGCACTGGACGCCCTCGCCGCAGTCGCAGACCCGCTCGGCCGCGGACACGCTGCTGCAATCGATCGAGCTTGCCGTTGCGGCGGAAGAGCTCGGCGCCGACGGTGCCTATTTCCGGGTGCATCATTTCGCGCGGCAGCTCGCCTCGCCCTTTCCGCTGCTCGCCGCGGTCGGCGCCAGGACCAGCAAGATCGAGATCGGCACGGCCGTGATCGACATGCGCTACGAGAATCCGCTCTACATGGCGGAGGACGCCGGCTCTGCCGATCTCATCGCCGGCGGGCGCCTCCAGCTCGGCATCAGCCGCGGCTCGCCCGAGCAGGTGATCGATGGCTGGCGCTATTTCGGCTACCAGCCGGCCGACGGCGAGAGCGACGCCGACATGGGCCGGCGTCATGCCGAGGTCTTTCTCGACATCTTGCGCGGCGAAGGTTTTGCAAAGCCCAACCCGCAGCCGATGTTCCCAAATCCGCCGGGCCTGTTGCGGCTCGAGCCGCATGCGGAAGGCCTGCGCGAACGGATCTGGTGGGGTGCCGGCTCGAACGCGACCGCGGTGTGGGCCGCCAAGCACGGCATGAATCTGCAGAGCTCGACCCTGAAGAACGACGAGACCGGCGAAGCCTTCCATGTGCAGCAGGCCGCGCAGATCCGCACCTATCGCGCAGCCTGGAAAGAGGCCGGCCACGCCCGCGAGCCCCGCGTCTCCGTCAGCCGCAGCATCTTCGCGCTGATCGACGATCGCGACCGCGCCTATTTCGGCGGCGAGCGCGGCAGCGAGGACCAGGTCGGCTTCATCGACCCGCGCACCCGCGCGATCTTCGGCCGCTCCTATGCGGCCGAGCCCGACGCGCTGATCGAGCAGCTCAAGCAGGACGAGGCGATCGCCGAGGCCGACACGTTGCTGCTGACCATCCCGAACCAACTCGGCGTCGACTATTGCGCGCACGCCATCGAGGCGATCCTCACGCACGTGGCGCCGGCGCTTGGGTGGCGCTGAGGCGAACGGTCGATTTGGCGAAGCGCGCTCTCAAAGCAAGGCGGCGCTGACAGCCTGTCCGTAGATCATTGCCGCCACGAGAGAGAGCAGCAAGCCCGCGCCCGAAAAGATCACGAGGACTTTCAGAGTTTCGACGTCGACGTCGGTTCTCGTCGCGCGAGATATTGCCTTTGCCAGTGCAGCCATCATCGCCAGCTCCGAACAGGCCGCGCGGAGGCGCGCCTGGTTCCATCTAGCGTCATTGGGCGCGTTTGCGTGTGAAGCAGATTACAGGTGATCTCGCGTGCTGCACCTCACACCGCCGGCCGAGCCTGCCTGGATCTTACCATCGGTAGCGCACCACGCCCTTGCCGGCGTAGCAGCGCGTGACACCGCCCTCGCGTATGACGGGCGGCCGCTCGTCATGCACCTTTTGCGGGAACCGGCCGACTTGCTGCCACCTTTACGGTGCAGGCTCGTCGTCGGTACTATTCTCAACTGATTCTCGTCTGGCGAAGTACGGATGCCGCGGCCGGTCATCGGCGCCGTCCTGTCAGGCGGAAACGATCTTGGTGCCGAGGATGACTCGGCGTCGTCGGGGGAGGACAATTTGCGGGAACGCGAACGCGAACGTAAGTTCGGCTAGCGTCGGCCGAAATGCATCATCATGCGGCTTTTCACGATCCCGTTCTGGTCGCGTTATCGATTCTGATCGCGGCACTCGCCTCCTATACGGCGTTGGACCTGGCGACCCGAATGCGAGCTGCTTCGGGAAGGGCCCGCCGATCCTGGCTGGTAGCCGCCGCGATCGCCATGGGCGGCGGCATCTGGTCCATGCATTTCGTCGGTATGCTGGCCTTCAGCCTGCCTGGAATCGAGATCTCGTACGATCCATTCCTGACTCTCCTCTCGCTTGTCATTCCGATCGTCGTCGCCGCTGCGGCCTTTGCCGTCGTCGGACGACGGCCACGGGCGCTCCTCGCATCCGGCTTCGCGATGGGACTTGGTATCTCCGGCATGCACTATACCGGCATGGCCGCGATGCGCATGGCGGCGCTCATGGAGTACGATCCCCGATGGGTTGTGCTCTCGATCCTGATCGCGATCAGCGCCTCCGTCGTGGCGCTCTGGCTCGCCTTTCGCAACACCAACGCGGTCCAGCGGCTGTTCGCGGGACTGGTGATGGGCCTTGCGGTCTCCGGCATGCACTACGCCGCGATGGAAGGCGCCATGTTCCTGCCGACGAACACCATGGCCCGGCAGGCAGGACATCTCGGCGTCGGTCAGGCGCCGCTCGCGTTCCTGCTCGCCGGCATCACCATTGTGATCCTGAGCATCGGAATCGCGGCTGCCGTCTATGACAGGGCTTCCGCGGAGCGCGCTCAACGCGAGGCCGACGCACTGAGGCGCAGCGAAGAACGCTTTCGGCTCCTTGTCGAAGGTATCGTCGACCACGCGATCTTCATGCTCGATCCGGACGGGCGCGTGGGCAACTGGAATCTCGGCGCGCACCGGCTGATGGGCTATGGCGATGACATCGTAGGGACGAGCTACACGATCTTTCACACCGAGGAAGATTGCGCGGCCGGGGCCCCGGCGCGCGCCCTTGTTGAAGCCGAGCGCGAGGGGAAGTCGGCAATCGAAGGCTGGCGTATCCGCAAGGACGGCAGCCGCTTCTGGGCGGAAGCAACGATCGTTGCGGTACGGAACGAGAGCGGCGCAATCGCCGGCTTTGCGAAGATCGTGCGCGACGTCAGCGAAAGGCGACGGGCACAGGATGCGCTGGATCGGGCGCGCGAAGCACTGATGATGTCGCAGAAGATGGAAACCATCGGCCAGCTTACCGGCGGTGTGGCCCACGACTTCAACAACCTGCTCGCAGCCGTTCTCGGCAGCCTCGAACTTCTGAAGAGGCGCCTGCCGCCGGGCGATGCGAAGGTGCAGCGCCTGGTGGACAACGCGACGCTAGGCGCGCAGCGGGGCGCGTCCCTGACCCAGCGTATGCTCGCTTTTGCGCGTAAACAGGATCTCAGGCCGGCGGTCGTCGATATCCACGAATTGGTGCACGGCATGGCCTCATTGCTGAAATTCGAGGCCGGAATTCGTGTCGAGACGCTGTTTCCGATGGACCTGCCGAAGGTGAGGGTCGACGCGAACCAGCTCGAACTGGCTGTCCTCAACCTGGCGGTCAACGCACGTGATGCGATGCCGGGCGGTGGCCTGATTACCATTGCCGCTCGCGAAGAGCGGGGCGATGGCGGCCTTCGGACGAGCGACTATGTTGCGCTCTCGGTGAGCGACACCGGCTGCGGCATGGATGACGAGACCCTCAGGCACGCCCAGGAGCCGTTCTTTACGACCAAAGGCGTCGGCAAAGGCACCGGGCTCGGCCTGTCAATGGTCCACGGACTTGCCGAGCAGTCCGGCGGCAAGCTCGCTTTGAGGAGCCTTCCCGGGGAGGGCACGACAGCCGAAGTTTGGCTGCCGATGGCCGGGGAGACCGCGGTGCCTGACCCGCGCGCGGAAGCTCCGGCGCCCGTACCGCGGGCCAGCCGACAGCTTTCCGTACTTGTCGTCGACGACGATCTCCTGGTGCTCGAGAACACGGCAGCGATGTTGGACGATCTTGGGCACATCGTGGTCGAGGCGCGCTCGGGCGACGAGGCACTGGCTTTGCTCCGCCGCACCCGTACCGTCGACCTGGTCGTGACCGACTATGCCATGCCTGGGATGACTGGACTGCAGCTGGCCAGCGCTGTCGCCGCGGAGCGCCCCGGGACGGTCATCCTCCTGAGCACGGGATACGCAGAGATTCCCAGCGACGAACGATCCAGCCTGCCGCGATTGTCAAAACCATTCGACCAGGCTGCGTTGGCGAAGGCCATCGAGGCGGCAATGCGCGAAGACGAGCCAACCGGATCCATCGTCGCCTTTCGGCCGAAGAGCGCGTGAAAGCCGGATGATGAATGGCGCACGCCGCCTGCGCGCGGTGCGGTCCCGGTTCGGAGACTCCAAGGCAATGGTCCGTCAAATCCCGCCGGGAAGCTCGACGCCCGCTTCCGTCAGGTCACGGAGGAATTTCCGCACCAGGAGCATGTTGGTTCTCTGCAGCTCGTGATTATTGCCGAACTTGAACTGATTGGCTTCGGTCACGATCAGTCCATGGTCGGTCTCGCGGAAAATGCCTTGCTTCTTCAAGCGATCGGCGCGCCGCCGGACGGTTTCGATCGGCAGACCGAAAAAGCGGGACAGGGCGGCACGGGAAACGCCCTGCTTGATCTTGTCCGGCTCAACCGCCTGGATGCTGCCAAATTGCCGGTCCAGTTCGGGGTTCTTCATGATCTTGAGAACGTTCGCGTTCAAGACCGCATGAATGATCATCAAGTCCAGCGGATCGAAATCGTAGTGGCGGAACATTTCGCTGGCTGCCCACAGCATGTAGGCCAACGAGTGGCGGGAGACGGTTCGGATCAAATCCGCCGCGATGTCCTCGTCTTTCGCCGTACCAACCATGGCCAGTGCCCGCTTCTACGGATGTCCGGTCCGACGCCCACAAGTCGGTTGCAAGCCAGTTATATGTCTCCCTGGCGCACCGCGTGAGCCAGGACCGGTCTGCTGTTTCCCCCAATATGGGTATGGTCGCGGTTCCATCGGGTCAATAGCTGGCTTGTCGGCAACATCATTTTCACCGATACGAGGTTGAGTTGCCGGGCGCGCAATTGGCGCGTGCCAATTGTGGTCGTGGGCCAAATGACATTTATCATCGAAGCTATTAAAGACGACTGCCGCACCGTGGATTTCCGTGACAGCGCGATCGTTGCGGTGATCCTGGCCCGCAAGCACGCGGTGAATGGTTTTGTGGTTTCGATCACGGCTCCGAACGGGCAGCTTTTTTTCGCCGATCAGTTCAACCTTTTGCTGACGAGCAAGGGGCTCGGTTCGGATCCGACGGCGCAGGAAGTTGGGCGGCGCTAAAGCGGGCCTTGTTCGCGTAGGCTTGGAACCGGTGCAATCAATTGCAGCGGCTTCGGTGAGCGGTGCGAGCAGGCATCGTCGGCGCGCACGCGGCCCTTGCGTCGCAGGGCCAGTTCGGGTGCCAAAGAAATTCGTTGATCGTCGTTTCGAAAAATCCAGTTCCGGATCGAACAGGTCGCGCGGGCCTGCTAAACTCCGGCATGGCCGCGCTTACGCGGCGACCGGGAATTCCGGGATGCGAGCAGGGATATGGCCAGCAAGCACGTGCTCGAAGGGTTGATAAGGTGGTCTACGCGCGATCGATGGGCCGATCGGTTCGACTGGGTCCTTGAAGGTCACCTTGTCCCCACCTGCGAGGAAACCGGCATCGAGATCGAGCAGATCGCTTCGACCATCGGCGAAGACCTGTTCATGAGCACCGTGTGGGCCTGCGCTTTCGAGGACTTCCTGACCCGTGAATTCGACGGCGAGAACGCGACGGATGACTATCTCAAGCGCCGCGGCTGGAAAGAATCCGCATCGATTCGCAATTACATGGCCGCGCTGCGGAAATCGACGATGAGCCTCTATGAGGTCAGCGACATCGTCCCCGACACTTCGTTCCTGGCGCGCGACCTGCTTCGCGACACCGAACCGGTCCTGGTCAGCGAGCGGAGCGCGACCCGAAGCCTCAAGCCATGGGACCGCATTGCCGCGCGCGTGGTTCATGTCGGTTCGCGGTCGCAGATCGGTGGCGGCTTGCTGGTATTCGACCACGAGACATCGGAACTCTTGGTCGCGGCCGTTCGGAAGCTGGAGTCGCTGAGCAGCGAGGAAGAGCGAGAATTGGCGGAAGCGAACGGATACGAGTTCGACGAGGACCGATTCTCGGATCTTTCTCCCACCGACAGGCTCCGCGCAATCACGCCCATGTTCACCACGTTCTGGCTTGTCGACGCCATCGACCGAATTCAGTCACCGAGAATTCCCGATTTGCGGAACGCGGAAGGGGACGAGGTGATGCTGTGCGAGGCGCGCTTCCCGCTCGCCGCCCGCACCACGGGGCGTGACATCCGAGCGGCGTTGGAAGCACGTCCGGAGTTTCGCGCCACGAGCTCGAAGTCATGGAGCTGGGTTGGCGAAAACAGAAGCGCAGCCAAGCCCGCCGCCGCACCAGGGCACGACGGATCATCGCGGAAACAGCTGACCTTCGAAACATGGTCCGACGAGGACAGGCTCGTGCTGGGCGATATACGGCTGGAGAGCAAGACGTTGGTGCTCAATACCAACTCCGAACAGCGCTGCAGCCGCGGATGCGCACTGCTGTCCGACGCGCTCGGCGGACGCCTGCGCCAGCCCTCGGTCAAGACGGAATCGATCGAGCAGGTCATGGTGTCGCGAGAGTCTGCCATGCCAAATCAGCTCGATATCCCTGAGGAGCAGCAGCGCGCCATTGTCCATGATTACATGGACCGGCATTACCGTGACGTGCTCGATCAACCGGTTCCCGCGCTCGACGGGCAAACGCCGCGGACCGCGGTGAAGACGGAGGGCGGACGGATGAAGGTCGTCGAGTGGCTCAAGCTCATGGAGAACCGGACGGCGAAGCACGCCGATCCAGATAATCCGATGGCCAGCTACAATTTCGCGTGGCTATGGACAGAGTTGGGTCTCAGTGAGCGGAGGGAGTGAACGAACCGGGCAATGACCGCTGTGCTGGGCCGCTGAAGGGGGCTTCGATCCGCGTGACCAGGCGACAGTCGGTACCGAAATGGCGCGCCCGGAACGAGGGACCCCGCAGCCGCGAAAGCTCTTGAATTTACTCGGGTTTTGACCATCCCGCCGGGGGGCATGATACCACCAGCGTGTACCACCGCACAAGGCCGGGACGGTCAGTACTTGTTCCTGCCTCTGGTGTTCCAGTTTTGCCCTTTGTTTTGCGTTGCATGTTTCTTTTGGATGCCTTCGACTGCCCGCCTTACCGCGTCGAATTGATCCTGACCTTCTCGAACCACCTCGTGCCAATCGAAGTATGGAACGCGCAGACCCGACGCATCCCAAGCCGCGTTAAGATAGTTGCGAAAAGCGGTGGTGCGCTCCAGTCGGAGCTGAATTTCAAAGGTCTCTAAATTTGCAGAGATTACCGCCTCAGCCTGCTGATCTAAGATAGGGGTGTCGAACATAACCGCGTCCAGATACCCAAACGTCCCGAGCCATCTTCGCAAATGGTAGGCTCCGACCGTGGTCACACGGAAGCCGTGCGGCATCGCGCCGACCAATCCGGTAATGTCCTCCTCAAAGGTAATTCGCTCTGTCGTCTCGATGAGCCTCTTGTTGGTCAGCCGCCGTAAGGCACCTTCGATCTGGGTCGGCAGAAACGCGAGCGCCTGCATTGAATTGAGTATCAAACTCGCTTGAACGAACTCATCTTTGTCTTTCGCCGTGTGTTCGTACATTAGAAACGCAACTATGAGCGGGCACAAAAAGTGCTCTCTTGGGTCCGGGTTCTGAACATCAAGCAGGTTCATTGCGAGCGAGGAGTTGGGATTGAAGTGCGAGTAGTCACCCAAAATGGCGGCCTTGGAGAATTCATGCAGCGGAATGTTGTATTTCCCGGTCAGAGATTGAATTCTCACAATCTTCTCGGCTTCCACATTGGGGCTGCCGATGAACTGCGTCACGAATTCAACAACCGCACGAATGTTGCCACCACTGATGTTGGCGAGGATTTCGGTCAGACTGCGATTGTGCTCCAAAGAGAAGAGCAGGGCTTTGAGGAAATAAGCCATACTGTCGATACTGAGCCGCACGCCTTGGAGCATCGATGCGGGAATTTTGCCTTCGGCCACCTTCAAGGCGAAGAGAAGTCGCTTCTCAATGACGACCTCTGGACGGGGCGGCTCAATAGTAAAGACCTTGTGGGGGTATGCGGCCAGCACGCCCGCTCGCTTTGACTGAAAAAATGTTTGCGGCCTGACGGTGATAAACACCAGCGCGTTCCATCCTTGGGCCAACTCCTGCGCGATCAGAAACGCCTCTTGTTGGATGGCAGTGGTTCGTTGGTCGGCGTTATCAATCATGAAGATGATTTGCTTCTGCCTACCTGAAGCCAGATGCTCGATGGAGCGGCGAAGGTGTTCCGACTTGTCCGCGACGGTTTCCCGGAGAAACGTGTTTATCTCGGCGTCAACTGCGCCAGCATCGTCCTTGAGAGAAGCAACGCGAAAACTCTTGCGAAATCTCTTTATGTCGAGGTCATACACACCACGAACAAAACCATCCTCGTAAACATCGACTTGGTATTTGGCGTAGAGTTGGCGCTCAATCTCATTGAGCACGTGCGCCTTGATGTCCGTGTTCAGGGCCGCCTTCGATCCAAGATCAACATAGATGAGGAGCGAATTCTCAAACTCCTTTGGCGCGCGGATGTAAATCAGATCTTCAAGGAAAGAAGTCTTTCCGACGCCGACGTCCCCCAAGAGGACAATGGGTCGCTTGGCCAGCGCCTCGGTCAAGATTTGGTTTGTGAGCCCACCCGCCTCGTCCTGCCCTTTAGCCGCCTCCAGTGTAGGAGAGCCCTCTTGGGACGGGAACAACGAAGCGTAACGGGCTTTCAGGACCTGCTGGCTTATGAGAGCGTCACGGCTTAGTGCTCCTGTATCAGCGTAACACTCATTGTAGAACCGCTTCTTCATCGCCTCGGTGCGAACGATGTCTTCGAGGAGCAGCTCACTGATGGCGCGGAGATTGGCCTGCAAATCCGACTTGTATCGGAACGAGGGGTATCGCATCAGGCGCGAGGATAATTTGCGAGGAAGGTTGGTCTCGATCCTGTATCCCAAGGTTGTCGCAAGGCGGCGCTCGAAAAGCCCATCGGGAGAAAGGCACTGCCAGTAGGTTGGAAAATCCTCCTCCAGTTGTTGCAGGCTGCGGCAGACGAGCGCTCTACCGTCGAGCCACGATGACCCAATCCGCTGCCCGATGAAGGCAATCAGTTGATCGCCATTACAGACGACAGCGAATTCAATTCCCCCGCCATTGCAATAACCTTGCGCTTGCCTGATCGCCGCATCGGCACTTTTACTGACCGACATGACGGACTTAAGGCTCTGTATCAGGCCTTTGTCTTTGTCAGCAGGAAAGTCGAAGTACGCCCCCGCTCGCTTGGCTTCCCAGACAATTTCGCTGGGATTGTCCAGCACGTAGTCTCGAATGTCGCCATCCAAGCGGCTCTCCGTCTTGATGACTTCGCGCGGCCAGCCAAAGCATTCGATGAGCAGCCGATCAATAAATTGAAAGCGCGTGTCCGCCTCATTCCAAGCAGGGAGCTTGTCGCCGAATTCGGCGCGGATCGAACGGAGGTTCTTCAGTCCTTGATCCAGTGAAACGGTTGAGCGCATGTTTCATCCTCGGCCTGTTCCACCCTACGGCTATTTCAAAGTCGTACACAACTGTTCTTGGCGGCTCCAGTAGTGGCTGAACCTGTGGCTGCGATCATCACAGGGAAACACGAAGCGGCTTCGAAGGCTGGCCGACACAGCTTCCGTAACCTGGGCGGTGGCCGCAGCCCTTTAGTCCGTGTTTTTTGAAATCACCCCCCGACCCTCGTTGACAAAGGGGCCCACCTTGGAAAAGGGGACCCGTTCAAAGAGCCCTTTCAGAATGGCGCGCGGCTAAGCGGCCCTTGCAGACTGTCCGTAATTCGGCCATTATACGAACAGTCGTTCTTCTCATTCTGGTGAAAACATTGGCCAAATCACACCTCCGCTTGATCGCCCCAGACACCGAAAAACGAACAGTTACGCCCAAGCGGCTTCCCAACGCCGACCTGCGAACCCGCGAGTACCTGACCGAGGCTGAGGTTGAGCGGCTGATTGAGGCCACTAAGGGAAACCGTTGGGGCCACCGCGACGGCACCATGATCCTCGTGGCCTACCGTCACGGCCTGCGGGCATCCGAACTGGCGGACCTTCGCTGGGATCAGGTCGATTTCACGACAGCCACCCTGCACGTCCGCAGGGTCAAGCAGGGCAGCCCCAGCACGCACCCCATTCTTGGGGACGAATTGCGGCGGCTGCGGCGGCTACAGCGCGATCAGCAACCCAAGTCACCCTTTGTGTTCACATCGGAACGTGGGGCGCCGTTCACCACGGCAGGCTTCGCGCGCATGGTCGAGCGGGCGGGCACGCAGGCAGCCTTTGGGTTCAAGGCTCATCCGCACATGCTACGGCATGCCTGCGGGTTCGCACTGGCCTCCAAGGGACACGACACCCGCGCCCTTCAGGCGTACCTCGGCCACAGGAACATTCAGCACACGGTGCGATACACAGAACTGTCGCCCACGCGCTTCCGCAATTTCTGGCGGGACTGATCACGGCCGCGCGACAATTGTTTATGTCCGGTTGGATAAGTTTATGACTGGGGGAGAAGCGAAACTCGGGCGATGGAAATCCCGACTACAGAGGCTGGGGCCTCCCCGCGCGTCCTGCGAGACCCACACCTGATCAGCCGCGCATGTGCCACAGTTTATAACAAAGCGGCAGCCGGAACTGATCCGGAAAAACTCTGAGTTCCCAACGTTGACGTTTGCGTTGACGAGGTGAGCTGACTATGTGGGTCGCGCATCCCCACGCCGCCACCCGCAGGATCACCTCGGCCGCACCTGGGCCTTGAGAGCTACCCTGCCCATCAACAGAAGAGCTGCGCCGACAAACGGTAGCACGGAGAGTTCCTTGGAAGTGAAATCAGAGCTGGAAGCCCACCCCCTCCAATCCATCAGCCCCGAAGCCGACGCGAACGAGCAAGAGAGCCTGAGCGCTCTCAAGCGAGACTTGCCCCTCCAAGGGTCACAAGAGTTTCACGAGCGTTGCGAGCAAGCAATGGACGCTGTCTGTAGGAAATACGCCTACACGGCCCAACACGGGGGAATTGTTCTTCGGCGCAATCCGCTGAAGCTCGCACCACTCACCGACCATGTCTTCCACCGTATCAACAAGGCCGAACACGGCTTCCGCTACCGGGACAGCGGTGGCCGCGTGAAGGTCTGGTTTCCGACGTTGGAGAAGGTCTTATCTCAGTACTACGAACCTGAGTATCACGAGGAGGCATACGACGGCACGTTCGTCATTGCGGAGCGCGTCGAGTTCATGCCCGGCAAGCCCGAAATCGCGCACGACGACGACGGCTGCCGAGTGTTGAACCTGTGGAGGCCCGCCCCATGGGTTGCACAAGAGGGCGCCGGGGAACCCAAGGTGTTTCTGGAGCACTTGGATTATCTCTTCGATAGTGACGAGGCCGCGATCAAACACGTTCTCAATTTTCTGGCCCACCTCGTGCAGAAGCCGCATGAGCGCATCGGGCACGCGCTGTTGCTGACCAGCGAAGCCAAAGGTATCGGCAAGTCCACCTTGGGCACTGTGGTGCGGCGTCTGGTTGGTGAGCAGAACAGCCGTGTCGCCCAAACCAAGGACCTGAAGGGCGCCTTCGACGGATGGCTCGTGGGTAAACTCGTAGTGCAAGTGGACGAGGTCTACGAGGCGGGCAACTGGGACTTGGCCAATAAGCTGAAGCCCCTCATCACCGAGCCTACGGTGAGCGCGAACATCAAGTACGGGCCGCAGATCGAAATCGACAACTACGCCCGCTTCATCATGTTCTCCAATCACAGTGCGCCCTTGAACATCGAGGAGGGTGACCGCCGCTACTTCGTGTTCAACAGCAAGGCCCAGCCTCGCGAGGACGACTACTACGACCGCCTGTATCGCTACATCGGCACTGACGAGGCGATGAACGACATCTTCACGTTCCTGAAGAACAGAGACCTCTCGGGGTTCAATGCCTTCCGGCGCCCCCCGATGACCGAGGCAAAACAGCAGGCCATTGCCGATAGCGAGCACCCGTTGCGCACGTACATCATCGAGGCGGTCAAGAGTGGGCATTTCCACGAGACCTTGGGCGACGAGTTCACGTACGACGCTCTTCAGCGGCAGTTGGGAAAGGACGGTTACGGGGCGCAGGCGAAGAACGCGAAGGAAGTGGGCATCGCGCTTGCAGCCGCTGGGGTTACGCACATACGCAAACCGATAGGCGACGGCAAAAGGGCGCGCCACTACATCCTGCCGCCAAGGCCCGAAGGAGCCCAAAAGGAACCGTGGTCGTTCTGATGTCAGTAGAAGTTCGCCCGTCCACCCGGTCTACCCGGCCCCCACGGGGAACACCTATGTTTCTCGGGGTTTTTGCGGGCCGGGGACTGGACGCCTACCCGGTCCACCATGGACCCCCTTGGCTCCTCGTGCGCCCATCTGGTCTGGCGTCCATCGGAGCTGCGAGAGGTCGAGACCGGGATAGCGGACCTTCTCAACGGCCTCCGAAAGCCTATGGAAGCCAAACCGACGAGCCATTTCTTTCCAGCCGTAGTCACGAGCTACCGGATTGTTGCCGCTGTGGCCTGTGAGCGCATCGTTGACGTCCTCGTTCACGCCCGCTGATCGTAAGGCGTCCTTGAAGCCATGGCGGAATGAGTGAAACACGCTGTCCGGGTTGGTGATGCCGAGCTGGCGCTTGTAGCGGCCAAACCATTTCGAGAAGGCTTCCCCAAAGAGCCCCTTGGAGCCCGGTGTGAGCTGTGGAAACAGCCGTGCCGATTGTCCGCCCGCAGCGCTGACATGCTCCACGAACTCCAGAAAGCCAATGCGGATCAACTCGGAGTGGACAGGAATGGCGCGCACGGAGCGGTCGTTCTTCACGTTTCGGCCTTCTTCCTCCTCCTCGATAACGGTGAGGAAACGGACGCCTGTAGGGTCGTCGGTCTTCACATCTTCCACGCAGATCGGTGCAAGTTCGTTCAGGCGACCTCCGCTGTAAATCCCGAGCAGTGGCAACCAAAACGCCGCTTCACCCTTTCCGCCTATGGGCCGCTCTCCCGAAACGAACACGGGTGAGGAGAAGAGAGCCTTTAGCTCCTGTGGCTCCCAAGGCTGTCGTGTGGAGCGCGTCTCGCGCAGCCTCATCCCTTTGACGGGATCGGACCACGGCATGTCATCAGGAATGATGCCGTTGTTTCGCGCCCAGTTCAGCACCGCGCCCAAGCAGTTCAGCCATTTGTTGATGGTTGCAGCCTTGATCCGAGGAAGGTCGGGATGCTTGCGCGAGTAAGCAGCAAGCTCGGGCAGAGGGGCCTTCAAGAGTTTCCCCGACCTCTTCGCTGGCACGAGCTGCGCGGCGTCCCGAAATTCCCTAACGTGCCCTCGGTTGATCTTAGCCACATCGAGGTCACCGTGTAGTTCGATGAAACGCTCGATGCCGCGCTCAAACTCCATGCTGGTGCTTTTCCTGCGGGGTGTGACCTTGAGCCAACCTTCGTATGCCGCACGAAGCCCTGAGCCTGACGAGGAGACGTTGGGGACGCCGCTGGGTTCAACCAGCTTAGGGCTCTCAATCGGCTCGCCTCGGTGTCGCGCTTTAACCGCCTCCAATGCGCGGACCTCCGCCCGCATTACAGCGAGTGCCAGCTTGCGAAAATCGGGACTGTTAGCGTCGAGATTGATGCGGAAGAGCTGAAGCAGTTCGTTCACTTCGTAGCGAATGAAATCGACCTTGCCCCGTGCCAAAGCCTCCTTGAGGGCGGGCAGGACGGTCGAAGTGTCCTCCTCGATTTTGTGCATCATCCGGTCGGAAAGACCGGAAGCGGTCTGCGGGACCCCAAATGGAGTTGCGAACTCAACACCGGCTTCTGTGAGCTGTCGGCGAACGTCCGCATAAACCGCGTCGGACCCAACGCCCTCCTCGCGAAGCTCTTCATCTGCGCCCAACTCATGGGCATAGAAGTAGTCGCTGATGGCCTTGATTTCGGCTTCGGTGAGGGACGTGCGAACAGGCTGCTCGACAAGCATGGCCTCGGCTTGCGCGAGGATGCGGTCAAACTCGATCATGACGGGCTTCGCGAGGACTTTGGCGCGCTTCTCATCTTTCGTGCGCAATGACCGCTTGAGCCACGGCTGTCGGGCTCTGGGGCTCCCTTGAACCCTCGCGACCACTTCTTCGAGACGCTTCGGCACCTTCCGGCGTACGCACCAAACGCCATGCTCGTTCTGTATCAGACCAAGTCCCACGACACGCACCATTGATCCCACCGCTTGATACCAGTGCGGCAGGAGGAAGCTATTGATTTGTCGATTTATTCCCGAGAAACAAGGACTTCGCGAGATGATGGCGCGCCCGGAACGATTCGAACGTCCGACCCTCAGATTCGTAGTCTGATGCTCTATCCAGCTGAGCTACGGGCGCGTTTTTCGCTGACAGTGCGGGCGTGGCCCGCAGGCAGCCCCCGGCGACGCCGGAGGGGTGCGAAAGAGCGCTCTGACTAACCGCTCTTGCCCCAATTGGCAAGGTCCGGATTGGGGAGATTTTGCAGGGACATGACGGTTTCCGCACTCGGCCGCCGGCCGACCTACGCCCGCGCCCGCTCGTTGCGGACGGAGAGCAGTTCCACGGGGCGGTCGGGGATGACGATCCGGAAGGTGGCGCCGATGGTGCCTTCGACCAGATGGATGTCGCCGCCATGGGCGCGGACCAGCTCGGCGGCGATGGCAAGGCCGAGGCCGCTGCCGCCGGGGCGGCCGGAGGTCTGGAACGCCTCGAACAGGTGATCGCGGGTCTTCTGCGGCACGCCAGGGCCGGTGTCGGAGACCTCGATGATGGCGACCGCGCCCTCGCGTTTTCCCGTGATCCGGATCTGCTGCGCGCCGCCCTCGGCGGACGCATGGCTTTCCAGCGCCTGGGCGGCGTTGCGGACGAGGTTGAGCAGCACGCGGAAGAGCTGGTCGGGATCGGCGTCGACCGCGAGCCCACGCTCGATTGCGGCGACCCAGGCGATCGAGGCGTCGGAGGCAAGGCCAGCGGTCTCGCGCACCTCCAGCACCACCGGCTCGATCATGATCATGCGCCGGTCGGGCGCGGCTTCCTGAGCGCGGCCGTAAGACAAGGTCGACTGGCAGAAGGCGATGGCGCGCTCGAGCGAGCGCACGAGTTTTGGCGCAAAGCGCTGCACCCGCGGATCCGGCACGCTGGCGAGCTGGTCCGACAGGAGCTGCGCCGAGGCCAGCAGATTGCGCAAATCGTGATTGATCTTGGAGACGGCGAGGCCGAGGGCGGCGAGCCGGCTCTTCTGGTGCAGCATCGACATCAGGTCGCGCTGCATGTCCGACAATTCGCGCTCGGCAACGCCGATCTCGTCGCTGCGCTGGCTCGGCACGATGATCCCCGCCGAACTCTCGGGATTTTCGTGGAAGCCGACCAGGCTCGCGGTCAGCCGCCGCATCGGGCGCACGAAGAGATAATGCATGGCGAGATAGACGAGGCCGGCGGTCAGCACCGCGATGATCAGCGCGACCACCACGACGTTGCGGGAGAAGCGGTACATTGACTGCCGCAGCGGCAGCTCGTCGGTGACAATCTCCATGAACTGGGCGTTGCCGACGCCGGGCCCGACGATCCGGATGGCCTGGTTGCCGGTCTCCAGCATCATCCGGAACGAGCCGGTGATCGCCTCCCACGCCGTCATGTCGCGCAGGTCGATGTCGTGCTCGATGGCCGCGGGCAGATTGTCGCTGGCGAGCAGACGGCGCTGCTGGCCCATCTTGATGGCAACGGCACGCGCATTGATGCTCTTCAGGATCTCGCGCGAGAGCGAATCGGGGACCATGCCGAGCGGCGCCGCATCGAGCACCAGCGCCGCCGTGTTGGCCGCGGCGACGCGGTCGTTGAGCCGGTTGACCCAGAAGTTGGCGATGGCCGGCACGTAGAGCAGGATGGCCGCGATCATCACCAGGGGAACGGTGAGCAGCAGCAGCTTGCCGGACAGCCCAAGCCCGCGCGTCCCGCGCGGCAGCGCCGCCGGCGGGTCCCGCTGATCCCCATCCTGGATCGGCTGGAGGTCTGTCGCTGCCACGAAATTCGCCCTCGCTGCCTTTACCGGATTAAAGATGTCGCCGGGTGAAGGGTTTTGGCGCGTATGAAGATGCGGCCCGCCCCCAGCGCGGTCAAATTACAGATCGTCAATCTGCCAAGGTCGGATGTAAGCGCAGATCTGGCGAGTCGCTACCTCAAGGGTTAAAAACCCCGCACGGACAGCGATATTCGCCCGAATTGAGCTCTTGTGCGGCGTTGACGAAAAGAAGGCGCTCGCATATAAGCCGGCCAATTGTCCGCGATGACCCGGTGTGACCGCCGGGAGCGGCTCTCTTGGGGCCGAAAAAGGCCCGTTTTGGGCAGCATCTTCCGGACTTTATCATCAATTCTACAGGCAAATTGCCCGGTCAGCGGAGAAAAACCCGTGAAGCGGACTTATCAACCCAGCAAACTGGTGCGCAAGCGCCGTCACGGCTTCCGTGCCCGTCTCGCCACGGCCGGCGGCCGAAAGGTGCTCGCCGCCCGCCGCGCCCGCGGCCGCAAGCGTCTGAGCGCCTGAGCCGGACCCCCTTTTTGGGATTTCATCATGGATCGGCTGAGGCAGCGAGCGGATTTCCTCGCCGTTGCCAATGGCGCGCGGGTGAGTAGTCCCGCGTTCGTCCTGCAAAGCCTTGACCGCCGAAGCCTTGACCGCCAAAACCTTGGCCGAGACGATAGCGGCCCGATCCGGATCGGCTTCACCGTCACCAAAAAGAACGGCAACGCCCCCCAGCGCAATCGCATCCGGCGCCGGCTTCGCGAACTGGTGAAGCGGCTCGACCCGATGTCGATGCAGCCCCATCATGATTATGTGCTGGTCGGCCGAAGGGACGCGCTCTCGCGCGACTTCGCCACCATGCTCGACGATCTGCGCATAGCGTTCGCGAAGCCCGCGCGGCATACGCACAAGGGACGCGGCTCAAAAAGCAGCCCAACAACCGACGGCTTAAAGCCCGGCCCCGCTCCTGCGACCAGCCGCAAACCGGATTGATGACGAGAGAATGATGACCGACAACCGCAATACCATCCTCGCCGTCATTCTGTCGGGCTTCGTGCTGATCGCCTGGCAATATTTCTACAACATGCCGGCGATGGAGAAGCAGCGCGCGCAGCAACAGGCACAGGCCGAGCTGCAGAAGACCACGCCGCAGCCAACGGCTTCCGCGACGCCGGGCGCCACGCCGCAGGCCGGCAGCACGGCCCAGCCGTCGACGCCGAGCGCGAACCAGCAAGCCCAGCCGGTCCAAAGCCGTGACAGCGCGATTGCAGCGAGCCCGCGCGTGAAGATCGAGACGCCGCGGATCGCCGGCAGCATCTCGCTCAAGGGCGGCCGCATCGACGATGTCGCGCTGGTGCAATTCCGCGAAACGGTCGACCCGAAGTCACCGCCGATCATTCTGTATTCGCCCTCGGGTACCGCGGAGCCCTATTACGCCGAGTTCGGCTGGGTGCCGGCGACGGGCGTGACGGCGAAACTGCCGGACGCGCAGACCGTCTGGAAGCAGGACGGCAGCGGCAGCCTGACGCCGACCACGCCGGTGGTGCTGAAATGGGACAATGGCGAAGGCCTCAGCTTCCGCCGCACCATCGCGGTCGACGACCACTACCTCTTCACCGTCAAGGACGAGGTGAGCAATGTCGGCAACGCGCCGGTCACGCTCTATCCGTTCGCGCTGATCTCGCGCCACGGCACGCCGCAGGTCTCCGGCTACTACATCCTGCATGAAGGCCTGATCGGCTATCTCGATGGCTTGCAGGAATACGCCTACAAGAAAATCGACGAAGCCCGGACGGTGAACTTCAAGGCCACCAATGGCTGGCTCGGCATGACCGACAAGTACTGGGCCTCGGCGCTGCTGCCGGACACCAGTGCGCAAATTCAGGCGCGCTTCTCGTCGAACCCGAGCGGCAACGTCCACACCTACCAGACCGATTATCTGCTCGATCCCGTCACCGTCGCGATCGGCGGCGCCGCGACCGCGAACGCGCGGCTGTTCGCCGGCGCCAAGGAAGCCAGCGTCGTCGGCATCAACTTCCCGCTCGCCGGCCATGGCGGCTACAACAAGGAACTCGGCCTCAACCATTTCGATCTGTTGATCGACTGGGGCTGGTTCTACTTCATCACCAAGCCGATGTTCCTCGGCCTCGACTTCTTCTACCGCTTCTTCGGCAATTTCGGCATCTCGATCCTGCTCGTGACCGTGATCGTGAAGCTCCTGTTCTTCCCGCTGGCGAACAAGTCCTACGCCTCGATGGCGAAGATGAAGTCGGTCCAACCGCAGCTTCAGGCGCTGAAGGAGCGCTACCCTGACGACAAGGTGAAGCAGCAGCAGGAGATGATGGAGATCTACCGCAAGGAGAAGATCAATCCGGTCGCCGGCTGTCTTCCCGTGGTGATCCAGATCCCGGTGTTCTTCTCGCTGTACAAGGTGCTGTTCGTCACCATCGAGATGCGGCACGCGCCGTTCTTCGGCTGGATCAAGGATCTTTCCGCGCCGGACCCGACCAACCTGTTCACTCTGTTCGGGTTGATCCCGTTCGATCCGACCACTATCCCGGTGTTCGGCCACTACCTGGCGCTCGGCATCTGGCCGATCATCATGGGCATCACGATGTGGTTCCAGATGAAGCTGAATCCGACGCCGCCGGATCCGACGCAGCAGATGATCTTCAACTGGATGCCGCTGATCTTCACCTTCATGCTGGCGGGCTTCCCGGCAGGCCTCGTGATCTACTGGGCCTGGAACAACACGCTCTCGGTGCTGCAGCAGAGCTTCATCATGCGCCGCAACGGCGTGAAGGTGGAGCTGTTCGACAATCTCAAGGCAACGTTCGCGAAGAAGGCGACGTAGCGGTCGTCATTGCGAGGAGCGAGCGACGAAGCAATCCAGAGTCCCTCCGCGGACGCATTTCTGGATTGCTTCGCTTCGCTCGCAATGACGCGGACAAACAGAAAGCCTTCGCATGAATGACGACAAGGATGCGAAGCTGATCGAGGTCGGGCGGAAGCTGTTCACGCGCGACTGGCAGTTCATCTGGGCCTCGCCCTCGACTGAAACGCTGCCGCCGATGGCGGGGCTGGAGATCGCCTTTGCCGGCCGCTCCAATGTCGGCAAGTCCAGCCTGATCAACGCGCTGACCGGGCGCAACGCGCTCGCGCGCACCTCGCATACCCCGGGCCGCACCCAGGAGCTGATCTTCTTCGAGGTCCCCGGGAAAAGTGAACTGCGCCTCGTCGACATGCCCGGCTATGGCTACGCCAAAGCGCCGAAGAGCCAGGTCGCGTCCTGGACCGAGCTGATCCACAAATTCCTGCTCGGACGCGCCAGCCTCGCGCGTGTCTACGTGCTGGTGGACGCGCGGCACGGCCTCAAGGACGTCGATCTCGAAGTCCTGAAGACACTCGATCGCTCCGCGGTCAGCTACCAGATCGTGCTGACCAAGGTCGACCAGATCAAGGCCACCGAGCTCCAATCGCGCATCATCGAGACCGAGGCCGCGCTCGCCAAGCGTCCGGCGGCGTTCCCCAACGTGCTCGCGACCTCGTCGCGGAGCGCGACCGGCATGGCCGAGCTGCGCGCAGCGATCGCAAAGTTGCTGGAAGAGCGAACCTCGTAATGACGGCATTCCGCCTGCTGATCGGGCTTGCCGGCGTGATGGGCGCCGCCGGCGTCGCGCTGGCCGCGGCTTCCGCGCATGGCGGCGATGCGAGCCGGCTCGCCGCCGCAAGTGCCATGCTGCTGTTTCATGCAACCGCCATACTCGCGGCCGTCGCCCTGCTCGGGCGCGGCCTTCTGCACGACGGAATTGGCATCATCGCCGCGTCCGGCTTCGCAGCCGGCGCCGCGCTGTTCGCGGGCGACCTCACGTTGCGGCAATATGCCGGCCATTCGCTGTTTCCCTATGCAGCGCCGACCGGTGGATCGGTGATGATCTTGAGCTGGCTGGCGGTGACGCTCGCCGCGGTGGTGGTGAAGCGCAGTCCGTAGCCCGGATGGAGCCAACGGGTCGGCGCGAAGCGCCGCCCGATGACAGGCTCCGCGCAATCCGGGAGAGCTTGCGCGGGTAGATTCCCGGATTACGCTGCGCTCCATCCGGGCTACGCGGCTGCGTGTGGGGGACGAAGACCACTTTGCGCCCCGCCCGCCAATCGGATAGAACGCGGCCCGAGTATCCCGCCAGCGAGATCCGCCTCATGACCGAAATCTCCCCGCTCGACCAGGCCCGCATCCTGTCCGAAGCGCTGCCGCACATGCAGCAGTATGACGAGGAAACCATCGTCATCAAGTATGGCGGCCATGCCATGGGCGACGAGGAGACCGCGAAGAATTTCGCCCGCGACATCGTGCTGCTCGAGCAGACCGCGATCAATCCGGTGGTGGTGCATGGCGGCGGCCCGCAGATCGCGACCATGCTGAAGCGCCTCGGCATCGTCTCGGAATTCGCAGCCGGCCTGCGCATCACCGATGCCGCGACCATCGAGATCGTCGAGATGGTGCTCGCCGGCTCCGTCAACAAGCAGATCGTCGGCTACATCAACGAGGCCGGCGGCAAGGCCGTGGGGCTATCAGGCAAGGACGCCAATATGGTGAAGGCGTCCAAGACGACGCGCACCATCATGGATCCGGACTCGCACATCGAGAAGGCGGTCGATCTCGGCTTCGTCGGCGATCCCGAGAAAGTCGATCTCACGCTGCTCAACCAGCTGATCGGCTACGAGCTGATCCCGGTGCTGGCACCGCTCGCGACCTCGAAAGAGGGCCAGACGCTGAACGTCAACGCCGACACTTTCGCAGGCGCCGTGGCCGGCGCGCTGAAGGCAAAGCGGCTGCTGCTGCTCACCGACGTGCCGGGCGTGCTCGACAAGTCCAAGAAGCTGATCCCGCAGCTCTCGGTGAAGGACGCGCGAAAGCTGATCGCCGACGGCACCATTTCCGGCGGCATGATCCCGAAGGTCGAGACCTGCATCTACGCGCTCGAACAGGGCGTGGAAGGCGTCGTCATCATCGACGGCAAGATGCAGCACGCAGTGCTGCTCGAGCTCTTCACCAACACCGGCACGGGCACGCTGATCCACAAGTGATGCGAGAGGCGCCACGCATGAAAGCCGTCATGGCCGGGCAACAGCGCGAAGCGCGTCTTCGCGAAGATGCCCCGGCCATCCACGACCTTTCGTCCCGCGCCAAGAACGTGGATGCCCGGGACAAGCCCGGGCATGACGAGTTGAGGACTCGGCGGCATCGCCGCTCGACCTTCACACGCTTCCTGATGACCCTCCCCGCCGCGGCCGTCTCGTTCGTGTTCTCCTCCGCACCGGCCTTCGCCGACCTGAAAATCTGCAACCGCATGTCCTATGTCGTCGAGGCCGCGATCGGCATCGACGACAAGGCGGCGACCGCGACGCGTGGCTGGTTCAGGATCGACCCCGCCACCTGCCGCGTGGTGGTGCAAGGCACGCTCTCCGCCGACCGCATCCTGCTCAACGCCCGCGCGCTTGGCGTCTACGGCGCCTCCCCGATCCCGCAGAACGGCAGCGACACGCTGTGCGTCGCGCAGGACAATTTCGTCATCGCGGCCGCGCGGCAGTGCCGCAGTGGCCAGACCCAGGCCGCCTTCACCCAGATCACGCCGACGCAAGGCGCGGACGGCAATTTCGTCGCCTATCTCGCCGAGGACTCCGAATATGACGACGAGCAGGCTCGCCTCGCCGGCATCCAGCGGCTTTTGGTGATCGCAGGCTACGACGCCGCGCCAATCGACGGCGTCGACGGGCCGAAGACGCAAGGCGCGCTGGCCGCTTTCCTGAAGAGCCGCGGATTGTCGTCCGACATCCTGTCGTCGCCGAACTTCTTCAAGACCATGGTCGATGCCGTGCAGACGCCGTCTGCGACCGGCCTCACCTGGTGCAACGACACCACGCACAAGGTGATGGCGGCGGTTGCCACCGACGACGGCAAGGCGGTGACCAGCCGCGGCTGGTATCGCATCGACCCCAAGACCTGCCTGCACCCCGATGTGAGCGGCCAGCCGAAGCAGATCTTCAGCTTCGCGGAAGCCATCGACGCCGACAATCGCGTCGTCAAGCTGAAGGACAAGCCGCTGAACTGGGGCGGCGACAAGCAGCTTTGCACGCGCGAGACCAAGTTCGAGACCAACGAGCAGACCGACTGCGGCGCGCGCGGCTTCGCGGCCACGGGCTTTGGCGCGGTGGACATGTCGAGCGGCGGCAAGACGCTGCGGTTTGCGATGCCGTGATTGCTTTTGTGATCGTACCGGTGCCATGCACTCCGCTGTCGTCCTGGCGAAAGCCAGGACCCATTACCCCAGGATCGGGTTTGGCGAAGAACGACGACTAGCGTGCCCCAATGATCGGTCACGGAGTATGGGTCCTGGCTTTCGCCAGGACGACGATTGAGGGTGGGGCGCCGCCGCGGTCAACGGATAGAGAGTGAAAATGAAATCCCCCCGTGCCTTCGGCCATATCGACACCTGGGTGTTCGACCTCGACAACACGCTCTATCCGCACCACGTCAATCTGTGGCAGCAGGTCGATGCGCGGATCACCGAGTTCGTTTGCAACTGGTTGAATCTGACACCGGTGGAAGCGCGCAAGATCCAGAAGGATTATTACCAGCGCTTCGGCACCACCATGCGCGGCATGATGACCCTGCATGGCGTCCGCGCCGACGACTATCTCGCCCATGTCCACAAGATCGACCACTCTCCGCTGGAGCCGAACCCGGCGCTGGGCGAGGCCATCGCAAAACTGCCGGGACGAAAGCTGATCCTGACCAACGGCTCGGTCGATCATGTCGATGCGGTGCTGGCGCGGCTCGGCTTCGCTGCGCATTTCGACGGCGTGTTCGACATCATCGCCGCCGACTTCGAGCCGAAGCCGGCGCCGCAGACGTACCGGAAGTTTCTCGCCGACCATGCGGTCGATCCGACCCGCGCCGCGATGTTCGAGGACCTCGCCCGCAACCTCACCGTCCCGCACGAGCTCGGCATGACCACGGTGCTGGTGGTGCCTGATGGGACGAAAGAGGTCGTGCGCGAGGACTGGGAATTGGCGGGCCGGGACGCCGCCCATGTCGATCACGTCACGGATGATCTGGCGGGGTTTTTGGGCAGGCTGTCTCCCAAATAACCGCTGTCGTCCTGGCGGAAGCCAGGACCCATTATCCCAGGGTGGAATTTGGCGCGAGCTGATAACTACCAGCCTTCGCCAAACACCTCCCAGGGGTAATGGGTCCTGGGTCGGCGCTCACGTTGTTCGCTTGTCCAGGACGACGATGGAGGACGACACTGAGTTTGCCTTGACTCCGTCCCCCCAAATCCCGAAAAAGCGCTCCAAATCACCGCAAATCCTGCCTTCCCGAGAGGAAATCCTGATGTCCCTGTCCGCCCTCGAATCCACCATCAACGGCGCCTTCGAGGCGCGCGATGGCGTCTCGACCTCGACCAGGGGCGAGGTCCGCGAGGCCGTGGATCACGCGCTGGAGATTCTGGACAAGGGCGAGGCCCGCGTTGCCGAGCGCGGCACCGACGGCAAGTGGAAGGTCAATCAATGGCTGAAGAAGGCGGTGCTGCTCTCGTTCCGCCTCAACGACATGGGCGCCATTCCCGGCGGCCCCGGCAAGGCGACCTGGTGGGACAAGGTGCCCTCGAAGTTCGACGGCTGGGGTGAGAACCGTTTTCGCGACGCCGGTTTCCGCGCCGTCCCCGGCGCCATCGTGCGCCGCTCGGCCTTCATCGCCCGCAACGTCGTGCTGATGCCGTCTTTCGTCAATCTCGGCGCCTATGTCGATGAATCCACCATGATCGACACCTGGTCGACGGTCGGCTCCTGCGCGCAGATCGGCAAGCGCGTGCACATCTCCGGCGGCGTCGGCATCGGCGGCGTGCTCGAGCCGCTGCAGGCCGAGCCCGTGATCATCGAGGACGATTGCTTCATCGGCGCGCGCTCCGAGGTCGCCGAAGGCGTGATCGTGCGCAAGGGCGCGGTGCTGTCGATGGGCGTATTCCTAGGTGCCTCGACCAAGATCGTCGACCGCGACACTGGCGAGATCTTCATCGGCGAAGTGCCTGAGTATTCGGTCGTCGTTCCCGGCGCGCTGCCCGGCAAGCCCATGAAGAACGGCCAGATCGGCCCGAGCACCGCCTGCGCCGTCATCGTCAAACGCGTCGACGAGCGCACGCGCTCCAAGACCAGCATCAACGAGCTGCTGCGGGATTGATTGGGGCGCGCATGACCGATGCTCTCTCGATTGCCCGCGATCTCATCCGCTGTCCCTCGGTAACTCCGGCCGATGCCGGTGCGCTGGGCGTGCTCGAAAAAGCACTCAACGCAGCCGGCTTCACATGCCACCGCGTCACCTTCAGCGAGCCCGGCACCGCCGACGTCGACAATCTCTATGCGCGGATCGGCACTGACGGGCCGCACATCACTTTTGCCGGCCACACCGACGTGGTGCCGCCGGGCGACGAGAGCGCCTGGAGCGTCGGCGCGTTCTCCGGCGAGGTGAAGGACGGCTTTCTGCACGGGCGCGGCGCGGTCGACATGAAGGGCGGCATCGCCTGCTCGGTCGCCGCGGTGCTGGAGCATCTCGCCGCGAACGACGGGAAGCCGCGCGCGGACGGACAGGGCTCGATCTCCTTTCTGATCACCGGTGACGAGGAAGACGTCTCTATCAACGGCACGATCAAGCTGTTGAAATGGGCGGCGGAGCGCGGCGAGAAATTCGACCATTGCGTGCTGGGCGAGCCCTCCAATGTCGAGGCGCTCGGCGACACCATCAAGGTCGGCCGCCGCGGCTCGCAATCGGGCACGCTGTATGTCGACGGCGTGCAGGGCCACGTCGCCTATCCGCACCGCGCTGCCAATCCGGTGCCTGATATCTCGCGGCTGATCGTGGCGATCTCGGATGAGCCGCTCGACCATGGCAGCGCGCAGTTCCAGGCCTCCAATCTCGAATTCACCTCGGTCGACGTGGGCAACACCGCCAACAACGTCATCCCGGGCCAGGCCCGCGCAAAATTCAACATCCGCTACAACGACAATCACACCCAGGCGAGCCTGCGCGAGCTGGTCGAGACGCGGCTGACCAAAGCCTGCGGCAACCGGATCCGCGCCCGCATCGTCTGGGAGCCCTCGAACTCGAACGTGTTCGTGACCAAGCCTGGCCCGTTCACCGAACTCGCGGCGTCCGCGATCGAGGAAGTGACGGGCCGCAAGCCGGAGCTGTCGACCTCAGGCGGCACCTCGGATGCGCGCTTCATCTCGAGCTATTGCCCGGTGATCGAGTTCGGCCTGGTCGGCCAGACCATGCACCAGGTCGACGAGCGCGTGCCGGTCAGGGACCTGGAGCAGCTGACCAAGGTGTATCGCGGGATTTTGACGCGGTATTTTGGGTAGGCTCTTCTGCCCGCCCAAACTCCGCTGTCATCGCCCGGCTTGACCGGGCGATCCAGTAATCCGAGACAGCAGTCATTGATCCGAGAGGCCGCGGCGTACTGGATTCCCCGCCTTCGCGGGGAATGACAGTGGTGAGCGCGGCGAGAGTTTCCTGCATCACGCTCTAATAATCCACCTGCATCAGATACAGTCCGTCCGGCGGGGCGACGATGCCGCAGGCGGCGCGGTTGCGTGCAGCGAGCGCTGCGGAGAGATCTTCGGCGGTCCAGCGGCCTTCGCCGACCCACATCAGCGACCCCACCATCGAGCGCACCTGGCTGTGCAGGAACGAGCGCGCCGAGGTGAGAATCGTGATCTCGCGCCCGTCGCGCAGCACGTCGAGTTGATCGAGCGTCTTCTCCGGCGACCTGGCCTGGCACTCGGTGTCGCGGAAGGTGGTGAAATCGTGCTTGCCGAGCAGGCGTTGTGCCGCCGCATGCATCGCATCGGCATCGAGCCGGCGCGGCACACGCCAGGCGTGGCCGGCATCGAGCGCGAGATTGGCGCGGGTGTTGACGATGCGGTAGCGATAGTGGCGCTTGATGGCCGAGAAGCGCGCCTCGAAAGTCTCCGGCACGATATCGGCTTCGAGCACGGCGATGGGATGCGGGCGCAAATGCGCATTCAAGCCGTCGCGAAAACGGCCCTGCGGAAACTGCTTGTCGATATCGACATGCGCGACCTGGCCGCGCGCATGCACGCCGGCATCGGTGCGCCCGGCGCCGTGCACGCGCGCATCCGCGCCGGTCATCGCCTTCACGGCAGCCTCCAGCGCGCCTTGCACCGAGGGCAGCGTCTCCTGCACCTGCCAGCCGAAGAACGGCGCGCCGTCATATTCGATGATGAGCTTGTAGCGGGGCATCTTGTCCAGTTTCGCTGTCATCGCCCGGCTCGACCGGGCGATCCAGTACTCCGCAGCCTATCCGTTCGACCGAGAAGCCTCGGCGTACTGGATACCCCGCCTTCGCGGGGTATGACAGCGTCAGGTGAATTTGGCGCCGGACTTCAGCGGCACGCCACGCAGGAAGTCCGCGGCCTGCATGCGCGCCTTGCCTTCGCGCTGGAGCTCGATCAGGCGGATTGCGCCCTCGCCGCAGGCGATGGTGAGGTGATCGTCGAGCACCTCGCCCGGCGTACCCGAACCCTTCGCCAATTCACAGCGCAGGATTTTTACGCGCGCGTTCTCGCTCACGCCGGTGAGCTCGGCCCAGGCGCCGGGAAACGGCGACAGGCCGTGGATATGGCGCAGCACCTCGCGCGCGGGCCTGGTCCAGTCGATCCGCGCTTCGGCCTTGTCGATCTTGGCGGCGTAGGTGACGCCATCCTCGCTCTGCTGCTTGAGCTGAAGTCCGCCGCGGTCGAGCGCGGCCATGGCGCGCACCATCAGATCGGCACCGAGCCGGGCCAGACGATCGTGCAGATCGAGCGCGGTCATATTGTCCGTGATCGCGAGCCGTTCCGCCATGGCGACGTCGCCGGTGTCGAGGCCAACATCCATCTTCATCACCATCACGCCGCTCTCGGCATCGCCGGCCATGATCGCGCGGTTGATGGGAGCGGCACCGCGCCAGCGCGGCAGCAGCGAAGCGTGCAGATTGTAGCAGCCGAGCTTTG
Source organism: Bradyrhizobium canariense (assembly GCF_019402665.1). Lineage (GTDB taxonomy): Bacteria > Pseudomonadota > Alphaproteobacteria > Rhizobiales > Xanthobacteraceae > Bradyrhizobium > Bradyrhizobium canariense. The sequence continues at coordinate 131,757 of NZ_VSST01000029.1, forward strand.
GCGCATCGAGGATCGCCTGCGGCAGGATCATGCCGTAGGCGACGACGACGGCCGCATCGGCGTCGAAGGCGCGAAATTCTTCCAGCGCCTCCGGCGTTTTCAAAGTCTTCGGCGTCAGCACGGGCACGCCGAGCTTTCGCGCGGCCTCTTCCACCGGGGTCGGCTGCAATTGCAGGCCGCGCCGGCCGCCGGGCTTCGGCGCGCGCGTATACACGGCCGCGATCTCGTGGCCATGCGCGACGAGCTCGAGCAGCGTCGGCACGGAGAAATCGGGCGTGCCCATGAAGATCAGGCGGAGTGGCATGACAAGAACTCGGTACGTTCCCTCCCCCCTTGTGGGGGAGGGTTAGGGAGAGGGGTGCCACACGACGCGCTCTCTCGGTTTGAGGTTTCGCGGCACGCACCTGATTCAGATGACGGAGAGACTTCCGTCTGGGCTATCCCTCTCCCCCGCCCTCCCCCACAAGGGGGGAGGGAGCGCAGGGGAGTGTGAGGCAGCACTAAACCTTACTCACTCGCCGCGCTTGGCGGCTTTCTCGAACTTCTTCAGCACGCGGTCGCGCTTGAGCTTTGACAGATAGTCGACGAACAGCACGCCATTGAGATGATCGATCTCGTGCTGGATGCAGGTGGCGTAGAGGCCTTCGGCGTCCTCCTCATGCACCTTGCCGTCCAGATCGATGTAGCGCACCCGCACCTTCGCGGGACGCTCGACCTCCTCGTAATATTCGGGGATCGACAGGCAGCCTTCCTCGTAGACCGACAGGTCCTCGGAGGAGGCGATGATTTCCGGATTGATGAAGACGCGCGGCTCGGGCTTGGTCTCGCCGTCCTGGTCGGGCTTGGCGAGGTCCATGGTGATCAGCCGCAACGGCTGCGCGATCTGGATCGCCGCGAGCCCGATGCCGGGCGCGTCGTACATGGTCTCGAACATGTCGTCGGCAAGCTTGCGGATCTCCGGCGTGACCTTCTCGATCGGCTTGGAGACCAGACGCAGCTGCTTGTCGGGCAGGATGATGATTTCTCTGAGGGCCATGGCCGCGATTTAAGCCGGGCGCCGGACGCGGTCAATGCGGCCGGGAACCCGTTAACCCTCCGCTAACCATAAAACTTCGGGTTTCGTTAACCATCAAAATTAACAGGGCGACTGCCATAAATGTTCGCTATTCGTTCGTGCGGGCGAGCGAATCGGCTAGAAGCAGGGGCATGAACGAGATCATTTTCACGCTCGGTGACTGGCCGGTGCGCACCGTGGACGCGCTGATCGGCTTCGGCGCGCTGGTCCTCATCCTGCTGGCGGTCATCGCCGTGGTGATTGCACGCTCGGGGCGGCGCGGCGCGGAACTCGCGATGGCCAACGCGATCCGCGCCGACGAACTCGAGGAGCGCATCAGCCAGATGCTGCATGCCCAGAGCGAGGCTTCGGGGCGGGTCGATGCCATGACCCAGACGCTGGCCGGCCGCCAGGCAGACATGGCACGCGCGGTCAACGAGCGGCTGGATTCGGTGACCCACCGGGTCGGTCAATCCATGGAGCACACCACCCGCAACACCATGGAGAGCCTGCGCGCGCTGCACGAGCGGCTCGGCATCATCGACAGCGCGCACAAGAACCTCACCGACCTCACCACGCAGGTGACGACCCTGCGCGACGTGCTCGCCAACAAGCAGTCGCGCGGCGCCTTCGGTCAGGCGCGAATGGAGGCGATCGTCCAGGACGGTCTGCCGAAGGGCGCCTACGAGTTCCAGTTCACGCTCTCGACCGGCAAGCGTCCGGACTGCGTCGTGTTCCTGCCCGACCAGCGGCCGCTCTGCATCGACGCGAAATTTCCGCTGGAAGCGATGACCGCGCTGCATGATGCGCGCACCGATGAGGAAAAGCGGATCGCCACGCAGCGGCTGCGCGGCGACGTGATGAAGCACGTCAGCGACATCGCCGAAAAATATCTCGTCGCCGGCGAGACCCAGGAAATGGCGCTGATGTTCGTGCCGTCGGAATCGGTCTACGCCGAAATTCACGACGGTTTCGACGACGTGATCCAGAAGGCGTATCGCGCCCGCGTCGTGCTGGTGTCGCCGTCGCTCTTGATGCTCGCGATCCAGGTGATGCAGCAGATCATGAAGGACGCGCGCATGCGCGATGCCGCCGACCAGATCCAGACCGAGGTGATCAAGCTCGGCGACGATCTCGGCCGCCTGCGCGAGCGCGTGCTGAAATTGCAGAAACACTTTGCCGACGCCAACGAAGACGTCCGCCAGATCCTGATCTCCGCCGACAAGATCGAGAAGCGCGCGGGGCGGATCGAAGAGCTCGATTTCAGCAAGAGCGATGCGCCGGAAGCCCCGCATCTGGTGGCGACCGGCGCTGCCGAGCTGTTCCCGAGGAAGCTCCAGGCGGGGGAGTGAGATTGTGCCGTCATGGCCGGGCCTGTCCCGGCCATCCACGGCCTTCTTCAGCGACAGCGAGAACGTGGATGCCCGGGACAAGCCCGGGCATGACGAGTTTTGAGGCCGAGGCATCACGGCCAGAATCTGCTAACACCACCCCATGACCGCACCCGACGCGACCTCCCCCGCCAGGCCCGATACGACCCCCACCTCCTGGCGTGACAGCCTTGCCGTCTACCTGCAGCCGCGGGTGCTGATCGTGCTGTTCCTCGGATTCTCGTCCGGGCTGCCGTTGGCGCTGTCGGGCTCGACGCTGCTGGTGTGGATGCGGGAATCGGGTGTCGATCTCAAGACCATCGGGCTGTTTGCGCTGGTCGGCACGCCCTACACGCTGAAATTCCTGTGGGCGCCGCTGGTCGATGCGATGCATGTGCCGCTGTTCACGCGCGCGTTCGGACGGCGGCGCGGCTGGCTGCTGTTCTCGCAATTGCTGCTGATCGCAGCCATCCTGCTGCTGGCGCTGACCGATCCCGCGCGCTCGCCGTTCTATGTCGCGCTCGGCGCATTGCTGGTGGCGACGGCCTCGTCGACGCAGGACATCGTGGTCGATGCCTTCCGCGTCGAGAGCCTGCCGGAAAGCGAGCAGGCCGCCGGCATGGCGTCCTATGTCGCGGCCTATCGCATCGGCATGCTGGTCTCGACCGCCGGCGCGCTGTTCATTGTGTCGGGCTTCGAGAGCACCGGCATCACCCGCACGTCCGCCTGGATGTGGGGTTATGTGGTGATGGCGGCGATGGTGCTGATCGGGACGATCACGGCGCTGGTCGCGACCGAACCCGAGCAGTCGGTGCGGGCGGAAGCCGCGACGCAGACGCAAACCGCGTTCGCGCGCGTGCTGCACGCCGCGATCGGCGCCTTCTCGGAATTCCTGACGCGCAAGGACGCGCTTGCGGCACTCGCCTTCGTCGTGCTGTTCAAGTTCACCGACGCCTTCTCCGGCACGATGACCGCGCCGTTCGTGATCGACCTCGGCTTCTCCCGCAACGACTATGCGGCGATCGTGAAGGGTGTGGGCCTCGCTGCGACGCTGATCGGCGGCTTTGCCGGCGGCTTCGTCGCCCGGCGCTATTCGCTCGCGAGCAGCCTCTGGATCGGCGGCGTGGTGCAGGCGCTCGCGAACCTCTCCTTCTCCTGGCTCGCCTTCGTCGGCACCAGCCAATGGGCGCTCGCCTTCGCCATCACTTGTGAGAACTTCACCAGCGCCATCGGCACGGTGATCTTCGTCGCCTATCTCTCGGCGCTCTGCCAGAACCCGCTGCACACGGCGACGCAATATGCGCTGCTCACCGCGCTTGCCGCGGTGGGGCGGACCTATCTCTCGTCAGGCGCCGGCTTCGTGGCTGATACCACCGGCTGGCCGCTGTTCTTCGTGATCTGCATGCTGGTGGCGATCCCGAGCCTGGTGCTGCTGGCCTGGCTGCAGAAGCGCGGGCATTTTGATGCACTGGGGCCGGTCAGGGTTTGACACTGCCCTCTCTCCTCGTCATTGCGAGCGAAGCGAAGCAATCCAGACTGCCGCCGCGGACACGATCTGGATTGCTTCGTCGCAAGAGCTCCTCGCAATGACGAACGGAGAGGGTAGCGCGCCCACCCCCCTACTGCTTCTTGATCAGGCTCCACTTCGTGATCACGGCCTCGCTCATCTGGCCGGGGTCGCTGGCGCAGGCGATCTCGTCGACCTTGACCGAGATCTCCTTGCCGGCGAACGTCTTCAACTGTGCGGCCTGCGCGTCGCCGCTGGGAACGAGCTGGAAGGTTTCGGGGCCGGTCTCGAGATTGCACAGTCCGTTCGGCGGCGGCAGCCGGCGCGGCTCGGAGGTGATCTGGTAGGTCGCAACCCGCTTGCCGACGTTCTTGACGTCGCGCACTTTCATCGTGTTCAGCTCGCCCGAGAGCACCTCGCCGGCATTGATCGGCTTGCCGGGCTTCGACGGCGGCGGAGCTCCGTCGTCCTGCTGCGCGGAGATGGCCGGCGTCGCCAGCATCGCCATCGTCGCAACCAAAGCCCATCGTGTGGCGAAAAGTTTCGTCATGTCGTCCGTTCCGTAAGTCTGGATGGCTAGAACAGGGTGCGCTGCCGCATCGCGGCCGATAACGTACCTTCATCGAGATAATCAAGCTCGCCGCCGACCGGCACACCATGAGCGAGCCGGGTTACTTTTACGTTGGCGTCCTGAAGCAGGTCGGTGATGTAATGTGCCGTGGTCTGGCCGTCGACGGTGGCATTCAGCGCCAGGATGACCTCATGCACCTGCGCCTCATGCGCGCGCGCGACCAGCGCCTCGATGGTGAGGTCCTGCGGACCGACGCCGTCGAGCGGCGACAATGTCGCGCCCAGCACGTGATAACGCCCTTGAGTGGCATTGGCCCGCTCCAGCGCCCAGAGATCGGCAACGTCGGCGACGACGACGATGATCGAGGGATCGCGCCTCGGATCGGTGCAGACCGTGCAGGGACTTTGCGTGTCGATGTTGCCGCAGGTCTTGCAGACCTGGACCTTCTCGAGCGCGACCTGCATGGCCGAGGACAGCGGCATCATCAGCGCTTCGCGCTTCTTGATCAGATGCAGCGCCGCGCGCCGCGCCGAGCGCGGGCCGAGGCCCGGCAGCCGCGCGAGAAGCTGGACCAGCCGCTCGATTTCAGGACCCGCAACAGCGCCCATCCTACTGGCCGAACAGCCCCGACAGCCCCGGCGGCAGGCCGAGCCCGCCGGTGAGCGACTGCATCTTCTCCTGCATAGCGGCTTCCGCCTTGCGGCGGGCCTCGCCGAACGCGGTGACGAGCAGATCCTCGAGCACTTCGCGCTCTTCCGCCTTCATCAGCGAAGGATCGATCTTGACGCCCTTGACGTCCATCTTCGCGGTCATGCGCACAGCGACGAGACCGCCGCCGGAGATGCCCTCGACCTCGACGTTGGCGAGCTGATCCTGCATCTCCTGCATCTTGGATTGCAGCTGCTGCGCCTGCTTCATCATGCCGAATATATCGACCATCGGTGCTGTCCTTGAAAATCGGCTCTAGAGATCGTCGCCGTCGGAACCGTCGGGCGGATCGTCACTGCCATAGTCGGCATTAATATCGGATTCCGGCGCCTCGGGGGCAAGCCTGCGGACCTCGACGACCTTCGCACCCGGAAAACGCGACAGCACCTCGCGCACGCGCGGATCGGCCTCGGCGGTGCGCGCATGTTCCTGCTTGGCCGCCTGGTTCACCGAGCGCAGCGTGGGCTGGCCCGGCTCGTTGGAGACGATCACGGTCCAGCGGCGTCCGGTCCAGAGCTCGAATTTGCGCGCGAGATCGGAAATCATGGTCTTGGAGGCGTTGGGCTCGAGCGCGACTTCCAGCCGGCCTTCCTCGAAACGGACGAGGCGCATGTCGCCTTCGAGCGCGCCCTTGGTCAGGAGGTCGCGCTTCTGCCCGGCCAGCGCAACGAGCTGGGTGAAGCTCGTGACGCGCAACACGGGCGCGGCAGCTTGCGGATCCGGCGCGGGCGTTGCCATCTGCGGACGGGCACCACCGCCGCCGAAGGAGGACGGCGACGATGTCGGAATGCGAACTGGAGCCGCGGACGCCACCGGCCCGGCCGGCGCGCTGCGCGTGGCACCGCCGCCGCTCACGACCGGCGAACCGCCGCCGTTCTGCTCCAGCATCTTGATCGCTTCGTCCGGCGTCGGCAGGTCGGCGACATAGGCGATGCGCACCAGCACCATCTCGGCGGCAGCCGCGGGCCGCGTCGCGGCCTGCACCTCGGTGATGCCCTTGAGCAGCATCTGCCACATCCGCGACAGCGCGCGCATCGAGATCTTCGAGGCGAAATCCCGTGCGCGCACACGCTCGGTCTCGCCATAGGCGACGTTGTCGGCGGTCGCCGGCACGATCTTCACGCGGGTGACGAAATTGACGAATTCGGCGAGATCCGAGAGCACGACGATCGGATCGGCGCCGACGTCGTATTGGTCGCGGAACTCCCTGAACGCGGATGCGATGTCGCCACGCGCCAGAGAATCGAAAAGATCGATGACACGGGTGCGGTCGGCGAGCCCCAGCATCTGCCTGACGGCATCGGCCTTCACGGTGCCCGCCGCATGCGCGATCGCCTGATCGAGCAGCGAGAGCGAATCGCGCACCGAGCCTTCCGCGGCGCGCGCGATGATGCCGAGCGCTTCAGGCTCGATCTCGACGTTTTCCTTGGCCGCGATGTTGGCGAGATGCTTCATCAGCACGTCGGCCTCGACGCGGCGCAGGTCAAAACGCTGGCAGCGCGACAGCACGGTCACCGGAACCTTGCGGATCTCCGTCGTGGCGAACACGAATTTGGCGTGCTCCGGCGGTTCCTCCAGCGTCTTCAGGAAGGCGTTGAACGCCGCTGTCGACAGCATGTGGACTTCGTCGATGATGTAGACCTTGTAGCGGGCGCTGGCCGGCGCGTAGCGGACGCTGTCATTGATCTGACGAACGTCGTCGACGCCGGTATGCGAGGCCGCGTCCATCTCCAGCACGTCCATGTGCCGGCTTTCCATGATCGCCTGGCAATGCACGCCGAGCGTCGGCATCTGGACCGTCGGGCCCTTCACCGAGCCATCCGGCATCTCGTAGTTGAGCGCACGGGCAAGGATGCGCGCGGTGGTGGTCTTGCCGACCCCGCGGACGCCGGTGAGAATCCAGGCCTGCGGAATGCGGCCGGTCTCGAACGCGTTGGAGACGGTGCGGACCACGGCCTCCTGGCCGATCAGATCGTCGAAGCTTGAAGGACGGTATTTCCGCGCCAGCACCCGGTAGGGCGTGCTGGCCTGGCCGGCGCTGTGAGGGTTGGGAGGGGCGCCAGCGTCGGTCATCGGTCGATCCGCAATGAAGTGTCTTTCGGCCGGCTTTGCGGAAAGGAGCGCGCTGGCGGCCCGAGCCGCCGGCGCAATTCGCTCAGAAAAACAGGTAGGAGACTGACGAGCGACCCGATCCGGACCTCGTTAGGGCTGCTTCCTTCCGGACCTGACCCGGTTGGCGAGTGGCTCGTCCACCGCCAATCTCCCGGTCCCTATTTGGGGCCAAAAGGACCGGAAAGCAAGCGGGTATCGGCTTGAACAGGCTGGGCTTCATGGTGGCTTGCCCAGCATCCGGGCAATTCCCGGTCTGCCTAGCCGATAGGCTGTGCTTTCACTGCCGGAGGCGCCTTGGTAAGAACGCTGCCGGAACCCCTTCCAACAGAAAAGCGATTGATCCCAATGGTTACACGTCGTGATGTTGCATCGATTGTCGGACTTGGCGCGATGGCTGCGGCGACGCTGGCCTCCCCGGCCGTGGCGCAGACCGCCGATTCCAATGAATCGACCTTCGCCCGCATCCGCCGCACCAAGAAGATGCGCATCGGCGCGGTCGGCGGCGGCGCGCCGTATTACATGAAGGATCTTTCGACCGGCCAGTGGAAGGGATTTTACGTCGACATCGCCAAGGCGCTTGCCGAGGACATGGAGGCTGAGCTCGAGATCACCGAGACCACTTGGGGCAATTCGGTGCTCGACCTGCAGTCCAACAAGATCGACATCTTCTTCGGCCTCAACCCGACTCCGAAGCGTGCGCTGGTGGTCGACTTCTCGGTGCCGGTCTTCAACAACGCCTTCGGTATCCTCTGCAAGAAGGACTTCAAGCCGAAGAGCTGGGCCGAGCTGAACTCGCCCGACGTCAAGATCGCGGTCGACCAGGGCTCCTCGCACGACCAGGTCGTCAGCCGCCTGACGCCGAAGGCGCAGATCTCGCGGCTGAAGACCGCCGACGACGCCACCGCCGCGCTGCAGACCGGCCGCGTCGACGCGCAGTGCCTGATCACCATGCTGTCGCTGACGGTATTGAAGAAGAACCCCTCGCTCGGCCAGTTCGTGCTGCCGACGCCGATCTTTGCGACGACGTCGAACGCCGGCTTCCGCCGCGAGACCGACAAGACCTGGCGCGACTACGTCAACACCTGGATCGACTTCAACAAGGGCCTCGGCTTCATCCGCAACGCGATCATCACCAACATGGAACTGGTGGGCGTGACCGAGGCGGACATCCCGCCGGGCGTGTCGTTGTAAGGTATGCTGAATTTGGATCGGGCTGGATCCCCGAGCGCCTGTGCTCCCCCTCTCCCGCTTGC
>NZ_VSST01000003.1 GCF_019402665.1 Bradyrhizobium canariense
GCCCTCGCTTGCGGGAGAGGTCGCGCCGAAGGCGCGGGTGAGGGCTCTGTCCTCTTGGGGGCTGTCCCATTGCGGACGCACCCTCTCCCCAACCCTCTCCCGTAGACGGGAGAGGGAGCGCAGCACCGCTAGATGACCCTCGCCTACACCTTCCGCCCGATGACCGCGGCCGATCTGCCGTTGATCCGGCGATGGCTCCGCGAGGTACATGTGCGGGAATGGTGGGGCGATCCGGACGAGCAGTTCGCGCTCGTGAGCGGCGATCTTGATGAGCCGGCAATGGAACAGTTCATCGTGTTGGCCGGCGACAAGCCGTTCGGCTATCTTCAATGCTACCGCCTGACAGCCTGGAATACGGGTCTTGGGCCGCAACCGGAGGCCACCCGTGGCATCGACCAGTTCATCGGCGAAGGCGACATGATCGGGCGCGGGCACGGTTCGGCATTGATCCGCCAATTCGCCGACGCGCAGTTGCGGCAGGGTCTGCCCCGCATCGTCACTGATCCTGATCCGCTCAACGCGCGCGCGGTGCGTGCCTATGAGAAGGCCGGCTTTGCCCCCGACCGCATGGTCGAGACGCCCGACGGAGCGGCGCTGCTGATGGTGCGCGAGCCATGACGCTGGCAACCACGCATGAGAGCAGGGCCGCGTTTCCACCGCTCGCCTGGGTCGGCATCGCGCTGCTGCTGCTGGCGACGCAGGCCTCGATCCTGCTCGCGATGGGACGGGTGCCGATCTGCACCTGCGGTTACGTCAAGCTGTGGCATGGCGTGGTGAGCAGCTCGGAAAATTCGCAGCACATCGCCGACTGGTACAGTTTCTCGCACATCCTGCACGGCTTCCTGTTCTATGGACTGACCTGGCTGCTGTTCGCGCGGCTGCCGTTCGTGTCGCTGTCCTGGCCCGCGCGCCTGATCGTCGCGATGCTGATCGAGGGTGCCTGGGAGATCGTCGAGAACTCGCCGTTCATCATCGAACGCTACCGCGCCGGCACGATCTCGCTGGATTATTTCGGCGACAGCATCGTCAATTCGGTTTCTGACAATTTGTCCATGATGCTGGGCTTCCTCGCCGCGCGCCTGCTGCCTGTATCGGTGACCGTCCTGCTCGGGCTCGCCTTTGAAATCATGCTGGCGCTGCATATTCGCGACAATCTGACGCTCAATATCCTGATGCTGATCCACCCGGTCGAGGCCGTGAAACAATGGCAATCGGGTCCGCCGATCATCTGATGGCAAAAAAGCGGCTTGTCCCGTCCCGCATCTGATCCTAGCTAAGGTCCCATGACAGACTTCTCCCCCCGCGAAATCGTTTCCGAACTCGACCGTTTCATCGTCGGCCAGGCCGATGCCAAGCGCGCCGTCTCGATCGCGCTGCGCAACCGCTGGCGGCGGCAGCAGCTCGAAGGCTCCTTGCGCGAAGAAGTGCTGCCGAAGAACATCCTGATGATCGGCCCGACCGGCGTCGGCAAGACCGAGATCGCGCGGCGGCTCGCCAAGCTCGCCAACGCGCCGTTTCTGAAGGTCGAGGCGACGAAATTCACCGAGGTCGGCTATGTCGGGCGCGACGTCGAGCAGATCGTGCGCGATCTCGTCGAGGTCGCGATCGCCCAGGTCCGCGAGCGCAAGCGCAAAGACGTGCAGGCACGTGCGCAGCTCGCCGCCGAGGAGCGCGTGCTCGATGCGCTGGTCGGCGCCAATTCCAGCGCGGCGACGCGGGACTCCTTCCGCAAGAAGCTGCGCGCGGGCGAGCTCAACGACAAGGAGATCGAGATCGAGACGCAAGGCGGCGGCAGCGGCTTTCCGATGTTCGAGATCCCGGGCATGCCTGGCGCGCAGATGGGCGCGGTTTCGATCGGCGACATCTTCGGCAAGCTCGGCGGACGCAGCAAGACGCGGCGGCTGACGGTGGAGAGCTCGCACGAGATCCTCATCAACGAGGAATCCGACAAGCTGCTCGACAGCGATCAGTTGACGATGGAGGCGATCAGCGCGGTCGAGAACAACGGCATCGTGTTCCTGGACGAGATCGACAAGATCTGCGCCCGCGAAGGCCGCGCCGGCGGCGACGTCTCGCGCGAGGGCGTGCAGCGCGACCTGCTGCCGCTGATCGAGGGCACCACGGTCTCGACCAAGCACGGCGCGGTGAAGACCGACCACATCCTGTTCATTGCCTCCGGCGCCTTCCATGTCGCCAAGCCGTCCGACCTGTTGCCGGAATTGCAGGGCCGCCTGCCGATCCGCGTCGAGTTGCAGGCGTTGACCCGTGACGACATGCGCCGCATCCTGACCGAGCCCGAGGCCTCGCTGATCAAGCAATATGTTGCGTTGATGCAGACCGAGGGCGTCACGCTCGACATCACCGACAACGCCATCGACGCACTTGCGGACGTCGCGGTCGCCGTGAATTCCACCGTCGAGAACATCGGCGCGCGGCGGCTGCAGACCGTGATGGAGCGGGTGCTGGACGAGATCTCCTTCACCGCCCCCGACCGCAGCGGTGAGACCGTCAGGGTCGACGCCGATTTCGTCCAGAAGCACGTCGGCGACCTCGCCAAGAACGCGGATTTGAGCCGGTTCATTTTGTAATTCCGGGCGGCCGCGCTATGGATGCGGCGTGACCGCACGCATCCTGCAAAACCCCTGGCGCGTCCTGCTCGCGATCAACGCGGCGGTCATCGTCGGCGTCTTCGTTCACAAGATCCAGCTGCCGCCTTACGTCCCCTACATCCACCTCCTCGTCGACTATCATTTCGGCTTCATCAAGCGCGCGCTGATCGGGGCGATCGTCGCGCTGTTCACCGACAAGGTGCCGGTATGGCTGGTGTTCGCGCTCGGCGGCGCGACATGGCTGGTGACGCTGGGACTGTACGCAAGACTATTTCAGAAGACGTTCGGCTTCACCACGAAGACATTGCCGCTGTTCGTCTTCATCGCGGGCTCGCCGTTCTTCCTCAAGAACTTCATGCACACGCTCGGCCATTTCGACATCTATGGCTGCGCGCTGGCGATCATCCTGCTGCTGGTGCCGGCCGGCTCGCTGCTGTTCGTGGCGCTGGCTGCGCTGTTCTCGATCGTTCTCGTCCTGATCCACCACATCCATCTCCTGATGTATGTGCCGACGATCATCACCATCGTCGTGATCAGGCACTATCTGACGCAGGGCTGCGATCGCACCAATGTCGCGTTCGGCGTCGTTGCCCTGCTTGCCGTCTCCACGCTGTTCTTCGCCGCGCAGTTTTGGGGAACGATGCCGATCGCGGAGGCGGATTTCGTTGCCTACCTGAAGAGCCGGATGGCCGATCCGTCGCGGACCGATATGTTGCAGTTTGCCTACATCTGGTATCAGCCGCTGACGAAGGAGATTTCCGACACCTGGGGCCGCCTGCCCCACAACATCCTTGGCGTGCCCGTGTTCTTGCTGCTGATCTGGCTGCACATACCGCTGTGGCGTTATTTTGCAAACCTTATCGGCGCGCTGGCAAACGACACGCATCGCCGTCTTGTGATCGCGGCGCTTGCCGGCGTCAGCCTCGCCTGCCTCGTGATGTTCGCGATGGTGTTCGACTATTCGCGCTGGATCTCGAACTGGGCGGTCTGCATGTTCCTGATCCTGCACGCGGTGAAGATGCTGCCCGCCGCACGCGAGACGCCGCTGATTCGGGCGGAGGATCAGAAGACGAATATCTTCGGCCTGATCCTTACGCTGATCCCGCGCGTCGGAATCGTCCGGCCGTTTTAGACGGTGAAGCTCGATCTTCGTCTTATCTCAGCGCTTGCGCTCGGGTCCGCAGACCGTGCCCTGCTCGACCATCGCGTCGATCTCGGACCTGGAGTAGCCGAACTCGCCCAGCACCTCGGCGGCGTGCTGGCTGAATTTCGGCGGCAGGCGACGTAGGCTCGGCTTGCTGCGATCGAGCCGGATCGGGGATGCCACGCCCTTGTACCAATCCTTCTCGATGATATCGCCGCGCGCGATCGTGTGCGGGTTGGTCAACGCTTGGTCGATCCTCTGCACGGGGCCTGCGGGCAGGCCCGCAGCGAGCAGGCGATTGCACAGCGGCTCGGCCTCGTGCTGGCTGAACACGGCGGCGAGCTCGGCCCGCAGCGCCTCGCGATTGGCGATGCGGTCCTTGTTGCGCGCAAAGCGCGGATCGGTGCCGAGCTCGGGCTTGCCGATCTCCTTGGCGAGCTTGCGGAAGGTGCCGTCATTACCGACGCCGATGAAGATGTTGTCGGTCTTGGTCGGGAAGATCGCATAGGGCACGAGGTTGGGATGCTCGTTGCCGGTGAGCGCCGGCGGCTTGCCATGCATGAAATAATTCGCGGTGTGCGGATGCATGATGGCAAGGCCGGTCTCGTACAGCGTGGTCTCCAGGAACTGGCCCTGGCCCGAGCGCTGCCGCTCCGACAACGCCATCAAGATGCCGATCGCCGCATAGAGGCCGGTGCCGATGTCGACCAGCGGCACGCCGATCCGCATCGGCCCGCTCTCGGGCGAGCCGGTCGCCGCGATCATGCCGGTCATGGCCTGGATGATGGCGTCATAGCCGGGATTGCCGCCGCGGGGACCGTCGGCGCCGAAGCCGCAGATCCGGCAATGCACGAGGCGCGGAAATTTTTCGCGCAGCACCTCGTTGCCGATGCCCCATTTCTCCAGCGTGCCCGGCTTGAAATTCTCGATCAGGACGTCGGCGCTCTCCAGCATCTTGAGCAGCACGGTCCGGCCGCCCTCGGAGGCGAGATCGAGGCCGATCGAGCGCTTGTTGCGGTTGATGCCGATGAAATAGGCTGCGTCTTCGTCGTGGAAGGGAGGGCCCCAGTCGCGCACCTCGTCGCCTGCGGGCGGCTCGACCTTGATCACGTCGGCGCCATGGTCGGCGAGGATCTGGGTGCAATAGGGCCCGCCGAGCACGCGCGTGAGATCGATGACGCGCAGGCCGCTCATTGCGCCCGTGGCGGCTCCAGAACTGGCGGCTTCAGTCATGCCTTCGCGTCCCCTGTGTCGATGTGATCACAGGCCTAACGAGGTTCGTCCGAGCGGGCAATGGCTTCCCGCGTAGGGCGTCATGCAGGCGGTCGCCGCAATCCCGCGGGATGGCAAATCAAGGGAAGCGGCTGGCCTGAGAGGGATCCCGGGTCAGCCGCTTCACCGAACCGATCAGACGACCGTCAGGCGAACGTCGACATTGCCGCGCGTCGCGTTGGAATACGGGCACACCTGGTGCGCCTTCTCGACCAGCGCCTCGGCTTCCGCGCGGGCGAGGCCCGGCAACGAGACGGCAAGGTCGATGTCGAGACCGAAGCCGCCGGCCGCGCGCGGGCCGATGCCGACGGTCGAGGTCACGGAGGCGTCGGCCGGAACCTTGGGGCCGCCCTGCGAAGACACGAACTTCATCGCGCCGATGAAGCAGGCGGCATAGCCGGCCGCAAACAGCTGCTCGGGATTGTTGCCCGCGCCGCCTCCGCCGCCGAGCTCCTTCGGCGTGGTGAGCTTGACGTCGAGCGCGCCGTCGAGGGTCGCAGCATGGCCGTCGCGGCCGCCGGTGGCCTTTGCGCTGGTCTTGTAGAGGACGTTCACTGACATTTTCGTCTCCCTGTGTGTTCGGGTGGGGTGCGATCCTTATTGCAAACAATTAGATTGTGCGCAATTGAAATTATGGCGCCTCACATTTAATTGTTCGCAATTGAATGTGGCGACGGCCGGCCCCAGAATGGAAGCAAGTCCTGTGAGATTCTCCATGCCCCGGAAACATTCGGCAGCGGACGCGCCGCTGCGCCTCGACAACCAGATCTGCTTCGCGGTCTATTCGGCCGCGCACGCCTTCAACCGCGTCTACAAGCCGCTGCTGGACCGGCTCGGCCTGACCTATCCGCAATATCTGGTGATGCTGGTGCTGTGGGAGCGCGACGACGTGCCGGTCAAGGACATCGGCGAAAAGCTGCACCTGGATTCGGGCACGCTGACGCCGCTGCTCAAGCGGCTGGAGGCGGCCCACCTCGTCAAGCGCACCCGCTCGAGCGAAGACGAACGTCAGGTGCTGATCGCATTGACGCCGCAGGGCCAGGCCCTGAAGGACAAGGCGCGCGCCGTGCCGCAATCGATCCTGGCGGCGTCGGACTGCTCGGTCTCGGAACTGGTCGCGATGAAGGATGAGATTGTGGCGCTGAGGGACCGGTTGAATGCGGTGATCGGGGAGTAGGGGAAGAGGTGCGCTCTTAGGACAGCCGCTTCTTTGTGAAGGCCCGGCCGGAGTGAGACTTCAGGTACGCTTCAAAAGCGAGCGCTTTGTACTTGTCACGGAAGGCGCAGTACCAGATCAGCTTCCAAGGCTTGAACTTGGCGGTGTGGGTGGATTTGCCAGCATTGTGCTCTGGAATCCGGCGCTTCAGATTTTCCGTGGCCCCAACGTATTCCTGCTCGGGAAATTCGATGCTGCGGAGGATGTAGACGGACCACATTGACGATTATCGCCTGGGCAGCCGCTGCGTGGGAATCTCACCAGCCCGTCTTCGCCCTTCGGGCTTCGCCGGACACCACGCTTCGCCCTTCGGGCTGTGCGCGGCTGCGCCACGCGTAGCCCGAAGGGCGAAGCGTGGTGGAGCCAGGCGGGATCGAACCGCCGACCTCTTGCATGCCATGCAAGCGCTCTCCCAGCTGAGCTATGGCCCCTTAACCGTCCGACGCGCCTTGGGCGACGCGTCGGGAAAGACCCAGAACCACAGTTCTGGAATTATCTCAAGTCTCTTCGTCACCGCCGACATCACCAATGATGTCGGTGACGTCCTCATCGCCCTCTTCGTCGTCGGCGATAAAGGTCGAATCATCGTCGTCATCGTCCTCGATGGTCTCATCGACTTCGATGTCGTCCTCGGATTCGGGCACGACGGCCTTGACCTTGCCGGTGTTCTCCTCGGCATCGGCCTCCTCGAGCGAGACCTCCTCGACCTCCGCCGGCTCCGGCGTGGCGTCGGCGGCAGCGGCTGCGTGGCGGGCTTCGGCGCCGCGGGGCGCGCGCGCCGGCGCGATGGGCGCGATCGGCACGACTTCTCCGGTATAGGGCGAGATCACCGGATTCTTGTTGAGGTCATAGAACTTTTTGCCCGTCGTCGGGCAAATACGTTTAGTTCCGAGTTCGGACTTGGCCACGGCAGAGGAATCCTGGAAATGTCTGAAAAGCGGTGCTTCACTTGGCTAGTTGGCGGCCCGCTGTCAATAGCGCATTACGGGAGAACGACATGCCCGTGACGGCGGGGAGACCGTGTGGTACCTGCCCCGCGAGTCCCGCAGGGACGTTTCGGGCCTATCCAAGGACACAAACTTGACCGATTCCGACAAGCCGACGCCGCTCCAGTCGCGCGCCAGCGGTCCCCTGACCGGGAAAGTACGGGTGCCCGGAGACAAGTCGATCTCCCACCGTGCCCTCATCCTCGGCGCGCTCGCGGTCGGAGAGACACGGATTTCGGGCCTCCTGGAGGGCGAGGACGTCCTTAACACCGCCAAATCCATGCAGGCGCTTGGCGCCAGGGTCGAGCGCACCGGAGATTTCGCCTGGAAAGTCGACGGCGTGGGTGTCGCAGGCTTCGCGGAGCCCAAAGCGCCGCTGGATTTCGGCAACTCCGGCACCGGCTGCCGGCTCGTCATGGGCGCCGTCGCCGGCTGCCCGATCTCTGCGATTTTCGACGGCGATGCCTCGCTGCGCACCCGGCCCATGCGCCGGATTCTGGACCCGCTGGAAAAGATGGGCGCGAAGGTCGTCGCCGGCGGCGAGGGCGGCCGTCTGCCGTTGACGGTCCAGGGTGCGCGCGATCCGCTGCCGATCACCTACAAGACCCCGGTCGCCTCGGCGCAGATCAAATCCGCCGTGCTGCTCGCGGGCCTGGCCGCGCCCGGCATCACCACGGTCATCGAGACCGAGGCCAGCCGCGACCACACCGAGCTGATGCTCAAGCATTTCGGCGCCGAGATCACCTCGGTGCGGGAAGGTCAGCACGGCCGCCGTATCACGCTCGTGGGGCAGCCGGAGTTACATGGCGCCAATGTCGTCGTGCCCGCCGATCCCTCATCGGCGGCGTTCCCCATCGTTGCCGCGCTGATCGTCGAAGGTTCCGAAATCGTTCTGTCCGACGTCATGACCAATCCGCTGCGCACCGGTCTTTTCACCACGCTGCGCGAAATGGGTGCCTCGATTGAGGAAAGTGAAGTTCGCAGCGACGCCGGCGAGCCGATGGCGAAGCTGCGCGTACGCGCCTCGAAATTGCGCGGTGTCGAGGTGCCGCCGGAGCGCGCACCGTCGATGATCGACGAATATCTGGTGCTGGCGGTGGCGGCCGCCTTTGCCGAGGGCACGACCATCATGCGCGGCCTCCAGGAGCTGCGCGTCAAGGAATCCGACCGTCTTGAAGCCACCGCCGCGATGCTCCGCGTCAACGGCGTCAAGGTCGAGGTCTCCGGCGACGATTTGATCGTCGAAGGCCGCGGCCATGTTCCCGGCGGCGGCGTCGTGGCCACCCACATGGACCATCGCATCGCGATGTCCGCGCTGGTGATGGGCTGCGCGTCCGACCAGCCGGTGACCGTCGACGACACCGCCTTCATCGCCACCAGTTTTCCGGATTTCATTCCGATGATGCGTTCGCTTGGGGCCGATTTTTCATGATCATCGCCATCGACGGGCCCGCGGCGTCGGGCAAGGGCACGCTCGGCAAGCGCCTCGCCCACCATTACGGCTACCGTCATCTTGATACCGGCGTGATCTATCGCGCGGTGGCCTATTCCCTGATGCAGTCCGGTCATGATCTCCGGGACGAGGCGGCGGCGGTCGCTGCGGCGCTGGAACTCGATCCCGAGAAGTTCGGCAATCCCGCCCTGAAGACCCAGAAGGCCGGCGAGGGCGCCTCCATCGTCTCGGCGATCCCAAGGGTGCGCGAAGCCCTGATCAGTTTTCAGCGGCAATTCGCCGCCGATCCGCCGGGCGCCGTGCTCGATGGGCGGGATATTGGAACCGTGATCTGCCCCCATGCCGACGTGAAGATCTTCGTCGTCGCCGACCCCAAAGTCCGCGCCCGCCGCCGGACCATGGAGGCCAAGGCGAGGGGTGAGGAGGCCGATGAGGCCGCCGTACTCGCCGACATCATCCAGCGCGACGAACGCGACAAGAACCGGGCGATCGCGCCCCTGAAGCCGGCCGCGGATGCTTACTTGCTAGATAACTCCCAACTGGATATAGAAGGCGGCGTCCGGGCCGCCATCGACATTATCGAGGCCGTCCGAGCGGGCCGGTCGCGGGGTTAAGCCGCTGCCGTCATTGGAGGAAGCGCCCGCTCCCGCTCTTTGAGGTCGATACTCTCGGTCCCTGCTTGGGGCCGACGCGATCCAGGCTCCGGACAAAAGATTTCCACGTATCGCACGCGCGGGCCTCAGCCGGCCCGCTTCCGCTGTTCCGTCCTCCAGGTCGGAGCAGCGAGCGGTCGCTCGAAGGTTCTGCGGACCTTCCGACACTGCGCGTACGATGCGCCCAAGAACCCAACGGCCGGCACGACATCCGCAACTGGAGAACAAATGGCTTCGACTTCTGCTGATACCTATAGCCCGTCGCGCGACGATTTCGCCGCGATGCTCGACGAGTCCTTCGCAGGCGGCAACCTGCAGGAAAGCTCAGTCATCAAGGGCAAGGTTGTTGCAATCGAAAAGGACATGGCCGTCATCGACGTCGGCCTGAAGACCGAGGGCCGCGTTGCCCTGCGCGAATTTTCCGGCCCCGGCCGTGACAGCGAGCTCAAGGTCGGCGACGAGGTGGAAGTGTTCCTCGATCGGATCGAGAACGCCCTCGGCGAAGCCGTGCTGTCGCGCGACAAGGCGCGCCGCGAAGAGAGCTGGGGCAAGCTCGAGAAGGCCTTCCAGAACAACGAGAAGGTCAACGGCGTCATCTTCAACCAGGTCAAGGGCGGCTTCACCGTCGACCTCGACGGTGCCGTGGCCTTCCTGCCGCGTTCGCAGGTCGACATCCGTCCGATCCGCGACGTTGCGCCGCTGATGAACAACTCGCAGCCGTTCCAGATCCTCAAGATGGACCGTCGCCGCGGCAACATCGTCGTGTCCCGCCGCACGGTTCTCGAAGAGACCCGCGCCGAGCAGCGTCAGGAGCTGGTGCAGAACCTCGAAGAGGGTCAGGTCATCGACGGCGTGGTCAAGAACATCACCGATTACGGTGCGTTCGTTGATCTCGGCGGCATCGACGGTCTGCTGCACGTCACCGATATCGCGTGGCGCCGCGTCAACCATCCGACCGAGGTGCTCTCGATCGGCCAGACCGTGAAGGTCAAGATCATCAAGATCAACCACGAGACGCACCGCATCTCGCTGGGCATGAAGCAGCTGTTGGACGATCCGTGGCAGGGCATCGAAGCCAAGTACCCGCTGGGTGCCCGCTTCACCGGTCGCGTCACCAACATCACCGACTACGGCGCGTTCGTCGAGCTCGAGCCGGGCATCGAAGGCCTGATCCACGTCTCCGAGATGTCGTGGACCAAGAAGAACATGCACCCCGGCAAGATCGTTTCGACCTCGCAGGAAGTCGAAGTGCAGGTGCTCGAAGTCGATTCCGTCAAGCGCCGCATCTCGCTCGGCCTCAAGCAGACCATGCGCAACCCGTGGGAGGTCTTCGTCGAAGGTCACCCGACCGGTTCGACGGTCGAGGGCGAAGTCAAGAACAAGACCGAGTTCGGTCTGTTCCTGGGCCTCGAGGGCGACGTCGACGGCATGGTCCATCTCTCCGACCTCGACTGGAAGCAGCCGGGCGAGCAGGTGATCGACAACTACAAGAAGGGCGACATGGTGAAGGCCGTGGTGCTCGATGTGGACGTCGAGAAGGAGCGCATCTCCCTTGGCATCAAGCAGCTCGAAGGCGACCCCTTCGCCGAGCCGGGCGACGTCAAGAAGGGCGCTGTCGTGACCTGCGAAGTGATCGACGTGAAGGAGAGCGGTATCGAGGTGAAGATCACCGGTACCGACTTCACCACGTTCGTGAAGCGCTCGGAGCTCGCCCGTGACCGCAACGATCAGCGCGCCGAACGCTTTGCCGTCGGCGAGAAGGTCGATGCCCGGGTGATCCAGTTCGACAAGAAGGCCCGCAAGGTCCAGGTGTCGATCAAGGCGCTCGAAGTCGCCGAAGAGAAGGAAGCCATCGCGCAGTACGGCTCCTCCGATTCGGGGGCGACGCTCGGCGACATCCTCGGCACCGCGCTCAAGAACCGCGACACCAAGTAAGCGAAACGCAGGTTTCGCTGCATCAAAGCCCCGGCGCAAGCCGGGGCTTTTTTGTTGTTGAGGTCGTAGCCCGGATGGAGCGAAGCGCAATCCGGGAA
This sequence comes from Bradyrhizobium canariense, assembly GCF_019402665.1. Lineage (GTDB taxonomy): Bacteria > Pseudomonadota > Alphaproteobacteria > Rhizobiales > Xanthobacteraceae > Bradyrhizobium > Bradyrhizobium canariense. The sequence continues at coordinate 11,367 of NZ_VSST01000003.1, forward strand.
AGCCTCTCCGTGAGGCGAGAACCCCGGATTACGTTTGCGCTCCATCCGGGCTATGCCGCTACCGGCCTTGTTTTCTTCTAATTGCGCCGCAATTGATGTATCCAGATAAGCCAATGGTCACGCTGCGACGGCACAACGCGCCCGGCCTTTCATCTGGAGATACTGAGATGTCGCTCGATTCGGACATCATCGTCGATCGCCGCAGGATCCGCCGCAAGCTGACGTTCTGGCGCGTCTTGGCCGCGCTGATCGCGATCGCGGCGATCGCTGGCTTCGCACTGGTCGCGACGCCGGGTGCGCGCGGCACGTTCGCTTCCGCCGGCTCGATCGCGCGGGTCCAGATCGACGGCCTGATCCGCAGCGATTCTGATCGCACGCAGGCGCTCGAGCGGCTGGAGAATTCGCAGGCCGCCGCCGTCATCGTCCACATCAATTCGCCGGGCGGCACCACCGCCGGCTCCGAGCAGCTCTACGATTCGCTTGTGAGTCTGAAGGCGAAGAAGCCTCTCGTCGTGGTCGTCGAAGGCCTCGCCGCCTCCGGCGGCTACATCACCGCGATCGCCAGCGATCACATCATCGCCCAGCAGAGCTCGCTGGTCGGCTCGATCGGCGTGCTGTTCCAGTTTCCGAACGTCTCGGAGCTGTTGAAGACCGTCGGCGTCAAGGTCGAGGAGGTGAAGTCCACGCCGCTGAAGGCCGCGCCCAACGGTTTCGAGCCAACCAGCCCCGAGGCACGGGCCGCGCTCGATGCGCTGGTGAAGGATTCCTATGCCTGGTTCAAGGGATTGGTGAAGGACCGGCGTGGCATGGATGACACGCAGCTCGAGAAAGTGGTTGATGGCCGTGTCTTCACCGGACGCCAGGCCATCGATCTCAAGCTGATCGACCAGATCGGCGACGAGAAGACCGCCGTGACCTGGCTGGTCGAGCAGAAGGGCGTCAAGAAGGGGCTCTCCGTGCGCGATTACAAGCTGCAGCCGCGCTTCAGCGATCTGCCGTTCCTCAAGACGGCGGCCGCAGTGACGCTGGAAGCACTGGGTTTAGGCTCGATTGCGCATCAAATCGGACAAACCGGCGTCGCACAGGCGGTCGATCGGCTCGGAATGGATGGAATGCTCGCCTTGTGGCAGCCGGCGGCGTCGAACTGACGGAACTGGGCGAGCCCCGGAGGTTTTTCCCGTTCGGCGCGTGCAGGGCCAGCCTGCTTTTTTGGCATTTGTCACGTATTTTCACGACGCTCAACCTTCATTTAGCGTCTTGACAGATCACGGTATTTTCACGGAAATGGTCGTCCGCACGCTCCCGGGTCCTATCTCTCGATGATCAAATCCGAACTTGTTCAGCGTATCGCCGAGCACAACCCGCATCTGTACCAGCGGGATGTCGAGAACATTGTGAATGCGATTCTCGAAGAGATCGTAGCGGCTCTCGCGCGCGGTGACCGCGTCGAGTTGCGCGGCTTCGGTGCCTTCTCGGTCAAGCATCGCCCTGCACGCGCAGGGCGCAATCCGCGCACCGGCGCCCATGTGCCTGTCGATCAGAAGAGCGTTCCGTTCTTCAAGACCGGCAAGGAAATGCGCGAACGGCTGAATCGCGACCATCCGGATCCAGGCGCGCCAGACTGAGGTCCACCTCAGGGTTTCCGGCGGTCGCCACCGATGCGGCCGCAACTTTGATTCAAGGCGAGCGAGCCGAGATGCGAAAATTCCTGACCGCGCTGGTCGTGATTCCGCTGGGCCTGATCCTGATGATCTTTGCCGTCGCCAACCGGCATTTCGTCACGGTCTCGTTCGATCCCTTCGTGTCCAACGACCCGTCATTCTCGGTCACGCTGCCGCTGTTCCTGCTCCTGATCGTGGTGGCCGCGCTCGGGGTCCTCGCGGGCGGCTGTGCCGTCTGGTTCGGCCAGCGGCACTGGCGGCGTGCGGCGCGCCGGCATGACGCGGATGCCCGGGCCGCGCGAGGCGAGCTGGCCGATCTGCGGGCCCAGGCGGCCGCAGCAAGGCCCGAGTCCCAGCGCCTCCCCGTTCCCTCCGGGGTGGGGCTTTACGGGCCCGTCGGGCGAGACAAGCAGCGCGCGACGTTGTAGAAGCGGCCGCAACCGAAAAGCCCGTTTTCCGGCCGCGGACCTGCGGCCTCCATTTGCTTTGAGCCCATATCCGTCGAGAACATGTCCCTGCTCGTCAAAATCTGCGGCCTGTCCACGCCCGAGACGCTCGAAACGGCGCTCGAGGCGGGTGCCGACATGGTGGGCTTTGTGTTCTTCCCGCCGTCCCCGCGGCATTTGTCGCTGGAAGCCGGCCGGGGGCTCGGCCGGCAGGTGAAGCGGCGCGCGCTCAAGGTCGCCCTCACCGTCGATGCCGACGACGCCACGCTCGACAACATCATGGACGCGCTGTCGCCGGACATTTTCCAGCTTCATGGCACGGAAAGCGTGGCCCGGCTGCGCGACATCAAGCAGCGGTTCGGTCGCCCGGTGATGAAGGTCGTGCCGGTCGCAACGTCAGCCGATCTCGCCGTGCTGCCCGGCTACGCAGAGGTGGCCGAACGCATCCTGTTCGATGCGCGCGCGCCGAAGGACGCGACGCGGCCGGGCGGCCTCGGTGCACCGTTCGATTGGCATCTGCTCGGAAACCTGGAGCTGAACGTGCCGTATATGGTTTCGGGCGGGCTAGATGCAGGGAACGTCGCCGAAGCCGTTCGCGTCACCCGCGCCGGTGGTGTGGACGTCTCCTCCGGTGTCGAGAGCGCCCCGGGCGTGAAGGATCCCGGGATGATCAAGGCCTTCATTCGCGCCGCGCGCGCAAGCCAAGATGCAAATCAAGAGTTGAGCGTCCGATGAATGTTGTAAAACCCAATTCCTATCGCAGCGGCCCCGACGAGCGCGGCCATTTCGGCATATTCGGCGGACGCTTCGTTGCCGAAACCCTGATGCCGCTGATCCTCGATCTGGAGAAAGCCTACACCGATGCCAAGGCCGATCCGGCCTTCCAGATCGAGATGAACGGCTATCTCAAGAATTACGTCGGCCGGCCCTCGCCGCTTTATTTTGCCGAGCGTCTGACCGAACATCTCGGCGGCGCCAAAATCTATCTCAAGCGCGAAGAGCTCAACCACACCGGCTCGCACAAGGTGAACAACGTGCTCGGCCAGATCATGCTGGCGCGGCGCATGGGCAAGAAGCGCATCATCGCCGAGACCGGCGCCGGCCAGCACGGTGTCGCCACCGCGACGCTGTGCGCGCGCTTCGGCCTGGAATGTATCGTCTATATGGGCGCCGTCGACGTCGAGCGGCAGCAGCCCAACGTCATCCGCATGGAGATGCTGGGCGCAACGGTGGTCCCGGTGCAGTCGGGCACGCGCACGCTGAAGGACGCCATGAACGAGGCGCTGCGCGATTGGGTCACCAACGTGCACAACACGTTCTACTGCATCGGCACGGTCGCAGGGCCCCATCCCTATCCGACGCTGGTGCGCGACTTCCAGTCGATCATCGGCAATGAGACCAAGGTGCAGATGCAGGAGATCGAAGGCCGCCTGCCGGATTCCCTGGTCGCCTGCATCGGCGGCGGCTCCAACGCGATGGGCCTGTTTCATCCGTTCCTTGACGATTCCTCGGTCGAGATCTTCGGCGTCGAAGCTGCGGGCCACGGGCTGACGCAACTGCATGCGGCATCGATCGCGGGCGGCCGTCCCGGCGTGCTGCACGGCAACCGCACCTATCTTTTGATGGACGCGGACGGCCAGATCCAGGACGCGCATTCGATCTCCGCCGGGCTCGACTATCCCGGCATCGGCCCCGAGCATTCCTGGCTGCACGAGATCGGCCGCGTGAACTATCTCTCCGCGACCGACGACGAGGCGCTCGCAGCGTTCCAGCTGCTGTCAAAGCTGGAAGGCATCATCCCCGCGCTCGAACCGGCACATGCCATCGCCAAGGTGATGGAGCTCGGGCCGAAGCGGACAAAAGATCACCTGATGGTCGTCAACCTCTCCGGCCGCGGCGACAAGGACGTCCCGCAGGTCGGCGACATCCTGAGGGGCAAGAGCAAGTGACCACGCGTATCGACACCCGTTTCGCAGAGCTGAAGAAAGCCGGCCGCTCGGCCTTCGTCACCTTCGTGATGGCCGGCGATCCCGATCCGGCGACCTCGCTCGAGATCATCAAGGCGCTGCCGAAAGCGGGCGCCGACGTGATCGAACTCGGCATGCCCTTCACCGATCCGATGGCCGACGGTCCCTCGATCCAGGCGGCAGGCCTGCGCGCGCTCAAGGCCGGCATGACGCTGAAGAAGACGCTCGATCTCGTGCGCGGCTTCCGCAAGGACGACAACACGACGCCGATCGTGCTGATGGGCTACTACAACCCGATCTACATCTACGGCGTCGACAAATTCCTGGTCGATGCGAAAGCCGCCGGCATCGACGGCCTCATCATCGTCGATTTGCCGCCGGAAGAGGACGACGAGCTCTGCCTGCCCGCGATGAAGGCCGGCCTTAATTTCATCCGCCTGGCGACGCCGACCACCGACGACAAGCGCCTGCCGGCCGTGCTCGCCAACACCTCGGGCTTTGTCTACTACGTCGCGATTACCGGCATCACCGGTGCGGCGGCTGCGGACGCCTCCGCCGTCGGCGAGGCCGTTATCCGCATCAAGCGGCACACCAAGCTGCCGGTCTGCGTCGGATTCGGTATCCGCACGCCGGAGAATGCCCGCGCAATCGCCTCGCATGCCAATGGCGCCGTGGTCGGTACCGCGCTGGTCGACGCCCTCAAGAACAGCCTCGATGCGGACGGGCGCGCCACCGGCAAGACCGTCAACGCCGTCGCTGAGCTGACGGCGGCACTCGCCCAGGGCGTCAAAGGCGCGCAACAGGCGGCGGAATAGGCCACAATTCCGCTGCCAAGTCCGGCGAGCAAGTCCGACGAGCAAGGCCGACGATATGGCGGCTTGCCGGGCCGGGTCCCGGCCGCCATATATCTCTTCAGGCGGTCCCCAGGCGGGATCGCACATCGGAGCAAACCATGAACTGGCTTACCAATGTGGTCCGGCCGAAGATCCGCAACATGCTGCGGCGGGAGACGCCGGAGAATCTGTGGATCAAGTGCCCGGATTCCGGACAGCTCGTGTTCTACAAGGACGTCGAGGCCAACCAGTTCGTCATCCCCGGCTCGAACTATCATATGCGCATGAACGCGGTGGCGCGTCTGAAGTCGATTTTCGACAACGAGACCTGGTACGACGTCGCGCTGCCTGACGTCACGCCCGATCCGCTCAAGTTCCGTGACGAGAAGAAGTACGTGGATCGCATCAAGGATGCGCGCGCGCGAACCAACCTCAACGACGCGATCAAGGTCGGCTACGGCAAACTCGAAGGTGCCGCCGTCGTCGTCGCCGTGCAGGATTTCGACTTCATGGGCGGCTCGCTCGGCATGGCCGCGGGCGAAGCCATCGTGCGCGGGCTCGAGCTTGCGGTCGAGAAGAAATCACCCTTCATCGTGTTCGCCGCCAGTGGTGGCGCGCGCATGCAGGAAGGCATCCTGTCACTGATGCAGATGCCGCGCACCACGGTCGCGGTGCAGATGCTGCGTGAAGCGAAACAGCCCTACATCGTCGTGCTGACCAACCCGACCACCGGCGGCGTCACCGCGTCTTACGCGATGCTCGGCGACGTGCAGATCGCCGAGCCCGGTGCGCTGATCGGTTTTGCCGGCGCGCGCGTGATCGAGCAGACCATTCGCGAAAAACTTCCCGAGGGTTTTCAGCGCGCCGAATATCTCAAGGAGCACGGCATGGTCGACATGGTCGTGCATCGCCACGAATTGCGCCCGACCCTGGCGCGGCTCTGCCGCCTGTTGACCAGGGCGCCGGCGCTGGAGAGTGGATCCAAACCGGTGCAGCCGGTCGTGAGCCCGGCGCAGATCGTATCGGCTCCCGAAACGGCGCCGGCCGCGCCGCACGCGTGAACGCTTCCTCTGACAGCGCAAAGCCGCCGCTCGGCGAATTGATCGGGCGGCTGTCGGCCCTGCATCAGAAACGCATCGATCTCGGGCTGGATCGGATGCACCGCCTGCTCGAGCGGCTCGGTCACCCCGAGCGCAAGCTGCCGCCGGTGATCCACATCGCCGGTACCAACGGCAAGGGCTCGACGCTGGCTTATCTGCGCGCGACGCTGGAAGCCGCAGGCCTGCGCGTCCACGCTTACACTTCGCCCTATCTCGTTCGCATCAACGAATGTTTCCGGCTCGGCCGCGTCGGTGGCGGCGTGCTGGTCGGTGACGACGAGTTGCGCGCGGCGCTGGAAGAGGTCGAGCGTGTCAATGCCGGCGAGCCGGCCACACTGTTCGAGCTCAAGACGGCGGCTGCATTTCACCTGTTCGCGCAGAACCCGGCCGATGTGGTTCTGCTGGAGGTCGGCCTTGGGGGCCGGCTTGATTCAACCAATGTGGTTGACGCGCCGGCGGCCTGCGTGATCACGCCTATCAGCATGGACCACATGGATTTCCTCGGCGATACTTTGACGTCGATCGCCGGCGAAAAGGCTGCAATCATCAAGCAGGGCGTGCCCGTGGTGTGCGCCGAGCAGCCGGGTGAGGCGATGGCCGTGGTCGAGGCGCAGGCCAAGCGCATGCGGGCGCCGTTGTTTGCCGCGGGCGAGAGCTGGCATGTCAACGTCGAGCACGGGCGCCTGGTTTATTCCGACGAGCGCGGCTTGATGGATCTCACAGCGCCGCGCCTGTTCGGTCGCCACCAGTTCGACAATGCCGGTCTCGCCATCGCAACGCTGCGGGCCACCAACGCCTTCAAGATCAACCAAGCGGCGTTCGAGGCCGGGATCGTCGGTGCGGAATGGCCGGCACGGATGCAGCGCATCGCTTCGGGCGAGTTGCTCGCTCTCGGCCCGCAGGGCTCGGAGATCTGGCTCGACGGCGGCCACAATGCGGAAGGCGGCCGCGTTGCGGCGGCCGCGCTCGGCGATCTCGAAGAGCGGGTGTCGCGGCCGCTGGTCGTGATCGCCGGCATGATGGCCAACAAGGACGCGCAGGCTTTTCTCGCCAATTTCGCGGGTTTGACCCGTCACATCATCGCGGTGCCGATTCCCGACACCGACAACGCGATGCCGGTCGACCGCCTCACGGATGCCGCCCGCAGCCTCGGCATGCGCGTCGAGCCCGCGCCCGGCGTCGAGGCCGCACTGCGCGCCTTGGCGAAGCTCGCCTACGAAGTGCCGCCGCGCATCCTGATCACCGGCTCGCTCTATCTCGCCGGCCACGTGCTCGCCATCAACGGCACGCCTCCTGCATAGAGGTTGGGTAGCCCGGATGGAGCGAAGCGCAATCCGGGATTGTACCAAAAGCGACAAAGGCCCCGGATTACGCTTCACTCCATCCGGGCTACAGGAAGACCCATGCGTTTTGCAGCGATTGCCGACGTCCACGGAAATTACCTCGCGCTGGAAGCTGTGCTCGCCGACATCCGCGCGCAAGGCGTCTCCGACATCGTCAATCTCGGCGACATGCTGAGCGGTCCGCTCGATGCCGGCCGGACCATCGAAATCCTGATGCAGCTCGATGCCGTGCACGTGCTCGGCAATCACGACCGCTATCTGCTCGACCGTCCTCCGGAGAAGATGGGTTCGTGGGATCGTCCGGCCCATGCAGCGCTCGACGCCGCGCAACTCGACTGGCTGCGTGCCCAGCCGATGACGCGCGTCTTTCGCGAGCAGGTGTTCCTCTGCCACGCGACGCCCGACAGTGACGAAGTCTATTGGCTCGATACCGTGCATCCCGACGGCGCGGTGGCGCTGTCGCCGCTCGATCGCATCGAGCAATTTGCGCAAGGCATCACGCAATCGCTGATCCTGTGCGCCCACACCCATCTCGCCCGTGCCGTGCGACTTCGAGATGGAAGGCTGATCGTCAATCCCGGCAGCGTCGGCAGCCCCGGCTATCGCGACAAGCATCCGTTCCCGCATGTCGTGGAGGCCGGTACGCCGCACGCGCGTTACGCGATCCTCGAGCTGGCCGATGGTGCCTGGCAGGTCACGTTCCGCCATGTCGTCTACGATCATGAGGCGATGGCCGCGCTTGCTCGCCGCAACGGCCAGCCGGAGCTGGCGAACGCGCTGGCGACGGGATGGATTGCCTAGCGCCGTCGCCTCGTAGCCTGGATGGAGCGAAGCGCAATCCAGGAATCGTGCCACAAATGACGACGGCCCCGGATTACGCTGCGCTCCATCCGGGCTACCGGTTACGGCTGTTTCAACAGCTTCATCGGATCGGCCACCTTCTGCTTCAGCTGCTCGAAGCTGCATTGCCGCGGGGCCTTGTCGGGACGCCAGCGCAGAATCGAGGTGCCGTGGCGAAAGCGCTCGCCGCTGAAATGGTCGTAGCAAACCTCGATCACCAACTTCGGCTTGAGCGGACACCACTTGGCCGAGCGCTCGGTGGACCAGCGGCTCGGCCCGCCCGGCGCGTTGCCGGTGAAGCCCGGCTCGCCGATCAGCGCCTCCAGCCGATCGGTCAGATCGGGCTTGTCCGTCGCCTTGATCGCCGAGGTGAAGCCGACATGATGCAGGAGACCTTCGTCGTCATAGAGTCCGAGTAGCAGCGATCCCACCACCTTCCGGCCGGCGATCTTGTTGGTGGCATAGCGGAAGCCGCCGACCACGCAATCGGCGCTGCGGAATTTCTTGATCTTCTGCATGCCGTCGCGATTTCCCGCCTGGTAGGGCAGGTCGATGCGCTTGGCGATGACGCCGTCCGAGCCGCCGCCGGATTGCGCCAGCCATTTCCTCGCAATGGCGTAGCTCGTGGTCGCCGGTGAGAGGCGGAAGATGCTGCCTTTCAGATGGGCCTTGGCAAACGCTTCCAGCGCCGGCCGTCGTTCGCTCAGCGGCTGCTCGGCAAGTTGTTTCTCCCGGGCCGTCGCAAGCAGATCGAACGCGAGATAGAGCGCCGGCGTCTCCTCCGAGAGCTTGTTCACGCGGCTCGCTGCAGGGTGGATGCGTTGCAGGAGCGCGTCGAAGGAAAATCCCTTGCCGTGCGGCACGACGATCTCGCCGTCGAGCGTGAAGCGATCCGCCTTCAGCTTCAGCGCCGCGGCGACGATCTCAGGGAAATAGCGCGCGAGGTCTTCACCGGATTTCGAGCGCAGATCAATGCTGCCGCCGTTGCGCGACAGCAGGCAGCGGAAGCCATCCCATTTCGGCTCGTATTGCCACTCCTTGCCGCGCGGGATCTCGTCGACCGAGCGCGCCTCCATCGCCACGAGGGACGTCGATTTTCGCGCGCACTTTGCGGGAGGAGGAGGCAACAGGCGGGACTCATCATACGCTGGACATGTCCCATCAACGCAAAACGGCCGGCTTTCGCCGGCCGTTTCCAAAAATATTCTTGTGCGAGCCGGATCAGACCGCGGAAGTGATCCACTGCTGCAGCTTCGCCTTCGGCGCCGCGCCGACCTGGCGGGAGGCCATCTCGCCGCCCTTGAAGATCATCAGGGTCGGGATCGACATCACGCCATATTTCGACGCGGTCTTCGGGCTCTCGTCGACGTTGAGCTTCACGATCTTGACCTTGTCGCCCATCGCGCCGGCGATCTCGTCGAGCGCGGGTGCGATCATGCGGCAGGGGCCGCACCACTCGGCCCAGAAATCGACGACCACGGGGCCGTTTGCCTTGAGCACTTCGGCTTCGAAATCGGTGTCAGAAACCTTACCAACGGCCATGGGAGTACCTCGTACCTGAGAGAAGGGCGCGACGGGAATCGCGCCCGAGATCATGGCGTCAACCTATGAATGGCTCCTTGCCGGGTCAAGGACGCTCACACCGAGATGAAGAGATGCCAGCGCCGCGTCCAGCGCGGGAGCCGAAATCTCCATATATTCAAGGGCCTCGGTCCAGAGCAGGACGGCGCGGATCGGCTTTTGGGGATAAAGCCTCGATAGCACCGCCCGGTACAGCGCCAGCTGCCGGACATAGGCGACGGGCGCCGCGGCGGCGCTCTTGGGAGCCGCCTGATTGGTCTTGAAATCGACGATCAGGATCTCATCCGGCCGAACGACCAGCCGGTCGATCTGGCCCGACACCAGCGCTGGGGCGTGGCCCTGCCGCTCCAGCCTGCCGACGATCGCGACCTCCGCCCGGCTGCCGGCGGCAAACACCGGGGCAAACCGTGGTTCGGCGATCAAAGCGAGCACCTTGTCGGCCAGCGCGGCGCGGTCAGCCTCCGCCCAGTCCGCGGCGTTGCGTGCCATGAAGCCGAGCGCCGCCTCGCGCCGGCGCTCGATGGCGATGTCGGGGAGCGATTGCAGCAGCCGGTGCACCAGCGTGCCGCGTTGCAGCGCGAGCGCGCGGGACTGCACTGATTCGCCCGACAGCACGGTGCGACCTTCCCCGGACGGCTGGCCGGAGGGGCGCACCGGATCGTCTTCGATGGTCTCGGGCGGTACCGGCGTCCGCAGCCAGACCGGGAGCGCGGTCGTCTGGTCCAACGAGATCGCGGGCGTGCCCAGCGCCACGACATCCTCCGGTCGGGAGAAGCGCGTTACCTTTCCCAGCGGCGTCTCGATCGTCTCTTTCGCCAGGCCCGAGCCGGCGAGCCCGGTGTCGACCAGATCGTACCAGCTCAGCTTGCGGACCGTCTTCATGTTGCCGGGCATGCAGCCGCCGACGATGAGCCGGTCGGCGGCGCGCGTCATCGCGACGTAGAGCAGGCGGCGGTATTCGTCCTCGGTCTCCTCGAGCATCGCCTTGCGGGCGTCGGCGACGGGCTTGGGATCGTCCGCCTTGCGTCCGGCCCAGACCACCACCTCGCCGCCATTGCCGCGCGGGACCTGGATCAGCCGGAGCCGCTGCGAATCCGCGGGCGACGATGTGGTGTCGACCATGAACACGACCGAGGCCTCCAGGCCCTTGGCGCCGTGCACGGTCATCACCCGCACCTCGTCGCGCGAGATCTCCATGTCGCGCTTCACCTCAGTATCGGCCGAGCGCAGCCAGGCCATGAAACCCTGCAGCGAGGCCGGCGCCTTGCGCTCGTAATTCAGCGCCAGCTCCAGGAACTCATCGAGCGCGTCATTGGCCTCATGGCCGAGCCGGCGCAGCATGCGCGCGCGTCCGCCGTCGCCCCCGAGCAACCAGGCGTAAAAGGCGAACGGCGTCTCCTCGCGGGCTCGGGTTTCGCAGGCTTCGAGGCGTCGCAACGCCGCAGTGAATGTCTCGCTTGTCGGGGCATGTTCGCCGAGCGCGCGGCGAAGCGATCCCTTGCGGTCATGGGCCAGCTGGAACAGATCGTCGTCATCGAGCCCGAACAGCGGGCTCTTCAGCGCCACCGCGAGCGCGAGATCGTCCTGCGGCAGCAGCAGCGCGTCCGCAAGATTCATTAGGTCGATGATTCCGATGTGCTCAGTGAGCTTGAGCCGATCGGCGCCGGCGACCGGAACGTTGGCGTGCTTCAGCGCCTGGATCACTGCATCGAACGCGTTGCCGCGGCGGCGCACCAGGATCAGCATGTCGCCATAACGCAGGGGACGCCGCTCGCCCTCGTGGCCCGTCAGCGTGCCGCTTTCGACCAGCCGCTTGATCTCGGTCTGGATCCGGCGCGCGAGCTTCACCTCGGGGCTGGTGGCGGCGACGCCGTCGAACGGCGCGCGCCAGCCCTCGATCTCCTGCCTGTCGTCGGCTTCCGCAAGGTCCCAGAGCTCGATCACGCTGGGACCTGCATCGCCGAGAGCGTTGTGCAGGGGATGACCGGTCTCGAGCGAATGGATGCTCTTGTAGATCGCGGGCTCGCGGAAGACGTGGTCCACCGAATGCAGGATCGCGGCGCCGGAGCGGAACGAATAGGTGAAGGCGACCGGATCGAATTTCAGTCCGGCCGCCGTGAACTTGCGGTGCAGCTCGCGTCGGCGTGCGTCGAACTCCCGGGGCTGAGCACCCTGAAAGGAGAAAATCGACTGCTTCTCGTCGCCGACAGCGAAGACGGTGCGATTCAGGCCTTCGCGCGCACCATCGCCGGCGGTGAATTCCGAGATGATGTGCGCGACGATGTCCCATTGCCGCGGGCTGGTGTCCTGGGCTTCGTCGATCAGCACGTGATCGACGCCGCGGTCGAGCTTGTAATGCACCCAGCCCGAGGAAACGCGGTCGAGCATCGCCAGCGTCTTGTCGATCAAATCGTCATAGTCGAGCAGGCCGCGCTCCTGCTTCTCGCGACGGTAGTTTGCGGCGGCGGCGGTTGCGATATGCAGCAGGGCCGCGCTGCGGTCGCGCATGGTCACCGCGCGGCGCTTCTCGATCAATCCTGCCAGGCGTTGCGCCTCGTTCTCGAACAGGCGGGCGACGGATGGTTTCTGCTCGCCGAACTTCTTGGTCAGCACCGCCTTGCGCGGCAGCTTTTCGTCGGTCAGGAAGACGCAGAGATAGGCATCGACCTGCGCGGCACCGGAAAACGCCTTTGCTTCGCGGAGCCGGCTGGCCTGGTCGTTGTCGGACTTGCTGCCGTCTTCCAGCGCGAAGGCGATGTCGTCCCAGCGCGATCGCGGCAGATACGGGCCGTCGAGAATCTCCGTCTCGACATCCTCGATGCGGTCGTTTGCGTCCACGCCCAGCACGGCCGCCATCTGCGCAGCAGCGGCCTCGGCGTTGCCGGCCTCATCGGTCCAGGCCATGAAGTGGTCGCGGCTGAGACATGCCTCGCGCACGACCTCCTTGAAGATGACGTCGGCGGCGCTCGCCATCGCGGTCTGCAGCGCGCGGCCGGTGATGCTTTCAGGGTCGCGCGCGGCCTCCAGCAGCACCTTCAGATTGGCGCGCTCCATCATGTCGGTCTGGTCGCGCTCGTCGATCACGGCAAAGCGCGCGGGGACATTGGCCTCGAACGGAAACTGCTGGAGCAGGCGCGTGCACAGCGCGTGGATGGTCTGCACCTTCAACCCGCCCGGCGTCTCCAGCGCGCAGGCGAACAGCTTGCGCGCTTCGCGCCGCAGTTTTCGGTCCGGATGGGGAATGCCGACGTCACGGATCGCCGCATCGAGCGCGGTGTCGTCGAGCGTCACCCAATGCCCGAGCGTGGTGAACACGCGCTCGGCCATGTTGGCGGCAGCCGCCTTGGTGAAGGTGATGCAGAGGATCTTTTCCGGCGGCACGCCCGAGAGCAGCAGGCGGATCACGCGCTGCACCAGCACATGCGTTTTGCCCGAGCCGGCATTGGCCGACACGAAGGCCGACGCGGTCGGATCCGATGCGCGCGCCTGTCGCGCGCGCAACTCATCCGGGATGGGGCGCGGTGCCTTCACCATTCCTCGATCCCCAATCCACCGGCCGCGGACCATTCCTTGATCCGGGCGAGATCGTCATAGGCGCCGTAGCGGTTGGTCCACATCGGCAGGTTCAAGGAGGTATAGGGCTGGTTCTCGTCGTCGAAGGCGCGAATCAGCGCCTCGAGCTTGGCCCTGGCCTCAGCAGCCGCGGTGTCCGGCGGCTGCGGCTCGTCGCCTTGCCTATACTTGAGCTCGAGAACGCGCTCCTCGCCCGGCGGATTGTTGCCGCTCAGGCGAACATAGACGAGCTGGCTCACGGACGCACCAGCATCGATGTCGGGAAAACCGCCCTCGCGCAGGATCGCGGCTTCCAGCGTGAGCTGCGGCGACAGGCCCATGCGGACCTGCTTGCCGGTCGGTGGCTGGCCGGTCTTGTAGTCGAGGATAGCGTAGCCGCCGCCTTGGCGCCGTTCGATGCGGTCGGCGCGAGCGGAGAGACGGAAGCTGCGCCCATGGTCGAGCGGGATCGAGATTTCGCCGCGGGTTTCCGCGGTGATCACCTCGATCGCGCCGCGCCGCGCCGTCTCCCATTCGCCGAACCAGCGCGCGATGCGCTGGAAGCGCGGCCACCACAGCGCCCGCGCCTCGGGTCGCTCCATCAATGGCGCAAAGTATTTTTCGCCGATCGCGCGCAGCACGCGTGAGGGATCATCTGGCAGATCGGTGGCGTAGCGTTCCGTGAACTCGCCGAGCGCATCATGGATTGCCGAGCCGCGGTCGGCGGCCGACAGCGGCATGTCGACGGGATCGAGCGCGTCGAGCCGCAAAATGTGTTTTGCGTAGATCGTATAGGGATCGCGCAGCCAGTCCTCGATCCCGGTCACAGACATCCTGAGCGGCCGGGTCGCGCGGGGCGGTCGCGGCTCGGGCTGCTTGATCGGTCTCACCTCGTCGGGCTGGTCCAGCGCGGCTGCGAACCGCACGTATTTCTCGCCCGCGCGAATCGCGGCCTTCCAGTGCGCATCGCCCGCGACCGCCTCTAACCGATGCAGGAAGCGCGAGGCGACCGCCGGCGCACCGCCGGCCTTGGCGGAGTGGGTGAGGATGACCTCGTCGCCACCGAGCAGTTGCGCAAAATCGTGGGCGGAGAGGCCGATGCGGCGTTCCGGCAGATCGAGGCCGAGCTGGTGCCGCATCGGTCGGCTCAGCCACGGATCGATCCGCGGCGCCGGTGGCCAGACCCCCTCGATCAGGCCGCCAACGATGATGCGGTCGGCCTGCATCAGGCGCGATTCCAGCGGGCCGTAGATCTGCAAGCGCGCGCCCGGCCTGTCCCGCCGCCGCACCGCGCGATCGCTGAACGCGGTCTGGAAGACGTCTGCGTAGTCGGGCAGCGTGACCATCAATCCGCTGGTCGTGCCGCCGCGCAGGAGATCGTCGAAGGCGCTCGCGAGCGCGAGGCCTTCGCGCTCCTCGAACGCCAGCGGGATGCCCTGCTCGTCGCGCGACAGCTCGATCATGATCTCGCGATGCCGATGCGCGAGTTCGGCGAAGTCATATGGTCTTGATGATGCAAGACTCTCGATCGGCGCCAAGGCTTGTCGTAAGCCATCGATCAGCACCTGAATGCGATCGAGGTCTTCGGCCTTGAGACGTGCACGCGGCTCGGCCTTGTGCAGCGCGGAGACCTCGCTGCGCCACAGCTTTGCCAGTTCCTCGCGAAAGCGATTGAATTCGCGCAACAGGCCGGCGGTGCCCGCGGGCGGGCGCGTGCCGCGCAACAAAGCGAGCTCCAGGTCTTCGATCGCCGCCTTCCATGCACCAGACGCCCGGCCGATCCGGCATAGCGGATGCTTCAGCATCGCCAGCAGCGTCGGCGGCTCCAATCCCTTGGTCGCAGCCTCCGCTGTCAGTCGCGCAAAGACGCCGGCGGCGGTTTCCATCAGGACATCGCCGCCGGAATCATCGAATGCGAGATCCCATCGTGTCAGCGCAGCCATCACCCGCCGCGCCAGCGCGCGATCGGGCGTGACCAGCGCCGCGGATTTGTCGAGGTGCCGCGCCTCGCGCATCGCGATGGCGATGGCGAGCGCTTCCATTTCCGGGTTGGGGGCTTCGACAACCGCGAGGTTCTTCATGCCGCCGGTGATCTTCGCGGCCACATCCGGCTGCTTCAGCCGGTCGTGCCATATCTCGGTCTTGGCCGAGGGCCGCATCGATTCCGACGCCAGCAGATCGCGACCGCCTTCCGCCGGTGGCTGGAGACTATCGACGTCGCTGCGCTTGATGCCAAACCGATCCAGCAGCGCGTGCATGGCATATTGCGGATGGTTCGAGACCGGGTGCTCAGCGAACTTGCCGAGCGAATCGCGTACGCCGCCGATGCTGCGCCATGCATCGTCGTCGAGATCAGTGTCGAGGCCGGGCAGCACCACGGCGCCATGCGGCAGCGAGGCGACTGCATGGAGAAATCTTGCCGTGGCCGGCATCGAGCCGGTCGAACCGGCCGCGATCACGGGGCCTTGGTGATGCGCGGTCAGCCGCTTGGCTTCGGCATCGATCAGGAGGTCGCGGCGGGCAGCGGGCTCGATGCGTTTGATTTCGGCGAGATGACCCGGCCAAGCGATGCGCGCGATACGCAAAAATTCAAGCGAGTGCTGCCAGTACCGGTCGAGCATATCAGGTACGAGGCCATCGAGCGCGCTCCAGTCGACGCCGCGCGTGACCATGTCGTCGATCAGACGCGCGAGATCGGAAGCCAGCGCCAGCGTCGAGGCGGGGCCCCCGACGACCAGCGGAGACAGCACCGGGCCCTTGGCCCAGGCCGCGACGAGCTGCGCCAGTGTCAGCCGCCGTTCGAGCTCGCCGAGCCGCGGCGGAATGTCGAGCGGCGTTGCGCCGGAAAACTGTTCGCCCTCATCGGCGAAAGCGAGCTCATCCTCGTCGATGTCGCCGAGCGCGACGATGCGCGGCAGCACGACCGCATCCGCCTTCATCTCGTCGAGGAAGATCTCGCGGACGACGCGCATGGCGCGCCGTGTCGGCAGGTACAGCGTGGCGTCCGCCAGCCGCGCCGGTTCCTTGCGCGCCTCAAAGCCCTCGACCAGCCGGCCGTCGAGCAGGCTGGAGACGACGGTGCGCAGGAACGGAACTGAGATGGGAACGCTGAAAACGCGCATGAGCTGCCTGATTCGGGAATCAGGCGCCAATATAGGGAGGCGGACTCAAATGGATATGGGTGGAGGGAGATAGTCCCCGCTGTTCGCCGGACCAGAACAGGTGCCGTAGGGTGGGCAAAGGCGCAACGCGCCGTGCCCACCATGTTTCCGCGAATTTCAGCTTAGATGGTGGGCACGCTTCGCTTTGCCCACCCTACGGCACCGTGCGCGAGAGCGGCCCTACGCCACGCTCTCCAGAAACGCCTCTTCGGCCGCGTGGACGGCATCAGGCGTGCCGACATGCATCCAGACGCCGTCGAGGCGAAGGCCGAACAGCCGCTCCTGCTCGTTGGCACGGTCGAACATCTTGGTCAGCGAGAACTCGCCCGTGGGGGCATCGGCGAAGATCGACGGCGACAGGATCGCCGCGCCGGCATAGACGAACGGAACGACCTCTTTTTCCTTGCGCTTGCGCAGGGCGCCGTCCGCCAGCATGCCGTAATCGCCGCGGCCGCTATAGCCGATGCTGGTCGCCGTCGGCGCCATCAGCAGCAAAATGTCCATGCGCTCAGGGTCGAAGTTTTCGGCGAGCCGCGTCAGGTTCGAGCGCACGCCGTCGATCCACAGCGTGTCGGAATTGACGTGAAAGAACGGTGCGTCCCCGAGCAGCGGCAGTGCCTTGACCACGCCGCCACCGGTGCCGAGCACCTGGTTGCGCTCGTCCGAGATGGTCACGCGCGGATGCTGGCGGGATGCGGTGTGATCGATGATCTGGTCCGGCAGATAGTGCACGTTGACCACCGCCTCGCTCACTCCGGCGTGGGCGAGCTTGTCGAGCACGTGGTCGAGCAGCGGCTGGCCGGCCACCGGAACCATCGGTTTCGGCATCTTGTCCGTCAACGGACGCATGCGCAGGCCGAACCCTGCGGCGAGCACCATGGCTTTGGTCGGTTTGACGGACATCCTTCGCTTTCTCAGACCTACTGATTTCGCGTTCGCAGCAATCCTAACACGAGGTTCGACTGACCGCACCGCGTCTTAATCGCCTTAACCACCTGCCGTGACGCTTGTACGACGGGTGTTGCCGTTACGCCCCGATGGATGTGGAACGCGTCTTTTTCTTCTTGTCGCCGAGCTTGAGAAAGTTGACGCCGATCTGGTCGCCATTGACCCAGGCGAGCTCGCAGCGTCGGTACGCAAGTCCGGTGGACGACAGCAGCAGAAAAAACTCCTTCAGATGCAAGCCTTCGACTGAGCCGTCGATGGTCAGCTTGGCGCCGCTGTCGGAGACGTCCTCCATGGTGCAATCGCGCCGCCAGGTGCCGTCGATACCCATCATCTGGGCTGCGATCCCGCGTTCGAAAACAACCCGGCTGTTGCCGCGCTGGTCCGTCTTCACCGCCATCTGCCCTGCTCCAGCCCCGTAATCATCCGGCTGCCTCGCCGCTAGATTACCGGTGTCTTGGCTAACAGCCGGTAAATCGGGCCCCGAATCAGCCTTTTCCGCCCCTGCTAGCCTTTTCAGCCTTGGGCCTCAGCCTTGGGCCGGCCTTCGGGGTGGCGGGACATTGGCGAGATACCAGTCGCGCAGATGGGCGAGCGCGGGATGCGCCAGCGAGCGCTGGAGATAGGTCCAGATCCGCGGCTGGTGACGCAGATAATGCGGCTTGCCGTCGCGGCGGTTGAGGCGGGCGAAGGTGCCGAGCAGACGCGTGTTCCGCTGCGCCGACATGATGGCGTAGAGCTCCGCGAAGCCGGCCGCGTCGAAGCTCGCGGCGCTGGCGCGGCGCGCCTTGATGTAGCGCGACAGCAGCGTCAGTTCGATCGCCTCGGGCACATCGATGCGGGCGTCCTGGAGCAGCGACACCACGTCGTAGGATTGCGGCCCCAGCACGGTGTCCTGGAAATCGATCACGCCGACGCGTTCGATGCCGGTGCGATTCCCGAGCCAGATCAGGTTCGGCGAGTGATAGTCGCGGATGATCCACGTCTTCGGCGAGGCCTGCGGCTTCTGCAGCAGCTCGCGCCACATCGCGAAAAATTCGGCGCGCTTCCCGTCGTCCAGCGGCGCGTTGCGATCGGGCAGGTACCATTCCGGCATCAACCCAATTTCGGTCAGCAGTGCCTCGGTATCGAAGACGGGAATGGCGTAGGTCTGCCCCCCGAGCGGCAGCGTCTCCGGCAGCGTCTTGCCGTGCAGCACGGCTAGCAAATCGACGGCGGCTTCGTAGCGTTCGGTGATCGGGCGGGGCGGATCGCCCTCAATCACGCCTTCGCTGCCGAAGTCTTCGCTGACCAGGAATCCGTGGTCGAGGTCGGAATGATGGATCGCGGGCGCGGAGATTCCCTGCGCGCGCAGGCCCTCATCGATGGCGACGAAGGGTTTGATGTTTTCGGCGAGATGCACCGCGGCGCTGTAGGATTTTCCGTTGTACATCGCAGCGCCATCCGGGCGCTGCGGCGAGTTCATGAGGATGACGATCTCGTCGTCGCGCAGCAGCCGCGCATAGGAGCGCGTCGAGGCGTCGCCTGCCATCCGCTTGCGCGTTGCCTCCATGTAGCCGGATGCATCGAGGAATTCTCGCAGCGCCTTTAGCCGCGCGACGATGGCGGCAGCCTTGCCATAGCCGGTGATGTCGGCGGCGCGTGCGTTCGAGCCCAGTGCCGGCCGGTGCGTCAGCGCGATGTCGATGCGGTCTTGAGGCATCGCCGAGGGCGCGCGCTCCGGCCATTCGATCAGGACGAGGGTTGCTTCCGGCAGCGGCGACAGCCCGATCTCTTCGAGCTCGCTCTCGTCCTCGACGCGGTAGAGGTCGGCATGCATCACCGGGAATGGCGGCAGCTCGTAGCCCTGCACCAGCGTGAAGGTCGGGCTCGGCACTTCCAGTGCATCGTCGCCGGCGAGGTAGCGGATCATGGCTCGCGCCGCCGCGGTCTTGCCGGCCCCGAGATCGCCGGTGAGCGTGATGACATCGCCGGGGCCGACCAGCAGCGCGAGGTCGGCCATCAATTGCGCAGTGGCCGTCTCGTTGTGGAGCGCGACGCAGAATGTGGTTGGCGCAGTCATTCGGCGGCGTCGCGATGCGCCGCCTGGTCGGTCGGGAAATCACAGACCACGACCGTGCCCCTGCCCACGATCGAATCGACCCGGATGTTGCCGCCATGCAACTCGACGAAGGAGCGCACCAGCGACAGGCCGAGCCCGGCGCCGCGATGACGCGAGCCTTGCGAGCGGCTCTCGAACCAGTTGAACACCTTGTCCTTCATGTCGGCAGGTATTCCAGGCCCGGAATCTGTCACCGTGAAGACCACACTGCGTTCGGTGCGGCGGGCGCTGATGCCGACGGTGGAATCCGGTGGAGAAAACCCGACGGCATTGGCAAGGAGGTTATAGAGCACCTGCACCACGCGCTTCTCGTCGCCGGTGAAGCTGCCGACATCGGGCGCGATCTCGACCTTGAGGCGGATGCGGTCGGTGGCGAGCCGGTCCTGGAGACCCTCGGCGGCGAGCTCGATGGTCTTGCTGACGTCGACCGGGCCGAGTTCCAGCTTCATGGCGCCGGCGTCGATGGTGGCGAGATCCAGGATGTTGTTGGTCAGCGCCAGCAGCGCATTGGTCGATTTGGTGACGTAGTCGAGATATTCGGCCTGTTTCGGCGTCAGCGGCCCGGTCGAGGGATCGCTGAGGAAATGCGCGAAGCCGATGATGGTGGTGAGCGGCGAGCGCAGCTCGTAGGAGACGTGGTGGACGAAATCCACCTTCATCTGGTCGGCGGCCTCCAGCGCCTCGTTGCGCTCGCGCAGCGCGCGCTCGACGTTCTCGGTGTCGGTGATGTCCTGGAACGTCAGCATCGTGGCGCCGTCGTGCAGGGGCCTGATCATGCCGTCGAGCACGCTGCCGTCCTTGCGCTCCAGCTTCAGCGGAACGTCGGCGCGGCTCTCGATCGAGGTGACGGCCTCGCGGATCTGCCGCCAGACGATCGCGTCATCGAACAGCTGATGGCACCAGCCCTCGACGGTCTGGATGTGCGGCTCGTCGCGCATGGCGTCAGCGGACAGCTTCCACATCCGGACGAAGGCCGGGTTGAACAGCTGCGCCTTGCCGTTGCTGCCGAACACCGCGACGCCCTCGGCGAGGCTGTCCAGCGTCTCGCGCTGGACCCGGATCATGCCGTCGAAGCGGCGGGCAAGCTCGAGGCTCTCGGTGACGTCGTCGAACAGATAAGTGACGCCGCCTTCGGGGTTCGGCGTGGTGACGACGGAGAGCGCGCGGCCGTCGGGCAGGTACCAGGTGTCCTTGGCAGCCTCGACCGCCCGATAGGCCTCGTGCAGCTTCGCCTTCCAGGCGCGGAAGTCCGGCTGCTCCGGCAATTTGCGCGCGGCGCGGAGCTTGTCGAGCACGCTGGAATCGTCAGGGTTGGCGTCGAGGAAGGTGCGGTCGAGGTCCCACAGCTGGCGGTAGGAATCATTGTAGAAGGCAAGCCGGCGCTGGCCGTCGAACACGGCAACGCCGGAGGAGAGCTGGTCGAGCGTGCGGCGATGCGCTTCCGCCATCCGCACCAGCGCCGAGCTCAAGGCATCCGCTTCGCTGGCATCAATGGCAACGCCGACATTGCCGCCGCCGACATTGACGGCGCGCACGTCGTAGATGCGCCGCTCGCCGCCGATCACGATCGGCAGGCGCGAGGTGAAATTGGCCGTTTCCTTCAGCCCCCGCTCCATCGCGGTGCGGTCGGCGCTGTCGAGCAGCTCGAGCTTGCGCTCCTGGGCGTCGGTGATGCTGGCCGCCTCGGTCGCACGGACATAGGCGGGGTTGGCGTAAGCCAGCGCGCCGTTCTCGCCCTTGGCCCAGATCGGCCAGGGTGCGGCGGTCGCGAAGCCGCGCAGCATTTCCGTCTCGTCGGAGAGGGCCTTGTAACGCAGATTGGTCTCGGCCAGATCGCGGCGGAGCCCTGAGAGCTCGCGAATCCTGACGATGGCCTGGCCGCCGATGGCGCGGCCGATCGCCTCCAGCGTGTGGCCATGCGCGGTGGTGAGCGTCAGCTGGAACCCGTCGCCGCGGTCGCGCAGCGCATCGACCGCGTGATCCATCCGGAGCGCCGGTTCCGGCGGCAACCAGGTTCCAAACGCGAGCACGCGCTGTGGAGAGGAGTCGCGCGGCAGCACCATGGAGATGTCACCGGAGATCTGCGCGCGATTGTCGCCGGCCGGCCAGGAGATCAGGATCTGCGGCTCGGCGAACAGCAGTGCGCCGAAGCGGTCGGCCTGGAGCTGGAGTTCCCCGATCCGGGCGCGCAGCCGCGCCTCATTCTTCGCCGTGCGCACGCGCGTGCGCATCAGGAGGATCGCGGCGACCACCGAGAAGCCGAGCAAGGCCAGCGCGGTGGCCAGCACCGCGAGTTCCTGCCGGTTGAAATCCAGCAATGCTGAGAGTGTGTCGACGAGGTCGGCGGCCTCAGCCGGCGCAGCCGGCAGCAGCGCTGCGAGAGCGCTTCCCAACAAGCCGTTGCGCACGAGCGATGTGCACGACAGCAGCGTCCGACGCATCGACACGATCACGCCTGACATAGTTGCCCCAAGATCGCACGAATTTGCGCGCGGCGACCCCCGTCGCGCGCGAATCAAACGACAATACCCTCACCGTGACTCCACCGGTAAGAGTCCAGACCGTGAACGCAACGGCGACCCCAAAAAAATGCGGGGCGCGGTGTTCCGGGCCGCGTCGTTCGTCGGGATGATTCGGTTGGGATTGTCGTGCGCGAGCGACCAATGAGATGAGACTCGATTGGCGCTCCAACGGAGGTGCGTTCCCTCCCCCCCTTGTGGGGGAGGGCTAGGGAGGGGGGTAGCCTAGGAAAAGGTGCCAGTTGTCGATGATGCAATGAGGATGGGTACGCTCTCGATAGAGTCCCCGAGCGGCACCCCCCTCCCTGCCCCTCCCCCACAAGGGGGGAGGGAACGGAGAGAGCGCCGATGTCGGACTCGATTCGACTTCAGCGCGTCACCGCGCCTAGCGGCCGGTCGAGCCGAATCCGCCGGCACCGCGGTCGGTCGCTGACAGGGTCGCCACGGGAACCAGCGCGGCCTGCACCATTGGCGCGATCACCATCTGTGCGATGCGCTCGCCGCGCTTGACCACGAAGGCGGTCTGGCCGTGGTTGATCAGGATCACCTTGATCTCGCCGCGATAGTCCGCGTCGATCGTGCCCGGTGAGTTCAGCACGGTGACGCCGTGCTTGGCGGCAAGGCCGGAACGCGGCCGCACCTGCGCCTCGTACCCGGGCGGCAACGCTATCGCGAGGCCCGTCGGCACCAGCGCGTATTGGCAGGGCGCGAGCGTCAGCGGCTCGTTCTCGGGCACCGCCGCCATGAGGTCGAGACCGGCGGCATCATTGGTCTGGTAGGCCGGCAGCGGCAGCCCTTCCGCATGGGGCAGGCGCTGCAGTTCGACGGTGACTTTGGTGCTCAAGATGCGGGCTCCCGGGATTTGCCGGTCACGCTCTTTGCGATATGCGCGACCAGTTCAATGGCGACCTGTTCCTTGGTCATCGCCGGCCAGGAATCAACTGCAATCTCGCCGTTATCGGCACCATTGTTGCGGCTGATGAGGTGCACGGTGTTGCGGTCCCCGCCCATCACGCCGGTTGCGGGAGAGACGTCGTTGGCGACAATCCAATCGCAGCCCTTGCGGGCAAGCTTCGACTTCGCGTTGTCGATGAGGTGCTCGGTCTCGGCGGCAAAGCCGATCACCAGTGGCGGACGCTTGTCGGTCAGTTTCGAGATCGTCGCGAGGATATCGGGGTTCTCGACCAGCTGGAGCGGCGGCATGCCGGCCGAGGTCTTCTTCAGCTTCTGCTCGCCTTCATTGACGACCCGCCAGTCGGCGACTGCGGCGGCGAAGATCGCGATGTCAGCGGGAAGCGCGGCCTGCACCTGCTCCAGCATCTGCCGCGCCGATTCCACATACTTGACCGTCACGCCCTGGGGATCGCTGAGATCGACCGGGCCGCTGACCAGGATCACCTCGGCGCCCGCGGCCTGTGCGGCGGCGGCGATCGCAAAGCCCTGCTTGCCGGAGGATCGGTTGGCGATGTAGCGCACCGGGTCGATCGGCTCGTGGGTCGGGCCTGCGGTGATCAGCACGCGCTTGCCGGCGAGTGGGCGCGGCACCGGCGGCCGCAGCAGCCGCTCGGCGGCGGTCGCAATCTCGATCGCTTCGGACATGCGGCCGATGCCGGCTTCACCTGCTTCCGCCATCTCGCCGGAATTCGGCCCGATCAACATCACGCCGTCGCGTTGAAGCTGCGCGACATTGCGCCGCGTCGCCGCGTTGTTCCACATCAGCGGATTCATGGCCGGCGCGAGCAGGACCTTGCGGTTGGTCGCGAGCAGGATGGCGCTGGCGAGATCGTCGGCATGGCCGTTGGCCATCTTGGCCATCAAATCCGCGGTCGCAGGCGCCACCACGATCAGGTCGCACTCCCGCGCCAGCCGGATATGACCGGCGTCGAACTCGCTCTGGGGATCGAACAGGTCGGTGTAGACGCGCTCGTGCGAGAGCGCGCTCACGGCCAGCGCGGTGACGAATTGCTGCGCCGCCTTGGTCAGCACGCAGCGGACCTCGATCCGCCGCTCCTTGAGCCTTCGGATCAGGTCGAGCGATTTGTACGCCGCGATCCCGCCGCCGATGATCAGGGTGACGCTGGCTTCTGGAACGGCGCCGGTGCGTTGAGGAATCGGGGTGGTGAAGGCCGCGGGCGGCGCCGTGAACGGCGTCAGGGGCTCCTCACGGCCTTCGATCAGCTCCCCGAGGATGACCCGGACCTCTTCCTCGACCGACCTGCGGTTCTTGGCCGAGCGCAGCCTGAGGTAAGTTTTGATGCCTTCGTCGAGCTTGCGAATGGTCAGGCTCGCCATGACGCCCCTCCAGCACAAATGATAGCGATGCTAGCATCTGTGTGATTGCACTGCAATCAAAGATTCCGGACGGCGATCAGGATGCCGATGAAGGTCGCGGCAATGATCCAGAGCGCCACGGTGCGCCAACGGTTCTTGCGGCCCTCGCTGCGGCCCATCGCCGCGATGCTCTCCGGCGACAGCCGGATGCCCTCCCGGGTCATGGTCTCCAGCTGTTCGAGCACCGCAACCGAGCGCTCGGCGATGTCAGGCAGACGCATCAGGATGCGCGCGAGATCGCCGGTCCCGGAGATCGCGCCCTGGACCCGGCCGATCGGGCCGAGATTGCGCTCGATCCATTCCCGCACCACGGGGTCGGCGACCTTCCAGATGTCGAGCTTGGGATCGAAGCCGCGTGCCACGCCCTCGACCACCACCATGGTTTTCTGGAGCAGGATCAGCTCGGGCCGCGTGGTCATGTCGAACAGGCCGGTGACCTCGAGCAGCAGCGTCAGCAGCCGCGCCATCGAGATCTCTTCCGCCGTGCGGTTGTGAATGGGCTCGCCGATGGCGCGGATCGCTTGCGCGAAGTTCTCGACCGAGTGATGCGCGGGCACATAGCCCGCCTCGAAGTGCACTTCCGCGACGCGACGATAGTCGCGGGTGATGAAGCCGAGCAGGATTTCGGCGAGGAAGCGCCGCTCCTTCATGCCGAGCCGGCCCATGATGCCGAAATCAACCGCGACGAGGCGACCCGCGTCATCCAGGAACAGATTGCCCGGGTGCATGTCGGCATGGAAGAAGCCGTCGCGCAGCGCGTGGCGCAGGAAGCTCTGAATCACCTTGCGGCCGAGATCGGGCAGGTCGACCTGCGATTCTGCCAGGCGCTTGTGATCGTTCAGCGCGATGCCGTCGATCCATTCCATCGTCAGCACGTTATGCGTGGTACGGTCCCAATCGACGGTCGGTACGCGGAAATCAGGATCGTCGCGCGTGTTCTCCGCCATTTCCGACAGCGCCGCGGCCTCGAGGCGCAGGTCCATCTCCATCGCGACCGAACGCGACATGGTGTTGATGACCTCGATGAGGCGCAGGCGCCGCGCCTCGGACGAATAGGATTCGGCCTTGTATGCGACGAAGAAGAAGTCGGAGAGGTCGCGGCGGAAGCGTGCGGCCACGTTCGGCCGCAGCACTTTCACGGCGACCGCCTTGCGGATGCCGTCGCGCAGGACCTCGCCGCGATGTACCTGTGCGATCGAGGCGGCTGCGACCGGCGCACTAAGGCTCGCGAACACATCGGTCAGCGGCCGTTCCAGCGAGGTCGCGATCACGGCTTCCGCTTCGGCTTGCGAGAACGGCGGCAGGCGGTCCTGAAGGCTTTCGAGATCGCGCGCCATGATGACGCCGACGACGTCGGGGCGGGTCGCCAGAAATTGTCCAAGCTTGAGATAGGCCGGGCCCATCCGGGTCAGCGCACGCGACAGCCGCGGGCCGTGCTTCGGGCCGCGCCGCTCGATGATGCGCGCAAGCTTCAGCGCGAGCTGCCCGGGCGGCGGCACCAGGCTCGGATCGACGGCGCCGAACACGCCCTCGCGCGCAAAGACGAACGCGGCGCGCATCAGGCGCGCACTATGGGTTATGGCAGAGATCACAAACGCCAGCCCGAATGCAGTGCGACGATGCCGCCGGACAATATCTGCCAGTTCACGCGGGCGAAGCCGGCGTCACGGATCATGTCGGCGAAGGCGTTGGGTCTTGGAAACTTGCGGATCGACTCGACCAGATATTGGTAGGACTCGGCGTCACCCGTGATCATGCGGCCGAGCGGCGGGATCACCTTGAACGAGAACAGGTCATAAAGGCGATCCAGCCCGGGCATCTCGACGGTGGAGAATTCCAGGCAGAGGAAGCGGCTGCCTGGCTTGAGCACGCGATAGGCTTCGGCCAACGCGAGATCGATCCGCGGCACATTGCGAATGCCGAAAGCGATCGTATATGCGTCGAAGCTGCGGTCGGCGAAAGCGAGCGCTTCGGCATTGCCTTCGACGAAATCGACCTGGGTCTCGAGATGCCGCTTGGCGGCGCGCTCGCGGCCTACCTCCAGCATCCCGGAATTGATGTCGCAGACGGTGGCATGGAAGCCGGGGCCTGCGGCGTTGGCGGCGCGGAAGGAGATGTCGCCGGTGCCGCCGGCGACGTCGAGCAGCGCGAACGGCCGGTCGCCTCGCGGCGGGTCGAGCGCGGTGATCATGATGTCCTTCCAGACCCGATGCAGGCCGCCGGACATCAAATCGTTCATCAAATCATAGCGCGACGCCACGCTGTGAAACACATCGTTCACCAGCGTCTGCTTGTCGCCCAGGGGCACGTCCCTGAAGCCAAAATGCGTGGTTTCGCCCGGCCGATCCATTACTCTACTCCACGAGGCGGACCATAGCGCGCCCGCCGCAATGGCGCTATCACACCGCCCTCATAAGGTGAATGCCTGACCATGCCCGAATTGCCCGAAGTCGAGACCGTCCGCCGCGGCCTTCAGCCTGTCATGGAGGGCGCAAAAATCCTGGTCGCGGAGGCCCGCAGGCCCGATTTGCGCTTTCCCTTCCAGCCGGATTTCGTGGCCCGACTGAAGGGGCAGGTCGTCACGGGGCTCGGCCGCCGTGCAAAATATCTCATCGCCGATCTCGCCTCCGGCGACGTGCTGTTGATGCATCTGGGCATGTCGGGCTCGTTTCGCGTCATCAAGCCGGACAACGAGGTAGCGCCCGGCGAGTTTCACTATCCGCGAGCCAAGGACTCCACGCACGATCACGTGCTGTTTCGGATGTCCTCCGGCGCCGACATCATCTTCAACGATCCGCGCCGCTTCGGTTACATGAAAGTGATCGCGCGCAGTGCGCTCGACGACGAGCCACTGCTGCGCGGGCTCGGCCCCGAGCCGCTCGGCAACGAATTCGACGCTGCGATGCTGGCGCGATCCTGCGCAGGCAAGACCACGAGCCTGAAAGCCGCGTTGCTCGATCAGCGCGTGGTCGCCGGGCTCGGTAATATCTATGTCTGCGAAGCCCTGCATCGCTCGCATCTGTCGCCGCGCCGGATCGCGGCGACACTCTCGACCAAGAAGGGCGAGACGACGGACCACGCAAAGCGATTGGTCGGCGCGATCCACACCGTGCTGAACGATGCGATCAAAGCCGGCGGATCGTCATTGCGCGACCACCGCCAGACCTCGGGCGAGCTCGGCTATTTCCAGCACTCGTTCAAGGTCTATGACCGCGAGGGCGAGAAATGCACCACGCCGCGATGCGGCGGCATCGTCAAGCGTTTCACGCAGAACGGCCGGTCGACCTTCTGGTGTCCGAAATGTCAGAAATAGCTGCTCATGCAGACGCCGCAACTTGAAACCGAACGGCTGATCCTGCGTCCGCTCGCGCTATCCGACGCGCCGGCGATCCAGCGCCATTTCGACAACTGGAATATCATTCGGCATCTCTCCACCGTCGTACCCTGGCCGTATCCAGCCGATGGCGCAGAAGCTTTCGTCCAGCTGCAGTTCGACAAGGTCTCAGCCGGAGAGGAGATTTATCTCTGGGTGCTGGTGCTGAAGGGCGGCGATGATGAGGCGATTGGAAACATTCATTTCCGGCCCCGTGCCGAAGGCCTGAAAGGCCATCGCGGCTTTTGGCTGGCCGAGCCTTACTGGCGCCGCGGGTTGATGACGGAAGCGGTCGCCGCGGTGAACGACTTCGCCTTCATTACACTGGGCCTCGATCATTTCTACGTCTGCAACGCGGCCACCAACGAGGCCTCACGCCGGGTCAAGCAGAAGACCGGTGCAGAGTTCGTCGGCTTCGTCGAGCTCGCGCATCACGGCGGACAGTCGAAAGCAGAGAAATGGATCGTGCGGCGTGAAGCCTGGCTGCGCGATAAAGGCAATGTGCGTTAGATTGAGCCAAAGGGGCGCGATGGTGCGATCCATCCAGGCTACGAAAGCGAATTCGTTGTGCTCGCAATGCCGATGGATGGAGTCCTCTCAAAAACGCGAAGCGAAGCAATCCAGCCGGGCTGGTGGCCGGATTGCTCCGTCGCTGGGGCCCTTCCGGATGGTGAAGGGCCGGCTGGCGTCTGAGCGATTGCCCCGCTCAGGACGCCAGTGTCGTGGTCTCGTCGGCCGCTAGCTCGGCGGCCACGTGCAACATTCCGTCCGCGGCCGCGATGACCTGGTTGATCAGGACATTGGTGGTGGCGGCGAGCTCGAGCCGGGTCTCGATCCAATGCCAGAGGCCGCGGATCTCCTCGGTCGACTTGCCGTTCGGCGCGAATTCGCTCACCGCAAGGCCGCTCGCGAGCGAGTCCTGGTGGTCGTTGCGCATCCCGATCAGCGGGCGCGCGAGCACCTCGGCGAGATCGAGCGCTGCTTCCTCGGCGAGGGTGTTGGCGGCATTGTCGATGCGCTGACCGCGGATCGGAGTCTGGTTCAGGACGAAGCTGTAAGGCCGCTTCCAGGCACGCGCGACGCTCAGCGTCGAAACGGTCGCCTCGATGTCGGCGACGCTCGGGCGGGCCGGGATCAGGCAGAGATCAGAATGGCGGATCGCGGCGGTGGTCGCGGCGCTGAGGCCGGCGGCGGTATCGACGATCGCGAGCTGGAGGCCGCTGTCGGCCAGCATCTTCAGGCGCGGCTCGATGTCGGCGGCGTGATAGATCGGCTCGACGACGAGATCGTCGGTGGTGCGGCGGCGCTGCCAGTTGGACAGTGTGCCCTGCGGGTCGGTTTCGATGAGGCGAACGGTGAAGCCGGCCTGCTTGGCTGCCAGCGCGAGGCCGATGGCGAGCGTGCTCTTGCCGCTGCCGCCCTTTTGGGTGGCCAGTACGATCGTGTGCATTGAAGATCCTTTGGAGTGCTCGGGTCAGGGAAGCGCCACGCGAACGTGCATCGATCTCGATGCTGAGCTCTTCTCGCTCAGGACGTGCCGGCCCGATCCAAAGGGGATCGCGGAGGTCCGAATCAGCAGTCACGATGATGGCGGAATCGGGAATTCCAGCGAATCCGTACCATTACTGGACCCGTACTCGTACGTGTGCTGTGTGCGCTGACGAGTTGATCGCGTGCCCCGGACACAGCGCAGCGGCATCTCATGCCGCACCGCGCCCGTGACACGAGAGTTACTTGCGCACGCAGATCACGCGCACAACGGCGGCTGTCGCATCTGTGGACGTGCCGTTCGCCGCGACACCATTCGCTTTCAGGAAATCACGCACCGTCTCCGCGGAGACCATCACCGCCTGCGACGCCGGCACCGCTGTCGCGGGTCCTGCGACCATCGCCGGCTTCAACAGCGCGATGCCGCCGAATTTGCCGTCGCCGTCGATGGCGGGGCTGCCGGAGAAGCCGACAGCCGGCGGCGGTGAGAGCGGGGAATCGCCGCCACCGACAGATGCCAGCGCAGCCTTGAGGCTTGACACACCGGCGGCTCCGCCCTGGCTCTGCGGATCAGCGATACCGATGACATCGATACTCGTCTTTGCCGCGCCGGCGGCGAGGCTGAAGGGCTTCAGGCCGCGGGCACCGTAGATATGCAGCAGCGCGAGGTCGTGTTCCCGGTCCTCGGCGAGCCGGTCGGCGCTGCCATAGCCGGCGATCGTGATCGCGAGACAGGAATCGGTGACGAGGCGGTCGGTGACGATCGCGCCATCGTCGCTGACGACGAGACCGGTGCCATACTCGACGGTCTTGCGCGGCGGCGGCCCGGCTTGCGGCCCTGACGGAAACGCGTTGAACGCGCTCGACATCGCGATCACGACCGGCTCGACCGTGTTCTCGGTCGCCTGATCGTAGAGGATCGTCATGATGCGGACTTCATCACCCCGAGAAGTGCCGCGCATGTAAAATTTCTTCAGGCCCTGCAGACCCGACAGCACGAAGAAGTCGGGCTTGACCACGGTGTAGTCGACCTTGCGACCCGGCTCCTTCTTCTCCGCTTCGGCAAGCTTGGCTGTGGTCGGGCTCGCCTCCTTGCGGCGGCTGAGCAGCACCTGCACCGTGCCATTGGGCGAGGTCCATTTCGAGCCGTTGGCGTCGGTCGCCTGCTGCGGCACCAGCTTTGAGGGAATGCCAAGCCGCGCGCCGCTGGTCATTTCCGTAACGATCTTCCAGCCGACGCTGTCCTGCTTCCGCCGCGCCGTCTCGGCGAGCGCGGCGCGTTCCTGCGGATTGAGTACGCCGGTCGGCTTGCCGCCCTTGGCTTTCTGGTACTCCTTGATCGCCTCGACCAGGCGCGCGCTGACGTCACCGGTGATGGCGCCGTTGTACTGGCCAACCCAGGCAAGGTCGGACTGCAGCGACAGCCGCTCCGCCTGCGCCATGGCATCGGCCGTCGCAGCCGGCGTCTGCAATGCAGGAGGCCGGATCGGAACGGTCTGGACCGGCTTCGGCTTGGTGCCGGGCATCTGCGGTGTCGTCATCTGGGCGTTCGCGCCTGTCGCAGCCGCAAACATCAGTGTTGCCGCAAGCATCGATCTCATGACAAATCCAGCCAGCCCATTGAACGCAATGCCATTGAAGCACATCTCGTTGGTCGCGAACAATGTTGCGGTGGTTCAGGCCGGCGATAGAAGCCGTGGACTCAGGCCCTCATCCTGAGGAGCGGCCTCAAGGCCGCGTCTCGAAGGATCGCCCGCGGCGATAGCAGGGCCTGCATGGTTCGAGACGCGCGTTCCGCGCTCCTCACCATGAGGATCGACAGCGAGAGCGTAGTAGGAGAGGCGTAGGACGATGCTGAGCCCGGACGAACTCGAACGCTATGCCCGCCATATCGTGCTGCGCGATGTCGGTGGTCCCGGCCAGGCTGCGCTGAAGCGGGCCTCCGTGCTGGTGATCGGCGCCGGCGGGCTCGGTGCGCCCGCGTTGATGTATCTTGCGGCCGCCGGCATCGGTACGCTCGGCGTGGTCGATGACGATGTGGTGTCGCTGTCGAACCTCCAGCGCCAGGTCATTCACACCACGCCCGATATCGGCCGGCACAAGGTCGAGAGCGCGGCCGAACGGATCACGGCGCTCAATCCGCATGTCCGCTTCGTCGGCCACGCCACCTGGCTCAATGCCGACAATGCGCTGGCGCTGATCGGCGACTATGACCTCGTGCTTGACGGCTCCGACAATTTCTCGACCCGCTATCTGGCCTCGGACGCCTGCTTCTTCGCCAAGAGGCCGCTGATCACGGCGGCGCTCGGCACCTTCGATGGCTCGCTGACCACCATCCGTGCGCATGAGAAGAACGAGCAGGGCGAATTCAATCCGACCTATCGCTGCCTGTTCCCGGAGGCGCCGCCGCCCGGGACCGTGCCGGCCTGCGCCGAAGCCGGCGTCATGGGCGCGCTCGCGGGCGTGATGGGCTCGATGATGGCGCTGGAGGCGATCCGCGAGATCGTCGGCTTTGGCGACGGCCTGGTTGGCCGTCTCCTCATGATCGATGCGCGCGCGATGCGCTTCGAGACGCTGCGTTACGCGCGCGATCCGGCCAATCCGCTCAATGGCGATGGGCCTGTGATCACCGATCTCAGCGCCCATCGCACCTGATCGCAGCCGCTACGCCGTGGCCGGCTTCTCGCTGTCGAGATGCGCCATCTGCTCGGCCGCGTAACGCGTACCGGCGGCGACATCGGGCGGGAAGGCCTTTGCCAGCACCGCGAGATGAGCCGGCGTCAGCGTGACCTCGGCCGCACCAAGTGCCTCGCTGAGGCGGTTACGGGTGCGGGCGCCGACCAGCGGCACGATCTCCTTCCCTTGCGCCGCCACCCAGGCGATCGCGACCTGTGCCGGCGTCGCGCCAATCTCGGCGGCGATGGTGCGCAGCTGCTCCACCAGAGCCAGATTGACCTCGAGATTCGATCCCTGGAAGCGCGGCGTCATCAGCCGGTAATCCTTGCCTGCCTTGCCGGAGTCCTTCGACCAATGACCGCTGATGAGGCCGCGCGCCAACACGCCGTAAGCCGTGATGCCGATGCCGAGCTCGCGGCAGGTCGTCAGGATGTCGCGTTCGATGCCACGCTCGATCAGGGAATATTCGATCTGGAGATCGGCGATCGGGTGCACGGCATGCGCGCGGCGGATGGTGTCGGAGCCGACCTCGGACAGGCCGATATGTTTGATGTAGCCGGCCTTCACGAGATCGGCGATGCCGCCGATGGTTTCCTCGATCGGAATGTTGGGATCGAGCCGCGCCGGACGGTAGATGTCGATGTAGTCGGTGCCGAGCCGCTGCAGTGAATAGGCCAGGAAGTTCCTCGTTGCGGCCGGCCTCGTGTCCATGCCGGTGAATTCGCCGGCAGGACCGCGCAGCGCACCGAACTTGACGCTGATCTGCACCCTGTCGCGCGGCACGTCCTTGAGCGCTTCGCGCACCAGCATTTCATTGTGGCCCATGGCGTAGAAATCGCCGGTGTCGACCAGGGTGATGCCGGCATCCAGCGCCGCGTGGATCGTGGCGATGCTCTCGCCGCGATCGGCGGGGCCGTAGACCTCGGACATGCCCATGCAGCCGAGGCCGAGGCTTGAGACGGTGGGGCCGGTTGAACCGAGTTTGCGCTGTTCCATGATGGCTCTCCTCGAAAAGGCGGTGACTGCGCCGCGTGACGAGGCCAGATATGCGCCTGATCGATTACGCCGATAAGCTGGACAATCGAGAATGGCTTGTTCACAGTGGCGAACAATGCGCGAGCCCGACCTGCGTGATCTCGACGTCTTCGTGGCGGTCGCCCGCACCCGCAATTTCCGGCGTGCGGCGATCGATATTCGCGTGTCGGTGTCGAGCCTTAGCCAGCGATTGCGGGACCTGGAGGAGCGCCTCGGCGTCCGCCTGATGAACCGCACGACCCGTAGCGTCGCCCTGACCGAGGCGGGTGAGTTGCTGCTGTCGCGCGTGGCGCCGGCGCTGCGCGATGTCGGCGACGCCCTGGATCAGGTCCGGGGCCTGCGCGAGGTGGCCTCGGGCCGGCTGCGCATCAACGCGCCGCCGCCTGCGGTCGATCTCGTGCTGGCGCCGATGGTCGGGCCGTTCCTCAAGGCCTATCCGCAGGTCGACCTCGACATCGTCTCCGAGAGCGGGTTCGTCGATATCGTCAGCGCGGGCTTCGATGCCGGCGTGCGTTATGGCGAGCATCTCGCGCAGGACATGGTGGCGATCCCGCTGAGCGGCCCGCAGAGCTATGTCGTGGTCGCTTCGCCCGATTACCTCGCACGCCGCGGCAAGCCTGAGCATCCGAAGGATCTACTCGACCACGATTGCATCCGCGCCCGCTACTCCAGCGGTGTCATGCATGATCTGGAGTTCGAGAAGGCCGGTCAGCTGGTGAAAGTCGACCCGCCGGCAAAGCTGATCTCGACCAACATGGGCCTCTCCATGCGCGCGGCGCTCGACGGAGCCGGCATCTGGGCGACGCTTGATGGTTACGTCGGCGAAGCCCTGAAGTCGGGCGCGCTGGTCAGACTGCTTGAAGACTGGTGCGAGCCGTTTTCCGGACCGTTCCTGTACTATCCAAGCCGGCGCCAGACGCCGCCGGCGCTGCGGGCCTTCATCGATTTCGTCGCCGACGGGCGCAAGCGAAACGCCCGAGGATAGCAGACCCTCATGGTGAGGAGCGCGGAACGCGCGTCTCGAACCATGAAGGCCTGGATCTCGCCTGCGGCAATCCTTCGAGACGACCGCTACGCGGTCTCCTCAGGATGAGGCAGGAGAGCTTATCGCGCAGAAAGTTGAACTCAGAGCATGCTCGGCAGCACGCGATCCGGCGGCTTGTGCGCGTCGAGGAAGGTGCGGATGTTGATGATCACCTTCTCGCCCATCTCGACGCGGCCCTCGATCGTGGCCGAGCCCATATGCGGCAGCAGCGTCACCTTGCCGGCCTTGGCGAGCCGCACCAGCTTCGGGTTCACCGCGGGCTCGTGCTCGTAGACGTCGAGGCCGGCGCCGCCGATCTCGCCGCCTTCGATCAGCTTGATCAGCGTGTCCTCGTCAGTGACCCCGCCGCGCGCGGTGTTGACGATGTAGGCGTCCTTGCGGATCAGCTTCAGCCGGCGCGCCGACAGCAGATGGTAGGTCGCCGGCGTGTGCGGACAGTTCACCGAGATGATGTCCATTCGAGCCAGCATCTGGTCGAGGCTTTCCCAATAGGTCGCGCCCAGCTCTTCGGCGATCTTCGGCGCCACCGGCCGGCGGTTGTGATAGTGGATCTGCAAGCCGAAGGCGCGGGCGCGGCGTGCGACCGCCTGGCCGATGCGGCCCATGCCGATGATGCCGAGGCGCTTTCCGCCGATGCGATGGCCGAGCATCCAGGTCGGCGACCAGCCCGGCCAGGGTTTTCCTTCCGTCAGGATCGAGGCGCCTTCGATCATCCGCCTAGGCACGGCGAGGATCAGTGCCATGGTCATGTCGGCGGTGTCTTCGGTCAGAACCTTCGGTGTGTTGGTGACGGTGATGCCGCGGGCATGCGCGGCCTCGACATCGATGTTGTCGACGCCGTTGCCGAAATTCGCGATCAGTTTCAGCCTGCAGTCGGGCTGGTTGACGATGTCGGCGGAGATGTGATCGGTCACGGTCGGAACCAGCACATCGGCCGTGCGGGCGGCTTCCGCGATCTGCTCGGGCGACATCGGCGCGTCGTCGAGATTGATCCGCGCGTCGAATAGCTCGCGCATCCGGGTCTCGATCGAGTCCGGAAGCTTGCGCGTCACCACGACGAGGGGCTTTTTCTTCACCGACATGTCCTGCCCTCATGAGGCGTTGCGAGCCGCCTCTGTCGCCAAAGGCCGGCCGTTGAGGCCTCATTAACCCGGTTGTTCGACACTGCAACTGCCGTGTCGTCCCCGGCGTTTCCTTCAAGCTCTCCCGACATTTCCGGCCGGAAGATCGGGACAAACCGGTTGTTCAGATGTCCGTCCTCTCTAGCAGAAGGCCGGGCCAAGACAAGAACCACCGGGTAAAGGGCTCGGGAACACCCGCATGGGCGGGTTACAGGGGCGGCAGCGGCCTGGTTTTGGAATTTTGGGGCGAGGGCCCGGCTCGGCCGGACCTTCGACAGGAGACGGGTTGATGGCGTTGGGGCGTTTTTGTTCGGTGATGGCGCTCGTTTGCACCTGGTTGAGCGCTTCGGTCAGCCCGGGGCATTCGGCAAAGGACAGCATACCCCAGACTGCCTCGGGCCTCCCGGTGCCGCGCTACGTCAGCCTGAAATCGGATCACGTCAACGTCCGCGCCGGCCCGACCAAGGACAACGACGTCGCCTGGGTCTACACCCGCTCCGGCCTGCCGGTCGAAATCACCGCCGAGTTCGAGAACTGGCGCCGGGTCCGCGATTCCGAGGGCGCCGAGGGCTGGGTCTATCACTCGCTGCTGTCGGGCCGCCGTACCGCCGTCGTCACGATGAAGCACAAGGACGAGCTTGCGCCGATCTATGACCGCGCCGATCCCGACAGCGCGGTGGCCGCAAAGCTCCAGGCCGGCGTCGTCACGCAGGTGAAAAAGTGCACCACAAACTGGTGCCACGTCACCGGCAACGGCTTTGACGGCTGGATTCAGCAGGAGCGCCTCTGGGGCGTCTACTCGGACGAGCAGGTGAACTGACCTGGTTGTCGTCCCGGCGAAGGATTAAAGCTCAGCGCTTCTTGCGCAGCCGTACGACCATGTCGATGCGGGCGATCTCGTAACCCGCGGGCACCTCCGGCATCTTGGACAGCGCCAGATGCGGATCCTCGATGTCGACCAGCTCGTGGCTGTTCTCGAGATAATAGTGATGGTGGGTCGTTACGTTGGTGTCGAAATAGGTCTTGGTGCCGTCGACGCTGACCTGACGCAGCAGACCGGCGTCGGTGAGCTGGTTCAGCGTGTTGTAGACGGTCGCCAGTGAGACCGGCACCTTGGCCAGCGTCGCTTCCTCGTAAAGCATTTCAGCCGTGAGGTGACGTGCACCCTTGCCGAACAGGAGCCAGCCGAGCGCCATGCGCTGGCGCGTCGGGCGAAGCCCTGCGGACTGGAGCATTTCGTTGACGTCGTGCCACGGGCAACCGGTCAAAGCCGGCTGGCGGCCGGACATAAGAGCCGCCGCATGGGCCTCTTCGTCGCGATGGGGCGCGTTATTTTCGTTCATTTCCAGCTTCGGGCACGCGTGAACACTGTGATCTCCAACATATATGGAGAGATAGATGCAGATGCAAGTTTCTCGCAACTAGAGTGGTTCTAATTAGCGCGGGAACCGGCCCGGCGGCCCGTCATTTTACCTTCATGAGAGCGCTTTGCTACCCGAAATGGCCTGTGTTAGAGAGCCCGCGGTTCCGCTTAACCGATTTTGGCGCGACCCGGCATTGAAGGCCGTTCGCTATCCATCCGGGGTCCTTCGTTATTCTCGTGTGACAATGGCAACAGCTGTTGCTTTTCGAACAGGATGGGGCCCATTTTCGCCGGAAACGCCGCTCAGTCGGGGTTAGAACACAAAGGCTTCCGCATGCTGAACAGGCGCAACGGTTACGAATATGAAGATCTGCTGGCATGTGCCCGCGGCGAGATGTTCGGCCCTGGCAATGCGCAATTGCCGCTGCCGCCGATGCTCATGTTCGACCGCATTTCGGACATCAGCGAGACCGGCGGCGAATTCGGCAAGGGGGTAGTGCGTGCCGAACTCGACGTGAAGCCCGACCTCTGGTTCTTCGGCTGCCACTTCAAGAACGATCCGGTGATGCCCGGCTGCCTCGGCCTCGATGCGCTGTGGCAAATGGTCGGCTTTTATCTGGGCTGGAGCGGCGGTGAAGGTCGCGGTCGCGCGCTTGGCCTGAACGAGCTGAAGTTCAGCGGCCAGGTGCTGCCGGAGGCCCGCAAGGTTGTGTACAACATCGATATCAAGCGCGTGATGCGTTCAAAGCTGGTGCTCGGTATCGCCGACGGATGGCTTTCGGTCGATGACCAGATTATCTATCGCGCGAAGGATTTGAAGGTCGGCCTGTTCAAGCAGGGCACGAGCCTGGGCTGAGCGCATCACCACGAAGATAACGATTGAGGCGAGGCTGTCATGAGGCGGGTTGTGGTCACCGGGATGGGCATTGTCTCTTCCATCGGAAACAACACCCAGGAAGTGCTTGCGAGCCTTCACGAGGCGAAGTCGGGCATTTCGCGGGCTGAGAAATATGCCGAGCTCGGCTTCCGTTCGCAGGTGCAGGGTGCGCCGACGCTCGATCCCTCGACGGTGGTCGACCGCCGCGCCATGCGTTTCCTCGGTCAGGGCGCGGCGTGGAATCACGTCGCGATGGAACAGGCGATCCAGGATTCCGGTCTTTCGCCTGACGAAATTTCCAATATTCGCACCGGCATCATCATGGGATCCGGCGGTCCGTCCGCGCGCACCATCGTCGAGGCCGCCGACATCACCCGCACCAAGGGACCGAAGCGCGTCGGGCCGTTTGCAGTGCCGAAGGCGATGTCCTCCACGGCCTCCGCGACGCTTGCAACCTGGTTCAAGATCAAGGGCGTGAACTATTCGATCTCGTCGGCCTGCGCGACGTCGAACCATTGCGTCGGCAACGCCTATGAGACGATCCAGATCGGCAAGCAGGACGTCATCTTCGCTGGCGGCTGCGAGGAGCTGGACTGGTCGCTGTCGGTGCTGTTCGACGCCATGGGCGCGATGTCCTCGAAGTACAACGACACGCCCTCCACGGCCTCGCGTCCCTACGACGTCAACCGCGACGGCTTCGTGATTGCTGGCGGCGCCGGCGTGCTGGTGCTGGAAGAGCTCGAGCATGCCAAGGCGCGCGGCGCGCGCATTTACGGCGAGATCGTCGGCTACGGCGCGACGTCCGACGGCTACGACATGGTCGCACCATCAGGCGAGGGTGCCGAGCGCTGCATGCGCATGGCGATGTCGACCGTGAAGACCAAGGTCGACTACATCAATCCGCACGCGACATCGACGCCGGCCGGCGATCCGCCGGAGATCGACGCGCTCCGCAGGGTGTTCGGAAGCGGCGAGAAGTGCCCGCCGATCTCGGCGACCAAGGCGCTGACCGGCCACTCCCTGGGCGCAACCGGCGTGCAGGAAGCGATCTATTCGCTGCTGATGATGAACAATGGTTTCATCTGCGAGAGCGCCCACATCCAGGAGCTCGACCCCGCGTTCGCCGACATGCCGATCGTGCGCAAGCGCATCGACAACGTCAAGATCGGCACCGTGCTGTCGAACTCCTTCGGCTTCGGCGGCACCAACGCCACGCTGGTGTTCAGCCGGCTGGATGCGTGAGGTCCTTGCGGACGCGCTGGTAATTTTCTCGTCATGGCCGGGCTTGTCCCGGCCATCCACGTCTTTGCTCACGTCTTGGCCTCCGGCTTCGAAGGGCGTGGATGCCCGGGACAAGCCCGGGCATGACGAAAGCGGAAAGCGATCGAAACGATGCAGGAATTAATGAAAGGCAAGCGCGGTCTGATCATGGGCATCGCCAATGATCATTCGATCGCCTGGGGCATGGCGAAGACGCTGCATGCCCATGGCGCCGAGCTCGCCTTCACCTTCCAGGGCGAGGCGCTAGGCAAGCGCGTCAAGCCGTTGGCCGAGCAGCTTGGCGTCGACATGGTGCTGCCCTGCGACGTCGAGGACATCGCCAGCGTCGATGCCACGTTCGATGTGCTCCGCGAAAAATGGGGCAAGCTCGACTTCGTCATCCACGCGATCGGCTTCGCCGACAAGAACGAGCTCAAGGGCCGCTACGCCGACACCAGCCGCGAGAATTTTTCGCGCACCATGGTGATCTCCTGCTTCTCCTTCACGGAAGTGGCAAAACGCGCCGCCGAGCTGATGACGGAGGGCGGCAGCATGATCACGCTGACCTTCGGCGCTTCGGAACGCGCGATGCCGAACTACAACGTGATGGGCGTGGCCAAGGCGGCGCTGGAAGCCTCGGTGCGCTATCTCGCCTCCGACTTCGGACCGCGCGGCATCCGCGTCAACGCGATCTCCGCCGGCCCGATCCGCACGCTCGCCGGCTCCGGCATCGGCGAGGCGCGCGCGATGTTCGCCTTCATGCAAAAGCATTCCCCGCTCCGCCGCGGCGTCACGCTCGACGAGCTCGGCGGCTCGGCGCTGTATCTGTTGTCGGATCTCTCCGGCGGCGTGACCGGCGAGATCCACTATGTCGATAGCGGCTACAACATCGTCCTGATGCCGAGGCCGGATGATATGAAGACGCAGGACTAACCGGCCGCGATCTTCTCCGCGCGCTGGAACGCCGGCCTCGCCATGCAGCGCGCGATGTAGACGTCGAAGGCCGGGCGCGACGGCACCATCTTGAATAGGCGCACCGCAAAGTTCAGGCCCGATCCGATCGTGATGTCGGCGGCCGAAAATTCCTCGCCGAGAATCCACGGACCCTTCGCGAGTGCGGCTTCCAGCACGTCGAAGACCTGCGTCGCGCTGCCCCAGGCCGCGGTCGATGTCGGGATCTCGATCTTGGTGAAGATCTGGATGATGGCGGGTTCGATGCAGCCCGTCGAGAAGAACAGCCATTGCAGGTAACGCGCACGGCGCGGGTCCGTCACGGCTGGGGCCAGCCTGGTCTCGGGATAGCGATCGGCAATGTAGGCGCAGATGGCGGCGGCCTCGCCGAGCGCGGCATCGCCGTCGGTCAGCGCCGGAACCTTGCCCATCGGATTGACCTTTAGATAGTCCGGAGCCTTCTGCGCACCGGTCGAAATGTCGGTCAGCACGCGCTCATACGGCAGGCCACTCTCTTCCATCAGCCAGAGCGTCGTGAATGAGCGCGAGCGGGGCGACCAATAGAGCTTGATCATGGAAGCGGACCTTTCATCGGTGGCAGCCGAACAGCGCGCAACTTCATGGCGCGTCCGCAGCGAATCCGCAATGCACTACGCCAGGTATGGAATGCTCCGGCTCAATCTTCCTTGAGATAGCCGGGGAGTCCGCGGTCGAGCCTGTCTGCGACGAGTGTTCGTGTCCTCTCGCGCAGCGTCGCGTTGGCTGAAGCTGCCGCGGGCGGGTCGGGGAACATCGAGTTGTCGAGCTTGGTGAGCGGGTCTTCGGTCAATCGCATGCTTGCTGCGAAGTTCGCGCCGAAATTCACAAAGGGGCGCTTGATTTCCTCATAGCTTCTGCCGTCGATCAGGTTGATCGAGATGTTGGCGAACAAATGCGAATGCCGGATCAGATTTCCGAGCCCCTGATTGAATGTGCCGATGCCGTTTAACATCAGGCGGGTGCCCGGCAGTTCTCCCTTGTACGTGGTCGCAACCAGATAGCGAGCGCAGCTCCCGTTCGGAGTGATGCCGCGCACGATCGCTGGCAGGCGTTCGTTGGGATCGGGAATGAATCGCGATTTCGGATTGTAGAAGGGTTCGAAGGCCCCCTTGGGGTAGGCGATCCTGCGAACACCGGGATCGCCACCCGTTGCGGCTTTAACCCGCGCAAACACGAGATCGTCGAGACCCCAGTCGATGGGAATCTCGGTCTCCTCGCTCTCGAAAATGGTCAGCCCGAATTTCTGGACGGAATAGCGCTCGCCGATCACCGAGATCACGCCAAGCCGGCACGGGCCGCTCTCGACCGCGACCGGCTGCTTCGCCACCGGTTTGGCCTTCGGCGTCGCCTTCTTGGCAACCGGTTTTGCCGGCACCGCCGTCTGAGTGGGAGGCGCGGTGGTTGCGGGAGGGGTTTGCGCGGCTGCCGTAGTGAGCAGGGACAGCAACGCGATCAGCGAGACAGCAATTCGAAACATCGATTCCGGGAGACCAGGGGCAGGAGGACGGCGGATACGCCACACTAAATTGGAACCGTGACAACCGCAAGCTGCACCAGGCGACCACTGCCTATCCGGAGGGTCGCTGCCGCCGCCAACGATAATACTTCATCACGAACCCGTTCGAGGGCTCGACCGCTTGCTTCTCGAACACAAAGCCCTCGCGCTCGTACCAGCGCCAGGCTTTCTCGTTCTCGCGGACGCAGCGCAGATACATCTCGTCCGGCATTTGCGTGCGCGTGAAGGCGAGCAATTGGCGGCCGAGCGATTGGCCCTGATAGGCGGGCGCGACGAACAGCATGTCGAGATAGAGTTTTGGCAAATGCAGCGCCAGCATTGCGGCGATCGTGCCGTCGTCGTCGGCGACGAACAGGCTCCAACCGTCCTCGATCTCGCGCCGGACGCGTGCACGCAGGTTTGCGAGCAGGAATTCACTCGTCTCGCCGAGCCCGGTCGAGACCCAGCTCTCCATCCAGACGCGGCCGATCTCGTCGTATTCGTCCGCGCGGGCCGGGCGGATGATGGGATGCGACATCGAGGGCTCAAATCGGCTTGCTGCGCACGGATGGGCGCGCGCGCACCTTGCCCGCCGACAGGCACACCACCTCGGAGATTTGCAGGAGTTGCCGCGCCAGCGGGCTGGTCTTGCGCCAGACCATGCCGATGGTGCGTGACGGCTGCGGGTCGCGGAAGCGCGCGAGCGAGACCGAAGCCGATCGCGTCTCCACCGACACGGCCATCTCTGGGATCAAGGTGACGCCGATGCCGGCGCTGACCATCTGGACCAGCGTCGACAGCGAATTGGCATCCAGCATCTCGCGCGGCGGCGCCGATTGCATGTTGCAGAATGACAGCGCCTGATCGCGGAAGCAGTGCCCCTCTTCGAGCAGCAGCAGCCGCATCTCGCGCATCATCTCCCGCGACGGTGCCGGCGTTCCCTCATCTGCGCTCGGCCGCACCAGCAGGAATTTTTCCTCGAACAGGGCGACCTCGGTGAGCGAGGGCTCGGACACCGGCAACGCAACGATGGCGGTATCGAGCCGGCCTTCCACCAGTTCCTGGATCAGCCGCGGCGTCATCGTCTCGCGCACGCGGATGTCGAGCTCCGGATGCATGCGCGTCAAATTCTTGGTGATCGTCGGCAGCAGATAGGGCGCGATCGTCGGAATCATGCCGATGCGCAGCCGTCCGGAGAACCGGTCCTGCGAGGCGCGGGCGAAATCGCCGAGTTCGTCGACCGAGCGCAAAATGTCGCGGACGCGCTGCGCGAGCTCCTCGCCAAATCGGGTCAGCGCCACCTGCCGAGCGCTGCGCTCCAGCAGCAGGCCGCCAAGCGCCTCCTCCAGCTCCTTGATCTGCATTGACAGGGCCGGCTGCGAGATCGAACAGGACTCAGCCGCGCGGCCGAAATGACTGTGACGCGCCAGGGCGTCGAAATACCGGAGCTGGCGCAGCGTGAGATTTAGCATCAGAAAATCTTATCGCTGCGATCATTAAAGTCAACTTCCCCTGATCGAACGTGAAGCCTAGAGTGCTTCTACCTGGTCAATGGCGCGAGTTCGACGCCACCAGAGGAGGTATTCATGGACGACACTTCAAAGTGCCCGTTTTCGGGTGGAAAACGTGTGCCGGCGAACCGCGATTGGTGGCCGACCCAGCTCAGCATCGAGATGCTGCACAAGAATTCGGCCAAGTCCGACCCGATGGACAAGGACTTCGACTACACCAAGGAATTCAAGTCGCTCGACCTGAACGCGGTCATCAAGGACCTGACCGCTCTGATGACCGAATCGCAGGAATGGTGGCCCGCTGACTTCGGTCACTACGGCGGCCTCATGATCCGCATGGCTTGGCACAGCGCGGGCACCTACCGCATCACCGACGGTCGCGGTGGCGCCGGCGCCGGACAGCAGCGTTTCGCGCCGCTCAACAGCTGGCCCGACAACGCCAATCTCGACAAGGCACGCCGTCTGCTCTGGCCGATCAAGCAGAAATACGGCCGCAAGATTTCCTGGGCCGATCTGATGGTGCTGGCCGGCAACGTCGCGCTGGAGTCGATGGGCTTCAAGACCTTCGGCTTCGCCGGTGGCCGCGCCGACGTGTGGGAGCCGGAAGAGCTCTATTGGGGTCCCGAAGGCACGTGGCTGGGCGATGAGCGCTACAGCGGCGAACGTCAGCTCGCCGAGCCGCTCGGCGCGGTGCAGATGGGCCTCATCTACGTCAATCCGGAAGGCCCGAACGGCAAGCCGGATCCGATCGCCGCGGCAAAGGACATCCGCGAGACGTTCGCCCGCATGGCGATGAACGACGAGGAAACCGTCGCGCTGATCGCCGGCGGCCACACCTTCGGCAAGACCCATGGTGCCGGCGATCCGTCGCTGGTCGGACCGGAGCCGGAAGCGGGCGCGCTCGAGGATCAGGGCCTCGGCTGGAAGAGCAAGCACGCTTCGGGCATTGGCGGCGATTCCATCACCAGCGGCCTCGAGGTGACCTGGACGACGACGCCGACGAAGTGGAGCAACAACTTCTTCGAGAACCTGTTCAAGTACGAATGGGAGCTGACGAAGAGCCCGGGCGGTGCGCAGCAGTGGACGGCGAAGGGCGCCGAGGCGATCATTCCCGACGCCTTCGACAAGTCCAAGAAGCATCGGCCGACGATGCTGACGACCGATCTCTCGCTGCGTATGGATCCGGCCTATGAGAAGATCTCGCGCCGCTTCCTGGAGAATCCCGATCAGTTCGCGGACGCCTTTGCCCGCGCCTGGTTCAAGCTCACCCATCGCGACATGGGCCCGATCCAACGCTATCTCGGCCCCTTGGTGCCGAAGGAAACGCTGATCTGGCAGGATCCGATCCCGGCGGTGAATCACCAGCTCGCCAGCGAGCAGGATATCGCCTCGCTGAAGACCAAGATCCTGGCTTCGGGCCTGTCGGTCTCGGAGCTGGTCTCGACCGCCTGGGCGTCGGCCTCGACGTTCCGCGGCTC
This sequence comes from Bradyrhizobium canariense, assembly GCF_019402665.1. GTDB lineage: Bacteria > Pseudomonadota > Alphaproteobacteria > Rhizobiales > Xanthobacteraceae > Bradyrhizobium > Bradyrhizobium canariense. The sequence continues at coordinate 55,459 of NZ_VSST01000003.1, forward strand.
GGACAAGCGTGGCGGCGCCAACGGCGCGCGCATTCGCCTCGCCCCGCAGAAGGATTGGGAGGTGAACGAGCCGGCTCAGCTCTCGAAGGTCCTGGGCAAGCTCGAAGCGATTCAGAAGGACTTCAACGCGTCATCCGGTGCGAAGAAGGTCTCGCTGGCGGACCTCATCGTGCTCGGCGGCACCGCCGCGGTCGAGAAGGCTGCGAAGGATGCCGGCGTCGACGTCAAGGTCGGCTTCACGCCGGGCCGCATGGATGCCTCGCAGGAGCAGACCGACGCCGCTTCGTTTGCTCCGCTGGAGCCGCGGGCCGATGGCTTCCGCAACTTCATCGGCAAGCGGCAGCAGTTCATGATGCCCGAGGAAGCTCTGGTCGATCGTGCGCAGCTGCTCCGGCTTACCGGTCCGGAGATGACGGTGCTCGTCGGCGGTCTGCGCGTACTCGGTGCCAATGCGAACGGTTCGAAGAACGGCGTCCTCACCTCGAAGGTGGGAACGCTGAGCAACGACTTCTTCGTCAACCTGCTCGACATGAGCACGCAGTGGACGCCGGCCGGCACCGACGGCACCTATGAGGCCCGCGACCGCAAGACCAACGCGGTCAAGTGGACCGGCACGCGCGTCGACCTGATCTTCGGCGCACACTCGCAGCTTCGCGCCTACGCCGAGGTCTATGCCACGTCGGATTCCAAGGAGCAGTTCGTCAAGGACTTCGCCAAGGCTTGGGCCAAGGTGATGAACCTCGACCGCTACGACATCGCGGCTTGAGGTGTTTGACCTCTCCCGCTTGCGGGAGAGGTCGACGCGCTCCGGGCGATGCGAAGCATCGTCCCGCGCGGCGGGTGAGGGCTCTCTCCTCATTGGGAGTCTCTCTGCGGAAGCAACCCTCTCCCCGACCCTTTCCCGCAAGCGGGAGAGGGAGCGCAGATCGGCCGGAGCAGGCACAAACGAACGCAAACAAAAAGGGCGGCCGCGAGGCCGCCCTTCGTGTGTCTGGCAGGTAGCGAGATTTACTCGCCGGCCGCTTCGCGCGCGGGCTGCTGGCTCTCGCCCTTGCCCTCGAGGTCTTCGCCGGTCTCCTGGTCGACCACCTTCATCGACAGGCGGGTCTTGCCGCGGTCGTCGAAGCCGAGCAGCTTGACCTTGACCTTGTCGCCTTCCTTGACGACGTCGGAGGTCTTCTGCACGCGCGCCGAGGCGAGCTGGCTGATGTGGACGAGACCGTCCTTGGAACCGAAGAAGTTCACGAAAGCGCCGAACTCCATCACCTTGACGACGGTGCCGTCATAGATCTGGCCGACTTCCGGATCGGAGGCGATCGACTTGATCCACTTGATCGCGGCCTTCATGGCCTCGCCGTCGTTGGAGGCGACCTTCACGGTGCCGTCGTCCTCGATGTTGACCTTGGCGCCGGTCTTCTCGACGATCTCACGGATCACCTTGCCACCGGTGCCGATCACTTCGCGGATCTTGTCGGTGGCGATCTTGAAGGTCTCGATGCGCGGCGCGTATTCGCCGAGCTCGGCACGGGCGTTGGTCAGCGCCTTCGACATCTCGCCGAGGATGTAGATACGCCCATCCTTGGCCTGGCCGAGCGCGACCTTCATGATCTCTTCGGTGATGCCCTCGATCTTGATGTCCATCTGGAGCGAGGTGATGCCCTGCTCGGTACCGGCGACCTTGAAGTCCATGTCGCCGAGATGGTCCTCGTCACCGAGGATGTCCGAGAGAACCGCGAAGCGCTTGTCTTCGAGGATCAGCCCCATCGCGATGCCCGCGGTCGGCCGCTTCAACGGCACGCCGGCGTCCATCAGCGCGAGCGAGGCGCCGCAGACCGAAGCCATCGACGAGGAGCCGTTGGATTCGGTGATCTCCGATACCACGCGCGTGGTGTAGGGGAATTCGTGGTGCGGCGGCAGCACCGGGTGGATCGCGCGCCACGCGAGCTTGCCGTGGCCGATCTCGCGGCGCTTGGTGCCGCCGAGGCGGCCGGTCTCACCGACCGAGTAGGGAGGGAAGTTGTAGTGCAGCAGGAACGTCTCTTTGTACGTTCCCGACAGCGCGTCGATGTACTGCTCGTCCTCGCCGGTGCCGAGCGTGGTCACGACCAGCGCCTGGGTCTCGCCGCGGGTGAACAGGGCCGAGCCGTGGGCGCGGGGCAGCACGCCGACTTCGGCGACGATGTTGCGCACGGTCTTGGAATCGCGGCCGTCGATGCGCTTGCCGGTGTCGAGGATGTTCCAGCGAACGATCTTGGCTTCGAGCTCCTTGAACACGCCGCCGATGCGCAGCTTGTCGTATTTCGGCTCCTGGCCTTCCGGGAAGTAGTGCGCGATCACCTTTTCCTTGACCTTGCCGACCGCGGCGTAGCGATCCTGCTTGACCGGAATGGCGTAGGCGGCGCGCAGTTCCTGCTCGACCATGCCGAGCATTTCCTTTTCGAGCGCCGAATTGTCGATCGTGGTGACCTCGCGCGGCTCCTTCGCGGCCTTTTCGGCGAGCTCGATGATCGCGTTGATCACCGGCTGGAAGTGGCGGTGACCGAACATCACGGCGCCGAGCATGATCTCTTCGTTCAGCTCCTTGGCTTCCGATTCGACCATCAGCACGGCGTCTGCGGTGCCGGCGACGACGAGGTCGAGCTGGGTGTCGACCATCTCGTCGAGCGTCGGGTTGAGGATGAACTCGTCATTGGCGAAGCCGACGCGCGCGGCGCCGATCGGGCCCTTGAAGGGAGCGCCCGACAGGGTCAGCGCAGCCGACGAGGCCACCAGCGCGACGATATCGGGATCGTTCTCCATGTCGTGCGAGAGCACGGTGACGATCACCTGGGTCTCGTTGCGCCAGCCGTCGACGAACAGCGGACGGATCGGGCGGTCGATCAGGCGGGAGACCAGCGTTTCCTTCTCGGTCGGACGACCTTCGCGCTTGAAATAGCCGCCGGGAATGCGGCCGGCTGCGTAGGTCTTCTCCTGGTAGTCGACGGTCAGCGGCAGGAAGTCGACGCCTTCGCGCGGTGACTTCGCGGCAACGACGGTGGCGAGCACCACGGTCTCGCCGTAGGTCGCGACGACGGCGCCGTCGGCCTGGCGGGCGATCTTGCCGGTTTCGAGCTTGAGAGGGCGTCCACCCCAGTCGATCTCGACTGAATGCTTATTGAACATAGAGGTCTTCTTTCATGGGTTCTCGAAAGAAGGACGGGTCGAAAAACAAAAACCATGCGCAAGATTGCGGGACGTTGATCGAAGCGGGCGATCAGCGTCCTGCGATCCTGCCATGGTTTTTGGATTTCGGATGGCGTCCATCCCTTCGGGTCATACGGGCGCCTTGCCCGTTGTGCCCAGCCGCCGGATTGCTGCTGGACTGTCAGTCGGCACGAACGCGAACACCGAAGCGCGGTGTTCGCCCATCATGCCCGGATGCTCGCCGTCAACGGCTCGCATCCGACGCGCACGCAGCCTCGACGAAAAACCTTTAAACAAACGCTTTCGTTCGAAATCACGCGCGAAAACGCGCGCCGGTTGGCGCGCGCAAGAACTCTTAACGACGAATGTTGTGCTTCTCGAGCAGCGCCTTGTAACGCGCCTCGTCCTTCTTCTTCACATAGTCGAGGAGCGAGCGGCGGGTCGAGACCAGCTTCAAGAGGCCGCGACGCGAATGGTTATCCTTCACGTGGGTCTTGAAATGGTTGGTGAGGTTGGCGATGCGTTCCGACAGGATCGCGACCTGAACCTCTGGCGAGCCGGTATCGCCGGCCTTGTTGGCATTCGTCTTGATGACTTCCGCTTTGCGTTCTGCGGCAATCGACATCGGTCAATTTCTCTCGTTGCGATCGGCGCTGGCAGTCAGGCCGGTCAGGTTGAACACACGCTTGGGGATGATTTCGCCATTGCCGACTTCGGCAAGCGCGAGAAGCCGGCCTGCCACCGTGACATAGACTGTGCCGCTACAAGTGGGCGCATCCCGTCCGCGCAACAAAACGGCTTGGCCCCGATGGAGCCTTGCCGCATCAGCCCGAGTGACGGCCAGTGCCGGGATGTCGTCCAGCGCGGTCTCAACGGGCATAAGCGCGTCGGCGAGGCTACCCTCGCCGGACGCGGCTCTATCGCACAAAGCCTCCAACTGATCCAGCGGAATCATGTCGTTCTCGCCAAATGGGCCGACCAGGGTCCGCCGCAGCGCGCAGATATGGCCGTAAGTGCCGAGAATCCGGCCCATATCGCGGGCCAGCGCGCGGACATAGGTGCCCTTGCCGCACTCCGCCTCGAACACGGCCCGGTCGCTATCCGGTTGATCTACAAGGCTTAAGCGGTGAATTTCGACCGGCCGGGGGGCCAGTTCCACGATCTCGCCGTCGCGGGCGAGGTCGTAGGCGCGCTCGCCCTGGACCTTGATCGCGGAATAGCGCGGCGGGATCTGCTGGATCACCCCGGTGAAACGGGGCAGCAGGGCCTCGATGGCCTCCCGGGTCGGGCGCTGGTCCGAGGTTGCGGTCGCCCGGCCCTCGATGTCGTCGGTGTCGCGCTCCTCGCCCCAGCACACCGTGAACCGGTAGCGCTTGCGGCCGTCCATGACGAAGGGGACGGTCTTGGTGGCCTCGCCGAGCGCGATCGGCAGGCCGCCGGAGGCGAGCGGATCGAGCGTGCCGGCATGGCCGGCGCGCTTGGCGTTGAACAGGCGCTTGAGCACGGCAACAGCCTGCGTCGAGGTCATGCCGATCGGCTTGTCGAGCACGACCCAGCCGTGGACGTCGCGGCGATCGCGGCGCGGCTGGTTGCCCTTCTGCTTGTTGGCGCGCGGATCGTTGTTGACGCGGCGCGGCTCCTGGTGCGGCTGAGAATTGCCGCTCACATCCGCAAAATTATTTTTCTGCACGTCGAGCTGATCGGCCTCTTCGCCGCCGATCGTGCCGTGAGCCGGGTCCATCGTCATCGTTCTTCTTCCCGATCCGTATCCGGATCCTGTTCCAGGTCCTTCTGCACCGCGGGTGTTCGCAAAAGCTTCTCGATCCGTTCCGCTTCGTCGAATCGTTCGTCGACGCGGAAGCGAAGGTCAGGTGCAAATTTCAGGTTAACGCGCCGCGCGACCTCGCCGCGCAGGAATTTCTTGTTGCGCTCGAGCGCAGCGAGGACGACCTCGGTGTCGCGGCCACCGAGCGGCATCACGTAGACTGTCGCGAGCTTCAGGTCGGGCGACATCCGCACCTCCGGCACGGTGATGATGTGGCCTTCGAGGTCAGCATCATGCACGCTGCCTTGCGCCAGAATCTCGGCTATCGCATGGCGAACCTGCTCGCCGACCCGCAACTGACGTTGCGAGCCGCCGGACGCGGAACTCTTTTTCTGATGATGGCGGGGCATGGTCTGAAAATCACCTCGTCATGCCCGCGTTTGGGACACGGGCATTGTCATTTGTCTTGCTGAAACGAAGAGGGGTGGATGGCCGGAAAAAATCCGGCCATCGCACTCCCGCAATTCAGTTCAAAAAAGATCCAGGCGCTTCGGTAAGATTTGGACTTACAGGGAGCGCTGGATCGTCTCCACGCGGTAACACTCGATGACGTCACCGGCGCGCATATCGTGATAGTTCTCGAAGGCCATGCCGCATTCCTGACCGGACTGGACTTCCTTCACTTCGTCCTTGAAGCGCTTCAGCGTCGACAGCTTGCCCTCGTGCACGACGACGTTGTCGCGGATCAGACGCACGTTGGCGCCACGTTCCACGGTGCCATCGGTGACGCGGCAGCCGGCGACCTTGCCGACCTTGGAGATGTTGAAGATCTCCAGGATCGCGGCATTGCCGAGCATGGTTTCCCGCAGGGTCGGCGCGAGCAGGCCGCTCATGGCCTTCTTCACGTCGTCCACGAGGTCGTAGATGATGTTGTAGTAACGGATCTCGATGCCGTTGCGCTTGGCGGCCGCAGCGGCCTCCTTGTTCGCACGAACCGAGAAGCCGATGATCGCGGCGTTGAAGCCTTCCGCGAGCGTCACGTCCGATTCCGAGATGCCGCCGACACCGGCATGCAGGATACGCGCGGCGACTTCGTCGGTGCCGAGCTTCTCCAGCGAGCCGAGGATCGCTTCCAGCGAGCCCTGCACGTCGGCCTTGATGATCAGCGGGAATTCCTTGCGGCCCGCCGTCTTCAGCTGAGACATCATCTGCTCGAGCGAGCCGCGCATGCCGGAGATCGAGGCAGCCGCGTTCTCGCGCTTCTGGTGCGCGCGGTAGCTGGTGACCTGGCGGGCGCGGGCTTCGTTCTCGACCACGGCGAGACGATCGCCGGCTTCCGGCGGACCGTTGAAGCCGAGCACCTCGACCGGCACCGACGGACCTGCCTCCTGCACCGTCTCGCCCTGATCCGAGATCAGCGCGCGGACGCGGCCCATTTCAGCGCCGGCGACGATGATGTCACCGACACGGAGCGTGCCGCGCTGGACCAGAACGGTCGCGACCGGACCGCGGCCACGATCGAGCTTGGCTTCGATCACGGTGCCTTCGGCCGGACGATCCGAATTGGTCTTGAGGTCGAGGATGTCGGCCTGGAGCGCGATCATCTCGAGCAGCTTGTCGAGATTGGTCTTGTTCTTCGCCGACACTTCGACGTCGACGACTTCGCCGCCGAAGGATTCCACCTGCACCTCGTGCTGGAGCAGCTCGGTGCGCACGCGCTCGGGCTTGGCGTCGGGCTTGTCGATCTTGTTGATCGCAACAATGATCGGCACCCGCGCCGCCTTGGCGTGGTTGATGGCTTCGATCGTCTGCGGCATCACGCCGTCGTCGGCCGCAACCACCAGCACGACGATGTCGGTGACCTTGGCGCCGCGGGCGCGCATCGCGGTGAACGCGGCGTGGCCGGGCGTGTCGATGAAGGTAATCTTCTTGCCGCTTTCGGGCGACAGCACCTGATAGGCGCCGATATGCTGGGTGATGCCGCCGGCTTCGCCGGAGACGACATTGGCATGACGGAGCGCGTCGAGCAGCGAGGTCTTGCCGTGGTCGACGTGACCCATCACGGTCACCACCGGCGAGCGCGGCTCGGTGTCGGTGGAATCGTCGATGGCGTCGAACAGGCCTTCTTCAACGTCGGACGCGGCAACGCGCTTGACGGTGTGACCAAGCTCCTCGGCGATCAGTTGCGCAGTGTCGGCATCGATCACGTCGGTGATCTTGTGGATCGCGCCCTGCTTCATCAGCATGCGGATGATTTCCACCGCGCGCTCCGACATGCGGTTGGCGAGCTCCTGGATGGTGATCGCTTCCGGAATGACCACCTCGCGGATGAGCTTTTCTTTCGGCTCGTTCGCGGCATGGCCCTTCAGGCGCTGGGTGCGACGGCGGAACGAGGCGATCGAGCGCTCGCGGACGTCGTCGGCATTGAAGGCGGTGACGACCGTCAGGCGGCCGCGCTCCTTCTGCGGGCCGGGCTTGTGGGTGGGCTTGGGAGCGACCACAGGCCGCGCAGCGCCGCCGGGGCCGCGACGGATCTGGCGCGGACCTTCGTCCTCGTCCGGTCCGGCTGCGACAGCGGGGGCGCGGCCCACCGGGCCTCCCGGCCGCTGCGTGGTCGTTCCGGGCCGCGCGGTCGTTGTTCCCGGGCGTGCCGTGGTGGTTGTACCGGGCCGCGCCATCGGCGCTCCGGGCCGCGCTGCAGGAGCGGCCGAGGTCGCCGTTGCAGGGCGGGCCGCGGATTGCGGTTGCTCGCCTTCGCCAAAACGCTTCTTGGCCTCGGTTTCGGCCTTCCGCTTGGCTTCCTCTTCGTGGCGGTGACGCTCCTCCTCGGCCTTGCGACGGGCCTCGGCGGCCTCGCGATCGGCACGCTCGGCGCTTTCGCGGACCGCGCGGCGCTGGGCCTCTTCCTCGGCATGGCGGCGCTCTTCGACTTCGCGCACCTTGGCATCGGCCAGCGCGCTGGCGCGGGCGGAACGTTCGTCCTCGGTCAGCGTACGCAGCACCACACCGGAGCCGGCGTTGCGCGGCGGCGCGGGGCGGGCCGGAGCAGGCTTGGGCGCGGCGGCGGCCGGCGCGGGCTTCGCCACCTCGGCCACCTGCGGCTCGGGGCTGCCGTCGACACGGCGCTTGCCACGCTTCTCGACCACGACCTGCTTGCTACGGCCATGACTGAAGCTCTGGCGCACGGTGCCCGTTTCGACGCGCGGCTTGAGCGATAGCGTCTTGCTCGGAACGCTCAGCTTCTTGTCGCCAGGGGTCTTGGTATCAACCATTAAGCAGTCCTAATCCTGATCTTGTTGTCTTGTGCGTTGCCGCACCGTGCTATCGGGTGGTCGTTGTCTCTCAGAAATCCTGGCCGGGCTTTTCGGCAGTCCTGTCAGCGTCCGCCATCCGGTATCGGACCAGCATCTGGCTACGTGACAGGAATGACTTGCTCGCCGGGCCCGCGAGCAGGGCAGCATGTATCACATTTGACCGGGTAAGTGCCAAATCCAATTCTGTCGATTTTAGTGCGGTGACGACGGGAATCGGCGGCTTGGCGCCGCGATTTCCCTCATTTTGACGCGCCAGCATGTCCAATTTGCGGATTCCGTCCGCGGCCCCGTCGCTGGCATGGATCAGGACCTCGACCGTACCTTCCCGAAGCGCGCTTTCGACCTTGCCGAAACCGGCGATGATCTGGCGCGCCTTGGCCGCAATCCCAAGGGCTTCGACCACGCTCCGGACCAGGAGCGCCTCGAGGTCGGCGGGAAGCGTCTGAGGGATGCGCAGCTCGCGCTTGAAGGCTTTGGTAAAATGGTGACGCCGAACGGCTTCCGCAACCACCTCGCGCGAGGCGGTGACCCACATGCCGCGTCCGGGCAGCTTGCGCTTGAGATCGGGAACTATGTGCCCTTGGGGCGAGACGACGAAGCGGATCAGCTCGTCGATCGGCCGGACCTCGCGGCTGACCGCACACATCCGCATGGTCGCGGACCTTTCGGTCCGCGGTCCATGGTCGAGTTCGGGGTCAGTATCGGCGAGCATCCGGGTGACATCCTCCTTCGCCCTAAGCCGGCTGATCTTCGGTCGCCTCGGCCTCTTCGGCGGGCTTGGCGAGATCGGCCTCGGTGATCCAACCGGCCTTGACGCGGGCCTGCATGATCATCGCTTCAGCATCGTCACGGGAAATTTCGAGGCCGTCGAGCGCGCCCGGATATTTGGTCTGCTCGCCGCCTTCCTTGCGCTCGGTCCAGCCGACCAGATCGTCCGTAGCGCAGCCAGCGAGGTCGTCCACCGTCTTGATGTCGTTCTCGCCGAACTTCACCAGCATCTTCGAGGTGACGCCGGGCACGTCCTTGACGGCGTCCTCGACCCCGAGCTCCTTGCGCCTGGCCTCGAGCTCGGCTTCCAGCTGTTCGAGATATTCACGGGCGCGGTTCTGGAGCTCCTGCGCGGTCTCCTCGTCGAAACCTTCGATGCCGGCGAGTTCCTTGACGTCCACCATCGCGAGTTCCTCGACCGACGTGAAGCCTTCCGACGCCAGCAATTGGCCGACCACTTCGTCGACATTGAGAGATTCCATGAAGACGCGGGTGGAGTTCTCGAAATCGGCCTGGCGGCGCTCCGATTCCTCCTGCTCGGTCAGGATGTCGATGTCCCAGCCGGTGAGCTGCGAGGCCAGTCGCACATTCTGGCCGCGGCGGCCGATCGCCAGCGAGAGCTGGTTGTTGGTGTCGGGCACGACGACCTCGATGCGCTCGCGGTCTTCGTCGATGACGACCTTGGAGACTTCGGCCGGCGCCAGCGCGTTGACCACGAAGGTCGCGATGTCGGGCGACCAGGGGATGATGTCGATCTTCTCGCCCTGCAATTCGTTCACCACCGCCTGCACGCGCGAACCGCGCATACCGACGCAGGCGCCGACCGGATCGACCGAGGAATCACGGGAAATCACGCCGATTTTCGCGCGCGAGCCTGGATCGCGGGCAACCGCCTTGATCTCGACGATGCCGTCATAGATCTCGGGCACTTCCTGCGCGAACAGTTTTGCCATGAACTGCGGATGGGTGCGGGAGAGGAAGATCTGCGGGCCGCGGGTCTCGCGGCGGACGTCGAAGATGTAGGCGCGGACGCGGTCGCCGTTGCGGAACACTTCGCGCGGCAGCATCTCGTCGCGGCGGATGATGGCCTCGCCGCGGCCGAGATCGACGATGACGCTGCCATATTCGACGCGCTTGACGACGCCGTTGACGATGTCGCCGATGCGGTCCTTGAATTCCATATATTGCCGGTCGCGCTCGGCTTCGCGCACCTTTTGCACGATCACCTGCTTGGCCGACTGCGCGGCGATGCGGCCATATTCCAGCGGAGGCAGGGTGTCGGCGATGGTGTCGCCGACCTGGGCACCGGGATTGGCGCGCTGCGCATCCACCAGCGAGATCTGGTTCGAATGGTTTTCGACCGTCTCGACCACCAGCATGTGGCGCGACAGCCGAAGCTCGCCCTTCTTCGGGTCGATCTCGGCGTGAACGTCGGTCTCGCTGCCGTAACGGGCCCGCGCCGCCTTGGCGATGGCATCCTCCATCGCCGCGATGACGATGCCGCGGTCGATCGATTTCTCGCGCGCAACGGCGTCGGCGATCTGAAGCAATTCAAGTCGATTGGCGCTGACTGCCATGGCTAGTCTCCTTCGTCAGGATCGATCTCGCCCCGCCGCGCGCGTTCGGCGGCCAAGCGATGTTTCTTGGTATTGGTCGGAGCCGGCTTTTTCGTCGCGGCCGGCGCCGGCTTCTTGGTCGGTTTGGTGTTCTTGGTCGTTTTTTCGCTGATGCTGGCGTGCGGCGCCGCCGGCGGCTCGAGGCCGAGATTGCGGCGCATCTCGCGTGCCTGGGCCTTGCCGCGGCGCATGGATTCCGCGATCAGCTCGTCGGTCAGCACCAGCCGGGCCTCGGCGATGTCTTCCATCGTCAGGAGAACGTCGGCAGTCTCGCCCGCCTTGACGTCGTCGCGATGCAGATGCACGCGGTCGCCTTCGACGGGGCCGATCGTGCCGCGGAACCGCTTTCGGCCCTCATGGGCGACCGCCATCTCGACCTTCACCAGATGGCCGACATAACGCTCGAAATCGGAGCGGCGCACCAGCGGGCGGTCGATCCCCGGTGAGGAGATTTCCAGCCGATAGGCGCGATCGACGGGATCGGCGACGTCGAGCACTGGCGACAGCGCCCGCGAGATCGCCTCGCAATCCTCGATCTGCATGGAGCCGTCCGGCCGCTCGGCCATAACCTGCACGGTGCAGCCGGATTCCCCGGAAATGCGGATCCGCACCAAGCGGTAGCCCATGCCTTCGAGCACCGGTCCGGCGACCGCGGACACCCGTGCCGCCACGCCCGGCTCGACTACGAGCCTCGGCTCGGCCAGCAATTCGGCATCCGTGGAACCAGGGTTCGGTTCGGTCATGGCAGAGGTCAAGGCGCTCGATATGGTTAAGGCTTGGTTTAAGATCTCAAAGCTCGCTTCGGAACTCTCCCGACAGATCGCCGGGCCGCACATCTTTCACCAAGCCGCGTTCAGGTAATAAAAAAGAGCGGGTCCTTTCGGGCCCACTCTCACTACGCGGATCGTATGAGAAGATGAATTAGCGCTGATATAGCCCTTTCCGTCTTCCCGGACAAGGCCCATGCAGGGCAGGCTGGGCTTTTTGCGCCCTGCCTGCGGCCCCGCGCAACGCTTCCTTCACCTCCGAGGCCTAAATTCCCCGATTGTGGGGCGGCTTGGACCAAGGGCGCACCCGCGGCGTGCCCCGTACGAGTTTGCGTTTTCATGACCGTTGCCACGTCGCTCATTCCCGGACTGGACGATATCGTCAAACGCGGCGACCCGCGGCGTCGCGGCGAGATCGCGCACGCCATCTCCCAATTGTTCTTTCAGGACGCCGAGAACCTCCGTCCCGATGTCATCGATCTCTTCGACAATCTGCTGATCGATCTCGTCCCGCATGCCGAGCTTGCCTCGCGCGTCGATCTCGCCGAACGCTTCTCACGCCTGAGCAACGCGCCCCGGCATCTCGTGAATCAGCTCGCGCGCGAAAACGAAATCGCGGTGGCGGGTCCCGTGCTGCGCCATTCCCCCGTGCTCGACGACGATGCTCTCGTCGAGATCGCGCGACTGAAGGGCCAGGGCCATCTGCTGGCGATGAGCGAGCGCCCCACGCTGTCGGCTGTCATCACCGACGTGCTGGTCGAGCGCGGCGATCGCGACGTGGTGCGCCGCGCCGCCGGCAATTCCGGCGCGGAGTTCTCGCCTGGCAGCTATTCCGAGTTGATCAAGCGTGCCGCGCAGGATGGCGTGCTGACCCTCAGGATCGGCCAGCGTAGCGATCTTTCGGGCGAGAACCTGAAACAGCTTCTTGACGGTACGCTCGACGTCATCCGCCGTCGCCTCTCGAGCGTGGTCAATCCCGTGCGCCAGGTCGAGATCAAGCGCGCCATGGCGGCCATCGAGGAAGCCACGCTGCCGCCGGGCCCGCGTCGCGATTTCTCGGGAGCGCAACGTACGATTCTGGCCTTGCATCGCGGGGGCCATCTTGGCGAGAGCGCGCTGTTTGGCTTCGCGAAGGCCCACAAATACGAGGAGGCGATCGCGTCGCTCTCGGCGATGTCCGGCGTCCGCCTCTCTGTCCTCGACCGCCTGATCACGGGTGACCGCTACGATCCAATTCTGGTTCTGGCACGTGTGCTGAATGTCAGCTGGCCGACGGTGCGGGAGCTGATCCTGATGTGGTACGGCCCGAATCGCACGCCAGCCGATGCCGACCTTGAGCAGGCGCGCGCGAACTTTACTCGGCTGATGCCGACGACCGCAGAGCGCGTCGTGAATTTCTGGCGCAACCGGCAGACGATCTAGACCCGCCTGAATCGCAGATACGCCGCCTTGCGGCCTTCGCGCGTGGCCTTTCGGCCGTAGCGCGTCATCGTGTATCCGTCCCACGGCAGGCGAAAATCATCGGCGCGCTCCGCGAGCCAGACAAAGTCCTGCGAACGCGACAGATGCGACAGCGTCCAGGCGCAATAATCGTCGATGTCGCAGACGAAACGAAATTCGCCGCCGGCTTTCAGCACGCGCGCCATCGCGGCGATGGTCCGGTCCTGCACGAAGCGCCGCTTCCAGTGCCGCCGTTTCGGCCAGGGATCGGGATGGATCAGGTCGATCCGCGACAGCGAAGCCTTCGGCAGCCAGGCCAGGAGCTCGGCGGCATCGCCTGCGAACAGGCGGATGTTGCCGATCTCGGCGGCCTCGATCTGCGCGAGGATCTTCGCCATGCCGTTGACGTAAGGCTCGCAGCCGATGAAGCCGGTTGTGGCGAAGTTTTGCGCTTCTGCCGCAAGATGCTCGCCGCCGCCGAAGCCGATCTCGAGCCGCAAATCGTCGACGGCGGGGCCGAAGAGCTCGCGGGCATCCGCCGGTGCTTCGCGGTCGATGGCGAGCGCAAGGCGCGGCAGCAGATGATCGATCAGCTCGGCTTGGTGCTGCCTGAGCTTGTGGCCCTTGCGGCGTCCGAAGAAGGCGCGCTCGCTGTCCTCGCGATCGGGATCTGATTTGCGCTCACTCATCGTAGCGTCTGGTACAGGCGATGGAGCAGCCGCGCGCGCGGTTCGAGCGACGAGACATAGAGCTGCTCATAATGGGTGTGCGCGCCCTTGCCGTCGACGCCGAGCCCGTCGAGCGTCGCGGTGTGGGCTGCGGTGAAATTACCGTCCGAGCCGCCGCCGGTGTGAACGTCGACCAGCTCGAAGCCGATCTCCGTGGCCACGGTCTTTGCATGTTCGTACAGCGAGGCGCCTGCATTGCTCTTCTCGTAGGGCGGACGATTGAGCCCGCCCGTGACCTTGACGGTGACGCCATCCGTCTTCGATGTCAGGGCGAGGATCTTGCCGACGAATTCATCCGCGTCCTTGAAGCTCGGCACGCGCAGATCGATTTCGGCATGGGCTTCTTCCGGCGTCACGTTGGGCCGCGTGCCGCCGCGCACCACCCCGACATTGACGGTGACGCCGCGCGCCAGATCGTTCATCGCTTCCAGCGCCAGGATGACATTGGCGAGCTCGCGGATCGCGCTGCGGCCATCCTGGGGCCGCGTGCCGGCATGCGCGGGCACGCCCTTGATGAACACTTCGAATCGCCCGACGCCCTTGCGGCCGGTGACGATCTTGCCACCGTCGCGGGCCGGCTCCGTCACCAGCACGTATTTCGCCTTGCGCCCTTCGGTCTCGATGAGTGCGCGAGAGGTGGGGCTGCCGATCTCCTCGTCGGAGGTGAACAGATGGGTGATGCCGAGCGGCGGGCGATCGGCCGTGGCACAAAGCGCGCGAAAGGCGTGATGGGCGATGTAGGCGCCGCCCTTCATGTCGTAGATGCCGGGACCGAACGCGCTGTCGCCTTCGACCTTGAACGGCAGGCGCTCGATGAATCCCATGGGATGAACGGTATCGAGGTGGCTCAGCACCAGGATGCCGGGCCGGTCCTGGCCCCAGGTCGAGCGCGCTACGAGATGATCGCCGCAACCATCGACGCCGGCGATGCGCTCGAGCGTAACAGGGAGATCGCGGTATTGCTCCGCGACCATCGAGACCAGCTTGTTGACCTGTTCAGGCGTGTCCGTTGGCGTCTCGACCTCCACCCAGCGGCGGATGCCATCGAGAATAGTTTGGGAATCGAACCAATTGGAGCTGACCATGAGCGCATCTGTGCCTTTGAATCGCATCATCGAGGAGGACGCGCATCAAAGCGCGGCCGCAAATGACGACATAGGCCAGATTTGACGCAGTCTCAAATCGGATTGAGAGGGCGCGTCAGCGCTTGTCGGGGCCTTCGCGGGCCGCGATCTGCTCGACGAGATCGACGATCGAGCGGCGCATCTTCGAATCCGTGATTCGGGTGAACGCTTTGGTCAAAGCGAGTCCTTCGGAAGTTGCGAGGAAATCCGAGACGTAAGACGGCGATGCGCCTTCCGCGAAGCCGTCCGGCCCCGCCACGCCGCTCGGACCGCCCTCGAACAGGAAGGACACCGGCACCTGGAGAATTTCGGCAATTTGCTGGATGCGGCTCGCGCCGACCCGGTTTGTGCCCTTCTCGTATTTCTGCACTTGTTGGAAAGTCAGGCCCAAAGCTTCACCGAGCTTTTCCTGGCTCATGCCCAACATGATGCGGCGCATCCGCACGCGACTGCCGACATATTTGTCAACAGGGTTGGGCGCTTTCGACATTTCCTCAGCCCTCCAAACATCACCTTCGGCGCAATCAGGAATGCCTCAGGTGTAAGCAACGTCAAAATCAGACCCTGTTATTGGAAAACATTGCGGAGAAATTTAGCAATGCCCACTGTCTTTTGCAGCCGGTGCAGAATGAGGAGGCCGCGTGCAGTCTGTCAACCGTGGGACTACGGTTGTCAAAAGTTATCGGCCGCGGCTGCGTGATCAGGGGCGCCGCTTGGCAACACGTCGGCGGACCGCCAGAAACACGGCGAGCGCGACGAGCATGGCCGCGGGGACATCGCCCACGCGCGCATAGATGGTCGGCGGGATCGCGGCGGGCAGATTTGCATCCAAAACGCCTTCGATCCCGAGACCGAGGCTGGCGACGATGCGTCCCACCGGATCGATCACTGCGGAAACGCCGGTATTGGCGGAGCGAACCAGCGGCAATCCGAGCTCGATCGCGCGCATCCGCGCCTGTTCGAGGTGTTGGTAGGGGCCGGTCGAGATTCCGAACCAGCCGTCATTGGTGAGGTTCACGATCCAGCCCGGACGCTCATTGCGTCCAGCCACCTCGCCGGGAAAGATTGCTTCGTAGCAGATCAGCGGCAGCGCGGACGGTGCGCCGGGGACCGGTAGCGCATGCCGCACGGTGCCGGGAATGAAGCCACCGCGCACACGCGTGAGTTGCTCGAAACCGAGCTTCTCCATCAGACCCTGGTAGGGAAGAAACTCGCCGAACGGCACCAAATGCAGCTTGTCGTACATAGAGAGCACGCTGCCGTCGTGGTCGATCACGTAGATCGAATTATAGGCGCGGGTGATCGGCGTGCCCCGCGGCAGGTCGGGCGCGCGGACCGAGCCCGTGATCAGCACCGTGCCCTTGGGCAGAAGCTCCGCGATTTGCGCCATCGCATCGGCTTCGCGAGTGAGGAAGAACGGAAAGGCGGATTCCGGCCAGATCAGGATGGTGGCATCGCGCACGCCGGTCGATTGCGGCCCGGAGGCGCGGTCCGACAAGGCCAGATATTTCTTCATCACCTCCGCCTTGGCGGCGTAGTTGAATTTCGCGTCCTGCTGGAGATCCGGCTGCATCAGGCGCAACTTGGTGCCCGCGACCATCGTGGTCGGATGCAGCGACAGGCGGATCGCGCCGAAGATACTCATGACCAGCAGGAGCGCCAGGGCCGCGGCCGGTGCGCGCCACGCCAGGCGGCGATCGGGCGTGCGGTCGATCAGCGCCGCGGGGCTTGCGAAGATCGCAACCGTCAGGAACGTCATGCCCCAGAGGCCGATCAGCGACGCCGTTTGTGCCAGCGGCAGCGGCTCGGACAGCGCATAACCGAACGCGTTCCAGGGAAAGCCGGTCAGCGCATGACCGCGCAGCCATTCGGTGATGGTGAGACTTGCCGCGAGCGCAAGCACGCGCGTGGCGTTCTTGGTCCAGAGCAGGCGGGCGAGCGCAAAGCCCATTGCCGTGAAGATGGACAGATAGGCCGGCAGGCCCAGCACGGCGAACGGCGTCAGCCAGGCGAACACATCGGCATCGACGAAGAAGGCGTAGCCGATCCAGTAGAGGCCGGGCACGAAATAGCCGAGGCCGAACCAGTAGCCGGTCAGCGCCGCGGCGGGGACGCCGCGATATCGGCCGGCGCCGGCGCCGTCGATCAGCCAGACCAGCACCGGGAAGGTGATGAAAAGCACCGGGAAGGCGTTGAACGGCGCCAGTGCCAGCACCGAGAGCGCACCGGCAGCCATCGCGACGAGCGCGCGCTTCCATCCCCAGGTCAGGATGATGGCAAGCGCGATCTGGCGAAATCGCTGGAAAGGGCTCACTGCGGACCGGTCCCGTCGCTTGGCGGCGGGGTGGGCGTGTCGCTGGCCGACGGCTGGCTGCCATCCGGCGCAGCCTCGCGGCGCCGGCTTTCGCGCTGGGTGCGCGGCGCGGGGCGCTCCTTTCGCGTCGAGATCCGCAGTCGCTTGACCCGGCGCGGATCGGCATCGAGCACCTCGATCTCGTAATGGCCGGGGCCCGAGATCACCTCGCCGCGCACCGGCAGGCGCCCGACGAAGCTGACGAGATAGCCGCCCAGCGTCTCCACTTCCTCGCCGGCCTCCCCGGTGACGAAGTCCTCGCCGATCACGGTGCGGACGTCGTCGAGGCTGGCGCGGGCGTCGGCGATGAAGGCGTTGTCGGGCAGCCGCACGATCGAAGGCGGCTCGTCGCTGTCATGCTCGTCGTCGATCTCGCCGACGATCTGCTCGACGATGTCCTCGAGCGAGACCAGGCCGTCGCTGCCGCCATATTCGTCGACCACCAGCGCCAGATGGATGCGAGTGGCCTGCATCTGCGCGAGCAGGTCGATCGCCCGCATCGACGGCGGCACGTAGAGCAGCTTGCGGATGATGCGCGCTTCTTCGAGCGGCAGCGCGAGATCGACCGTACGCAGATCGAGCCCGGCCGGCAGCGGCTTCTTGCGCTTGGCTTTCGTGACCCCCGACACGCGCGCACGCGCGGTCATGAAGGCAAGCAGATCGCGGATATGGACGATGCCGACGGGATCGTCGAGCGTCTCGTTGTAGACCACAAGGCGCGAATGGCCGGCGCTCTCGAAGCGGTCCATCAACTCGCCGAGCGGGATGTCGCGCTTCACCGCGATGATGTCGGCGCGATGCACCATGACATCGGCGATGCGACGCTCGTGCAGGCCGAGGATGTTGCGCAGCATGGTGCGCTCGACCGTCGAGAAGCCGGTGTCGTCGGGCGTCGTGGCGTCGAGCACGACCTGGAGGTCGTCGCGTACCGAACCCGCCTTCCAGCCGAACAGGCTGCGAATGGCACGCAGTAGCCAACCTTCCGCGGTCGGGCGCATCACCTCGCCTGAGGTCACCACGACCGGTAAATTGGCCGTGTTGCGCGGATTGTCGTGAATCGGGTCCGAATCCGGCATCTCAATGCGTCCCTGGGCGGTCGGCATAGGGATCGGGAATGCCGAGATGAGCCAGGATCTCTCGTTCGAGCGCTTCCATTTCCTCGGCGTCGTCTTCGTTTTCGTGGTCGTAGCCGACCAGATGCAGGAAACCGTGCACGGCGAGATGGCTCAAATGATGATCGAACGGCTTTTGTTCCTCGTCCGCCTCACGCCGCATGGTCTCGTAGGCGATCGCGATGTCGCCGAGCATGCGCGGCGCATCGCCCGGTTTCCATTCGCCTTCCGGCTGCAGCGCGGGAAACGACAGCACGTTGGTCGGCTTGTCGATGCCGCGCCAGTTGCCGTTCAGCGTGCGGATGCCGGCATCATCGGTCAGCATCACCGCCACTTCCGCCTCCGCAACGTCTTCGTCGACATTCTCGGCGGCGGCCGCCACGGCGCGCTGGATCACGGCCTCGGATTCGGGCTCCCGCTGCCAGCAATCGGCGACGACGAGGACCTCGGTGATGGGAAAGTTGGGGTGTGACATTGTCCTTGTTCCGAACGAAGGGGCGCCGTGTCCGCGCCCATATGGTCCGGTTGCTGCCTCGTCAGGATTTACCGGCGGCCGGCCGCTGCGGCGCCCCTTCGTAGGCGGAGACGATCCGCGCCACGAGCTCGTGGCGGATCACGTCTTCGGCCTTGAAATGAACTTGCGCAATGCCTTCGACGCCGCTCAGCAGGCGCGTCGCTTCGGCGAGGCCCGAGGTCTGGCCGTTCGGCAAGTCGATCTGCGAGGGATCGCCTGTCACGATCATGCGGCTATTCTCGCCGAGGCGGGTCAAAAACATCTTCATCTGCATCGACGTGGTGTTCTGCGCCTCGTCCAGGATGATGGCCGCGTTGGTCAGCGTGCGGCCGCGCATGAAGGCGAGCGGCGCGATCTCGATCTCGCCGGTCTGCAGCGCGCGCTCGACGATGCGCGCGTCCATCAGGTCATAGAGCGCGTCGTAGATCGGGCGAAGATAAGGATCGACCTTCTCGCGGAGATCGCCGGGCAAAAAGCCGAGCCGCTCGCCGGCTTCCACCGCCGGGCGGGACAGGATGATCTTGTCGACTTCCTTGCGCTCGAACAGTTGCGCGGCATGCGCGACCGCGAGCCAGGTCTTGCCGGTGCCGGCGGGGCCGATGCCGAACACCAGCTCGTGGCGCTTCAGCGCGCGGATGTAGGAATCCTGCGCCGCCGTGCGCGCGCGCACCGGGCGCTTGCGCAAATTGATGCTGTCGAAGGTGGATTTGGCTGACTTGGCGTCGAACTCGAACAGCGAGCCCTGCGCGATCACGGCACGGATCGCGCCCTCGACCTCGCCCTGGTCGAGGTCCTGTCCCTTCACGGCCTGGGCGTAGAGCGTCTCCAGCACGCGGCGCGCGGCATCGCAGCCGTCACGCGAGCCGCCGATGGTGATGTGATTGCCCTTGGAATCGACGACGACACCGAGCCGCCGTTCGATCTGTGCCAGATGCTGGCCGTAAGGGCCGACCAACGCGGATGCGGCGCGGTTGTCGTCGAAGTCGATGACGACCTGGGTCTCGGGCGGAACCTGCATGTCGCGGTCAAATTTGCGGCTGGGAGCGATGGAAGAAGACGAATCCGATGCGCTTTTGGGCAAGGGTTCAGGCTCCAGTGGCGATGGGCGATAAAGCGGGCTCGTGCGCCATGGCGAGCTCGCCGAGGAAGCTGTAGCGTTCGAGGCTGTCGATCCGGACCGGCAGGATTTGTCCGATGATGTCGGGCGAGGCCATCACATGCGCGGGCTGGAGGAAGGCGGTCCGGCCGACGATCTGGCCATCCCTGCGGGCCGGACGCTCGAACAGCACATCGACGGTTGAGCCAATCGCAGCCTTGTTGAAGGCCGATTGCTGGCTGTCGATCAGTTCCTGGAGCCGCTCCAATCGCTGGTCCATCTCGGAGGGGGACACCGTCTCCTGCATATCCGCGGCCGGCGTTCCCGGCCGGGCGGAGTATTTGAACGAATACGCAGCAGCGTAGCCGATTTGCGTGACAAGCGCGAGGGTCGCGAGAAAATCTTGCTCGCTCTCGCCCGGGAAGCCGACGATGAAATCTGATGAGAAAGCAATGTCTTGGCGTGCGGACCGGAAACGGTCGATGACATCAAGATAATCATCGGCGGTATGTTTCCGGTTCATGGCGGCCAAAATCCGGTCCGAGCCCGACTGCACCGGCAGGTGCACGAAGGGCATCAGCGCGCCGAGATCGCGATGGGCTGCAATCAGACTATCATCGACATCGCGAGGATGGCTGGTCGAATAGCGCAGCCGCGCGATGCCCGGGAGTGCCGCGAGGTGCTCCAGCAGCCTGCCGAGCGGCCAGCTTTTTCCGTCCGGTCCCTCGCCGTGATAGGCATTGACGTTCTGTCCGATCAGCGTGAGCTCGCGTACGCCGTTCTCAGTGAGCCGCTTTACGTCATCGACGATCTTTGCCACCGGCCGCGAGACTTCCGAGCCACGCGTGTAAGGCACGACGCAGAAGGTGCAGAACTTGTCGCAGCCTTCCTGCACCGTGACGAAAGCGGAAATGCCGCGGGCGCGGATCGCGCCGGGCTTGGGCTGCGCGAGGAAGCCGAACTTGTCCTCCGCAGGGAATTCGGTCTCGACGGCGCGGCCTTCATTGCCGGCGCGCTTCAAGAGCTGCGGCAAATGATGATAGCTCTGCGGTCCGACCACGACGTCGACGGCGGGTGCACGGCGCACGATCTCCTCGCCCTCGGCCTGTGCCACGCAGCCCGCGACCGCGATTTGCATGGTGCGTCCGTCGCGCGCGGCGGCGTCCTTGGCGACGCGCAGGCGGCCGAGCTCCGAATAGACCTTTTCCGAGGCCTTCTCGCGGATATGGCAGGTGTTGAGGATGACGAGGTCGGCGTCGTCAGCGCTGGCCGTCTCCACGAATCCTTCCGGGGCCAACGTGTCCACCATGCGCTGGGCATCGTAGACGTTCATCTGGCAGCCATATGATTTGATGTGCAGCTTGCGCGGCGGCGTCATGGAACCCGGGAATGAGGTGGGAGGACCGCCCTCAGATATAGGCTGAGGCCGTGGAAATCCAGCGATTGGGGGCCTTTTCGGTCGTCATTCCGGGGCGGGACGCAGTCGCGAACCGGAATCCAGAGGTTTTGGCACGAGATTCCGGGTTCGATGCCGGCGCATCGCCCCGGAATGGCGCCGAGAGGAGGGATTCAGCCCGCCAGAGTGTCCGCAGCGACCCGCCGGACCAGCTCCGGCAATTGCCGCATATCGTCGAACGTCAATCCGGCCCCCGCGCTCCGTAGTCTTTCGGCGTGGCCTGGCGGGCAATGGCTGCCACCGTGAAAGCCCAGCACGGTCATCCCGGCGGCATGCGCGCCGGTCACCCCGGGGACGCTGTCCTCGACCACAAGACACCGCTCCGGCGCGACATTCATCTGCGTTGCGGCGAATAGAAAAAGATCGGGCGCGGGCTTGCCGCGTGCGACCTGGCTCGCGGAAAAGATGTTCGGAGCGAGCAGATCGTAGAGACCGGCGCAGGTGAGGCCGTGGTGGATCTTCTCCGGCGTGCCGCTCGACGCAACGCATTTGGGCAAATCGATTGCGCCAATCGCTGCGGCCACATGGGTGATCGGCTGCAAATCGCTGGCATAAAATTGCAGCGTCGCCGCATTCACCTGGCTTTCGAGATCATCGGGAAGATTGCGGCCGATCTCCTGTTCGACCATTCGCCGTGCGTCTTTCTCGGATACGCCGAGGAAGCGGACCAGCACCTGCTCCGATGTGATCGGATAGCCGTGCCGGGACAGCACATCCGCATGCGCGCGACAGGAGATCACCTCGCTGTCCACGAGCACGCCATCGCAATCGAAGATGACGAGATCGATCGCCACTTAACTTGTGGGTTTGTCGTCGTCGAGCGGGACGCAATAGAGCTCGAGCCGATGATCGACCAACTTGTAACCGAGCTTGCGGGCGATCTCCGCCTGGAGCTTCTCGATCTCCTCGGAGGTGAACTCGATCACCTTGCCGTCGCGCAGGTTGATGAGGTGGTCGTGATGGCTGTCGCGCATCTGCTCGTAGCGCGCGCGGCCTTCGCGGAAATCATGGCGCTCGATGATGCCCGCATCCTCGAACAGTTTGACGGTACGATACACCGTCGAGATCGAGATCTTGTCGTCGACCGCGACACAGCGGCGGTACAGTTCCTCGACGTCGGGATGATCGACCGCCTCCGCGAGCACGCGGGCGATGACACGGCGCTGCTCGGTCATGCGCATGCCGGTGGCGGCACAGCGCGCCTCGATGCCGGACGCCTTGGAAGCGGGGGAAGGTTTAAGACCAGTCATGTAATGTCCGCCTGACGGGGCGCTTTCTGCCATCAATGTTACGACAAGTCACGTCGCATCAGAAGTGCGTTCAATTGTTCCCCGCTCGGCTGCTTATAGTAGCGTTCGCGCCGTCCGACCACCACGAATCCGGTCCGGTCGTAGAGCCGCCGCGCCGGCTGGTTATTTTCCTCGACCTCGAGAAATATTGTGCGCACGCCGCGTCCTGCCAGGTGGCCGAGATGGGTCATGAGCAGCGTGCGAGAGAGGCCGCGTCCGCGATGGGCCTGGTCGACCGCGATCGAGAGGATCTCCGCTTCGTCCGCGCCGATCCGCGATACCGCGAAGCCCACGGTGTTGCGGCCGAGGCGCAACCGGTGCACCAGCGTGTTGCGCTCGCTGAGCATGCTCTCGAACTCGCCTTCGCCCCAACCGCGCGCGAACGAGGCGCCGTGGAGCTGCGCGAGCCGTGCGACGTCGCGCGCGACAGCCGGCTCGACGACGGGCGTGCCGCCGCGCCACCATTCCGAGAACCAATTCATCATGAGCTTGCGGCTTGCGCTGCAAGCGGCAGTTGCGCGGGCGGCTTTGCGTCGGGCGCCCGCAGATAGAACGGCCGCGCCGGATTTGTCGCGGGATCGGCCGCGGCGCCAAGCCATGCCACCCAGCCGATGTCGGGCGCGGGCTGCGCGTCGACCGCGACCGGCTGCGGCATATCTGTCGGCCAGCGCTCAGCGAGGATCTTCGCGGCATTGCCGACCAGATGCGGCGCGCCGAATTGCGAAGCCGCGATCGCTTCGTCGATGGGAGCGACGCCCGGCCGCACCAGCTGACTGCCGTCACCGGCCACGATCTGGAAATAGACGTGGTCGTGCCGCGCGTCGATCGCCGAGATCACCGGCGCCGCTCCGCTCTGGCCGACGACGGCGGCGGCATAGGCCGACAAGGTGGTCAGGCCGACGGCGGGCCGCTTCGCAGCGAGCGCAAGGCCGCGGGCCGCCGAAATGCCGACGCGCAGGCCGGTGAAACTTCCGGGGCCCATGGTGACCGCGATGCGGTCGAGCGCGGTGAAGGCGAGATTGGCTGACTGCATCACGCGCGCGATCATCGGCATCAGCGCTTCGGCGTGGCCGCGCTTCATCAGAAGCTGCTCCTGTGCGAGGAGCTGGCCGGAATCGGTGTCGAGAACGGCAACCGCGCACGCTTCCAGCGCGGTATCGATGGCGAGGATCAGCATGGAACGATCGTAGCACCATCTGTCATGGAATACTCGCCATCATGGCCGGGCTTGTCCCGGCCATCCACGCCTTTGCGGACCAGCCTACATCGGCCGGACTTCGACCACGTCGGGGACGAAGTGCTTGAGCAGATTCTGGATGCCGTGCTGGAGCGTCGCGGTCGATGACGGGCAGCCGGCGCACGAGCCCTTCATGTTGAGATAGACGATACCGTCCTTGAAGCCGCGGAAGGTGATGTCGCCGCCGTCATTGGCAACCGCCGGGCGCACGCGGGTCTCGATCAGATCCTTGATCATGTCGACCGTCTCGGCATCGGCCTCGTCGAAGAATTCGTCCTCGTCGTCGAGATCGGCATCGCTCGCGGCGGCACCGTCGGCGAGCAGCGGCGCGCCGGACATGTAGTGCTCCATGATGGCGCCGAGGATCGCGGGCTTGAGCTGTTGCCATTCACCGTTCGCCTTGGTCACGGTGATGAAGTCAGATCCGTAGAACACGCCGGTGACGCCGGGGACCTCGAACAGCTTTTCGGCGAGCGGCGAGCGCGCAGCCGATTCGCGGTTGGCAAATTCCATCGGTCCGCCGTCGACCACGACGCGGCCGGGAATGAACTTCAGCGTGGCGGGATTGGGAGTGGCTTCGGTTTGAATGAACATCGTTTTCTCCAGACGTCGCCGGTTCAAGGCCGGCGCGTGCTCTATCCACTAGCAGATGGCGACGGCGAACGCACGGTCAAGGGGTAAGTTGGCCGTTCACCTGTTATATCAGCGGGTTAGTGTAGGGGTGCCAAACTCCCGCGGCGTCATGGCCGGGAGCCCGGGCATGACGAGCGCCTGAGTCTACGACAGCGAATCCACGCTCTGGTCGCTCAGCGCGCCGGAAATGACCGTCACCGGCACCGGGAACGTGCCCAGCGCGTGCGCCAGCAGGTTGACCAAGGGCCCCGGGCCTTCCGCGCCCGGATTCGCGGCGAGCACCAGCATGGCGATGTCGGGGTCCTCGTCGATCACCGCCAGCAGCTGTTCCATGGCGGCGCCCTCGCGGATCACCCGTTCCGGCGTGATCGCAGCGATGCCGTTGGCGCGGCCGGCGGCACGGTCGAGCGCGGCTTCTGCCGCCTCCTGCGCCTCGGCGCGCATGATGTCGGCGACCCCCAGCCATTCCTGGCTCTGCTGTTCGGGCTCGATGATGCGGAGCATCACCACGCCGCCGCCGGCGCGGATCGCCCAGCGGCTGGCGTAATAGACCGCGCGATCCCATTCGGCGGTGTCGTCGACGATGACGAGGCATTTGGGCTTGTGACCCGGCTCGAAGCAAAGTCGCTTGCTGGTCATGCATGTCCCGGAATGTGCACGGCTGACATGCTGCCACACTCCGTCTCGCTTGGGGAGAGCAGAAGCGGCCGGCGCGTGGCGTCGGCCGCGGTTTCGCGAACGCGCCTCAGCGCCGGCGAATGAAGCCGACGATGTCCTTCGAGAGCTTCATGGTCTCGTCGGCGATCGCGCGCGCGCGGTCGGCGCCGTCGTTCAGGGTCGCGTCGATATGGCCGGGGTCGGCGACGAGGCGCTTCATCTCGCCGGCGATCGGCGCGAGTTTCGCCACGCACAGCTCCGCCAGCGCGTTCTTGAAACTGGAGAACTGGCCGCCGCCGAACTCGCGCAGCACGTCGGCCTTGGCGCGGCCCGAGAGCGCGGCAAAGATGCCGACGAGATTATCGGCCTCGGGGCGACCTTCCAGGCCCTTTTCCTCAGACGGCAGCGGTTCCGGATCGGTCTTCGCCTTGCGGATCTTCTGCGCGATGGTGTCGGCATCGTCGGTCAAGTTGATGCGCGAATTGTCGGAAGCATCCGACTTCGACATCTTTTTGGTGCCGTCGCGCAAGCTCATCACGCGCGTCGCCGGTCCCGTGATCAGGGGTTCCGGCAGCGGGAAGAACAGACCGTCGTTGGCGCCCTGCGCGCGGATGGAATCGCCGAAATCATTGTTGAACTTCTGCGCGATGTCGCGCGAGAGCTCGAGATGCTGCTTCTGGTCCTCGCCGACCGGTACATGGGTGGCGCGATACAGCAGGATGTCAGCGGCCATCAGCACGGGATAGTCGAAGATCCCGACCGAGGCGTTCTCACGGTCTTTGCCGGCCTTCTCCTTGAACTGGGTCATGCGATTCAGCCAGCCCATGCGCGCGACGCAGTTGAAGATCCAGGCGAGCTCGGCATGGCCCGAGACCTGGCTTTGGTTGAACACGATGTGCTTCTTGGGATCGATGCCGCTGGCAATGAACGCCGCGGTCACCTCGCGGGTGTTGCGCGCGAGCTCGGCCGGGCCGCCCCAGACGTCCATGCCCATCGTGATCGCGTGCATGTCGACGACGCAATAGATGCAGTTATGGGTTTCCTGCATCTTCACGAAGTTGACGATGGCGCCGAGATAATTGCCGAGGTGCAGATTGCCCGTCGGCTGGACGCCCGAAAAAACCCGTTCAACGAATGCCATGGCAGCTTCCCTGCAAGATACGGGGCGTCGTTTCCAACAGCGACGCTGCCCCGTCAAGGGAATTTCGCTAAACTCAGGCGCCGGGATCGGGCTGGGCGGGCCGCTTCAAGGCACCGGCCGCCTCGCGCCAGGACGCGACGCCGAGGATTTGCAGGAGCAAGCCATAGACGACGATTCCGGCGGCGATCTGTGATCCCAGCGCAATCAAGCGGATGAGCCCATGGGCCTGTGAAGGCAAGAGGCCCGCGGTCAGCCACAGCAGGCCGCCCATGGCGAGCGCGGCGAGCACGATTCGCGGCAGCCGCTTGCGGGCGGCGGCATCGACCGAGAAGCCGAATTCACGCGTGCCTTTCCGGAGCAGCGAGATCGCACTGCTCCAGGCGCCGGCGGCAATGCTGGCGGCGATC
Source organism: Bradyrhizobium canariense (assembly GCF_019402665.1). Taxonomy (GTDB): domain Bacteria; phylum Pseudomonadota; class Alphaproteobacteria; order Rhizobiales; family Xanthobacteraceae; genus Bradyrhizobium; species Bradyrhizobium canariense. Next base: position 82,059 of record NZ_VSST01000003.1, read on the forward strand.
CCGCTTGCGCCGAAGAAATGACCGAGCAGGATCGCGAGCGCGACCGCGACCACGAACCCTTTGGCAGTCGCAAGCAGCGGCGTCATGGTGTCGCCGCGGGCAAAATAGGCCGGGGACAGCGCCTTGATCAGCACATGAGCCGGCAGCCCCAGCGCCAGCCACATCAGGGCGCGCGCCGTGGCCGCGCTGTCCTCCGCGCCAAAGGCGCCGTGTTCGAACAGCAGCCGCACGATCGGTTCCGCCAGCACGATCAGGCCGAGCGTCGCCGGCAATGCCAGCCCGGTCGCGAGTTCCAGCGCGCGCGATTCCGCATGCGCAACCGCATCACGGTCGCCACTCCTCACCGCGCGCGTCAGCTCCGGCACCAGCACGGTACCCATGGCGACGCCGACAATGCCAAGCGGTAGCTCGATCAGGCGGTTGGCGAAATAGAGCCAGGAGACCGCGGCGGGCGTGGCGGACGCGATGATCGCGCCGGCCACCATCAGCCATTGCGGGCCGGAGCTTGCGATCATGCCCGGGATCGCCTTGGCGAAGAAGCCGCGCATGTCCTTGTCGAAGCTCACGCGCAGCGGGGTCGCCAGGCGCGCACTTCGCTGCGACAGCAGCATCAGGAGCTGCAGCAGGCCGGCGATGCCGACGGTGGCCGCCAGCATCCACGCGGCGAAGGTCGCATCGGCGTGGCCCAGCAGGAGTGCTGCGATCGCGGCGATCAGCGCGATGTTGAACAGCAGCGGCGAGAACGCGGTGAGTGCAAAGCGCCCCTGCGCGTTGAGCACGCCCATCAGCACCGTGACGGGTCCCGCGAAGGCGAGATAAGGCAGCATCAGCCGCGCATTCTGGACCGCGAGATCGAGCGATGCGCTGCCGACGAAGCCCGGCGCGATGATCATGATGATCAGCGGCATCAAAAGTGCAATCACGACCGAGATTGCGATCAGGCACGCGCTGACGGTGCCGAGCACGCCTCCCGCGAACGCCGCCGCAGCCGCCTCGCCTTCGCGGTCACGAACGCGCAGCCAGGCCGGGATCAACGCCGCATTCAGCGCCCCCTCGCTGAGCAGGCGCCGCACCACATTGACGAGCTGAAATGCCGCGAGAAACGCGTCCGCCACGGCGCCGGTGCCGAGCAGCGCCGCGATCAGGGAATCGCGTGCAAAGCCCAGCAGCCGTGAAGCCAGTGTCCCCGTCGAGACGGTCAGGAAGGAGCGGATCATCGGAACTGCATAATACCGTTGCTTGCCCGTGAAGGGCCGGTCGTGATAGGCCGCGAGCCAGATTTCAGACCGACAGGAAGCGGATTTCCGCGGGTATCGCAATCCGCCAAACAGGATCAAGGTGAATGGCTGACGTGAAATATGACGTTCTCGGCATCGGCAACGCGCTGTTCGACGTGTTGGTCAAGACCGACGAAGCCTTTCTGGGCAAGCACGGCATGACCAAGGGCAGCATGTCCCTGATCGACGAGGCGCGGGCCGCCGCCATCTACAAGGACATGGGTCCGGCGACGGAAGTTTCCGGCGGTTCGGCTGCCAACACCATTGTCGGCATCGGCAGCCTCGGGGCCCGCGCCGCCTATGTCGGCAAGGTCAAGGACGACCAGATCGGGAAGCTCTACGTCCACGACATCCGCGCGGCCGGCGTCGCCTTCAACACGCCCGCGGCGAAGGACGGTCCTGCGACCGGCTGCTCCTACATCCTGGTGACCGATGACGGCGAGCGCACCATGAACACCTATCTCGGCGCCGCGCAGGATTTGTCGCCCGCCGACATCGACCCGGCCGAGATCGCCGCGGCCGGCATCGTCTACCTCGAGGGCTATCTCTGGGACCCCAAGAACGCCAAGGACGCCTTCGTCAAGGCGGCCAAGATCGCCCATGATGCCAAGCGCAAGGTGGCGCTGACATTATCGGATTCCTTCTGCGTCGATCGTTATCGCGACGAGTTCCTGGGGCTGATGCGCAACGGCACCGTCGATATCGTCTTCGCCAACGAGTCCGAGCTGCATTCGCTCTACCAGACCTCCGATTTCGACACCGCGCTCAAGCAGTTGCGCAACGACGTCAATCTCGGCGTGGTCACCCGCAGCGAAAAGGGCTGCGTGGTGGTGACGCCAACTGATGCAGTCGCAGCGCCGGCGTCTCCGATCGCAAAGCTCGTGGACACCACCGGCGCCGGCGATCTCTTCGCTGCCGGCTTTCTGTATGGTCTAGCGCGTAACCTGTCCCACAAGCAGTGCGGCGAGCTCGGCGCGCTCGCAGCCGCCGAAGTGATCCAGCACATCGGCGCGCGTCCGCTTGTGTCGCTGAAGGAGCTCGCCGGGCAGCGCGGGCTGACGGTTTAACGCGGCCTCTCTCCCCGTCGTTGCGAGGAGCGCAGCGACGAAGCAATCCAGACTGCCTCTGCGGAAAGATTCTGGATTGCTTCGCTGCGCTCGCAATGACGATGGGGTTGGCAACCTACGCAGTCTTCGCGGCTTTCAGCCCAAGCCGTTGCTCCACGTCGTCGCGCATCAGGAATTTCTGGATCTTTCCGGTTACGGTCATCGGAAACTCGTCGACGAATTCCACGTAACGCGGAATTTTGTTGTGGGCGATCTGGCCGTCGCAGAAGGCGCGCACCTCTTCCATCGTCAGCGTCTCGCCGGACCTGACCCGGATCCAGGCGCAGAGCTCCTCGCCGTAGCGGGTATCGGCAACGCCGAAGATCTGCACGTCCTGAATCTTGGGATGGCGGTAGAGAAATTCCTCGATCTCGCGGGGATAAAGGTTCTCGCCGCCGCGGATCACCATGTCCTTGATGCGGCCGACGATGTTGCAATAACCCTGGTCGTCGATGATGGCGATGTCGCCGGTATGCATCCAGCCGTTGGCGTCGAGCACATCGGCGGTCTTCTCCGTCTCCTCCCAATAGCCCAGCATCACGCTGTAGCCGCGGGTGCAGAGCTCGCCCCGTTCGCCGCGCTTGACGATCTTGCCGTCGAGATCGACGATTTTGACCTCGACGTGCGGATGGATTCGTCCGACTGTCGAGACGCGGCGATCGAGCGGATCGTCGACGGCGCTCTGAAAGCTGACCGGGCTCGTCTCGGTCATGCCATAGGCGATCGTGACCTCGCCCATGTTCATCTCGCTATTGACGCGCTTCATCACCTCGATCGGGCAGGGTGCACCGGCCATGATGCCGGTGCGCAGCGATGTCAGATCGAAGCTTGAGAATTCGCCGTGGTCGAGTTCGGCGATGAACATCGTCGGCACACCGTACAGCGCGGTGCATTTTTCCTGCTCGATCGTCCGTAGCGTCGCGAGCGGATCGAACCCCTCGCCGGGATAGACCATCGTCGCGCCGAGCGTGACGGAGGCGAGGTTGCCCATCACCATGCCGAAGCAATGATAGAGCGGCACCGGAATGCAGATGCGGTCCTGTTCGGTCAGGCGCATGGCGCGGCCGACGAAATAGCCGTTGTTGAGAATGTTGTGATGGGTCAGCGTCACGCCCTTGGGCGATCCCGTCGTTCCACTGGTGAACTGGATGTTGACGGCATCGTCGAACTGCAGGGAGGCACCGAGCGCGGCGAGCTGCTCGCGGTGCAGGGGTCCGGCCATGCCGGCGACCTCGTCGAACGGAATCGTGCCCGGGCAGGCGGGGCCGCCGATCTGAATCACGATGCGCAAGGCCGGTAGCCGCGCGGCGTGCAATTGCCCGGGCTTGGCGCTCGCGAGCTCCGGCAACAGCGTGTTGAGCATGTCCATGTAGTTGCTGGTCTTGAACGCCGTCGCGGTGACGATGGCGCTGCATCCGACCTTGTGAAGCGCGAATTCCAGCTCGCTCAGCCGGTAGGCCGGATTGATCGTCACCAGGATGAGACCGGCCTTGGCGGCGGCGAACTGGGTCAGCGTCCATTCCGGCCGGTTCAGCGACCAGATGCCGATCCGTTCGCCGCGTTCGAGGCCGAGCGCGACAAAGCCGGCGGCGAGTGCGTCGACCCGCGCGGCAAACTCCGTCCATGTCCACCTCACGCCGTGGCTGGGCGAGACCAGCGCCTCGCGATCGCCCCAGCGCCGCGCGGCCTGATCGAGGCTGCGCCCGATCGTGTCGCCGAGCAGCGGCGTGTCGGAGATGCCGCAAACGTAACTGTCGGCTTTGTCTGCCAAGATCGTGTCCTCCAGTCAGGTGCGTGGACGGCCGGGACAACAAGCCCGGCCGTCACGCGTCGTGAGAGCTAGGCGCGCCTTAGGCCGCCTTCTGCCCGCTGCCAGCATCGAGTCCGGCATAGACGCCGCGCTCGAAGCCGGCAAAAGCCTCGAGACACTTTGCATCGGCGAATGGCAGCAGCTGCATCAGGATCACGCCGGTGACGTCGCGCGCCGGGTCGATCCAGTAGTAGGTGTTGGCGAGGCCCGCCCAGGCGAGGCTGCCCGCGCTGCGCCCCTCGGCGGTCTTGGCGGTGTTGATCATGAAGCTGAGGCCCCACTTCTTCACCTGCTCCGGATAGAGATCGACGTCATTGGTGTACATCGGCGCCGCCGTGGTCATCTTGCCCATGGCGAGATCGCCGATGTGGTTCTGCCCCATCGTCGCGACGGTCTCGGCTTTCAGCACCTGATTGCCGTTGCCGCGACCCTTGTTCAGGATCATCTGGGTAAACCTGATGTAATCGGCCGCGGTCGAATAAAGGCCGCCGCCACCCATGTGGAATTCCGGCTCCTGCTCGAGCTCGAACGGGATCGCGGCGAGCTGGCGATCCTCGCCGCGCGCATGCATGCCGACCAGGCGCTTGCGCATGTCGTCGGTGATCTTGAAAGCGGTATCGCTCATGCCGAGCGGTGCGAACAGATTATCGCGCAGATAGGCATCGAGGCGCTTGCCGCTGGCGGCTTCCACGGCCTTGCCGACGAAATCGATATTGGTGCCGTATTCCCAGCGCGTGCCTGGGTCAGTCATGATTGGCGTCTTCAACGCGGCGTTCTGACAGGTGGTGATGGCGGGGATGCCGTTCTTGTCCAGATAGACCGCGAGATCGCCGTTCCACATGTTGTAGCAGAAGCCTGCCGTGTGGGTCATGAGCTGGCGCAGCGTGATTGGCCCCTTGGCCGGCCGTAGCTTGGCCTCGCCCTTGGCATCGAAACCTTCGAGCACCTGCGGCTTGGCGAGATCGGGCAACACATCGCCGATGGGTGCATCCAGCGACAGCTTGCCCTGCTCGACGAGCTGCATCGCGCCGGCTGATGTCACCGCCTTCGTCATCGATGCGATCCAGAACACGCTGTCGGCGGTCATCGCATCCGGCTTGGACAGGTCGCGTTTGCCGAACGCGCCCTGATACAGCACGTCGGTACCGCTGGCGGCGATGGCGACGACGCCGGGAATCTCCCTGGCCTCGCTCTTCTGGCGCAGAATCTGGTCGATCTCAGCTTTGCCTTGCATCCGCGTTTCCTCCGGTTTGATTATTGTTGGAAGCGATCGATTGTCCTCCCGCGTGCGCCGCGCGGCAAGCACATCCACGTACCTGCCGCGGTCGCGATGTCGTGACTTGACGGTCGGCTCCCCGCGCACGACGACAAGGCGGCTGAACTACAACACACCGTCACAATCTGCGGTGGATGGCCGCAGCCAGCCGTGACCGTGGATGGGTGCTGGCGATATGTTTCGACTGTTTGAAGCACTTGAAACATTTTGTGAGCTGCGGCGTTCAGCTCTCGGCCGATCGGCGGCCAACGTTAAGACTTGATGCAAATTTCGCGGCCGCCCACCGGCCGCGAGGGGGGACCTCAGATGATTTCGACCTGGAGCGAATGGAAGCGCTATCCCCGTCCCGGACGGGGCGGGAACCTGGAAGCGCCGATCGCGCCCGGGATCTACGAGGTCCGTATCGCCGGCACCGGTGCGCTCTATTCGTTCGGCGCGGTCGACAATCTGGCGCAGGCGCTGGCGCTGTTGCCGGTCGGTTCAAAGTCATGGTTCGGCCGCCGCAACGCGTCCGACGTCCCTGATCTCGAATATCGGACCTGCGCGACCTCCTCGAAGGCCGACGCCAAGGCCGCCGCCGAGCGCATGATCGGGCGGCGCGAGACCTATCTGAGCGGCGCGGCGTAACTCCGCCGCTCCGAGCCTGGCTCCCAGCAGATGTGCGTTGCGGGACGGTGCATTGCGCGCCGCTTCTCCCTATATTCCGGCCGAACCGGAACAGCCCGCAAAAGCCCCTTGGGAGTAACGCCATGACCCCGACCGCCGCCGCACGTGCTCAGCACGCCACGTCCAATCTGCGCGACCGGTTGAAGGACCCGTCGCTTCTGAAGGAGGCCTGCTATATCGACGGCGCCTGGGTCGGCTCGCCGGTCTTCGCCGTCAACAATCCCGCGACCGGCGTCGAGCTCGCAAAGGTTCCGCAGCTTTCGGCCGATGACGCCACCAGGGCGGTCGAAGCCGCCGAGCGCGCCTTTCCGGGCTGGGCCAAGCACACCGCCAAGCAGCGCTCCAATATCTTGCGCAAATGGTTCGAGCTGATCATCGCCAACCGCGAGGACCTCGCTCTGATCCTCACCTCCGAGCAGGGCAAGCCGCTTGCCGAAGCCCTCGGCGAAGTCGACATCGGCGGCGCCTATGTCGAATTTTTCGCCGAGGAGGCCCGCCGCGTCTATGGCGAGACCATTCCGACGCAGCGGCCGGATGCGCGCTTGCTCGCGATCAAGCAGCCGATCGGTGTCTGCGGCGCGATCACGCCGTGGAATTTCCCGAACTCGATGATCACGCGAAAGGTTTCGCCGGCGCTTGCGGCCGGGTGCACCGTGGTGCTGAAGCCCGCCAATGAAACGCCGCTGTCGGCGCTGGCGCTTGCCGCGCTCGCGGAGAGAGCCGGCGTGCCCAAGGGTGTGTTCAACATCGTCACCGGCGATGCAGCGCCGATCGGCAAGGTGCTGTGCGAGCATCCGGCCGTGCGTTTCGTCGGCTTCACCGGCTCGACCGCGGTCGGCAAGATTCTCTACCGGCAGGCCTCCGTCGGCGTGAAGCGGCTCGGGCTCGAGCTCGGCGGCAACGCGCCGTTCGTGGTGTTCGACGACGCTGATATCGATGCGGCGGTCGAAGGCGCCATCGTCTCGAAATACCGCAACATGGGCCAGACCTGCGTCTGCGCCAACCGCCTCTACGCCCAGGACAAGATCTACGACGAGTTCGTGCAGAAGCTGTCGAAGAAGGTCGCGGCGATGAAGATCGGCGACGGCACGGAAACCGGCGTCACGCAGGGCCCGCTGATCAATTTGAAGGCGGTCGACAAGGTCGAGCGCCACATTGCGGACGCCGTCAAGCGCGGTGCCAAGGTCGTCACCGGTGGCAAGCGCAGCGAACTCGGGCGCTCGTTCTTCGAGCCGACGGTGCTCTCCGACGTCAAGCCGGACTCGCTGGTGGCGCAGGAGGAAACCTTCGGACCGCTCGCGCCGGTGATCCGCTTCAAGGACGAGGCCGACGTGATCGCGATGTGCAACGCCTCCCCGTTCGGATTGGCGTCGTACTTCTACTCCCGCGATCTCGGCCGCGTCTGGCGTGTCGCCGAAGCGCTGGAATCCGGCATGGTCGGCGTCAACACCGGCCTGATCACCACCGAAGTCGCGCCCTTCGGCGGTGTCAAGGAAAGCGGCCTCGGCCGCGAAGGCTCGCATCACGGCATGGAAGAATATGTCGAGATCAAATACGTGATGATGGCGGGGGTGTAAGGGCTCGCCATCATTCGCGGACGTGATAAACGCAATGCCCCCTCCAGGGTCGTCCTGGCGAAAGCCAGGACCCATTACCCCAGCGAGGCGTTTGGCGAAGATTGGTGGTCCGGTACTTCCACCGCCTGCGATAGATAGATTCCGCGGTGTGGGTCCTGGCTTTCGCCAGGACGACATCCAAAGTGTGGTGCGCTAGTTGCGCTACGGCCTCGCTAGCGCCTCAACACCGCGATCGTGCGGTTCGCAAAGGTCAGCCGCTCCGCCATCACCGACACGAAATAGGTCAGCAGCTTGTGGCTGAGCGCGGGATCCTCGGTCTTGATGGCGTCGAACTGGTGCGTATTCAGCACGTAGAGCACGCTGTCGACCTCGGCCTGGATCGTGGCGCTGCGCGGTGTCTGTGACACCAGCCCCATCTCGCCGATCGTGGTATAACGGCCGAGGCTGCGCACGCGCGTGGTGCGGTCGTCGTCGGCCGGGATCATGATGCCGACGCGGCCGTCGAGGATGAAGTGCATGGAATCGGCGGGGTCGCCGGCCTGCACGATGACCGCGCCGGCTTCGACCTCGATGCGCTGGCAGCGGCGGATCAGCTCGTCGGCGCCATCCTCGCTGCCGAGCATTCGCGTGAACCAGTCGCGCAGGCTGGCTTCTTCCTGTGCCAGCTCCTGATGTTGCGAGATGAGCTCGTTCTCGCACCATTCCAGCGCGCGATCGAGCTCGGGGATGATGGTGACGCCCTCGCCGACGAAGTCGCTGGAGCGCAGCACCTTCTCGGCCGCAGCCGACAGATGCACCAGGATCAGCTCGACGCCGAGTTCGCCGGCGCTGCGCTTGATCTGGGCAAAGCTATAGGCGGCCGATGAATCGACGCCAGTGACGAGCTTGAAGTCGAACAGCAGATAGCGACATTCGGGGCGCTCCTGAAGCAGACGCTTGACGTGCTGGTAGAGCCGGTTGGCCGAGCCGAAGAACAGATAGCTCTGGAGATTGAGGCCCTGGATCTTGCCGCCATGGGCCAGCAGCACGTCCTGATCGTCGCGCGAGCGATCGAGCGAGGAGCGGTACTCCGAGCCGTCGAAACTGTATTTGATCGACTCGACCCGCGCTGCGCTGAACGCAAACGTCGCGCAGCCGATGATCACGCCGATCAGGATGCCCGGTACGAAACCCCAGGCGACGATGATCGCGATGATGGCGATCAGCGACAGATATTCCAGCTTCGACAGCCGCTTGCGCGACTCGATGATCCATTTGTGCAGCTGGTCGGCGCCGAGATAGAGCAACAGGCCGCCGAGCACGAATTTGGGGATGAAGCCGAGCAGCTCGGGTGCGACGGCGAGCACCAGCAGCGACAGCGCTGCGGCCGTGAGGCCTGACAGGCGCCCGCGGCCGCCGCTGGAGAAATTAAGCATCGAGCGGCTGGTCGAGCTGCAGCCGGGATAGCCGCCCAGCATGCCGGTCAGGATATTGGCGGCGCCGGTGACGTTCAGCTCACACTCCAGATTGGCTTCGCGATGCGTGGCCACCTCGATGCCGGTGGTGTTGAACAGCGTGCTCGATGCCGTGACGAAGATGACGGCGACGACATTGCCGAGCAGGTCCGGTATGACAAACCAGGGATAGCGGGCGAGATCGTCGGTGTGCCAGGGCAGCACGAAGACCGCTTGCGGTGGGGACTGAAAGGTCCAGCCCAATGTGTGCGCCTCATCGAAGGAAACGCCGGTGATCCAGAACGCCAGATGCGCGGTGAGCACGCCGCCGACCAGGATGATCGGCAGTCCGAACGGGCTGCGCGAGCGGTGCCAGGTGAGATACAGCACCAGTGCCATCGCACAGGCGGCACCCAGCTCCAGCAGGATGGTGCGGTTGGCGAAGTGCGACAGTGTCGCCAGTTGCAGCGGGTGGTCGGTGATCACCCGGACCGCACCCATGACGATGAGAAGTCCGGTTGCGCCCAGGAAGCCGCCGACCACTGGATAAGGCACGTAGCGGATGGCGCGGCCAAGCCGCGTCAAGCCCAGCCCACACAGCACCAATCCCGTCAGCATCGTCGACAGGCCGAGCGTGATCAGGATCGGTGACAGCAACGGCGCCGACAGGTGCGCCGTCTCGATGCGTTCGACCACCGAGGCCGCCAGGATACCCGTCACCGCGGCGGTCGAGCTGTCAGGGGCTGCAATCGCGAAGGGCAGGGAGCTGCCGAACCCGACGACGGCCGCAAGCACCGCGGAGCTGACGAAAGTGGCCGTGATGCCGTAGGACAGATAGGGCGACAACGGCCCCGCGAAGATCAGCAGCGAGTAGGACAGTCCGAACGTGACGGTCAGGACGCTGGCGGCGCTCCCGCCCAATATATCAGTCAGCGCACGCTTGAGGGCCGGAGTGAGCCCGGCCGACGGAGTGAAGCCAATTGCTGGATCTGTCACGCCGTAACACTCGCTCGTGAATATTTCCCTCCGAGAGGTAGACGACTGCGAGCCTAGCGCAACAGGATTCTTGCAGGCCGGAAGTATCCGACGGTTTAGTGGCTATGTTGTTGCTTAAATCTGCGCGAATTCGGCGTCGTCCTGGCGAAAGCCAGGACCCATTACCCCAGGGAGGAGTTTGGCGAGGATTGGTCGTTCGGGATTGGCACCGCCTGCGATCGGAACACCTCGCGGTATGGGTCCTGGCTTTCGCCAGGACGACCATAAATAGCGGGGCTAGATCTTCAGTTCGCTTCCCGTCACGCGGCGATACGCTTCCAGATACCGCTTGCTGGTCGCGTCCACCACGCTTGCGGGCAAAGGCGGCGGCGGGGCGTCGCCGTTCCAGCGGCCAGCGCGGCGCTCGACGTCGAGATAGTCGCGCAGCGGCTGCTTGTCGAAGCTCGCCTGCGGCTGGCCGGGTTTGTAGGCGTCGACGGCCCAGAACCGCGAACTATCCGGCGTCATGGCTTCGTCGATCAGGATGATGCGGCCGTCCTTGTCGCGGCCGAATTCGAACTTGGTGTCGGCGATGATGATGCCCTGCTCGCGGGCGAGCTCCTCGCCGAGCGTGTAGATCGCGCGGGTCATGCTCTCGAGCGTGTAGGCCGTCTGGTCGCCGACGACCTCGCGCATCTTCGCGACGGTGATGTTCTCGTCATGGCCGGTCTCGGCCTTGGTCGCCGGGCTGAAGATCGAAGGCTCCAGCTTCTCGCTCTCGACCAGACCTGCTTTCAGCTTCTCGCCGGCCAGCGTGCCGCTTGCTGCATATTCCTTCCAGGCCGAGCCCGAGAGATAACCGCGGATCACGCATTCGATCGGAAACACCGTGGTGCGGCGGCACAGCATGGCGCGGCCGAGAATTTCGGCGCGATGCGGCTTCAACGCCGGCACGGCGGCGATGATCTCGTCGGTGTCGGCGCTGATCATGTGATGCGGCACCACGCCTTCGAGCTCGTTAAACCAGAACGCGCTGATTTGCGTCAGAACCGCGCCCTTCATCGGGATGGTCTCGCCCATCACGACGTCGAAGGCGCTGATGCGGTCGGTGGTGACGAGCAGCAGGCGGTCGTCGTCGACGGCGTAGATATCGCGCACCTTGCCGCGCCCGATCTTGGGCAGCGGCAGGTCGCTGGAGAGCATGGTGGTCATCGGCAGAACTTTCGGAGCAAGGCCTTGCGACAGGACATCCGGCCGCGCCTGATCGCGCGACCGGAGACCGGGATAGCCTATTCCGGCAGCGGAATGAACTCATGTTCCTGCGGAACTGCGGCGAAGCGGCCGGTTTTCCAGTCCTGCTTGGCCTGCTCGATCCGCTCCTTACTGGAGGAGACGAAATTCCACCAGATGTGGCGCGGGCCCTCCAGGGCGTCGCCGCCCAGAAACATCATCCGCGTGGCCTTGAGCGCCCTCACCGTGATGCGGTCGCCCGGACGGAAGATTAGCAGTCGCGGCCCCTCATAGCGCTCGTTCGCGATCTCGACCTCGCCATCGACGACGTAGATGGCGCGCTCCTCGTGATCGGGATCGAGCGGCACGATCGCGCCCGCGACCGCCGTGACCTCGGTATAGAACCAGGGCGACACCATCGAAACAGGCGAGGTGACGCCGAAGGCCGAGCCCGCGATCACCTTCGCGGTGAAGTCGCGCTCGGAGACCATCGGCAGGTCACCCGCGCCGTAGTGCTGGAACGACGGTGCGATCTCTTCCGATCCGGCCGGCAGCGCGATCCAGCTTTGCAGGCCCAGCATCTTCTGCCCCGAGGCGCGCTGCACATCCGGCGTGCGCTCGGAATGCGCGATGCCGCGGCCGGCTGTCATCAAATTCATCGCGCCGGGCTGGATCTCCTGGATGTTGCCCTCGCTGTCGCGATGCATGATCGCGCCGTCGAACAGATAGGTGACGGTAGCAAGCCCGATATGCGGGTGCGGCCGTACGTCCATGCCCTTGCCGGAGACGAATTGCACCGGCCCGAAATGATCGAAGAAGATGAAGGGTCCGACCATCTGCCGCTTGCCGTGCGGCAGCGCGCGCCGCACCGCGAAGCCGTCGCCGAGATCGCGCGTGCGCGGCACGATGACGAGATCGAGCGCATCGCAGGACATGGGATCGCCGAGCACGGGATCGTTCGAGGGTTGCCAGCTCATGGTAGGGCTCCTTTTGGCTTTTCGAGCTAAATCGTAGCAGGATTTCGTGCGGCCGTCGCGGCTAAGCCTGGGCCACACACTCCGCCGTCATCGCCCGCGAAAGCGGGCGATCCAGTACGCCGCGGCCTATCGGTTCGATCACTGCCGTCTCGGCGTACTGGATCGTCCGGTCAAGCCGGACGATGACAGCTGTGGTGCGGATGGTGCTTGAAAACATACGCCTGACGAAGGATGTTTGGCTGATGTCAACCGCGACCCATCGCATCACCCGATGACCCTTGCCGCAACCGAGCTCGCCTTTCGCGCCGCCGCCGTGGCGCTGCTGCTGGTGCTGGCAGCGTCATTGCTCTCGGATTTCCGCAATGTGCTGGCAGCCCGGCTCGGTGCAGCCTTTGCGCTCGGCTCGGCCGCGCATGCTGTGAGCTATTCCGTCGGAACTTCATCGCTGGTCCCGGCATGGCATGCGCCGCTGATCGCGGTGTCGACCGGCAATATCGTGGTGTTCTGGCTGTTCACGCGCGCATTGTTCGACGATGAGTTTCGCCTGCGCCGGTGGCACGGATTGACCTGGGGGTTGGTGACAGCGTTCAGCTTCGTCAGTTGTCTCTGGATCGCACCCGGCGGACATGTCCGGTTCGCCGTCACCGCGGTGAACCTGATTGTGCTCGGCTTCATTGCGCTCGCGATCAGGCAGACGATCGGCTCATGGTCGGCCGATCTGGTCGAGCGCCGCCGCCGTGTTCGCATCTTCATCGTCTGTGCTGCCGCGCTCTATGGCGGATTGAACGCGCTGCTCCAGATCCTTGTCGCCGGCAGCGAGGTCGGCGATGTCGCCAACACCGTCAACGCCGGCGTGCTCGCCGGCATCGTTGTGGCCATCGTCTATGCGATGATGCGGGTCGACGGCGCCGACCTGTTTCCGGCCGCCGCGGAGGCTGCGCCGGCGATCGCGGCGAGCCAGCCTGTGGGCGAGGACGCCGCCGACCAAAAGCTGATCGACGCCCTGATGCGGCTGATGGCGCACGAGCGGATCTATCGCCAGGAGAACATCAGCATCGGCGTGCTCGCGGGCCGGCTGAAAATTCCCGAATACCGGCTCCGTCGGCTGATCAACCAGGGGCTCGGCTACCGAAATTTCAATGTGTTCCTGAACAACCACCGGATCGAGGAGGCCAAGGCCGCGCTGGCCGATCCCGCTCAGGCCGAGGTCCCCGTCATCACCATCGCGATGGACTCTGGCTTCCAGTCGCTCGGCCCTTTCAACCGCGCCTTCAAGGCCGTGACCGGCGTGACGCCGACGGAATACCGGCGGCTCAAGGTGAATGCTGTCTAGGCCTTAGTGCACTGAAATATCTAGAGTATCTCAGAATCGGCGAGCGTCTCGCGGTTTCCAGCTACGCCGTTTTCCAAATTCGGCGAGCGGGCATCGCGTGAATGCCGCTTCGTCTCCGGCACACGCCTCAAGCCGGAGCAAGCCCGTGACCCGCCGCAAGATTGTCCTTCTCACCGCCACCATCGTCTTTGCCGGCCTCGCGCTCGGCGCGGTTCGCGCCCATGACGTGCCCAAGGTCGCCACCGGCTTCATCGCCGACGTGCTCTGTTCCGAGACGTTTGTCTCGGGCCTCGATGTCAGGCGTAATTTGACGGAGACCATTGATGCGATGCCGGGCGCCGGTTTGCTCACCTGGGCGATGGACTATCAGGTCGATCGCGCGCGCAAGGACGTTACGGTGACGCTGTTCGGCATTGGCCGCAGCCATGCCGTGTATCGCGAGGGCCTCGGCTGCACGCTTGAGCACGGTGCGGAGATTGCCGACGTCCGGCTGCCGCCTGATGACAGGCAGCCGGCGTTGTTGCCCGAGATCGCCGGCCCCGCAATCGTGTCGCCGCAAAGCCCGGAGCTGTCAGCCGCGCTCGATCGCGCCTTCGCTGAGCCGACATCGCCGCCATTCCGCCGCACCCGCGCAATCGTCGTCATGAAATCGGGTCGCGTCATCGCCGAGCGCTATGCGGACGGCATCGGACCGGAGACGCCGCTGCTCGGCTTCTCCATGACCAAGTCCGTGATCTCGGCTCTCACCGGGATTCTCGTGCGCCAGGGCAGACTGAAGCTGGACGGGCCCGCACCGGTCGCCGCCTGGACAAATCCGGACGATCCGCGTCACGCCATCACCCTCGATCAATTGCTGCGCCACACCGCGGGCCTGGCGCTCGGCAGCTCGCTGCAGGCCTCGCTCGGCTCGGCGTTCGAGCCGGTCAATCGCATGAAATTCGTGGAGGCCGACATGGCCGCCTATGCCGCGAGCATGCCGCTTGCGACCGCGCCGGGCACCGTGTGGAATTATCACGATGGCAACACCATCATGCTCGCGCATCTGATCCGCAAGGCCGCCGGCGGCAATTCCGAAGGAGCGCTTGCCTTCGCGCACCACGAATTGTTCGTGCCGCTCGGCATGCGCCACGTCACGCTCCAGTTCGACGGCGCCGGCACGATCAAGGGGTCGAGCGAGATGCTCGCATCCGCGCGCGACTGGGCGCGGTTCGGCCAGCTCTATCTCAACGACGGCGTCGCCGGCGGCAAGCGCATCCTGCCCGAGGGCTGGGTGAATTATTCGGTGTCGGCGACGCCCAATGCCTGGGTCGGTATCGGCGCCGGCTTCTGGACCAACCAGGGCGACAGCTTTGGCGCGACCTTCCGCGTCGAGCACGGCTGGCCGCGTGATGCCTTCTTCGCCAAGGGCACGATCGGGCAGTACACGATCATGATTCCCTCGGAACGTCTGGTGATCGTGCGGCTCGGCCGTTCGCCAAACTGGCCGCCGGAAGCGGACGGTGTGTTTGATCTGGTGCGCGACGTGATTAAGGCAGCGCGCGACAAAGGGAAGGTGGCGGGGGCGAACTGAGGTGCTCTCTTCCCTTCTCCCCTTGCGGGAGAAGGTGGCGCGAAGCGCCGGATGAGGGGTATGCTTCTGCGAATGCAATTGTGAGAGGTGTGCTCGCGGAGAGAACCCCTCACCCGTCTCGCCGCTATGCGGCGAGCCACCCTCTCCCGCAAGGGGCGAGGGTGCACCGCTCGTGTAGCGCAATTCTACTAGCGCCCCAGCTCCGTCGCCTTCGCCACGCGATCGAACCGCTCCAGCGTCATGATGGCGTCCGCGAATTTCTCCGCGCGCGCGTTCAGCACCGGGCGGGCCAGGGTCAAAAACTTCTGCTGCATCGCCCGCGCATCGGGGAAGGAGGTCGGCTCTCCCGAGGGATCGGCATAGAGCCGCTCGTGCACGCCGTCGTCCGTCGTGATACTCACGCGCGCGCCAAAGGGGTGAGTGCGGCCGACTTCGAGACGATCGTCCTGTACCACGTCGAACTTGTCGGCGAGCGCGTCGATGGCTGCGTCCCCAAGGCGGGTGTAGTCGTCCCAGCCAAATGACCCCTGATCGAGCGCGAGCGCGCCGGTGAAGAACATCGAGAACTGGCCGCCGACGATCGAGGTCGGGTGCCGCTTGGTCGCGGCGTCGCCGGTGAGCGTGATGCCGTTGCGATGCAGGCCGATCTCCACCCGCTTGACCTGATCGGGTGTCAGATTGTGCTCGCGCCGCATCGCGATCAGCGCGTCGATCGCGGCGTGGGTATAGCGGCAGCTCGGATACGGTTTGACGCCGATCTTCATGGTCTCGTAGGTCTTGCCGAGCTCGGCGACCGCCTTGTCGGGATGCGCATCGTCGGTGTAGCCGGCGAGCAGGCCATGCTTGCCCTCGACGGATTCCGTCGCGCCGACGAAATCGTTGCGCGCCAGCGTCGCGGCGATCACGCCATTCATCGCGGCGGCGCCGACCTGGTAGCGTTTGTTCCAGGCGCCATTGACCAGGAATTGCAGCGAGCCCGCGGCTTGGCTGCCGGCGACTCCGAAGGCGGCGATGAGCTGTTGCTCGGAGAGGCCGAACAGTTTGCCGGCGGCCGCGGCTGCGCCATAGGTGCCGGCGGTGGCGGTCGGATGGAAGCCGCGGGCATAATGCGAGGTCGGGTCGAGCGCGTTGCCGAGCCGGCAGCAGACCTCATAGCCCGCCACGATCGCAGTCAGCACGTCGCGGCCCGACGCGCCGACCATCTCGCCGACGGCGAAGGCGGCCGGAACCACCGGCGCGCTCGGATGCAGCGAGGAATCCGCATGCGTGTCGTCGAAGTCGAGCGAATGGCCGAGGGCGCCGTTGAGCAGCGCCGCGACCGCCGGCGTCCAGGTCTTGGTGTCGCCGAACACGGTGGATTCGCCCTTGGTATCGAGCGCAAGCGCCTCCAGCATCTTCAGGATCGAGGGGGTGGATTCCGCTTCGCTGCGGGCGCGGATGGCGCTGCCGAGGAAGTCCAGCGTCAGGACTTTTGTCCGATCCAGCACTTCCGCCGGAATATCCTGGAATTTCAGGTTGGCGACATAGGCGGCGAGCGTTGCGGTTTCGTGAGCCATCGTGTTTCCTCGTTTTGGCGCGCAAGTTAGGCGGGCTGATTTGGCCTTTCAAGCGGCCTCGGGGCTGCGGGCATCAGCTATGCTTTTGGCTGGCTTACGAGGGTTGGACGGGGATACGCGACCATGGCATTCGCAGGAGAGCTGTTCGACCGGGTCTGGTCGCGAAAGACCCAATTGGGGCTGGCGGTCCGGGTCACGGTGGCGGCCACCGGCGCCTACGCGCTCGCCACCGCGCTGCATCTCTTGTTGCCGCTCTGGGCCGTCCTCACGTCCATCATCGTGACCCAGATGAGCGTCGGGCGCTCGCTGAAGGCGACGCGCGACTACATGCTCGGCACCATCGGCGGCGCGATCTATGGCGGCGCCATCGCAATCCTGATCCCCTATTCCGGTGAACTGGGCTTGCTGGGTCTGCTGGTGCTGGCCGTGGCGCCGCTTGCCTTTGTGGCATCGATCTATCCGAATCTGAGCTCTGCAACGGTGACGGCCGTGATCGTGCTCGTGCTTCCCTCGATGCATCACGCCGATCCCATGGCCTCGGCGATCGATCGCGTCAGCGAAGTCGCGGTCGGCGCGGTGACGGGGCTGCTCGTCTCCTTCCTGGTGCTGCCCTCGCGCGCGGTGCGGCAAATCCGCGCCAGCGCGGCAAAACTGCTCGAATTGATCGCGGAGGCCTTCACCGAATTGCTCGCGGGCCTGACGCGCGGCCGCGACAATGACGCGCTGCATCGGATTCAGGACGGTATCGGCACCGCAATGGTGGGCATGAATACCATTGGCGCCGAAGCCGAGCGCGAGCGCTCGGCGCGATTGTCGAGCGGGCCGGACACCGGCCCGTTGTTGCGCACGATCTTGCGGCTGCGCCATGACGTTGTGATGATCGGCCGCTCGACCGTGGTGCCGTTGCCGGCCGAGGTGCAGACACGGCTTGCCGCGCCGCTGACGGAAGTCTCGACCGTGATCGCGCGCTTCCTGCGTTCGGCGGCCGCAGCCTTGCGCGAGGGCGCCGGCGCGCCGCCGATCCACCCCGTGCATGTCGCGCTTCAGCACTATGCCGAGGCAGTCGCCGCCGTGCGTCAGGATGGCCTGATCCGCGGCCAGCCCAGCGACACCGCGGAGCGCTTCTTCGCGCTCGGCTTTTCGCTGGAGCAGATGCACCAGAATCTCTGCGATCTCGATCGCGTCGTCGGCGAATGGTCGGAGGCCGCGACCGACAAGCCCGCGCGCGTGGCGGAGTGAGCTAGCGCCGCGTCAGGCCCTTGTCCTGCATGCGCCAGACCAGCAAATCGATGCGGTCCTGGCCGAAGAACGGCTCGTTCTCGAACACGAAGGTCGGCACGCCCCAATGGCCGGAGGCGGCGTGGTCCTTCTCGTTCTCCGTGATCACCTGCTCGTAGCGATCCGGGTCGGCGGTGATCGCGGCATCCATCGCGGCGAGATCGAAGCCGGCCTTGTCGGCGGCGCGCGCAAGATGATCGCGTTCGTTCCAGCCCGCCACCGAGCCGTCCCACAGCACGCGGGCGATCGCGTCGGTGAATGCGAGCGAGCGTCCCTCGAGCTGCGCCATGGCACCAAGCCGGGTCAGGCGGTGGATGTAGGGTTGCTCGGCCGCGACGTCGAATGTTGTCTTGTCCTGGACGATCGGATCCGGCCTCGGAAAGCGGAACGGAATGCCCTCGTGCTGCGCCACGCGCGTGCTGTCGAGCACCACATAGCGAATGAAGTTCGGGCTGGCCTTCTTGAAAAACCCGGGCACTCGGACTGCGAGCGGATAGACCGGCCGCAAATTCACCGCCAGATCGTAGTCTTCGACGAGCTTCAGCGTCTTGGGCAGCGCCAGATAGCTGAACGGGCTGCGAAAGGAGTAGAAGAGGTCGACGGAGAGCGTCACCGGGCCGGCTCCGCAATCCGCCCCATCATGCTGCGGGCCACAAGCTTGTGGAAGGGCGTGATGAGCGCGAGGTAGGCGCGGCCCAGCCGATTGTTGGTCCGCACCAGCGTGGTCAAGGTGACGTGGCGCGGCACCGCTTCGCCGGCCACATCGACCACGATGCGGAAGTCGAGATGATAATCATTGAACCCGGCGACCAGCTGCTCCGGCGTTTCGCTCAGCACCGGAAACAAGCCGATCAAACCGCCCGGCGCTGGCGTGCCCTCGCCCGATGTCTTCAATCCAAATGGCGTCACCAGAATGTTGCGCAGGCGTGTCAGTGCACCGATCCAGCGCGGTCCCTGCAACACCATCCTGGTGCAGGCCTCGCGGGCATTCACCGGTGCTGTGCCGATCTCTACGCGAAAGGCGTCGATGAACTGCGCACCGGCCAGCAGCGTGCCGGCGTCAACATCGGGGGTAACTTCGCGGACAGTCCCGTTCATCCCGCCAGTCTGCGCGTCAGCATCCGGAAGCGCAAGATCAGAAGTCCGGCATAGACGAACGATCCGATCGACAGTCCGATCCAGACACCGACCGCGCCGAGATCGGCGTGAAAGGCAAGCCACCAGGCGATGGGAAAGCCCACGCACCAATAGCCGATCGCGGCGAATACCAACGTCATCCTAGTGTCATTGATGCCGCGCAGCGCGCCGCCCATGATGGTCTGGATGGCATCGGCAATGAAGAAGGTCGCGCCGACCAGCAGCAGCGTTGCGGTCAGCTCCACGGTCGCCATGCTGGCTTCGCTGCTGCCGAAGAACAGCCGTCCCAGCTGATAGCGGCCGAGAATGATCGCAACGGTCAGCGCCGAGACGAACGCGATCCCGATCACGGCGGCGACGAGACCTGCGCGCTTCACTGCGGCCGGGTCGCCGCGGCCGAAGGCGTGGCCGACCCGCACGGTGGCCGCCATGCCGATGCCGAGTGGGACCATGAACAGCACGGCGGTGACCTGGAGCGCGATCTGATGCGCCGCGAGCGCAGTGATCGAGATCAACCCCATCAGCAGCGCCGCCGAAGAGAACAGGCCATATTCCAGCAGCAGCGAGAACGAGATCGGGGCGCCGATCGCGATGAGTTTGCGCATCAGGGGCCAGTCGATTCGCCAGAGATGGGCAAGCGGACGATAGTCCGCGAACGGCTTGCGCAGCCCCGCAATGGCGAGCGTGGCGACGAACGTGCCGAGATTGACGATGGTGGTCGCAAGCCCCGCGCCGAACAGGCCGAGCTCCGGCAGGCCGAACAGGCCGTGGATCAGGGCGTAGACCAATGCGGCATTGACGGGGATCGCCGCGAGCGTGATCCACAGCGGGGCCTGCGGCCGGTTCACCGCGCTCATCATGCTGCGCAGCGCGATGAAGCCGAGCGCCGGCGCGATGCCCCAGGCGAGGCCATTCAGATAACGCTGGGCGAGCGCGGCCGAGTGCGGCGCCTGACCGAGTGCGACCAGGATGTGCTCGCCATAGAGCGGCGAGGCCATCATCGGCAGCGAGATCAGCAACGCGACCCACAAGCCGACGCGCAAGGAGCGGCGGATGCGTCTGATATCGCCGGCGCCAAAGGCCTGCGCGACCAGCGGCGACACCGCCGCCATCAATCCGAGCCCGAAGGTGAAGCTGACGAAATAGACCGTATGCGCCAGCGCTGCTGCTGCGACCGCGCTCTCGCCGAGCCGCCCGATCAGCGCGAGATCGGTCGTGATCATCGCGATCTGCCCGAGCTGCGTCAGCATCATCGGTACGGCCAGCCGCAGCGTCTCGACGAATTCGTCGGCGAGAGGATTTGGCGGCACGCCGGCTTGCGGCTGCGAACGAGGCTGGATGGTGTCGAGCATGGCCGGGTCAATAGCACAGCCGGGCGACGAAAACATGGCCTCGCGCGTGTCCCGGACGCGCTGCAGCGCGAAGCGATGCTGCGCAGAGCCGGGACCCAGAAAATCGCGAGCGCAGTTCTCAGCCGCATGGGCCCCGGCTCAGCAGCGCATCACTGGCGTGCTGCGCTGCGTCCGGGGCACGAGACCATTCTTCGATCTCGAGCTGGAAAGCGCCTCACCCCTTCCGCTCGGGCACGCGCCTGATCTTCGCGCCGAGCGCATTCAGCCGTTCGTCGATGCGCTCGTAGCCGCGCTCGATCTGGTCGGCGTTGTTGATGGTCGAGGTGCCCTCGGCACAGACGGCCGCGAGCAGCATGGCCATGCCGGCGCGAATGTCGGGTGAGGTCATCGTCGCGCCGTGCAGCCGGCTTGGACCGGCAATGATGGCGCGATGCGGATC
Source organism: Bradyrhizobium canariense (assembly GCF_019402665.1). Lineage (GTDB taxonomy): Bacteria > Pseudomonadota > Alphaproteobacteria > Rhizobiales > Xanthobacteraceae > Bradyrhizobium > Bradyrhizobium canariense. Next base: position 103,051 of record NZ_VSST01000003.1, read on the forward strand.
GCACAGCACGATGCGCGCGCCCATCGCGATCAGCTTGTCGACGAAGAACATCCGCGATTCGAACATCTTCTCGAACATCAGGATCACGCCCTCGCATTGCGTGGCGGTGACGATCGCGATCGACATCAGATCGGCGGGGAAGGCCGGCCAGGGCTGGTCCTCCAGCTTCGGCACGTGGCCGCCAAAATCGTCCTGGATCTTCAGCGTCTGGTTGGAGGGCACGATGAGATCGTCGCCCTCGATGCGGCAGACGATGCCGAGCCGCTCGAATCCCATGCGGATCGAGCGCAGATGCTCGACGCCCGCGCGCACGATGCGAAGCGGCGAACGCGTCACGGCTGCGAGCCCGATCAGCGAGCCGACCTCGATATGGTCGGGCTGGATCCGGTAGGTCGCGCCGCCCAGCGTCGCCGGACCGTGCACAATCATGGTGTTGGTGCCGATGCCCTCGATCTCAGCGCCGAGCGCAACGAGGAAGTTGGCGAGGTCCTGCACATGCGGCTCGGACGCGGCGTTGCGCAAATAGGTGGTGCCTTCGGCGGCGACGGCTGCGACCAGCGCGTTCTCGGTCGCGGTCACGCTGGGCTCGTCCAGGAACACGTCGGCGCCGGTCAGCTTCGAAGCGCGGAATTCGAGCCGGTCGGTCGCGGTGACCTTGGCTCCCAATTGCTCGAGCGCGAGCACATGCGTGTCGAGCCTTCGGCGGCCGATGACGTCGCCGCCGGGCGGCGGCAGCATCACTTCGCCGCAGCGGGCGAGCAGGGGGCCCGCGAGCAGGATCGAGGCACGGATGCGGACGCACAAGTCCGGATCGAGATCGGCCGCGCGGATGCTCTTGGCGTGAATATGAAGCGTATTGCGGGCGGTCCATTCCGCGGCAGCGCCGACCGAGCGGATCAGTTCGACCAGCGTCTCGGTGTCACGGATCCGCGGCACGTTTTCCAGCGTCACCGGATGCTCGGTGAGCAGGGCTGCCGCGATGATCGGCAGCGCGGAATTCTTGTTGCCGGACGGCTCGATCGAGCCCGAGAGCCGGTGACCGCCCTCGACGATGTACTGGATGGGCGCCACGTGGTCTCTCGCTGTGTTTTTGGGTGGGGCGGCTGGTTTGGAGGCGGAAACTACCGAGAATTGAGCGCGGGAGCAATTCTGCACTTGTCGCGGCTCGATCGCTTCGCAGCCCCGACACAGGTGCGCTCCCTCTCCCG
>NZ_VSST01000030.1 GCF_019402665.1 Bradyrhizobium canariense
CAGCGCGCCAATCTTGACGCCGCCAAGAAAACCTGACCCAACTCCTCATGCCGGCAACGACACTCCGGCCGCCTTCGTCGGAACAGGTGGCCGCCTTCGATCGGAATGCATGGTCGCGTTCAATCGGAATCCCTGGCCGCAATCCCCGGAATCCGCACCGGTCGGCGGACGCGCCCAAATTGCTTGAACGGCAAAGATGTTGTTTCGGGATTACCCTCTTAAGGCACGAGCCGAAAAATGTGTCTGTGGAGCAAATGAGCCATGATGGGACACAGATTCCTTGGGCGGGCACCGCAAAGACCAATCGAGTAGTTCTGCGAGTAGGCGGCGATCCAGATCCTTCGCCCAATATTTGCCCGCCGAGGGGGATCGTCGAATTCGAAATCAGAGAAGGGCACGAACAGTTTACGTATCAACCCAATATCCTGTCTCCCGTAGCAGGATGTCTTCCAAACGATTGCTCTCGACTTGTAGGGGCAACAGCCGTGACGCTGCAGCCCAAGACGGCGTACAAATGGCAAGCTCGTCTCGTGGCTATCTATGACTGGATGGAGTGCACAAACTCCGGTTGCCGCTGCACCGGCGAGGCGAACAGGTGGCCAGGATTTTGGGAAGAGATTGGCCTCCCCGTGCCCGGCTATTTCTCATTCTTTACGCCGTAGGCTGATGCGGATCAATGCTCAGGTTCATCTAACATGGTCTCCAAACGGCTCTTGCTCTGCTGCCCGCTCCAGCCCGCCGTCTTCTGCCGATTGTTCTCGCCCCTACGATTCGAAGCCTATTTCGAAGCTTCTCCACCTCTCTAAGCTCGGCGATGAGCGTTTGGAGGCGTGCGTGCAGAACAGCACAGCTGTAGCCCTCGCGAATATTGGTCATTACCTGCCCCGGAATATAATTTGGATTAAGGAGCCACGTTAAAACAGGACATTTGAGCAATCGCTAATTCGTGCGTTTAGTGGGCTAGAGCTGTAGCCGCCAGATGCTCCCAGTACTCTGCCTCTGCGAGCAGCTTCCAGCTTCTCTCGGGATCACGCGCGGCGGCTTGTCGGCATAGCAACGCCATCGCGCGAAAGCGGCGCATAGCTTCCATCGCAAAACTCCCTGCTTCTGTTTTCCCCAATCCTATTTTTTATTACTGCGGTGGAGTCATCATGATTATCGGACATAACTAAATTTGCCCTTTGAGGGCATCCAATTGGGTTCCGTCAGAGCATCGAAACGGAACTGCTTTCGCTTCAGGCTTCACATCAGTTTCGAATGCCACTTGATGCGGCATTGTCGCGCGCGGATTTCGCAGCTTGACGTAATCAAGGGTGCAGCAACATGCATGCGAATGGGCATGCAACGTCGGGATCCGAACCGACGGACCACGAAGGGTCTTCTCTACTTCGTTCGTTGCTCAGCACCTGAACCATACTGGCGATCAGCCCGGCGCAAATGCCGGGCTCATTCGTCAAGCTCATTCGGCGGCACACAGCTTGAACGAACGACCAAGTGCGGTCGCTACCCAGGCTGAATGCACCAGCGGCTTCGCTCGGAATCAGTTCTCAAGAAGGCTGTCATTTCCCTTCGGTCCCGCGATGGTCTGACGCTCTGGGGTCTGCTGTGGGCGATAGCGCGACTCGCGCTGCACCGGGCGTTCGGACGGACTGCGACCGACCTTGGCTTGGAGTTCGATGAGATCGGTAAACACGTCGGCCTGGCGGCGCAGCTCGTCCGCGATCATCGGCGGCTGGCTCGCGATCGTGGAAATCACGGTGACCCGAACGCTGCGGCGCTGCACCGCCTCGACCAGGGACCGGAAGTCGCCGTCACCGGAGAACAGCACCATCTCGTCGATATGCGCGGCGAGCTCCATGGCATTGACGGCGAGCTCAATGTCCATGTTGCCCTTGACCTTCCGTCGGCCGCCAGCGTCGATGAACTCCTTGATCGGCTTGGTGACGACCCTGTAGCCGTTATAATCAAGCCAGTCGATCAACGGACGAATCGAGGAGAACTCCTGGTCCTCGATAATGGCCGTGTAGTAGAACGCGCGCAGAAGCGTACCGCGACTCTGAAATTCGCTCAGCAGGCGCTTGTAATCGATATCGAAGCCGAGCGTCTTGGCTGTCGCATAGAGATTGGCTCCATCAATGAAGAGCGCAATCTTGCTGGGAGACGACATGTTGTGATCTCGGAAGGACGAAGTACCATGCTGCGGGAATATGAACCCGCCAATGAGGCGGCACTTCCAAAGCTTTCATCAAGGCCGGATTTGCCGATGCTATACCGGGGTCCTTTAACCTTCAAACAGTTTTCCTCGACCACTCCAACTCGTACCCCTCAAAGACGAGCAAATTCCGGCTGGGGGCGTTTTTGAGGGGCATGTCAGTCACTTGTGGATTGGGTCAGCGCTTTCGACTATTCTAGACCTGCCCGGAATTGTTGTGCACGGCAATGCCTGACCAATTCGAAGTCTTTGATATCGCCTTTGAGCGGCGAGGCCGCAGGTGGACTTGGCGCGTGTACACCCGCGAAGAGACGACCGTGATGTCAGGACGGGAGACCAGCAGAGCTGCCGCCAGATACAAAGCAGCCAGGGCGCTTTTCCTGATGCTGCTCTCGGCTCCTATCGATCGGCGAGATCGAAGGTTTCCACCGGAGGAGCGGCTGCAACGAGCAAAACAGTCGTCCGACCAATCCCAGCGACGAAGCTGGCCTCATAGCAACGAACTCAAAACGCCGCATACCCTGTAGAAGAATGCACGATCGCCGCGGCATTCATGGCGTCGTGATCAATCCGCTATCCGTCGCCACTATCCAGCGGTTGCCCCAACGCACGATAGAGTCGATGCGCCCAAAGCCGAGGACTGTGTCGCCGCGCATTCCCATCCGAACGCCAGCAGGCCCAGCGAGAACCGCCGTCCCGCCTCGAACATCTAGAATGGTCCACCGCTCAATCGTCGTCGGCGTTGTGTCCGACGAGGGTGTGAGAGGCGCTCTGGGCTCTATCGAGCCGGTCACAGCACATCTGCTTGGATGGTCGGAGAACGCCTGCTTGAAAACTCCGCGGACTGGGCCCCGTCCGACCATCTGGCCAGAGGCTTCGGAGCAACGCTCGCGACGACTGTCGAGGGTTGCCCCAAAGCAGGCGCTGTTCGCTAACCCGATGCAATCTGTCGGAGGCCTTCGGCTTTACCCCCCGCCGTTGTGTCCGCATGCGACGCGAGGCCGTTTCTACCTGGGCAGTCGGGTCGAGAGGAGCTGCAGGACCGTACCACGCACCAGCCCAGCCCAATCCAAAGCCCCCCGCCAATGCGGCCAGAACGAGCCACGTGGTGGGTATTGAGTGACTACTTGGGGCCAATAGCGCCAGGATCTCATCTCGATTGGAGGTCGTGAAATCTGATTGGTCGAAGGTGACCGGCGACGTCGCGAGCCACTGCCGTGATCCGCGAGCGTCTCGGTCCTTTCCGCCAAGGTATTCGCATGGTGCAATTGCATGCTCAGGTCCCTTGCGATCGCCAATGATTATACCGGGAATTTAACCAACCTTAACGGCCGGTGCACACATCAGCAAATAAATACGGCAGTGGATCGCAAAGGCTGTCCAAGCGCGATACGAGCGCCCCCCAGCCGCTCACGTTGCGAAGTAGCTGGAAGGGGTGAACTTATCCTAGGTTGTTGCGGGACCTTGATCGCTGCCTTCGAACACAAGTGAGTTTTAATCTTGGACGCTTGAAACTAGCCGGTTTCTGCTGGGGTTTGTTTCGAGGCAGCAAAGAAGAAATGCTCTTAGGAAGGAGGAAAACATGAACGAGCTGAATCGGTCATTGGGCAGGAACGCTCTTCTAGCCGCTAACGTCGCTGCCGGCCTTCTTGCGCTCTCCAGTACGGGCGCCTCCGCCGCTATTGCGTGTAGGGGAGAGGTTTGCTGGCGTGTTCATACGCCCTATGTCTACCCGCCGTCTCCGACAATGGTCATCCACGCCGGCTATTGGACGCCGCCGACTCCGACAATCGTCGTTCGCGAGCACTGGCGCCCGGTCGAGTGCTTCACGCGGGAGTACATCGTGCGGGAGTATGGCAGCTTCGACGATCCCGAATGGTAGCCAAGTCGGCATGGTCAGACTGGACTGTCGCCGGGCTTGATTGGAGCGCCGGAAGTGGCGAGCAGCAGGCCGGCAAGCGGTCTCGCACCGACGTCCGGTCTATGGGGTGCTGAAGACGGTGCAAAACGATACGCCGTCCGAGGTCCTGTTGAGCATCAGGCGGGCCTCAAGCATAGGCTTTTCGGGAGGCGAATGCCTCGAGCCGCGTGCTGCAACGTCCTGTTGCGGCAAGAGGGGCAACAGGGCCTACACCAGCGGCATAAAGACCACAGCCGCTGGGCTGATTCGTGGCTGGGGCCAGTCTACTCGCATCCATTGCGGGCGGATGCTCCCTCTCTAACATCGGGCGGCTCGCCTTCGTTCGATTTAGCTTCCGTTCGGATCGGCGGCCTTCCTCAATCGCAAACGTGGTGCTGCTCGCGGGCGGTGGATGATACCGCCTCCGGATCTAGGAACCGCAGTTGCTTCAATAACCGTCGAAGCAGCGCCGTCAGCGCTGGCGGGTTACGACAGCAAACCTGCCCATGCTCCTCAACCCCGACGGCGCTCAGGACACTCAGCCAACATGGCATGATGCTTCGCGGGAGCACCCGCTTGTTCGGGGCGCTAACCCATCTGAACCAACGCCCCGGTTTGACCAACAAATATTTTGAATCTGCAATAAACTGCGCCGTTTGTAAGCGCACGTGATAATTTGGAGAGCGCTGGGCCCGAAGCTCTCGACCGAAAGCTGATACGCCGCGATGCGCGGCTTATTTGGGGCGCTGCTCAGCTGCCGGCCCGCCTGAGTGGAGTTGCTCATGAGTACTGAGCGGAATCCCGACCCTGTGATCCTGTTGTTCGCGATTGCCGTGATAGTCGCGGCGTTCGCGGCATTCGTCACGACGTTTGAGCGGGTTGGGAGCACCACAGCTGGTGGCGAGGCTCCCTCCGGGACCACGGGGATGGGCAAGCCTCGCACGCCTCTTGAGCGAGCACCAGACCCATCAGTAGGGAAGTAACCGCCACACCGGTGCCGGCGCGTGTGCCCGTTCTTGTATTGCAGCATCGCCCCCGCAGCCTTGCAGCGACAACCCCTCTGGTGTCTGGGGCCTTCCAAGTTCACGCTACCGTCTTTTGGAGCTTGTATGGTCCTACCTCCGATTGCATACTCTTCCCGTTGCGGCCTGCATATTGTTTCAATAGTCATTGTTCGAGGCAGTAATGAGTAATCGAGGTCAGGTTTACAACTATTCGGCTATTCTGCGTGAACGGGTCGAGGAGCTCATCGCACTATTCGGGCAACTGCAGACGCTTAGGCGTCGCCTGCAAGCCGCTAACGCGAGAAGGTTTGGTCGGCGTATCCCGAAGGCCGCGCGGAGAAGGAGAGTTCTTCGGCGGTGATAGCTACCGTTCAATGCAACGATCGCGCGTCCCCGCGTCGACATTGATACGAAGCCGCGTCCAGGCCGCTTCAAAACACCTGCATGCGGATTCCGACGAAGTCG
>NZ_VSST01000031.1 GCF_019402665.1 Bradyrhizobium canariense
GACAGCGGCGAGCCGGGTGAGGGGTCTCTCTCCGCGAGTCCGACTGCGAGTTGAATGCGCGGAGGCAACCCCTCATCCGGCGCTTCGCGCCACCTTCTCCCACAAGGGGAGAAGGAAGAGAGCGCTATTTCAGCTTGCCGGTGGACAGATCCATGATCATGCGCGTGGTCAGATAAAGGCGCGGCACGATGCTGTCGAGTTTGACATATTCGGCGTCGTTGGAATGCGCGCCGAAACCCGACAGGCCCATGCCTTCGACCACGGCTCCGCTGGTCTTCAGCGCGGCAAACGCGGCATCGGTGCCGCCGCCGGTCGCCTTCTCGTCGACCTTGAGGGGCAGTCCGATCTCCCCATAGATGGTCTTGCCGTAGGCCGCCACGCGGCGCGAGGCGTCGTTGGCCTCCAGCGGCGGACGGCGCACCTCGAATTTGAGCGCGACCTTGGAGTCGGGCAGCAGGTGATTCTTGATCTTGTCCTGCAGCGCCTTCTCCAGCTCGTCGAAATCGGCGACCTTGAGGGCGCGCGCATCGGCCTGGGCCGTGGCCTCGGCGGGGATGACGTTGCGGTTGGTACCGGCCTTGGAGACCGTCCAGTTCAGTTTCAGGCCCTGCTCCGGTTTGGACAGGTCCTTCATCTGCAGCAGCTGATGGGAGAGTTCGTACAGTGCATTGACGCCGCCCTCGGGCCGCGAGCCTGCATGCGACGACTTGCCCTGTACCGTGAGATACGCCGAGCCGATGCCGCTGGTGGCCAGCCGCAGCGTGCCGTCGGTGCCGCCGCCTTCAAACGAGAACACCACATCCTGATCCGCGGCGAACCTGGTGATGGTGCTGCGCCAGCCGGGCGACGAGATCTCCTCGTCGCCATTGGTAAGCACCGTGAGCGTGCCGTAATCCCGGAAGCTCAGCTTCTGCAGCAACGCTACGGTGTGAAGAATGAGCGCGACGCCCTGCTTGTCGTCGGCAATGCCGAGGCCGTAGGCCTTGTCGCCTTCGATGCGGAACGGTTGATCCTTCAGCATGCCCTTCAGGTACACGGTGTCCATGTGGGCGATCAGCATGATCTTCTTGCTGCCTGTGCCCTTGAATACGGCGTGTACGGCCGGGCCGATCTTCTCGGGTGTGTCGTCGAGGCGATAGACGTCGGTGGGCTGCAGGATCTCCACCGTGCCGCCGAGCTGCTTGAGCTGGCCGGCAACGCGCTCGGCGATCTGATTCAAGCCTTCGACATCCTTGCTGCCGGATTCGATGCTGACGAGATCGCGCAGCGTGTCGAGCAGCGGCTGCTGCTCCTTTTGCGCCAGCGCATGGACGTCGGCCACGACATTCGCACTGGGCTCCGCATGCGCCGGCATTGCCGCACATGCCAGCCAGAGCGACGCGATCAACGGAGCAACGAGCGATGGAGCAGGGTGGGATCGAGACATGCGTGGCGGCCCTAGGTTGGGGGATGGCGCGGTATGCCCGTGTTTCCGGCGCTTGTCACGCGCCCGGGGCACCCGGCATGCCCGGCCGAGGCTGACGTGATGGGAAGGGCCAGGGCGCCGGCCGCCTAAGCCTAAAGTCGTAGGATCGGATGGCGTGGGAGCTGAGCATTTTTGTCCCTCACATCGTGAGGGATGGAAATCGGACGACACTTGTTCCATGCTGGCCTCCAAGCCTCGGCAAGAAGGCCCAAGGTCACAATCCATCAGGGTAGGAAATCATGAAAAGACGAGATTTTATCAAGGTCACCGGGCTTGGTGCGGCGGGTGTCGCCACGCTTGCCGCTCCAGCGATCGCGCAGACGACGCCCGAGATCAAATGGCGCATGCCGACGAGCTGGCCGAAATCACTCGATACGCTCTATGGCGGCGCCGAGATGATGGCCAAGATGGTCGCGGAAGCGACCGACAACAAATTTCAGATTCAGACATTTGCCGGCGGCGAGATCGTGCCGGGCCTTCAGGTGCTCGATGCCGTGCAGAACGGCACCTGCGAAATCGGCCACACCGCGTCCTACTATTATTTCGGTAAGGACCCGACCTTTACTTTCGGCTCGGCTGTGCCGTTCGGACCGAACATGCGCATCAACCAAGCCTGGTACATGCTGGGCGGCGGCAGGGACATCCTCAACGAGTTCTACAAGAAGTATAACGTCGTCTCGCTGCTTGCCGGCAATACCGGCTGTCAGATGGGTGGCTGGTTTCGCAAGGAGGTGAAGACGCCCCAGGACTTCAGCGGGTTGAAATTCCGCATCGGCGGCTTTGCCGGAAAGGTGATGGCCAAACTAGGCGCGGTGCCGCAGCAGATCGCCGGCGGCGACATTTATCCGGCGCTGGAGAAGGGCACCATCGACGCCGCCGAATGGGTCGGGCCCTATGACGACGAGAAGCTTGGCTTCGTCAAGGTCGCGCCGCATTATTACTTCCCGGGCTGGTGGGAAGGCGGGCCGATGCTTCTGGCCTTCGTCAACCAGGACAAGTGGAATGCGCTGCCGAAGCACTACCAGAGCATCCTCGAGCAGGCGGGACACTACGCCAACAATTGGATGATGGCAAAGTACGACCAGTCCAATCCACCGGCGTTGCGGCGTCTGCTCGCGGCCGGCGCCAAGCTGCATCCGTTCTCGCCCGAGATCATGCAGGCCTGCTTCAAGGCATCAAAGGAGCTGCACACCGAAGTCTCGGCCACCAACCCGGACTTCAAGAAGGTCTATGAATCCCTGACCGCGTTCTCGAACAACGGATATCAGTGGTTCCAGGTTGCTGAAGTCGGCTATGACAACTTCATGGCGCGCAACTCGCAGAGCTGATCGCCGGACGCGATCGGCCCAAACGAAAGAACCCGGAGCGAAAGCTCCGGGTTCTTTTTTCGGGGCGGGCGCTATTGTTTCGGCTGGCCGAAGTCGAGCGGCGGCAGGTCGATCTGCGGGATCTCGATCTTGATGCTGTTGGGATCGATCGTGGACTGCACGCCTTTGTAGTGCATCACCATCGACGGGAACATGATCACGAGCAGCACCATGACGACCTGGATGACCACGAACGGCACCGCGCCCCAATAGATCTGTCCCGTTGTGACCGGCTCCATCCGCTTGCCGGTGACACGATCGGTATAGCGCTCCTTCGGCGCGACCGAGCGCAAATAGAACAGCGCAAATCCGAACGGCGGGTGCATGAACGAGGTCTGCATGTTGACGCCGAGGATGACGCCGAACCAGATCAGGTCGATGCCGAGATGTTCGGCAGCCGGCCCGAGCAGCGGGATCACGATGAAGGCGAGTTCGAAGAAATCGAGGAAGAACGCCAGCACGAACACGAAGGCGTTGACGAAGATCAGGAAGCCGATCTGGCCGCCGGGCAGGGAGGTCAGCAGGTGCTCGACCCAGACATGGCCGCTGACGCCGTAGAAGGTGAGCGAGAACACGCGCGCGCCGACCAGGATGAAGACGACGAAGGCGGACAGCTTTGCCGTCGATTCGGTGGCCTGACGAACGAGGTCCCAGGTCAGGCGCCGTTTCATGGCACCGAGAATGAGGGCGCCGGCTGCGCCCATCGCGCCGCCTTCGGTGGGCGTCGCGACACCGATGAAGATCGTGCCGAGCACCAGGAATATCAGGAACAGCGGCGGCACCATGACGAAGGTGGTCTGTTGCGCCATCTTGGAGAGGAAACGGAAGCCCGTCAGCTTGTCGATGGCCCAGTTCGCGATGGCGACGAAGAACGCGAAGAGGATGCCGAAGAACATGCTGAGCACGACGAAGTCGGCGCCGTGGGTCTCCGAATTCCGCATCATGAACCAGCCGAACACACAGCTCGCCAGGAACAGCACGCCGAGCGACCTCAGGCCGCGGTCGCCGCTCTCCTCACGGAAGCCGATGGCTTCCTTGGGCAGGCCCGGGGCGGCGTTCGGGAAAATCAGGGTCACAAGAAACGCGTAGCCTGCATAGAGACCCGCGAGCACGAGACCCGGAATGAACGCGCCCTCATACATGTCGCCGACCGACTTGCCGAGCTGGTCGGCCATCACGATCAGGACGAGCGAGGGCGGAATGATCTGCGCCAGCGTGCCGGAGGCCGCGATGATGCCTGTCGCCATGCGGCGGTCATAGCCGTAGCGCAGCATGATCGGCAGCGAGATCAGGCCCATCGAGATCACCGAGGCCGCCACGACGCCGGTGGTCGCCGCAAGCAGGGCGCCGACGAAGACCACCGCATAGGCAAGGCCGCCGCGGATGGTGCCGAACAACTGGCCGATGGTGTCGAGCAGATCCTCGGCCATGCCAGAACGCTCGAGCACCAGTCCCATGAAGGTGAAGAAGGGAATGGCGAGCAGCGTGTCGTTGTTCATGACCCCGTAGACGCGCTCCGGCAAAGCCTGGAGAAAGTCCGGGTGGAACTGACCAAGCTCGACGCCAATGATGGCGAAGAACAGGCCGACGGCGCCGAGCGAAAATGCCGCCGGATAGCCGAGCAGCAGCACGACGACGAGCGTCGCGAACATGATAGGCGCCAGATTGGCGATAATAAACGCGGTCATGACTTCCCCCTAAACCGTCGCCAACGGCTACTTTTTTTCGATCGCTTCGACGAGGTGCTCGACCTCGGCCTCCAGTGCGGACACCTGCGACTCGTGAGGGTCCGGGATCATGCCGCGCATGATCGCGATTCGCTTGATCAGCTCGGAAATGCCTTGAACGAGCAAAAGGGCGAAGCCGATCATGATCAGCGCTTTTGCCGGCCATTGCGGCAGGCCGCCCGCATTGCCGGATTGCTCGTTGATCTGGAGCGAGCGCAGGAAGAACGGTACCCCGGTGACGATCATGACAACGGTCAGCGGGATCAGGAAGAAGATGTGCCCGATGATGTCGATGATGTTGCGAGCCCGCTTCGGCATCATGCTGTTGAAGATGTCGATGCGGATGTGCTCGTTATCGAGCAGCGTCCAGGACGAGCACAGCAGGAACACAATGCTGAAAAGCACCCATTGCAGCTCGAGCCACGAGTTGGAGGACGTGTCCAACGTCTTCCGAATGATCGCATTCAGCGCCGAGATGACGACGGCGAGCAGGATCAGCCAAGCCAAACGCTTGCCCGTCCAACGTGTGAACGCGTCAATTCCATTGCTCAGCTTCAGGAGCGCTTGCAAGATTGGTCCTCCCCGATTTGCCCCGGCCGTCTTGACTGCGCCGAGTGGCGCGTTGGCTTGTCTCGCCGCGCAGGCATGAGGCAGCCGCACCAAACCAGCGAGTTTGCCGCCAGTCAATCGGAAGTTTGTTGATAGTTAAGGGGAATAAGCCGCGGCCGGGCAGCCGATGCTAGCCGCCGGTGACGCTCATGTGCCTGGAGACGCTGGGGCGGTCGTGGCGGCGGTCGATGATGAAATCGTGGCCCTTGGGCTTCAGGCCAATGGCGCGGTCAATCGCATCCGCAAGCAGCGAATCGTCGTCCGATGCACGCAGAGGTTTGCGCAAATCGGAGGCATCCTCGTGGCCGAGGCAGGTGTGCAGCGTTCCCGTGCAAGTGACGCGCACGCGATTGCAGGATTCGCAGAAATTATGGGTCATCGGGGTGATGAAGCCGAGCTTGCCGCCGGTCTCGGCGACGCTGACATAGCGCGCGGGCCCGCCGGTGCTCTCGGCCAGATCCGTCAACGTGAACTGCTGGGCGAGGCGCGCGCGCACCAGCGACAGCGGCAGGTATTGGTCGATTCGTCCGGATCCGATCTCGCCCATCGGCATGACCTCGATCAGCGTCAGCCCCATGCCCTTGCCGTGGGCCCAGCGCATCAGGTCGGGAAGCTCGTCCTCGTTGAGGTTCTTCAGCGCAACGGCATTGATCTTGACCGCGAGGCCCGCAGCGCGTGCCGCCTCGATACCTTCCAGCACTTTGTCGATCTCGCCCCACCGGGTGATCTCGCGAAACTTTTGTGGGTCGAGCGTGTCGAGCGAGACGTTGATGCGGCGGACGCCGCAATCGGCGAGTTCGCTCGCGTATTTCGCAAGCTGGGTGCCGTTGGTGGTCAGCGTCAGCTCGCTCAACGCGCCGCTCTTGAGATGCCGCGACAGCGAGCGCACCAATGTCATCACGTTGCGGCGGACCAGCGGCTCGCCGCCGGTGAGCCGCAGCTTCTTCACGCCCTTGGCAATGAAGGCGGAGCAGAGCCGGTCGAGTTCCTCCAGCGTCAGCAGGTCAGCCTTGGGCAGGAACGTCATGTCTTCCGACATGCAGTAGAAGCAGCGCAGGTCGCAGCGGTCGGTGACGGACACGCGCAAATACGAGATGGTCCGTCCGAACGGATCGGTCATCGCGCTCGACAGCGCGGCGCGGGGGCTCGCGGAAAGTCCGTTCATACCAAATGCCTTGTCACTTGCGGCGGCGGGAGCAGCTTTGCTTCAGCGGCGCCCTGAACGCAATCTAAGCATCGGAGGCGTCAGAGACAATTGGGGGGATGACGGAGGTCAGCGCTTGCCCGTGTTCGGATCGGGGAACGGCGAGCCCGCAGCCGGTGCGGCAGCAGCAGCCGGGGCGGTGGCGGGCGCCGCCGGTTTCGGCTTCTTCAGCCGGTGCGGCTTGCGGACCGGTTTTGGCGGAACGGCCGGCTGGAGCTCCGCGAAAACCGGGTTGGGGTCGGTGGTGACCGAGGCGGGCGTCGTGAAGTCGCCGGGTTCTTGATGACGTTCACCGGCACGCTTACCGGCTGGTATTTCGGCAGCGCGAAAGCGACCGTGAAGGGGACGTCGGGGGCGGGAACCGATACGGAGCAGGGGGTCTTGCAGCCCTGTCCGAGCGAGGTCGTGGCGTCAGCACCCGCAGGATTGGATTCGAGCCGGACCTGGACGGTCGGCGGGGCCGATTTGAACATGTTCCAGGAAGTTGAAGACATCGAGGAGCAGCCGGCAAGGCTCGTTGCCCCGAGGACGCTCACTCCAGCTAATGAAAACGAGATGACACGACGCATGACATTCACCTAGTGCGGCGAACCGCCACACCCCGGACAAACTTAGGAGTGTCGTTCCGAGCGAGCAACCGGCGGGCCTCGCATAGTTAATAGATGGTTAACGCGGGATTTCTGCGGAATAATCAAGCTATCTCAGCTATTTGAGATCTGCCTGCGCAGTCATCAGGCTGCTGGCGGCTGCCGGCAGGTCGCGCATGTGATGGATCAGCCGGTCCGGCTTCAGCTCGGCGATCGGGACGTCCGTATAGCCGAAGCTGACCCCGATCACGGGAACTCCGGCGCGCCGGGCCACGCCGACATCGGGTCCGGCGTCGCCGACCATGATGCTGGCTTTGACCTCGCCGCCGGCCCGCGCCACCGTTTCGCGGAAAATGGTCGGATCGGGCTTTTGGACGCCAAAAGTGTCGGCGCCGCAGATCGCGGCGAAGCGTCGGCTCAGGTCGAGCTGGTCCAGCAGGCGCTTCGACAGCCATTCCAGCTTGTTGGTGCAGACCGCGAGACGATGGCCCTGGGCCGCAAAATGGTCGAGTGTGGCCTCCAGTCCCTCGAAGGGCCGGGATTCGACGGCGATATTGTCAGCGTAATAAGCGATGAAATCGGCCGTCATCCGGTCCATGTCGGCAACCGTGACGCTGCGGCCCTCGGCCTCCAGCCCCCGCTCGATCAGCTTGCGGGCGCCGGCGCCGATCATGTTGCGGGCCGAGGCCATCGGCACGGGCGGCAGCCCTTCGCGGTCGAGCACGTAATTGAGCGCGGTGATCAGGTCGGGCGCCGTATCCACAAGCGTGCCGTCGAGATCGAAGACGATGGTGTGGGGGGAGGTCATGGTCCAGCGCTACCGGCGCGGCCCCGCCCGCGCAAGGGCGGAAGCCATAAGATCACCTTATAAGGTGGGGCGGGAGGCCTGTTCCCCAGACCCTGTTCTCCGAGGGAAAACGAGGCTACACAGGCCGCCGCGAGCCTATAAGGCACGACACTCGTAATTCAGGGACGGCGCAAACGTGAATATGGACCAGTTGAAGCGGCAGGCTGCGGCGCGCGCCCTCGAGGACGTCCGTGACGGCATGCAGCTCGGGCTCGGCACCGGCTCGACCGCAAAACATTTCGTCGAGCTGCTCGGCGAGCGGGTCCGCGCTGGACTCAAAGTGATCGGCGTGCCGACCTCCGAGGCGACGCGCCTCGATGCAATCCGCTGCGGCGTGCCGCTGACCACGCTGGACGAGATCGACCATCTCGACATCACCGTCGACGGCGCCGACGAGATCGATCCCGAACTCAATCTGATCAAGGGCGGCGGCGGCGCGCTGTTGCGCGAGAAAATCGTGGCGGCCGCCTCGGATCGCATGATCGTGATTGCCGACGACACCAAATGGGTCCCGACACTTGGCCGCTTTCCGCTGCCGGTCGAAGTCATCCCGTTCGGGCTCGGCGCAACGCGGCGCGCGATCGAGAAGGCGTTTGCGGAATGCGGCGTTTCCGGGCAGATGGCGGTCCGCAACGGCAAGGACGGCCACGTTTTCGTCACCGATGGCGGCCACTGGATCGTCGATGCCCAGCTCGAAAAGATTGAGGATCCCGCCCGCCTTGCCACGGCGTTGAGCGCGATCCCCGGCGTCGTCGAACATGGTTTGTTCATCGGCTTGGCCAGCTCGGCTGTTTTGGCGGGTGGCGAAGGAATTCGCGTGATTGAACGGCGAAAGCCGAAAGGAGACTAGGAATGAAGAGCGTTTTGAAATTGTTGCCGGTCGCGACTCTCGCTGTGGGACTGGCCCTCTCGGTCGCCCCGGCCGGGGCCCAGCAGGCCGCGGCGCCGAAATCGTCGCCGGCCGCTGTCGCGGCCGCCAAGGAGATCCTGGCGATCAAGAACGCCAGTGCGATGTACGCCAACGCGGTGCCCGGCCTGGTCGAGAAGACCAAGATCGCGCTGATCCAGCAGAACCTGAACTACCAGAAGGACCTCACCGAGGTCGCCCAGATCGTCGCCCAGCAGCTCAAAGGCCGCGAGAGCGAAATCGGCGATGGCATGGCGCAGGTCTATGCCAGCGAGTTCACCGAGCAGGAGTTGAAGGATCTCGTCACCTTCTACAAGTCGCCGCTGGGCAAGAAGCTGATCGAGGCCGAGCCGCGCGCGATCGGGCTGAGCATGGCCTTCATGAACTCCTGGGCCCAGAATTTCTCCGAGACCGTGATGGGCAACTTCCGCGCCGAGATGCGCAAGCGTGGCAAGGAGATCTGACAGTTCCTATCTGATCAGAATCCGGATCATGTTCTGAAAGAGGTCGGAGTGGACAATGGCTGAATTCGACGTCGACCTCTTTGTCATCGGTGGCGGTTCGGGCGGCGTGCGTGCCGCCCGCATCGCGGCCGGCTACGGCGCCCGCGTCATGATCGCGGAAGAGTACCGCATGGGCGGGACCTGCGTGATCCGCGGCTGCGTACCGAAGAAGCTGTTCGTCATCGGCTCGCATTTCCGTCACGAGATCGAGGACGCCGCCGGCTTTGGCTGGACCGTTCCGCCTGCGACCTTCGACTGGCCGACGCTGATTGCCAACAAGGACAAGGAGATCGCGCGTCTGGAGGCGGCTTACACCGCCAATGTCGAGAAGTCAGGCGCGCAGATCGTCAAGAGCCGGGCGGTGATCGAGGACAAACACACGGTCCGCCTGCTCGAGAACGACCGGAAGATCACCGCAAAATACATTTTGATCGCCACCGGCGGCGCGCCCAATCACGGTGCTCCGATTCCCGGCATCGAGCACGTGATCTCCTCCAACGAGGCGTTTCACCTGACCAGGCTGCCGAAGCGGATCGTGATCCAGGGCGGCGGCTACATCGCGCTGGAGTTCGCCGGTATCTTCGCCGGCTTCGGCTCCGACGTCACAGTCATCTATCGCGGCGACAACATTCTTCGCGGGTTTGACGAGGATGTTCGCGCTCACGTCCGCGCCGAGATGGAGAAGCAGGGCATCACCATCCTCACCGGCTGCACGGTGACGAAGGTCGATCGGCACGGCGAGGAATTCACCACGCATCTGTCGAACGGATCGAGCCTTGCCTCCGACCAGGTGATGTTCGCGATCGGCCGCCATCCGGCGGTGGCCAATCTCGGCCTGGAGAAGGCCGGCGTCGCCATCAATCCGCGGAACGGCGGCATCGCCGTCGACCATTTCTCCAAGAGCTCGGTCGACAGCATCTATGCGATCGGCGACGTCACCCATCGCTTCAACCTGACGCCGGTCGCGATCCGCGAGGGCCATGCGTTCGCCGACACCGTGTTCGGCAAGCGCGAGGTGCAGGTGGATCACGCCAACATCCCGACGGCCGTGTTCTCGCAGCCGGAGGTCGGCACCGTCGGCCTCACCGAGACCGAGGCCCGCGCGCAATTCAGCCACGTCGACATTTACAAGACCACGTTCCGGCCCATCAAGGCGACGATGTCGGGCCGCGATACCCGCGTGCTGATGAAGCTCGTCGTGGACGGCGCCTCCGACCGCGTGCTAGGCTGTCACATCGTCGGCGATGCCGCGGCCGAGATCACTCAGGCGGTCGCGATTGCGGTGAAGATGAAGGCGACCAAGGCCGATTTCGATGCGACGATTGCGCTGCATCCGACCGCGGCCGAAGAGCTCGTCACCATGCGCACCCCGACCGCCCACCACGTCCGCCAGGCGGCGGAGTAAACTCCGCTCAGCCGTACAAATATCCGACCGGCTTGCCCTCGGTCCGCAGAAGACGGATGTCCTTCTGCGTGATGATCTGACCGGCGAGGCCGTCGATCTCGTCGCGTTGCGTCGGCGTCCAGCTGCGGAGGTCGTTCATGCTTTTGAGAAGGCCGAGCCGAAGGACCTGCGTGTTCTCACCGATACCGACGAGGCTTGTGGCGTTCTTGCCTGCCGTCACCACGTCGCCGGCCGTGAGCTCAAAGGTCTCGCCAGTCTTGTTCCTGAATTCGGCCGTGCCGCGGATCACGCGGTAGATCACGACCTCGCCCTTGGCGAAACAGGTGGTGTCCGCCGCTGCCGCCGTGCTCTTGGGCAACAGCGATTGGCCGCGCGGGTCGGTTGCGATGATGTGGCCGGCGACGAGATGACCGCTCGGCACTTCGATGCCGATGTCGCGCACATAGACCGGCATGGATGATTTGACCGGGCTGTCGGTGAGCGGCTTGAACAGAGCATCGAGCGCCAGCGGGTCCTGGAGCCAAAAGCCTGCGTCCGCAGGGCGATCATGCAGAGAGTGGCTCCACGCCACCCGTGGCGTCTCGTCTTCGTTGATCTGATCCGGGCCGACAATGGTCGGGTTTGGAAAGGTCGTCGGATCGGTGATGAAGGCTTCGAGGAATTTGCCGGAATAGCCCATGGAAATTGGATCCGGCGCCACCGTTTGTGGCGTCTTCAAATTCTCTTCGGTCGACAATCCGGACCAGGTATAAAATAGCTGGCGGTGCACGATCGCGCTTTGCAGCATCACCGCGCCCGGGCCGACATTGTAGAAGCGCCCGTCATAATCGAAGGTGAACGCGCCCGAGGTGACCAGCACGAGCTGAAAGCCGCCCGGTGGCAGATGAAGATGGAAATCTGTCGGTCCGGTGTCGGGCAGATAGATCGGCAGATTGGTCGCGACCTCGTGCAGCAGGAAAGTTTCGTTGTTGGCGTGAAAGCCCTCGTTGGCGCGATTGTAGAGGGCCTGCGGCCGGTACGTCGCCTCGAACTTCGCATTCCGGTCGCGGTCGATCGCCACGAAATCCCGGTCGTTGAGGCGAAGGGGGGCGCCGTCCGGGCGGGTCAGGCCGGTGATTTTGAGATCGCCGGCGGCATGCACGTTCATGGCAGTCTCCGATTCTAGGCCGCTCACCCGGTCTCTCTCGGCGCACGCATCTTGCTGCTGCAATCAGGAGAGCAGGGGATCAGGCCTGATGCTGCCTTGCGAATTTTGGGCCAGTCTCGGCGCCGCGCGGCACGGAGGCTTTGCGACCCGCCGCCACTCGAAGAAAAATCAAGGTTGCACCTGAGGTTAGATGACACGCTTCGCCAGCCTGCATGGCCATGTTCGCCCAGTCTGCAAGCCTGGCGACGAGACGTGTCTTGTCTAATTTGTCGGCATTCTGGCGCGGACGTGCAGCCGCGCCGATCAGGAGAAGTTGGCGGCCGGGGGTCTGAAGCCGTTCATTCGAAAGATCGACGCACCGTCCGCTCGCGCTTTCCGTACGGGCTGTCAGCCCACTTCGCCATGTCTGCTGCACGCGCCTCGATCAGCTCGCACCAGAGGCAGCTGAGCTCCGCACGACCTTTGGCCGAGAGCATCGGAATGAGGCCATGGCCGCAGCCGGCACAACATTTGACGCGATTCATGGTTCTCCCCGCGAGCTTCCGAATTCAGGAGCGACATTGTTGCTCCCGAAGCTTGCGCGGGCGCTATGAGGGCGTAGGGACGCTTGCCGGCGCGGCGCTCGTCCCCGAGATCGTCGCGTCTGCGATCCAGCGCGACACGGCGGCGATGTCCTCCGCATTGTCGCGGAAGGCACGAAGCTGGAATTCAGCCGAGCTGCCACGCTCGACGATGGTGCGGCAGTGTTCGACCTCGGCGGCGCAGTTCAGCGTGGCCGCGTCCCCGGCGACGTCCTCGATCACGCGGGAGAGCAGTTCGGAGATCTCGACCGGCCCCTCCCTGGAGGCAAAGATGCAATCGGTGCCGTAGCGCTGGGCTCGCCATTTGTTCTCCACCGCAATCGCGCGTTCGACCGCGGTGACCTCTTTCGACAGATGAGGTCGCAGGTAGAGATAGCGCGTCAGGCAGCGATAGAGCGAGGCAATGGCAACGGCGTCGTCGACGAAGGTGCAGGTATCGGGCGCACGCAACTCGAGGGTCGGGTGCTTCATGGATGGGCGCATGGCCCACCAGATGTGGCTTTCATCGGGGATCACGCCGGAGCGTTGCAAGGCGCCGACATATTCGTCGTAATCTTGCCTGCTCTCGAACAATTCGGGCAGGCCTGTGCGCGGCAGCTCGGAATAAGCGGCGAGCCGGTAGCCCTTCAGACCGGTCTTGTGTGAATTCCAGAACGGAGAGGAGGCCGACAGGGCGATGAACAACGGCAAATGCGGCAGCATCGCTCGCATCACCGCCGTGCGCTTTTCGGGATCGGGCAGCTGGACGTGCACATGCATGCCGCACATCAGGTTGCGGTGGCCGATGCTGCGCAGATCCTCGATCATCTCCTCGTAGCGCGGCTTGGGGCTCGGCTGCGACATGCGCCAGACCGCGGTCGGATGCGTGCCGCAGGCCATGATCACGAAGCCGTATTGTGCCGCGACGTTCGCGACTTCGCGCCGCAGGAAGCGAAGCTCTTCGCGCGCGTCGGCGACGTCGACATGAACGTTGGTGGCGACCTCGAGCTGGGACTGCAACATCTCCCGCATCGCCTGGCCGCCTGTCGACCAGTTTGCAGATTCGAAAAGCTCATTGGGGGTCTGAATCGCGACCTCCAGGCTACGGCGATCGGCGAGGAAGTATTCCTCCTCGATGCCGAACGAATATTCCGCAGCCTTGCCGCGTCCGCCGGCCGAGCGAATGACGAGGTGCTGCTTGTCTTCCGAGGAATCGAGCCGCAGCAGTTTTAAAACGTCTGATGCAAATGTCATTGTGCCACCCGGCCAAGGTATTTACCTGCGGGCGTTAATCCTTCTGACGGGGGCGGGTTCCGCGTCGAGCCCACCGGAAATTGCAAGGTCGAACGGAACAATTTTCGCGCTTTCGGACGCACGTGCGACCAGCGCGTGATTCGCGGGCACTTCCGTCCAGTCCGTTTCCTTGTCGAACGGCTCGGACACGACGATGACCTGGCCGCCAGCCTCGCGGAAATACAGCGTGTTGGCGGCATCGTTGACCGCGACCCGGAAGGCATAGAGATCGCGGCCGTTGGCGATGGCACTGGTGAAGCGTAGCCGCTCACGAAGCTCGCCTTCGTTGACGAGATCGACGAGGGCCCGCAGCACGCGATGCGTCGCACCCAAGGGATCGGCATCGAGCCCCGCGCCCATCATGGCGAGAAACACGGCTTCCGAATCGGTCGTGCCTGTCCGCGAAGGATAGTAGGCGTCGGGGATCAGCGCCTCGACCTTGCGCCGTAGGCGATTCCAGCTGCCGACGAAACCGTTGTGCATGAACATCCAGTGGCCGCAGGCAAAGGGATGACAGTTCTGCCGTGTCACCGCCGTGCCGGTGGCGGCGCGCACATGGGCGAAGAACAGATGCGAGCGCAGATGCCGGCAGAGATAGCGGAGATTTTCGTCCGACCAGGCCGGGCGTGTTTCACGATAAAGACCAGGCTCCGGATGCTCGCCGTACCAGCCGAGACCGAAGCCGTCGCCATTCGAGCCGGCCGTCGACTGGAGCGAGCGGATGCTTTGCGCGATCAGCGAATGCTCGGGCTCGGTGACGTAGGGCTCGAAGGACGTGGTCTCGCCACGGTATGCGATCCAGCGACACATGGGAATCCTGTCAGGAGATGCTTGCTGAAATGTATCAACGAACCTGACAGGAGGATGGTTCCCGACAGCGAGTGTCGGGAACCAAGTGGTCACTACACCGGCACCGGAATCAATGGAGCAACCTCGCGATCACCTGCGCTCTCGCTCAATGCGAGACCTTGCGCGACGCCGACCCGGTCGGCCTCGGGACGGTTCTGGCTCATCTTGCGCTTGCCTTCGAACCGCACGACGGGAATGCGCACGCCGACGATTCCGCGCAGCTGCGCGGCGATGAAATCCGCAGGGGCATCCGTCACGGCCCAAGGCTTGGCACGCGATCCTTCGTGCCTGTTCGTGAGCCGCGTCACGGCGTCGAGCAGGCGCTCGGGCTCCTGGAAGAATTCGACCGGGCCGTAGGCATGCACCGCGACGTAGTTCCAGGTCGGCACGACCTTTTCGGTCTCCTGCTTGGTCGCGTACCAGGACGGCGTCACATAGGCGTCGGGACCGCTGAAGATCGCCAGCGCATCTCCGATCGGCGGCAGTTTCCATTGCGGATTGGCTTTCGCCACATGTCCGTACAGCACGCCATGCTCGCCTTCGCTCTCATCGAGAAAGAGCGGCAGCGGTGTGGCGACCGGGCCTTCGGTGGTGGCCGTGACCAGACTGGCGAGGCGGGCGCCGCGAATGGTCGCCCGGATGCTCTCGATATCGTCCTTGAAGGCGGGAGGGATGTACATGGTCTATCTCCGGTGTTGGTCTGGAGATAGCCGGAATCTGGCCTATAATAAACTGCCAGTTATCGCCTATTTAATCAGTCCAGTTCGGCGACGGCCTGTGCGAGAAGCCTGCAGCCGCGCTCGATCTGTGACACCTCCAGTGCCGAATAGCCCATGACGAGGCCGACTGTCTTCCGCGGTCGGCGAGGTCCGACGAACAGTGCCGAGACGGGATAGATGCCGACGCCCTTTGCATGGGCCGCCTTGATCAACGCGTCCTCTCGCTTCTGTGGCAGGTTGTCGAACCACGCCACGATGTGCAGGCCGGCGGCCGTGCCCTCGATCCGGACGCGATCCCCGAACCGGCGGCGAAGCGCGTCGAGCAGCGTGCGCTGGCGTTCGGCGTTGCGCCGGCGCACGCGTCTGATGTGGCCGTCATAGGCGCCGCTTTCCAGCATCGACGCGAGTGCGTCCTGTTCGATCAGCGGCGTGTGCCGGTCCATGATCTGCTTGGCGGCGGCGAACAGGGATCGCAGGGCGCTGGGCACCACCAGATATCCAATCCGCAAGGTCGGCGACAGCGTCTTGGAGACGGTGCCGAGATAGATCACGTTGCCGCCGCCTTCCAGCGCATGCAGCGGCGGGATCGGCTTGGTGTCGTAGCGATACTCGCTGTCGTAATCGTCCTCGATCACGTAGGCGTCGTTTGCCCTGGCCCAGGCGAGCAATTGGTGCCGGCGTCCGATCGGCATGACGCCGCCGAGCGGATATTGATGCGACGGCGTGACATAGGCGAGGCGGGCTTCGACGCCCTCGAGCCGCGTGGTCTCCAATCCATCCGCGTCGACGGGAATCGGGATCGTCTTGGCGCCCGTCGCCGCAAAAGTATGCCGCGCCATCTGGTAGCCGGGATCCTCCATCACGAAGCGGTCGCCGGCATCGAGCAGCAGGCGCGCGCAGATGTCGAGGCCTTGCTGCGAGCCGTTGACGACGACGATCTGATCGACCTCGCAGCGGACGCTGCGCGACCGCCACAGATAGCCTTGGAGCGCGGTCCGCAGCCGCAGCGCGCCGCAGGGGTCATCATAGGCCAGCCGCTCGGGCTTGCGTGCCATCGCAGCAGTCACGGCCTTCTTCCATGCCACTACCGGGAAATCCGACGGCGCGAGCTCGCCATAGCGGAAGTTGGCGACGAGCCCGCGCGGCGGTTCGGTCCAGCGCGGCGGGTCTTGAAGCAACCGGTCCCCGAAAGCCGACAGCCGCACCTTCCGCGCCGACGGTCGCGACACTACGCGCGCGTGTCCTCGCTCGACGACGGCGCGAGCCACACGCGGCCGCGCGCCATGGCGTGTCTCGATGAAGCCTTCGGCGGCGAGCTGTTCGTAGGCGATCGTCACGGTCGAGCGTGCCACGCCCATCTCGCCGGCCAGCGCGCGGGAGGACGGCAGCAAACCGTCGATCCCGTACACCCGCGCCAGGATCTGATCTCTCAAGGCCTCGTAGATCTGGCGCGCGCCCACGCGGTCGGCACGGGGCGCGGGATTGGTCTTCATCTGGGTCATCCACATTCCAAGCCGGCATTCGCCCGAGCGGACGATGTCGGAATGTGGTTCTAATCCCGTTCGCCGAGAGTTTCGACGTAAGCCTTGCCGTAGGGATGAAAATGCTCCTTGCGGCCCTGGTCCCACAGTGCCCTAAGGCCGGGCGTCGTGATGTCCCAATCCGGCCGGCACTTCATGCCGACTGCCCTGAGGTCCTGGCGGAGCTCTTCGACGGTTGGACGGCCGAAGAACCAATAGCCGTTGTAGATCTTGTGAATGACGAGGCCGGGCTCGAGCACGATCACGTGCGGAATCATCGGATTGTGGACGGGGTCGGTGTATTCGGCGATGTCGAGATCCTTCTGAACGAGGCGCCGCGAATCCGAGAGGAAGGGCCAGTGCGCTCCGACGCCGCTGCGATATTCGCTGGTCTGGGTGATGTTGTCGGTCGTGATCGTGACCATCCGGCAATAGCCCACCTCCATCTCGCGATGGAGCTGGAGCAAGCCTTCGGCCTGGCGGCGATCCTTCGGACAGTATCCGCCGCGGCCGAGCACGAGCACCATGGGAGCGCCCGCCTGCAGTTCGGAGAGCTTTCGGTGCTTGCCGGTGTGGTCGCTGAGCTCGTAATCCGGGAAGGTTACTCCCGGCATGATGTCAGGTCGCATTACGCTCTCCCAGTTTTACAGATCAATCACGACGTCGTTTCGGGGCCGTGCGCAGCAGATCAGGACATTGCCGTCCGCCGGCGGATCGAGCGGATCCGGCGCATAGTCGACCGTCCCTGCGATCAATCCGCTCTCGCAATTGTGGCACACGCCGGTCCGGCACGACCAGCGCACGGGAACGTCGCAGGCTTCGGCCAATTCCAGCAGGCTGGCATAGGCCGGTCCCCAGCGGACATTGAGGCCGCTGCGGGCGAACGAAACCATCGGGCCGGGGCCAGGAGCGCCGACCGGCGGGTGCGCTCGCTTCTGCGGAGAGGATGCTATGCCGGGCGTCAAGGATGGTCCGGCGCCGAACAATTCGGTGTGGATGCGATCCGGTGCGATGCCCAACGTGGTGAGGCCAGCTTTCAGATCGCTCATGAAAGCTGTCGGTCCGCACAGATAGAAATCGCCGTCACGCGGCACGCTCAGGCTCTGGAGCAGGCGTGCGTCGAGATGTCCGGCTGTATCGAACGCGACATTGAGACGATCGCCCGGGTCAGGCGCGCTGTAGCAGACGTGGCTATGGTGACGAGAGAGCCCACCTAGCAATTCGCGCGTCTCGGCGGCGAACGCATGTTCGCGGCCGTTGCGGGTGCCGTGCAGCCACCACACGTCCCGCGTCGTCGCTTCAGCGGCGAGGGCGTGGAGCATCGCGAGCACCGGGGTGACGCCGATACCGGCGCTCAGCAGGACGACGGGCCCGGTGCCCGGTCGTAGCGTGAAACTGCCGCGTGGCGCACCGAGCTGCACGGCAGCGCCGTCCACCAGCTCGTCGGCGATGTAACGGCTGGCGGCGCCGTGAACTTCGCGCTTGATGCTGATGCGATAGGACGCGGCATCGGAGCCGCTCGACAGCGAAAAGCTGCGCGTCATCGGCTGCGCACGGGAAGGCTCGAGCCTGATGACGACGAACTGACCGGGCAGGGCGGCCGCCACGGGATGTCCGTCGACGGGTTCGAGGATCAGCGACGTCACGTTGTCGCTTTCGGCGATCTTGCGCGCCACGCGAAAGGAACGGAATCCGCGCCAGGCCGGAGGAGCGCTCGCCGCCGGCCCAAGCCCGGCGTTTCCCGCGGCCTTGTTGTCCTTCTGCTGCTCGAGCAGCGCCTCGAAGGAACGGTGCCAGCCGCGGCTCAGCGCAGGAATCCGCAGCGCGCGCTCCAGGCGTTCGTGCGGGTGCGGCGGCAGGTAAAGCAGCGCATTGATCTCGGACACGCTCATGCGCTCGGGCCCGGCGGCGACCTGATTGATCTCGTCACCGGCCTCGACGTCGCCTTCCTCGATCACACGAAAATAGAACCCGGGCCTCCCGTGTCTGACCAGCAGCGCAGCCATGTCCGGCTCGTCCATGCGAATGCCGAGCCGGTAGCAGGTGACGCGCGGCTGGGTCACTTCGAACACCGCGGAGCCGATCCTGTAGCGGTCTCCGATGCACATGTTGGTGTCGGCGAGGCCCTCGACCGTAAAGTTCTCGCCGAACTGGCCATGAACGAGGTTCGATCGACCCAGATGCTCCTGCCAGTACCGATAGGATTCCTCCTGATAGACGAATACGGCACGATGTTCGCCGCCATGACCGGCCGTATCGCCCTGGCCGTCGCCATCGATGTTGAGCCGGCGCACCCTGCGCGGGCCTGCGACCTGCGCCTTCCAGATGCCGGTGTGGACGGTCCG
This sequence comes from Bradyrhizobium canariense, assembly GCF_019402665.1. Taxonomy (GTDB): domain Bacteria; phylum Pseudomonadota; class Alphaproteobacteria; order Rhizobiales; family Xanthobacteraceae; genus Bradyrhizobium; species Bradyrhizobium canariense. The sequence goes on from NZ_VSST01000031.1 coordinate 19,055, forward strand.
ACCCTGCCAGGCGACGTCGCGCGGCAGGCCGACATTGACCGAAAGCAGATTTGCCATTGCGTGTTCCCGATCTGACTGCGCGGTTCTGCCGTCATCCTTGCATTCGGATGGGGTTTTTGGCTCGTTAGTCGTTGTTAGACGTTGCGAGCAAGCCTTGCCACCGGCGGCCTTGAGGCCAATCTCAGATGGCATAACGAGAACACAGTCAAACGGGAGATCACGATGGATGATCAGGGTAAGCTGGCCGCGCTCCAGCGCCATTGGGACGCTTCGGACGCGAACGATTTCGAGGCCGAGCACGACATCTACCGCGAGGACGCGGTGCTCGACTATCCGCAATCCGGCGAGCGGATTCGCGGTCGCAGCAACATCCAGCAGAGCCGGTTCGTACAACCGAACAAGAAGCGCTTCACGGTTCGGCGCATCGTCGGCGGCAACGATCTCTGGGTGAGCGAATTCGTGCTGACCTATGACGGGGTGCCGTCTTACGTCGTGAGCATCATGGAATTCCGCGACGGCCTCGTGGCGCACGAGACGCAGTATTTCGGCGACAGGTTCGAGCCGTCACCCTCGCGGGCGCATCTTGTCGAGCGGATGGGGTAACACGGGCTCGGTCGCAACACGGAACCCGATGCGGCGGCTGGTCGCAGCCGCGTCGCCTTGATTCCGACAGGCCCATCTTTATGTGTGGAAGGAACAAGAATCCGGGCCCCTCTGGCGAGGACGCCGACGCTGTCGGCAAAACCTCGTGATGTCGGATGACCTGTCCCGCGCGAATGCGATGGATCGGCCGATCGTCGGGCCTTCTTGAGAGCCTCTCCGACTCAATCGTCCCCATCGCAGCTCCGTGCGGATATTTCGCAAGATACGGGAGCAACGATGTCTGACGCCAAGCATTCAAATCCGATCGAAATCGAGATCACGGAGCCGTCCAGCCTGAACGAGCAGGCTGCGGTGGCGCTGGTGATCGTCGGCGCGCTGGTTGCGGTTGCCGACCGCCAAGTTTCGCCGGTCGAACGCGACGAGGTCGTCCGTTTCATCCGGGATCGCAAGCTGGCACCGCACATATCCGAGGACCGGCTCTACGCCATGTTCGACGAGCTTGCCGAACGGCTCGAGGAACCGGATTTCGCCAATGTGGTGATCGAGAACTTGCGTCCGGTTTCGGACCTGCCGCTGTCGGCTCATTTGATGGAGCTGTCGGAGCGCGTCGCGGCCGCGGACGAGGACGTGCATCCCCACGAAGTGCAGGCGATCAAGCTGTTGCGCCTGCTGACGCTGGTGCTGCCTCGTGCAAAGCAGGTGGCGCCCCGTGCAGTGCGCGCCGAACAGCGCATCGCCGCCGAGGAGTAAGCATGAGCGCAGTTTCGGACGAGGATAAGACAGGGACTGCGGGCGCTACCGGCCAGATGGCTGGCGGCGACCCGCGCCTCGACAAGCTTGTCCATCGCCTGCCGCCGCGCATGGGCGACACCGTCACCTATCTGCTCAAGCCGTCCAGCCGCTGGGTGAGAATCCCTTCGGGCGCGCTGCTGATTGTCGGCGGCGTGCTCTCGTTCCTGCCGGTGCTCGGCGTCTGGATGCTGCCGCTCGGCCTCGCTTTGCTCGCGGAAGACGTGCCCGCGCTGCGATCCTCGCGCAGCAAGGTTTTGGATTGGGTCGAGCGGAAGAAGCCGCAATGGCTCGATCCTGCCGCACCGAAAAATGACCAATCATGACTGAATTCATCACCACCGAAGCGTTGACCGCGCTGCTTCAGGTCGTCTTGATCGACCTCGTGCTCGCCGGCGACAACGCCGTCGTCATCGGCCTTGCCGCAGCCGGCCTGCCGGCCGAGCAGCGCCGGCGCGCCATCGTCGTCGGCATCATCGCCGCGACCGCCCTGCGCATCGTCTTTGCCGGCGTCGCGACCCAGCTTCTGCAAGTGATCGGGCTGTTGCTCGCCGGCGGCGTGCTGCTGCTCTGGGTGTGCTGGAAGATGTGGCGGGAGCTGCGCGAGCAGTCCGCGCATGCGAACGAGCTCGCGTTCAGCCATGGTGGCAGCGGCGCTGCTCCTGCCTCCCGAAAGACCTTCAGGCAGGCGGCCGTGCAGATCGTTGCCGCCGACGTCTCGATGTCGCTCGATAACGTGCTCGCGGTTGCGGGTGCTGCCCGTGAGCATCCCTACATCCTCGCCTTCGGCCTGCTGTTGTCGGTCGCGCTGATGGGCGTCGCCGCCGATTTGCTCGGCCGCGTACTCCAGAAGCAGCGCTGGATCGGTTATGTCGGCCTCGCTATCATCGTTTACGTCGCCTTCGAGATGATCTATCGCGGATCGCTCGAGCTCGCGCCTGTGATCGCGAGTCTCTGAGGCAGCGCGCCTGTCCATCATCCGGAGTGATCAATGACGTCCGAATCCAAAGCACCTTCGGTGGATACCGTGTCGGCGCCGCAAATCGGCCCGTTTGCCCAACTCATCTTTGGCTCGCGTTGGCTGCAGGTCCCGCTCTATGTCGGGCTGATCGTCGCGCAGGCCGTCTATGTGCTGCTGTTCCTGAAGGAGCTCTGGCACCTGGTCGTGCACTCGTTCGACGCCAGCGAGCAGCAGATCATGCTGGTCGTGCTCGGGCTGATCGACGTCGTGATGATCTCGAACCTGCTGGTGATGGTGATCGTCGGCGGTTACGAGACCTTCGTCTCGCGCCTGAACCTCAGCGGTCATCCGGACGAGCCGGAATGGCTCAGCCACGTCAATGCCAGCGTGCTCAAGATCAAGCTTGCGATGGCAATCATCGGCATCTCCTCGATCTCGCTGCTCAGGACTTTCATCGAGGCGGGCAATCTCGGCACGACGCGGAGCAATTTCACCGAGAGCGGCGTGATGTGGCAGGTGCTGATCCATCTGACCTTCATCATCTCCGCGATCGGCATCGCCTGGGTCGACCGCCTCAGCGAGGGCGGCCAGCGCAAGGGAGCCGGCCAAGGCTGAGCGTGACCGACGGCCGCTCAAAGCCCGAAGGCTGCGCTCAGGGACGTCGGCTCCGCGCCAGCGTCTCGGAGGGTGCCTCGCCGAACGCCAATCTGTAGCCGCGCGAGAACTCACCAAGATGCCAGAAGCCGTTGCCGAGCGCTGCGGCCTTGACGCTCATGCCGCCGCCTCCGACCATGAGCTGGATGCGGGCGGACCACAGCCGCTTGAGGCGCAGATAGTGGTGCAGGCTCACGCCGTGCACCGCATGTGCGGCGGTCTGCAGCGTACGCACCGATACGCCGAGCGCAGAGGCGAGGTCGTCACTGTAGAGTGCCTTGCTGCCGGACCACATGACCATTTCGTCGAGGCGCGCGATCAGCTTGCAGTGCTTGGCGAACGATGCGCGTCGCGCAGTCAGCCCGCCGGCCGGCGCCAGGGTGTCGTCGAGGCAGGCGAGCAGCGTCTCCTGGATGGGGCGGTTGAGCGCCTCGAATTGCCGGGGATCGTTGCACGCCGAGGCGAGTGAGAACATCTCCAGGATAGCGGCACGTAGGCGCGCCATCGGATGGTCCTGCGCGCGAACATATGCGAGGCCGGTGTCGAAATCCGTCCAGCCGCGATGGCGCATGTCCGAGTTGAAGCGCAGCATCAGGTAAGTGTTGGGATGATGCTCGATCGCGTCGACGGGGGTTTTGCCGCGCATGATCGCAATCGTTGAATTGTCGACCTCGCGGCCGTTGGAGGTGGAGTGAAACGTGAGGGGGACGACGAGGCCGACACCATTGTCCGTGCCGATCTCGGCCTCAAATCGCCGTGCAAAGGAGCGCTGGAGCACGAACAACCCATCCTGGAGCGGCAGGATGGCGCGAGACAGCGAGAATTCGCGCGGGCGGAGCGGCGTGCTGATGCCGAGGCCGAGCACCTCGTTGGCGCGAAACTCGGCGAAATCCGAGAAGCGCTCGATGCCGAGGATTCGCGAAGGCTTCAGCCGAGCTAGCGGCATTTCGGGATCCTGGCGCGAGGGATGAGCCGCAAAATACAAACGGTATCAGATGGTCGACCGTCGGCCCTATCCCGGGAAACTACTGCGACGCTTCATCACGCAACCTGCGGATAGGCCGCGTTTTCCCGCCGCTCGCGCTCGCCCAGCTCGCGCACCAGCTCCTGGAGGAAGGATTCCGTGTGGGCGGGCAGGGTGCGCTCGGCGCGAACGTAGATGCCGAGATCTGACCACACCGGACTGCCGGCATTGTCGAGTGGCAGGAAGACGAGCCGGCTGTCGCGCGACAGCCTGTCGATGCCGAGCTGGGTCTGGAAGGCGACGCCGAGGCCGCGCGCGGCGAGCTCGCGCATCAGGTCGATCGAGTTGGCCTGGATGGCAGGCTCCGGCGTCTCGGACAGCTGCGCGATCAGCGGCTGGAGCAGATGATAGATCGACAGCTCCGGCAGCGCGTGGATGACGGGAAAGGCGAGACATTGGGTTAGGGTGACCGTCTTGCGGCGCGCCAGTGGATGCTCGCGCGCGACGACGGCGCCGAGGCGAAACCGTTTCAAGGCGACCTGGCGCAGGTCCGGCGGATGGCGCAGCGCCATGGCGATGCCGATGTCGGCCTCGCCGCGGCTCAGGGCCTCCAGCACATCCGTCGATCCCTTCACCTCGGTGGTGAAGCTGACGCGCCGGGCGCGGCCGCGATGTGAGGCGATCAGGTCCGGCAGCACCGATTCCGTGAGCGACTCGATGCAGGCAATGCTGACGGTGCCGTGCCAGGTCCCCGACAGGGACGCGACGTCCGAGCGGAAGCGGTCGAGGTCCTGGAGCACGTTCATGACGTGCCGGGCCAACATCTCGCCGACCGTCGTCAGCGTCAGGCCGCGCGCATTGCGCTCGAACAACGGTGACCCAACCTCCTGTTCGAGCTTGAGAATCTGGCGGCTTACGGCCGACGAGGCAACGTTCAGCAGGCGCGCCGCGGCCCGAATCGAACCGGTGCGGCGGACGGCGTGGAAGTACTGGATGGCCGGTGAGTGAAAGCGCATGGGATCCCCGGCCCACTATAGCTGTTGCCGAAACGGCATCAATATGTACGAAATTCTGTGCTTTTCGAGCACGCTCCTCCCACCTAGGTTCGCGCCCGGCTTGGCCGGTCCCGCCGGACCGTCATGCCATGCGCAACGAGGCGCCAGGGGATCCGGGGTGGACGAGAACATTGTTTGCGAGGTCGCGCCGGATACGCGTCTGGTCGATCGCCGTCGCGCGGCGGCCTATGTCGGCGTCACCGCCGGACGCTTCGAGCAGCTGGTGCGCGACAGCGTCATGCCACCGCCGGTCATGGTGGACAACAAGCGGCGCTGGCCGCTCGCGTTGCTCGACGTCGCGAAGGACGCGGTTGTCAGCAGCAGCATGCCGTGCCTGCCGCAGGTGACGGTCGAGATTGCGCAGGACGCGCGTCCCTGCGAACGGGCCCCGGCACCGGCCTTGCACGAACTGCCGGACCAAAACTGGTTCGAGCAGCGCGCGCGGTTCGTTCAGCGCGTGCGCCGGTCGCTGCTGTCGGGCAACGAGATCCGTCTCTTGCGCGAGTTCAAGCTGCTCAGGCAGAACCAGATCAGCATGTTCGGCTATTACGGCAGCTTCGAAGCCCTGATGGTGCGCGGCTACATCGTCGAGCTCGCGCGCAAACCACCGTCGAGCCGTCCGCTGGTGACGTACCGGCTGACCGCGCAGGGCGAGCGGGTCCTGTCGGCGCTGAAGGACGAGCCGGCGATCTGACCGGCGCGGATAAGGCGACGGCATCCTTCGGCATTATCGCACGGCGTGCATCTCCAGAAACGCCTTCACACCGGTGACGGTGCCCGTGTCCGACGGCACATAGCCGGGTAGCGTAGCGACAGCCGCGCGAAAATTGGCGCTGCGGATGATCTCCAGGATGCGCTGCATCGGCCCGGTGTCCAGGAACGCGCGCTTGCAGACGAAGAAATAATCCTCGGTCAGGAGCCGGATGAAATCGAGGCCGAAATGCCGGGCGGCGGCCTCGACGCCGAAACTCGCATCGGCCATGCCGCTCGCGACATAGGCCGCGACCGCGGCGTGGGTGAACTCGATCTGCTGCGCGCCGTTGATACGGCTCTCGTCAATTCCGCTTGCCGCGAGCAGTTGGTCGAACAGGAGCCGCGTGCCGGAATCGTGGTCGCGATTGACGAAGCGGACTTTTGGTCCGGTGAGATCGTCGAGCGAAGCGATGCGCAGCGGATTGCCGCGCGCGACCATCAATCCCATTTCGCGTGTGACGAAGCTGACGATGCGATCCTCGCGTGGATCGAGCCATTCGCGCGCAGCCTTGATGCCCTGGGCGCGCAGCGCGCCGTGCGGCAGATGCAGGCCCGAGAGATCGCAGGCGCCCTGCGCCAGCGAGACCAGCGAATGCTGGTTGCTGACATAGCGCAGATCGACGCCGATGCCCGGCTCGCGGTCGAGGAATTCGCGCAGTTTTGCCACCGCAAAGCCGTGGCTGGCATGCACGCGGATCACCGACGGGCGCTGCTCGAGGAACGGCTTGATCTCGCTCGCCAATTCCTGCGCGAGGTTTTCAAGCTGAGGTCCGAGCCGGGCCTGCATGCGCTCGCCCGCCCACACCAGCCGCTCGCCGAACGGTGTGAGCTTTGAGCCCTTGCCGCGCTGGGTCTCGACCAGCGGCGTGCCGAAGAACTCCGACCATTGCTCGATCAGATTCCAGACATGGCGATAGGAGAGGTGCGCGTCCTTGGCCGCGCTGGTGATCTTCCCGGTCCTCCGGATTTCGTTGAGGACGCCGAGCATGATGATGGCTGTGCGCGGATTGCCCTCGCGGCGAAACCGCCATACGGCCTCGATCTCGATCTGAAGCATTGGTCGTCTTTATGAACTGGACTTCATATCAGGAGCGTCCATTTGCAAACCATATCATATTTACTCCGCTCGACAGACATCTAGTCTGGCATACCAGAACTGGAGGAAATATGATGTCTGTTGCATATGACTTTGCACATTCGCCGGCCACCGAGTTCATGTCCCGGCCACAGCATCTGCTGATCGACGGCCGCCGCGTCCCCGCAAGCTCCGGTCGCACCTTCAAGTCGCTCAATCCGGCCACCGGGCAGGTCATCGCCGTCGTCGCCGAAGGCAACGAGGCCGATGTCGAGCATGCGGTCGCCGCCGCGCGCCGGGCTTTCGAAGGCTCCTGGCGCACGATGCGGGCGTCCGAACGCGGCCAGATCCTGCTGCGCTGGGCTGACCTGCTCAAGGCCCACGCCGAGGAGATCATCGAACTCGAATCGATCGACGCCGGCAAGCCGATCTCCGCGACATCGCGGCAGGATTTTCCGGCCGCCGTCGACACGCTGATCTACTACGCCGGTTGGGCCGACAAGATCAGCGGCGACGTCGTGCCCGTGCGCGATGATGCCCTGACCTACACCGTGCGCGAGCCGGTCGGCGTGGTCGCGGCGATCGTGCCCTGGAATTTCCCGCTGATGATCGGGATGTGGAAGCTTGCGCCGGCGCTGGCCTGCGGCTGCACCATCGTGATGAAGCCGGCCGAGCTGACCTCGTTGTCGGCGCTACGCATCGCCGAGCTCGCGCTTGAAGCCGGCCTGCCGGCGGGCGTCTTCAACGTCGTCACTGGCCCCGGCCGCGTCGTCGGCGACGCGCTGGTCAATCACCCCGACGTCGACAAGGTCACCTTCACCGGCTCTCCCGGTGTCGGGCGGGGAATCATGAAGGGCGCCGCAAGCAACTTCAAGCGCGTCTCGCTCGAGCTGGGCGGCAAGTCGGCCAACGTTATTTTCGACGATGCCGATCTCGAAGCCGCATCGAAAGCTGCGGCTTCCGGCATCTTCTTCAATGCCGGCCAGGTCTGCTCGGCCGGCTCCCGCGTGCTGGTGCAGGAGAAGGCCTATGACGAAGTCGTCGAGCGACTGGCAGCGCGCGCAAAGTCGCTCAGGATCGGCGACCCGCTCGACCGCAAGACGACGCTCGGCCCCGTCATATCCGAGAAGCAGATGAAATCGGTCCTCGATTATGTTGATATCGGCCGGAAGGAGGGCGCGACCCTCGTCACCGGTGGCGAGAAGGTAGGCGATCGCGGCTACTTCATCAGCCCCGCGGTGTTCGCGAATGTCGCGCATGAGATGCGGATCTCGCAGGAAGAGATCTTTGGCCCCGTCGTCAGCGTCATCAAGTTCAAGGACGAGGCCGACGCTTTGCGGATTGCCAACGGCACGGCTTACAGCCTCGCCGCCGGCGTCTGGAGCCGCGACATCGGCAAGCTGCAGCGCTTCGCCAAGCGGGCGCGCGCGGGCACGGTCTGGATGAACACCTATGGCTACACCGACGTGCGCCTGCCCTGGGGCGGCGAGCGCGACTCCGGCCTCGGCCGCGAGCACGGCACCGCGGCGCTCGACAATTTCACGGAGCCCAAGGCTGTCTGGATGAATCTGGCCGTTTGATACCTCCCGAGCGGCCAAGCCTGGAGCCCGCCTGATCACCCGATCCGGCGGGCTCTTTTTTCGAGATCGGTAAAATTGTCTGCATTCCGCTCAGCGGCGGCAAACCCTGCGGACAAGAACTGTGCGGCCTTAAACCCCGGCTTTGGAACCGGCGTGCATCCTGTCTGCAACAGGGTTGGGCATCAGCATGTCAGTTCTCAGGGAGGTCGTCGTCGCGGTCGCGGGAGTCTACGCACTTCTGTTCGCGTGCGACGCAATGTTCGGGATCGGCGAGGCGCGCTTCGACGATGCTTATTACAGCGCCAGCTTCTACGCGCCGCGGCCAAAGGAGTTTCGTTTCGCCGGCGATACGCCGCCGGCCGTCCGCGTCAGCGACGCCTTTGCGCAATTCGCGCCCGGCGAAGCCAAGCCGAACAAGCGCTATTCGTCGCTGACGACAATCATTCGCTAGGACGCATACTCGTCGTTCCGACTGCAACCGCGGCGGTTCGCGCCCAGGCCGGCGGCTTGCCGCTTGCGTCGGACCCCGCGCTACATCACCGACACGACGGGCCGTGAATGGAAATCGGTCAACTGCCTCTTCAATCCTCCCAACCGGCTTTACGAAGGCCGTCCAACATGAGGGCGTGATCTTCTGGCCGAAACCACGGTGGCCGTTGACGGACCTGAAACTCGAAGGATGCTGATGAAATTGCGATTGCTTTCTGCAGCGCATCGTCGGCTTCAGCGGTTCGACCGAGTTGGCCGAGAGCTGCGGCAAGCCAGCGGTAGGGGGAGGGAAAATCGGGAAATGTTCGGATCGCGCGCTCCGCCGCCTCGACTGTGGCCGTGTAGTCCCGGCAAAAATAGTGAGCCAACGCGACCTGGTTCAAGCGATTCACCAGCGATGGGTCACGAGGGTCCAGCCGAATGCACGTCTCGAGGGCGACGAGGCCCTCTTTGGGACAGCCAGAATACGCGAGAATGACGCCCAGCGCTCCGTGAGCCGGTGCGAGATTCGGGCAGAGTGCCAGCGCACGCTCGGCCTGCGCACGTGCTCCGCCGTGATCGCCCCGAGCGTTGAGCGCCAGCGCCAGGCGTGAATGGGCGTCTGCGTTGCCGCGATCCAGAGCGACCGCGCGTCGCGCCAATTCTTCTTCTTCGACTTGTGTTCCTTTCGACCGACTGAGCACGGTGGAGAGCCCGATATATCCGGGCGCGAACATCGGATCGAGATCGATGGCCCGCTGAAAGAATTCTCCGGCAAGCGCATCATCCTCGGTACTCGCCTTGCCGAGATGCCACATCCCACGCTGGTAGGCACCCCAGGCATCAAGACTTGCGGGTGGCTTGCGCATTGCCCGCTGTTGCTCGGCGCCGGCAATGACCGGCGCAATGGCGATGGTCGTGGACTGCGCGATGTCATCCTGTACGGAGAAGATGTCGGCTATATCGCGGTCGTAGCGTTCCGCCCAGACATGATTGCCTGTCTCTGCTTCGACAAGCTGTGCGGTGACTCGGACGCGGTTGCCGGATTTTCGCAGGCCGCCCTCAAGCACATAGCGAACGCCCAGTTCGCGGCCGACTTGTTTTACGTCTACCGCGCGTCCCTTGAAGGAAAATGACGAATTGCGGGCGATGACGAACAGTGAGGAATATCGCGACAATGCCGTGATGACGTCCTCCGCGATTCCGTCCGCGAAGAACTCCTGGTCCGGATCGGGACTCATGTTCTGGAACGGCAGCACCGCGATGGACGGCTTGTCCGGAAGCGCCAGCGGTTGCGCAATTTCGGGCGCTTGTGCTGGCGTTGATGCTGCAGAGGAATTCGCATCGACAAGGAGGCGCCATGCATGCATCGGTTCGGCGATATTCTTGAGTGCTTGCAGACCCATATCGTTATAGACGACGTCTATCTTGCCCCGAATCTGCCGACGAGCATCGTCGGAGATACAGATGCCGCCGGGGTCGGCTATTCCTTCAAGGCGCGCGGCAATGTTGACGCCATCACCGAAGATGTCGTTGTCATCGATGATGATGTCGCCGATGTGGATGCCGATCCGGAAATCGATCCTCATTGCCGCGGAGACGTCGGCGTTCTGCGCCGCCATTCTGCGCTGGACTTCGACCGCACTGCGCGCGGCGTCCACCGCACTCGCAAACTCGACCAGCATGCCGTCGCCGGTGGTCTTGACGATGCGGCCGCGATGCGCAGCGATCGTGGGGTCGACAACGATCCTTCGAGCCGCCTTCAGCCGGGCCAGCGTGCCTTCCTCGTCAGCGCCCATGAGACGGCTGTAACCGGCGACATCGGCAGCCAATACCGCTACAAGTCGTCGTTCCACGCGCTCGCCGGTCAAAATGGCCCCTAACAAAATGGCCTTTAAAATAAGATATTTGGCCCTGCGCATCAAAGCACGCAGAGCTGCTTTCGGCTAGCACCGACGTTCGTCCGGGGTCACAAGACGAAATGCCGGATCATCGTGCTCAGGTCTGCTTCACTCAGGGAAGGAGCATGTGTCGGTCCACGCCTTTCATGCTGTATTCTCATTCCCCCTGGATCCATTCCGCGACGCCACGCCACAGCGTGTCGCGATGGTCAGGGCGGAAGAAGCCGAAATGGCCGATCGCCTTGGCGCCCACGTCGGACGGCTTCACGTTGACCACCTCCGGCTTGATCGCGGTGAATCCGCTCGCAAGCAACTCGACCGCGGGCTGCGTTGCCCAGGGATCGTCGGAGAAGCAGAGTGTGCGCAGCTCGCCCTTGAATCTGGCGAAATTCTCCAGCGCCGGCAGCTTTGAATCGAAGAGATAACGGGGGCTCGAAACCCACTCGGCCCATTGCAGGAAGACGCCCTTGGGTAAATCCTCACCGATGCCGGCCCAGCCCGGCGCGTAACCGAGCGCGTGGACGAGCGGCACACCGACAAGATTCATGAAAGCGAAGACGCGGTATTTTTCCGGCGATGTCATCAGCCGCCAGGTCGCCGCCTGCGAGGCCACGAACGCGGCGCGCGAGATGTCCGCGTTGTTGGCGATCAGCCCGAGCGCCTGGCCGCCAAAGGAGTGACCGACATAGGCTAAGGGCAGGGTGTTGTAGCGCTCCCGCATCCAGTGCACTGCGGCGGTGACGTCGAGCGCGGCCCAGTCCGACATCGAGGCCTTGAAGCCGACCAGCGATTTCGGCTGGTTGTAGCCGACCATCGCCGGCAGCCGGGAGTCGCCGATGCCGCGATAGTCGTAGGTCAGGACCGCGCAGCCGCGATGGGCGAGATAGGAGGCAAAGCCGCGATAGATTTTTCGCGGGACGGCAGTCGCCGAATTCACCAGCACGGCATGGCGTTTGGTGCCGCGCGGCAGAAATAGCGTGCCGGCCAGCGCATACCCGTCGGTCGCCGGGAAGCTGATCTCGTCGATGAAAACGTCGTCCAGTGCCACGCCCATGGGCAGAAGGTATCCTGCCGGTTTCCTCGCCGTTTCCCAGCAAATGCGAATTTGGCTTTCCCCGCAAGGCTTTGCAGTGCCAATTGGATTTACAACTGGCGGCCGGTGGCCAGCCTGTGTATAAGGCGACCCTCGCAACCCACAGATCAGGTTGTGCTTTTTGCTTCACGGAGAGATTGCGATGTCCGAGCGGTGGACGCCCGAATCCTGGCGCAGCAAGCCGGTGCTACAGGTGCCCGATTATCCCGACGCCAAGGCCCTGGCCGACGTCGAGGCGCAGCTTGCGACCTTTCCGCCGCTGGTATTCGCGGGCGAGGCGCGCAATCTGAAGAAGGCCTTAGCGCGGGTCGCGGCCGGTGAGGCCTTCCTGCTGCAGGGCGGCGACTGCGCCGAGAGCTTTGCCGAGCACGGTGCCAACAACATCCGCGACTTCTTTCGTGTGCTGCTCCAGATGGCGGTGGTGCTGACCTATGCCGGCGCCGTCCCGGTGGTGAAGGTCGGGCGCGTCGCCGGCCAGTTCGCAAAACCGCGCTCCTCGCCGATGGAGAAGATCGACGGTGTCGAGCTGCCGAGCTATCGCGGCGACATCGTCAACGACATCGCCTTCACCAAGCAAGCGCGCATCCCTGATCCGCAGCGCCAGCTGATGGCCTATCGCCAGTCGGCCGCGACGCTGAACCTGTTGCGCGCGTTCGCGACCGGCGGCTACGCCAATCTCGGCAGCGTGCATCAGTGGATGCTCGGCTTCCTCAAGGACTCGCCGCAGTCCCGCCGCTACAAGGAATTGGCCGACCGCATCTCCGATGCGCTCAACTTCATGCGCGCCTGCGGCCTCGATCTCGAGGCCCACCCCGAGCTGCGCGCCACCGATTTCTACACCAGCCACGAGGCCCTGCTGCTCGGCTACGAGCAGGCCATGACCCGCGTCGATTCCACTACCGGCGACTGGTACGCGACCTCGGGTCACATGATCTGGATCGGCGACCGCACCCGCCAACTCGACCACGGCCATATCGAATATTTCCGCGGCATCAAGAATCCGATCGGGCTCAAATGCGGCCCGTCGCTCAAGCCCGACGAACTGCTGAAGCTGATCGACGTGCTCAATCCCGACAACGAACCGGGCCGACTAACCCTGATCGGGCGGTTCGGCTCCGACAAGATCGGCGAGCACCTCCCGAACATGATCCGCGCCGTGAAGCGCGAGGGCAAAGTGGTGGTGTGGTCGTGCGATCCCATGCACGGCAACACCATCACCTCGACGTCAGGCTACAAGACGCGGCCCTTCGACCGCATTCTTTCCGAGGTGAAGTCGTTCTTCGCGATCCACGCCGCGGAAGGCACCCATGCCGGCGGCGTGCATCTGGAGATGACCGGCCAGGACGTCACCGAGTGCCTCGGCGGCGCCCGCGCGATCACCGACGAGGATCTCAACGACCGCTACCACACGGTCTGCGATCCCCGGCTCAACGCCGAGCAATCCATCGACATGGCTTTCCTGGTCGCAGAACTGCTCAAGCAGGAACGCGCCGGCAAGGTCAGGCCGATCCCGGTCGCAGCGGGGCTCTAAGACCTTGCTGCGGATCTGGAAGGCCACGATCAATTCCCGTAACGGTCTGGCCTTTGCGTTCCGCTCGGAGCAGGCGGTCCGCGAGGAAATCGTTGCGCTCCTCTTGTCGCTGCCGCTCGCGTGGTTGGTCGGCGCGACTGCGATGCGCGCGGTCGAGCTGATCTGCGCGGTCGCGTTCGTGCTGGTGGTCGAGCTGCTCAATACTGCGATCGAGAAGCTTGCCGACCGGCTGACCATGGATCACGACAAGCAGATCGGACGGGTCAAGGACATGGGTTCGGCCGCGGTCGGTCTTGCGCTCCTGATGGCCGGCGCATTCTGGATCATCGCCATCATCGAGCGATTGGGATTCCTCTAAAGCGCTAATCGCGCTTTAGGTTGTTGTTTTGAGCATGATCTTTTCGGAAAACCGCTTCACACTTTTCCGGATCATGCTCTGATCGGAGCGCGGTGGCCATGACCGAACGTCTCAATGCATTCGCGGTCACGCTCGCCCAGCTCAATCCCACAATGGGCGACATCGACGGCAATGCCGCGAAAGCGCGCGCGGCGCGCGTGCGGGCAGCCGCCGACGGCGCCGATCTCGTGCTGTTTCCGGAATTGTTCATCGCCGGTTACCCGCCGGAAGATCTGGTGCAGAAGCCTTCGTTTCAGGCCGCCTGCCGCGCTGCGATCGAAGCGCTGGCGCGCGAGACCGCCGATGGCGGGCCGGCGATGCTGATCGGCACGCCCTGGGTCGAGGAGGGCAGGCTCTACAATGCCTGTGCGCTGCTCGACGGCGGCCGTATCGCTGGCTTGCGCTTCAAATGCAATCTGCCGAACTACGGCGTGTTCGACGAGAAGCGGCTGTTTTCGCGCGGTCCCGCGGCCGGCCCCGTCACCGTGCGCGGCGTGCGCATCGGTGTGCCGATCTGCGAGGACATCTGGCTGGAGGAGTCCGAGAACTACGAGAACGTGGTCGAGACGCTGGCCGAGACCGGCGCGGAGATCATCCTTGTGCCGAACGGCTCGCCTTATGCCCGCGACAAGGCCGACGTGCGCTTGTCGGTCGCGGTCGCGCGCGTCACCGAGAGCGGTCTGCCGCTGGTCTATCTCAACCAGGTTTGCGGCCAGGACGAGCTGGTGTTCGACGGTGCTTCCTTCGCGCTCAACGGCGACCTTTCGCTCGCGGCGCAATTGCCGGCGTTCGCGGAGAGCATCACCACACTGCACTTCACGAGAAGCGGCGACGATTGGCGCTGCACCGGTCCGATCGCCGCGCAGCCCGAGGGCGACCACGCCGACTACGCGGCTTGCGTGCTGGGCTTACGCGACTACGTCGCCAAGAATGGCTTTCCCGGTGTGCTACTCGGCATTTCCGGCGGTATCGACTCTGCCCTCTGCGCGGCGATCGCGGTCGATGCACTCGGTGCCGATCAGGTGCACGGCGTGATGCTGCCTTATCGCTACACCGCGGCACACTCGATCGCGGACGCCGGCGAGCTCGCCGGCCATCTCGGCATCCGCTACGAGGTGCTGCCGATCGCGGAGGCGGTGACCGGGTTCGAGACCATCCTGTCCGGCGTCTTCAAGAATCTGCCGCCCGATGTTACCGAGGAGAATCTCCAGGCCCGGACCCGTGGCACGCTGCTGATGGCGATCTCCAACAAGACCGGCCTGATGGTGGTGACCACCGGCAACAAGTCGGAAATGTCGGTCGGCTACACCACGCTGTATGGCGACATGAACGGCGGCTTCAATCCGATCAAGGACATCTACAAGATACAGGTGTTTCGGCTCGCAAGCTTGCGCAATTCGTGGAAGCCTGAGGGGGCGCTGGGGCCGGCCGGCGAGGTGATCCCGCCCGACATCATCACGCGTCCACCGACCGCGGAGCTGCGCGAGAACCAGACCGACCAGGATTCGTTGCCCGCTTACGACGTGCTCGATGCCATCCTGGAGCGTCTGATCGAGCGCGAAGAGCCGCTCGACACAATCATCGCCGCCGGCTTCGACCGCGAGACGGTCACCCGCATCGATCATCTCCTCAATGTCGCCGAATACAAGCGCCGCCAGGCCGCGCCCGGCGTCAAGGTGACGGCCAGGAATTTCGGCCGCGACCGCCGCTATCCCATCACCAACCGCTTTCGCGATAAAGGCGAGCAGCTCGCCGCCCCGGACGAGACGCTGGTGTCGCGTGGGAGCAAAGCCTCGATCGACGCGTTCGAGGGGTAAGGCTGGCCGAAGGTCGTGGGATGGACGGTGTCGTCACGTACGACGCTGTCATCATCCGCGAAGGCGGATGATCCAGTACGCCGCGGCGGATGTTGTCGAAACCCAACTGCCGCCGCGGAGTACTGGATGCCCGCCTTCGCGGGCATGACAGTTGAATTTGTGGCCGCCTACTTCTGCTGTTGCGGCAGGAAGCTCGGGCCGACCGAACGGATCGGCTTGTTCTCGGACGAGGTCGCAGGGGTGCCGGTTTCCGCCGGCGGCGTTGCTGCCGGCGCGCCAGCCGTCGTCGGCGCCGGCGCCGCGCCCTTCTTGGCATTCGCAGGCGTGCCCTTGTTGAGCTGCCGCTGCTGCATCTTCTTGGCGCTCTCCTCGGTGACGATGATGTCACCCTGCTGCTCGGCCGATGCTTTGTCGTCTGCCGATTTGAGCGCGTCGGCCCAGGTCTGGCCCGCGGCCTTGCAGGAGCAGGACGGGTTGAACTCGCTGCGGAATTTGAACGCGGTCGGCAGCGCCGTATAGGGCTGGCCGCTGGTGGAGACCGCGGAATTCATGTCTTCGCCGGGATTGCGATGGGTATAGAGAACGGCTTCGGCGGCCGGGCACAGCGCCTTGCAGGTCTTCTCGTCGTCGGGGAAGCGCGCCGGCACGGTCGCAAACGAGACCGGGAAATACGCGCCGTCGCAGGTGCGCACGCACACGGTGCGATAGGTGCCTGATTGCGGGCCGAGATCGGACGGCGGCACACTTTGCGGATTGTTGGGGTTGTTGCCGCCGAACAGATTGCTCAGGAAGTTGCCGCCGCCTTGCGACTGCGCGGCGTTGGCATATTGCGGGCCGCAATTGTTCTGCGCCAGTGCTGCCAGCACCGAGCGGCGCTGGTTGTCGCGCTCGGGGCTGAAGCCGCCGGCGCCGCCGCGCAGGCGTTCGAGATTGCCGGTGATCTGGTCCAGATTGGCGCGCATCTGCTGGATCTGGGTGTTGACCGGACCGCATTGCGCGGACTGGCCGCTGAACAGCGAGAAGAAGCCGGAGGAATCGCAACCCATGCGCTTGGCCTGCATGGTGACGCGGTCGAGCTCGGCCTGCTGCTTGCTCTGCGATTCCTGATAGCGGCGGATCTGGTCTTCGCGCGCGGGATCACCGCCGTTGCCACGATCGAGACCGGCGAGCTGGCCTTCCAGGCGCGCGCACATCGGGTTGGGTCCGAGCCCGTTCTGGCCGGGCTGAGGCGGCGGTCCCGGCGGGCCGGCCTGTGCGGAGGCACCATTGGCGAGCACGACCGTGCTCAAGAGCACGGCGCAGGCAAGGATCGAGCGAGCACGGGAGAGAGACAAAAATTCAGGCATATCCGCCATTCTAGCGAGGTCACGGCCACGCGTGATGTGGGGGGCCGAAGCGCGCCCTCCCATAGCCGCTTCCTGCGGCATCGTCACGTCGTTTCAGAGGCCAGCGATTGGGCCTAAGGTACGCCAGTTCCGAGCGAATTCAGCGCTGGCAGGTGATTGCGACATATTCATCGCAATGGCCATGGGAGCAGTTTGCGCCGGATTTGGGGACAGAGCCGGTAATTTCGTCGGGATCGACCCGGCGATAGGCCGAAGCCTGGGCAAAATCGCGTGACTGGCAGTAGGTGCGGGCGACCTGCGCGCCGCATTTGTCGCTCTTGGCCAGGCACTGATCGACGCCGTAGCCATCCGCCTGGTTGGGGATGATGAAGACGCGGGTCTCGGCGAGAGCGCTGGAAACGACAAGGATGGAGGCGCAGGAAATGAGCGCGAGCAATGATCGCATGAAAACACCGGAGGGCAAAAAATAGGAACTGCCAGTTCCAGAATGGGCTCAAATGGTTAAGGATATGAACCATCTATGCGCGGCGGCTGCGCATTGCGGAGATAAAGCGGCATTTTCGCGGCTCTCTTGACGCGGGGCCGCCTCATAGCCCATATGTTCCGTCATGAACGGTCTCCTCGTCATTTGCGCCATTTGCCGCGAGATTACGAGCTAGCGATTCGCTGGCTGGAGCCGTCTTTTCTCAAAACCATTGAGAGCACTGGACGCCCGGCCAACAGCCGACGGGTATCCTTATGGAATTGCGCCTTTACGATACGCTGAGCCGGGAAAAGCGCACCTTCGTGCCGCTCGATGCCAAGGACGTCCGCATGTATGTCTGCGGACCGACCGTCTATGACTTCGCCCATATCGGCAACGCCCGGCCGGTGATCGTGTTCGACGTGCTGTTCCGGCTGCTGCGCCATCTCTACGGTGAGGCGCACGTCAAATATGTCCGCAACATCACCGACGTCGACGACAAGATCAACGACCGCGCGGCGCGGGATTTCCCCGGCCTGCCGCTGAACGCGGCGATCCGGAAAGTCACGGAGCAGACCGGCAAACAGTTTCACGCCGACGTCGACGCGCTCGGCGCGCTGCGGCCGAGCGTCGAGCCGCGCGCGACCGAGCATATCGGCGAGATGCGCGAGATCATCGAGCGGCTGGTTGCCGGCGGCTTTGCCTATGTTGCCGAGGATCACGTGCTGTTCTCGCCGCAGGCGATGAACGCGGTCGATTCCGGGCTGCCGCGCTATGGCGCGCTGTCCAACCGTTCGCTGGACGAGATGGTCGCCGGCGCCCGCGTCGATGTCGCGCCTTACAAGAAGGGCAACACCGACTTCGTGCTGTGGAAGCCGTCCAAGCCCGGCGAGCCGTCATGGCCATCACCGGCCGGCGTCGCCGCGCAGGGGCGGCCGGGCTGGCACGTCGAGTGCTCGGCCATGGCCTGGAAGCATCTCGGCGAGCACTTCGACATCCATGGCGGCGGCATCGATCTCGTGTTTCCGCATCACGAGAACGAGGTCGCGCAGACCTGCTGCGCCTTCCACCGCGAGCGCATGGCTAACTACTGGATGCACAACGGCTTCCTGCAGGTCGAGAGTGAGAAGATGTCGAAGTCGCTCGGCAACTTCGTCACGATTCACGAGCTGCTCGCGGAATGGCCGGGCGAAGTGCTGCGCCTGAATATGCTCAAGACGCATTACCGCTCGCCGATCGACTGGACGACGAAGTCGCTGGAGGAGAGCGCCAGGACGCTCGACGACTGGTATCGGGTTGCGGCTGACGTCGTACCCGGCAAGCCCGCCCCGTCGGTGATCGAGCCGCTGCTCGACGACCTCAACACGCCGCTGGCCATCGCGGCGCTGCATGGCCTGCGCGGCAGCGACGTTGGTGCCCTCGCGGGTTCGTTGCGGCTGCTCGGCTTTCTCTCCGAGAGCGCCGCACAGTGGGAAGGGCGCAAGCAGCAGGCGAGCGGCGTCGATGCCAAGGAAGTCGAGCGGCTGATCTCGGAGCGGACGGCGGCGCGTGCGCGCAAAGACTTTGCGGAATCCGATCGTATCCGCGATCTGCTTGCCGCGATGGGCGTTGCGATCAAGGACTCCAAGGAAGGCACGACGTGGGAGGTCGCACGATGAAGCGGCCCGACACGCCTTTTCCGCGGCACTGGTTCTATTACATCGCGCTGAAAATCCTGCTGCTCGGCGCCGCCGTGGCGCTGGCACTGAAACTCTATGGGATGTGGTAAAGACGATGGCACAAGCACTCCCAAAGCCCGGCTTGCGGCCCTTCCTGCCGGAGGACGTGCCGGTTCTCGCCGCGATCTTCACGGCCAGCATCGAAGAGCTGACCGGCGACGATTATAGCGAAGCGCAGCAGCAGGCCTGGATGGCGTCGGTGGAGGACGAAGAGTTCGGCAAGGGGCTCGCCTCCGACCTGACGCTGATCGCAACGCTGGAGGGATCACCGGTGGGCTTTGCGTCGCTGCGGGGCAAGGACCATATCCGCATGCTCTATGTGCATCCGGCCGTGGCCGGGCAGGGTCTGGCGACGATGCTCGTCGATGCGCTGGAAAAGCTTGCGGGCGGCCGCGGCGCCGACAAGCTGACGGTCGACGCCAGCGATAACGCGCAGGGCTTTTTCGCCAAGCGCGGCTATGTCGCCATGCAGCGCAACAGCATCACCGTCAACGACGAGTGGCTGGCCAACACCACTATGCAAAAGACGCTCGGCAGTGGCCCCGCGTCGGGAGCGCTGCAATGAGCAAGGAGCGTCTCTATCTGTTCGACACCACGCTGCGTGACGGTGCGCAGACCAATGGGGTCGATTTCACATTGACCGACAAGCAAATCATTGCCCAGATGCTCGATGAACTCGGCATCGACTATGTCGAGGGCGGCTATCCCGGCGCCAATCCGACCGACACCGAGTTCTTCGGCACCAAGCCGAAGTTTTCGCATGCGCGCTTCACTGCGTTCGGCATGACACGTCGGGCGGGGCGCTCGGTCTCCAACGATCCCGGTGTGGCCGGGCTGCTGGAAGCCAAAGCCGACGTGATCTGCTTCGTGGCGAAGTCGTCGGCCTATCAGGTGCGCGTTGCGCTGGAGACGACCAAGGAGGAGAACCTCGCGTCGATCCGCGACAGCGTTGCGGCGGCGAAGGCCGCCGGCCGCGAGGTGATGCTCGACTGCGAGCATTTCTTCGACGGTTACAAGGAGGATTCCGGTTTCGCGCTCGCCTGCGCGAAAGCTGCCTATGACGCCGGCGCGCGCTGGGTGGTGCTGTGCGACACCAACGGCGGCACCATGCCCAACGAGATCGAAGCGATCGTTGCCGAGGTGACGAAGCACATCCCCGGCGATCATCTCGGCATTCACGCCCATAACGACACCGAGCAGGCGGTGGCGAATTCGCTCGCCGCGGTGCGCGCCGGCGCGCGGCAGATCCAGGGCACGCTGAACGGCCTCGGCGAGCGCTGCGGCAACGCCAATCTCTGCTCGCTGATCCCCACCTTGAAGCTGAAGGCCGAGTTTGCCGACGCCTTCGAGATCGGCGTGACAGCGGAGAAGCTCGCGACCCTGGTCAAAGTGTCGCGCACGCTTGACGACATGCTCAACCGCGTGCCGAACCGGCATGCAGCCTATGTCGGCGAGAGCGCGTTCGTCACCAAGACCGGCATCCATGCCTCCGCCGTGCTGAAGGATCCGCAGACCTACGAACACGTCCTGCCGGAACTGGTCGGCAATCACCGCAAGGTGCTGGTGTCCGACCAGGCCGGACGCTCCAATGTCATCGCCGAGCTCGACCGCGCCGGCATCGCCTACGAGAAGAGCGATCCGAAACTGTCGCGGCTGGTCGAGGAGTTGAAGGAGCGGGAGGCGCAAGGCTACGCCTATGAATCCGCCAACGCCTCGTTCGAGCTGTTGGCGCGGCGCACGCTCGGCAAGGTGCCGCATTATTTCGAGGTCGAGCAGTTCGACGTCAATGTCGAGCAGCGTTACAATTCGCATGGCGAGCGCGTCACCGTGGCGCTGGCGGTGGTCAAGGTCAACGTCGCCGGCGAGCATCTGATCTCGGCGGCCGAAGGCAACGGTCCCGTCAACGCGCTCGACGTCGCGCTGCGCAAGGATCTCGGCAAGTACCAGAAATATATCGAAGGCCTGACGCTGATCGACTATCGCGTGCGTATCCTCAACGGCGGCACCGGCGCGGTCACGCGCGTCCTGATCGAGAGCGAGGACGAGAACGGCGACAGCTGGACCACGGTCGGCGTGTCCCCCAACATTATCGACGCCTCGTTCCAGGCGCTGATGGATTCGGTGATCTACAAGCTGGTGAAGTCGGGCGCGCCAGCGTAGGGGATAGTGTCCGTGAGCCATGGCGGCGCCACAAACGCCGTCATTGCGAGGAGCGAAGCGACGAAGCAATCCAGACTGCGTCCACCGCGCCAGTCTGGATTGCTTCGCTTCGCTCGCAATGACGAGGAGAGAGGGGAGCGCGACCCATGATTGATCACATCTCCGTCGGCGTCAGCGATCTCGAACGTTCGGCGACATTTTACGAAGCAACGCTCGGGGCCCTTGGGCTCACGCGCATCGTCACGCGGCCGCGGACGATCGGCTTTGGCAAGGCCTATCCCGAATTCTGGATCAATCTGCGCGAGGGCATGCCGCACGTGCCGCCGGAGAGCGGCGTGCATATCTGCCTGCGGGCCAAGACGACCGCCGAGGTCGATGCATTTCACGCCGCGGCGCTGTCCGCCGGCTCGCCGGGTATCCGCCCGCACGATCGCGTGCGTTATTATGCAGCCTTCGTCCTCGACCCCGATGGTAACCGGATCGAGGCGGTGACGTTTCCTGCGGACTAGAGCTTGCGCGCCATTTCCGGGGCGATCTGCTTTTCCGCATCTTCGATCTGCGCTGCCGCCGATTTCAGCTTCGGCAAAATCTCTTCGATCCGATCGGCCTTGAGGATGTCGACCGAAAGCCCGGCGCGGATGAATTCCGTCTGGCGCATGTGCGACAGCAGCGAGAACAGCGGCTCCCAGAAATTATCGATGTTGGCCAGCAGCACCGGCTTGGCGTGACGTCCGAGCTGCTTCCAGGTCAATTGCTCGACCAGTTCCTCCAGCGTGCCGACGCCGCCCGGCAGCGCCACGAAGGCGTCGGAGCGTTCGAACATCAGCCGCTTGCGCTCGTGCATATCGGGGGTGACGATCATCTCCTGCACGCGCGTCAGCGCGTTTTCGCGCATCCGCAGGAAATCGGGGATGATGCCGGTGACAGTGCCGCCGTGATCGAGCACGGAGGTCGCGACCGAGCCCATCAGGCCGAGCGAGCCGCCGCCGTAGACGAGGCGGATGTTGTTCTCGGCGAGCGCCTTGCCGAACGCCTTGGCGCCTTCGGTGAAACGGGGATTGGTTCCTGGGCCGGAGCCGCAATAGACACAGACGGTTTTGATCGTGCTCATTGGTGCCATGATGCATTGCAGCGGAGAGGCGTCAAGCCCAATCGGTGATTCGGGACTTCCGGAAATCTACCGGTAAACGACGGCGAACAATCGAAGATTCGCCATCTGGCGGGGTGCATGGGCATCGATAAGGCTCTATATGACAATCGAAAATCCTTAATAGCAACGCAGCCCGCATCCGACGGGCTTTTTCAGGCTTCTTGATGGACCAAGCTCAATTGCCCGCCGGCCCCAACGTTCCTGATCCCGCCGGGGGGCCGCTGGAGCGGGCCACGCTGATGGGCACGCTGGCGCATCTGTGGCCCTATATCTGGCCGGGCGACCGCTTCGACCTGAAGATGCGCGTGGTCTGGTCGATGGTGCTGCTGCTCGCCGCCAAGCTGATCACGCTGACGGTTCCTTTCAGCTTCAAATGGGCGACCGACGCGCTGACCGGCGCCAACACCGCGCCGGTTCAGGCCGACAATTGGCACCTCTGGGTGATCGCCTCGCCGCTGCTGCTGACCGCCAGCTATGGCGTGATGCGCATCGTGATGGCGGTGCTCACGCAATGGCGCGACGGCATTTTCGCGCGCGTCGCGATGCACGCGGTGCGCAAGCTCGCCACCATCACCTTCATCCACATGCACGAGCTGTCGCTGCGCTTCCATCTGGAGCGCAAGACCGGCGGCCTGACGCGCGTGCTCGAGCGCGGCCGCGAGGGCATCGAGGTCATCGTGCGCATGGTGATCCTGCAGTTGATCCCGACCATCGTCGAGGTCTCGCTGCTGATGGCCGTGCTGCTGTGGCAGTTCGATTGGCGCTACGTGCTCGCGACCCTCGTCACTGTCGCGGTCTACATGTACTACACCTACATCGCGACCGAGTGGCGGATCGGCATCCGCCGCAAGATGAACGATGCTGACACCGAGGCGAACACCAAGGCGATCGACTCGCTGCTCAACTACGAGACCGTCAAATATTTCAGCGCCGAGACCCGTGAGGCGCAGCGCTACGATCGATCGGTCGCGCGTTACGAGGAGTCGAGCGTCCAGGCCTATACTTCGCTTGCCGTGCTCAACACCGGACAAGCCGTGATTTTCACGCTGGGGCTGACCGCGACCATGCTGATGTGCGCGATCGGCGTGCGCAACGGCACCAACACAGTCGGCGATTTCGTGCTGGTCAACGCCATGATGATCCAGCTCTACCAGCCCTTGAATTTCATGGGCATGGTCTATCGCGAGATCAAGCAGGCGATCATCGACATCGAGAAGATGTTCAACGTGCTTGGGCGCGAGGCCGAAATCAAGGACGGGCCGGGCGCGAAGCCGCTGGTGATCTCCGCGGGCAATGTGCGTTTCGAGGACGTGCGCTTTGCTTATGAGCCGTCCCGTCCGATCCTCAAGGGCATCAGCTTCGAGGTGCCGGCCGGCAAGACGGTCGCGATCGTCGGCCCGTCAGGTGCGGGCAAGTCGACCATCTCGCGGCTTTTGTTTCGCCTCTATGACATTTCCGGCGGCAAGATCCTGATCGACGGCCAGGACATTCGCGAAGTCACGCAGGCGAGCTTGCGCGCGTCCATCGGCATGGTGCCGCAGGACACCGTGCTGTTCAACGACACCATCCGCTACAACATCCGCTACGGCCGTTGGGACGCCAGCGATGCCGAGGTCGAGCAGGCAGCGCAGCTGGCGCAGATCGATCATTTCATCCGCATGGCGCCGAAAGGCTACGAGACCCAGGTCGGCGAGCGCGGCCTGAAACTGTCAGGTGGTGAAAAACAACGGGTCGCGATCGCGCGCACCGTGTTGAAGGCGCCGCCGATCCTGGTGCTGGACGAGGCGACCTCCGCACTGGACACCCACACCGAGCACGAGATCCAGGGCGCACTCGAGCGCGTGGCCAAGAACCGCACCTCGCTGGTGATCGCCCATCGGCTCTCGACCATCGTCGGCGCCGACGAGATCATCGTGCTGGACCAGGGCCGCATCGCCGAGCGCGGCACCCACGCGAAACTGCTCGCGGAGGAGGGGCTTTACGCCAGCATGTGGAACAGGCAGCGCGAGGCCGAGGCGGCGCGCGAGAAACTGGCCAGGATGGCCGACCCTGACGAGGCGCCCAACCGGGAGCCACCGCCGGTCGCCGATGTCCTGACGACGCCTGCGGCGGCGGAGTGACCTTGTCTCAGGTCCCAACTCTGGCCTAAACAACACCACCGCGCGGGACGACCTGCGCCATCAACCCTGAGCGGCAGATAGCGATGTCCATTCTCGATTCGATCCAGCGTCAGATCCCGCCGATCCACAAGGAGGGTTATCCCTTCATCGGCGGCTTTGCGCTGGCAAGCCTCGTCCTGTTCTGGCTGTGGTCGCCTTTGGGGTGGATCGGCACCATCCTGACCGTGTGGTGCGCGCTGTTCTTCCGCGACCCCGTGCGTGTGACTCCTGTGCGCGAGGGGCTCGTGGTGTCGCCGGCCGACGGCCGCGTCTCGATGATCACCATGGCGCTGCCGCCGGCCGAGCTCGGGCTCGGCGACCGGCCACTGCCGCGCATCTCGGTGTTCATGAGCGTGTTCAACTGCCATGTGAACCGCAGCCCGATCACGGGCCGGGTGGACCGTATCGCCTACCGTCCCGGCCTGTTCATCAATGCCGAGCTGGACAAGGCGAGCGAGGACAATGAGCGCAACTCGCTGGCGATCACGACGCCGACGGCGCGGATCGGCGTGGTCCAGATCGCAGGGCTCGTCGCCAAGCGCATCGTCTGCTTCGTCAAAGAGGGGCAGGCAATCGGCGCCGGTGAGCGCTTCGGTCTGATCCGCTTCGGCTCCCGGCTCGACGTCTATCTGCCGCTGGGCACCAGGGCGCTGGTCTCGGAAGGCCAGACCGCGATCGCCGGCGAGACGATTCTGGCCGATCTCGCCGGAGACGACCCGAGCCGCGCCTACCGCTCCAATTAACCAATAAGTCGGCCCGAAGGGTCTTCCGCCGCAATGGCGGAGGGGAACGCGGCTTGCTATATCTCGCCCCAAGGTGAGGACGAGCCATGACGCCCTACGACTTCAAAGATCCTGATGTGCGCCGCCGGCGGTTCCGCCCGATCCCGGTGCGCATGCTGGTGCCCAACGTCATCACGCTGCTGGCGATCTGCGCCGGCCTGACCTCGATCCGGCTCTCGATCGAGGGGCGGATGTCGCTCGCGGTCTACGCCATCGTGTTTGCGGCGGCACTCGACGGCATCGACGGCCGCATCGCGCGCATGATCAAGGGGCAGTCCAAGTTCGGCGCCGAGCTCGACAGCCTCGCCGACTTCGTCAATTTCGGCGTGGCGCCCGGCCTGATGCTGTATTTCTGGCAGCTGCACGAACTCGGCAATGCCGGCTGGATCGCCGCCATGGTGTTCGCGATCTCCGGTGGCCTCCGCCTAGCGCGCTTCAATGCCACCATGGACGATCCCAACAAGCCGGCCTTCGCCGCCAATTTCTTCACCGGCGTGCCGGCGCCGGCGGGCGCGATCACGGTGCTGCTGCCGATCTATGTCGCGTTCCTCGATCTCGGCCGGCTGCCTGCGGCGGTGACGGCTGCCTATACGCTGCTGATCGCCTTCCTGATGGTGTCGCGCCTGCCGGTGTTCTCCGGCAAGACCAAGCGCATGCGCGTGCCGCCCGAACTGGTGCTGCCCGCGTTCGTCGCGGTGATCGTCTTCATCGCGATCCTGATCGCCTATCCCTGGCACGTGCTGTCGATCGGCACGGTGCTGTATCTGCTCGCTTTGCCGCTCGGCTACAAATCCTATCGCGACCAGGCGCGCGCGATGGAAGCCACGGCGCCGGCGGGAGGCGAGGTCTCGTCGCCGCCGTCGGCACCGACGCTGGCAAACCTGTCGGAGCCGCCGCGCGACGACGACCGGCCTGACCGGCTGCACTGAGCCACTTAAGCAGCAAGACTTGGATATCTGCCATGAGGTGCCCTGAGTTGGGTTGAGGCCCGATCTCGGCTATATCGCCTGGTGACGGCGGCACCGCGCCAACAGCGGCCGCCAATCTGGGAGAGAACGCCGTGACGAATATCGCGACCGGGCCGCTGCCCGCTTCCGTCCTCGAAGCGCTGGGCCGCTATGACACGCCGACGATCTGCAATGCCATGGAGATCGTGGCGCCCGAGCGCCGGCTGATCGGCTACACCACCAAGCCGCTGGTCTGCCCATTTCCCGATCTGCCGCCGATCGTCGGCTATGCCCGCACGGTCGCGATCCGCTCGGTGCTGAAAAACTCGCTACCGGCGGAAGAGCAGTCCAAGCGCCGCATCGACTATTACGAATATGTCGGTACCGGCCACGGTCCGCGCATCTCGGTGATCCAGGATATCGACGGTCCCGACGTCGGCTACGGCGCGTTCTGGGGCGAGGTGCAGAGCAACGTGCACAAGGCGCTCGGCTGCCTCGGCGTCATCACCGACGGTTCGATCCGCGACATCCCGCAATGGGCGCCGGGCTTCCAGGCACTGGCCGGCTCGATCGGCCCGTCGCATGCATGGGTGCATGCCGAGAGCTTTGGCGGCGAGGTGCGCGTTGCCGGCATGACCGTGAAGTCGGACGATCTGATCCACGCCGATCTGCACGGCGCCATCGTGATCCCGCACGACATCGCAGCAAAGTTGCCCGAGGCAGCCGAGCTCTGCGGCCGCCGCGAGACGCCGATCCTCGAGATCGCCCGCAGCCCCGACTTCTCGTTGGAGAAGTTGAAAGCTGCGCTGAAGCGTTCGGCGGAGATTCACTAACGGCGGGACCGGAACGATCTACGGTTGCGACGCCGCTCGCAGGCTGCCCTGTTCCGTCAGGAACAAGGCGGCCTGATCCGGCTCGCCGAGCATCGCGGCAGCGCAGCCGAGGACTTCGCGCGTCCCGCCTTGGGTGACGGTGCGGGGCCGCCGTATGGTTAGCAAAATGTTGAAATCCGTGTCGGCAGTCGGCAAAAGCCGGCGCCTTTCAGCGCGCTGCGGCCGCCAGGCGCGCCGGCTCAACTTAACCTTTACGCGTCTTTAATCGCGGCTCACTAGGGTTTCCGATGCGGTTCGGGGTTGGGCCGCGCCATCGGCCAGGACGGCCGTTGTTGCGTTCGCGTTGGAGTCTCCCATGGACATCATGACGAGCATCGGGCTCGTGGCGGGCATTGTCGTCATCGCGACGATGATGCTGCTGGGCGGCGATCTCCACATGTTCATTTCCGAGCATGCGATGATCATCATCTTCGGCGGCTCGACGGCTGCGACCATGATCCGCTTTCCGCTCTCGACGCTGATCCACGGCCTGCCGCTCGGCGCCAAGTTTGCCTTCACGATGAGCCGTCTGTCAGCGCATGATCTGGTCGACGAACTCGCCCGCATCGCCGAGATCGCCCGCAAGCAGGGGCCGGTGGGTTTGGAAAAGGTCGAGACCGACGAACCGTTCCTCGCCAAGGGCATCCGCTATGTCGCCGACGGCTACGACCTCGATTTCATTCGCGACAATCTCGAGCGCGACCGCGACAATTTCCTGATGCATCTGGACGAAGGCAGCAAGATCTACCGCGCCATCGGCGACTGCGCGCCTGCCTTCGGCATGGTCGGCACGCTGATCGGCATGGTGCAGATGTTCGCCAACATGACCGACCCGTCAAAGCTCGGCCCGTTCATGGCGACCGCGCTGCTCGCCACTCTCTACGGCGCGCTGGTCGCCAACCTGTTCTGTATCCCGATCGCCGACAAGCTGCATGGCAAGCTCCTGGACGAAGAGACCAACCGCACGCTGATCATCGACGGCATCCTGATGATCCGCGATTCCAAGAGCCCGACGCTGGTCCGGGAAATGCTGCTGGCCTATCTGCCCGAGAAGCACCGCCACGCTGAAGGCGAGCCGGTGCCGGCCTGAGGCCGCGCGTCGGGATTTGAGACATGGCCAAGAAGAAGCGCGGCGATTCACACGGAGGCGGTCACGGCTGGTTCGTGACCTTCGCCGACCTGATGGGCCTGATGATGAGCTTCTTCGTGATGCTCGTCGCGTTTTCGACCCAGGATGCCAACAAGCTGAAGGTCGTCGCAGGCTCCATGCGCGACGCCTTTGGTGTCCAGACCGAAGCGCGCTATTCCGGCATTGTCGAATCCGACGGCCTGCCGACCCGCCCACGGCTGAAGAACGTCGATCACATTCAGCCTGAGGATTCCTCCAACACGCCGACGCCGGACCAGGAGGATCGTGACCGCACCTCGGGCGCAAAGATCAAGGTCGACCGGAATTTTGCATTGGCTGCGGCCTCGCTGCGCCAGGCGTTGCAGGACATGCCGGAACTGACCGAGATGTCCAAGCACATCATGTTCGAGGAGACCAAGCAGGGCCTCAACCTCGAGATCGTGGACCAGGACGGCCGCTCGATGTTCGCCGACGGCTCGAAGGTGCCCTATGACCGCACCCGTCGCCTGATCGAGAAGCTCGCTGTCCCGCTCAAGGCGACGCCGCTGCGGGTCTCCATCGCCGGCCACACCGCGGCTGGATTCGTGCCGACCCGCAGCGACTACGGCGCGTTCGACCTGTCGGCCGACCGCGCCAATGCCGTGCGTCAGATTCTCGAACGCGAGGGCTTGCCGGCCGCCCATGTCTTCGCCGTCGCCGGCAAGGCGGACACCCAGCCGCTGTTTCCGGACGATCCCTCGCTCGCTGCCAACCGGCGGGTGACCATCACCCTGATGCGCGAAGACCCGCCGCTACCGCCGAATCTGAAGCCGTAGGGCGCATTCGAGCGAAGCGGGCCCTGTTTCGCGCGAAGAAAGCGCGACAAAACAAGGATGTAGAGCCAATTCCCGTTCAATCGGGAACGGGAAGGCTCTGGGCTCTTGCGCCACCATCTTACCTGAGGCATGTCGTCGCGTGGGCGACGACCGTTGCTGCGCCGTCACAGCATCCGTCCCGGCGCCTGCTATGGTGATGTGCTGATTGACAGGGGCGCCGGAACCGTCAAAAGGCGCCGGATCAATTCTCGGGCAGAAGCGTTCCAGTTTCATATGACGGCGAGCATCACATCGACCGAAGCTCCGGACGGGCCGGTCACCTCTGGTTTCTGGGGCCTGACGCTCGGGAGTATCGGCGTTGTCTTCGGCGACATCGGCACGTCGCCGCTCTATGCATTCCACGAGGCCGTCAGGGGTGCCGCCCATGGCCAGCCGGTCTCGCGGGTCATGGTGCTCGGGGTGCTCTCGCTGATCCTCTGGGCGCTGCTGATCGTCGTCACCGCCAAATACGTGCTGCTGCTGCTGCGCGCCGACAACAACGGGGAGGGCGGCACGCTTTCCCTTATGGCGCTCGGCCAGCGCGCGCTCGGGCGGCGGAGCTGGTTCCTGATGGCGCTCGGCGTGGTCGGCGCCTCCATGTTCATCGGCGATTCCATGATCACGCCGGCGATCTCGGTGTTATCGGCGGTCGAGGGTCTGAAGCTCGCAACGCCCGCCTTCGAGCACTATGTCGTTCCCCTGACCGTCCTCATCCTGGCGCTGCTGTTCGCGGTCCAGAGCAAGGGGACGGCGCTGGTCGCCTCGGCGTTCGGGCCGGTAATGGTCGTCTGGTTCACCGTTCTTGCCGTGTTGGGCGTCGTTCACATCGCCGACGATCCGTCGGTGCTGGCAGCGATCAATCCCTATTACGCGCTGCAATTCCTGCTGTCGCACGGCACGATCGGCCTGGTGACGCTGGGTGCGGTGTTCCTCGCGGTGACCGGCGGCGAGGCGCTTTACGCAGATCTTGGCCATTTCGGCCGCAAGCCGATCCAGTCGGCCTGGATGTTCTTCGTGCTGCCCTCACTCCTGATCAACTATTTCGGGCAGGGTGCTTTGGTGCTGTCAGACCCCAGCGCGATCGAGCACTCTTTTTATCGTATGGTGCCCGAGCACTTCGTGCTGCCGCTGGTCGGGCTTGCGACCGCGGCGACCGTGATCGCGAGCCAGGCGGTGATCACAGGGGCCTATTCGCTGGTCTATCAGGCTGTGCAGCTCGGCCTCCTGCCGCGCTTCGAGGTGCGCTTCACCTCGGAAACTCATGCCGGCCAGATCTATCTGCCGCGTGTCAACCGGCTGCTCCTGATCGGTGTGATGCTGCTGGTGCTGTTGTTCCACACCCCCAGCAATCTGGCTTCGGCCTACGGTATTGCGGTCTCCACCACCATGGTTGCCGACGGCATCATGGGCTTCATCGTGATCTGGAAATTGTGGAACTGGCGCGCCGCGACGGCCGCAGCGGTGATCCTGCCCTTCGTCGTGGTCGACATAAGTTTCTTCAGCGCGAATCTTCTGAAGCTGCTTGAAGGCGCCTGGGTGCCGCTGCTGTTCGGCGCGATCATGGCCGGGACAATCTGGACCTGGCGGCGAGGGTCCGCGATCCTGATCCAGAAAACGCGCCGCATCGAGGTGCCGCTGGACGATTTGATCCGGAGCCTGGAGAAGCGGCCGCCGCACATCGTCAAGGGCACCGCGGTGTTCCTGACCAGCGATCCCTCCTTCGTGCCGACCGCGCTGCTGCACAATCTCAAGCACAACAAGGTGCTGCACGAGCATAACGTGGTCCTGACCATCGAGACCGCGCATACGCCGCGGGTCGATCTGTCGGAGCGTTTCCGGATGGAGAAGATCAGCGACAAGTTCTTCAAGGTCCGCCTGCGCTTCGGCTACATGGAGCAGCCGAACGTGCCCAAGGCGCTCGCGATCGCGCGCAAGCAGGGCTGGCAGTTCGACATCATGTCGACCTCGTTCTTCGTGTCGCGGCGCTCGCTGAAGGCGTCGGCGCAGTCCGGCATGCCGCTTTGGCAGGACCATTTGTTCATCGCGCTGAGCCGGTCCGCCAACGACGCCACCGACTATTTCCAGATTCCCACGGGCCGGGTGGTTGAAGTCGGAACCCAGGTCACCATCTAAGCGGCGATTGGCAGAGACATGCCAAATTGCATACCTAAGCCCCAAAATCGGGCTAGGCTATGCCGGTAGCGCAGGCCTATAAGCCCCGCGCTCCCCGCCGTTGTGCAGTGAAGCATTTTTTAGAGGCCATCAGGCTCTCCCATGACAAGTGATGTAGCGATTTCCGCCCCGGAAACGGCGGCGGCCAATGGGCATGGCGACGCCCACACCACCGCCGGTTTCGGTGCGCTGACACTCGGCAGCATCGGCGTCGTCTATGGCGATATCGGCACCAGCCCGCTCTACGCGTTCCGCGAGGCGGTGATGGCGGCGTCCGGCGCGGAGGGGGTGCCGACGCCGGCGGCCGTGCTCGGCGTGCTCTCCCTGATCCTGTGGGCGCTCATCATCGTGGTGACGCTCAAATACGTCGTGATCCTGCTCCGTGCCGACAACAACGGCGAGGGCGGCACTTTGGCGCTGATGGCGCTGGCCCAGCGCGCAGTCGGCACCCGCGGAACAACCATCGTCCTGCTCGGCATCATTTCCGGCGCCCTGTTCTATGGCGACGCCGTGATCACGCCGGCGCTCTCGGTGCTGTCGGCGATCGAGGGCATGAAGGACATCACCCTGCACTTCGAGCCCTACATCGTGCCGCTGACCGTGATCATCCTGGTCGGTCTGTTTGCTGTGCAATCCCGCGGCACCGCTCGCGTCGCCGCCTTCTTCGGCCCGATCATGTGCGTCTGGTTCGCTGTGATCGCGATCGCGGCGATCCACCCGATCATCCAGCAGCCGCAGGTGCTGTTGGCGCTGAACCCGCTCTACGCGGTGTCGTTCATGCTCCACCACGGCATCATCGGCTTCGTGACGCTGGGCGCGGTGTTCCTGGCAGTCACGGGCGCGGAGGCGCTCTATGCCGACCTCGGCCATTTCGGCAAGCGGCCGATCCAGACCGCCTGGCTGTTCATCGTGCTGCCGTCGCTGGCGCTGAACTATCTGGGGCAGGGTGCGCTCGTGCTCGGCGATCCCGGGGCGATCGTCAGCCCGTTCTTCCAGCTCTTTCCGCAAGGTTTTTTCCGCGGCTGCATGGTCGTGCTGGCGACCGCCGCAACTGTCATCGCGAGCCAGGCGGTCATCACCGGTGCCTATTCGCTGACGCGTCAGGCGATCCAGCTCGGTCTGTTGCCGCGCTTTGAAATTCGCCATACGTCTGAAGCCCATTCCGGCCAGATCTTCATCCCGCGCATCAACCAGCTCCTGCTGGTCGCGGTGGTCCTGCTGGTGCTCTTGTTCCGCTCCTCCAGCGCGCTGGCCTCGGCCTACGGCATCTCCGTCACCGGGACCATGGTCGTCACGGCGATGATGGGCTTCGTGGTGATCTGGAAGGTATGGCGGTGGTCGCCGTTCACGGCTGCCGCCCTGATCGCGCCGTTCCTGTTTCTCGACCTCACCTTCCTGGCCGCCAATCTGCTCAAGGTGTTCGAGGGCGGCTGGGTGCCGCTGGCGCTCGGCGCGCTCATGATCATCCTGATGTACACGTGGCGGCGCGGCAGCCGGCTGCTGTTCGAGAAGTCGCGCAAGCTCGAATTCCCGCTCGCCGACCTCGTGGCGATGCTGGAGAAGCGGCCGCCGCAGCGCGTGCCCGGCACCGCCGTGTTCCTGACCAGCGATCCCCTCAGCGCGCCCACGGCGCTGATGCATAGTCTGAAGCACTACAAGGTGCTGCACGAGAAGAACGTCATTCTCACCATCGAGACCGCGCAGACCCCGCGCATCGATCCGGCCGAGCGGGTGAAGCTGGAGCAGATCTCGCCGACCTTCTCCAAGGTGACGCTGAAGTTCGGCTTCATGGAATCGCCCAATGTGCCGAAGGCGCTGGCGATCGCCCGCAAGCTCGGCTGGCAGTTCGACATCATGTCGACCTCTTTCTTCCTGTCGCGGCGGGCGCTCAAGCCGGCCGCCCATTCCGGCATGCCGCGCTGGCAGGACCGGCTGTTCATCTCGCTCAGCCGTTCCGCCAACGACGCCACCGACTATTTCCAGATCCCCTCCGGCCGCGTTGTCGAGGTCGGCACCCAGGTCACCATCTGAAGCGACGATCTGATCCTCCATTTGAAGGTCGCGCTTCAAGTCGCTGCGATTTAGCTTTAACTTGCGCAAGGCAGCTCAAGCCTTTGTAGCGCTTGATTTTCACCGGCCGAGAGGCGAGGTTGCCGGCCGCCGGGATCGCCCCGGCAGCGGCCCGCGACGTTGGAGGATGATGTGGCAAATCAAGTACAGGATCTGACCCCGGACGAGGTCTCCAAGGGTGTCGCGGAGGGCCGCTATCTCCTCGTCGACGTGCGCGAGCCGAACGAGGTCGAGGCCGAAGCCTATCCTTTCGGCGTGGTCGTGCCGCTCTCGACCTTCGATCCCAAGGCGATCCCCGATCCCGAGGATAAGGAGGTCGTGTTCGCCTGCCGTTCGGGCAAGCGTTCGGTGACGGCCTCGCTGGCGGCGCAGGCGGCAGGGCTGCCGTACGACAAGCATCTGGCCGGCGGCATGCTCGGCTGGAAGGCGGCGGGTCTTCCCAGCAAGGTCGGCGGCTGACCCCGCCGATGTCCAAGAGCTCGTCCCTCAACAAGGTCTTCGCGGACCTTCCGGTCACCATCTTCGAGGCGATGTCGCAGGCCGCGCGCGACAACGCCGCGATCAATCTCGGCCAGGGCTTCCCTGATGATCCCGGCCCCGAGGACATCCGCCGCGCCGCGGCCGAGGCTTCGCTGAACGGCTACAACCAGTACCCGTCGATGATGGGCCTGCCGGAGCTGCGCCAGGCGATCGCGACCCATTACGGCCACTGGCACGGCCTCGAGCTCGATCCGATGAGCGAGGTGATGGTGACCTCCGGCGGCACCGAGGCCCTGACTTCGGCCATCCTCGCCGTCGTCCAGCCCGGTGACGAGGTGGTGTGCTTCCAGCCGGTGTACGATTCCTACCTGCCGATCATCCGCCAGGCCGGCGGCATTCCGCGCCTGGTCCGGCTCGAGCCGCCGCATTGGCGGCTGAATGAGGACATGCTGAAAAGCGTCTTCAATTCAAAGACCAAGGCGGTGCTCTTCAACAACCCCCTGAATCCGTCCGCAGTGGTGTTTCCGCGCGAGGACCTCGAGCTGCTGGCGCGCTACTGCCAGGAGTTCGACGTCATCGCGATCTGCGACGAGGTCTGGGAGCACGTCACTTTCGACGAGCACAAGCACATCCCGCTGATCACCATCCCCGGCATGCGCGACCGCACCATCAAGGTCGGCTCTGCCGGCAAGATCTTCTCGCTGACGGGCTGGAAGATCGGCTTCGTCTGCGCCGCGCCGCCGCTGCTGCGCGTTGCCGCCAAGGTGCACCAGTTCCTGACCTTCACCACCGCGCCGAACCTCCAGGCCGCCGTCGCTTACGGGCTCGGCAAGCCGGACGAGTATTTCCTGTCGATGCGCAAGGACCTGGCGCGGAGCAGGGACCGCCTCGCCAAGGGACTGGAGAGCCTCGGCTTCCCGGTGCTGAAGTCGCAGGGCACCTACTTCCTCACCGTCGACCTGTCCCCGCTCGGGCTGAACGAGAGCGACACCGAGTTCTGCTGGCGGATCGTGAAGGACTACAAGGTCGCGGCAATTCCGGTGTCGGCCTTCTACGAGCAGGACCCTGTGACCTCGGTGGTGCGCTTCTGCTTTGCCAAGAAGGACGAGACGCTCGACACCGCGCTGGAGCGGCTGTCGGACGCGGTGCGCGGGCGCAAGAGGTAGGAGAGATGACGAACGTCAGCCGCTTTGGTTTTGGCCTCGCGATCGCCGCCGCGCTGACGTTGCTCTCCGCCCCCGCAGGGGCCGAGGAGCGGGTCGTCAACTTCTACAATTGGTCGAACTACGTGGCGCCCGACGTTCTCGAGGCCTTCACCAAGGAGACCGGCATCAAGGTGGTCTACGACACTTTTGATGCCAACGAGACCCTGGAGACGCGCCTGATGGCCGGCAAATCCGGCTATGACGTCGTGGTGCCCACCGCCTATTTCCTCCAGCGCCAGATCAAGGCCAACATCTTCCAGAAGCTCGACAAGTCGGAGCTCCCGAACCTGGCCAATGCCTGGCCGGTGGTGACCGAACGTCTCGCGATCTACGATCCCGGCAATGTCTACGCTGCCAATTACATGTGGGGCACGACGGGCATCGGCTACAACGTCGCAAAACTGAAGCAGATTCTCGGAGCGGATGCGAAGATCGACAGCTGGGACATCGTGTTCAAGCCGGAGAACCTTGCCAAGTTCAAGGATTGCGGCGTGCACATGTTAGACTCCGCCGACGACATCTTTCCAGCGGCGTTGAACTATCTCGGGCTCGATCCGAACTCGACCAAGCAGGCCGACCTCGAAAAGGCCGCCGATGTCGTCGCCAAGGTGCGGCCCTCCGTGCGCAAGTTTCATTCGTCCGAATATTTAAGCGCGCTCGCCACCGGCGAGATCTGCTTCGTGGTCGGCTGGTCCGGCGACATCATGCAGGCCCGCGCCCGCGCTGCCGAAGCCAAAAGCGGCATCGAGATCGGCTACGCCATCCCGAAGGAGGGCGCGCAGATGTTCTTCGACAATCTCGCGATCCCCGCGGACGCCAGGAACGTTAGGGAGGCCTACGAGCTGATCAACTATCTCTACCGTCCGGACGTGGCCGCCAAGAATACAGACTTCCTGTCCTACGCCAACGGCAACCTCGCCAGCCAGAAGCTGGTCGACCCGAAGATCCTGAACGACAGGAACATCTATCCGGACGAGGCGACGCTCGCAAAGCTGTTCGTGATCACGGCGCGTGATCCGGCGACCCAGCGGGTTATCAATCGGCTCTGGACCAGGGTGAAGACGGGAAGGTGAGACGCCGCGGTCGTGCTGGGATTAACCCGGCAAGTCATTTTCTGCAAAACAACCCCATCACAGTAGAATCGCGACTGGCGCGCCGCTGGCAGTGCCCAAGCCGTAGTGCGGCTTGGCTTAATCGACGCGCCGGCGCAATGACCCGAAGCAGCGCGCGTGCGGGCGCGAAATGAAGCGCGATGGAGGCCGAACGCGCGTGACGTCACAGGCTCCGGTCATTTGCCTCGTCGGCAAAACAGCGGCAAATTGCATCGTGGCCATCGGGCTTAGATAAGTGACGCGCTGGACGCGTAGCCGTCAGGTCGATCAATCGTTCGCAGCAACTTCTTGAATTTCTTGCCACTGGAACACAAGCACGGATCATAAACCTTCGTGTTCGCGGCAAGCTCGACCGCACTGCTGTCTCGGCGAAGCCCAGGGGTCATGCGCCGCTGTTTGCGCATACGCAAACCCCCGTCCAACGAAGGAGAAGTTTGTGCAAAGGAGCTTGCGTGCTCCGACGTCAATACCGAATTACCGTCTCATGGCCCCCACCGGATCGTTGAAAAAGCTCAACCTAGGCTAGACGGCGCCTGGCCGAGGTGAAACAGTACGACCTTTCAATCGTGGGATGAATTTAACGTCGGGAGTTTGGGGGCTGCTTTGTTTAAGTGTGCATTTGTGCTGTCATCCGTTTTCTTGTCCGTGTTGTGTGGGGCTTGTACCCGAGCCGAGCTCGTGAACAAGGCCGATGCTTACGACGCGGCCATCTGGGACTCCAACAATAGGCAAATCCTGTTGAATGCCGTTCGTGCGAGCCAGCGCGCGCCTATGTCGTTCGTGGGGCTCGGCGATGTCTCCGCCAGTCCGGTGTTCTCAGGCAGCACCAACGGTACTTTCAATTTAAGCCCGAGTGCCCTCACAGGCTACTCTTTGAATCCTACCGTGTCCTATGGAGGAGGGTTCACGTCGTTCCAGATGAACAATCTGAACCATGTGCAGTTTGCGAGCACGATGCATCAGCCATTGAGCCGCAAGATCGTTGATTACTTCAATTCAGAGAAGTGGCCCGAAGAAGTCGTTCAGCGCATCCTTTTTCAGCGGGTTGAATTGACACCTGCAGAATATACCAAGGCTCGCAGCATGAAGGACCTCAAATGCCGCGAGTCCGATCCGCGCACCATGGAAATATGCCGTCAAATTGCGGAAGATGAATATCTACAGGACCATTCCGAATTCAATTGTCCGCCGCCCCGCCTCTCGAAGGGACGCTACGAATTTGTCAACTCGGCACGTGAATTCTGCTCGATGAACCAGTTTCAGATTTTGCTGAGAACATACCGACTGTTGGGTTATGAATTCAAATCCACCTACATGCGGTCGGCAGAAGGCATTCTATATTTCTTGGGCGAACTCATCGCTGCGCAGAACTACTCGGCACAAGGTTATGAGCCGAAGGTCCTTCTCGGAGGCCCGGACGGACACCATCATCTGGTGAACTTGTTTGTCGTCAGGCGCGGCAACCCCGGACCACCGGTCGCGGCCGTACAAGTCAATTTCAACGGTGAAGACTTTTTCATACCGCGACCGCAGCTCGGCGCTCTTGATGAAGACCGATCGCTTCAGGTGCTTGATCTCGCCGCGACGGCGATCGTCTTGGCCACCCTCAAGGAAGACTTGCCGAAATCGAGCAATATCAACTTGGTCTCGGCACGGTAATCCAGCGCGCACTACGGTTCATTCGCTCTGATTGTCGCATAAATGAAACTTGCGACATCTAACCTGTCTTCGGAGGCGACATGTCTGAAATCGATAGAGCCCGCGACCGCAGATTAGAAGTCGTGCGCACTGCCGCCAAACGCTGGCAAGCCCGCACACAGAGCCGAACGTCCGATGCCGCTACGATCGCGCGTTCGGGGCCGGGCACGGCGGACAGTCCGATGCGGCAGGCGAGGTTTGCCGTACGGCAAGACCTTCTGGCGCATGCCGCCAATCTCCGCGAACGAGGCCGACTTCCAATCTTCATCGAGCGAAAAATTGGTCCGACACTCGACTTGATTTCAATGGCACCGAGCGAGGCGGCCCGCAAGGTTGGGCGACCCGTCGCTCGCATCGTCAGCTCTGTCGATCCAAGGGTCCAACCGGAGGGGTTTGCGTCGGGGTTCCTGGTCTCGCCGAGGCTGCTTTTGACGAACTGTCACGTGTTTCCAGATGCAGCCTCGTCTCACGGTACTGGCGCCAATTTCTTGCACGAGTTCGACGAGCATGGTCTCAAGGTGGGTGTGACGTTTGCGATCGATGCCAGCAGCTTCTTTGTCTGTGACAATCATCTTGATTTTGCCTTGGTCGGGGTTAGCCCCATCGCGAATACGGGTGAGCCGATCGAGAGCCTCGGAGCAATCCCGCTCTCGGAGGCAACGTCCAAAGTCCTCAAGGGCTACCCCATTGAGGTGATCCAGTATCCTGACGGCGGTGGCAAGCAATATGCCATCATGAACAACCGGCTGCTCGACGTTCTCGATGAAGGCTTCCTACATTACGAGACCGATACTTTGGAGGGATCATCAGGATCGCCGGCCTTCAGTGAGGCGTGGGAACTGGTTGCCCTTCACCACGCCGGGATACCTGAAATGCGGGGCGATGACATCGTCGCAACCGATGGCTCCGTCTGGACCGAAGATATGGGTGAAGACAAGGTTCATTGGGTCGCCAACGAGGGTATCCGCATCAGCTCAATCGTCCAGGCGTTGGGCAAGGTCAAATTGACCGATGCCAAACAGGCGAAAATCCTAAGCGATCTGCTCGCGGGCACGACGGACCCCGCCGATGATGTCAGTCAAATGCTGAGGGGAGCCGCTCCTACCAGTGTCTTTGCGGCAAGCTCTGGCGGCTCGGAAAACAACCAATTACTAACCCAAAGAGTGGCATTTGAGGAGAGAAGCATGTCCGGTACAAACATGAATTTTAGTGGCCCTGTCACCATCCATGTTTATGCGGAGCAAACGGCTCCGCCACAGCCGGGTGCGGAGTCCGCTGTCGCCGCCCTCGAAAAGACGTTGCGGTTCGATCCGAACTATGAGGATCGCGAGGGTTATCAAGAAGCATTCTTGGGTACTGACGTGGTCGTACCCGTTCCAGGAATCGTGGCCGCGCGGTCTGGCGAGATGTACAAGGAAAATGGTGAAATCCTAATTCTCAAATATCACCACTATAGCCTTGCGATGAATAAAGCTCGTAGGCTCCAGATGTGGTCGGCCGCAAATGTGGACTACAATCCCGATCTTCGAAAACAAAATGGTCGGGCATTTTTCGGAACCGACCGCTGGGTCGCCGATCCGCGGATACCCAACAAATTCCAAATTGCCGATCCAGATTTCTATAAGCCTGCCGGGCAGATCGATCGTGGACATATCGTTCGCCGCGAGGATAGCGCCTGGGGCGAAACCGCAAAAGAACTCGAGTTCTCGAACTCGGACACCTTTCATTGGACGAATTGCACGCCACAGCACCAGGCTTTCAATCGTGAGTCCCCCGGGTCGGCGTACGGCGGCATCAAGGGCCTGTGGGGCGGCTTCGAGGCCTATATTCAAAAGAGCCTGCAGCACGATGATACGAGGGCTTGCATCATCGCTGGGCCGATCCTCGCCGCCGATGATCCAACGGCGGACTTCGGCTCAGGACCGATCGCTTACCCTGTTCTGTTCTGGAAGGTTGTGGCGGTGGCCGCCAAGGACGCTGGAAGCCGATCGCGGCTCTTAACCTACGGCTTCCTTCTTAGTCAGAAGAACGTGGTCGACGATTTCGGCATCGAGTTTGCCCCCGGTCAGTATGCTCGGTATCAGCGGCCACTTGCCGAAATTGCCGAGCTTGCAGGTGTCACTTTTGATGAAAGACTTCTGGCCGCCGATGCCAAGGCACAAGCCGGAGCCTGATTGCGACCGACTGCGCGGCTGCGGCCCGGCACGACCTGGCTCAACGTCTCGCCGCCGATGAAGAACGCGCAAGTCCGATCTGTATCGCAGCCTGGGGTCGCGTCGTTCAGGCCGAAGTCGGCGCGGAACTGCCGGAGCGGTGAGTTCTCCGTCATCCGGGATGGTGCGTCAGCACCAGACCCGGAATCTCGAGATTCCGGGTTCGATGCTTTCGCATCGTCCCGGAAAGACGATCGAGCGCCTACCGCCACCTTCGGTGCAGCCACAGCCACTGCTCGGGATGCTCGCGCACCCAGCCTTCCACCACGCTCGTGATCGCCTGGGTCGTGCCCTGGATGTCGATCTTGCCGTCGGCGTCGCGCACCGGCTGGACCTCTTCGGTGATCTCGGCGGTGAAGCGGCCGCCGGGCAGGCGGATGACGCGGACGCCGTGGATCGGGCATTCGACCTGGCGCAACAGGCGCGCCAGCATTGGATTGGCGCGGGTCTTGCGGCCGAAGAAGGTGACCTCGACGCCGCCGGTCAGATATTGGTCGATCAGCATCGCGACGTGCTTGCCGTCTTTGAGCGCCTGCGCGAGCCGCAGCGGCGCGTCGCGCCCCGCGGGGATCAGTGTGCCCATGTTGACCTGGCGCATCTCCTGGATGATGCGGTCGGCGGAGGCGATGTTCGGGCGGCGGTAGAGGATCGCCGCATCGAGCCCGTGTGCGACGGCGGCGAGCGCCGGCAATTCCCAATTGGCCAGATGCGCGGCGAAGATCAGCGCCGGCTTGCCGTCGTCGCGGATGCGGTCGAACAGCTCGATGCTGCGGTCGGGCAGTTCGATCCGGCTGTTGTCGGGATGATCGCGGTCATAATCCCAGACGTGGTCCATGTGGGCGAATTCGGCGCCGACGCGGCCGAGATTGTCCCAGACGCCCATCAGGATGGATTCGATTTCCTCGGGCGACTTGTCCGGAAAGGCGGCGGTGAGATTGGCGCGGCCGATGCGGTGCTCGCGAAGGCGCGGCCCGATCAGCCTGGTGGCGCGTGCGAAAAAGTCCGAGGTCTTGGCCGGATCGAAGTAACGCGTGGTGCGCAACATGCCGACGGTGGCAGCCCCGATCAGGCCTCCACCGATCGATTTGGCCGTCTGCCGCGCGCGCGCCTTCGTCCTCGCAGGAAGCAGCGCCATGCGTCCGGTCAGGCCGGTTCGCGGGTCAGGATCAGCGAGGCGTTCTGGCCGCCGAAGCCGAACGAGTTCGACATCACCGCGGTGACGCGGGCATCGCGTGCCTTGTTGCCGACGACGTCGAACAGGATCGTGGGATCCGGATTGTCGTAGTTGATCGTCGGCGGGATGCGCTGATGCTCCAGCGTGAGCAGCGAGAAGATCGCCTCGACCGCGCCGGCGGCCGAGATGGTGTGGCCGACCATCGACTTGTTGGAGGTAACCGGAATCTTCGACACGAGTTCGCCGAACACGGCCGATGTCGTATTGTATTCCATCTTGTCGTTCTCGGGCGTCGCGGTGCCGTGCGCGTTGATGTGGTCGATCTGGTCCGGCGTCATGCTGGCATCGGCCAGCGTCTTGTTCATGCAGCCGATGATCGGCTTGCCGTCGGGCGACGAGCGGGTGCGATGGAAGGAATCGGTGAGCTCGCCGCAGCCGGCGATCACGCCGAGGATTTTTGCGCCGCGCGCGGCGGCGGCTTCATAGCTTTCGAGCACCAGCGCACCTGCGCCTTCGGCCATGACAAAACCGTCGCGGTTCTTGGAGAAGGGACGGGAGGCCGCCTGCGGCGGGTCATTCTGGGTCGACAGCGCCGAGAGCAGCGAGAAGCGCACGAGCGCCTCCGGATTCACGGTGCCGTCGGTCGCCACGCACAGCGCGGCATCGGTTTCGCCGCGGCGGATCGCCTCGACGCCGAGTTGGATCGAGGTCGCGCCCGAAGCGCAGGCCGTCGACAACGAGATCGGCGAGCCCTTGGTGCCGAAGGTCTCGGCGAGGTAGGCCGCGACCGAACCGAACATGAAGCGGTGGTGATAGGCGCTGTACTTGCCGCCGCCGGAGATGCGCAGCAGATCGTCGTAGTTGAAGTCGAGCTTACCGACGGCGCGGCCGAGCTCGCGGCGCTGCGGCCATTCGACTTCGACAGGTGCGACCGCAAGGAAGAGAGGACCCGGGAAATCCGCCTTGGCGCCGATGCCGGCCTGGTCCAGCGCCTCCTGCGTCACCAGTTCGGCCATCCGCTCGGACAGGGCGGTGGAGGAGAACGGATCGACGCTGACGAAATCCACCGTGCCGGCCATCGTGGTTTTCAGGCCGTCGACCGGAAAGCGCGTGATGGTGCGGATGCCGGATTCGCCGGCGACGAGCTTCGCCCAATTGTCGGTCTTGCCGTTGCCGAGCGAGGTCATGATGCCCATGCCGGTGACGACGACGACGGGACGCCCGAGTTTGTCGCGTGGTGCAGTCATGTCGATCCCCGCTTGAGCTGGAGCAAGATCCGAAAAAGCGTGACGCGGTTTTTCGAGAAGATCATGCCCAAACAATAACCTGCCAAAGCGCAACGCGCTTTAGCTTACTGCCTCGACCAGCGCCATGCCTTCGCCGCGCCAGTGTCCGGCCCCCACCACCACAATCTGGGTGGGCGCTCCCTGCATTTCAATCTCGGTGCCCGTGGAATCGTTCGGCGGAAACAGGGCGCCGCGCGAGATCGACAGCGCGGCGAGCGCGATGCCGAGCGGGAATTGCGTCTCCATGGTGTGGCCGAACATCGTGCCGGTCGAGCGCACCGGGAACTCGGCGTGGCCCTTCAGGAAGCCGCGCTCTTCTGATGTCGCCGGCTCAGCGCCGGTCGCACCCGATATGATCGCGCCCTTGCCGTCGCGCTTCGGCAACTTTGCCCAAAGCTTCTCCAGCGTCGCGGTCATGTCGCCGGGGGTCTTGCGCCGGGCAAGGTCGGCAACGACGCTCGACAGCTTTGCGAATGGCTTTGCGCCGCGCGCTTCCGCATGCGCCTTCGATTCCAACACCAGAAACGCGCCAGCGGAGCCGAGCGCGAAGCCGGCGTGGTCCTTGCGCGCCCACACGGGGGCGAACTTGTCCTTCAGATTGAAGTCGCCGAATTCGTAGAGGACCATCAGGTCCTTGCGCTCGCCATTGTGCGAGCCGCCGATCAACGCGATGTCGCTCTCGCCGGAGGCGATGCGCGACAATGCAATGCGGGCGGCATCGGCGCCGGCAACCTCTTCACCCATGAAGGTGCGCGAGGTGCCGCCAATGCCATGCACGATGGCGATATTGCCGGCGAGCAGGTTGGAGAGCTGGGCCAAGAACAGCGTCGGCCTGAGATCGCTCATCAGCCGCTCGTTGAGGAAGCCGGGCGCGTTGGCGCCCTTGGCCTCGGCCGTGAGCACGCCGGTGTCGACGTTGAGATCGCGCTCGCCGCCGCCGGCGGCGACCACCATGTCGATCTTCGACAGGATGTCCTTGTTGCCCTTGATCCCGGCGGAGTCGAGCGCAAGCCCGGCCGCATAGGTGCCGATGCGCTGCCAGGCTTCCATCTGGCGCTGGTCGCCCTTCTTCGGAATCTGGCTGTCGAAGGTAACAGGCATCAGGGGGTGCACGATGTAGGGCGCAAACCCCTTCTCGTCGACATTGATACGCTTCTCCTGAAGCGCGGCCCAGTTGGCGTCCAGGCCCTCGCCGAGCGAGGTGGCCAGGCCAATGCCGGTGATCCAGACTTCCGTCTGGGCGGGCTTCGAAGCAGTCTCGGTCATGGCGATACGGCCTGTTGCGGAAAGCCGACGCGTTTGGCGACCGCGTCCATGTGGGCGCGCATATCCGCATGGGGAAAGGGAATCTGCGTGAAGGTCAGCGTCGAATTCGCGCGCAGCTTGCCGCCGACCTTGATCTTGGCTTCGGTCACGGCGTAGCCCGAGCCCTGATGGGCCAGGCTCGCCTCGATGCTCATGAGATCGCCGGGGAAGACCGAGCCGCGGACCTTGGCCTCCTTGACGGCAGCCAGGATCGGCATGCGCTCGAATTTGAGCACGCCAAGCTGAAGCCAGCCCGAGGCCTGCGCCATCGATTCGATCAGGAGCACGCCGGGCATCAGGGGATAGCCCGGGAAGTGCCCCTCGAAGATGGTGCTTTCCATCGGGACCTGAGCCTCGACGACAATCGTCTTCGCGTCGACGTTGAGGTCGACGACGCGATCTATCATGTGAAAGTATTCGAGTTGCATGACCGCGCGCTTAGGCGCTCGCGCCCTTGGCCGCAACCAGTTCGTCGATGCGGGCACACAGGTTTTTCAGCACGAAGTACTGCTCGGTGGTCGCTTTGCCGTCGTTGACCTCCTGGGTCCACTTCTCCAGCGGCAGCTTGATACCGAACTGCTTGTCGATCGCGAACGCGATGTCCAGGAAATCGAGGCTGTCGATGCCGAGGTCATCGATGGCATGGCTATCCGGCGTGATCGTGTCGCGCGGGATGTCGCAGGTTTCAGCGATGATCGTAGCGACCTGATCGAATGTGGAGGACATCACTAAGCCTTTGATATTTTGCAGATATTTGTCAGATTGTCCAGAGTGGAACGGTGGGTGGGCATCGCGCCCCGATGACGCCCTCAACCCCCCTCTGGCCGGGTCGAAAGCCCGTATATCGGAGCGCCGCCCTGAGTTCAATGGAGC
Source organism: Bradyrhizobium canariense (assembly GCF_019402665.1). Classification (GTDB taxonomy): domain Bacteria; phylum Pseudomonadota; class Alphaproteobacteria; order Rhizobiales; family Xanthobacteraceae; genus Bradyrhizobium; species Bradyrhizobium canariense. The sequence continues at coordinate 63,864 of NZ_VSST01000031.1, forward strand.
CGGCGGGTGTGGGGACAGGGCAGGGATGCCCGGCTGAGCCGTTTCCGCCGAAGTACCGCCGGCGGCCTCGCCAGACGTCTTGCTCGCCAGACGCCTTGCCTAGATGTGCGGCGTCGTGATCTTCACGCAGTCGCGGCGGCCCATCAGCACGCAATCCTGGGTCCGACGCAGGTCGGCGATGCTCACCGCGAGCCATATCCCGATCGCGGTCAGTGCGATGGTGAAGGCCAGCGCCGCGATGTTGGCGAGCATGCGATGGCGGAAATCGTCCGGTTCAGTGCGGGGCTGCTCGTAGCGCGACAGGTCGAGCGGCTCGGGCGCGACGCGCAATTGCTGCACGCTACCGTTGCCGCGGTAGCCCGTCGGGGAAGGCGAGGTGCGCGGCCTGAACTGGAGCACCCGGTGCTCGTCATCCGAGCTTATGGGCCGCTGGGTTGTCATGGTGCAGAGATCACTCCGAAGCAGCGATTTTTAGATAGCATACGTGGTGAACGCGTTGCAGAAAATCTTCTCAACGCGCACGTGCATTGCGCGTCCGCACTATCCTGCAGGGCTGCGAACGAAGGATCGTGGAACCGTGGTCGTTCCGGCATGCAGAGGGTGCGATGCAATAATCCCCACCGAACCGAATGCATTTGCCGGCGCGATGCCCATGGCATAGTCCAGGGAACCTGACCACGCAGTTGCAACCATGTTAAAGGCCTTTCGACCATGACCAATACGCGCGAACCGAGAGTGCATCCGGTGTCGATCCTGTCGCTGCGGCCGACGCAGATGACGGTCGGAATGCGCGAGGTCAAGGAGAAGCGCAAGCGCTGGCGCGAGCACGACAAGAAGAAGCAGGCCGATCTGCTCGGCAAGCATATGATCCCCGTCGTGCACGGCCCCGACGAGCGCTATTACGTGATCGACCATCATCATCTCGGTCGCGCGCTGCACGACGAGGGCGTCAAGGAGGTGCTGGTCACCATCGTCGGCGACCTCAGGATGGTCGAGCGCGAAGCTTTCTGGGGCGTCATGGACAACAAGCGCTGGGTTTACCCCTACGACGCCAAGGGTGAACGGCGACCGTTCCGCGATTTGCCCAAATCCGTCGTCGATCTCAAGGATGATCCCTTCCGGAGCCTTGCCGGCGAGCTGCGCCGCATGGGCGGCTTCGCCAAGGACACCACGCCGTTCTCCGAATTCCTGTGGGCCGATTATCTGCGCCGAAAGCTGTCGCGCAAGGCTGTGGATGCCAATTTCGACAAGGCACTCGAGAAGGCGATGTCCTCAGCCAAGAGCAAGGATGCGATCTATCTGCCCGGCTGGTGTGGGCCAGCGGAGGATGATTAGACCCAACGCTCGCAGCAGTACGGCATGCAGCTGCGCAAACCTGATCTGATCACAGCCTCTTGAGCGAAACCATCTTCCGTCCGCGCGAAGCCGTGCTGAAACAAAACCGTGCCATCTGTTGGGATTGTCGAGCTCTCATAGGAGGCCGAAATGCGCCGTCTGGTTTTCGCCGTTGCCCTGCTCGTGGTCGCTTCAGCCGGGATATCGGCATCGTTCGCGGCAGTTCACCATGCCAAGACATTGACGTTTTCAGAGCGCTTTGCCCCGGCGCTCGAGTTGATGGCGAACCGCTAGGACAGATTCACGCCGGTTCAACCAGCAGCGTCGCGATCGATTTTGCGCAGCCGCACAAAGGCGGCCCAGGCCCGCGGATAATCCTTGTCCGTGGGATCGATCGTAAGAAGCGCGCGGCATGCTTCCTTGATCTCCTCAGGCGAAGGACGCTTGGCCGGAACGCCGGATGATTTGGCGTCCTCCCATCGACCCTCGATATCTTTCGCGAAAGCCATGGCCTCGGCGCTCGTCCGCTTCTGGGTCGATTTCGCCAGCGGATGGTCCGACGGGAAATTCGGCCATGCATTCGGCGGCTGGTCGACACGCCACGTCAGTTCATCTGCTTGTCGTGCCTCCACGCCCGAACTCGAATGCTGGGCTGCTGGCGCCCATCCTGCCCCTGCGGAGCCTGCCGAACCCGATGAGCCGGCCGATCTCCGCGCGACCGCCGAACCTGGCGCGACCGCCGCTGTCTGTCCGGCCAGCTGGCCAAGCTGTTGTTCCATCGTTCCGCCGCTGGACTTGGGGATGATTTTTTCGACGGTCTTGATCATCGACAGCGCGCCTGGCGATATCAGCGTGTTCTGGTCGGCAATTTTGTCGTCGGCCGCGTCTGGGCAGGGCCTGTAAGCAGAGCGCTGCGACGTCATCCGGCCGTCGTCGTCGATACGGGCAAAATCGATCGCGACAGTGTAAACGAACGCGGCCTCGACATACTGCCTCTCCTTATCCATCGCCTTTACGGAGCCGCATACGTATCTTGCTTTGTCTGCATCGATCGTTCGCAGGCCGTTGAAGTGAGCTGAATTCGGCGCAATGAGGACGCGCAAGACGGCAGCCCGCGCCTTGCCATGCTCCGATTCGAACATGCTCCATATCTCGTTCGCGTTGATGATCTCCGGCTGATAGTTCCAGGCGTATCCGGCCGCGAAGAATGCCGTGCCGATACAGGTCGCGACAACAAATGCCCGCACGTTCATGAGAAGCCCCCAACAGGCACGACTCATCCACGTCTCCGGTGACGGAAACTACGTAAGTTGTGCCAAAGCGTTTGTGCTAGTTGAGGGTGAGATTCTTAATAAAACGTATGCGATTGCGAAAACACAGAGTTCCCGTCAAACGGGAACTCATCCGCTGCATTTGTCGGCGACCCGGTCCTTACCGCGTTCGCGGCAGTCGGTCATTTCTTCGGCAGCCGTCCCATCAGATAGAATTCGTCATTCGGCCGCATACCGGTGAAATTCGCCAACCGGTTCGACAGTGCGAAGAAGGCTGAGATTGCGGCGATGTCCCAGATGTCGTCGTCGCTGAAGCCATGCGGCGCGAGCGCGGTGAAATCATCCTCGGAAATCCGCTGCGCATCGGCCGAGACCTTCATCGCGAAGTCGAGCATCGCCTTTTGCCGCGGCGTGATGTCGGCCTTGCGGTAGTTCGTGGCGATCTGGTCCGCGATCAGCGGGTTCTTGGCGCGGATACGCAGGATCGCGCCATGCGCGATCACGCAATACTGGCACTGATTGGCCGCCGAGGTCGCGACCACGATCATCTCGCGTTCGGCTTTGGTGAGGCCGCCGTCCTTCTCCATCAGCGCGTCATGGTAGGCGAAGAAGGCGCGGAACTCGTCCGGGCGGTAGGCCAGCGTCAAGAACACGTTCGGCACGAAGCCGCTCTTCTCCTGCACGCCGAGGAGACGCGTGCGGATGTCGTCAGGGAGCGCATCGAGGGCGGGAGCGGGGAAGCGTTGCGCGGGCTTTGTCATGGGCATGGATTCCGGCTTGGGGCCGGCAACCATAGTCGATGCCGGTGCCATGCTCAACGTGACGCCGGGCTGGCAATGCCGGAGCTGGAAAACGAGTGTTGCTTTACCGCAGCGGCTTCTTCAGCAGCGAGAAGCGGTCCGGATCCAACCCCATCGACGGTTGCAGCATCGGGGCTTCGACGTTGGAGAGCGTCTTCGCGGGCGGCGCCGAGAACAACGGATCGTTCGGCACGTCGCGCTGCGAGGTGGCACCGCGCCAGCGCTCGAGCACGGCGCCGACGAAATGCATGTCGTGACCGGAGGTGACGGACGGCACGCTGCTGATGGTGGCTTCGCCGCGCGGCAATTGATGCGGCGGTACCTCCTTGAAGCGCAGCCGCGTCGGCAGTGCGACACCTTCGCCGAACGCCAGCACTTCGCGGGTACCGAGCGAGGGCACGAACGAAAGCAGGTTCGCGGCTGCATCCGACACCGCGGCGCGCAGCAGCGCCTGGTCGCGCTCGTTGGCAAGACGCATCGTGAACAGCGTGTTGCACTGGGAAATGATGGTGGCGTCGAGCTCGGCCGGACGCTGGGTGATGAGGCCGAGATAGACGCCGTATTTGCGGCCTTCCTTGGCGATGCGCGACACCGCCTTGCGGGTCGGCCCGAAGCCGACATTGCGATCGGCGGAGGCGTAGCGGTGAGCCTCTTCGCAGACGAACAGCATCGGCGAAACGCCGTCGCTCCACAGGCCGAAGTCGAAGGCCATGCGGCAGAGCACCGAGACGACGGAATCGATGACCTCGGCCGGGAAGCCGGCGAGCTGCATCACCGTCATCGGCTTGCCGTTGGCCGGCAGGCGGAACAGATGACTGATCACCTCGGCCATGGTGTCACCGCCGACATTGGCGTTGTCGAACATGAAGGCGTAGCGAGGGTCGTTGCGGACCGCCTCGATGCGGGAGATCAGCTTGTGATAGATGATGCGCGAGGAGCGGTTCTCGAGCTTGCCCATGCGCTCGTCGATCAGCGACATCAGATCGACCAGGCGATAGGGCACCGGCGTATCGACGGTGTAGCCGATCTGCTTGGGATCGATGCGCTTCAAGCCGATGCGGTCGGCGTTCTGGTATTGGGTGTAGACGCCCTTGGCGAGCGGAATGACTTCTGCGAGGACGTCGAGCTCTTCAGGCACGCCGGCGCGGCCGCCGAACAGCACGTCGACGATTTCCTCGAAATTGAACAGCCAGAACGGCAGTTTCAGATTGCGCGGGTTGAGCACCAGCGCGCGGTCGCCGAAGCAGCGGCCATATTCGTTGTGCACATCGAGCAGGAAGATGCGCAGGTTCGGGCGTGCCTTGAGGATCTCGTTGAGCAACAGCGACACGCCGGTGGATTTGCCGACACCGGTCGATCCCAGCACCGCAAAGTGCTTGGAGAGCATTTCCTCGATGTCGACATAGGCGACGACGGAGCTGTCCTGCTGGAGGAAGCCGACATTGATGTGGTCGGAACCGGTGGGCGCGTAGATCGTGCGCAGCTCCTGGCTCGTGATCAGATCGACCGAATCGCCGATGGTCGGATAGTTGGTGACGCCGCGCTGGAATTTGGCCTTGCCGGTCGCGTTGAGGATTTCGCCCAGCAGGTCGACCGAGGCGATGGCGATCAAATTGTCGTTGCTCGAGAGGTTCTCGCAGGACACCTCGGTGATCATGGCGACGATGACCGAGCTGGCGCAGCGGATGCTGACGAAGCGGCCGACAGTGGCCCGAACTTCCGAGACCGGCATCCGGCTTTCAGCCAGCAGCCCGACCCGGGCGAGCGACCCGCGAACTGAAATCACGCGTCCAAAGGATGTCACAATGAATGAACCTGGCAAGAGCAACGGGTTGCCCCGGACTATGCACGGCCCCCGCTGGACAAACGGTTAAACGGCAGGCGCCGGCGCTTCGTTAAATCCGCGACAATTCGGGTGCGAGGTTTGTTCCCAATACATACTTGCGGGCAGAAACGGCCGGAAAATGCTGCTTTTTCCCGGCCGGCGGGCCTGGGAGTGTTTAAGGAAGATTTTACCATTCGGGCAGTCGGTCCGCCGTTCGGGGGGCGGGTTGTCATCCTGGATGGCCCGTCATTCGCTCGGGGGGGGCGATGTTTGATTTGTTGACGGGACCTAATCATTTGTACATTAGTACAAATGAACCGGCGACCCCAGTGCCGCCACCGGCGCGTGAGCGGATTACAGCCTGCGCCGGATCGCGGGGATCCGGTCCAGCGGATCGCAAGCCACGTCTTGGAGGACACCATGCAGCCCGAACCGATCCTCGATCTCGCCCATCTCGGCCACATGGAGCTGCTGACGCCGAAGCCGGACGAGAGCCTGAAATTCTTCGTCGACGTCATGGGCATGACCGTCAGCGGACAAAAGGGCGAGTCGGTCTATTTGCGCGGCTGGGACGATTACGAGCGCTATTCGCTCAAACTGACGGCGTCGAAGACGTCAGGCATGGAGCACATGGCGTTGCGTGCGCGCAGCCAGCAGGCGCTGGAGCGCCGCGTTGCGGCGCTGAAGGGGTCCGGCTTCGACATCGGCTGGATCGACGGCGACATGGGGCAGGGGCCGACCTTCCGCTGCCGCGATCCCGATGGACACATCGTCGAGCTCTATTACGAGACCGAATGGTATCAGGCGCCGCCCGAGCTGAAGCCCGCACTGAAGAACCAGGCGCAGCGCTTTCCCGCGCGTGGCGTCAACGTCCGGCGCCTCGACCACCTCAATTGCCTCGCCGTGGACATCAAGGCGAACCGCGAGTTCTTCGAGAATTATCTCGGCTGTCGGCTCACCGAGCAGATCGTGCTCAACGACGGCCGCGAAGCGGCGATGTGGCTGACGATGTCGAACAAGAGCTACGATTTCGCCTATTCGCTCGACCATTCCGGCACGCCCGGCCGCTTCCACCACGTCACCTACGCGCTCGACAGCCGCGAGGAGATCTTGCGCGCCGCCGACATCTTCCTGGAGAACGGCATCCACATCGAGACCGGCCCGCACAAGCACGCGATCCAGCAGACTTTCTTCCTCTATGTCTATGAGCCCGGCGGCAATCGCGTCGAAGTCGCCAACGCCGGCGCCCGTCTCATCCTCGCGCCCGACTGGAAGCCGATCGTGTGGACCGAGGAGGAGCGCAAGAAGGGACAGGCGTGGGGCCTGAAGACGATCGAGTCGTTCCATACTCACGGCACGCCGCCGGTGGACGTGAAGAAGCACGCTTAATGTGCTGAGGTCCGGAGGCGCGTGACTGTCTCGCGCACGCCGGTCCATGCTGGCCTGTCCGGTGCGAACTGCTTGCGCAGGAACGTGACGAGTTCCTCGACCTGTGCGTCGCTCATGCTGTTCTTGAATGCCGGCATGTAGCCGAGATCGCTCGACACCGGCTCGGCGATGCCGTGCAGGATGATTTGAACGAGATTGTCCGATGTCGCGCTGTGCAGATTGCTGTTGAGCGCGAGCGAGGGGCGGCTGCCGAACAGCGGCAGGCCGCCGACCTCGTGGCAGACGGCGCAGGCGCCCTGATAGAGTCGCGCGCCGGCTGAGGACGCCATCGTGACTTGCGTTGAAGCTTCGAGCTTTAGAGCAATCGCATCCTGGGCTTTCCCGTCGGTCGCGGCGTCATTGAACGAGTTGAGATAGACGGCCATGGCGCGGATGTCCTGGTCGGGCAGGGCCGCGAGATCCCTGACGATCGGCGCCATCGGTCCGGCGGCGACGCCATGATATCGCGAGTGGCCGGTGCGCAAATAGGCGAAGAGCTCGTCCTCGCTCCATGGGATCGGCGCATGCGAGAGCGAGGTCAGCGGCGGCGCCTCCCAGCCTTCGGCAAAGCCGCCGGCGAGATAAGCGCCACGCTGCTCGGCGCCGAGTGCGTTGCGCGGCGAATGGCAGCCGCTGCAATGGCCGAGGCCCTCGACGAGATAAGCGCCACGATTCCAGACCTCGGATTTGGCGGGATCAGGCTTGAACTCCCGCGTCTGGTGGAACAGCGCATTCCAGCCCGCGAGCAGCGGGCGGAGATTGAACGGGAAGGCGAGCGTATTCGTAGGCTGCGTCGCGCGCACTGCTGGTTGCGCCATCAGATAGGCATAGAGCGCCTGCATGTCGGCATCGCCAGTCTTCGAAAAGTGCGTGTAGGGGAAGGCGGGATAGAGCTGCCGTCCGTCGCGATGCAGCCCGTCGCGCATCGCGCGCTCGAACGCGGGATAGGACCAGGCGCCGATTCCGGTCTCGATATCTGGCGTGATGTTGGTCGCGTAGATCGTGCCGAACGGCGTCCCCAGGGCGCGGCCACCGGCGTTGAGCGCACCGCCGATCATGGTGTGGCACTCCGCGCAATTGCCGAGTGCGGCCAGTTGTTGCCCGCGCGCGATCGTTGCGGCGGAATAGACGGATGCATCGGGTCGGGTGATCGGCGCGATGGCCCGGCCCGGCAAAAGAGCCGCACCGATGCCGATTGCCGCGGTGCAGACTGCCGCGATCGTCGCGAAGACGCCGGCGCGTTTCGCGAAGGGATTTTCCCAGAGACGGGCTGGCTGTGGCGTAGCGGGAGCGGGCAACGCCTGCGGCGTGGCTGGGGCGCCGCCGTGCAGCCCCTTGAGGATACGCTCGGGCGTGAACGGCGGCTCGCGAAAGCGCACGCCGGTGGCATCGAAGATCGCGTTCGCAATCGCAGCCGCACTTGGGACCGAGGCGGACTCGCCGACGCCGAGCGGCGGCTGGTCCGGCCGCGGCAGCAACAACACGTCGATCTTGGGCACGTCAGGGAAGGGGATGATCGGATAGGCACCCCATTCACGCGCCGAGACTGCGCCGCGCTCGAACGAGACCTCCTCCATCAGCGCGCGGCTGGTGGACTGGATGACGTTGCCGTGGATCTGGTGGCGCACGCCGTCCGGGTTGATCATCAATCCGGAGTCCTGCCCGGCGACCACGCGCGTCACGCTGACGTCGCCGGTGGCCTTGTTCACGGCAACGTCGGTGACCCAGGCCGACCACGCCGCGCCGTAGCCGGGGAATTTGCTGTGGACGTAGAGCGCATAGGCAAAGCCGCGCCCATGCACGATCTCGCCGTCTTTCTCTTCGCGCACCGGCCGCGGCGTCCAGCCCGCCCGCTCGGCGACCGCATGGACGAGATCGACGGCGCGCTGGTCCTTGAGGTAACGCAGGCGATATTCGATCGGGTCGACGCCCGCCTCGGTTGCGGCCTCGTCGATATAGGATTCATGCGCAAAGGTGTTCGGCAGGGCCGAGACGCCGCGAAACCAGGACGCACGCACGATCGGCGCCATGTCGTGTGCGACGACGCGCATGTGGTCGTAATCGTAAGGCGGGATCGCGGTGCGGTCGCCCATCTGGAGGACGTCCGGCCTCGGCGATATCCGCCCCGTCAGCAACAGCGCCAACGTCGGGGCGGCATTCGACGGATAGCGCGTGGCGAGATCGTAGGCGGCGACGTCGCCCGCCGCGTCCAGGCCGCCATTGACGTCGATGAGCTGCGCGGCGCCTTTGGGCTCCCAGGCGTGCTCCTGTTCGCGCGTCAGCTGCACGCGCACGGGCCGGCCGACCGCGCGCGAAAGCAACAACGCGTCCGCGGTGACATCGTCGGCGCAGTTGCGGCCGTAGCAGCCGGCGGCCTCCAACCTGATGACCTCGATCTCGCTCTCGGGACGCTCGATCAGCAGCGACAGGTCTGCGCGCAGCACGTGCGGGTTCTGCGTGCCCGACCAGACACGGATGTTACCGTCCTGGAAGTCGGCGACCGCGCAAGACGGGCCGATCGAGGCATGCATCTGATATGGCCAGACGTAAGTGCGCTGCATCGGTTTGGCCGCACCGGCAATGGCAGCGTCGACGTCGCCCTTGTCGATCAGCGTCCGCGGCGTCGATGGATTGGCGCGCAGCGCGTTCTCGACGTCGGCGAGATCGGTCAGTTCAGGCGTCGGTCGCCAGCTCACCGCAAGCTGCTCCGCCGCGCGGATCGCGTTCTCCTCGCGCTCCGCGACGACGCCGACGAAATCGCCAATCCGTACGACGGCCATGATGCCGGGAATGTCGCGCACCGAGGATTCGTCGACCGAAATCAGGCTGGTGCCGACGAACGGGCCGGCGTCGACCCCGGCATAGGGCGGGCGCACCACGCGGCCGTGCAGCATGCCGGATACGCGGATGTCGTGCACGAAGGTCAGCTCGCCCGTGGCCTTGGCCGGGAGGTCGACACGGGGCATCGATTGGCCGACAATGGCGTAATCGCCCACCGGCTTGAGGGCGACGTCGTCGGCAAGCTCGAGACGAATGGTCTCTCCACCGATCAACTCGCCATAGCTGATGCTGCGATTGTCGTGCCCGCGCACGAGGCCGTCTTCGATCCTGAGATCGGCTGCCGGCAGCTCCAGGTGCTCGGCCGCACGTGCGATCAGGAAGTGTCGCGCCTGCGCGGCGGCTTTGCGCAGGGGAACTGCGGTAATCTGGATGGTCTCGCTCGCGATCGTCGCGCCCTGGTTCGGCACCGTTGCGGTGTCGCCGAGCACGACGACGACGCGGGCAAAGGACACATCCAACTCCTCGGCCACGATCTGGCCAAGCGCCGTGCGGATGCCGGTGCCGAGATCGACATGACCATTGTAGGCGCTGACCAAACCCTCCGCGGTAATGCGGACGAAGGTCTCGGAGGTGCACTCGTCCACCGTGCGGACGACGACGAGCGAGCCGGATTGCAGCTCAGCTCCGTTCGGATGCGGGGAGGCCATCAATCACCGGCCTCGGCGAGCTGGCCAGACGCACGCATCACGGCGCGAAGAATTTCGATATGCGTGCCGCAGCGACAGAGATTGTAGCGCAGCGCCGCCAGCGCCTCCTGCTCGGTGGGCCGCGGGTTGATCGCAAGCAGCGCCTTGGTGGTCATGATCATGCCATTGAGGCAATAGCCGCATTGCGCGGCCTGCTCGTCGATGAAGGCCTGCTGCACCACATCCGGGTTGTCGCGGATACCGAGCCCTTCGAGCGTCACGATGTCGCGGCCGGCGCAGCCACTGATCGGAATGACGCACGAGCGCGCCGCCGCGCCATCGATCAGGACAGTGCAGGTGCCGCATTCACCGAGGCCGCAACCGTATTTCGGACCGTTGAGCGCGAGATCGTTGCGCAGCACATAGAGCAGCGGCGTGTCTCGCGCCGCAGTGAGCTCGTGGATTCTGCCGTTCACGGTGAGGCGGATCGGTGTCTGCGTCATCCTCGTTCCCAAGTCGACTCGTTGAGCGCCGCGGCCAAAGCTTCGCGAATTCCAAGTCCGCTCAAAATCTACGTTGCGACGATACCGTTTGTACACAAACGTGCAAGCCGTGCATGCCGCAGTGCAGCGCGAATGCCTTCTTTGTGGACAGGGCGGGTAGGCAAATGAGGTTTTATGCGGCAGGCGTATGTTTTGCGCCGCACCGCCGCTTGACAGCCATCGGGAGGGCGCGCAACATCGTTCGTGTACAAATGATAACTGCACTGTCGGCTGGCTTTGACATGGTGACTGAACCTACGAGCGCCGCCATCGACAAGATCCGCTGCGATGCGTGTCCGGTGATGTGCTACATCAAGCCGGGCGCGGCGGGCGCCTGCGACCGCTATGCCAATCACGAAGGCAAGCTCGTCCGCGTCGATCCGCATGTGATTCTGGAGCGCACCGTGTCGCATGGCGGCAAGCTCGTTCCGTTCAGCCGCACCGAAGATTGGGACGGCAAGATCGTCCACGAGCCTTCCACCTTTGTAACGGCGATCGGCGCGGGGACGACCTATCCCGACTACAAGCCGGCGCCGTTCATCGTCTCGGCAGAGGTCGACGGCGTCGACATGGTGACTGTCGTCACCGAGGGCATCTTCTCCTATTGCGGCATCAAGGTGAAGATCGACACCGACCGCTATCTCGGGCCGGAGACGGCAACCGTCCGTGCACAAGGCGAGGCGGTCGGTCATGTCACCACCAGCGAATACGGTTCGCAGATGCTGTCGCTCGGCGGCGTGCATCATCTGACCGGCGGCTCCAAGAAGGAGGGCCGCGTCACCTGCGACACGCTGATGGATCTCGCAAATTGCAAGGCGGTCGAACTCACCATCGACGGCGGCGCGAGCGTGGTGGTGCAGGCCGGCCAGCCGCCGATCGTCAACGGCATGAAAGAAGAGCGCATGCGCGTCGGCTGCGGCTCGGCGACGATCGGCATGTTCGCCAAGCAATGGCACGGCAAGGTCGACGAGGTCGTCGTGGTCGACGACCATATCACCGGCGTGCTCTCGGAGCACCAGGCCGGCAAGCTGCTCGACATCGCCGATACCGGCATCAAGATGAAGGGGCGCCGCTCGACGCCCGGCCGCTATTTCCAGGTCGCCGACCCCGGCACGGGTTGGGGCGGCACCAATATCTCCGATCCGCTCGCAATCCTGGGACCGTTCGACGCGAGGGAGGCCAAGCCTGGCCTCTCGATGCTAATGGTCTCCACGACGGGTGAGCACTCCTCTTACTATGTGCTCGACGAAGCCTTGAAGCCGGTCGAGACCGAAATGCCTGACGACCTCAAGTTCTCGGTCGAGCGCATTCAGGAGAATTGCGAGCCAGCGCTGTGTACGGTGCTGTTCATGGCCGGCGCCGGTGGTTCCTTGCGGGCGGGCGTGACCGACAATCCAGTGCGGCTGACGCGCTCGGTGAAGGACGCCCTGACGCGCGTCACCAGTGGCGGCGCGCCGGTCTATGTCTGGCCGGGCGGCGGCATCACCTACATGGTCGACGTGACGCAGATGCCGGCGGGGGCGTTTGGTTACGTGCCGACGCCGGCGCTGGTCGCGCCCATCGAATTCACGATGAAGCTGTCGGACTATGCGGCACTCGGCGGGCACATGGATTATGTGAAACCGCTCTCCGAAGTTCAGGGCGGCGAGGATGTCCGCCAATTGCCCTGGCAGAACCCGATTCCGGGGCCTCGGGCATGACAAGGCTCCCGCAAATCGCGTTGCTGTCTGATGGCCGGCGGCTGCATTTGCAGGATGGACCGATTGATTTGATCGTCGAGGCGAGGGGGGCTGCCGACGCAGTGCGCGCGGCCTATGAGGCTGCGGCCCGGCGCTTCACGGGTTTGCTCGACGAGCTCTGCGCGGAACTGCCAGAACTGCGGGCGGCAGCTGAGCCGGAGCGGACATTGCTGGTAGGCGTCGTGGCGCGCCGCATGCACGCCGCGGTGGCGCCCTATGCAGCTGATGACTTCATTACGCCGATGGCGGCGGTTGCCGGCGGCGTGGCGGAGGAGATTCTCGGCGCAATGCTGAACGCTGCGGCGCTCGATCGAGCCTATGTCAATAATGGCGGCGACATCGCCCTGCATCTCGGCGACGGCCAGCATTTTTCGGTCGGCCTGATGGACCGGCCCGATCGCGGCGGCGTGATGCGGACAATCAGGGTGGATGCCGATGATACCGTGCGGGGCATTGCGACCAGCGGAAGGCACGGCCGCAGCTTTTCGCTCGGGATTGCCGACGCGGTGACCGTGCTGGCCGGAACGGCGTCGCAAGCCGACGCCGCCGCGACGATCGTTGCGAATGCCGTCGATTTGCCGGGGCATCCGGCTATCATCCGAAAGCCTGCGTGCGAGCTTCAGCCCGACAGCGATCTCGGCGCGCGGCTCGTGACCCGCAACGTTGGTGGATTGTCGCAGAACGAGATCGCCACCGCGCTCGAATCTGGCGCGGAATGTGCACGGCAATTATTCGATCGCGGATTGATCGACGGTGCCGTGTTGCAGCTTTGTGGTGATATGCTTGTCATCGGGACCAAGGATATTGAACGGCAACGATCGCGCCCGCTTGTACAAGAGAACGCGGTTCATGCCTGAACAGGGAAGCGGCTTGAGGAAACAATCATGAGCGCGATCATCCGCAAGATCGTCACCGTTGTCGAAGAGACGCAGATGGAGATGGGCCGCCAGGTCTCGCCGCCGACGCGGCGTGCGGCGGCAATCGCCGTGATCGAGAACCCGTTTGCCGGAAAATATGTCGAGGATCTCTCGCCGCTGATCGCGATCGGCGAGGAGCTCGGCGAGCTGCTGTCGAAGCGTGCGGTGGCGGCGCTCGGCATCGAGGGTTCCAAGGCGCAGAGCTATGGCAAGGCCGCGGCCGTCGGCGAGAACGGCGAGCTGGAGCATGCAGCCGCCATCCTTCACCCGAAAATGGGTGCGCCGGTGCGCAAAGTGCTAGGCAAGGGCGCTGCGCTGATCCCGTCGTCGAAGAAGCGCAGTGGACCCGGCACGACGCTGGACATTCCGCTGGGCCACAAGGATGCAGCCTTCGTGCGCAGTCATTTCGACGGCATGGAAGTGCAGATCAACGACGCGCCGCGCGCCAACGAGATCATGGTCGCGGTCGCCGTCACCGACAGCGGCCGTCCTTTGCCGCGCGTCGGAGGGCTGACCGTTGCGGAGATCAAGGGCGAAGACGGACTGCGTTAATCTTTTCAGAAAAGTGGAGGTTGGGATGCGAGCAAAGAACTATTTTGTCGGCGCGGCGTTCGCGCTGTTGGCAAGCGGCATGGCTCATTCGGCCCTGGCGGAAGACATCAAGATCGGCGAGATCAACAGCTACTCGCTGCTGCCGGCATTCACCGAGCCCTATCGCAAGGGCTGGCAGCTCGCGGTCGAAGAGATCAATGCGGCCGGCGGCATCAACGGCAAGAAGCTCATCGTCGTGTCCAAGGACGACGGCGGCAAGCCGGCGGATGCGCAGACCGCGGCCAACGAGCTGGTGTCGAGCGAGGGCGTGGCGATGCTGACGGGTACGTTCCTGTCGAACATCGGTCTTGCGGTCAGCGACTTCGCCAACCAGAAGAAGGTGTTCTTCCTGGCGGCCGAGCCGCTGACGGACGCCATCACCTGGTCGAAGGGCAACAAGTACACGTTCCGACTGCGCCCCTCCAATTACATGCAGGCGGCGATGCTGGTGGAAGCAGCCAGCAAGCTGCCGGCAAAGCGCTGGGCGACGATCGCGCCGAACTATGAATACGGCCAGTCCGCGGTTGCCGTATTCAAGAAGCTGATGTCGGAGAAGCGGCCCGACATCCAGTGGGTCGACGAACAGTGGCCGCCGCAGGGCAAGATCGACGCCGGTCCGGTGGTGCAGGCGGTTGCCGCGGCAAATCCCGAAGCGATCCTCAACGTCACCTTCGGCGCGGACCTCGTGAAGCTCGTGCGTGAAGGCAACACCCGCGGCCTGTTCAAGGGACGCGAGGTCGTCTCGTTCCTCACCGGCGAGCCCGAATATCTCGACCCGCTCAAGGAGGAGACGCCAGAGGGCTGGATCGTCACCGGCTATCCCTGGTACTCGATCAAGACGCCCGAGCACGACGCGTTCCTGAAGGCCTATCAGGCCAGGTACAACGACTATCCGCGCCTCGGCTCGATCGTCGGCTACCAGACCATCAAGTCGGCGGCGGCGATCCTGGCGAAGGCCAATTCGACCGATCCGGAGAAGCTGATCACTGCGGCGGAAGGGCTGTCGATGCCGTCGCCGCTGGGCGAGATCACCTTCCGCAAGATCGATCACCAGTCGACGCTCGGTGCCTATGTCGGCAAGACCGCGCTGAAGGACGGAAAGGGCGTGATGGTAGACTCGTCTTACAAGAAGGGCGCGGATTATCTTCCGAGTGATTCCGAAGTCGAGAAGCTGCGTCCGAAGGATTAATCTCCGCTGCCGCAGGGTGGGTTAGCCGCAGGCGTAACCCACCACGGTCTGTACCCGCAGAACCAGAAGAGGTGGGTTACGCTGCGCTAACCCACCCTACGAAGCTCTCTCTCCCCGCAAGCGGGGAGAGGTGATGCAACACTAACCCGGACCGCCGATGGCCTTTTATGTCGTACAGTTTCTGACCGGTCTCGCCAGCGCAGCGTCGCTGTTCCTGGTGGCGTCGGGCCTGTCGATCATCTTTGGCGTGACGCGGATCGTGAATTTCGCGCACGGCGCCTTCTACATGATTGGTGCCTATATCGCCTTCACGCTCACCGAGCGCCTATCGGGGACGTTCGGCTTCTGGGGCGGGATCGTCATCGCTGCGCTTGCCGTGGCGGTGATCGGCGTCATTGTCGAGATGGTGCTGCTCCGGCGGATCTATCACGCGCCCGAGCTGTTCCAGCTGCTTGCGACCTTCGGCCTGACCTTGATGGTCGAAGACCTCGTCGTCCTGATCTGGGGCCCGGACGATCTCGTCGGGCGCCGTGCACCCGGCTTCAAGGGGGCGATCGACTTCTTCGGCCAAAACATCCCGAGCTATGATTTATTCCTGATCGTGCTCAGCCCGGTCGTGCTCGGCATCCTCTGGCTCCTGTTCCAGCGCACGCGCTGGGGCGTGCTGGTGCGCGCAGCGACGCAGGACCGCGACATGGTCGCAGCGCTCGGCGTCAATCAGAAATGGCTGTTCACGAGCGTGTTTGCGGTCGGCGTTTTCCTCGCCGCTCTCGGCGGTGCGCTCCAGATCCCACGCGATGCCGTGCATCATGCGATGGATTTGCGCATCATCGTCGAGGTCTTCGTTGTCGTGGTGATCGGAGGCCTCGGCAGCATCATCGGTGCTTTCGTCGCGGCGGTGCTGGTCTCCGAGCTCAACGCCTTCGGTATCCTGATCTTTCCCAAAATCTCCATCATCCTGGTGTTCCTGGTGATGGCGGCGGTGCTGATCGTGCGGCCCTGGGGCCTGTTCGGCAAACCAGAGGCCCCCGCGCGCAAGACGCCGGGTCTCACCGTCAATCCCTGGCGGCCGCTGACGTCGAATGAGCGGCTGGCTGCGCTTGCAGCGCTCGTCATCGCAGCGACGCTGCCGCTGTTCGCCGGCAACTATGCACTGACCGTCGGCTCGGAGATCGCGATCTCCGTGATCTTCGCCGTCAGCCTGCACTTCCTGATGTCGGTCGGCGGGCTCGCGTCCTTTGGCCACGCCGCCTATTTCGGCCTCGGCGCTTACGGCGTCGCTTTCCTCGCCAAGATGGCGGGGCTGCCGATGATCGTCTGCCTGTTGCTCGGTCCGCTGCTCGGCTGCATGGGCGCTGCCGTGTTCGGCTTCTTCGCGGTACAGCTCTCGGGCGTCTATTTTGCGATGCTGACGCTCGCCTTCGCGCAGATCGTCTGGTCGATCGCGTTCCAGTGGGTGAGCGTCACCGGCGGCGACAACGGCATCCTGGGCGTCTGGCCCGCGAGCTGGGCCGCGAGCCCATCGCATTTCTATTGGCTGTCGCTCGGTGTTGCTGCGCTCGTGACGATCGCTTTGCGGGCAATGGTGTTCTCGCCGTTCGGCTATGCGCTGAGAGCAACGCGCGACTCGCTGCTGCGCAGCGAAGCGGTCGGCATCAACGCCAAGAGCATCCAGTGGACGGCCTTCGTGATCGCGGGCACGACCGCGGGCATCGGCGGCGCGCTGTTCGCCTACCTCAAGGGTAGCGTCTTCCCGGACAATCTCGGCATCTCGCTCTCGGTCGATGCGCTGGTCATGGTGCTGCTCGGCGGCGTCGAGACGGTGTCGGGCGCGGTGATCGGCGCCATCGTCTACAAGGCCTTGAACATCTGGCTGGTCAGCCAGACCGATCTGTCAAAACTCGTGCTCGGCGGCTTCATCGTTCTGATCGTCGTCGTCTTCCCCAAGGGCATCGTCGGCATGCTGGAGATGCTGGCGCAGCGCCGCAGGAAGGCATCGCCGCCGGGCTCCCCCTTGCTTGCCAAGCCGATCGAGTCCGCCGAATGAGCGTCGCCCCCCCACTTCTCGCGGTCGAAGGACTGACCAAATCCTACGGCGGCGTCCACGCCGTGCGCGGCGTCTCGTTCTCGCTGCGATCAGGCGAGATCCTGGCGCTGATCGGACCGAACGGCGCGGGCAAGAGCACTTGTTTCGATATGCTCAACGGACAGAACAAGCCTGACACCGGCCACGTCCGCCTGCTCGGCGAGGACACAACCGGCAGGAAGCCGCGCGAGATCTGGCGGATGGGCGTGGGCCGCACCTTCCAGATCACCGCGACCTTCGCGACCATGACGGTGCGCGAGAATGTGCAGGTCGCGCTGATCTCGCATGGCAAGCAGCTGTTCAATCTCTGGGGCTCGGCGCCGAACTTCGACCGCGGCGAAGCCGGGCGACTGCTCGAACTGGTCGGCATGGGCGGCTATGCGGATCGCCCTTGTGGCGAGCTTGCCTATGGCGATCTCAAGCGGCTCGAGCTCGCCGTCGCGCTCGCCAACCAGCCAAAGTTGCTGCTAATGGACGAGCCGACCGCCGGCATGGCGCCGCGCGAGCGCGTCGATTTGATGCGACTGACCGCGCAGATCGCCCGGGAAAAATCGATCGGCGTTCTCTTCACCGAGCACGACATGGACGTGGTGTTCGAGCACGCCGATCGCATCATCGTGCTCAACCGCGGCACGCTGATCGCCGAGGGCTCGCCGGCCGAGGTCCGCGGCAATCCGCAGGTGCAGGCGGTCTACCTTGGCGAGGGCCTGCTATACGATGCCGGGCATCGCGAGGGAGCATCGGCATGAAGCTCACGGTGCAAGACCTCAATAGTCATTATGGCCCGGCCCATATCCTGTTCGACATCGGCTTCGAGGTCGGCGAGGGGGAAGTCGTGGCATTGCTCGGCCGCAATGGCGCCGGCAAGTCGACGACGTTCCGCTCGATCGTCGGGCTCGTCGCGCAGCGCTCAGGACGGATCATGTTCGAAGGCAAGGATGTCTCGGCGCGTCCAACGCATGAGATCGTGCGCGATGGGCTTGGTTACGTGCCGGAGGAGCGGCGTATCTTCACCGATCTGACGGTGGAAGAGAATCTGGAAGTCGGCCGCCAGCCGAAGCGCCCGAACGCGCCGCACTGGACCCGCGACAAGCTGTTTTCGCTGTTCCCCAACCTCGGCGAGATGAAAAATCGCCCGGGTGGCCGCATGAGCGGCGGCGAGCAGCAAATGCTCACCATCGCACGCACGCTGATGGGCAATCCGTCGCTGGTGCTGCTCGACGAGCCCTCGGAAGGCCTGTCGCCGAAGATCGTGGAGCAGATGGTTGAGGCCATCCTGACCATGAAGAAGGAGGGCGTCAGCATCGTCGTCTCCGAGCAGAATCTGCACTTTGCGCGGCTGATCTCCGATCGCGCCTATATCATCGAGCGCGGCCGCATCTGTTTCGGCGGCACCATGGCCGAGCTCGATGCGCGTCCGGATATCCGCGACGCACATTTGTCGTTGTAGGGGGCGGGGAGCGGATGGCGAGAAGCGTCGCGGCGAAGAAAAGCGTCAAACCGGCAAAGCCGCCTTACGTGCTCGATGAGCAGGTTGGCTTCATCCTTCGACAGGTCTGGCAGCGTCACAGCGCGATCTTCTCTCGCGAGATCGGCACCAATATTACGCCGACGCAATGGGCGGCGCTGTCGAAGCTCGCCGAGGCCGGGCCATGCTCGCAGAACCAGCTCGGGCGCCTGACGGCGATGGATGTGGCGACCATCAAGGGCGTGATCGATCGTTTGACGGCGCGCGGCCTGACCGAAACCAGCCAGGATCCCGAGGACGGACGGCGGCTTCTGGTCAGCCTGACGCGCGCGGGCCAGCAGCTGGCGGAAAAGGTCGCGCCGAATGCGCTCGCGATCACCCGGGAGACGCTGGCGCCGCTCGAGGCAAGGGAGCGCGAGATGCTGATGGCGCTGTTGAACAAGCTGCGGTGAGGTGCGACTAACCTCGGTGAAGGTCTTGTCGAGGTTTTTTGAGATGAGAGCGGCGACCCGCTTTGCGATGGTTCTGAGTATGAGTGCGGTGCTGGCAAGCCAGTGTGCTCACGCCCTGGCGGCGCAAGCCTATGAGGGGTTCTGGGCGTCAACCAAAAAGGATTGCCGCGACCAGGACAGCGCCAACCGCATGAGCATCGAGGGCGGCAACCGCCTCTATTGGTACGAGACCAGGTGCCGCGCCAGCGAGGTCACGGCCGACGGGCACCTGAGCTGGAAAATGAAGCTCGCTTGCGAAGGCGAGGGCGAAAAGTATCGCTCCAGTCCCCGGGTTTCCATTGCCGCTGACGGCAAGCTGGTGGTGGACGACAGTCCGGTCGGGCAAGGCAAGCGCCAGACCTACGTGCGTTGTGAAATCGCTAAGCGCCGCTGATTGGATGATCAGCTTTTTCCGAGGGACCGCGCGGAGCGGCGAACCGCTCCGGCTGCGTCACTTCGCCACCACCTCCGGCACCCTGCCGGCCGGCGGAGTGTTGCGGCTGCGCTGGGTGCGCACGATACCGTCGATGATGGTCATGCCGATGCCGGGGAGGTCGCCGAGCTGGACGCTCTCCAGGATGTTCTTGCCGGCCGAGTGCTGCGCCTTGTCCATGATGACGAAATCGGCCGAGCGGCCGACTTCGATCAGGCCGCAATCCAGTTCGCGCATCCGCGCCGTGTTGCCGGTGGCAAGGCAAAACGCGACCTCGGCCGGCAGGTCGCCAAGCGAGGACAGCATCGACACCATGCGTAGAATGCCGAGCGGCTGCACGCCGGAGCCGGCCGGCGCATCGGTGCCGAGGATGACGCGGTGCAGATCGCCCATCTCGCGCGCAATGCGCAACGTGAATAGCGCCGAGCGCTCGTTGCCATTGTGGACGAGCTCGAGGCCGCGCTTGCAGCCCTCGCAGATGCAGCGGATCTGGTCGTCGGGAAGCGCGGTGTGACCGCCATTGATGTGGCCAATCACATCGGTGTCGGCCTCCAGCACCACGTCCTTGTCAATCAATCCGGAGCCGGGGATCGAGGGACCGCCGGTGTGGATCGTGCTCTGGATGCCGTATTTGCGCGCCCAGCCGACCATTTTTCGCGCGGTAGGGCCGTCCTTGACGCCGCCCAGGCCGACTTCGCCGAGCAGCTTGACGCCGGCTGCGGCCAACTCCTTGAAGTCCTCCTCCACCATCTCGCATTCGATCACAGGCGCGCCGGCGTGAACCTTCACGCCGCCAGGCCGCAGATTCCAGAATGCGCGCTGGGCGAAGATCGCCATCGCCTTCAACCCGACGACGTCGCGCGGGCGGCCGGGCATATGCACCTCGCCGGCGGAAATCATCGTGGTGACGCCGCCATGCAAATTGCTGTCGATCCAGCCGATCTGGTTCTGGCGAGGCGTCCAGTCGCCCGCAACAGGGTGGACATGGCTGTCGATCAGGCCGGGCGCCACCGTAGTGCCATTGGCCTCGACGATCGTTGTCGCGCCTTCGGTGTTGAGGTCCTTGAAGCGGCCGATCGCAGTGATCTTGCCGTTCTCGGCGACGATGGTGTCGCCGTCCAGGATCGGCTTTTCCAGCGCGCCGGACAGGATCAGGCCGATATCGCGGATCACGAGCTTCGAAGGTCCGGTGGCCTGGGGTGCGTCATGCGCCATGGAATGGGTCCTTGTCCTTAACTGCAACGCTTCCGATCTTGGGCAGCCTTGACCGCGGGATCAAGCCGGATTATTCATTAGTATACAAATGATCGTGTACAAACGACGCATAGCTGCCGCCTTGAAAACCGCCACGACACACCACGGAAGGGTGAGATGAGCAATTTCAATCAGGAAGCCGTTTTGAGCGTCCACCACTGGACCGACACGCTATTCTCCTTCAAGACCACCCGCAGCCCGACCTTCCGCTTCCGCAACGGCGAATTCACCATGATCGGCCTCAAGGTCGGCGAGAAGCCGCTGCTGCGGGCCTACAGCGTCGCCAGCGCCAATTACGAGGACACGCTGGAGTTCTTCTCGATCAAAGTGCCGGACGGCCCGCTCACCTCCCGGCTCCAGCATCTGAAGGAAGGCGACGAGATCATCGTCAGCCGCAAGGCCACCGGCACGCTGGTGATCGACAATCTGGAGGACGGCCGCAACCTCTACCTCATCGGCACGGGCACGGGCCTTGCGCCGTTCCTAAGCGTGATCAAGGACCCCGAAACCTACGAGCGGTTCGAGAAGGTCGTGCTGCTGCACGGTTGCCGGCACGTGAAGGAGCTCGCCTATGGCGAGATGATCACGGAGACGCTGCCCAAGGACGAGCTGATCGGCGAGTACATCCGTAGTCAGTTGATCTACTATCCGACCGTGACGCGCGATCCCTTCCGCAATCGCGGCCGCATCACCGACCTCATCACCTCGGGGAAGCTGTTTTCCGACATCGGCCTGCCGGCCTTGGAAGCCGCCCACGACCGCGTCATGATCTGCGGCAGCCCGGCGCTGGTGGCGGATACCCGCGTGCTCCTCGGCGAGCGAGGGCTTGTCGAGGGCAATCACGGCGAGCCGGCCCAATTCGTGGTCGAAAAGGCCTTCGCCGAACGCTAGGCCCGGAATTTTCGCGCAATAAGACCGTATTTTCGCCGCCGGACGCCCGTTGCGGCGCCGATTCGGCGCGCGATACACTGTGGGAACGAATCAGCGGAGTTCCCACATGGTTGCGGACAGCGACAGCAACATCGCCTGGCACCGGGTTCAGTTGAAGAAGAACCGCGCCGAGCTGAAGGCGCTCGAGACCGCGCGCTTCACGATGGGCGAGATCGCGTCTTCGAAACAGAACGGCCAAACCCAGAAGGCGGTCGGGGAACTCAGGCGCAAGATCGCGCAATCCGAGCGCGCCATCGCCGATCACGACAAGCGCACGCGCCGTCCGCTCACCACCGACCTGCAAAGCCTCAGCAAGGGCAGCTGGAGCAATTGGGACGCCTACACCAACCAGCAGCAGCGCAAGATCAGCCCGCGTTCGCCGGGGCGGGGGTAGATTCGTCTCTCTACGCCTGCACCGCCGAAGCGCAGGTTCCGCACCCCTTGCGCGGGCGGCGTCGTGCACCATCTCGGTGAGACGCCATCAACCGCTTCGGTGATCACATGGCACCACGCCTCGATTTCACCAGCGAGGCCTTCTTTCGCGATCCACCCAGGGCGATCGCGACGTTGCGCATGTCCGGTGCTGTTGTCGCGGTGCGATTTCCTCTCGTCGGCGATGTCTGGATCACCACGACCTATGAGGCCGCGGCGCAAGTCCTGAAGGAGGGCAGCAATTTCACGCTGCGCAAGGAGGATGGCGACGTCGCAGGTTTGCGCTGGTGGATGCCGAACTACGTTAGAACCATCGCCAACAACATGCTGACGATGGACGAGCCTGACCACACAAGGCTGCGCAGCATCGTGGACGAGGCGTTCCGACGCCGCGCGATCGTCGCGATGGAGCCGCGTATCCGCGCCATCGCGGACGGTCTCGCCGACGAGCTGTTCTTGGCAGGAAGCCCGGCCGATCTCGTCCAGCGCTATGCCCGCATCCTGCCGCTCGCGGTGATCTCCGAGCTGCTCGGATTGCCGTTGGCCGATCGCCCTCGCTTCATCGCCTGGGCCAATACGATGTCCTCGCTTACGAACGTCGTCAGCTTGTTCCGCCTGCTGTTCGCGTTCCGCAAGATGCGAGCCTACCTCGAACGGCAGCTGCAGATTGCCCGCGTGCGGGGCGGCGAGGGCCTGATCGCGGAGCTGGTCCAGGTCGAGCGCGAGGGCGGCCAGATCACGCCGGACGAAATGGTGTCGATGGTGTTCCTGCTGCTCGCGGCCGGCTCCGAGACCACCACGCATCTCATCAGCGGTTCCGTCTACGAGCTCCTCAGAAATCCCGGCGTCCGCGACTGGCTGGCACAGGACTGGAGCCGCGTCGGGATCGCGGTGGAGGAATTCCTGCGCTTCGTGTCGCCGGTGCAGTTCTCCAAGCCGCGCTATGTGAGGCGGGATATCGAGCTCGCGGGCGTGCGTCTCGAGAAGGGCGATCGCGTCATGGTGATGCTCGCCGCCGCGAATATGGACCCGGCGATGCATGATCGTCCCGACAGCATCGATCTCGCGCGCAAGCCGAACCGTCACATGTCCTTCGGAACGGGAATCCATTTCTGCCTCGGTCATCAACTTGCCCGGATCGAGGCGGCGTGCGCCCTGGAGGCGTTGTTCGTGCGATGGCCGAAACTTGGCCTTGCTGTGGACGTGTCTCAGATCCACTGGCGCAAGCGACCGGGCATGCGTGCGATCGCGAACCTCCCTGTCGTGCCCGACGGCCACGGAGCACAGGCGACAGCGTCAGCTGGATCGATGACGGTTCGTTCCCAGCCAGTGGCCTGCTGAGACTTACGCCTTGCGGAAAATTTTCTCTGCACTCGTCGGTAGGAACGGCATGCCGTTGCTCCAGTTGTTTTTGCGACATCGAAAGCCGGATGAGTTCCTCCGGTCGATGTCGTGTCAACAACAGGAGACAGCATCATGACCGGCAAGATGCCACCTGTTCCGGCCGAGAACCAAAGCCCAAAGGGAACCGGCGACAGCAAGCAAGCGTCCTCGACTGCCCCGCACGGCCAGCAGCGTGCGCAAAATCCAGACCAGCAAGGGCAGCAGGGCAACATCAAGCAGAACACCACCAATCAAGGCTATCAGCAGGATCGCTGAGGAGGTGACATGTCGACATCCACCAAGACACCGAACAGCATCCGTCAGGGCGGACCTGGCGCTTCGCATGAGAATGCGAAGGCACCGCTCGAAGTGAAGAAGCCACCGGCGGACGACCCGCAGCGCAACCACAGCCGCGTCTCCGGGGGAGGTGGCGAGCACGATTCACACCACAGGCATGACGAGGCCGGAAAGGGCGGAGGCAGGTGAGGCATGACCAATAAGCAACCCAAACTCTACGCACCGACCGAAAAGGATCTGCACGAAAATCCCCTGATCGGCGGATCGAAGGGCGCAACGATGGCCGGTATCTCGCCTGAGGACCTCGAGGACGCCCTGGGCGAGAACACGATCGAAGGCGACGTCGAGAACGACGTGAACGCCACTGGCGGCATCGACAAGGACGTCGCGCGCAGTGGCACGCACCGACGAGACCGATAGCTCCGGAGGACGAGCATGCAAGGCAAGAAGACCCACGAGCAACAGGTTCGCATCCTCGAGCGCAAGCCGGATGTTCCAGACGCGCGAGAGCTTGACCAAGCCATCGGCCACAATCCGGAGGACACGGCCGTCCATCGCGCGCGACCCGAGGCGCGGCAGAGTGAATTTCCGGTGAGCCGGGGCGGCCTCAACCAGGAGAGCGACCACAACAAGCACAACGACACCGGCCAGAGCGGCCACAAGCCCCCGAAACCGACGCCGGCCCAGCAGAAGCACTGAGCCTCACGGGCGATCAAAGCAAGAGGAGAAAAAGATGCCAGGTGGTCATGGCAGCAAGACGCATTTCAGATCGGGCATGCACGGCAAGGGCGACGGCACCGGCGCCATGACGGACGTGTCCAAGGACAAGATCGGCGACAACATGGTCCTTTCGAACCGCGACAAGAAGCAGCATTCGGACATTCGCGGCATGGACGGCAAGTCGATCCAGACGGATCAATATCAGGATCACTCGGCCAACCGACTCGATGAGGAGCCGGGCAGCGACGAGACCTGAGAGCGGCGCTCCTTTCCGCTGAACTCGCGGACCGGTTTTCAGCCGGTCCGCTTTTTTGCCGGCCCGAGATCGCGCTCCCAGCCGAACACGGAGCGGCCGTCGAGATCGGGCGAGGCGGCACGCTCTCCGGCGATGAACGTATCGACCGATGGCCGGTGCGCGGTGCGCTCCAGCCGCCGCGCCTGGTCGTCGAGGCGCTTGATCGCCTGCATCTCTTCCTCGCGCCCGAGCTTTGCGTTCTGAATCGCTCCCTTCAGCACGCGAATGGTTTCGTCATAGACCTTGATTGGAACAGGGTAGGGATGCCGGTCCTTGCCGCCGTGGGCAAGCGAGAAGCGGGCGGGATCGTTGAAGCGGTAGGGCGCGCCGTGCACGACTTCGGCGACCATCGCCAGCGAACGCACCGTGCGCGCGCCAACGCCGGGCGTCAGCAGCAGCTCCGGAAAGTCGACCGGGCCGCGCTCGGCCGCGGCCGCGAGTGTGCCATGCAGGCGGCGCGCGAACACATCTTTTGGCCGGACGTCGTGATGCGCGGGCATGATCAGGTGCGGCAGCATCGCCTGCGCGGGCTCTGGCGCAGTCCCGGTGAGCCGCTCGAATTCGGAAAGAATGCGATCGGGGCCGAGATCACTCAACAGTTCGAGCTGCGCGGAGCGCGAGATATCGGCGCGATGGTCGGTGAGGTTGACGATCTCGCCTTGCAGCGGCCCGTCGATCGCGCTGTGCGGTGAGTCGACAAAACTCTTCAGTGCCTCGGAATGCCAATGATAGCGGCGGGCCTGCCGCTTGTCGCCGTTCATGCCCTGCTGCACCACGGTCCATTTGGCGTCGGCGGTGACGAAGAATCCGTGCAGGTAGAGGTCAAAGCCGTCCTGGACCGCGGCGCTGTCAACCTTCGCAACGAGGCGACTCGCACGCGTGAGCATTGCGCCGTCGAAGCCGACGCGGTCGCCGAGCTGCATCAGTTCGTCCGGGGTCTTGCGCGAGTGCTGGCCGCGCCCGCCGCAGACGTAGATTCCGAGCTCATCCTGCAGCGGGCCCAAACCCCGCTTCAGCGCGCCAATCACCGACGTCGTGATGCCGGAGGAGTGCCAGTCCATTCCCATTACGGCGCCGAAGGACTGGAACCAGAACGGGTGCGAGAGCCGCTGGAGGAATGCATCGCGCCCGTAATGATGGACGATCGCCTGCGTGACGATCGCGCCGAGCGAAGACATGCGGGTGGCCAGCCAGGGTGGAACCCGGCCGGTGTGAAGGGGAAGATCGGCGCTGCCGGTCCGTCGAGTCATGATTGACCACAAATAGCGCAGTTCGGCGATGATTGCACCAGAGGGATGCTGCGTTGCACAGAGCGGGGGAGCGAACCACGCTGCGACGCGTTGAACGGCAAGCGCGAATGCAAATACGGGGACTTTAATGAATCGGCAGACCCTTTTGGCCGACATCGACAGGATGTTCGGGTGGATACCGTCGTGGTTCGTCGGCCTGTGTCTGGTCGTTGGCACGATCCTGATGGCCCTGTCGATCTACCGTCTCGCGGTTTGGCTGTTCAACCGCGCGTTCGGAACCCGTCTCCCGCTCCTGAGCGTGTTCATCGAACGCACGGCGGGCCCTGCTCAGCTGGCCGTCTGTCTTGCCGCCGTGGCGTTGGTGCTGCCGCTCGCGCCGCTGGACGACGCCTTCCGCACGCCGCTGACGCGCCTGTTCGTCGTTGCTTTCATCGCGCTGATCGGCTGGATCTCGATCCGGATCGTGGATATGAGCGCGGCACGGTATCTCCTGAACTTTCGCGACGTCACCGAGAATTTCGTCGCGCGCAAGCACGTCACCCAGGTCCGCGTCTTCAAGCGCGTAACCGATATCATCATCGTCATCATCACAGTGTCTACCGCGCTGATGACGTTCGACTCGGTCAGGCAATATGGCGTCAGCCTGTTCGCCTCCGCCGGTGCCGCAGGTATCATCGTCGGTCTTGCCGCCCGGCCGCTGCTGAGCAATCTGATCGCGGGCATGCAGATCGCGATCACACAGCCGATCCGCATCGAGGATGCCGTGATCATCGAGAACGAGTGGGGCTGGGTCGAGGACATCGCCTCGACCTATGTCGTGATCCGTCTGTGGGACTGGCGCCGCATGGTGGTGCCGCTGTCCTATTTCATCGAAAAACCATTCCAGAACTGGACCCGCGACACCGCGTCCCTGATCGGCGTGATCGCGCTCCACGTCGACTACCGCGCGGACGTTCCGCGGATCCGGCGCTGGCTGGAAGAAGCAGTGAAGGAATCCAAGTTC
Organism: Bradyrhizobium canariense; assembly: GCF_019402665.1. Classification (GTDB taxonomy): domain Bacteria; phylum Pseudomonadota; class Alphaproteobacteria; order Rhizobiales; family Xanthobacteraceae; genus Bradyrhizobium; species Bradyrhizobium canariense. The sequence goes on from NZ_VSST01000031.1 coordinate 91,010, forward strand.
TGGGACGGCGAGGTGGTCAATCTCCAGGTGATCGACGCGGATGCTCGCACCATCGAGCTTCGCGCCCTCGTCAGCGCCAGGAACGCGCCACAGTCCTGGGACCTGCGCTGCGAGATGAGAGAGAAGCTCATCGCCTTCATCCGCGACGAGATGCCGGAAGCGCTGCCGCGCGAGCGCGCGATCCTGATCCCGTCGGGGGGAGGCGACGATGACGCCGATTTCGTGCGGCGTCCCGCGCCGCCGGAGAAGAGGCGGGCGAGCGCACGCAATTGACCTACTCGCGCGCCGCCTTCGTGGCGCCGCGCAAGCCTGCTCGCTGCTGGATCGTGTCGAGCGCGCCGGTCCTCATGCCAAGCAGCCTCATTGCGCGCGGATGTCGGCGGCCTTCAGCACCGGCTCCCATTTGGTCGCCTCGGCATGCATGTAGGCGTCGAAATCCTTGGAGGAAGAGCCGACCGGGGCTGCGCCGATCTTGCCGAGCGTCGACAGTACGTTCGAGTCCTGCAACGCCGCCTTCAGATCGGTTTCGAGCTTCGCCACGATCTCCGGCAGCATTTTCGCGGGGCCAAGAACGCCCCACCAGACGGAGACGTCGTAACCCGGCACGCCCGACTCGGCGACAGTCGGAACATTGGGCAGCGCCTTCGAGCGTTCGGCCGAAGTCACCGCGAGCGCGCGCACCGGGCCGCCTTCGATCTGGCTGATGGCCTCCGCAAGTGGATTGATGCTGAGCGGGATGTCACCGGTGATTACGGCGGTCAGCGCGGGGGCGCCGCCCTTGTAGGGGATCGCAACGATCTTGGTGCCGGACATGTATTTCAATAGCTCACCGGCGAGATGCGCCGAGGTGCCGTTGCCCGACATGCCGTAGGAGAGCTTGTCAGGGTCCTTCTTCGCCGCAGCGAGGAGATCGCCGAGCGTCTTGTAGGGGCTGTCCTTGGCGACAACGATCGCGAGCGGTGAGGAGGCGACCTCGGCGATCGCGGTAAAATCCCTAAACGTGTCGTAGGGCACGCTCGGATAGATGAACTGATTGAGGGGATGACCGCTCGCGACCAGGATCAGCGTGTATCCGTCGGGGGCGGCTTGCGTCAGCGCCTGCGAGGCGACGATGCCGCCGGCGCCGGGACGGTTGTCGATCACCGGCTGTTGGCCCCAGGTTTTCGCCAATGCCTGTGCGAGCGTGCGCGCGAGCACGTCGACCGCGCCACCGGCGGCATAAGGGACAAGGATGTGAACCGGCTTGCTCGGATAGTTGTCGGCGGCCTCGGCGCCGCCGCCTCCCAGCAGCAGACCGGCACCCAGCATCAAGCTGCCGATCTTCTTGTTCAAACCCAGCATTTCCAGCACTCCTTGCGGGCGTCTGCGCGCGGACCGTCGGTCTTTCGAGCCGTCCGGACGCCGCCTATGGTTCTTGTTGACGAGACCTGATCTTTTGTACGATAGTACAAATCACATGACGCGCAACCCCGCCAGCAAGGAAACGGCCCGCAAGCCGAACATGCGCGAGGCAATTCTCGCCGCGGCCGAGGAGCTGTTCGCCACCAACGGCTTCAACGCCGTGTCGGTCCGCGATATCGCACAGGCCGCCGGCGCCAATCCCGGCAGCGTCACCTATCATTTCAAGACCAAGGACGGCCTGCTGCTGGAGATCTATCGGCGCCATTGCGGGCCAATGAATTTGCGCCGTTCCGAGCTGCTCGCGGCCGCCAAACGCGTGCGCGATCTCCAGGACCGGCTCGAAGCGGTGGTGCGGGCCTATGTCGTGCCGGCCTTCACCTCGGGCAGCGATCTTGCCGGGGGCGGAGCGCGGTTCACACGGCTGCGCGCGGTGATGTCTGCGGAGGGCAATGAGGTCGCGCGGAAAATCATCGCGCAGACGTTTGACGACACCAGCCACGCCTTCATCGACGCGATCCACGAAAGCCTGCCGCACGTTCCGCGCACCGACATCGTCTGGCGCAGCCACTTCCTGCTCGGCGCGCTCTACTACTCGCTGGTGACGCCGGATCGCGTCTCGCGCCTGTCGCGCGGCGAGGCCGACGGCAGCGATGCCGCAAGCGCCATCGAACAATTGGTGCAAGCCACCGTGGCCGCGTTCCAGGCGCCGGCGCTCGATCAGGCTGCACCGGCACGGCGACGACCGGTCGTCAGCAGCAAGACTTGAACACTCGGTCTCGTTCGGCGGTTTATCCGATGGCAATGATGTACACACCGACCATCCCGCCGCCCGATCCGAACACGCGCACGCCGAAGTTCAAGCTGCCGAAGCTGGCTTGCGATGCGCATTGCCACATCTTCGGGCCCGGCGCGACATACCCTTACGCGCCGGTCCGTTCCTACACGCCGCCCGATGCGCCGCTCGCCGATTTCCGCACGCTGCATGCCAAGCTCGGCGTCGAACGTGCCGTCATCGTCAATGCCAGTGTGCATGGCACCGATAACACGGTGGCGCTCGACGCCATCGCGCAGAGCAACGGCGCCTATCGCGCGGTTGCCAATATCGATGACACCATCACGGAGCGCGGGCTCCGCGTGCTGCACGAGGGCGGCTTCCGCGGCTGCCGCTTCAATTTCGTCCACCATCTCGGCGGCGTTCCCGACAAGCGTGTGTTCGACCGCATCGTCGCGATGGTCGCGCCGCTCGGCTGGCACATCGACCTGCATTTCGACGCGATCGATCTGCCTGAATATGCGGACATGCTGACAAGGCTGCCGCTGAGCTACACGATCGACCATATGGGACGGGTGAAGGCGTCCGAAGGGCTCGATCAGCTTCCGTTCAAGATCCTGATCGAGCTGATGCAGCGCGACGAGAAGTGTTGGGTCAAGATCTGCGGATCGGAGCGGGTGTCATCGGCCGGTCCGCCGTTCACCGACGCCGTGCCATTCGCGCGAAAGATCGTCGAGACCGCGCCCGACCGCGTCATCTGGGGCACCGATTGGCCACATCCCAACGTCAAGGCGATGCCGAACGACGGCGACCTCGTCGACCTGATCCCGCTGTTCGCGCCGGAGCCGGAGTATCAGCAGAAGATCCTCGTCGATAATCCAGCGCGCCTGTTCGAGTTCGACCAATGACGGCGCTGGCGATCGACAAGCCGCGTGGACGGGCCTGGTGGAAGGAGCTCTGGATCCAGGTGCTCATCGCCATGGCCGCCGGCGTCGCGCTTGGGATCGTCAATCCCGAGGCGGGCGCCAGGATGCAGCCTTTGGGCGACGCCTTCATCAAGGCGATCCGGATGCTGATCGCACCGATCATCTTCTGCACGGTCGTCCATGGCATTGCCCATATGGCCGACATGGCGCGGGTGGGCCGCGTCGCGGTCAAGGCGATCGTCTATTTCGAGATCATGACCACGATTGCGCTGATCATTGGCCTTGTTGCTTGCTCAAGCCCGGCGTCGGCATGAACATCGATCCAGCCACCATCAATGCCAGCGCGATCGAACCCTATGTCAAGCAGACCGGCGTGATCGGCTTCGTGCCGTTCCTGATGAACATCGTGCCCGCGACGTTCATTGGCGCCTTTGCCGAGGGCAACATCCTCCAGGTGCTCTTCATCGCCGTACTGTGCGGATTTGCGCTGGTGCAGCTCGGCGAGCGCGCCGCGCCGCTGGTCTATCTCATCGACATCGCCGCCAAAATGGTATTCACCGTCGTCGGCTTCGTGATGTGGGCGGCGCCGATCGGCGCCTTTGGCGCCATCGCCTTCACGGTCGGCAAGTTCGGCGTCGGATCGCTGGCCTCCCTCGGCAAACTCCTCGGCGGCTTTTATCTCACCTGCGTGATCTTCATCGTCGTGGCGCTCGGTCCAGTCGCGCGGCTGTGCGGCTTCTCGCTGCTCAAGCTGATCCGCTACGTCTGGGAAGAGCTCTTGATCTGCATTGCCACGACATCGTCTGAGACGGTGCTGCCACGCATGCTGACCAAGCTGGAGAAGGCCGGCTGCGAGAAGAGCGTCGTTGGCCTGGTGATCCCGACCGGCTATTCCTTCAATCTCGACGGCACCTGCCTGTACCTGGCCGTCGCCTCGGTTTTCCTGGCGCAGGCGACCAACACGCCGCTCGGGCTCGCCGAGCAGATCGAGTTGCTTTTGATCCTGCTCGTGACCTCCAAGGGCGCGGCGGGAATCGCGGGCGCCGCCTTTGTCGTGCTGGCGGCAACGCTGTCCGCCACCGGCAGCATTCCGGTGACGAGCGTGGCGCTCGTGCTCGGCATCCACCGCCTGATGTCGCAGGGGTTGACGCCGACCAATCTGATCGGGAACGCGGTCGCGACGATCGCGATTGCCAAATGGGAAGGCGCGCTCGATCACGAGCGCCTGCGACGGGTGCTCGACGGCGAGGAGCCCGCGGCCGCGGCTCGATGAATTTATGACGTTGACGAACAGAAGAGGGGAGTTTGTCCCATGAAAACAGGTCTCGTGATCACGGCCCATCCGGGCGATTTCGTCTGGCGCGCTGGAGGTGCCATCGCGCTGCATGCGAAGAAGGGCTATCGCATGAAGATCGTCTGCTTGTCCTTCGGCGAGCGCGGCGAGAGCCAGTTCGCCTGGAAGGAGAAGGGCGCGACGCTGGAATCGGTCAAGGCCGGCCGCAAGGACGAGGCGGAGCGTGCTGCAAAACTGCTCGGCGCCGAGATCGAGTTCTTCGACTGCGGCGACTATCCGCTGAAGCTGACCGAGGCGCATTTCAACCGCATGGTCGACATCTACCGCGAGCTCAATCCGAGCTTCGTGCTGACGCATGCGCTGGAGGACCCCTATAATTTCGACCATCCGAACGCGGCGCATTTCGCGCAGGAAACCCGCGTGGTCGCGCAGGCCATGGGTCACAAGCCCGGAGCGCAGTACAAATATTCGGCGCCGCCGGTGTTCCTGTTCGAGCCGCACCAGCCGGAGCAATGCAATTACAAGCCGGACCTGCTTCTCAAGATCGACGAGGTCTGGAAGGAGAAGTACGAGGCGTTCCAGATCCTCGCTGCGCAGAAGCATCTCTGGGGCTATTACGAGCGCGTCGCGCTCAATCGTGGCATCCAGGGCAGCCGTAACACCGGCGTGCCGATGACCTATGGCGAGGCCTATCAGCGGCTGTTCCCGACGGTAGCGGAGGAGCTGGCATGAAGCCCGTCGTCGTTCGTAACATCAAGCGCGCCGATCCCGCCGCCATGGCGGAGTACGGCGTCTCGACCGTGCACGAGGCCTATGGCCGGCTCGGCCTGATGAAGCCGTATTTGCGGCCGGTCTGGGCTGGCGCCGCGATTGCCGGTCCCGCCGTCACTGTGCTGGCGCAACCCGGCGACAACTGGATGATTCATGTCGCGGTCGAGCAGTGCAGGAAGGGCGACATTCTCGTCGTCGGCTGCACCACCGACAACACCGACGGCATGTTCGGCGAGCTGCTCGCAACCTCGCTGCAGGCGCGCGGCGTGCAGGGGCTGATTATCGATGCCGGCTGCCGCGACGTCAAAGCGCTGCACGAGATGAACTTTCCAGTGTGGTCGCGCGCGGTCTCGGCGAAGGGCACGGTGAAGGCGACGCTTGGCTCGGTCAATGTCCCCGTGGTCTGCGCCGGCGTCAACGTCGATCCCGGCGACATCGTCGTGGCCGATGACGACGGCGTCGTGGTCGTGCCGAAGCGCTACGCAGCCGAGGTCGCCGAGAAGGCGAAGAAGCGCAACGCCGACGAAGGCGGCAAGCGCAAGCGGCTGGCTTCGGGCGAGCTGGGCCTCGACATGTACAGCATGCGTGAGGCCTTGGCGAAAGCGGGGCTCGTTTACGTCGACGATCCTGAGGATGTCTGAGCGTAGTATTTTTTGAGCATGATCTATTCGGAAAACCGCTTCACACTTTTCCGGATCATGCTCTCGAGAAGCGGAGTGGGCCGATGGATCGTCTCAAGCTGAAGGCCGTGCTCGGCAGTCACCGCCATGTCGAGGCGGTGAAGAGCGGCGAGCTCCGCTCCGACCGCTTCGACCTCGACTTTATCGAATACACGCCGACCAACACTGCGTTCAAACCGATGGTGCGCGAGCAGGCCTTCGACGTCTGCGAGATGGCAATCGTCACCTATCTGATGGCGAAGGCGCATGGCAAGCCGCTGGTGCTGCTGCCTGCAGCCATGCTCGGCCGCTTTCAGCACTCCTACGCGCTCTATAATCCTGCGCGTGGAACGCTTGGGCCGTCCGATCTGGAAGGCAAGCGCATCGGCATCCGCTCCTTCACGACCACGACCGGAGCCTGGATCAGGGGCATCCTCGCCAACGACTACGGCGTCAACCTCGGCAAGATCCGCTGGGTCACCTTCGAGGATCCGCACGTCGCCGAATATGTCGACACCACCGAGCGCGCGCCGAAGGGCAAGAAGATCTTGCAGATGCTGCTCGACGGCGAGCTCGACGCCGTCCTCGGTGAGGCCTCGAGCGATCCGAAACTGAGGCCGCTGTTCCCCGATCCGGCCGCGGAAGCCGCCATATGGTACGCGCGCCGCAGCGTGGTCCCGGTCAACCATCTCGTGGTCGTGACCGAGCAGCTGGCGAAATCGCGTCCTGACGTGGTTTCGGGCGTCTATGATCTGCTCAAGCAAAACAAGGCGCAGGCGGGGCCTGCGGCAACGCCGGACCTTGTTCCGTTCGGAATCGAAGCGAACAGAAGGTCGCTGGAGCTGATCGTCGACTACGCGTTCCAGCAGGCGCTGATCCCGCGCCGCTATGCTGTCGAGGAGCTGTTCGACGCAACAACACGAGGACTGAACTGATGGCGGGCGATCCCAGGCGATGGCAGATCGGACTGGTCGGTTACGGCGAGGTCGGCAGGATCCTGGCCGAGGATTTGCGCCAGCAGGACATCACGGTCACAGCCTTTGACATCAAGCTCGGGGGCGAGCAGGGCGCACCGCTGATGGAGCATGCGGCGAAATTCGGTGTGGCGCTGGCGGTGTCTCACGCCGAGCTGGCCGCGAAGTCCGATTTCATCATCTCCGCGGTCACGGCGAGCCAGGCCGTGCCGGTGGCAGAGGCCTGCGCGGCCGCGATCAATCAAGGCACCTGGTTCCTGGATTTCAATTCGGCGTCTCCCGGCGCCAAGCAGTGCGCTGCCGCGCTGATCGATGGGGCCGCCGGACGTTATGTCGAGGGCGCGGTGATGACGTCGGTGCCGCCTTATCGCATCAAGGTGCCGTTGCTGCTCGGTGGTCCCGACGCCAGGGAACTCGAGCCGCTCTTGAACGCGATCGGTTTTGCGGCAAAGGTTGCGAGCGACAAGCTCGGGGTTTCCTCGGCGGTGAAGATGTGTCGCAGCATCATGATCAAGGGCCTGGAAGCCATGGTGATCGAGAGCTTCACCACCGCGCGCGCCTATGGCGTCGAGGATGCGGTACTGGCTTCGCTGGCGGAAACCTTTCCCACGATCGATTGGGAGAAGCAGGGCGCTTATTGCTTCCAGCGCGTGATCGAGCATGGCCGCCGCCGCGCCGAGGAAGTACGCGAGGTCGCCGAGACCGTGCGTGAAGCGGGGCTGACGCCGTGGTCCGCGCAGGGCACCGCCGAGCGGCAGGCCTGGGTGGCGGACCTCGCCGATGAGGGCCTGTTCGGAACGAAAGGCACCAAGGAGTTCGCCTGCAGCGCTGATTGGCGCACCGAGGCGGACCGAATCCTGGCGAAGATCAATCGCGAGAGCTAGGGCGGCTCCTGCTCAGGACTTTGCCGTGCGACTGCCGGTGAGCTCGTCGCGGGCGCGTTCGATCAACGCCATCAGGTCTTCCGTCTTGCGGGCCAGCCGATCATTCGCGGCTTCGGTCCGGAATTCTGCGCGGATCGATCGAATACACTTGTCGGCGGTATCGAGCGTCAGGAGCATGCGCGTTAGCTCATCCTGTGTCCGGACGCCCGCCAGATCGAGGTCCGACAGGACGTGCCCGATGCCGTCGAGCCGCTTCACCGCGGCCTCGCTGGGCGTTCTCGCTCGATTGGATTGGTGCTCGATGCCGCTGAATGCGCTGAACATGTCGATGCTTCCCCGTTGAATGCAGACATCAGTGCCGATCCTACTATGACGGGCACCGCGGGACTTGCAATGCGCGCAGCTATCGAGAATCAGCAAGAATCTACTATCCGGGAATCTACCGGATTCGGAATTGCGGAACGATGGGCGGTAACATCGAACGGAAGCTGCGGGGGAATCAGACGCCCTTCAATGCAGATATGCATTGAGAGCGGATCAGGAACCAGGGCGAAATAGAGTGGGCCGTTGCCGTGCAAAAGTCTGTCGGCCGCTCTTGAAGCCCATCACGATATCCGGCAGCTCGGCGATGGCGAAGCGGCTGTCTTGCGTGTCGAGCACAACGAGATCGGCCGGATTCCCAACCTCGATGCCGTAATCCCCGAGGTTCATCAGCCGCGCCGGCAGCTCGGTCACGAGATCAAGGCAGGTATCGAAGTCGTTGACCGAGGCATGCGCGACGTTGGCGTAGAAATTCGCCATTCGCAGCAGTGAGGCATCACCGAACGGCGTGAAGGGATTGAGCACGTTGTTGGTCGCGATCGAGCACAGCACGCCGTCGCCGGCGAGCTTGTGGACGAGCGTCAGCCCGCGTGGCACGTTGTGGGTCGCCTCGCGCCCCATCAAATAGAGATCGGTTGCCGGCAGCACGGTGACGGCTACGCCGGCCTTCTCCAGTTGCGCAGTGGCGGCCCTCAGCCGCTCCGGTGGCAGTGCGGAGAGCTTCGTCGCATGGCCGATTGCCACGCGGCCCCCGTAGTTGCGCCGCTCGGTCTGCCGGCAGACCTCGTCGAGGTGCCACCAGGAGGGATTGAGATCAAAATCGAGATGGAGATCGACGTCCACGTCGAACGCCTCGGCGAGGTCGAAGATGCGTGCGAGATGGGCGTTCGGATCGGTGTCCGTGTAAGGACAGCCGCCGATCACCGCGCCCCCGTCGCGCAGCGCCTGGATCAGAAGCTCCTCGCTGCCGGGATCGTTGGTGAGGCCTTCCTGCGGAAAGACACAGAGCGACAGGTCGATCGCCCAGGCATAGTCACGCTTCAGCGCCTTCACCGCCTCGAAGCCGCGCAAGCCGATGCGCGGATCGATCTCGACGTGGGTTCGCATGCGCGTGGTGCCGTGGACGATGGCACGTTCGAGCACCCGGGCGCCGCGCGCGTAGACGTCCTCGACCGAGAAATCCTTCTTCATCCCGGAGACGGCGCGGATCGCTTCGGAGACGCTGCCGTGATCATGCCCGCAGCGGCCTAGCAGGCAGGCTTTATCGAGATGGATGTGGCTGTCGACGAAGCCGGGCAGGGCGAGACGCCCGCCGACATCGACCTCAACGGCCTCGCAGGCGAGCGTCGGTTCGATGGCGGTGATCCGGCCGCGCGTGACGCCGATGTCCATCGGGTCGGCGGCACCACGCAGCAAGGCGTTGCGAAAGATGAGGTCAAAGGCGGGTTGCGTTGTCATGGCTCTTGGGGAAGGAATTTAGTGCATTCGGCCGCGTTTGGCGGCTCCAGATTGTCGGCAGTGTAGCGACGGAAATGTTCAAAATATATGCACGTATTCCCCGAGAGCGGCGTTAGTATTCCGCAACCCCGGGAGAATGAGCCATGTCCGCTACCGCAAAAGCCGAAGCCGGTCCGTCGTCCGACGCCGAGATCGTTGAAGCCTATCTCACGGCGTCGATGATCCCCGATCCGGACGCCGCGGCGGCCTATATGGCGCCGGGCACGGTGATCACCTTTACCGGCGGGCGCGAGTTCGATCATCCGCGGGGCCCGGCCGGGTTCAACGCCAAGCGCTACCGCTGGGTCAAGAAGAAGATGGATCGGTTCGACGTCTGCCCCGGCGACGGCGAGACCGTGGTCTATAGTGTCGGCACGCTCTACGGCGAATGGAAAGATGGGACCTCATTCGAGGGCAACCGCTACGTCGACCGCTTCGTGGTCCGGAATGGCCAGATCACCAAGATGGATGTCTGGAACGACAGCGCCGAGCGCATCCTGGTCCAGCGCGGTATCGATGCGTAAGCGCCATCCTGGCGCTTGAGCTGCCCTGACTCCACAGAGACAAACGGCCGGTCACCATATCGCAAGCCGCGATAGCTGGTAGACGCAAGCTCGTCTGGCGGCTGCCGCGCCCCTGCGTTATCAACGGTGCGATTGCTGCGCCCGGCATGGAGGCGCGAGCCTCCTCGAGGAGTTCCCAATGCGTTTACCCACTGTTGTCCTGGCCTTCACATGCCTTGCAACTGCCGCCTCCGCCGAAGACCTGTCGGGTACGCTTCAGAAAGTCAAAGAGACCAAGAAGATCACGCTGGGCTATCAGGAGGCTTCGGTCCCGTTCAGCTATCTCGATGGCAACCAGAAGCCGGTCGGCTTTGCCATGGATATCTGCCTTAGAATCGTGGATGCCGTAAAGAAGCAGCTCGGCATGCCCGACATCGCGGTCGACACTCTCGCCGTGACGTCGTCGAACCGGATTCCGCTGATGGTCAACGGGACGCTCGACCTGCATTGCTCGGCGACCACCAACAATGCCGATCGCCAGAAGCAGGTCGCCTTCACCAACACGCACTTCCTCAGCGCAACGCGATTTGCGGCCAAGAAAGCCGCAAAGATCAACACCATCGACGATCTCAAGGGCAAAGCGGTGACCGCGGTGGCCGGCTCGGTCAATTTGACGCAGCTCGCCAAGGTCAACACCGAGCGCAATCTCGGCATCAACGTGATGCCGGCCAAGGACCAGGCCGAGGCCTTCCTGTTGCTGGAAACCGACCGCGCCCAGGCCTACGCGCTCGACGACGTGCAGCTCGCGGTCGCGATCGCGCGCTCGAAGGAGCCGCAGCTGTTCATGATCAGCGAGGAGACGTTCTCGAAGCCCGAGCCTTACGGGATCATGCTGCGGCGGGAGGACGCGCCGTTCAAGGCGCTCGCCGACCGCGCGACTGCAGAGCTATACGCCAGCCAGGAGATCGAGGTCCTCTACAAGAAGTGGCTGGAATCGCCGACGCCGCCGAACGGCCTCAACTACAACGTCCCGATGTCGGGCGCCTTGCGCAACGCCTTCAAGAAGCCGAGCTCCAGCTTCGATCCGGATGTGTACGTGGTCAACTGAGGCGAGGGCGCCAAGGCGCTGGTTGCAATCGGCTGCGTGTCATTGTGCCCTCGCCCCTTGCGGGAGAGGGCATCTCCGCTGGTGGACGCAGACTCGCTCGGGTGAGGGGTCTGTCTCCGCG
>NZ_VSST01000032.1 GCF_019402665.1 Bradyrhizobium canariense
CCGCGCATGTGCGGCATGAAGATGTCGACCAGCATCACGTCGAAATTCTGAGTTTCGAGCGCAGCCAAACCCGTTTCTCCGCCGTCAGTCAACGTGACGTCGAAGCCCTGACGTTGGAGGAGGACCTCGATGGTCGCGCCGACCATCGGATCGTCATCAACCACGAGAATGCGCGGCATGACACTTCCCAGTCATCGAAGTCCCCACAGCCAAGTTGATACAGGTGAATCGCGCGTCGGGTCAATTTGGGATTGGATAAGGGTGGATATGCACGGTGCGGTGAATAGAGGTCCACTCGCATCGATTGTGCGCGGCATCGCCGATGACGAATACGAGGCGAGCGACACAGGTGACGTGCCTGAATGAAAAAAGCGCCGCATCGCTGCGACGCCTTCTTCTTCAAGTGCTGCAGGTCGTGTTACGGGCAGGGATGACGCTGGCCGTCATAGCCGAGATAGGTGCCCGACGCCGGATCGTAGGACTTGTAGCGCTGCGCGCAGTAGCCCGCGGAATCGCCACCGCTATCGGGCACGACTGCCACTGACGGTTCGTCATAGTAGCTGTCGCCATAGTAGTAGGGATCGTCATAATACCCGCCGCCGTAATAGGCGTAGGAGCCGAGTCCGCCGATCGCAGCACCCGTTGCGAAGCCGGGCCAGAAGCCGCCGCCGTGACGGTGATGCCAGTGACGACCACTCCAATTGCCGCTACCGCCCTGCCAGTTGCCCGCAGTCGCGACGCTGCGTGTCCCGCTGTAGGACGGCGAGAAGGCCTGTCGGCTAGCCATGCCGCCTACGAAGCTGCCACCGCCGGGACGTACCGCTGCGCCGGCGGCGAAATTGCCACCGCCGCCGCCGATCCGCGCGCCGCCGAAATTGCCGCCGCCCATGCGGGCGCCGCCACCACCAAAGTGAGCCCCGCCACCACCGAAGTGAGCGCCGCCGCCGCCGAAGTGGGCACCGCCACCTCCGCCGCCGCCGCCAAAGTGTGCTCCGCCTCCAACCGCTGCGGCCCGACTTTGGGCAAAGCTCGGCGTCGCCAACGGGAGAACCAGCGCCACTGCCGCAGCCGCGCTCAAGACTTTCAGACTTTTCATGATCAAAACTCCTTTTCCCGGAAGCAAACCCCATGAAAGGGCCGGAGTTCCTGGGATCACGGGGGTTTGCGTGCGACGAAAAGTTTTCATGGCGACGCTGTATCCGGCATGAACGGATCGCGTCCGATTTGCGGCAGCGTTCCGTGCCGGTAGACCGCATCTACAGCGGGGCACCGCCGCCCGCGCCGAACTGGACATTTCGCCGTCCGGATGGCATCAGGACCCGACGAAGCAGGGCCCTTGCCGCATGAAACAGTTCTTCCTCAAGTTTTTCACCTGGTGGAATGGCCAGACGTTTGGCACCCAACTCTGGACCAAGCGCTACGGCGAGCTGGTCGGCCAGGACGAGCAGGGCAACCTCTATTATCGCACCCGTGGCGGGGTGATCGACCCGACGCTCGGCTTCGAGCGGCGCTGGGTGGTCTATAACGGCTATGCCGAGGCCAGCCGTATCCCGCCGTCCTGGCACGGCTGGATGCATCACACCGTCGACGTGCCGCCGACACAGGACAATTACCAGCCGCGCGAGTGGGAAAAGCCGCACCAGCCCAACCTCACCGGCACGGCGAACGCCTATCGTCCCTCGGGCTCGACGCTCGCCAGCGGCAAGCGGCCGAAGGCGACCGGCGACTATCAGCCCTGGACGCCCAGCTAGGCGTCTGATCCCGGTCTCAATTCTTGTCGTGGAAGTGGATGCGCCCGCATCCGCCTCGCTTTGCTGTGGACAACGGGAACAGCGGGGATGAGTCCCGCGCGCTGATTGCAGCCACGCGAGCGATGCGGCTCAATGATCGCATCTTACGGAGATGGGAGACCATCGCGTTCGGTTCGGGCAACAGTTCGCGACTGTCCCGAAATGCAGCGGCCGCCGACCAGGACTCGATCGGGAGATAGGCCCCCGGTCTGGAAGCTCCGAAATCGCCCGATGAAATGTGCAGCCGCCGTAAGACAGGAAAGGCCGCTCGGGAAACCGGGCGGCCTTTTTCTGTTGGGGCTTGTGGATGTCTCGTGCCCCGGACGCAGCGCAGCGCTTCTCCAGCGATGCGCTGCAGAGCCGGGGCCCATGCATCAGCACCCGCGTGGCTTCCTGGGTCCCGGCTCTGCGGAGCGTCACTGCGTGCCGCGCCGCGTCCGGGACACGCGAGCAACTACATCACCCGTTCCGCCGCCCGTTGGACGGCTTCGAGACGGCGGACCTGGTTCGGCGCGATCCGTTGCTTGACCTGCTCCAGCACGTCGGCTGACGCAGTATCCGGCGAACCGGAATTGAACGGAGGCGCCGGATTGTATTCGATCCCGAGCTGGATCGCTTCCGCCGTCGTGCGGTCGACCAGGATCGACACCAGCGTCAGCGCGAAATCGATTCCGGCGGTGACGCCGCCGCCCGTAACGCGATTGCGGTCGATGCAGACGCGCGTCTTGGTCGGCGTCGCGCCGAACTGGCCCAGCATCTCCATCGCGCTCCAATGCGTGGCGGCGCGGTAGCCCTTCAGGAGGCCGGCAGCGCCGAGCGCCAGCGATCCCGTGCAGACTGAGGTGACATACTTGGCGCCTTCGGCCTGCCTGCGCAGGAAATTGAGCACCTCCTCGTCATTGAGCAGATCGTCGGTGCCGCGGCCGCCGGGCACGCAGATCACATCGAGCTGCGGGCAACCGGCGAACGTCATGGTCGGTGTCAGCGTCAGCACGGTATCGCTCGGCACCGGCTCGATCCGTTTCCAGATCAGATGCAGCTTCGCGCCCGGCAGAGACGAGAACACCTGCAACGGGCCGGTGAAGTCGAGCTGGGTGACGCGCGGAAACACCAAGAGACCGATCTGGAGCGGGGACGACATGCGAGCCTCCAATTATGAGCTTGACGGAAGCAGCCTCTCATGATGCCATTCTGTCCAAAATGGCGTTTTTCCCTCGCTTTCGGACATAACCATGATCGGCATCCTGATCTTCCCGAACTTCCAGTTGCTCGATGCGGCCGGCCCGATCTCGGTGTTCGAGATCGCGGCGCGCTGCACGGGCAAATCGACGACCGGGATCCGCGTGCTGGCGGTGAACGCGGGGCCCGTGCGCAGCTCGTCCGGCGTGGAGATGATGGCGCGCGATTTCAAGTCGGCGAATGCGATCACGACGCTGGTCGTGGCGGGAGGCGCGGGGGTGACGGATGCCGCGCGCTGCGAGGTCACGCGTGCCTTCGTGCAGCGGCTGGCGCGGCGCGGCGTGCGGGTCGCCAGCGTCTGCTCGGGCGCCTATGTGCTGGCCGAAGCGGGTCTGCTCGACGGCCGTCGCGCCACCACGCATTGGGGACGCACGCGGGATTTCGTCGCGCGCTATCCCAAGGTGAAGTTCGAGCCGGACCAGATTTTCACGCGCGATGGCAATGTGTGGACGTCGGCAGGCATCACGGCGGGCATCGACCTTGCGCTCGCGATGGTGACGGAGGATTATGGCGAAGAGATCGCGCAACAGGTCGCGCGGCAGCTCGTGCTGTATCATCGCCGCAGCGGCGGCCAGTCGCAATTCTCGTCACTTCTGGAATTGAAGACGCCGAACGGCCGGTTCGGTGCGCTGCTATCCTGGGCGCGCGAGAACCTCGACGCCCGCTTGACGGTGGAAGATCTCGCCGACCGCGCCGGCATGAGCGCGCGGCATTTTGCCCGCGCCTTTGCCGCCGAGACCGGCACGACGCCCTCGAAGGCCATCGAACGGCTGCGCATCGAGGTCGCGCGCGAGCGCGTCCAGTCCTCGCGCGAGGCGATCGAGCTCGTCGCGGAGGCGACCGGCTTCGGCGATCCCGAGCGCATGCGGCGCGCCTTCATCCGCGCCTTCGGTCAGCCGCCGCAAGCGCTGCGGCGCGCGGCAAGGGCCGGGTAGGGAGAATTGATCGAGTTAGAGAGCCCGCTTGAGCGGGTGAGCAGACTTGCATAATGCCCGGTCTTCCGCCTTTTGGCCCGGAACGGACCTCGTCAAGCGAATGCACCCGTTGTAGACGATGTCTACAACACGTACCGTCGCCGATACCGATGCAAGGAACTCCAATGACTGATCGAGAAAAGATTCTGATTGCCCTTCGCGAAAAGCCCCTGAAGACTTTCGAAGTCATGAAGCGCGTGAACATCAAGAACCAGGACGACTGTCAATCGCTCCTGTTGAAGATGCGTGACGAAGGCGCCGTGAAGTTCGACATTCACAAGGGACATTGGCGTCCTGCGTGACGACATTCGCCTGGTCACCAGCGGTTCGCGACGGCAGAGCGGGCATGACTTGCGTGTTGGCAAGACTTGCGTGTTGATTCAGCCCGATGCGGCCTTGCCGCCGGTTGCCGCGGCGCCCGAGGCCTGTGCGCGCGCCGTCAAGCGCCTCGCGATCGGCATCAGCATGTAGGGCGCCAGGTGAATGGGAAACTGCGTCATCGCGAAATAGAGCCAGGTGGTGGGCGGCAGCGCGCCGGCGGTCGCGGCGAGCATCAGGCCCAGATTGCGCTGTGACACCATCAGCCCGAGCGCCAGCGCGCGCTCGTAGCCGATGCGGCGGAACAGCAGCGTGGTGACGGCGAGCAGCGTGAAATAAATCGCGAAGGCGAGCGCGGCGAAGCCGATGGTGGAGACCGGCCGGGCGACGAGATCGCTCGCGACGTCGCCCATGATCGCGGTCGCGAAGACCAGCAGGATGACGATGTTGAAGCCGTCGATCGGCTGCCTGTGACGCTGGATCGCGGCCGCGCCGAAGACCTGCCGGATCACGGTCGCCGCGAGCAGCGATGCTGCGAGGATGCCGAGCAGCTTCAAGCCCAGCGCAGGCGGCGAGATGCTGAGCATGCCGTCGAGGAACAGGCTTGCGAACAGCGATGCCGTGAACGGCACCAGCGCGGTCGCGCTCACCAGCGTGACCAGCACCAGCGTGGCGTCGAGGCCCATCAGCGCGGCCAGCGCCGGCGCGGCCATCATCGGCGAGGCCATGCTCTGCAGCATCAATGCCAGGGCAAGGTCGGGCGCGCGCGCCGTGAGCCCGGTGACATGGACGATCAATCCGACGATCACAGGCACGCCGATCATGGTCCAGGCGCTCGCGGTCGCGACCAGCGCCGGCCGACGCAGATGACTGTAGAGTGCGGCGAGATCGACCCGCATGAAGGAGATGCAGAGCAGAACGAAGATCGCCTCGGTGACGAAGGGGCGCAGCAACGCCCCGAGCGGCGGCACCGCGAGCGCAATGAACACGACGGCCGCCACCGCGCGGGTGCCCTGGCCGCCAAGCCATGTCAGCCCGCGCAGGGGGAGGGCGAATATGCTTTGAAGAACGGGCGGCATGGGAGCGGCGTCTCAGCCCAATCCTTTCAGCCACGTGCCGATCTCGCTCACGGCGACATTGGCCTCTCGCAGCAATTTTCCCATGGTGAAGAAGCCGTGGAACTGGCCGGGATAATACTTGGTAGCCACGGGCACGCCCGCTTGCCTCAGCCGCTCGGCATATTCGTTGCCTTCGTCGCGCAGGGGATCGGCACCGGCGGTGAGCACATAGGCCGGCGGCAGGCCGGCCAGGTTCGTCGCCCGTGCCGGCGAGGCGCGCCAGTCGTGGATATCGGCGGCGCCGTTGAGATAATGGTCGCGGAACCAGCGGATCACCGAATGCGTCAGCAGCACGCTGGTCTCGGGCTCGCTGTGGGAGCCGTGCGTCATCGCGAAATCGGTCGCCGGGTAGATCAGCAACTGGCCCGCGATGGCGGGACCGTTGCCATCGCGCGCGGCGAGCGCGACGACTGCGGCGAGATTGCCGCCGGCGCTGTCGCCACCGATCGAAAGCCGGGAGGCGTCGATGCCGAGTTCGCGCGCGTTGGCGGCGACCCATTTGGTCGCGGCGATCGCGTCATCGATGGCGGCGGGAAATTTGTGCTCGGGCGCGAGGCGGTAGTCCACCGAGATCACGATCAGCGCGCCGGCGTCGGCGAGCTGGCGGCAGACGACGTCATGGGAGTCGAGATCGCCGATCACCCAGCCGCCGCCGTGGAAGAACACCAGCGCCGGGGACAAGCCATCATGCCGGCGCGGCTCTTTCGGAACATAGAGGCGTGCGGGAATGGCGCCGTGCGGTGCCGGGATCGACAGCGGCGTGATGCGTGCGAGGTCCGGTGGCTCGGGATTGGTCGCAAAGCGCGCCTGCGCGTAATAGGCCCGCGCTTCCGGCGCGGTCAGGCTCTCGTAGGCGGGCCGGCCGGCCTCCTGGAAGGCCTTGTAGACGGCGGCGGCATCGGGATCGAGCACAACGGGCATGGGAAGCGACCTTGCGGGTTTCTGATTGTTCGTTGGACGTCGTTTTCGGGGGCGATGCCCGCCTGACGCCTGGGAGGAGTGCTCGACTATCCCATCCGGGGGCCGATCTGGCCAGACCGGGCCGGGAAGGGTAGGGGTGCCGCCCTTCCCCCGCCGTATTCGCCGTGTTAACCGGATGGCCTGCGAGCGGCGGTATCCCCTGTAGAATGTCCAGCAAGCCCGATTCGCTGTTGAAGCCGCGCGAGATGTTTCGAACATTTACTCTGACAGGTCTTGCGGCGCTTCTGGCCGCCACCGCACTGACGGCTGCGACGCCGGCGCAGGCGCAGATCGGCACGATCTTCTCCGATCCGCCGCCGCTGCGGCCGCCCGGCAACATTCCGCGTGGCCAGCCTCAGCCGCAGCCGCAGATTCCCGATGACGACGAAGAGGTGCCGGAGCTGCCGCCGCAGGGCCGTGTGCTGCCATCGCGTCCGATGGCGCCGCCGCCGGGTCGGCAGGGCAATGTGATGCCGGGTCCGGTCGAGACCCAGCCTCTGGCGCCGCCGCCCGGTTCTAGCGCCGCTCCGCCAAACCAGCCGCCGCCCGTCGCGGTCGCTCCGACCAATCCGCAAGGCGCCCCCGGTGCGCCCGGTCAACGCCAGCCCCAGCAAAAGGGCGGGCCGGGCGGCGCCGTCCCGCAGACGCCGGCGAGCCTTCAGCCGGGCGACGAGGTCGTCACCGAGCCGCCGGCCCAGAAGATCGTGAACAAGAAAGCGACCTTCTCCGGCCTCGACAAGATCACCGGGCGCATCATCAATTTCGACGAGGAGATCGGCGAGACGGTGCAGTTCGGTGCGCTGCGCGTCAAAACCGACGCCTGCTACACGCGGCCGGCGACCGAGGCCGCCAACACCGACGCCTTCGTCGAGGTTGACGAGATCACCTTGCAGGGTGAGGTGAAGCGCATCTTTTCGGGCTGGATGTACGCGGCAAGTCCGGGCCTGCACGGCGTCGAGCACCCGATCTACGATATCTGGCTCACCGACTGCAAAGAGCCGCAGCAAACGATTGCGACCGCGGCACCGGATCCCGGCACCAAGCCGGCAGCACCGCCGCCGCCCGCGCAGAAGAAGGCCGCGCCCAAGCAGGTGCAGCAGCGTCCGCCGCAGCAATTGCCGCCGATCCAGCAGCAGCAGCCGGCACCGCCGCCGCCACCTCCGCCGCCCGAGCAGCGGCCGGGTCTGTTCGGTATCCCCGGGTTTGGCCGCTAGGCCAAATCCCCAGCGTTTGGTCGCTAGGCCAATCGCCCCGGGTTTGGCAGGCAATCGCTGATTATTGCCGCGCGGCGATGATCTCGAGCGCGCGTGCACCCGGGATCGCTCCACCGGCGGAGAGCCTCAGGAAATCGCCGGGCTCGCCCGCGAGCGCCTTGTCGAGCAGCGCGGTGTAGCGCCGCCGCGAAATCTCGGCCGCGCCGAAACTCTTCAGGTGCTCGGTGACGTACTGGGTGTCGAGCAGCTCGAAGCCGCCATGGATGAGCCGCGCGACCAGATGCACCAGCGCGACCTTGGAGGCATCGCGCGCGGTGTGGAACATGCTCTCGCCGAAAAAAGCCCGGCCCAGGCTGACGCCGTAGAGCCCGCCGACGAGGTCTTCGCCCTGCCAGGCCTCGACGCTGTGGCAATGGCCGAGCTCGTACAGCCCGCCATAGAGGTCGCGGATGCGCTTGTTGATCCAGGTGTCCTCCCGCCCGGCCTGCGGCGCGGCGCAGCCGGCGATCGTGGCCTTGAAGGCGGTATTGACGGTCACACGAAATGAATCCGAACGCACGGTGCGCGCAAGCCGCGAGGCCACGCGAAATCCGTCGAGTGGGATGACGCCGCGCAACTCGGGCTCGACCCAGAACAGGGTCGGATCATCGGCGCTTTCGGCCATCGGAAAGATGCCGCAGGCATAGGCGCGCAGCAGCACGGCTGGCGTGATTTCAGATGGGGCAGAGTCGCGCGAAGTCATGGCTCGCGACAATAGCAGGATCGCAATGCGGTTGCGATGGGCGGGAGCGGATCAGTTCGCTGCGGCAGCAGCCGGCTTGTCGGCGGCAGCCGGGACACGGCGGAACCTCAACATGATTCGGGTTCCGGAATGGGTGGGGTCGCGCTCGACCGAAGCGTCGAGCTTGCTGGCCATGGCTGCGACGATGCGCTGGCCCATGCCGGTGGAGCGCGGATCGGCCTTGACGTTGTCGCCGACGCCATCGTCGGAAATCGACAGCAGGAGATCGTCGCCCTGCGAGGTCAGCTCGACATGGATCGGGCCGGCGCCGTCAGGATAGGCGTATTTCACCGCGTTCATCACCAGCTCGTTGACGATGATGCCGACGGCGACCGCACGGTCCGGATCGATCTCGATCGGTTCGGCCTTCAGCGTCAGGCGCGACATCCGGTTGCCCTCGGCCGACCGCCTGAGATCCTCGAGCAGCGAGTCCAGATACTGGTTCAGGACCACGCTCTTCAGGTCCTGCGAGGTGTAGAGGCGGCGGTGCACCTGCGCGACCGCGGCGACGCGGCCCATCGCATTGGTCAACGCAGCCTTGACCTCGTCCTGCGCGGCGGAGCTGGCCTGCAGGTGCAGCAGGGAGGCGATGATCTGCAGCGAGTTGCCGACGCGGTGGTTGACCTCGCGCAGCAGCAGTTCGCGTTCGGCTGCAAGAGCAGCGTAGCGGTCGCGCGAGGCATGGATCTCGGCTTCGGCTTCCTCGCGCGCCTTCTGCAATTCGGCCTGGCGCAGCGCGCCCTCGGCCGCGACGTGAAGCAGGGGGATGAAGTCGCCCTTGACGTCCTTGACGAGATAATCGGCCGCGCCCGCCTTCAGCGCCGTCACCGCAATGCTGGAATCCTGCGACGCCGTGACGAACACCACCGGCGGCGCGCCTGGGATCGCCATGATCTGCTCCAGCGTCTCCAGTCCGTCGAGGCCTGGCATGTACTGATCGAGCGCCACGACGTCGATGCCGCCGTCAATGCTGTCCTGCGCACCCGCGCGGCGGATGAGCTCGAGGCCTTCCTCGCCGCTCGCGGCGTGAACGACCTTGTAGCCGCGCCGTGTCAGGCCGCGATCGACCAGGCGCGCAAGCGCCCCGTCGTCGTCGATGTAGAGCAATGTGGGCATGCGCTGGTTCATGAGGCGGCGGGCGGGACCTGGATGACCGAGAAGAACAAGCCGAGCTGCCGGATGGCATTGGCGAAATTCTCGTAGTTCACCGGCTTGGTGATGTAGACGTTGCAGCCGAGCTCGTAGCAGCGTTTGATTTCCTGGGAATCGTCGGTGGTGGTCAGCACCACCACGGGCGAGGCCTTCAGATATTTGTTCTCCTTGATCTGCTTCAGAATGTCGATCCCGGTCATGTCGGGGAGGTTGAGATCGAGCAGGATCAGGAGCGCATTGCCCTTCTGCACGAGCCCGCTGCCATCGGGGCCGAACAGATGTTTCATCGCGTCCGTGCCGTTGGCAAAGGAGATGATCTCGTTGTTGACGCCGGACCTACGGATGTTCCGCTCGATCAGCCGCGCGTGTCCTTCGTCGTCCTCGATCATGATGATGCTGACGGGTTGGGTCATTGATCCGCGTTCCGGTTGCTGGCGTTCCAGGTGATGGGCAGCGTGATGGTGAAGGTACTGCCCGTATTCAGTTCCGATGATACCGACATGGTGCCGCCGAGGCGACGCACAAGTGCACGCACATGCGCAAGACCGATGCCCTGACCGGGCTTGTCCTGGGTTCCGGCGCGGCGAAACAGGTCGAAGATCCGCTGGTGGTCCTTGGGGTCGATGCCGCGGCCGTTATCGCTGATCTCGAAGATAGCGTAGCCGAGCTTGGTGCGCCCGCGAATTCTGATCTCGCCGGCGACGCCGGGCTTGAGATATTTGATGGCGTTGTCGATCAGATTGGAGAAGATCTGCTCCAGCGCCAGGCGGTCGCTGACGAGATCCGGCAGCGGCGCGACATGGATGTCCGCCTGCGCCTCGGCGGCCTGATGCGCCAGCGTCGACACGATGGCTTCGATCAGCTCGCGCGTGTCGATCTTCTGCGGCTGGAACTCGCGCCGACCCTCGCGGGTGAGATTGAGGATCGCCGAGATCAGGCGGTCCATCTTGGCGATCGACGACTTGATGAAGCCCAGCGCTTCGGAAAAATCCTCTGACAGCTGCTTGTCCGGACCTTCGAGTGCGATCTCGCCGTCCGGCAACGGCGGCCCGTCGGCCGGGACATGGGTGAGGCTGCCGATACGGCGGAAAATGTCGCCGCCGAGCTCTTCGAGCTCGCTGGTGAAGCCCATGATGTTGACGAGTGGCGAGCGCAGATCGTGGCTGACGATATAGGCAAAGCGCTGGATCTCGTTGTTGGCTTCGCGCAGATCGCCCGTGCGTTCGTCGACCACGGCCTCCAGATTGACATTGGCATCGCGCAGGCGTCCCTCGGCATCGTCGCGGGCAAGGGCCGAGCGCCGTACCAGCCAGATCGAGATCAGGGCCAGCAGCACGACGAGGCCGGAGCCGATGCCGGTCATCGACGCGGCCAGGGTCTGGCTGTGGTCCGAATTGACCGTTCGGAGCCGGAACAGCCGTTCTTCTTCCTGGATCATCCCGGTCGCGACATTGGCGATCGCGGCCGTTGTGTCCGTGGAGGCGATCTCGCGGACCAGCGCTGCGGCCTTCTCCGGCTCGCCCCTCCGGATGAAATCCATCTCCTGCACGAACTGGCCGAGCCTGGTCTCGATCGCCGCGCTCAGCTTCTCGATGTTTTGGCGTTGCTCCGGATTGTCGCCGATCAGGCGCGTGAGCCTGTCGAGAGCCGGGATGATCGCTGCCACGGCCTTGGCATGGTCGACCTTGAAATCCTCGCCTTGTGTCAGAAGGTAGCCCCGGGCGGTGCTCTCGGCGCGGCGGATTTCCAGCAGGAGCGCGTTGATCTGGTTCTCCGCCTCGATGGTGTGAATCACCCATTTGCTGTCGTCTCTCGCCTTGTTGACGAGGTAGACGGAGCCGGCGCTGATCACGGTCAGCACCAGCAGTCCCGCTGCGAACAGCAGGATCTGCCAGAATGTACGCCGTCGCTGCGCGTCAGCGATCACGACGGTCTCGCTCGATCAGGATTGCGGACTTCAAAACGCCCCCTCGGAACTGTCCCCATCGTGCCAAACGCGATTGGGGCCAAAGGGTTCCATAGGCAGGGACGGCTACTTCGGGGCGGGTTCCGCCTTGCCGGCAAGATATTGTTCCAGCCAGTGGATGTGATAGTCGCCGTTAATGATGTCGTCTTCGCGCACCAGAGCGCGGAACAGCGGCAGGGTGGTCTCAATGCCCTCGACCACCATCTCGTCCAGCGCCCGGCGCAGCCGCATCAGGCACTCGCCGCGGGTCTTGCCGTGCACGATCAGCTTGCCGACGAGCGAGTCGTAATAAGGCGGGATCGTGTAGCCCTGATAGACCGCGGAATCGATCCGCACACCGAGCCCGCCGGGCGGGTGATATTGCGTGATACGGCCGGGCGAAGGACGAAAGGTCTCCGGATTCTCGGCGTTGATGCGGCACTCGATCGCGTGGCCGATGACCTGGACCTCTTCCTGCTTCGCCGGCAGGTCGCCGCCGGCGGCGATGCGGATTTGCTCCAGCACGAGGTCGATGTCGGTGATGCTCTCGGTGACGGGATGCTCGACCTGGATGCGCGTGTTCATCTCGATGAAGTAGAACTCGCCGTCCTCGAACAGGAATTCAATCGTGCCGACGCCGAGATATTTCATCTCGCGCATCGCCTTGGCGCAGGTCTCGCCGATCTTGGCGCGTGCAGCCGCGGTCAGCACGGGCGAGGGGCCTTCCTCCCAGACCTTCTGGTGGCGTCGCTGCAGCGAGCAGTCGCGCTCGCCAAGGTGGATCGCGCCGCCGCGGCCGTCGCCGAGGATCTGAATCTCGATGTGACGCGGCTTCTGCAGATATTTCTCGAGGTAGACAGAGGCATCGCCGAAGGCGGATTTGGCCTCGTTGGCCGCCGTCGACAGCGCGACCTGAAGATCGGCCTCGCTCTCGGCCACCTTCATGCCGCGACCGCCGCCGCCTGCCGCGGCCTTGACCAGCACGGGGAAGCCGATCTTCCTGGCGATCGCCATCGCGTCGTCGTTGGGGCCGACCCCTCCGTCGGAGCCGGGCACCACGGGAATGCCGAGCTTCTTGGCCGTCCTCTTGGCCTCGATCTTGTCGCCCATCAGGCGGATGTGCTCGGCCTTCGGGCCGATGAAATGCAGATTATGCTCGGCGAGGATTTCGGCGAAGCGCGCGTTCTCCGACAGGAAGCCGTAGCCGGGATGCACGGCATCGGCACCGGTGATCTCGCAGGCCGCGAGCAGCGCGGGGACGTTGAGATAGCTGTCCTTGGACGCCGGCGGTCCGATGCACACGCTCTCGTCCGACAGGCGCACATGCATGGCATCGGCGTCGGCGGTGGAGTGCACGGCGACGGTCGCAATCCCGAGCTCCTTGCAGGCCCTGAGGATGCGAAGGGCGATCTCGCCGCGATTGGCTATGAGGATCTTGTCGAACATGGTGTCCTTATTGGACTGACGCGCGGAAAGCGGCGAGGGCGATGAGGTCGCCCTCGACCGTCACTCAATAATCACGAGCGGCTCGCCGTACTCGACCGGCTGACCGTCCTCGATCACGATCTGCGTCACCGTGCCGGCGCGCGGCGAGGGGATCTGGTTCATGGTCTTCATGGCTTCGATGATCAATAGCGTCTGGCCGACCGAGACCTTGCTGCCGACCTCGATGAACGGCTTGGCGCCGGGCTCCGGCGCCCAATAGGCGGTGCCGACCATCGGCGAGGTCACGGCGCCGGGATGCTTCGACAGGTCGGCAGCGGCAGGCGCGGCGGCAGCTGCGGCCGCCGGGAGGGCAGCGGGAGCGGCCGCCATCTGCATCGGCATGGTCGCGGCGACGCTGATGTTGCGGGCGACGCGCAGGCGCAGGCCGGCACGCTCGATCTCGATTTCGGTGAGGCTGGTCTCATCGAGCAGCAAGGCGAGCTCGCGGACGAGGGCGGAATCCTCGCTGGAAAACTTTGCGGCTGCTTTGTCGTCTGGCTGGCGCGCCATGTTGTTTGATCCGAATGTTCTGTGTGAAGGGGGAGCGTCAGGCTTTGGGCTTGATGCCGAGCTTGGCGGCAAGGCCCTGAATGGCAAGGCGGTAGCCCTCGATGCCGAAACCGCAGAGCGAGGCGAAGGCCGCGCGCGCGGTGTAGGAGTGATGACGGAAATTCTCGCGGGCGTGAATGTTGGTGACGTGCACTTCGACCGTCGGGATCTGCACCGCGAGGAGCGCGTCGTGCAGCGCGATCGATGTGTGCGAATAGCCGCCGGCATTGATGATGATGCCCTTCATCTTGCGGGCGTGTGCCTCGTGGATGAAGTCGATCAGCTCGCCTTCGCGGTTGGATTGCCGGCAGTCGGCCTTGAGGCCGAACGTGGCCGCCGTCTCCCGGCACAGCGCCTCAACGTCGGCCAGCGACGCATGCCCGTACTTCTCGGGCTCGCGCGTCCCCAACATGTTGAGGTTCGGCCCGTTCAGGACAAGGATCGTGTCGGTTGCTGGTTCGGCCATTCCAATCCCGCAAGAGGTGCTTCGGCGTGGCGGGGGTTATAGGTAACAAAGCGCGTGAGGGGAAGCCTTGAAGGACCTCCGAGGTGGCTTCAGATGCCTCATCCGGGGTGCAAAAATCTGTGCGCAAGCTACGGAAATTGCTTGTTAACCAGTCCGAAGCATGGCTGCCGGCCGAACGGCAAAGGGGCGGGCATTGCTGCCCGCCCCCGATGGTTGCCGGGTATCGTCTTACGTGTTCAGGACAGCCACGATCTCATAGGTGTCCGGATTGACGATCACGATCTCGTCCTTGACCAGGACGTAGCGATAGGTCCGCCATTCCGGATAGATCGTCACGACACGGGACGGCAGGGTGTGCAGCTCGACGCCCTCGCGCGGAATGCGAGTGCCGACCGAGATCGAGAAGTTCACGTTCGTCACCGGACGCACATGCTCCTCGCGGATCACCGAGGTGATCTGCGTGCGTTGCTCGGTCGAGAGCTTGGCGCCCGCGCCGGCCTGACCGACCGTCGTGTTGGTGCTGCTCTGACCCTGCGCATTCTGGTTGGTGCTGGTGCCGGTCTGGCCCTGAGCGTTCTGGTTGGTGCGCGTCTCGGTACCCTTCTGGTTCTCGGCATTGTTGGTGCTGCTGGTGCCGCTCTTGGCGCCCTCAGCCTTCATGTCCTTCTGGTCCTTGGCGCCGGTCTTGCTCGAGTCCTTGCTCGTGTCTTGACTCATGCTCTTGGACTTGTCCTGCTGACCCTGCGCGCGTTCGTCGGTGCGCTGGCCCTTGGTAGCGCCGGACTTGTCCTCAGCCGCGTTCTTGTTCATCTCGCGGCCGGAGTGCTCGTCCTTGGTCGCGCCGGAGGATTTGTCCTCGGCGGACGTGCCGGATTTCATGCTGCTGGAGCCACCAGCCTGGCCGACGGTGCCCTTCTCATGGGCGGATTCCTTACCCATCGAGCCGCCGCGTTCGGCGGCGCCGCCGGAAGGCTGCGAATGCTGCATCTGCGCACCACCGGCGCCGCCACCGCTGTCGCGGTTCATGGTGCCCTGTGCGTTCGCCAGACCGGTGCCCGCGACGAGCGCGAGTGTGGCAACCGAGATCATAAAGCGGTTAGACATGGAATTCTCCTCACGTGTTCAATTGCGTCATTGCCCGCGCCGACAACGAAAGGAGATTTGAGTTGTTCCGGAACTTCGGTGGTTCCGGGGCTTTTGTTTGTTGAATGCCAGATGAATGCGCGCGCCAGATTTCGGCGCAATGAAAAGGCCGGCGTTTCAGCCGGCCTTTTGCATGCGTGAGTTGTAGAGCAGATCGCTTATCAGCAAGTCGCCTTGTCAGCAGGTCGCCTTGTTAACAAGTCGGCTAATTAGCAAGTCGCTTTGCCGCAGCGGGCCACAGCGATCTTTTCCTTCAGGCTTTCGACACCGACGGCGCCGACAACGATCTGCCTGCCGATGACATAGCTCGGCGTGCCGTTCATCCCCATCGCTTCGGCGAGTTTGAAGTTCTCCTCGATGGTGGTGCGTACCTCGGCGCTGCCGATGTCCTTCTCGATCTTCGCGACGTCGAGGCCGGCTTCCTTGGCCGCCTGAAGTGCGCGCGCCTTGTCGGCCGCCCCACGACCGCCGAGCAGCTTCTGGTGGAAATCGAGATACTTCTTGCCGGAGGGATCTTGCATGCGCACCGCGACGGCGACCTGGGCTGCTTCGACCGAGCCCTGGCTCAGCACCGGAAACTCCTTCAGCACCACCTTCAGCTTCGGATCGGCCTTCATGAGGTCGAGCATGTCGCCCATCGCGCGCTTGCAGTAGCCGCAATTGTAGTCGAAGAACTCGACGAAGGTGACGTCGCCGTCCTTGTTGCCGAGCACGACCTGGCGCGGCGAATTGAAGATCGCATCGGAATTCTGGGCGACGCTGGCTTCGTGCTTCTGCGTCTCAGCCGCGGCCTGGCGCTTGGTGAGCTCGGTCATCGCTTCCTCGAGCACCTCGGGATGGGTGACGAGATAGTTCTTGACGATCGCCTCGATATCCGTGCGCTGGGCATCGGAGAAGCTGTCGGCCGACGCGGGCACGGCTGCGCCGAACATGGCGAGCGCAAACAGCGCGGGAGCAAGCAGGCGCAGCGAAGGCATAGGCAAATCCTCTTATCCAAAGCAGGTTTCGGAAAACGTCCCGGCGGACTTAAGCTCGGTGTCGTGACGTCGTTTCGTAAGGCGTCGTGGCGTAAGGCGTCGTTCTGGTCAGTTGCGCGGCGGTTTCGACGCCACGATGTCGTCGGCCTTGACCCATCCGGGTGTGCCGACGGCGAAACGGGTTTTCGCGCGCGTCGCAAGCTCGCGGGCGGTCTTGTTGTCGCCGCGCAGATAAGCGGCCTGCGCCGACGCCAGATCGGCCTCGGCATAGTCGCCCTTCCGGCCATAGGCCATCGCGAGCTGCATGTAGCCGAGCACGGCCTCCGGTTCCCGTGCCACCGCGGCCCGGAGAATCCGAACGGCGTCATCGGTGTAGGCCTTATTATCGGACCCAACCAGAGCCTGCCCAAGTAACATCTCGATGAGGGGCGCGTTGTTCGAAAGTGCGACAGCCTTGCGCAGGGCCGGAATCGCCTCGGCCGGCTTGCCGCCCTCCAGCAGGGCCTGGCCGCGCACCTCGTAAAAATACGCATTGTTGGGCTGGACCTGGATCAGCGCGTCAATCTGGGTGAGCGCGCTGCGCAAATCCCCATGCAAATAGGTGCTGATGGCGCGGGCGTAGCGCGCCGGCAGGCTGTCGTTGGTCAGGGGATAGCGGCGGTACACCGTCTCCGGCCGTTCCATGAAGGCGGAGATCTTGGCGCGCACCATGTCGTGGCGCAGCTGAAGCGCGGGATCGTCCTTCTTGTCCCAATAGGGGCTGGCGCTGGCGAACTCCTGCAGTGAAGCGACGCGCTCGGCGGGCATCGGGTGCGACTGGAGATAGGGATCGGCGCCCCGTGCTGCGAACAGGCTCTCGCTGGTGAAGCGCTTGAAGGTCTCGTACATGCCCTTCGGCGACTGCTGGGTCGCCGTCAGGAATTTCACGCCGGCGCGATCGGCGTTCTCCTCCTGCTGCCGCTGGTAGGACAGCAACGTACGGCGGATCATCTCCTGCGGGCCGGCGAGGGCGGCGGCTCCCGCATTGGCAAGGCCATTGTTGCCGGCGCTGCCGCTGCCGCGGGTGCTGCCCACGGCCATCGCGCCGGCGCCGAGCAGCATGGCGATGATCATCTGGGTCTGGGCATTGGCGAGCTGCTCGCGCAGCTTGGACAGATGGCCGCCGGCCAGATGCCCGGTCTCGTGCGCGAGCACGCCGATGATCTGGTTCGGCGTCTCCGACTGGAGGATCGCGCCGTAATTGACGAAGATGCGGCGGCCGTCGGCGACGAACGCGTTGAACGAGCCCTCGTTGACGATCACCATCTGGATGTTCTGCTTCTCCAGACCGGCGACGCGCAGGATCGGGCGGGTGTATTCGCGCAGCAGCTGCTCGGTCTCGGTGTCGCGCAGGACCGGCGGCCCCTTGGCCTGCGCATGCGCGGCCGAGAACGGCGTCAGCGCGATCGCAGCCGCCGCGAGGAGGGAGATGAGGGCGGTGGCCTTCTTGCGCAATGCGATCTGGAACAACATCAAGCGGTCTGGGTCAAACGGTCTTGTCAGCAGGCTGGTCGAGCAGTTTCGTGATTGGTTTTGACGATTGGCGGCGGACCGGATACGCGATATGCCCTTTTGAGCCGTTCCCCTTATGAGCCGTACAATGCGGCCAGTCTGGGGCGCAAGAACCCCGTTCTCAGACCGGACGGATCAGTCCGCCAGCGAATAGCAGAAATCGATGCACGATGCGACCTTGAGGAACCGGTTGGGGCAGTGGCTTGAGCCCTCCCGCCGTAGCGATGTTCCCCCGTTCATGGTGATGGACGTCATGGCCGCGGCGGCCCGGATCGAGGCGGCCGGGGGCCATGTCATCCACATGGAGGTTGGCCAGCCCGCCGCCGGCGCGCCGAAGACCGCGATTGCGGCCGCCCATGCGGCGCTCGAGGCAGGGCGGATCGATTATACCTCCGCGCTGGGCATCCCCTCCTTGCGCGCGCGCATCGCGCGGCATTATCGCGATGCCTATGGCTGCGATGTCAGCCCCGAGCGAATCGTGGTGACCACCGGCTCCTCCGGCGGGTTCATTCTGGCTTTCCTGGCGATGTTCGAGCCGGGCGACCGCGTCGCCGTGACGGTGCCGGGTTATCCGCCGTACCGTCATATTCTCACCGCGCTCGGCTGCGAGCCGGTGCTGATCGAGACTACGAACGAGACGCGCCATGCGCTGACCGGCGAGGCGCTGCTGGTCGCCCATCGCAAGGCGCCGCTGAAGGGCGTGCTGGTCGGCAGCCCGGCCAATCCGACCGGGACCATGATGTCCCGCGAGGCGCTCGCAGGCCTGATCGCTGCGGCGGAAGACGCGGGCATCCGTTTCATCTCGGACGAGATCTATCACGGGCTCGACTACGCGTTTCCCGCGGTGACGGCTGCGGCGCTGTCGGACCACGCGCTCGTGATCAACTCGTTCTCGAAGTATTTCTGCATGACGGGCTGGCGCGTCGGCTGGATGGTCGTGCCCGAGATTCTGGTGCGGCCGATCGAGCGGCTGCAGCAGAACCTGTCGATCTCGGTGCCGTCGCTGTCGCAGATCGCGGCCGAAGCGGCCTTCGACGGCGCGGCCGAGATGGAGGAGATCAAGCACGGCTATCAGGAAAACCGGCGCATCCTGATCGAGGGATTGCCCAAGGCCGGCCTGACCAGGTTTCTGCCGGCCGACGGCGCGTTCTATCTCTATGCGGATGTCTCGGATTTCACCTCAGACAGTTTCGACTTCGCCAAGCAGATGCTCGAACAGGCCCATGTCGCGGTCACGCCGGGGCTCGATTTCGATCCCATCCATGGCCGTTCATTCATACGGCTCTCTTATGCGCGTTCGGCTGCGGAGATGCGGGAAGCAGTTGACCGGATCGCTCACTGGCTTAAATAGCCGCCAGTTTTCGACAGCCTTCTGGAGTGCAACTTGTCTGACCGTTCCGTCCCGTCTACCGCCACGCATTCTCCTCTCGCCGCATTGATGTGGCCAGTCCGGCCCGGTGAAACCGTCGGCGCCTTGCGCGCCGTCGTGCTGATTGCGCTCGGCACCGCCTTGATGGCGCTGTCAGCCAAGGTGAACCTGCCGCTGCCTTACGTGCCCATGACATTGCAGACGCTGGTCGTGTTGATGATCGGCGCCGCCTATGGCTGGCGGCTTGGCAGCGCAACCATGATTGCCTACCTCGCCGAGGGCGCAATGGGCCTGCCGGTGTTCGCCGGTCCCGTTGGTGGAATCGCACCGCTGGTCGGCCCGACCGCGGGCTATCTGTTCGGCTTCATTGGCGCCGCCTTCGTCACCGGCTGGCTCGCCGAGCGCGGCTGGGATCGCAGCGTCATGCTGCTGTTTGCGGCCATGGCCGTCGGCCACATCCTCATTCTGGCCGCGGGCTTTGGCTGGCTGGCCTTTGGCCTCGGCCTTGGCGCCGCAAAGGCTTGGCAGGTCGGCCTGATGCCGTTCGTTGCGGCGTCGTTGGTCAAGAACGCGCTGGGCGCGACGTTGATGCCGGCGATACGCCGGGTGGTCGATCGCGGGTAAAGCGCGCAATAACGAGCAGTTCCGATTGACAGGGCCGGCCAAGTTGATCTTGGCTGGCCCGGCGTTTTGAGGGGGAGTGAAACAATGACGACGACAACGATGGTGGGGGCGCCGGTCGCGCCGCCCGCCGCCAAGCCGTGGTACAAGGTACTTTATATCCAGGTGCTGATCGCGATCGTGCTCGGCGCCATCGTCGGCTGGCTCTGGCCGTCAGTCGCCACCAATGAGTGGATCAAGGCACTCGGCGATGGCTTCATCAAGCTGATCAAGATGGTGATCGCGCCGATCATCTTCTGCACCGTGGTCTCGGGCATCGCCCATATCCAGGATGCCAAGAAGGTCGGCCGCATCGGCGTCAAGGCGCTGGTCTATTTCGAGATCGTCTCGACCTTCGCGCTGGTGATCGGACTCATCATCGGCAATCTGGTGAAGCCGGGTGCGGGCTTCGGCGGCGCCGCCGCCAACGCGCAGGCCGTCGCCAACTACGCCAAGCAGGCCGAAGGCCAGAGGTCGGTCGACTTCGTGCTGCACATCATTCCGGACACCGTCGTCGGCGCTTTCGCGCAAGGCGAGATCCTGCAGGTGCTGCTGTTCTCGGTGCTGTTCGGCTTCGCCATCATGGGGCTCGGCGAACGCGGCCACACCATCCGCAGTTTCATCGACGACGCCGCGCATGCGGTGTTCGGCGTCATCTCCATCGTGATGCGCGCGGCGCCGATCGGCGCCTTCGGCGCGATGGCCTACACCATCGGCAAGTTCGGCACCGGGGCGATCCTCAACCTGATCGGCCTGATAGCGACATTCTACCTGACTGCGGCGCTGTTCGTGTTCGTCGTGCTCGGTATCATCGCGCGCTTCGCGGGCTTCTCCATCTTCAAGTTCCTCGCCTACATCAAGGACGAGCTGCTGATTGTGCTCGGCACCTCGTCCTCGGAAAGCGCGTTGCCGTCCTTGATGGAAAAGCTTGAGCGCCTGGGCTGCTCCAAATCGGTGGTCGGCCTCGTGGTGCCCACGGGCTATTCGTTCAATCTCGACGGCACCAACATCTACATGACGCTGGCGACCTTGTTCATCGCGCAGGCGCTGGGCTTCGATCTCACCTTCGGCCAGCAGCTCACCATTCTGGTGGTGGCGATGCTGACCTCGAAGGGCGCCTCCGGTATCACGGGCGCGGGCTTCATCACGCTGGCGGCGACGCTCGCCGTGGTCGATCCGCGCCTCGTGCCGGGCATGGCGATCGTGCTCGGCATCGACAAGTTCATGAGTGAGTGCCGCGCGCTGACCAATCTGTGCGGCAACGGCGTTGCCTGCGTGATCGTCGCCTGGTGGGAGGGCGAACTCGATCGCGACAAGCTCAACGCCAACCTCGCCAGGCAGATCGATCCGACCGACATGGAAACGGCTGTCACGACGGACTGATCTGCATTTGACGGTGCCGGGCGCCGTCAGATCTTGAAGTAATAGGGCTGGTCGAGATCCTCGATCAGCCCTTTTTCTTGCGGCGACCAGCCGAGAGCAGCACGCGTCTTCGCGCTCGAGGTCGGAACGTCGGCGCCCGCGAACTGTGCGAACCAGCCGAAATGCGCGGTCGCTTCCTCGGGCGATTGGGACACCACGGGCACGCCGAGCCGCCGGCCGATCACTTCCGCAATCGCCTTGAACGGCACGCCTTCCTCGGCGATCGCGTGATAGTGCTTCGCGGTTGCGCCTTGCTCCAGCGCCAGCCGGTAGACGCGCGCGGCATCGAAGCGGTGCGCGGCGGGCCAGCGGTTGCTGCCATCGCCGACATAGACCGATACGCCTTTCTGGCGCGCGAGGTTGATCAGGATCGGAACGAAGCCGTGGTCGCCCTCGCCATGCGTGGAGGGCGGAAGACGCACAACGGCGGCGCGGACGCCGGCCAGGGACAGCGCGGTCGCTTCCGACACGCGCGGAAAGCGCTGCGCCGACACATCGTCCTCGGTGGCGAGGCGGCCGGGCGCAAGCAGCGCGACGCCGGAGGTGACGATGAGAGGGCGACCGGAGCCCTTGAGCTCCTCGCCGATCGCCAGGATCGCGTGGCGGTCGAGCTCGCAATTGTCCAGAAACTTCGAGAAGTCGTGGTTGAAGCCGAGGTGCAGGACGCCGTCGGAGGCGGCCGCGCCGCTGCGCAAGGACGCGTGATCCTCCAGCGAGCCGCGGTGGATCTCGGCGCCCATCGCGGCGAGCGTCGCGGCTCCCGCGTCGGAGCGGGCGAGGCCGGTGACGCGGTGGCCGGCGGCGATCAGGTCGCGAACGACGGCGGAGCCGACGAAGCCGGTGGCGCCAGTGACGAAAACACGCATGAGTATCTCCAGGGTTGGTGGAGACGACCATCCGCGCTAGGATTATCCGGGTAAAGTAGTGACATTATCGGGGTATAATAGCTAACAGGATGAGCGAGACCGCTTCAGCCGAAAACCTGCTCGGGACCTACCTCAAGGACCGCCGCACCCGGCTCGACGCCGCCGCGTTCGGCTTCGCGGGTAGCCGCAGGCGTACGCCGGGACTCCGCCGCGAGGAGGTGGCGCAGCGCGCCAATATCAGCCCGACCTGGTACACTTGGCTCGAGCAGGGCCGCGGCGGCGCGCCGTCGCCCGATGTGCTCGACCGCATCGCGCGAGCGCTGATGCTGACCGATGTCGAGCGCGAGCACCTGTTCCTGATCGGCCTCGGCCGTCCGCCCGAGGTGCGCTACCAGGCGAGCGAAGGCGTCTCGCCGCGGCTGCAGCGGGTGCTCGATGCGTTCGCGTTCAGCCCGGCGCTGGTGCGGACCGCGACCTGGGACGTCGTCGCCTGGAATCGTGCCGCAAGCGCCGTGCTGACCGACTACGGCGCGATCCCGCCGGGACAGCGCAACATCCTGCGCTTCATCTTCTGCGATCCGCGCGTGCGCGCCGCGCAATACGATTGGGACAGCGTGGCGCGCTTCGTGGTCGCGGCTTTCCGGGCGGACGCCGCGCGGGCCGGCGCAGTCTCGCATGTCGCCGATTTTGTCGACGAGCTGTGCCGGACCAGCCCGGAATTCGCCGCGCTCTGGCGCGACAATGACGTGCGTTACCACGGCGACGGCACCAAGCGGCTGCGGCACCCCGTTCACGGCACGATGTCGTTCGAATATTCGAGCTTTATCGTCGAGGGACGCTCCGATCTCAGCATGATCGTCTACGACCCCGCGACTCCCGACGACGCCGAACGCATCAGGACACTGCTCGCCGAGCGCGCCGACTGACGGAAGTTGCGAACTCGCGCGTTCAACCTGCATCTGGCGACGCGCACGCGGTGCTTGCCGTCAACCCTGATCTAGAACCGCTCCGGCCGGTACGGCGTCGGATCGATCGCGGGCGTTTCGCCGCTCATCATTTCGGCGAGCAGACGCCCGGTCGCGGGTCCCAGCGTAAAGCCCTGGTGGCCGTGGCCGAAGTTCATCCAGAGGCCGGGATGGCGTGGGGCGGGGCCGAGCACCGGCAGCATATCGGGCGTGCAGGGGCGGGTGCCGAACCATGGGTCGGGCTCGACCCGCTTGCCGAGGTCGATCAGCTCGCGCGCGGAGGCTTCCGCGCTGGCGAGCTGCACGGGCGTTGCGAGCGCGTCCAGGCCCGTCAACTCCGCGCCGGTGGTGATGCGGATACCCTTCGCCATCGGACCCATGGCGTAGCCACCGGCCTTGTCGACCAGCGGCAGATCGAGCGAGGCGCCACCGCTGTAATGCATGTGGTAGCCGCGCTTGCGCACCAGCGGAATGCGATATCCGAATTTGAGCAGGAGATCGGGCGACCACGGCCCGAGCGTCACCACGGCGTTGGCGGCGTCGACCCGCCCATGGTCTGTCTTGACCGACCAGCCGGTGGCGGTCTGCTGCAGGCTTTGGGCATCACCGAGCACGATGGCGCCGCCGAGGCGCTCAAACAGATTGGCATAGGCCGTGACCAGCGCGCCGGGATCAGACACGGTCCAGGTGTCGAGCCAATGGATCGCGCCGGGCAGGTCGTCGCGCAGGACAGGTTCGGCCTTGGCGAGCTCGGCGCCCGAGAGCGCACGAAACCTCACGCCGAATTCGCGCTGGTCCTCTTCCGCCGCCTTGACGGCAAGATCGAACGAGGCAGCGTCGCGATGCAGGTGCCGGTATCCCGCGCGGCGGATCAGATTGTCGGCATGGGCTTCGCGAATGAGGATGTCGTGCTCCGCCGTCGCGTAGGCGATCAGCCGCGCCCAGGCGTCGATCGCCTCGCGATGCCGCTTCGGCGCCGAATGCCACCAATAGCGGAGCAGGGGTTCGATATGAAGATGAAGAGATGACAGGCTGTAGCGCACGTCGTTGGTGCGGCCGGTCGCGATCTTCAGGAGCGTGGCGAGGTCGCGCGGCATCGGATAGGGGCGCACCGCTTCCGCCTGGATCATCCCGGCATTGCCGTAGCTGGTCTCACGGCCCGGCTCCCTGCGGTCGATCAGCGTGACGGACCAGCCGCGCTGCTGGAGGTGCAGCGCCGCGCTGACGCCGATCATGCCGCCGCCGAGGACGATCGCGCTTTGCATCGGAAGAAATTCTCCTGTCAGGCCGTCTGCGGCATGAGCTTCGGCTGGGCCGTGTTGATGGTTGCGGCGACCACGACTGATAACGCCGTCATCGCCACGAGGAAGCCGAAGGCGGCATCGAACGATCCGGTTCCGGTCACGATGAAGCCGATGGCCACGGGGGCGACGAAGCCCGCGCTCTGGCCGCCGAGATTGACCATGCCGATGCCGGATCCGATCTGGTCGTCGCGGAGCAGCTTGGTCGGAAGCGCAATCACCGAGGCCAGTACGAAGGATTTGAAGAAATAGACCACCGACTGGTAGGTGATCAGCATCGCGATCGTCTCCGCCTTGTACATGGCGTAGAGGAAGATGCCGGTCAATGCGGAGGCGCCGATCAGCAGATATTTTTCGCGCTCGGCGAAGAACGTCGTCATCACCCAGCCGCCGATCGCGGTCGCGATCGTCGCCATCACGAACGGGATCGGCGCCACGATGCCGACGGTCTTGAGGTCGAGCCCGCGCTGCTGGAGCAGATAGAGCGGCATCCAGGAATCCAGGCCCTTGTTGACGCAGCTGAGGCCGAACCACACCACCATCAGCTGCCACAGCAGCGGATTCTTCATGAGCTCGCGCATCGGTGCACGGTTCTCGGCTTTCGTCCCGGACAGGTTCGGATCGTTCGCGCCCGGGCGGCCCAGATACGGGACCAAGACGAAATAGGCGACCGCGAAGACGATGCCTGCAATGCCGATCGCGTTGAAGGCATGGCGCCAGCCGAGCCAGAGGATCAACGGCGCCATGATCAGCGGCGCGATCATGCTGCCGGCATAGTTGGACGACAGCAGCAGCGCCGACATCTTCGGCCGGCTGTCCTTCTTGAACACCTCCGCGACGGCGCGGATGCTCGCCGGCGGGAAGCCGCCCTCGGCGATACCGAATAGGAAGCGGATCGCGATCAGCGAGGTGAGCGACCAGGCAAGGCTCGTGAACGCCGTGAACAGCGACCACATCACGATGGTGATGATCACCACATATTTCGATCCGAAGCGGTCGGAGAGCCATCCGCCCGGCACCTGCATCGCGGCGTAGCCGAGGAAGAACGCGCTGATGACGATGCCGAGATCTGCGGCCTGGAGGTTGAAGTCCTTGCCGATCTGCGCCAGCGCCAGCGAGATCGCCGCGCGGTCGACATAGGAGATGCAGTAGGCGACGTAGAGCAGGACGAATGCGATGACGCTGGTCTTCCTCGGCAATTCCGTCATCCTCGTCTCCATCGCGCCGCCAGGGCTGGTTTCGGTCGTTGCCGAGTTCAGGTCATGCCCGAGTTCTGATCATTCCCACGTTCTTCATTCCCAAGTCAGGAAGCCGGGTGCAGCCGAGAGCGGCGGCGCCACGGCAAGCCGGGCCAGATCGGGCGCCGGCCGGCACAATTGCGCGTCGCCGGCGAACGCTGCTTCGAGGCTCGCGGCCACCGCGAGCACGGCGGCGTCGCCGCCACGCTGACCGACGATCTGCAGGCCGAAAGGCAGCCCGGCTTCATCGAGGCCGAGAGGAATGCTGATGGCGGGATGGCCGGGAAGCGTCACGGCATAAGCGAGCGCCAGCCAATGGAAGTAGGATTTCGTTGCTACCCCGTCGATCTCCGCGGGATGCGGCTCCGACCACGGCCGCGGACTAAGCGTGATGGTGGGGCTGATCAGCACGTCGCAGCTTTCGAAGAAGCTTTGCCAGGCGCGATAGATCCGCGTCTGCGTCGTTGCGGCGCGCGCGTGATCTTCGAGCGTGTAGCCGAGGCCTTCCTCGACATTGGCGCGGACATTGGGCCCGAGCATCTCGGGCCGCTCCTTGTAGTTCTTGCCGTGCGTCGCCAGGAACATGCCTGCACGCAGCACGGCGAAGGCGTCGTCGGCACCGGAGCAATCCGGCGTCGCCTCGCGGCACTCGCCAAAGAGCGGTGCAAGCTTGCTCACGCGATGGCGGAACACGCGCCGGATCGCCTGCTCTGTCGGGGCGAAGCCGAAGTCTTCGGTGAAGGTGAGGCGCAGCCTGCCGAGTTCTGCGGGGCGCGGTACGGCCCAGCGTTCGGCACGCGCGCGCACGGACTCGCCGGGCAGCGTATAGGCGAGCGGATCGCGGGTATCGTCGCTCGCCATCACCGACAGCATCAGCGCGGTGTCGGTGACATTGCGCGCCATCGGCCCGTCGGTCGACAAATTGGACCAGCCGAACACGCGCTTCTCGCTGGCGACGAGGCCGAAGGACGGGCGCATGCCGACAATGCCGGCGAAGCCGGCCGGATTGCGCAAGGAGCCGCCGGTGTCCGAGCCCGAGGCGAGCGGAGCCATGCCGCAGGCGAGCGCCACCGCCGAGCCGCCGGAGGAGCCGGCCGCCGAGCGCATCGGATCGAACGGATTGCCGGTCGCCCCGAACACGGGGTTGCGGGTGTTGCCGCCGGCCGCCCATTCCGGTGTGTTGGTCTTGCCGAAGATGATGGCGCCAGCCGCGCGCAGCCGTGCCACCGAGCCCTGGTCAGCGAGTGGGACGTTGTCCCTCAGCAACGGACTGCCATAGGTGGTGCGCAGTCGAGCGGTGTCTTGGGTGTCCTTGATGAGAACGGGGAGCCCGTGGAGGGCGCCATGATCCTCGCCGCGCAGGATGGCGGCCTCGGCTTCCTTGGCAGCGGCGCGAGCGCCAGGCTCGTCCAGTGTCACGACGGCATTGACGGCGGGATTGACGGTGGCGATCCGCGACAGGCACAACTCCAGCAGCTCGACGGGCGAGATGTCCCGGGCGGACAGGCGGCGGCGCAGCTCAACGGCGCTGGAATCGCAAAGGTCGGACAATGCCAATCCCTTTCAAAATTTGAAAACGATTTAGCATATCGGAAAGTGGAGGCCGCGCACCAATATTCGTCAGAACCGGCCATTTCATGCACAAATGCTGGTTTGCCCGCCCAAACGGCGGCCAGATGCGGAACCCAGGGCCGGCTTCAGTCGAAAAGATTAGGTGGATCGATCAAACAATTTTTCGGCCGCCGTGATAACCTTGCTGGATGAGCGAGATCGTGACGACGCCGGAGGGCGCCAACTCCCAGCTGGGCCAATGCCTCAAGGCTGCCCGCCAGGCGCGGGGGCTGACGCTCAAGCAGGTGGCGGAGCGGACCGGCATGGCGCTGTCGACCCTGTCCAAGGTCGAGAACGGTCTGATGTCGCTGACCTACGACAAGCTGCTCCAGCTCACCTCCGGCTTGAAGATGGAGATCGCCGAGCTGTTCAATCCGGTGCCCCCGCGTCCCGAGCAGAGCAGACCGGTCACGGCGCGACGGAGCATCAGCCGCGCCGGGCAGGGGCAGGTGATCACGACCGGATTCTACACCTACACCTATCAATGCACCGATCTGATCGGCAAACGCATGGTGCCGATCCTGGCCGAAGTCCGGGCGCGCTCGCTGGAGGAGTTCGGTCCGCTGCTGCGCCACGCCGGCGAGGAATATTTCG
Source organism: Bradyrhizobium canariense (assembly GCF_019402665.1). Classification (GTDB taxonomy): domain Bacteria; phylum Pseudomonadota; class Alphaproteobacteria; order Rhizobiales; family Xanthobacteraceae; genus Bradyrhizobium; species Bradyrhizobium canariense. The sequence goes on from NZ_VSST01000032.1 coordinate 27,689, forward strand.
TGGTGACGAGCGGACGCGTTGCCGTCCACACCGAGTTCTACGCGCCGGAGATCCTGGGCGAGGGCGACGGCATTTATCTCGACAGCACCATGGGCCACGCCTACCTCAACGCCGGCGAAGGGCCTGCTGCGACAGGCGTCTGCCTTTGCACCAGCGAAGCGCCTGACCTCTACGATCAGCTCCGCCGGATCGCATCGCGCGACGTGGCGCCGATCGAAGGCGATCCGCCGTCGCACTGAACAGCAAAGAGAGCGTGGAACGAAAAACGCCCGGCCGAAGCCGGGCGTTTTTGATTGGGGCTCGTCTATTCGCCGCCGCCGAAGCGGCGCGACCACCAGCCGGCGCGACGCGGTGCGGCCGAGGTTTCGCTTGCCGCTGCGGGCGCGGGCTCCGGAGCCGGTGCGGGCGGGGCAACCGGCTCGGCCGCCTGCGCGATCGGTGCCGGTTCACTCTGGCTGCTCGACAGGAAGCTCACCTTTTCCCGAACCGTCGAACGGCGTCGTGCGGCCTTGTCGTCGGCGTGCTCTTCGTCCGCGGCAGCAGGAGCCGGCTCAGGCCTGGTCGTTGCCTCAATCCGTGCTTCGGCCCGCGGCTCAGGCTGGGTGACCTGAGGTTCCGACGTGTGCTCGGCCTGCGCGATCGAGGGCGCAGCCTCGCCGCTAAAACCGTCGAAATCGGCGACTGCATCGGTCGCTTCCGACGGCGCACTGGCCGCGAGCTCGTCGCCGATGGAGCCGGCGAGACCTTCCTCGCCAGGACCACGACGCCGACGTCCGCCACGGCGACCACGCCGGCGACGGCGATCGGCGCTGCCCTGCTGCTCGCCACGGGCTCCCTGTTCCTCGCCTTCCTCGCCATCCGGCTCGGCCTCGGCATCCTCTTCGGTTTCGCCGGCCGCCATGGCCGTCTCGGCAAGAGCGGGAGCGCCATCCTCGCGCGTCTCCTCGTCGCGCGGGCCACCGCGACCGCGGCGGCGACGGCGACGCTTGCGGCGCTGGCCGTCCTGCTCGGTAGCGGCGTCGCCTGCGGTCTGCTCCTCGGCGAGACCTTCGGTTTCTTCGGTCTCAACCTCGGATTCGGTCTCCGGATCGAACTCCTCGTCGTCATAGGCCTCTTCGACCAGGGGCGGCGGGCTTGCGGCCGCCTGCGCCGCCAGCAGAGCCTTGGCGGCTTCCAGCGTATGCACCTGCTCGCCGCGGTCGATGACATAGGCCTGCGGCCCGTTGACGCTCGGGTCGGCGATGACCGACAACGTGACCTTGAAGCCGTTCTCGAGGTCGCGCAGATGGCCGCGCTTGTGGTTCAGCACATAGAGCGCGACGTCGGTGCGGGTGCGGACCACGAGGTTGTGGGTCGCGCCCTTCATCAGGATCTCTTCGAGGCCGCGCAGCAATTGGAGCGCAACCGAGGACACCGAGCGCACATGGCCGGTGCCACCGCAATGCGTGCAGGGATCGGTCGAGGACTCCAACACGCTGGCGCGGATGCGCTGGCGTGACATTTCGAGCAGGCCGAAATGCGAGATGCGTCCGACCTGGATCCGCGCGCGGTCCTGCCGGAGGCAATCGGACAGCTTGCGTTCGACCGCGCGGTTGTTGCGCTTCTCGTCCATGTCGATGAAGTCGATGACGATCAGACCGGCGAGGTCGCGCAACCGAAGCTGACGCGCGACCTCCTCGGAGGCCTCGAGATTGGTCTTGAGCGCGGTGTCCTCGATATGATGCTCGCGCGTCGAACGACCGGAGTTGACGTCGATCGAGACCAGCGCTTCGGTCTGGTTGATGACGATGTAGCCGCCGGAGCGCAGTTGCACGGTCGGCGAGAACATCGCATCCAGCTGGCTTTCGACGCCCATGCGCGAGAACAGCGGCTGGCCGTCGCGATACTGCTTCACCGCGCTCACATTGGCGGGCATCAGCATCTTCATGAAGTCGCGCGCTTCACGGTAACCGGATTCACCGGCAACCGAGATCTCGTCGATCTCCTTGTTGTAGAGGTCGCGCAGCGAGCGCTTGATCAGCGAGCCTTCCTCGTAGACGAGGGTCGGGGCCTGCGACTTCAGCGTCATGTCGCGCACCGTCTCCCACATCCGGATCAGGTACTCGAAATCGCGCTTGATCTCGGGCTTGGTGCGGGCGGCACCCGCGGTGCGCAGAATGATCCCCATGCCCTCGGGCACATCGAGATCCTGCACCACTTCCTTTAGGCGCGAACGGTCCTGCGCGCTCGTGATCTTGCGGCTGATGCCGCCGCCGCGCGCGGTGTTCGGCATCAAGACGGCATAGCGGCCGGCGAGCGAGAGGTAGGTCGTCAGCGCCGCGCCCTTGTTGCCGCGCTCTTCCTTGACGACCTGCACCAGCATCACCTGGCGGCGCTTGATGACTTCCTGGATCTTGTACTGGCGGCGGGGACGGAAGGTGCGCTCCGGCACTTCTTCCAGCACATCGTCGCCGCCGACGGATTCAACGACGTCCTCTTCGGCTTCCTCGTCGTCCTCGTCTTCGCCGTCATCCTCGGCCGTCGCTTCGGATTCGTGATGCGGAGCCTGCGCGCTCTCGCCGGGGGCGTACACGGCGTCGGCAGGCTCAGCAGCCGACGTCACGGCCTCGGCAAGATCGTCGGCGTGTACGTCGGAGGCAACCTCCTGCGGCTCGGCAACGGCTTCGGTGGCGACCGCGGGCTCGGCGCCGATCGCTGCGACAGGCGCCGGTGTCTCGTCGGCATGATCATGGTCGTGATGGTCGTGGTCGCCATGATGATCGTGGTCGTGATGTTCGTGCGCGTCATGATCGTCACCATAGGCATGATGATGGTCGTCGTGGTCATGCCCTTCGTGGTCATGTGCCTCGTGGTCGTGATGATCGTGGCCTTCGTGCTCGCCGTGATGCTCTGCGCCGGCGTGCAGGTGCTCGCCCTCGTGCGAAGCGCCTTCGGGCAGGGCCTCGCCCTGGACCTGCCGGGCCGCGGGATCGCTGCCTTCGACGACGTCGCTGCGGACGCGCTCGCCATGGCTACGGCGGCGGGAATTGCGGTGGCGGGAGCGGCGGCGGCCCTGGGAGCGGTTCTCGCTCTCTTCCTCGGCCTCGCGATGGGCCTGCTCCTCGGCTTCGATCAGCGCCTGCCGGTCGGCAACCGGGATCTGGTAGTAGTCGGGATGGATTTCGCTGAAGGCGAGGAAGCCGTGGCGGTTGCCGCCATATTCGACGAAAGCGGCCTGGAGCGAGGGTTCGACCCTTGTGACCTTGGCGAGGTAGATATTCCCGCGCAGTTGCTTGCGTTGCGCGGTCTCGAAATCAAACTCTTCGACGCGATTGCCGCGGACCACGACGACCCGGGTCTCTTCCGGGTGGGTGGCATCGATCAACATCTTGTTGGGCATGTCTTAACTCTTGGCGGCGGCGGGCGCGATTCACCGTGGGCGCCATCAGCGCTGCCGGGTGACGCGACGGTCCACCTGATTCGGGGGTGAGGGGAAGGCCGAAACGCCGTCTCTCGCGCCTTGCCGAACCGGACGCCGGAGGACCAAAGTGGCGCGCGGAATTTTCACTCCGCAGCGTCGCGAATGGTCCTTCAGAATTGGTCGGCACAGTCTGGCGCATCAAGCGTCGGCCCGTATGAAACATTGGGCGGCGGGGCCGCCCCTCAATCAGTTGCTGTTGGCCAGGCATGGCGCGAGCGCGCTCGCCTTGGGTATTACGAACCGCTCCCTTGGGATTAAGGGACCGGGTAACGGGTCGCGCCGCTGTCAGAACCGTCCCGGAAACGTGGTGGTAACCGGGAACCGTCCGCCGCCGGGGCTTGCCCCGCTCCACCTTGCTGCCGCGCACCGCGCTGGACTTAGAGGGGAACGGAAAAACGCTGGAATTCCCAAACCTTGAGAGTTCCGGCGCTGCACCGGGAGGCTGAATGCGACACAACCGGAAATATCGGCCGTCAGCATTCCGTACATACGTGGATTGGGCCATCCGTGCAAGGAGCGTCGCACGGCGGTCACAGTCAGCGAGTTTCGCGTGTCCGTCATTAAGGATCGTTTAACCCTGTGGTTCTATTGCGTTAAAGAGGCTGCTCGGAGGCACGGAATCGGTGGCGAGCCGCGCAAATCAAAGGATCTTGCTGGGATGCGTCCTGCTCTGCGCGGCGGCATTGCCCTGTGCTGATTCCTCGCGCCTGAAGGCTGCGGAAAGTCAGCCTCAACCCGCTGTTGCATCAGCGAATTTCCCGACGGCCTCGGCCGCCCGGCTGGCCGGTGACGGCAGGCAAACCCGCTTTGTCCTCGACATCGACCAGACCGTTAGCTTCCGCGCCGTCACCTTGGCCGACCCGTATCGGGTGGTGGTCGACGTTCCCCAGGTCAATTTTCAACTCCCCGCCGGCACCGGGTCCGGCGGACGGGGACTGGTCAAGGCCTTCCGCTATGGGCTGGTGATGCCCGGCGGCTCCCGAATCGTGTTCGACCTGACGGGCCCGGCCAAGATCGCCAATTCCTACGTGGTGGAGGCTGCCAACGGTCAGCCCGCGCGGCTGGTGCTCGAACTGGAGGAGGTCGAGCGCACCGCCTTCGTGCCGTCGCTGGCTCCGGAAAATCGTCCTGAGCTGCGGCCGGCAATTGCCGATCCGCCGCCCGCGACGGTTCCCGCATCTGCACATCCTGAAGCCGGGCAGAAGGCCGATGGCCGCGCGGTGGTTGTCATCGATCCCGGCCATGGCGGCATCGACAATGGCACCCAGTCGAGCGGCGAGAGCGAGAAGAATCTGGTGCTGGCCTTTGGCCTGGCTCTGCGCGAACGGCTGGAAAAGACCGGCAAATATCGCGTGGTGATGACACGCGACGACGACACCTTCATCCCGCTCAACGACCGGGTCAAAGTCGCCCGCAGCCTCAAGGCGGCGTTGTTCGTCTCGATCCATGCCGACGCGCTGCCGCGCGCCGAGGGCGATGCGCAGGGCGCGACCATCTACACGTTGTCCGACAAGGCCTCCGACGCCGAGGCGCAGCGGCTGGCGGATGCGGAAAACCGGGCGGACGCCATCGCCGGCTTCAACCTCGCGGAGGAGCCGACCGATGTCGCCGACATCCTGATCGATCTCACCCAGCGGGAAACCCGCACCTTTTCAAGTCGTTTTGCCCACCTGTTGATGAGCGAAATGAAGTCGACGGTTCGGATGCACAAGCATCCCCTGAAGTCGGCCGGCTTCCGGGTGCTGAAGGCGCCCGACGTGCCGTCGGTCCTGGTCGAGATCGGCTATGTCTCCAACAAGGGCGACCTCGAGCATCTGGTCTCGGAAGGATGGCGTTCGCGTGCCGTGGGCTCGATGGCACAGGCGATCGACGGGTTTTTGGCCAAGCGGATGGCCACGGCCGGATCGTCAAATTGACGACCGGAGGATCGTCGAATTGAGAAGGGATTTTCCGTCCCGCCGCAAAAGCCCTAGTTTGGCCACAGCGGGCGCTTTATAAAAACGCCGCAGGGGGTTCCGGAATCGGCGAGAATCCCGCTCGGCAAGCGTCTTGGGTCCGGCACCGATAGTATTGAGTAAGGCCGGTGAATTCGCGATGGTTTGGCGCCTGTTTCGGGCGCCAGGGCTGATCTTTGGGCTGATCCAGAGTTTGAACGGATAAACAGATAATGCGCTTGCTGGTGCGGTTCATGGGCTTCCTGTTCGCCGCGGGAACGGTGTTGTTCCTTGTCGGGGTCGGTGCCGTCGCAGGCCTGATCTGGCATTTCTCCAAGGACTTGCCGGACTACTCTCAGCTTCAGGATTACGAGCCGCCGGTGATGACCCGCGTGCACGCGACCGACGGCTCGCTGCTCGGCGAATACGCCAAGGAGCGGCGGCTGTACCTGCCGATCCAGGCGGTGCCGAAACTCGTGATCAACGCCTTCCTCGCGGCCGAGGACAAGAATTTCTACGAGCATGGCGGCATCGACTACACCGGCATGGCGCGTGCCGGCGTGGTCTACATCCAGAACTACGGCTCCAACCGCCGGCCGCAGGGCGCTTCGACGATCACCCAGCAGGTCGCCAAGAACTTCCTTCTGACCAACGAGGTCTCCTTCGCGCGCAAGATCAAGGAAGCCTTGCTGGCCATGCGGATCGAGAAGACCTACTCGAAGGACAAGATCCTCGAGCTGTATCTGAATGAAATCTATCTGGGTCTCGGCGCCTACGGAATCGCCGCTGCGTCGCTGGTTTATTTCGACAAATCAGTGAACGAGCTGACGGTGGCGGAAGCGTCCTATCTCGCGGCGCTGCCGAAGATGCCTGCGACGCTGCATCCCGTCCGCAACCGCGACCGCGCCATCGAGCGCCGTAACTACGTGATCGATCGTCTCGTTGAGAACGGCTGGGTCAAGCAGGCCGACGCCGACAAGGCGCGCAAGGAGCCGCTGGTCGTTACCAGCCGCTCCAATGGCGCCCACACCTTCGCCGGCGAATATTTCGCCGAGGAAGTGCGCCGCGACATCTTCGAGCGCTATGGCGAGAAGAAACTTTACGAGGGCGGCCTCTCGGTCCGCACTACGCTCGATCCCAAGATTCAGGTCATGGCGCGCAAGACCATGGTCGCCGGTCTCGTCAACTATGACGAGCAGCAGGGCTATCGCGGCGCCATCAGCAAGCTCGACATTTCGGGCGACTGGGGCGTGAAGCTCGCCGAGATCAAGTCTCTTTCCGATATCTCGCCATGGCGCATGGCCGTGGTGCTGGAGACCAGCGATCAGTCGGCGCGCATCGGCTTCCAGCCGAGCCGCGAGCTCGGCGGCGCCATCAGCAAGCAGCGCGAGACCGGCCTCATCACGCTCGACGGCATCAAATGGGCAAGAGCGGCCTCCGGGGCTGCGAAGGGTAGGGCGGCAAGCGCAGTGTCGCAGGTGCTCCAGCCCGGTGACGTGATCTACGCCGATCCGCTGTACAAGGACGCCCAGCCCGTCGAAGGTCAGTACCGGCTGCGCCAGATTCCCGAAGTGTCCGGCGCGATGGTGGTGATGGACCCCTGGACCGGTCGCGTGCTGGCGATGGTCGGCGGCTTCTCGTTCGACCAGAGCCAGTTCAACCGCGCCACGCAGGCCTATCGGCAACCCGGTTCGTCGTTCAAGCCGATCGTCTATTCGGCCGCGCTCGACAACGGCTATACGCCTTCGACTGTCGTGCTCGACGCCCCGATCGAAATCGACCAGGGCCAGGGCGCGGGCGTGTGGCGGCCTGAAAACTTCTCCTCGGGCAAGTTCCAGGGGCCGGTGACGCTGCGCAACGCGCTGCGGCAGTCGCTCAACACGGTGACGGTGCGCCTCGCCCAGGACATCGGCATGCCCCTGATCGGCGAATATGCCCGCCGCTTTGGCGTCTATGACGAACTGCCGAACTATCTGTCCTACGCGCTCGGCGCCGGCGAGACCACGGCGATGCGCATGGTCACGGCATATTCGATGCTCGCCAATGGTGGCCGCCGGGTGAAGCCGACCCTGATCGACCGCATCCAGGATCGCTACGGCCACACCATCTTCAAGCACGACCAGCGCGAATGCCGCGGCTGCGACGCGCCGGGTGGTTGGAAGAACCAGAACGAGCCGCAGCTGATTGACCGCCGCGAGCAGGTGCTGGATTCCATGACCGCCTATCAGATCACCGAGCTGATGGAAGGCGTGGTCCAGGCCGGTACCGCGACCGTGGTCAAGCAGGTCGGCAAGCCGATCGCCGGCAAGACCGGCACCACCAACGAGGCCAAGGACGCCTGGTTCGTCGGTTTCTCGCCCGACGTCGCCGTCGCCATCTACATGGGCTACGACAAGCCGCGTCCGCTCGGCAAGGGTAACGCCGCGACCGGCGGTCATCTCGCAGCTCCCATCGCACGCGACTTCCTCCAGCTCGCGCTCGCCGACAAGCCCGCGGTCCCGTTCAAGGTGCCGGCCGGCATCAAGCTGGTGCGCGTCGTCGCCAAGACCGGCATGCGCGCCGGTCCGGGCGAGACCGGCGGAACCATCCTCGAAGCCTTCAAGCCGGGCACGGCGCCGCCGGATAATTATTCGGTCATTGGCGTTGCCGATGCCGACGGCCGGACGCCGGCGTCGCAGCAGCAGCAGCCGGATTCCGGTTTCTTCATGCGGCCGGGCACCGGCGGGCTGTACTAAGGCTTAGGACAAGACAGACGTTCGTCGCCGCGGCGGTTGCGCTTTTCAGCCGCCGCCGCTACATCCCGTTGTCATTAGACGCGGAACAATTCCGCGAGACCAGAGAACCATATGCGCGCCGAAATCGAACGGTTGGTAGAAGAGATCAAGCAGTCGGTCGGGCTGCTGAGGAGGCATCTTTGACGTCGAGAAATCGACGGCGCGCCTCGCTGAGCTGAACAAGCTCGCAGAAGATCCCAACCTCTGGAACGATCCCCAGAAAGCCCAGAAATTGATGCAGGAGCGCACCTCGCTTGAGGACTCGCTCTCCGGCATCGGTAAGGTCGAGCAGGAGCTCGAAGACGACATCGGCATGATCGAGCTCGGCGAAGCCGAGGGCGATGAGGGCGTCGTCAAGGAAGCCGAAGCCGCACTGAAGAGCCTCAAGAAGGAAGTCGCCCGGCGCGAGCTCGAGGCGCTGCTGTCGGGAGAGGCCGACGGTTTCGATTCCTATCTCGAAGTGCATGCCGGCGCCGGTGGCACCGAGAGCCAGGACTGGGCGCAGATGCTGCTCCGCATGTACTCGCGCTGGGCCGAAACCCACGGCTTCAAGGTCGAGGTGCTGGAAGAGTCCGAGGGCGAAGAGGCCGGCATCAAGTCCGCGACGATCCAGGTCTCCGGCCACAATGCCTATGGCTGGCTCAAGACCGAGGCGGGCGTGCACCGCCTGGTGCGGATCTCGCCATTCGATTCCAACGCGCGGCGGCACACCTCGTTCTCGTCCGTCGCTGTGTTTCCGGTGATCGACGACACCATCAAGATCGACATCAAGGAATCGGACGTCCGCGTCGACACCATGCGCTCAGGCGGCGCCGGCGGCCAGCACGTCAACAAGACCGAGTCCGCGGTGCGGCTGACGCATATCCCGACCGGCGTCGCCGTGGTCTGCCAGGCCGGCCGCTCGCAGCACAAGAACAAGGCGCAGGCCTGGGACATGCTGCGCGCACGGCTTTATCAGATCGAGCTGAAGCGGCGTGAAGAGAAGGCCGCCGCCGACCAGGCCGCCAAGACCGACATCGGCTGGGGTCACCAGATCCGCTCCTACGTGCTCCAGCCCTACCAGATGGTGAAGGATCTGCGCACCGGTGTGCAGACCTCCGATACATCAGGCGTTCTCGGTGGCGATCTCGACGACTTCATGGCCGCGACCCTGGCGCAGCGCGCCTTCGGCACTCCCGGCGCCGACATCGAGGACGTCGACTGATGCCCCGGATCGCCTTCATCGGGCTTGGGCGGATGGGCCATGGCATGGCCGGCCGCTATCTCGATGCCGGCTTCACGGTGACGGTTTGGAATCGCAGCAAAACAAAAGCGGAAGACCTGATCGCGCGCGGCGCGCTGTGGGCGACCTCGCCTGAGGACGCGGCGATCGACGCCGACGCGGTCGTGACGATGGTCGCCGATGACGAGGCCTCGCGCGCGGTCTGGCTCGGGCCCGAGGGCGCAGCCAAGACGGCGAAATCAGGCACCATCGCGATCGAATGCTCCACCGTTTCCTATGACCACGCCCGCGAGATGGGCCGCGAAATGAATGCGCGCGGGCTAATCTATATCGATTGCCCCGTGACGGGATTGCCGGATGCGGCAGCGAGCGGAAAGCTGACGCTGCTCGTTGGTGCCGATCCCGCCGATCTCGAACGCGCGCGGCCCTATCTGACACCGATCGGCTCGACCATCCGCCATTTCGGCGCGGTCGGTGCCGGCACCGTCTACAAGCTGATCAATAATCTGATGGGCGCGATCCAGATCGCCGGCCTCGCCGAGGGACTCGCCATCGCCGAGCAGGCCGGGCTCGACATGAATCTGGTGCTGGAATCAATTCAGGCGGGCGTCGCCGCAAGCCCGCAGGTGCAGCGCCACTCCAAGCGCATGGTCGCCCGCGATTTTTCCGGCGCAACGTTCACGGCGGCGCTGCGGCACAAGGATGCCGCCTACGCAGTGAAGCTCGCCGAGAGCCTGCTGGCCGACAAGCCGCTGGTCGCGCGCGCCGCCGTCGAGGCCTACGCGCAGGCGAAGGCTGCGATGCCTGACGACGATGAAGGCAAGATGATCGAGCTGGTGTCGCGGCCGAAGAAGCCGTCCTAGCGGATCACATCGACATGGGGCAGCGTCGTTTGCCTCGTTCGCACGTTGGTCTTGTAAACGGATGCGTCATCGGAAATCGGGTGGCGCTGTTCGCAGGATCGTCCTAGGCGGCTGTCTCGCCTAGCGACATGAGACGCCATGCCCCTGAATCGCAGCCGGATCGACGCGCGCGACTGGTCGCTGCTCGCTGTGCTCTCGGTGCTCTGGGGCGGGTCGTTCTTCTTCAACGGCGCGGCGCTGCGGGAATTGCCGCCGCTCACGCTGGTGCTTTTGCGCGTTGCACTTGGCGCGGCCATTCTACTGCCGCTGCTCCGTATCCAGGGCATTGGCTTTCCCAAGCGCATCGCCGGCTGGAAACCGTTCGTCGCGATTGGGCTCCTCAACAACGTCATCCCGTTCTCGCTGATCGTGGTCGGCCAGACCTTCATTCCAAGCGGGCTGGCGTCGATCCTGAATGCCACCACGCCGCTGTTCACGGTGATCGTGATGGCGGCGGCAGGCGAAGAGGCCTTACGGCTGCGTCGCGTCGCCGGCGTGGCACTGAGCCTCGCCGGCGTGATCATCCTGCGCGGATGGGGCGCTGAAACACGGGCGGGGCAGGGGCTCGGTATTCTGCTCTGCCTCGGCGGCGCCTTCAGCTATGGCTTTGCGGCGCTGGCAGCGCGCCGGTTGTTGAAGGACTCCCCGCCGCTGGTGACGGCAGCCTATCAACTGATGGCTTCCACGGTGATGATGGTGATCGTCGCGGGCGCAGCGGAGCAGCCGTGGCGTCTGCCGATGCCGGGCATGACGACGTGGCTTGCAGTGCTTGGCCTTGCCGGCCTGTCGACGGCGCTCGCCTATATCGTCTTCTTCCAGATCCTGCGGCGGTCGGGTGCGACCAACGTGATGCTGGTGACGCTGCTCATTCCCGTCATCGCCGTTCTTCTGGGATGGCTGGTGCTGGGCGAACCGATCTCGATGCGAGAGATCGCGGGCGCGATCGTGATCGGCAGCGCGTTGCTGGTGATCGATGGGCGCGTTCTGGACCTGCTTCGGCGCGGCACATAGTTCCAGAGTCGTCGTTTCACTCCACGGAAAATCGCGGCGCTTGCCAGCCGCCGCTCCCCTTGCGACACTCTCGGCAAAACAAGACTACAAAACAGGGGAGAGAACGATGCCGGGTCGTCGCGAAAGCCTTGCTGCCCTCGCCATTCTTGTTGCCGGAGTGCTCGTCACGACACCGGCCCTGGCGCAGAAGAAATACGATCCCGGCGCCACCGACACCGAAATCAAGCTCGGCAACATCATGCCCTATAGCGGGCCGGCGTCGTCCTATGGCGTGATCGGCAAGACCGAGGCTGCGTTCTTCAGGATGATCAACGACCAGGGCGGCATCAACGGGCGCAAGATCAATTTCATCAGCTATGACGACGCTTATTCACCGCCGAAGGCGATCGAGCAGGCGCGCAAGCTGGTCGAGAGCGACGAGGTGTTGCTGATCTTCCAGCCGCTCGGCACGCCCTCGAATTCCGCGATCATGAAGTACATGAACGCCAAGAAGGTACCGCAGCTCTTCGTCGCCTCCGGCGGCACCAAGTTCGGCGACTCCAAGAATTTCCCATGGACCATGGGATTCCAGCCGAACTACCAGAGCGAGGGGCGGATCTACGCAAAATATATCCGTGACAATTTTCCAAACAGCAAGATCGCGGTGTTCTGGCAGAACGACGACGCCGGCAAGGACCAGTTCAAGGGCCTGAAGGATGGGCTCGGCGACAAGGCCAATATGATCATCGCCGACAAATCCTATGAGGTCAGCGATCCCTCGATCGACTCGCAGATCGTTGCGCTTCACGATTCCGGTGCCGACATCTTCTTCTCCTGGGCTGCGCCAAAGGGATCGGCACAGGCGATCCGGAAGGTCGGCGAGCTCGGCTGGAAGCCAAAATTCTTCCTCGCCAATACGGCTACGTCGATCGCCTCGGTGCTCAAGCCCGCCGGACTCGACTATTCCAAGGACATCATCTCGACCGCATATTTGAAGGATCCGACCGACCCGACCTGGGACAAGGACCCAGCGGTCATCGCGTGGCGTACCTTTATGGACAAGTACTATCCCGAAGGGGACAAGACCAACGCCAATAACCTTTATGGCTACGTTCAGGCGGAGGCGATGGCGCAGGTGCTGAAGCAGTGCGGCGATAATCTCACGCGTGACAACGTGATGAAGCAGGCCTCGAACCTGAAGGATTTCCACACCGACCTGATGCTGCCCGGCATCATGGTCAACACCTCGGCCGACGATTATTTCCCGATCGAGCAGATGCAGCTGATGCGCTTCAACGGGCAGGCCTGGGAGCTGTTCGGCGACGTCATCACAGGAGAGGTCGGCCACGAGCGCGGCCAGTAGAATGCGAGAAGCGCGGGCCTAGCCCGCGCTGAGCCGCACGCCGGCGCGCAGGAATTTCTGCGGATCGACCGCTTCGCCGTCGATCCGGGTTTCATAGTGCAGATGCGGGCCGGTGGAACGGCCGGTCGAGCCGACGAGTCCGACGACCTGGCCGATTCTCACGATCTCGCCGACCCTGACGTTGATCTCGGAGAGATGGCCGTAGCGAGTCGCAAGGCCATTGCCGTGATCGACCTCGATCATGCGGCCGTAGCCGCCGGACCAGCCGGCGGAGACGACCTTGCCGTTGGCGGTGACGCGAACGGGATCGCCGCTCGCCGCGCGGAAGTCGAGCCCGGTGTGCATCGCGGGCCGGCCGAGGAACGGATCGCTGCGCACGCCGAAACCGGAGGTGAACTCGACCTCGCCGATGACGGGCTTGCGATAGGGCACGAGTGCGAGGGTGCGATTGAGCCGGTCCATCTCGGCGCGGGTGCTGTTGATGCGATAGAGCTGCTTTTCGAACGGCCCCGAACTGGCGGTGAGTTTTACGGGTACGAAAGGCCCGCCCATCGCCGTGCGCGGCACGGCGGCTTCGAGATTTGCGAGGTTCAGGCCGAGATCGCTGACGACGCCGCGCATCCGGCGCATGCGTGAGTCCATGCCTTCCTCGACGGCGTTGAGCGCCGCCATCTGGCGACGCTCGACTTGGTCAAGCGAGGTCGTGAGCCGAACGACGACGTTGTCGAACCCTTGATTCTTGGCGAATTGATTGACGGGCGGAGCTGCGAGGGTCGGCGCGCGCGATTCGAGCCGCGCTTCGCGATCCGGCGGCGCGACGAAGATCACGGTGTCGCTGATCGGCGAGGGTTTTGGCGTGCCCTGCGTCGTCTGGCTGGCATCGCCACGCTGCGGGGTGGAGCGGGGAATCGATCCGGTCACGTCCGGCATGGACCCGAGCGCCGTGGCACGGGACTCCAGCGCCGTCTGGCGCTTCATGATCTGGTCGAGCTTCTGGTCGAACTGCTCCTGGTCGAGCAGTTGCCGGCTGGTGGTGCGGTCGACCTTGGCGCGCAGCTCGGCGATGCGGTCCTCATAGGCGTATTGCATCTCGGCCTGCCGGGCGATCAGCCGGGTGAGGACGTCGTCGCGGAAGGCGAAATAGGTCGCGGTTGCGGCCGACCAGAGCCCGAGCAACACGACGGTGCCGACCACGATCCAGAACACCACAGGTCCCAGGCGAACCTGCTTGCCGTGATGCACGATGGTGTAGGCGTCGTCGGTATCCGGAAGGGGAAGCGCTGTTGCCACAGCGGCGGCACGGCGATGAAAGGCTCGTCCGTGGTCGTGGGGGTGATGTTGGGGGTACTGCGAGAGTTGGGCAGAACTTTTCGACATCGGCACTCCCGCGCCGGTCGGATGAGTCCGTACGGCCTAATTGCCGCGGCAATCTGGGTCAGTCATGGTTAATTTTCCGGAAACGGAACCGCTTGAATTTAAAGGATTGGTTAAAGGCTTCTTGCGGCCTCCAGCACCTCGTCGGCGTGGCCGTCGACCCGGACATTGCGCCAGATCCGGGCGATCTTGCCGTCGGCGCCAAGCAGCATCGTGGTACGAAGAACTCCCAGGAAGCTCTTGCCATACATGGACTTTTCGCCCCAGACGCCGTAGGCTTCCAGCATCTCGTGTGTCTCGTCCGAGATGAGGGGCACTCCGAGACCATGCTTGTCGCGGAACTTGTCCTGAGCCTTGACTGGATCAGCGGAGATGCCGAGCACGGCGGTGCCAGCCGTGGCGAAGGCGCCGGTCAGCCGGGTGAAATCGATGGCCTCCCTGGTGCAGCCCGGCGTGTCGGCGCGGGGGTAGAAGAACAGGACCAGCTTCTGGCCGGTATAATCCGACAGCGCGACGACACCGCCACCGTCGCGGGGCAGGCGGAAGGCGGGAGCCTTCTGACCCTCGGCCAAGCCGGCCTTCGCCGCCGTTTTGGGGGCGGATGCCGATTTGGAAGAATTTAACCGTTTCGATGCGGCCTTATGCGATGCTGTCTTTGCTATGGTCCCAGTTGATTTGCTCGCCGGTGTCCGCTGTGTTTTCGCGGACTTGGTTTGAGTCGCAGCCCGCGCTTTCACGGGCGTCTTTTTAGCCGTCGGACTGCCGGAGGGCGTTTTGGACGATTTCTTTCGGGATTTCTTGGACATACGCCTTCCTTTCGTCGCTTTCGGCGGGTCAACCAAAGCGGTATTGCAGCCCTCTTCCGGTCTACCGGAATCGTGCCCTCGGCTGGGCGAGTCTGACGACGCCGGAGTCTGGTTACAAGGAATTCCACGCACCACCCCACTGCTCGTTGAACGCGCTCCCGGGGCGACATGACGAACAGAAGGAATATTCGAGGTATGGCGGCAATGCCGGCGCAGGGAGCTTCGCTTCCCGTCGACGGCTGCGGCCCCGGCGGCGCTCAATCCCACGACGGGCGCCTGTATCGAGAGGCAATGGCAAGGAATACGTCGCCCCAGGATTACAATCGGGATTTGGATCGGCGCGGCAGCCAACCAGAGCAGCAGCAATGGGACGACGCCGATTGGGATCCGGATCAGGAAGCGGCGGCGGGCTATCGGGCACGCCGGCTGTTGTCGCGTTCCAATTCGGGCTTCCATCGGTTCGCTGACGGGTTTGGGCCGCTGCGCCGCTGGATGGGCGGCGGTCGCTGGCTGAAGCGCGTGGCCGTGGTCGTCGGTGCCCTGGTTGTCATCTTCGTCGGCTGTTTCGGCGCACTGTGGTGGCGGCTCGGTGCCGGTCCCATCAATCTCGACATTGCGACGCCGTGGCTCGCCGCCGCGATCGAGGACAATATCGGTCACGGCAACACCGTGGAGGTCGGCGGCACGCAGATCGAACGGGCCGGGCGGATCCGCATCGCCGTGCGTATCCGTGATATCGTCGTGCGCGACCACGATCACGTCATTGTCGCCACCGCACCGAAGGCCGAGGTGAAGCTGTCGGGTGCAGGCCTGCTGATGGGGCATCTGCGCGCCGAAAGCCTCAACCTCGTCGATGCCGAGCTCGCGATCCGGATCGCGCCTGACGGGACGGTCACAGTGTCGGCTGGCGACACCGCAAAGCCGCTCGCCACCGGCGTCGCCTCCAAGAAGGACGCGGGGCTGCCGCCGACTTTCCCGCGCAACGGTGTCCCACCGCCGCCATTCGCAACCGAGCCTGCGACCCCCGACACATCGCAAGTCGCGACCCAGGTCACGGCCCCGACCGGCATTCTTCAGGGCCTCGACTGGCTCGACAGTCTGAGCATGACCGGCCTCGACGGCCAGAACCTCAATGAGATCGGTCTGAAGAACGGCAATCTGATCGTCGACGATCAGCAGCGCGGCAGCAAATGGACATTCGAGAACATCACGCTCAGCCTGCGCCGGCCGAGCCATGGCGGCGTCGCGCTCAGCCTCGGCGAGGAGGGCGCGCGTCCGTGGTCGTTGCGTGCCACGATCGGACCCACCGAGAACGGCGTGCGCTCGGTCGATATCCGCGCCGACAAGGTCTCGACCGCCAACATCCTGCTGGCGTTGCGGGTGAAGGACCTCACCTACACCGCCGACCTGCCGCTGACCGGCGAGCTCAAGGGCGAGCTCGGCCGCGACGGCGTGCCGACCTTCTTTCGCGGCAAGATCACGGTCGGTGCGGGCAACATCATCGACACCGATACGCCCGACTATCCGATGGCGATCGACTCGGCCGAGATCAATGTCGAGTGGGACGCCAACCGGCGGGTGCTGGTCGCTCCGTTCAAGATCCTCTCGGGCGCGAACCGCCTGACGCTGCTGGCTCATGTCGACCCGCCCAACGGCAACGTCAATGACTGGCAGCTCGGTTTCAGCGGCGGCTCGATCCTGCTCGGCGGCATCGACAACGAGCCGCCGCTGGTCTTCAACCGTATTGCGATCGGCTTCCGCTTCGATACCGACCACAAGAGGCTGCTGTTGACGCAGGCCGATATCTCCAACGGAGAGATCGGCGTCGCCGGCACCGGTGCCATCGACTATTCGGGCGAGCCGCGGCTGACATTGGGCTTTGCGGGAACGCCGATGTCGGCCTCCGCGCTCAAGCGGATGTGGCCGACGCTTGTGGTTCCCGAGTTGCGCGAATGGGTAATCGAGCGGATCGAGCGTGGAACGCTCCAGCGCATCGAGATCGGCGTTAATTCGCCGACGAAGAATCTTCCGCGCAAGGGTCCACCCATTCCCGACGACGGCCTGTCGGTCAATATCGTGGCGAGCGGTATCACGGTTCGCCCCGTCGATGGCCTGCCGGTGGTGCACGATGCCGATTTGAAGGCGCGCGTGACCGGCCGCACCGCGACGGTCAATATCGGGCAGGGGATTGCCGATACGCCAGCGGGCCGCAAGATCACGATTTCCGACTTCGTCTTCGAGGTGCCCGATATGGCGCCCAAGCCGTCGCCGTCGCGGACCAGGTTTCGTGTCGAAGGACCGGTGCCTGCGGCCGCCGAAATGCTTTCCAATGATCGCCTGAGCGATCTGTCGTCGACCGTCATCGATCCCAATACCAGCAAGGGGACGTTCTCGGCGAACGTCCAGCTTGGGTTGCCGGTCAAGGGCGAGCTGACCAAAGCAGATACCACCTACAGCGTTACCGCCGATCTCAACGGCTTTGGTGCCGACAAGCTGGTGATGAACCAGAAGCTGGAGGCCAACAACCTCAAGATCGTCGCGAGCAACCAGGGCTATCAGGTCAAGGGCGACGTCAAGATCAACGGCCAGGCGGCCTCGCTCGACTACCGCAAGCCGGCCGAGGGTGATGCGGACGTCAAATTGCAGGCCACGCTGGATGATGCGAGCCGTGCGCGCCTCGGGTTCGATCTGGGCCCCGCCGTCAGCGGATCGGTGCCGATCAAGCTTTCAGGCAAGATCGCCGGGGGACCCGACCAGACGACGAAGCTCGGCATCGAGGCCGACCTGACCTCGGTCAAGCTCGACAACATCCTGCCCGGCTGGGTCAAGCTGCCGGGCAGAGCGGGCAAAGCCAGCTTCAAGGTGGTGCCGACGGCGCAATCGACGCGTCTGGAGGACATCGTCATCGAAGGCGGCGGCGCCTCGATCAAGGGGGCGCTCGAGGTCGATCCGAACGGCGATCTCATGAACGCGAACTTCCCGACCTACGCGCCGTCCGACGGCGACAAGGCGTCGCTGAAGGTGGAGCGCAGCCAGGAGGGTGTGCTGAAGGGCACGATGCGCGGCGACATATTCGACGGCCGCGGCTTCCTGAAATCGGCGATCTCAGGCAATCCCAAGGACGATGCCAAGAGCAAGACGAAGAACGTCGATTTCGACATGGACGTGAAGCTCGGCGCCGTCATGGGGTTCAATGGCGAAGCGATGCGCAGCGTCGAGGCCAAGATGTCGCGGCGCAATGGTGCGGTCAAAGCCTTCACGCTGAGCGGCAGGATTGGAAAAGACACGCCTGTGGCCGCCGATTTGCGCGGCGGCCGCGCCCAGGGCAACCGCGAGGTGATCTATCTCCAGACCAGCGATGCCGGCAACTTCCTGCGCTTCACAGACACCACCAACAAGGTCTTCGGCGGCCAGATGGTGGTGGCCATGGAGCCGCCGACGTCGGAGCCTACGACACGGGAAGGCCTGATCAACGTGCGCGACTTCTCGGTCAAGGGCATGGATCAACTCGATCGCGTCGCGGCGGGCGCTCCCAACGGTGCGCAGAGCGGCGTCGCCTTCACGGCGTTGCGCGCGGAGTTCACGCGGCAGAACGGCGCGCTCACGATCCGGGATGGCGTGGTCAAGGGCCCCATGATCGGCGCCACCATCGAGGGCTCAATCGACTTTCCCGGCAATCAGGTCTGCATGAGCGGCACCTTCGTGCCGATGTATGGCGTCAACAACATCTTCGGCCAGATCCCGTTGTTCGGCATCTTCCTCGGCGGCGGCAACAATGAAGGATTGATCGGCGTGACCTACGAGGTCGTCGGCACGCCGGCCGCACCCGTGATGCGCGTCAATCCGATTTCGGCGATGGCGCCCGGTCTGTTCCGCAAGATCTTCGAATTCAACACCGGCAAACAGAACTCGCCGTTCGAGGAATTTCCGTCGCAGTCGAGCGATGGCTCGACCGGAACGACGCGCCAGCTCTCGAGCGGCTGCACCCTCGCGCGGCGATAGCGGCGAGCTACGCCCTTCACGTCTCCGAGAATGAATGCGGATGGTGGTTTGCGCGCGGCCATCCTTCGAGACGCCCGCTCCGCGGGCTCCTCAGGATGAGGTCCTGTTCCACGGATAAATCTTGGATCCTCATGGTGAGGAGCCCGCAGAGCGGGCGTCTCGAACCACGAGGCCCGTGCGCCGCCTTACGCCGCGCGCACGCCCGCGAGGAACGTCCCGACTTCGCCAGAGAGCTGCTCTGCCTGCTTGGAGAGGTTCGAGGCTGCGGCGAGCACCATGCCTGCGGCATTGCCGGTCTCGTTCGCTGCCGTGCTGACGCCGCCGATATTGGTGGTGACCTCCTGGGTCGCCTCGGCCGTCTGCGAGACACTGCGGGCGATCTCGGCGGTGGCGGCGCCTTGCTCCTCGATCGCGGTGCCGATCGAGGTGGCGATCCGGCTGACCTCTTCGATGGTGGCGGTGATGCCACCGATGGCGTCCACCGCTTCCTTGGTCGCGCCCTGGATCTGGGCGATCTTGTCGCCGATCTCGCGGGTGGCTTCCGCGGTCTGGCTCGCCAGCGACTTCACCTCCGAAGCGACGACAGCAAAGCCGCGGCCGGCTTCACCGGCGCGTGCGGCCTCGATAGTGGCGTTGAGCGCGAGCAGGTTGGTCTGCGCCGCGATGCTGGAAATCAGCTCGGCGACATGCTCGATCTGCTGGGCGCCGTCCGAGAGCGCGCGGACGATGGTGTCGGTGCGGCGCGCGCTATCCACGGCGCGGCCGGTGACCACGGCGGACTGCGCGACCTGACGGCTGATCTCGGTGATGGAGGAGGAGAGCTCCTCGGCGGCGGCCGCGACCGTCTGGACGCGCTGGCTGGCTTCGGTGGCGGCCGAGCCGACGACGGCGGCGCGGCGGTTGGTCCCTTCCGCGGTCGACGACATCGACTTGGCGGTGACCTCCAGCTCGCCGGAGCCCGAGGCCATCAGGCCGACGAGCTGGCCGACGGAGGCATCGAACCGGTCGGCAAGCGAGATCAGCGCGTCGCGCTTCTCCTGTTCGCTGCGGGACTTGGTGGCGACCTGCTCGGCCTCCAGCTTGCGCGCCGTCAAGGCGGTCTGCCTGAGCACTTCGAGGGTCTCCGCCATGCGGCCGATCTCGTCGCCGCGACCGGTCTCCTCGACCGCCGTGTCGATCGCGCCTTCGGAAATGGCCTGCATGCGGTTCTTCTGGCGGTCGAGCGCGCCGAGCACGTCGCGGGCGATCAGCCAGGACAGGGTCGCCATCAGCAGCATCAGGCCGATGCCGATCGCCCCCAGCTCCAGCGTCAAGGCTCGCACGTCGGCGTCGATGTCGTCCACATAGAGGCCGTAGCTGATCGTCGCGTTCCAGGGCGCGAATTTGCGCGCGAACACGGTCTTGCGGACGGGCTCCGTCTGCCCGGGACGGGGATAGAGATAGGAGGTTACGCCACCCTGTGTGGTCTCGGCGCCGGCCTTGATAATGGCGTCGGCAATCAGGACGCCATTGGAGTCCTTCGCACCGGTGATCTTGCCTTCGAGCTGCTGGTTGGCGCCGTTGACGATGAGGGACGTATCGGCGTTGTAGACCACCGGATAGCCTTGGCCGCCATTGAAGCTCATGCGGCGACCGCGCTGGTGGAACTGGATTTTCGCTTCGGCCTGCGTCAGCTTGCCGGCGCCGACTTCCTCTTCAAGTGATTGGGCGAAGTTGTGGAGCATATCGACCGCGGTCCGCATCTGCTGGACACGGTCCTCCAGCATGCGGCTCTTGCTGAGCACGGACGACACCCCGATGATGGCCGTGACCGTGAGTGCCGAAAGACAGACCATGCTGGCGAGCTTGGTGCGGATCTTGAGGTGACTCAGCAGCTTCATCACGGCCTCGACGGAATGATTATTGTTGCTCGCGTCGGTAGCATGAAATTCTTACCAATCATGAATGGACGCGTGCGACGGCTGCCGCGCAAGCGGCGTCCGCGAGCTGCATGCGCAAACATCCATGCGGAAATGCGCCGCGTGGGCGCATGGCAAGTCAACTGGGAGAAAGATTGTGTGGGTCTTCAGTCCCGACCGAATCCGGTGGGAGCGGACATGAACCGATTCGTCCACCGCCTCATCATGTCGATGCTGCTGGTCGCGGTCCTCGTCCTCGTCTGGAACGTGCTGGGCTCGCGCTGAGATGGCACCCGTAAATGTACGGGTGCCATCTCTTTATTCGCGGATCAATTGCTGACGCCTCAGCGCCGCGCGAACGCGCCGCCGGTTGTGCCGCTAGTCCTTGCCTATCGCCGCATCGGCGCTGACCGAGCCGCCGCCGGCTGCCGAGAGGTAGAGGCAGGCGAAGCAGAACAGGATCGCCGCGGTGCCACCATTGAGCAGCGGCAGGAACACCGGCGTTTCGCCCTTGAACATGTGCCCCATGAAATAGGCGAAGGCCATCTCACCCGAGAGGATGAATGCCGCGAGGCGGGTGAACAGGCCGATCATCAGCAGCGCGCCAAGCACGAGCTCAAGCGTACCGGCTGCGTAGATAATCGGCGGGATGTTTGCGAAGTAGGGAAGCACCGGAAACTTGAACAGCTTGGCGATGCCGTACTGGAACAGCAGCAGGCCGGTGACGAAACGAAACAGGCTCAAGAGAACCGGTTGAAAGCGAACGAGATAGGGAAAGTTCATTGGTTTGTGCCCTCCATCCAATGCTGCGACTAGGACCGCATTCAGTTCTGCGCTGCAAGCCGCCCAAGGGCAATTTGCGCTGACATTTTTGTCATGTCGGACAAAACACCGCGGGAGGGACTTTCAGCCGCGCGCCATCCACATCTTTTGCAGCTGTTCGCGCCGTGCCCATCCGTAATTTCCCGGTGACGCGAATGCCCGCAGGTTACCTCTGAGACACCTACCGCCGCAAGGCGGGCACGACCAGGAACGGGATCATCCCGAGCACCACGCTCGCAAGCGCGAAGGCGAGCAGCGCGTTGTAGCCGTGGGTCGCGTCGTGGATCAGGCCGCCGCTCCAGGAGCCGAACGCCGAGCCGAGTCCGCTGCCGATCGAGATGGTGCCGTAGATGGTGCCGACGCGCTTGCCCCCGAAGATCTTCATCGCGGTCGCCGTGATCAGCGGTCCACGTGAGCCCATCATGCTGCCGAAGCAGACCACGAATCCGGTGAGCAGGAGGAGATTGGCGGAGTATTGCAACAGCCACAGCAGGAAGATGCCGAGGATCGAGACCGCGTAGCTGAGCAGCACCGACGGCCGGCGTCCGATCAGGCCGTCGAGCGCTGACACGCCGAGCATGCCGAACACCAGCACGACGCCGGAGAAGCCCCAGGCCGTCGCGGCCTGCAGCGGTGGAAAGCCGGCATCGATCAGATAGGCCACGATCTGGGCGGCGATCGCGTACATGCCGACCGCGGTGAAGAAGAAGGTCGAGAACAGCGCCCAGAAGGCGTGATGGCGCATCGCGCTCGGAAGGGTCCAGCCGTGATCGACGAAATCGGGATCGGTCTTCTTGGCGATATGCGGCGAGCCCGAGGCGAACAGCCGCCATGGCAGCAGCATCAGCGGCACCAGCAGGCCGAGCGCGGCGAAGCCGAACAGCTGGTAGGTTTCGCGCCAGCCGAGATGATCGATCAAAAGCTGCGAGGCCGGCAGCAGCGCCAGCACGCCGCCTCCCATGGCCGAGTAGACCACCGCCATCGCGGTCGGCAGCTTTGGGCCGAACCAGCGGCCCAGCAGGATCGAGTTCGGCACATTGCCGATGAAGGCGACACCGATGCCGACGCAGAGTCCGATCGAGAGCTGGAATTGCCAGAGTGACTGCGCGTGGCTTGCGATCAGGAAGGCCGAGCCGAGCAGCAAAAGGCCCAGTGCATAGACGATGCGCGGTCCGGAATGATCGAACAGGCGCCCGACCAACGGCGCCATCAGTCCGCTGACGAGCCAGGTCAGCGAATAGATCGAGACCACTTGGGCGCGATCCCAGCCAAAGTTTTCCGAGATCGGCTTCAGGAAGACGGTGAAGCTTTCGCTGAGGCCGCGGCCGAGCACGGCGAGTGTGAAGCAGAGCGCGAGCACCACCAGCGCGGTGCGCACGACGCCCTGCGGCGTCGCCGTGACGCGTTCCCGGGTCGTTTGCTTGGACTGTTCCTCTAGCGTGTTCTGGTCCATTGCCGATCAGGGAGCGCGCTTCAGCGCGCCCTGACAAGCAGCGAAAAGCTCATACGCCTATGCAGGCCTGAGGAGGATGTGCTTCTTCTTGCCGAACGACAGTTTGACCACGCCTTCCGGCGTCAGGTTGGCCGCCGACAACGCCATCTTCTCGTCCGTGACAGGCTCGTCATTGACGCGCAGGCCGCCGCCCTTGATCTGGCGCCGTGCTTCGCCATTGGAGGCAACGAGGCCCGCCTTGACGAAGGCATTGAGCACGCCGAGGCCGGCGTCGAACTCGCCGCGCGGAATTTCCACGGTCGGGAGACTCTCGGCCAGCGCGCCTTCCTCGAAGGTGCGGCGCGCGGTCTCGGCCGCCTCGTTCGCGGCGTCGCGGCCATGCAGGAGCGCGGTCGCCTCGGTGGCGAGTACCTTCTTGGCCTCGTTGATCTCGGAGCCTCCGAGCGCCTCGAGCTTCCTGATCTCGCTCATCGGCAGCGTCGTGAACAGCTTGAGGAATTTGCCGACGTCGGCATCCTCGGTGTTGCGCCAGTACTGCCAGAAATCATACGGCGAGAATTGGTCGGCGTTGAGCCAGACCGCGCCTTGCGCGGTCTTGCCCATCTTGACCCCCGATGCCGTCGTCAGCAGCGGCGTCGTCAGCGCGAACAGCTGATGGGTGCCCATGCGGCGGCCGAGATCGACGCCCATGATGATGTTGCCCCACTGGTCGGAGCCGCCCATCTGCAAGTTGCAGCCGGTCCGCCTGGCGAGTTCGACATAGTCGTAGGCCTGGCAGATCATGTAGTTGAACTCGATGAAGCTCATCTCCTGCTCGCGTTCGAGGCGCAGGCGCACGGAGTCCATGGTCAGCATACGGTTGACCGAGAAGTGCCGGCCGACGTCGCGCAGCATCTCGATGTAGTTGAGCTTTGTCAGCCACTCGGCATTGTCGAGCATGACGGCGTCGCTCTTGCCGTCGCCATAACGCAGCACTTTTGCGAACACGCCGCGGATCGATTCCTTGTTGGCCTCGATCTCGGCGACAGAGCGGATTGCACGCGTCTCGTCCTTGCCGGAGGGATCGCCGACCATGGTGGTGCCGCCGCCCATCAGGGTGATCGGCTTGTTGCCGGACTGCTGCAGCCAGTGCAGCATCATCATGGTCAGGTAGTTGCCGATATGCAGCGAGCGGGCGGTGCAATCGTAGCCCACATAGCCGGTCACCTCGCCCTTGGCGGCGAGTGCGTCCAGCCCCTCGAAATCGGAGCACTGATGGACGAATCCACGTTCCTGCAGCGTGTTGAGGAAATCCGATTTGAATGCAGTCATTTGTCGGCGCGCCTGACAATTCTTGGTTTACTGTTTTGGGAGCAATTTAAGGGTCTTCTATGGGAACTCGATTGCTGCCCGCCACTTTGGCCTGTGGCATTATAAGATGTGTCCCTCTGGCACAAGATCGGCATGCCGGAAGGGTCTCTTGAGGACGCTGATCCATGATGTTGACGGCACTCGGTTTGATGAGCGGCACCTCGCTGGACGGGGTGGATGTTGCGCTGATCGAAACCGACGGAAAGCAGGTGAAGGCATTCGGGCCGTCCGGCTACCGGCCGTATAGCCCGGCGGAGCGCAACCTGCTGCGCCAGGCGCTGAGCGAGGCGGTGCACCTGCCGCAGCGCGATGCCCGGCCGGGGATTTTGGCCGAGGCCGAGCGCGCGGTGACCCAGGCGCATGCTGAGGCGGTCGCCGCCTTTGTCGCCCAGAATCGGATGAGGCCGGAAGACATCGACATCGTCGGCTTCCACGGCCAGACCGTGCTGCATCGCCCCGAGAAACGGCTGACGGTGCAGATCGGCGATGCGCCGGCGCTGGCCAAGGCGATCCACATCCCCGTGATGCATGATTTCCGCGCCGCCGACGTCGAAGCTGGCGGGCAGGGCGCGCCATTCGTGCCGGTCTACCACCGGGCGCTCGTCCAGTCGCTGGAGCGCGAAGGGCCGATCGTTGTCGTCAATATCGGCGGCGTCTCCAACATCACCTATATCGACGGCAACGACACGCTGATCGCCTGCGATACCGGGCCCGGCAACGCGCTGCTCGACGATTTCATGTACCGCACCATGAACCAGGCGTTCGACGCGGACGGAAAGTTCGCCGCCCTCGGCAAGGCGGACGAAGCCTGGATCGCGCGGGCGCTGGAGTTGCCGTTCTTCGCAAGCCCGCCGCCGAAATCGCTCGACCGCAACGATTTTGCCGCACTAAAGCTCGGCGAGGTGCAGCCGGCCGACGGCGCCGCGACTCTGACCGCCTTCACCGCGGCGGCCATCGCCCGCATCATCCCGCTGCTGCCACGTAGGCCGCGAAGCTGGATCGTCTGCGGCGGTGGCGCCCGCAACCGGACCATGCTCCAGATGCTGCGGGAGCGCGTTGGGTCCGCCACTGTCGAGGCCGCCGAGGCAGTCGGCTGGGCCTCCGACGCCATCGAGGCGCAGGCCTTCGGCTTCCTTGCCGCGCGCGGCCTGAAGGGCCTGCCGCTGTCGTATCCCGCGACCACGGGCGTGCCAATGCCAATGACGGGCGGGGTGATCGCGCGGCCTTGAGGTGATCCCGAGATCGATACCGGTCGATGCAAATGCATTGAACTTGACGAATGCATGCAAATGCATCTATCTTGGATGCAGTTGCATCCAACCGCCGGGATCTTTGCCATGACCGCTTCACTCAGACTGATCAGCCACAAGCTTTGTCCATACGTGCAGCGCGCGGTGATCGCGCTCAAGGAGAAGGGCGTTCCGTTCGAGCGGGTCGACATCGATCTCGCCAACAAGCCGGGCTGGTTTCTCAAACTTTCGCCGCTTGGCAAAGTGCCGGTGCTGGTCGTGACGACCGACAAGGGCGAGGTCGCGCTGTTCGAGAGCAACGTGATCTGCGAGTACATCGAGGAGACGCAAGGCGGTGTGAGGCTGCATCCGGCGGATGCCTTGAAGCGTGCCGAGCACCGGGCGTGGATGGAGTTTGGTTCAGCAGTGCTCGGCGACCTCTGGGGTCTGGAGACCACGACCGATCCGGCGACGTTCGAGAGCAAGCGCCAGGCGCTCGTCGCAAAATTCGCGCGGGTCGAGGCGGCGCTCGGCGCCGGTCCTTATTTTGCCGGCGAAGCGTTCAGTTTGGTCGACGCAGTGTTCGCGCCCGTCTTCCGCTATTTCGATCTGTTCGACGAGCTGATGGAGCACGGCATTTTCCGCGATGTGCCGAAGGTCCGCGCATGGCGCGCCGAACTGGCGAAGCGTCCGAGCGTCCGCACCGCGGTCAGCGCGGACTATCCGCAATTGCTGCGCGCCTTCCTGGTGCGGCATGACGCGCATCTGCTCAAGCTCGCGGCTTGAGCCCTCGCCGATGTCGCAATCCATGGCCTGGCTGATGCTGGTGATCGCCGGCCTCCTCGATGTCGGCTGGGCGATCTCGATGAAATTTGCGGAGGGCTACACGCGTGTGGGCTGGAGTATCGTCTCGCTGGTGCTGCTCGCCGCCTTTGTGTTCTTGCTCGGACGCGCCTTGAAGGTGCTCGAGGTCGGCGTCGCCTATTCGGTTTGGACGGGCATCGGCGCGGCCGGCACCTTCGTCATGGGTGTGGTGCTGTTCGGGGAGACCCTGAGCGCGATGAAGATCGCGGGGATCGTGCTGGTGCTGACGGGGATCGCGGCGCTCAAGCTGGCCTAGAGCTCTGCGGCCATTTTCGCGAGCGTCGCGATCGTGTTCATGTTGCGCGCGGTGCCGGTCTTGGCGGCGGGGATGACCAGCTTCGACGTGCCCATGCCGTCGCCGTAATGCACGTAGATCTCGCGGTGGCCGAGGCGGACCTCCTCCTTGTTCTGGCCGCGAATGCCGGCGAGCGCATCCGCCGGCGGCGCCTTGTCGAGGAAGATCGCGACGGTGCGGTTGGGCGCGGCCTTTGGAAACGGATTATCGGCCAAGACCCGCGCCATCTCGGTGGCGCTGCGCACGAGCACGCCGACCGGCGCGCCGGCATAGGCGTGCAACCGCTTTTCGAGTGCGGTCTTGATCGCAGATTGCGACTTGCGGCTTGTGAAGACGACGTTGCCGCTTGCAATATAGGTGCGCACAGCGGCGTAGCCGAGCTCCTCGCAAATGGCCTTGAGTTCGCTCATCGGCAGTTTGCCGGTGCCGCCGACATTCACGGCACGCAGCAATGCGATGAACGCGCCCACGGAAAGCTCAGCGCACGTTGGCGAGGCGCATGTCGAGATAGGCGGTGATGGTTTCCATCAGCGGCTCGAGCTTGGCGTCGAAGAAGTGGTTGGCGCCGGGGATGACCTGCTGGTCGATCACGATGCCCTTTTGCGTCTTCAGCTTCTCGACCAGCGTGTTGACGTCCTTGGGCGGCACCACCGCGTCCTTCTCGCCATGCACGATCAGGCCAGAGGACGGGCAGGGCGCGAGGAACGAGAAGTCGTAGAGGTTGGCGGGCGGCGCGATCGAGATGAAGCCCTCGACCTCCGGGCGGCGCATCAGCAACTGCATGCCGATCCAGGCGCCGAAGGAGAAGCCGGCAACCCAGCAGGCGCGCGCTTCGGGATTGATGGTCTGCGCCCAGTCGAGCGCCGCGGCCGCGTCCGACAATTCGCCAGTGCCGTGGTCGAACGAGCCCTGGCTGCGGCCGACGCCGCGGAAATTGAACCGCAGCACGGAGAAGCCGCGATGCGCGAACGCATAGTAGCACTGGTAGATGATCTGATGATTCATCGTGCCGTGGAACTGCGGATGCGGATGCAGGACCATCGCGATCGGCGCGTTCTTCTGCTTGGCCGGATGGTAGCGGCCTTCGAGACGGCCGGCGGGGCCGGTGAAAATAACTTCAGGCATGATGATCTCTTGATTGATCCCTTGAAGACGCTCTTCAACAATCAACCGATTGTGCGGATTTCATCGGCTGCTGGGCCGATCAAGCCGCGAATGGAAGGGTGGAGCGGCGCCCTCGGATGATGCGCGAGCGGCGCGCGGCGAACTGACGCGCGCGTTCTAACATGAGGCGAGGGTCAAAAAGCAAGCATCTTGAACATCGCCCAATGAGCTCAAGATGTTAGCGTCATGGCCGCGTCGTCGCGCGATGGGGAATCCGGAATCGAGATTGCCAAGTGCTCCAGGGGAGCCCATGTCGGGTACCAGCGATGGCGCAACAACCACAATCGCAGGTAATATAGTACTCTATGCCGAGCCGCATCTATCTCGACTGGAATGCGACCACGCCGCTTCGTCCCGAGGCCCGAAGCGCAATGCTCGCAGCCTCCGAGCTCATCGGCAATCCCTCCTCGGTTCATGCCGAGGGGCGCGAGGCGCGACGGCTTGTCGAGGACGCGCGGGCCCTGCTTGCGACCTCCGTCGGCGCGTTGCCGCGGAACGTGGTTTTCACCTCCGCGGGAACCGAAGCCAACGCACTGGCGCTGTCGCCGGGCCTTCGAGGGCCTTCTGGCGGGCCTGTCGAGCGGCTCCTGGTCTCGGCGGTCGAGCATGCGTCGGTGCTGGCGGGCGGCCGGTTCCCGGCCGATAGGATCGGTCAGGTCAGGGTTACGCGCTCCGGCGTGATCGACCTCGACCATTTGAAGGCGCTGCTCGGCGACGGCCCGCCGGCGCTGGTCTCCATCATGGCGGCCAACAACGAGACGGGCGCGCTGCAGCCTATCGCCGAGGCCGCGGCAATCGTTCACGCGGCTGGCGGCCTCCTGCACGTCGATGCAATCCAGGCGTTTGGAAAAATCCCTTTCGATATCAAAGCTATCGGCGCAGACCTTGCGACCTTTTCTGCACACAAGATCGGCGGTCCCAAGGGTGTTGGCGCGCTGGTCGCGGCCGAGGGCGTGGCCGGGCTTGAGCCGTTGCTGCGGGGCGGCGGACAGGAGCTGAACCGGCGCGCCGGAACCGAGAATGTCGCCGGTATTGCCGGCTTCGGGGCAGCGGTCCGGGTCGGCCTTCAGGCTTTGACAGAGGATGCGGACCGGATGGTAAGTCTTAGAGATCGCTTGGAAAATGGCATCCGCTCCATGGCCGGCGCAACGGTCTTCTCAAGCGACGTCAGGCGGTTGCCCAATACCGTTCTTTTCACGGCTCCCGGCTTGAAAGCTGAGACCGCGGTGATCGGCTTCGACCTCGAAGGCATCGCCGTGTCTTCAGGCTCTGCCTGTTCCTCGGGCAAGGTCCAGCCATCCCACGTGTTGTCGGCCATGGGGTATGATCCGACCGTCGCCCAGGGAGCGGTGCGTCTAAGTCTGGGCTGGTCCACGGAGCCGGATGACATCAACAGGGCGTTAGAGGCTTGGCGAAAGCTCGGTAATACCCTACTTAAGGGATAGGCGATGAAACACGGCTTGAACGGTTCTAAGCGCGTGCGTCCCGCCAAGAAACATCGTAATAGTCGTCCGAGTTTGATGATCCACCGCGGTCCTTGAAACCGCGAGCGGAGGATAGAATGCCAGCCGTGCAAGAGACGGTCGAGCGCGTGAAGCGCATCGACGTCGATCAGTATCGTTATGGGTTTGAGACCCTGATCGAGTCCGACAAGGCCCCAAAGGGGCTGTCGGAAGAGACCGTCAAGTTCATCTCCGAGAAGAAGAACGAACCCGCCTGGATGCTCCAGTGGCGGCTCGAAGCCTATCGGCGCTGGCTAACCATGACCGAGCCGACCTGGGCGCGCGTCGATTATCCCAAGATCGACTTCCAGGACCTCTATTATTATTCGGCGCCGAAGCCGAAGAAGACGATCACCTCGCTCGACGAGATCGATCCAGAGATTCTGAAGACCTACGAGAAGCTCGGCATTCCCTTGCGGGAAGTCGCCATGCTCGAAGGCGTCGAGCCGAAGCCCGGCGAGGAAGATCCCACGCGTCGCAAGATCGCGGTCGATGCCGTCTTCGATTCGGTTTCGGTTGCGACCACCTTTAAGGCGGAGCTGAAGAAGGCCGGCGTGATCTTCATGCCGATCTCGGAGGCAATCCGCGAGCATCCCGAGCTGGTGCAGAAATATCTGGGATCCGTGGTGCCGACCTCGGACAATTTCTACGCGACGCTGAACTCGGCGGTGTTTTCGGACGGCTCGTTCGTCTACGTGCCGCCGGGCGTGCGCTGCCCGATGGAACTGTCCACCTACTTCCGCATCAACGAGCGCAACACAGGCCAGTTCGAGCGCACGCTGATCATCGCGGACAAGGGCTCCTACGTTTCCTATCTCGAGGGCTGCACCGCGCCGCAACGCGACGAGAACCAGCTGCACGCGGCCGTGGTCGAGCTCGTCACGCATGACGACGCCGAGATCAAATATTCGACGGTGCAGAACTGGTACCCGGGCAATTCGGAAGGCAAGGGCGGCATCTACAATTTCGTCACCAAGCGTGGCGATTGCCGCGGCAACAATTCCAAGATCTCCTGGACCCAGGTCGAGACCGGTTCGGCGATCACCTGGAAATATCCGAGCTGCATCCTGCGCGGCGACAATTCCCGTGGTGAATTCTATTCGATCGCGATCTCGAACGGCTATCAGCAGGTCGACTCGGGCACCAAGATGATCCATCTCGGCAAGAACACGTCGAGCCGCATCATCTCCAAGGGCATCGCGGCCGGCAAGTCGCAGAACACCTATCGCGGCCTCGTCACCGCGCATCGCAAGGCGACCGGCGCGCGCAACTTCACCGCCTGCGATTCGCTGCTGATCGGCGACAAATGCGGCGCGCACACCGTGCCCTACATCGAAGCCAAGAACTCGTCGGCGACTTTCGAGCACGAGGCCACCACGTCGAAGATCTCCGAGGACGTGCTGTTCTACTGCATACAGCGCGGCCTCACGCAGGAGGAGGCGGTCGGCCTCGTGGTCAACGGCTTCGTCAAGGACGTGCTGCAGCAACTGCCGATGGAGTTCGCGGTGGAAGCGCAGAAGCTGATCTCGATCTCGCTTGAAGGATCGGTCGGCTAGCGCCGACCTCATCCTGAGGAGGCCGCGTAAGCGGCCGTCTCGAAGGATGGATACGAAAAGATTGTTGGCCTTAATCCTTCGAGACGCGCCTGCGGCGCTCCTCAGGATGAGGAGATAGATGGAAACAAGATATGGCTTTGCTCGAAGTGAAAGACCTCAAGGTTCGTGTTGAGGAACGTGAGATCCTCCACGGGCTGACGCTGACCGTGAACGAGGGCGAGATCCACGCGATCATGGGGCCGAACGGCTCCGGCAAGTCGACGCTGTCCCACGTCATCGCCGGCAAGCCGGGTTACGAGGTGACCGACGGCGAGATCCTGTTCAAGGGCGAAGATTTGCTCGCGATGGCCCCCAACGAGCGCGCCGCCAAGGGCGTGTTCCTGGCGTTCCAGTATCCGGTCGAGATCCCCGGCGTCTCCACCATGAATTTCCTGCGTACCGCGCTGAACGCGCAGCGCAAGGCGCGCGGCGAGAGCGAATATTCGACGCCCGACTTTTTGAAGAAAGTCCGCGAAGTCTCGAAGTCGCTGAACATCCCGCAGGACATGCTCAAGCGCGGCGTCAATGTCGGTTTTTCCGGCGGCGAGAAGAAGCGCAACGAGGTGCTGCAGATGGCGCTGTTTGAGCCGAGCCTGTGCATCCTCGACGAGATGGATTCCGGCCTCGACATCGACGCGTTGCGCATTGCGGCCGATGGTGTCAACGCGCTGCATTCGCCCAAGCGCGCGATGGTCGTTATCACCCACTATCAGCGGTTGCTGAACTACATCGTCCCCGACATCGTGCACGTGATGTCGAAGGGCCGTGTCGTGAAGAGCGGCGGCAAGGAACTGGCGCTGGAGCTGGAAGCGTCCGGCTACGCCCAGTTCGAGGACGCAGCGTAAGGAATTTTGCGATGAACGTTGCTGTGGCAAAGACCGGAAATGGCCGCGCGGTGAGCGATCTCTTCGCCAGCGCCGCAGGCCGTCTGCCGGGTTCGCCTTCCGTGATCGCGGTGCGTCGCGAGGCGTTCGAGACCTATGAGCGTCTCGGCCTGCCGCACCGCCGGATCGAGGAATGGAAATACACCGATCTGCGCGCGCTGGTCGGCGAGGTGCTGCCGCTGGCGGCTGCACCCGATGCGGCTGCGTTGAAGCGTGCCGCGGACGCCGTGAAGGCGCATGCGATCGCGGGCGCCCGCAAGCTGGTGCTGGTCGACGGCGTGTTCGCGGCCGATTTGTCGGACCTGAAGGCGCTTGGCTCCGAGGTGAGCGTCAAGACGTTGCGTGAGGTGCTGGAGAACAAGGCCAATCCCGCCGCCGCCGATCTCCTGCAGACCATTTCAAGCGACGCCGTGATCTCGCTCAATGCGGCGATGGCGACCGACGGCGTGGTGATCTCGGTCGCTGATGGCGCGCAGCCGTCCGCCCCGGTCCAACTTATTCATGTCGCGACCGCATCTTCGGCCTCGTCGTTCACGCGCTCGCATCTGCGTATCGGCAAGGGCGCCCGGGCGACGATCATCGAAAGCTTCGTCGCGGCTGGAAAGACGAGCGCCTATCAAGTCAACGATGCCGTCATCCTCGCGGTCGGCGACAACGCAGACGCCGCGCATATCCGCCTGATGGACGATTCGCCGGATGCGGTGAACATCACCTCGCAGTTCGTCACGGTCGGTGCGAATACGAAGCTCAATTTCTTCAACATGACCACCGGTGCTGCGGTCAGCCGCCTGCAAGGCTTCATCACGCTGGCGGGCGAGGGCAGCGAGCTCTCCGTCAACGGCGTGAACCTGTTGCAGAAGACCGAACATGGCGACACCACCTTGGTGGTCGACCATGCCGTGCCGAACTGCGTGAGCCGCGAGGTTTTCCGCGCCGTGATCGACGACCGCGCCCATTCGGTGTTTCAGGGCCGCATCATCGTTCGTCCCGACGCACAGAAGACCGACGGCAAGATGATGATCCGCGCGCTGCTGCTCTCGGACGAAGCGGAAGCCGACAACAAGCCCGAGCTCGAGATTTTCGCTGACGACGTCTCCTGCGGTCACGGCGCCACCGCCGGTGCGCTCGACGACAGTCTGCTGTTCTATCTGAAGGCGCGCGGCTTGCCGGAGAAGCAGGCCCAGGCGCTGCTGATCCAGGCTTTCGTCGGCGAGGCGATCGAGCAGATCGCCGACGATGATCTGCGCGAGCACGTGATCGGCATTGCCGAGCGCTGGCTGGAGCGGCGCCAATGAGCATGCATCCGGCAGTCAAGAACGGCTCTTACGACGTTGCGCGCGTGCGCCAGGATTTTCCGGCGCTGGCCATGCAGATCTATGGTAAGCCGCTGGTCTATCTCGATAACGCGGCTTCTGCACAGAAGCCGAGCGCCGTGCTCGATCGCATGACGCAGGCCTATACCTCCGAATACGCCAACGTGCATCGCGGCCTGCATTACCTGGCCAATGCCGCGACCGAAGCCTATGAGGGCGGTCGCACCAAGGTGGCGCAGTTCATCAACGCGCCGCGGACCGAGGAAGTGATCTTCACCCGCAACGCGACCGAGGCGATCAATCTCGTCGCCTCGTCCTGGGGCGAGCCGAACATCAAAGAAGGCGACGAGATCGTCATCTCGATCATGGAGCACCACTCCAACATCGTGCCCTGGCATTTCCTCAGGGAACGCCACGGTGCCGTGATCAAATGGGCGCCGGTCGACGACGAGGGCAATTTCCTCATCGACGAATTCGAAAAGCTGCTGACGTCGAAGACCAAGCTGGTCGCGATCACGCAGATGTCGAACGCGCTCGGCACCATCGTCCCGGTCAAGGACGTCGTGAAGATCGCCCACGCCCGCGGCATTCCCGTGCTGGTCGACGGCAGCCAGGGCGCGGTGCATATCCCAGTCGACGTCCAGGACCTCGGCTGCGACTTCTACGTCTTCACCGGCCACAAGGTCTACGGTCCGACCGGCATCGGCGTGCTCTGGGCCAAGTACGACCACCTGGTCGCGATGCGTCCGTTCAACGGCGGCGGCGAGATGATCCGCGAAGTCTCGCGCGACATCGTCACCTATGGGGATCCCCCGCACAAATTCGAGGCCGGCACGCCGGCGATTGTCGAGGCCGTCGGGCTTGGCGCCGCCATCGACTACGTCAATTCGATCGGCAAGGAGCGTATCGCCGCGCACGAGCACGATCTCGTCACCTACGCCCAGGACAAGCTGCGCGAGATCAACTCGCTGCGGCTGATCGGCACGGCACGGGGCAAGGGCCCGGTGATCTCTTTTGAGCTCAAGGGCGCCCACGCCCATGACGTCGCCACCGTGATCGACCGCCAGGGCATCGCGGTGCGCGCCGGCACCCATTGCGTGATGCCGCTTTTAGAGCGGTTCAACGTCACGGCCACATGCCGGGCGTCGTTCGGCATGTATAATACGCGAGAAGAAGTCGATCATCTGGCACAGGCGCTGTTGAAGGCGCGGGATTTGTTCGCATGAGTGACACGGCCGAAATCAAAGCCAATCCGATGGAAACCCAGTCGGCGCTGCCGCCTGAGGAGACCGAGCGTCTCACCACCGAGATCATCGCCGGGCTGAAGACCGTGTTCGACCCGGAAATCCCGGCTGACATCTACGAGCTCGGCCTGATCTACAAGGTCGAGATCAAGGACGATCGCTCGGTCGACGTGCAAATGACGCTGACGACGCCGAACTGCCCGGCTGCCGGCGAGCTGCCGACCATGGTCGAGAACGCGGTCGCCAGCGTTCCCGGCGTCGGCGTGGTCGACGTCAAGGTGGTCTGGGAGCCGGCCTGGACGCCGGAACGCATGAGCGACGAGGCCCGCCTCGTGCTCAACATGTGGTGACGCGTAACCCTGGCTTTAGATACTCGTTAGATCCTTGGCATTGAATTCGCTCGGCAACGGACCACATCATTGACATGACACAGATATCGTCGGGCTCGACACCAGCATCCACTCCGAAACCGCGGCGGCCGCGCCCACAAGTGATGCGGCTGACGGATGCTGCTGCCCAGCGCATCAACGAGCTGACCCAGCGCGCCGATTCCGAGATTGTGGGCCTGCGCGTCGGCGTCAAGAACGGCGGCTGCGCCGGCCAGTCCTACACGGTCGAATACGCCCATGATGTTCGCCCGACCGACGAGGTCGTCGAGGACAAGGGCGTCAAGATCCTGGTCGATCCGAAGGCCGTGCTGTTCCTGCTCGGTACCGAGATGGACTACAAGGCCGACAAGATGCAGGCCCAGTTCGTCTTCAACAACCCCAACCAGATCTCCGCCTGCGGCTGCGGCGAGTCGGTCGAGCTGCGCCCGGCGCAGATCGACGGGTAGTTTTTCCGTCATTGCGAGGAGCACTTGCGACGAAGCAATCCAGGCTGTCTCCGCGTCGACAGCCTGGATTGCTTCGCTTCGCTCGCAATGACGGCGGTGGTATGAACGCTGGGCTGCTCGCCCCGGGAAGCCTGCCATGAACCGCGAATTCCTGATCGACCTGTTCGCCGATTTCGGCCCCGTCGCCATCCGAAAAATGTTCTCCGGCTACGGCATCTCCGCCGACGGCGTCAATTTCGCGCTGGCCTTGCGCGCCGGCCTGTTTTTCCGCGCCGACGAGGTGACCATCCCGGATTTTGAAGCGGAAGGCTCGAAGCCGTTCCAATACGCGACCCGCGCCAAGACCGTGGTGGTGAACTCCTATTGGGAGCTGCCGGCTCGGCTGTTCGACGATTCCGAGGAGCTTTCGCAATGGGCGAGGGCCGCGCTCGCCGCCGCCCAGCGCGCCAAGGTGAAGAAGCGGCCCAAGCTCAAGAAGGCGGCGAAGAATCAAGCAGCCAAGAAGGCGGTTCGTAGGGTGGGCAAAGCGAAGCGTGCCCACCGCTAAGGTCGCGGAGCGGAAGATGGTGGGCACAGCGCTGTGCGCCTTTGCCCACCCTACGCGACTTCACTCCACGGCCTTGGTCAGGCCAACCCTCATGTCTTTGGCGATGTAAACGCAGACACCGTCAGCCAGCACGCTGCCGTCGGCAAATCCCAGGACCAGCCTGCCGCGCCTCACCTGGCGCATGACGCCTCGTAGCGCACGCATCGTGTGTCCGGTGTGATGGAGCCCGTGAACTCCACCTCGCCGACGCCGATGGCGCGGCCTTTGCCCGGGGAGCCCGACCATCCCAGCCAATAGCCGACCATCTGCCACATGGCATCCAGCCCCAGAGAGGCCGGCATCGTGGCATCGCCGCGATAGTGGCAATCGAAGAACCAATGGCCCGGCGCGATGTCGAACTCGCCGACGATATGGCCCTTGCCGAACTCGCCGCCGTCCAGGCTGATCTCCGTGATGCGATCCATCATCAGCATCGGCGGCGCCGGTAATTGCGCATTGCCCGGGCCGAAATAGCCGCCCTCGCTCGATCTCAGCAGCTCATCCCTCGTGTAGGACGGTTGCGGCGTGTGAAAATCATGCGGGTTGGGCAAGACGACAAGTCCTCCGGATGCTCGCGGGCGGACCCCTCAAGGCGGCGAGAGAGATGTCGTTTGTCCGGTCAGAATGTCAAGCGCGGGTGGCGGTGCGTGGCTTCGGCGTCACGCCACCCGGTTGTGTGTCTCGACTGCGAATTCCGGATCGGCCTCGCAGATCACGCGGTTGCGGCCGTTGCGTTTGGCGGCGTAGAGGCAGGCATCCGCGCGTTCGATCAGCGCATCGGTGTCGTCGCCCGGCTTGAGCATGGAGACGCCGACCGAGATGGTGACGCGGCCGAGGATTTCGCCGGTGGACTTCTTTTTCAATTCCTTGGCCATCACCGCGCGGCGGATGTGATCGGCCACCGTGAGGGCCTGGCGCAGCGCGGTGTTGGGCAGCACGACCGCGAATTCCTCGCCGCCATAGCGGGCGGTGATGTCCTGGCCCTTGATGGTCTGCTTCAGCGACAGGCCGACCAGCCGCAGCACCTGGTCGCCGGTGAGATGACCGTAGGAATCGTTGAACGACTTGAAATGATCGATGTCGACCAGCAGCAGCGACAGCGGCTCACCGGAGGCGAGCGCGCCTTCCACGGCCATGTCGATCATGCGATCGAAATATTTGCGGTTGCCGAGCCCCGTCAGCGGATCGGTGAGGCTCTCTGCGCGGATCGCCTCCAGGCTCTGCTGGAGGTTGCTGATCTCGCTCTTCGACAGCGTCAGCCGGTCTTCCAGCGCCTTGTTGGTCTCGCGCATCTCGCGGGTCGAATGCAGCAGCGTCTCGACGATCGACTTGAGCTGCTCGCGGCTCTTGGCCGATGACAGCTTTTCGGTCGCGCCCGACAGGCTGGCATCGTAGGAGCCGGTCATCCCGAGCGCGTCGCCGAGGACCTTCATCACGTCGTCGATCTCGCCGATGACGCGCGCGCCGACCTTGTCGATGCGGTCGGTAGTCTTGATGTGGGAGAGGTAGGTCTCGTAGATCTGATCGAGATCGGCTTCGGTGAGATTGCCGCTCCGCGCCAGCGTCTCGTTGATGATCTTGTTGAGTGGAGCGTTGTAGCCGGTGGCGTAGACGTACCAGATCTCGTAATTGCGGGGAATTGCCGTCTGCCGTAGCGATCGGATCTGACCGAGCGCTACCTCGGCGAACGCCATCGTGCGTTCGTGTTCGTCGAGCACCTTGACCACGGAACATACCCCACAGCGATCAGCGTGCCGGCGACCGCAGCAATACTTAAATTATGTTCGTAGGCTAACGGACGATCGTGAACGCCCCGTAAATATACGTCCACGAATGCATCCGAAAAAGTGCGCGCCAGCTTGGTTTCAACCAAAGCCGGGCGCGTATCGTGCTTCAGGCGCCGGCGGGGGAGCGAACCGGACGCAGCAGAAATGCCGGCAGATGCGAGTGGTCGCCCGGCTCGCTGTCGGCCTCGCGTTGGCGGCGCGGCTCGGGACGGCCGATCGACGGCACATGCGACGGATTGGCCTGCTGGCGCGCACCGTCACGCGGCTCGGATGCTGGCCTGGCTTCGCGCGGAGGTCTTGCCTCACGCGAAGGTCTGGCTTCACGCGAAGGTCTTGCTTCACGCGAAGGTCTTGCCTCGCGCGCGGGCTTTGCTTCGGAAGCGGGCCTTGCCTCGGGAACGGACCGTGCTTCGGCAGAAGGCTGTGCCTCGCCACGTGGTTCGCGCGGCTCATGGCTGCGTTCACGATCGCGACCGCGCTGCGGCTTGCCGCGTCCGCCGCGTGAACGTTCACGGCCGCGCTGCTCGCGCGGACGCTCGCTCGCATCGGATGCATCGGTGCGGACTTCGAAATCGCCTTCGGCGCGCGGAATGCTCTGGCCGATCAGCTTCTCGATCGCCACCATCGACTTCTGGTCGAGCGGCGTAACGAGCGAGATCGCCATGCCGGACCGGCCTGCGCGACCGGTGCGGCCGACGCGATGGACATAGTCGTCGGGATGGTGGGGAACGTCGAAATTGAAGACGTGGCTGACCTCGGGGATGTCGAGGCCGCGGGCGGCGACGTCGGACGCGACCAGGAGGGGCAGCTCGCCCTTGCGGAACTGCTCGAGTGCCGCCGTGCGGGCCGACTGGTCCATGTCGCCATGAAGCGCACCGACGCTGAAGCCGTGCTTTTGCAGCGATTTGTGAACGACGGCGACGTCGCGTTTGCGATTGCAGAAGATGATCGCGTTCTGGAGATCCTTGGCCTCGCGCAGCAGTCGGCGAAGCAGCTCGCGCTTCTCGTGCGCCTCGCGCCCGGCCGGGACCTGGCACTGCGTAACGGTGACAGCGGTCGTGGCGGGCTTCGATACCTCGACCTTCTGCGGATTGTGCAGGAAGGTTTCGGTGATGCGCCGGATCTCCGGCGGCATGGTCGCGGTGAAGAACAGGGTCTGCCGCGTGAACGGGACGAGCTTGCAGACGCGCTCGATGTCGGGAATGAAGCCCATGTCCAGCATGCGGTCGGCTTCGTCGATGACGAGCAGCTCGACGCCGGTGAGCAGCAGGCCGCCGCGCTCCGTGTGGTCGAGCAGGCGGCCGGGAGTTGCGATCAGCACGTCGACGCCGCGCGTCAGCTTGGCATCCTGGTCGCCGAAGGAAACGCCGCCGATCAGGAGGGCGACGTTGAGTTTCTGGCCCGCGCCGCAGCGGTCGAAGTTTTCCTTCACCTGCGCCGCGAGTTCGCGGGTCGGCTCGAGGATCAGGGTGCGCGGCATGCGCGCCCGGGCGCGGCCCTTTTCGAGAATGGTGAGCATCGGCAGCACGAAGGCCGCGGTCTTGCCGGTGCCGGTCTGGGCGATGCCGAGCACGTCCTTGCGAGCGAGGACGTGAGGGATCGCCTGTTCCTGAATGGGGGTGGGGGTGGTGTAACCGGTGGCCGCCACTGCGGCGAGGACTTTTTCGGATAGTCCGAGATGGGTAAAAGACATTGAGCCTCTGGTCGAAACCGCCGTTCGGAATCGAGGGTAATAAGGCTGTCGCGTTCCACCCCGAAACGGCGCGCTCTCAAAGAAGCTGGGGGTGCTGACTCACGCGAACAAAGCGCCAGGCTCAGGAATCGCTCTTCGATC
>NZ_VSST01000033.1 GCF_019402665.1 Bradyrhizobium canariense
CGTTTGCGAGCGCTGGGTTCACGACCCGTATTTCCAGTTCTTCACCGGGCAAGAGTTCTTTCAGCATGCCTTCCCGCACGAGCGCTCGGACCTGAGCCATTGGCGCAAGCGGCTCGGCGACAAGTTGGAGCTGCTGCTGGCGGAGAGCCTGCGGGTGGCGCACGAGGCCGGCGCGTTACGCGGCCAGGACCTCAAGCGCGTCACCGTCGACACCACGGTGCAGCCGAAGGCCATCACCTTTCCGACCGATGCCAAGCTGCTCCATGCGGCTATCAAGGGGCTCAACCGCCTGGCGAGAAGGCACGCCGTCAGGCTGCGGCAATCCTATTCTCGTGTGGCCAAGGCCGCCGCGATGATGGCGGGCCGCTACGCCCATGCCAAACAGTTCAGCCGGCATCAGCGGCAGTTGCGCATTCTGCGCAGCCGGCTCGGCCGCATCATCCGCGACATCCGCCGCAAGATCGAGGGCCAGCCGGCACTGGAGGAGGCATTCGCCCTCCCGCTTGGCCGGGCCGTGCAAATCCGCTCGCAGCAGCAGCGCCAGCGCGGCTGGAAGCTTTATTCCTTCCATGCCCCGGAGGTGGAATGCATCGGCAAAGGCAAGGCCGCAGCCCCTTACGAGTTCGGCGTGAAGGCCTCCATCGTCACCAACAACCGCCGGGCGCCCGGTGGCCTGTTCGTACTGCACGCCAGGTCGCTGCCCGATAATCCCTACGACGGTCATACCCTGCGGGACGTCATCGGCCGCACCGAGGCGCTCACCGGCTGTCCGATCGAGCGGGCCTATGTCGACAAGGGATATCGCGGCCACGACACGCAAAATCCCCGTCGCGTCTTCATTTCGGGCCAGAAGCGCGGCGTGTTCGGCACCATCAAGCGCGAGCTCCGGCGCCGCTCCGCCATCGAGCCCATCATCGGACATCTGAAGGCCGAAGGTCACCTTGGCCGCTGCTATCTCAAAGGCCGCGCCGGCGACGCCGCCAACGTCGTGCTCTCAGCAGTAGGCCACAACTTACGCCGTATCCTCGCCTGGCTCAGAGAACTCTTGTGCCTCTTCCTGATCCAGCTATCGCATACGCTTGCCTGTCCGCTCCCGCTCAATTCGGCTTCTTAACGGACGACGAGGTAGTCACGCGGCTGACTGATGTACATGAGCGCTCAAGCAAAGACCGCTGGGCGGTCTCGGACGCACCTGCCGATTTCATCAAAGCGGAGCTCGAGGGGATTATCGGATTATCGGCCTGCGATTGCAAATTACACGGCTAGATGGCACACGGAAGATGAGCCAGAACCGCAATGCCGCGGATCGCGCCGGCGTCATCGAGGGCTTATCCAAGAGCGACCGTGAGGAAGACCGTCGTGCAGCTCACCTCATTCCGAAAGGATGACGAACCCGATCGACGTATTGTAAACGACCCGGTGTCACGTGGATTTCCTCCACTTCCTCGGCTGCTCTCCTTCTGCACAACCACGCGCGGGCGGCGGGCTTCTGCTCCCGGCAGGTGCTTTACACAGCACAAGAACGCGCCGCGTCCGCGAGCGGCAACCGCGGACGCCCAAGCCGCTAGGCCAACTCCAGCTTTTATGGCGTGCAAGTCTCGAGAGATTTACAAAGAGCCCTCCAGGCGTCTGGAATCTGACATTGCGGTCAGATTGCAGATTCTCTGACAGTTCACGACAATCTGCGGTCGCGCACACTCCCGATGGGCAGCAAGAAACGCGAATGTCTCACATTTGCAAGGTCGCGCAGCTCACTTCTGTCACAATGATAGGGGCTCCCGGACCACCCTGCTCGACCTCGAATTCGGCCTAAGACGTTCAAGAGACCTGTTTCGCCTGATCGACGCCCTCCGGCGCAACGGGAATACTGAACCGAAAGACGGCCCCGTGAGGATCATTGGCGCCCGCCCACATCCGGCCCCCATGCGCCTCAATAATGGAATGGCAAATGGCCAGCCCCATGCCCATGCCTTCTGACTTGGTGGTGTAGAACGCCTCGAACATTCGGTCTGCGCTGTTTGGATCGAGTCCTGGACCTGTATCCCGAAAGCTGACCAATACATTATTCGAGCCATCTGTGCGCGTCGTGATCAGTAATTCGCGTTCGCCTTCGTTGATCTCGCTCATAGCCTCGATGGCATTCGTGATCAGATTGAGAATCACCTGCCGTACCTGAACGCGATCCGCCCTAACGAGCGGCAAAGCCTCAGGCCGTCGGGTTTGCACCCACACGTCATTTTGTGCAAGTTCCGCGCGGACTAGGGCCAACACCTCTAAGATCAATTCGTCAATTGCAAGAAGCTCGGTTTGCATGGGCGCTTTGTTCATAAGAGCGCGGATCCGACGGATCACGTTTCCTGCGCGCATACTGTCACGAACAATCAAACCGAAGGTCTGCCGAACCTCTTCCAGATTTGGCGGTTGAGCACCGAGCCAATTTAGCCCCGCCCCCGCATTACTGCTGATCGCGGCAATCGGCTGGTTCACCTCATGCGCGATCGAGGCGGCCAGATGTCCCATTGTCGTGATCCGATTGGCATGTGCAAGGCCCATCAGAGTCTCGCGATAGCGCCGTTCGCTTTCGCGGGCCTCCGCTTCCGCTCTCTTTCGTTCTGTCAGGTCCAGGACGAAGCCAACACCTTGGTCCTCTCGCGCATCGAACACGGCGAGGCCAATGAGCACTGGCACGCGACTGCCATCCTTCCGAACATACTCTTTCTCGAACTGCTGAACAGCTCCGGTCCTTTTTGCTTCTGTGTGAGCATCCATTGTGCGCTCGTGCCATTCTGGAGGCGTTAGATCGAGACCGTTCACTCGGCCTGCGAGGAGATCTTCTTGCTCGTATCCAACCATCGTGAGGAAGGCTTGATTTGCTTCGATGATCTCGCCCCCTTCGTGAATGATAAAGATTCCGATGATGTTAGCGTCGAGCAAGCGCCGGATTTTCGCCTCCCGTTGCTGAACTTCGCTGTACAACCGGCTGTTTTCGAGCGCTGTTGCAGCTTGAGAGGCAAGCATTTTCTGCATTGATGTTCGGGCAGCCGAGAATATGCGCGGGGCGAGATTATTCTCCAGATAAAGTACGCCGATCAGCTTGCCCTGCGTGATGAGTGGCAGGCAAAGAATAGAACGCGCTTTG
Organism: Bradyrhizobium canariense; assembly: GCF_019402665.1. Lineage (GTDB taxonomy): Bacteria > Pseudomonadota > Alphaproteobacteria > Rhizobiales > Xanthobacteraceae > Bradyrhizobium > Bradyrhizobium canariense. The sequence goes on from NZ_VSST01000033.1 coordinate 3,140, forward strand.
CGCTCGCGGATATAAGGATCTTCGGCAAATGAAGGCTGGACGACAGCGTCTTCGAGAACCACGTTTTCGCGGACACGTAGCACGAAATGCAGCACGGATTCGGGAAGAGCCATCGGAGTTACGGGCTGTTCATCCACCTTTATAACGAGCGCATCTGCTACCGTTTTGCCTTCCGCTTCGATCCGTGGCTCGTCGCCATGCAGCAGAATCAACACACCTCTTTCGGCGCCGGCCTGCTCAATGGTAGTCCGCATAAGCTTGTCAATTAGCTTCTGAAGCACAATCTCGCCGGAAATCGCCTGCGACACTTTGATCACCGTCGCCAGATCAAGTTGCTCAACCGGAGCTCCGATCGTCATGCCATTCACGGCAAGCGGGGGCTCCTGATGCATGAGATGCGGATGCAGCTCCTCGAGTTGACGCACCTTACCATCCGCTCCCCAACGAAGGTAGCCGCGCCGCGCGTCCTGCAGGTAAACCCGGGAGATCCTGGCAAAACCGCGTGCAGCATAAAAGCGCGCTGCAAGTTCACAAGCGATCCCCTCGTGGTGGGGGAAACCGTTACGTCCTGCGGTTTGGATTGAGTGTTCGTACAGTCGCATTGCGTCTGCATCCCGGCATTCTAACCTCGCAATTTCAGCGCCGACCAAGGCAGCCCGATTCTCGAAGTTGTCGGGGCAATTCGTCGCCCATGTCTGCAGTTGCCTGTAATGAGCATCAATGACATCTCGGTGTGGCTGTTGTTCGCCTTCGCCCAGCCTGTCGCAATAACACGAGTGAGACAGCGCACCATAAAAGTGAAACTCCGCGGTCAAGGGCTCTGTTGGTATGGTCCATAGTTTGGGCTCGGCCTTCGAGCGAGCCTCAACAGCCGCAGCATAATCGCCGGATAGGAAGCGCGCCTGAAGTTTGCGGATCCAGTAAACGGTTTCGCTAGGTGACTCCGGACTTCCTGCCAACGATCGTTCAACGTCTAGCTCGTCAAATTGTTGGTCGTCGAAGCAACCGAGCGAGCGCGTGAGGCCGCGCATGGTTCTGACGATTGCGAGCTGAGCGGCTACCGCCTCAGCAGCAAATTGTACCTTTCTGTTCCGGATCGTAGCAGCGCTTTTCTCTAACTCGTTCTGTACCTCTTTCAGGTGATCTCCGGCCATCATCATACTTCCGGTTAGATGGACCGAACTGTACGCCTCATAGATGACATCACCGCTACTGACCGCGGCTTCGAGGGCTCGCCGGATCAAAACTCGGCCGTCTCTAAGCGGCTTCGTCCACGGGATCACGGTGGCTCCGACGGCCAAATAGACGTGAGCCCGAAAACGAGAGAACTCGCCGCGATCAGCCAGATCGCAAGCAAGACGACCAAATTTATCGGCCGCTTGGTAGTCACCGAAGCGTCCGGCCGAGATTCGGCCTAACCATGCGTAATGGGCGCAGGAAGCATCAGTGTTGCCGTGTTCGAGGCTGATGCTGACGGCTCGGCAGATCACTAAAGCGGATAAATTGGCGTCTGTGAAACCTGCAGCCGGAAGAATCCGCGTCAACACGGCGAGCGTGGCAAGCTTGGCCTGGTCTGTCATTCGAGGCAAACCAGCAACATCCTCGATTGCGTCGGGCAGCTGTGACCACATCCGCTGATATTCGGCCAGCATTTCATGGTCCGTCGGACGCTGCGACCACTCGATCCCGACGTCGCGAAGATATTCGAGACCTATGAGCACTGCCCGGCCGTGCTGACCCAGCGTCAAGTAAAGATCGACCCGCAAACATGCGACCGTTGCTCGTTGTGGCCCGTTCAAAGCTCGCTTCGACAGTGCGGACAAGAGACGCTCTGCAATCTCCAGCTGGCCTACCAAGAATTCGCATTCGGCCCGGCTGGTCTCGAGTGCGAACGCGAGCTCGCGGCGCCTTTGCCAAAAATTGGGCGCGAGCAGCGCAGCACCGACGGTGAAATATGTTAGCGCCGAGGCGTAGGCCGCCGAGGCCTTGGCACGCTGCCCTGCGATCAAGTTCAAGTCGGCGAGCTGCTCTCGCTCCTGACCGGAAGCGATGAGCGCGACGCCTCGATTGAGCTGACTGACAATGTCGAAGATGGCCTCTTCGCGTTTGTGCGCAGGGATGTGTGCCGCGAGCATCCGACCGATCCGCAGATGGGAAGGAGCGCGCGAGGATTCCGGCATCAGCAAGTAGGCCGCCTCTTGAACGCGATCGTGGACAAAGCGGTAGGCTGTCCCATGCCGCACGATCAGTTCCTGCCGGATTGCCGGCCACACGGTCGCGTGCACTTGCTCCTGTGGAATTTCGAGCACAATCGCAAGCTCCGCCGTCCCGGCGATGTTGCCGAAACAGGCCAGCTGTTGCAGCGCTTCCTGCGTTTCCTTGGGCAGCCGGATGAGCTTGCCGAGCATCAGATCGACGACGTTCTCGGTGTACGCTTTTGCGTGAATTCGCTGCAGATCCCAACGCCAGCGCGCCGACACGTGATCGAACGTCAACAGCTGCTCTCCGGCTAGTTCAGACAAGAATTGAACGGCGAAGAACGGATTGCCCATCGTCTTCTGATGCACCAACTTCGCAAGCGGGGCAGCGCGTTTTGGTCCGCAGCGAAGGGTATGCGCGACCAACTGCCCGACGTCGTCTGCGCTGAGCGGCGATAGCGTGATCTCCTGTAGATTTAGGCCGGCTCTCCCGATGGACTCGAGCTTGCGTTTGAGCGGATGATCTGCATCAACTTCGTTGCTGCGGTAAGCTCCAATAAGCAGCAGGTGCAGATCCGGCTGGGTCAGCAGATCCTCGATCAGGTCGAGTGTTGCGGCGTCATACCACTGCAAATCATCGAGGAAGAGCACCAATGGATGGGTTCGCCGGGCGAACACGCCAATAAAGCGACGAAACACGAGCTGGAAACGGATTTGCGCTTGGCGGGCTGGAAGCTCAGCAACCGCGGGCTGCTCGCCGATAACAAGGCTCAAATCGGGGATCAATTCGACCATCAGCCGTCCATTCCCACCGAGCGCCTCCCGGAACGCCTGCCGCCAAGTCGCGAGTTCGCCCTCACTTTTGCTGAGAAGAGGACGCACAAGGCTCTGAAAGGTCTGCACTAGTGTCGCATATGGCACATCGCGCTTCACTTGGTCGAATTTGCCTGATGCCAAGAGCCCGCGATAGGGCACGAGTACTTTGTGTAGCTCCTGGACGAGCGAAGACTTACCGATGCCGGAATAACCGGCAACCAGCACCAACCTCGGCGCGCCGCTCTTCACCGCTCGATCGAAAGAGCCAAGCAAGGTCTCGATCTCGCGGGCTCTCCCATAGAGCTTCTCGGGGACGATCAACCGATCAGGTGTGTCGTCTGCGCCAAGTTCAAAAGGCTCGATGCGACCATGGTTGGCCCATGCTGCCAGACAGTGTTGCAGATCGTGTTCAAGGCCAGCGGCAGTCTGGTAGCGTTCCTCGGCGGTTTTCGCGAGGAGTTTCATCGCAATGTGAGAGATTGGCTCCGGGACATTTTGCGATTTCTCGAGGGGCGGTGTTGCTTTTCTTGCAATATGACAATGAATCCACTCCAACGGGTCTGAGCCCGTGAACGGCAGCGCGCCGGTCAGCATCTGGTAGAATATCACCCCAAGTGAATAGAGATCACTGCGAGAGTCGACCGAGCGATTCATTCGTCCGGTCTGCTCGGGCGCCATGTAGGGCAGCGAGCCGGCGATGAACTCGGCAGGCTCAAGCGGCACCCGCTCGCGGGAAAGCCGGGACGCCAGCCCGAATCCGGTGAGTCGCACTTGTTCGTCAGGACAATTGACCAGAATGTGACCGGGTTTCAGGTCCTTGTGGATTAAGCCGCGGCGGTGGAGCTTGCCCACGGACCTCGTGACACCAATAGCAAGGCGCAGGAAGCGCTGAGGCTCCATGCCGACTCCAACTAAGTTTAGCAGCGGCTCGCCGCATGGATCCTCCAGGACCAGCATGGTACGACCAGCTTCCCGGATGAGTTCCAGAGGCCGCACCGCCCATGCCTCATCTAGCTCCTCTCTCAGCTCATACTCGTGGGCGAGGCACTCGATCGTGGCGGGGTGTTCCCCGGTGGGCCGCACGAGAAGCACGACAGCCTTGCTGCCGTTGATTTGCCGCCACGCACGGCAGAACACACGACCTCCGTCCCTCCACAGGGGCTGGATGTCGTTGTCGAGATTTGAGCCGAACACATTTCGGCTGGGAGGGGCGCGCGGCATTTGCCTGACCAGACTAAGAAGACGCGCGCCAAATCTGACACATAAGAGGCGCCATTGTGAAGGAACTTCACAAAATTCGCTGCAGGGTCCGGATCATGGCCGCCAAAGAGAGCCCGCAGCAAGCACAATATAACGGACGCACGCTGTATGTTAGAGCCCGATCGTGTCGATCGAGCGCAGCCCTGCGCGCAGCTCGAGCCCGGGCGGCGGCTCCGGACTACGCAGCGCGCCGGCGCGGAAGGAGTCCTTCGCGATAGAGCGACTCAAGCCGAAGGCTTCCCACGCCAAGGACAGCGGCTCGATTGACGTGTGGCCGAAAATGCCGCCACTAACAATGAAGTTGTTTGGCACGTCTACTTTGAAGAGGAACAACTCGCCCGGCTGGAGCGCCCGAAACTGCGTGGTGCCGCTGGGTTGCCACGAAAACGTCCTTTGATCTGCTTCCGCTTCATCTCTTCCCTTTGGCAGGTTAAAGATAGCTGGAATACCGGGCCGCCCTCTGATTCGGATTTCAAGGCGGCGGCACGGACAAAGCCTGGCAGCAATCCTCTTGAGGCAAATGTAGGGGACGGTTGTCGCCGGTCCAGCGGCGATCGAACCTCTCAACCACGAGCACACGGTTGCCTTCAAACTCCTCGATCGCGATGGCGGCGCTCGGAAGTCCGAGAGCTGCTGTCAGCTGGCAGAAGAACTCATTCTCGACGCTGTAGGAAAGATTGAGGCCGTTCGGTAGTCGGTCAATCCGCGGTTTGAGAATGTGCGTCGTGGCTGTAGTCGCCAGCGGCTTGTACCAACGCCCTTTCCAGAACAAGCGCGCGGTCTTTTCCTGGGCGCCGGCGATCGAGATCCGAAAGTCCTCGTCCTCACCAAGCTCAAGGAGAGCCGATGCAAAGGTCGCCGAGAAGCCGGGCGATTCTCGTCGTCAACGGGTCTGCCGTCAACAGCCCCGGCAGCGCCCGGGTTCGATGCCGTCCGGCAGGAATTGCAATGGGCCGACGCAGTCCCGTCCGCACCAGTGAGTAGGTCGTAAGCGTCGATGCCCTGAGCGTGGACTCGCTCCGCCATACGATGGCGGATGGGCATGCTGTCGGGCAGGAGATTGTCGGAAACGGCGACGACAGCGGCACCGATATAGCGGTCCCTCACGCAGAGCAGAGATAGCGACACGGGCAGCGCATGCTCCCAGGCAAGCCAGGACGGATCGTACTGAAAGTCGATTGCGCCGACGAATGGTGTTCTGCAATGCGCGTTCACCGGCTTCGGATGAGGAGAGCACAAGGTTCGCTTTGTGGGCAATCTCGGATCGGCACATACTTTGATCCGTCATCTCCTCGACGAAGATGGGTGCGCTGCCTAAAACCCAGCGACGCTCCTTACAAGCTGGGTTCCAGCGAGCCCTTCTTCGATAGCCCTTTCGAACGGAGACGGCTGCGATCCTGAACGACGTGTTCCTTGCCCTGACCAAGGCCGGCCACCAGCCTTGGATTGGCGAACAACCCCGCAATGTCAGCATGACAGTGGGCCGTTAAGACGATCTCGTTCACGCTCGACCACCCGGGGCCAGGACGCAGGCCAACGGACGACTCCAAACACCGCATGAAGCTTCCGAAACCCTCCGACTGGAGATCCCAGCCACTGGAGAACAGCGGAACGCCTTCTCGTCCCAGTCGCGCTGCGACAGATCTAACTTGCCAACTACGAACTCCACCTAGTCGGCTCGAGAGATGCTAACTCGATCAATCTACAAGACATGTACAACGTGACCCTACGTACGATTCAAGCCTTTCCCGTCTGTGTGAAGTAGCAGGGAGTCACCATCTACTTTGGCTGCTAAACGAGTCTCAGTTTTGCCACGCGGGTCACATCATCTGGGACACCATCACCACGGATGTACTGGCGATGTGGGGCGAACCCGGCACACTTCTTCTCAAAGGAGTGCGCCGGGCCGCCTTAATGAGTTGCGTCGGAAGATTGATGAGCTAGTGGGCGGTTGGCGGCTGCTCCAAGCGGACCGATCGAGCCAGTTTCAGCCCTATACTGCGGCATTGAGGAGCTAAGCTTCGAATCAGCGTGCTCGATACGCACCTATGGTGCCCGCCAATCCCGCGAATGCGCCCTCTCCATTTGAATTACACACATCATCTTCGGATACGAGCAGCGAAGCAATCGGCAGGACGCACGAACGTGGGCGCCCCCGCAGCTCGGGATGATTACATTTCCTACAAAGCACGACCGAAAGGACTTGAATCGCACCATGCGTCAGGTTGTACGAAACCGATGCAAGGTGCTTTCCCAAGCTCGCTAAAGACGCAACTCACAGGCGCTCTGACGACGCAAAAAAGAATTTATGTGCTGATGCCGCTGCTACTCGTTCTGATGTCCATTTTCTTTACTGCGGGTGCGATAGTCTACGCCTCATGCCGATCTCAACAACGCCGGCGGGATCGGCGCATGCACAGGCACATTGGCCCCAATTCGCTCAGCTCGCGCCCCCGCGTGCAGCTACCGAGGCGGCGGGCATTTTGATCCGGCCGCTTAACGAGAGTCCGCCGACGCCTCATGCGCCCTGCCAAGCGGCATCCGCCGCCAGCTAGAGCGAGCGCCTCAACTTGGCTGCTGATTGATTTGATCAATGCCGCCGGGCCGTTCCGACGGGACGGCGGACAGACGGAAGCCAGTTCTCGACCACTCGGGCCCTTTTTGCTAGACTTTCGTGATAATGTCTTACGCACGCAAACGGCTGGCCGTTCGCATACCTGGAAGATCTCAGAGATTTGCACTGCGCGAAAGCTCCTGAGAAGGCCGCCACGAGCAACCTTTGGTCGTGGCTCCACGGAACTTCTACCACGATTGCAAAGTGAGGCTTTTATCGTGACCAAGCGCTCTGAACCGCGGAAGCAAGCCGCAACTGTCGAAGGGCCGGAGGTGAGACCGAGCGTGTTGGTCGTCGACGACGACCTCTCAATGCGCGAATCGCTCGTAAACCTGTTTCGTTCGATCGGTCTAGACGTTGTCGCTTTCGGATCGGCCCAGGAACTGCTCCAGAGCGAGCTTCCTGATGTTCCCAGCTGCCTTGTGCTTGATATCAGACTGCCGGGCTTGAGCGGGCTGGAGCTCCAGATTGAATTAGCCAAACTGAAGGTTCACATTCCCATTATTTTCATCACCGCTCATGGCGATATTCCGATGACCGTCAAAGCGATGAAGAATGGAGCAATCGATTTTCTCGGCAAGCCGTTTCGCGATCAGGAATTGCTCGATGGAGTGGTCGCAGCGATCGAACAGGATCGCAAGAGACGAGCTATAGACAAGGTTGTCACGAAGCTGCAGTCCTTGTTCGAGGCTCTAAGTCCACGAGAGCAGGATGTCTTGAGACTGGTCGCTACGGGCCTCTTGAACAAACAGGTAGCCGCGGAACTCGGGCTTGCCGAGATTACAGTCAAAATCTACCGGGGGCACGTGATGAAGAAGATGGGTGCTCGATCACTAGCCGATTTGATTAGAATGGCGGAGAGGCTGGGAATTGGGACCGACCGTTTCAGAGTACAAACCTAAGTATGATTTTACAATTTCTTCGTACACGCGCACCCTTCAGCTGGCCGCCATGCTTCGGCCAGTGCCTTCGCCCAACCAGGACGGGTGGTCTTGTCTAACACTATTTCCGTTGTCGACGATGATCCTTCAATTCGTCTCGCGCTGAACAACCTCTTGAAATCACAGGGCCACATCGTTCATACGTTTGCTTCGGCTGAGGAATTCCTTGAGTCGTCTCAATTGAACGGCACGTCCTGTGTAATTGCAGACGTGCAGATGCCCACGATGAGCGGCTTTGAACTTTTAGAACAGATGCGGGCCCAAGGCCACGCTGCGCCATTCATTTTGATTACTGCCTTCGCGGATGATCGCACGCGAGCCCGCGCTTTGAGCGCCGGCGTGACCGGCTTTTTCGCTAAACCGTTTCCCGCTCTGGAGTTGATGGCCTGCGTCGATGAAGTACTCCGCGAGCACCGTCCCGGAACAAACGCCTGAAAGCGGGGCAAGCAATCTGGACCAAGCCGCGCCCGCGCGGCGCTCACGATGTCGATCAACGCGCGATTGCTCGTGCTTACCCCGTGCCAGTGGCGACCATCACCTTTCCATGTAGCCGTACTCCTGTCGCTGTTGTCGCACTTTCGACGTCTGGTTGAAGCACTTGCTAGTTCGGGCCCCTGACAACATGCCTCTCGTATGATCGCGTAATCCGACGAGGCCGAAGCGCTCGTCGCGTTAACCCAGGAGCGCGCGATCTTGAGTGCGACAACCATTGCTGAGTTCGGCGCGAAAGCGCCACGGGTCCGGCCGCCGAGTTGGGGGGAAAAGGAGGCGGCGATCGCGGCCAACATCACGGAGTTTGTCAAGACGTTCGCTGCGGAATTCCGAGAAGCCGCAAAGACGTATGTTGGCAGATCGAATGTTGGCGGATCGAACGGTTTGCACCGCCAGATCCGCTAAATTCGGTTCGATCCCAGCAACTCTTCGGACTGAAGCACCGGAAGCTTACGCATCCGTTGGAATGGCAACACAAGTGCCGCTGGCAGATTCGATCTGAAGCCATGCCTTTGCTTCCGAACGCATCCACGCCGACGACTGCCCGGCGATTGTGTCGACCAAGCGCAAGGCCAAAACCGGTCGGGCGGCGGGCGTGTCCTTCTAGTCCCTGAGACCGTGGCCTGAGCATGTCGCTTCCGGCTCGCGGTATCCTGACGCAAGGTACCGCACGCATGCGCAACGTCTTCCCGCGCGGCTAGGTAAACCTGTTCGCGAAAGATGACTTAACACGGGGGCCGTCGCTGGATGGGGACGAAGCTACTAGAGATGGTAGCTTTGTTCCGCCTGGTTCTCAGGTAACCCGTTGGAGCTGATTTTTAGATGCGCTACGCGCAACCCAAACGATGCCGAGAGGCGAGGAACCCGCGGTCATGGCCTGCCAGTCCTGCACGATGTTGGCCCGCGTTGTTTCATCGGGCAGATTGTCTGGTCGACGCGACGACCGCATGGTTGGAGTACACAGGGGAGCCGAATGAAGACAATTGAAACGCTAGAGTCCAATGTGCGTGCGTACTCACGTTCCTTTCCTGCTGTCTTCAATGGGGCGCGCGGTTCAATTATGTTCACAGAGGGCGGCCGAAAGGTCATAGACTTTCTGTCTGGCGCTGGAACGCTAAACTATGGCCACAACAATCAGCAGATCAAAGCAGCAATCAGCGACTATCTGGAGTCGGACGGGGTCGTCCACGGCTTGGACATGGCCACTCCAGCAAAAGTCGAATTCATGGAGACCTTTAGCTCTGTTATTCTTCGGGAACGGAATCTTTCCTATCGCTTTCAATTCACCGGGCCTACAGGAGCTAACGCCGTTGAAGCAGCTCTAAAGCTCTCGCGTAAAATCACAGGGCGTCACAACGTCATTTCTTTCACGAACGGATATCACGGCCAAAGCTTGGGAGCCACAGCCGCGAGCGGTAACCGCTTTTACCGTAAAGCCAGCGGGATTCCCTTATCCGGCACAACTTTCATGCCCTATGATGGGTATCTTGGCTCCTCGTACAGTCCGGCGGATTACGTTCGAAAGGTGTTAATGGACGAGAGCAGTGGTACTGATCTTCCAGCCGCCATTCTCGTCGAAACCGTGCAAGGAGAGGGAGGCATTAACGTCGCCGGCAAGGAATGGCTGCAGTCGATGCAGGCTTTGGCAAAAGAGGTCGGAGCTATTTTCATAGTTGACGATATCCAAATGGGCTGTGGTCGCACAGGTGAGTTCTTCAGCTTCGAGTTCGCTGCATTGTCGCCAGACATTGTTGTGATGTCGAAATCGCTGAGTGGTTACGGCTTGCCATTGTCGATGCTCTTGATCAAGGAAGCGATCGACGCATGGGAACCAGGCGAGCACACGGGAACATTTCGCGGAAACAACCTTGCACTCGTTTCTGGCAAGGCGGCATTGGATCTGTATTGGCGCAACCAGACGTTCTCGCAACAGATCCAACGCTTGGGTGCATTTATGCGGCGTCGACTCGATGCTATCGCGCATCAGCACGGAAACGAGTTTGCCGTTCGTGGACGCGGCATGGTATGCGGCTTCGATTGCAAAACGAGCGAGATCGCAGAGGCGACGTCACGGAGAGCATTTGTGAAGGGATTGATTATCGAGCGATGCGGACCGACGGATCAGGTTGTCAAGTTCCTGCCTGCACTTACGATCGCCGAAGAAACGTTGGGACAAGGGCTCGATATATTCGAGGAATCATTGACTGAAACTTTGAAGTTGGCCCGACCAAGCTAACTTGCCGGCACACGAGAGACACTGGTCCTAGCGACAGCATCGCCGCCAACGACACTGGCGTGGGTCCTTGCTTCGCGCCGAAACGGTCAGGGGTTGTGAGGCAATAATGTGGAGCTAACGCCTGAACGCCAGCGCTGTTTGTGATCCGCTGAGTCGCTGGTGCGCGAAGAACGCCTTGCTCCCTGCTTGGTCCGCAACACGTGAGTGTGGAGCCCCCTAGGTCCGCCGAAGGCGACCTCGTTGGCGGAGCGGAGTCGAATGGTGTAGTAGGCCTTCAAAGTGCTGCGCGACGAGTTATTGAATGACGATCGCATCTACGCCAGTCCACAAGTGAGGAGAGTCCGCCAGGCTGCGATCTACCGCCTCATCCCCACGCCAAGCTCAGCTGATATTGATCGAGAAGCCTGCCTCGGCGACGTCGCGCACGCGCATCTGACCGTGCTCTTTCACGCACTCCTGCGTTAGATCTGGCCTCCTTGCAGCATTAGGTCATGTTGCTCGAACGCAGTTGGTCATCCGCCCAAGTACGATCAACCAGGCCTCCCCCGGATGCACATAAGCGACGAGCTTCAGCTAGAGATGGTACTCCACACGCGCAGCCCGTTTCACGCCTGGCCTTCATGAGCACGTGTCCATCACACGGGTGCGGACTTTGTCAGGACCGTAGACATTCCGCAGCTGCGATCCAGCCGAGCCGTTTACACCATAAGTGCGGCAGCAATCACTGCGGCGGCGGCTTTACGACAAAAGTCGTCACGGCAAGCGCGGTTCAGGCGTGAGTTGCACGAAGCCGAACGAGCAGCTCAATTCAAAAAGCGTTGGTCCTCGGCTTTTGCTCCACAACTCGGAGCACCGATATCCGTGTGCCCCCCAGCCCGATGCCATAGCCCAAGTTGGCGTGATCGAGTTCAGCTATCAGACGCCCCGTTAGCTTGATCACCCCGGCGTCGACGGGACCAAATGTCGACTATGCTGGGCGAACCGAAGAAGCCCGACGCATCTGCCGGGTCCGAGATGCGTCGGGCTGAGCGGGAGACTGAGTGCGACAGTCTTCCTCCCAGAGCCGCGTCTGCAACTAGCATGCCGTGCCCGCACTGCCAGCCCAGCGTCTCAAACCAAATATCGGCTCTCTCCCGCACAGTTTGCTGAGGCGTACAGAGATGCTCGGCCCACGGCTAGTTCCTCAAGGCCTAACCAGTTGAGCTTGTTGCCCTTCCAAAAACTCCCACCATCACCTTTCGTCTCAACCAAAAATGAGGCAGAAGAAGCGGACAACGGGCCGCCGGCTCATCAACAACAGATATCTAGATGTTTGATAGATTGCAACGCGTGACTGGAATAATGGCCCCGAGCTCGCGCACGACCGGGGCAAGCGATCGAGATCTGAGCTTAGATTTCGCGAAAGGTGCGCTCATTGTCTTGGTAATCGTTGGGCACCTGATCCAGTATGTCATCTATCGAGACGGCGGCTTTTGGTATTCGCCGTACTACAAAGCAATCTATATGTTTCACATGCCACTCTTTATGGCGATAAGCGGCTATCTTTCTTCTCGATCGTTGCTGCAGAAGTCGTTCACTCAGGCCGCCATCGCCCGTGCGACGCAGCTCTTACTGCCCATGCTGTTTTGGTGGGCGCTCATGGAGACAGCTAAGTCAGCGGCATTGTGGCGCGCGACCAGCCTAACTACCGGACTTTTGGAATTTGTAGACGATCTTGCCGGCACATACTGGTTCATCTGGGCCACGTTTGTTTCTTACCTTCTCATCAAGATACTCACCAGGCTGAGCCACCGATCGTTGGTCATATCTGGCTCAGCGATACTGATTGCACTCGTTCCTCTGACGTTCTCCATATCACCCTTGATCAGGTTCACTTACCCGTTCTTCTGCTTGGGATTCTTGTTTGCTCAATCGAGCGAACGATGGACGACTACATCGCGATCTCACAAGCCGCTCTTGATTTTATTTCTCTCGGTCTTGACTTGCGTATGTTTTGTAGCCTGGGGCAAGGACACTTATGTCTACAATAATCTTGGACTAATTCACGATTTTCGGTCGGCCAAAGACGTGCTTCTGATGTTTGTTGGCGCTGCAGCTGCCTCAGCAATCGCCATCGGACTCTTGCTGCAATGCTGGCGCTTTAGCCACTCAACCCGAATCGCCCGCTTTATAGCTATGGAGTTGGGCCAGACCACGCTGCTGCTCTACCTTGTCCAGGGTACCGTGTTCCGTCTAATGGATTTCATACAGCTCGGAGAACTTTGGGATCTCACGAGCCAGTTGATCATCGCGGGTCTGCTCGGGGCGGCAATTGTTGCGATCGCGCTAGTGGTCCGCTCGACTGTTCGCGGCGTTCCATATCTGTCTCAGCTCGTCCTTGGAATGCCACCGCGGTCAGGTCTCCCGCGAGCCAAACCCGCAATGAACTAGCTGTATGCATTTGATCGTCCGAGTACGGCAGGATGTTGCGATGGCATCGCCTTATGCTGCCGCCGGAATAGCGTTCGAAGCCCGATCGGGCGGCGTCGGCGTCCACCGGCCGAGCCGGTCGGCATAGAGTAACGTAACATGCGAGTAACCATCGTCCATTTCGGCACCTTATGGCAAGGCACTCTCAACTCGTTCCGGAAGCCGACGACAACTCAGACTCCCTAGTCTTGCGGAGCCGCGCGCGTCTTCAGGCCAGCGCATCGGCAGCGTCATAGACGCCCGCATATATTTCGTGCAGGTCTCCTGGTGTTACACAATATGGCGGCATCACATAGATCGTATTACTGCAGCAAGAGATTGCGCATTTTAAAGAAGGCGTGAAGCTTCGGGCCGACGCCTGCCAATGGCCGGTATCCTTCGTCTTCAGATCGAGTGCACTGTGACGGCGCCGCTACGGCGAACGTTTGCAAAGCGCCGATCGCCGCGGAATGGTTCAATTGCCTGCTCTTGCATGGTTGCGAGCGCAGCAATGCGTCTGACCTGTCTTTCCACAGTTCCAGGTTAGCCTTGGCGGCGGCACAGGCCAGCGGATTTGCCGTGGACGAACTCGAGTGAAGGATTGTGCGTACGGTCTTTCGAGTAATGGGCATCGAAAATCCCTGGCCAGCACAGTGTCACAGCGAGCGGCAGCGCCCCTCCCGTGAGGCCCTTGAATAGCACGCTCGATCTGGCACAACATTGGCCTGCTCACAGGCGAGATTGTTCCGGTGCGGCTCCAGCCCGTCATGACCTCATCGGCAATGAACAGGACGTCCGACGCCTCGCAGATCCGCTTCATCTCACTTAGCACCCAAGTTGGGTACCTCAGCATTCCGCCTGCCTCAACACCAGGCTCGACAATAAGGGCTGCGCGATTTTCGTGCCGACATGCTGATTCAAGCGCATCAAGCGTTGCCTGCTCACGACCGCTCGCAGGGAATGGCATTGAGGTCAGGTCGAACAGGAGCGGTCCGTACGCCGCGTTGAAGACACCGCGGGCACCAATCGACATCGCGCCGAACGTGTCGCCGCGATAGGAGTGCTTGACAACGATGCGTGTTCCCTGTTTGCCTCTATTGTGCCAATAGCCGAGTGCCATGTTCAAGGGCGACTTCAAGCGGCTGAGCCACTGTCCGAGTAGAACACATGGTCCAAGCCTTGGGTTATGAGTTTCAAAAGGAGCCGAGCGACCTCCTCGGCCGGATCATGCGTGTAGCCGGCGAAAATGACTCGCTTCAATTGCCGGCCTATTTGTGAATCGCGCTCACGATCTGCGGATGGCAATGGCCGTGAGTGACACCCCACCAGGATGCGACTGCATCTATGATTCGATGATCATCCGCAGTGTGGAGATAAGCACCGTCGCTACGCACAACCTTGGTCATCTCTTGTGAAGCGCATGCTGCTCGAATGGATGCCAGATTGGCCACCTGTTGTTTGGCTTCATGGCTGGAAGTCGCTGGAAATGAACGAGTCTTTGAAGACGACCCGTAGGCTGTCTGCCGTCAGAGGAGAAATCCAGGGCAGCCGGCCTAACCAACGCACCCGCGCGATGTCACAAATTGCGCTTTCAGTTTCAGCATTTCTTTCCCCCGATAATGCGATCCCAAGAATGTCGATCTGGCGCTTTCGCAAGGCCTCAATCGGCAGCAGGGAGTGATTGATGGTCCCGAGTAGCGTGCGGGCGCGGAGCACGACGGGAAGCCGCCACCGCTCGAAGATGTCGATGTAGAGTGGGCTACGGTTCAGCGGCACCATCAGCCCGCCGGCGCCTTCGATGACGAGCGGTCGCTCCCCGGCCTGCGGCCCGATGAGCGAATCCGGGGTCGATGCGAATTCCGTCTATCTCGGCCGAATGATGCGGGGAAGCGGGTATTTTAAGGCGGTAACGCTCCGGAACGATCCGATCGGCCGGAAGACCGCTCAGCCGTGCAACCAGCTGGCTATCGGCCTCCCCTTCAAAACGATTCTCGCCAACGATATAGGGCAGGATCTGCGAATTCGAAGGACTTCTCTCGCCTCGCACAGCCATCTCCCGATGCAAGAACGCGACCAGCTTCGTCAACCGTTCTTCGCTCCGGCTCCTCCTGCAGGATCAAGAGAGACTCCCGCACGGCCACCGCCATCAACAGCGACCGAGCGGTCGCGAAGATGAACGGGCGACAGCGATTGATCGTGCGCAGCACGCCAGTGGCGGTGACAAGCGCGCCGGAAGTTCCCAACGCCTTACCGCAGGTATGAACAACGAGGAGATTCTCGCGTCCTTCATAGGCCGCCGTGAGCCCTCGTCCTTGCTCGCCGTAAACGCCCGTTGCATGAGCTTCGTCGACAAACATGAACGCGTCGTGCAGGTGCGCGATCCCGAGCAGGTCTCCAAGCGGTGCGACTTCGCCATCCATGCTGTAGAGGCTCTCGACTACGATCCAGACCCGCCCGGCTCCTGCGGCCGGGCGCCAGTCGCAAATTGCCGCTTTCGATAGCCTGCGGATTGTTATGGGCACTGATTCGAAACGCTGCTCGGCCCGTTCGCGCTCCTTCATGAATACTGGCGTGAACCGGCGAATCAAGGACGAGCAGGTCGTCTTGTTGCGACAGCCTTGTCAGCACAGCAACATACCCGCAATGACGGAATTCATTCATCACTCGCTGAGCAACGATGGACGCCGCAAAACTCCCAACTGGCCGGACAGGGTCTTCCCGCGTTGGCTTGTGGGTTCAAACTTGCAGGATGGGATCTTCTCGATCAGCCGGCACAATGCGCGGCCTGAAGATGCTCGCATCCTCCTCGTCAAGTGACGCGTATGCAACAATACTTATCTTATCTGCGGGCATCGCCAGTCGCGCCGCCGCACCGTTTACGTCTACGGTGCCGGACCCTTGTGGCGCTTCGGTCACAAACGTTGCAAAGAGTGTTCCCGTCTCGAGGTTGTACAGTTCGACGCGAACGTTAATCGGATACCGGCCGCGTCCAGCAGCGCGCGATCAATCGAGATCGAGCCTTCATAGTGCAGGTCGGATTCAGTGACGAGGTGCAATGAATCGTTCCCTTCAATCAGGACAATCTGCATTTCTTTACCTACGCTGATGGCTTGCGCGCGCCACGCCCATTGTTCTGGATGACTTAAGCGGGTCAGACATAATACCGAGCCGGGCTAGCACACTTGCATCCCGGTCAACTTGCGGATTTTTGGTCGTCAGCAACACATCGCCGACAAAGATGGAATTCGCACCAGCCAAGAAGCATAGGGCCTGGAGTTCATCAGTCATGTACTCACGCCCGGCGGCCAACCGTATGACGCTGTTGGGTATCATGATCCGCGCGGTCGCCACCAGGCGCACCAGTGCAATCGGATCGGGACGCTCCGCCGTGAACCTCACCGGCACGCCATTCACCTCGTTCCAGAGCTTGATCCGGATGCTTTCCGGATGGTTCGGAAGATTGGCGAGCAGTAGCAGCATGCTGAGACGGTCCTCGGCGTCGTCACCGATGCCAATAATTCCGCCGCAGCAGATTTTGATGCCCGCCTGGCGCACGGGCGTAAGAGTGTCGATTGGCTCTTGCAAGGTCCGGGTCGTGTTGATGCTGCGGTAGAACTCAGGCGAGGTGTCCACGTTGTGATTGTAGAAATCGAGGCCGGCGTCGGCGAGCCGTGCGGCGTGCTTTGGCGTGAGCATGCCGAGCATTACGCACGTCTCCATGCCACAATCTTTAACGGCGGCAATCATATCGCAGACCTGATCGAGGTCGCGGTCCTTGATTGCGCCAGGCCGCGGCCACGCAGAAGCGGGTCGCCCCTGCGGCCTTGGCCCGTTGCGCGGCGGAGACCACGTCAGACCGATCCATCAAGCGAGCCGCCTTCAGTCCACTGGATACAAGCAACACCCACATGCGCAGCTCCGGAAACGCACTCTTGCCCGGTATTGAAGGAGAAATATCGCCGAGTTACGCGGGCCATCGCGCGCATATCAGGCTAATAGCCGGCCCGCCTTCCAGGATTTGATCGCAGCATCGAGGCACGCGCAACAACGCTGCCCGACGCGTCTCACCCAGGTCACTAGCCGATGCGTACGTAGTTGCGCCCCGTATGTCCTTTACTGATGCGAGGATTTGGCCGCCCGCAATGTGTACCGGATCGACCGATCCGCTCTAATTCGTCACCTGGCCGATTCCTCGCTGGCGTTGTTATGCGCGTCATATTGCGCACAATAGACGAGCCGATTCTGCGGCGTGCCTTGCCGCTTTGAGAAGCGCAGCGGCCTTTGGTGCGCAGAGTGGTGCCCGCGGGCCCTTGGCGGGCCTGTGGCCGCCTAGGCTCCAGCGCCACTGCGCTCTCGATTACGTGCCGCCGCTCGACTTGGCATCGATGCGGCCGGGTCCGTTAAGACATGGCACTCATCTGCGCAAACAGAATTGCCGCTTCAGACGGCCCCAGCCCGACGATGCCCACGAAGGCTGACGGAGGCATCGGAATGACCTGACGGGTCGGCCTCCAGAGATGCAGGCAATAGCGACTGTTGTTCACATACTGTGACTGAGGAGGATGCAGCTGCATCACGCATTCCTCCTGATGCCAAAACAGATCTTTGGCGAGACACATCTCCTCCCAATTTGGAGATCGCCGAGGCGTCGACACAGAGACATGCTCCCATCCCGGATGAACGAAGCCGATGATCTTGAGCTGGCAGCCACAAGGCCCCTGCACGAAGAAGAGACCGGAAGGACCAGATCCGGGTGCGGTGGCGAACCGGCCATCGCGCACGCGTCCCGCTTCGAGCCTTTCTACAATTTGCTTCCTCACACCTCCTCCCTCTTTTGACCGATAGGGTCGAATCCGGCACCACTCGTGTTGTCCGACTCATACATTGACCGGCCGCCGCGCCGGCATGGGCAATCCCAACTACTGCGGACCATCTGCACCAAACTTAGTTGGAAGACGAACATCGGCTTTGTCCGGATCGTCCAGCGGAGAGTTTCTCCTGCAGTTTATCTTTCGACATCTGAATCTTTCCTTGGATTTTCTCGTCATTCGTGCCTTCGTTGCGAACTTGCCTCATGCAGACAATCGGCACAGACATCTACGATGGTTGTCGCGGCAAGCCGGGCCTGCAGGAGCTGCTGCCGCCCCTTCGCCTAAACAAGTCCGCAAGGTATGGCGTTGGGCTAACCGTGCTTGATGCCAGAACCGACTGAAATGCCTTAGATCAACAATGGCGGCGGAGGCCATTTGGCGCGGCATGATCCGGCGAACCGGCTAGTTTGGCACCAAACAAACGTCATCGGCTTCAGCACATGATGCAACGCGACGCCAATGTATCGCCAGCTCGTCAACGAGAGGCTTTGCTCTTGCGACGATCTGACGGTGGGCTTTCATCTCAGTCCTTTTCATGTCGAGCGGTTAGCCGGCTTACCGCCTGAGACACCGTCAATGCGTCATCTATGTGGCCGGTCACAATGGATCCACGGCCAGGGAACGCGTGACGAAGTTTCGCAGTTCAGCCCTAGAGGGCCTCGAGCTCCAACACGGCGAGACTTCGGTGGCCGCAGTCACAGTTCGCTCCGGTAGCGATCAGAACTGCCCGTCAAGCTCGCTTCTTTGCCGCCCCTCCGCGAGGCGAGCCAGCTTGTCATATTCCTCAGCGACCTTGAGGAGCCTGCATCTAGATGTGTCGTCCTCGATCGACTCCGCTTTTAGTCGGGTCGCTTCCGCACGGCCTCGCCAATGTTTGGCGTCTGAGAATAGATTTTTCTGCTTCATGCAAAAGAGGATGCAATGTTTAGATCAAGAAAATGCGACACGGGCCCTACGTAAGATCCCGTAGGCTGGCTTTCACAAAAGCACCTCATTTGCCGTTAGCGCTGTCACTCGCTTTGTTAATGTCCGACATGCGACAAGCCGCTGGGCGAAACGTAAGCGCGGCGAGTAAGCTTCACTGCAATCCCTCGGTTGAGGAGGCCGATTGGAAAGGCCACGCGAACGGAGCAAGATGGACGAGATCTGGCTTCACCGGCCGTTCACGCAGAATTCTGCGCGAAATGCGCGGCTCTCGACATAAATGGCTTGAATCGGACGCAGCGTCAGATTGTAGGGTCTTCTTGCGGGCGAGCGTCCACGATCGCCTGCCGATGGCTTGGGAGCGACGGCTTGCAGACGGAACGCACTTGGCCTGTGCAGCAGACATTACGGGGTGAGGGCGCCAGCGCTACCTGTCCGAACTCGAGTCAGCTTGCGTAAGCAATGTCGCGATCCGATTGCAGTTCGAGACCCTGGCCAGGGAAGGGTCGACAGATGACGCGCCCTGGACAAGCAGTCTCACTCGACCGGCACCGCTTCGAGCAGCACGTTCGCGCGGAGCACTCAGAGCCACCAAATCGAACGATGGCCACACTCGATGAGCTTCTCGCAACGATCAGCCACGCTTGCCGTTGTCAGGACGTGCGCGCATTCTCAGTTTCACTATTCGACGATTCCAAGCAACTCACGAGATCAAATCGCGCACGCTTCCTGCGAAAGGCCGCGACTGCGTTCAAGATCGCATTTGTTCCACGACTTGAGGAAGACATCCGCCTCAAGCTAGCATCGAAATACGCCACAATATGTGATGCGCTCAGCCGGCAGTCTGGCGGTCAGGCAGGTACCGATCTTTCCAAAGCTCTAGCGGCTCAGCTCTCCCGCCTTAATGACGCACTGATGGAACAAGTCGACTTCACATCACTTTCGCTCTTTGCGTGTTCATTTGGCCGCCATCCTGCGTCTTCCGACTGCCGCGATGGCATGATCAGAATTGCTGAAGTTTGCCGCGACAAGAGCGAGCCGCTCCAGGACCTAACCGGCCAGCACCTATCATTGCTGATAAGCGGCCTTAGCAAGTGGCCGGATCAACCGGCGGTTCGTGAAGCCGCTCTCAGGATCGCGACTGAGATTTCTTGCCATACGCGTTCGGATGATCGCCTCTCTGCGCTCACCCCGCGGCATCTATCAATGCTCGTGAACGGCGTCGGAAAATGGCTAGCAGAGGAACGCTTTCACACGGCAGTTGTGATCATCGCAGATGAGCTTGTGCGCCGAAGCGATCGACTCTCCGATTTTACCCAGGAACAGCTGGCGAATCTAATCAGCGTCTTTAGCAAGCGGCCGGAAGATTCCAGTTGTCGCAAGGCAGCGATCGCAATCAGCAACGAACTTCTCCGCCGCTCCGATCAGCTCTCCGATTTCAGTCAGCAGCGTCTGGCTAAGCTCGTAAACGGATTCAGCAGGTGGCCGGGCGAGCTCGCGCCTCGGCAAGCCACGGCCAAGATTGCAGGAGAACTCGTTCGTCGCGGGCTTTCCGTCGATCACCATGAGTTGGCGAGTCTGGTAAACGGCTTCAGCAAATGGACGGCGGAGGTTGCCTGTCTCGCGGCGAGCGTCGCGATCGCGGATCAAGTCATCCGTCACGCTCGCGGTGCCGAGCGCCTCTCTTATTTTCGTTACCAGGAACTCGGGGTGCTGGTAAACGGTTTCAGCAAATGGCGGCAGGAGCCGAGCTGCCGCCAAGCCACAATTGAAATTGCCGGTGAAGTGCTCGCCCGCTGTGACCGCGCCGACGGCGTCTCCTGCATTACTGAACAGGCACTGGCGAACCTCGTCAATGGGTTCAGCAAGTGGCCACAACAGCTGTCTCTTCGCGACGCGACGGCTGCGCTCGCCCGGGAGGTCGTTTACCGTGCCCGACGGGCCGGTCAGCTCGGTGGTTTTACGCAGCAAGGACTGGCTATTCTGTTGAACGGCTTCAGCAAATGGCCAACGGAAGTTCCGCTGCGCGAAGCTAAGACTGCAATCGCGCACGAGGTCCTTTCTCGGGCCTGCCGTACCGACCGGCTTTCTCATTTTACGCTTCGAGGACTGGCGATCCTCGCCAACGGCTTCAGCAAATGGCGGCAAGAGGAGATCTCTCGCCATGCGACGGTAGCCATCGCGCAGGAGATTCTTCGCCGCACTTACCAGGTTTGTGACTTTAGCGAGCAGGAGCTTGCTCAGCTCATGCGTGCGTTCAGTCACTGGCCGAAAGAGGTCATCTCTCGCGAAGTCGCAGTCGTGATCTCCCAGGAGGTCCTGCGCCGCCTCACCGGGAGTGCGCGTTTCACCGAGCAAGAGCTCGCATACCTGGCGAATGGGTTAGCCAAGTGGCCCGAAGTGGCCATCTGTCATCGAGCCGCTGCGGCTATCGGCAAATGGACAGCGCTAGGTGACCGACGACGAACACCATGTCATGCGGCGTTTTGAAGCAAACGGAACACGGCTGCACACCGCTCGTAAGGCATGAAGGGCTGCGCTGCTCCAAAGGATGATAACTCAATGCAGAATCACGCGAGCAAGCGCCGCGACCAACGGCACCACACTTTAGGCGCGAGGTGATCGAGATAGGCGACGAGATGGGCTCGCAAGCTCGTTCAGCGGAGCGGATTTCTGGTCGTACTTTCAGCCATCAAAGGCAATGATCCACGCGTAGTGAGTAGCGAGGTTTTGACGGGCGGCACTATGTCGAACGGTACATTGAACGGCCGCCGCAGATCTCTGCAGATGCTCGGGCTCTGCGTTCAACGGCGTTTCCAGAAGAGCACGGAGGCGGCGTGATCGCCACCGCTCTCGGCAGAGATGCATCAAGTGTTCGCTCACGCCGCAGCCCTTTCGGGCGGATTGTTTCCGAGCCGTCCTCCGTCGTGTCTTTCGGGACGGAACAGCGCCTCCAGAGTGCAGTGGCTTCTGCAGCTTTGGATGCCAAGCAGTCGTTCAACTGTCGACCATGTAGCGCGAGCTCAGACCATAGGGAATTCTCTAATTATGCTCTGCCAGAAATGTCACAGAGATAACTGGGGCGAGATCGCAATGCACGATCCCTGGACCGGCCGACCAGTGATCACCTGCAATACTTGCGGCGAGTATGCCGAGTACGACAGCCTCCAGCGCAAAACGGCTCACGCGATCATGGCAGCTACCTTGGCCTGTAGCGTGAGCATAGAGGACCAGCGCGATCCCCGGGTGGTTGCTGATAGGATCTTGGATGCACTGGAGAATGCCGGCCTAACAGTCGCTCGCGCCTCAAGATGAATGGGGAGGAGCGCCGATCGGCGCCGCCTTCGAGGCCCTGCCCGGCGATCAGAGAGCATGGGCACTGCGCCGCTCGTTCCAACAGCCGTTTGATTGCCGGCAGACTTTCCGCCTTTTCCCTGGCCGCTCTGGGGTTGCACGCGCCCATAGCGAGTTGTTGGAGACCAGCGACGATTGTAGCAAACGCACCAATCCGGACCTAAACCGCGATGCTCTGAACGGGACCAGGGCTGAGCACCGCTTGGGCGCCGTCTTCCAACGCATGACGGCCCCCCACATGTATCGAACCCGCAATGATCGTTGACCTGACGCGGCCGGCACCTGACGGCGCCCTTCGAGGTCCATCGTCCAAAGTTTGTCTGGAACGGCAAAGTCACTGCTCAGTGCCTTGACGGGAATTGCACTCATTGACCGGAATAACCGCTGCCGATGGACCTCGTTTCCCATTCTGCCTAGCGACGCCAGCCTCTATAACTCCCGGGAAGCAGCCCCATCCAGACAGCGTAGCGGGAGAGCTCGGCCGGATAGACGAGGCCCCAATTCGCACAGATGCCACAGACCATCCTCGCCATGGACGCTTGATTCGGCCGGCGAGCGCGCTCCTATTCCATGGACCTTACAAGAACTTCATTGACGCGCGTGATCGCTCATTGCCAGGACCAGCAGCCTCACCGCCGCGGCGTGGCTATGCCGGCACACTTGAGCAGACCCTGGCTGCGCAATTGCGGAGGACGAATAGCGAAAGCCAGCCGCTTTGGCGCAGCGCCTCCCGCCCTCCTCCTGTCGCGGCTGGCTCCTGGCGTGAGATATTCACGCGATAACCCCCGCAGGGGATTGAATCGTACGTAGCGTCAGGTTGTAGAGTGCCCCTGCTAGGTCGCACCAATCTTCAGTCGCCCTAGACTTCCTGTGGACAAAAGCGGAGCAAGCCGATCGCGTGTCATGAGAGGTGTTCTGCCAAAGCGGCTGAGGAATCGCGCTGAGTGCGAAGGACGCTGTTTCTGTTCTGTCGACGCAAATCGCCAACCCGCATGAAGTCATGATTCCCCAGATGTAAGAAGGACGAATCCAGCATTGGAGGCTTCGAAATACGGTTGCGAGCGCCAAGTGCCCAACGAGCCACCGCGAGATTGATGCGCTATCCCGGAGCGGTGATGTGAGAAGACCCGATGGATCCAACGCGGTGTTGCTCATCGACCATTGTGAGGGCCAATGTCGGGCAATTCTTGGCTTCAAGAATGGCGATCCTGGAAGAGCGTATATGTGCGGGGAACCGATTGTGACGGGACTCCGTCAAAAGCCGTCATCATGGTGCGCTTATCACCACGTCCTAATGCACGTCTTGCCATGGTCGGACGGACGCGCCCGTCCTTGAATGAAAGCAGATTAAATGGCAATAAATAGTCCGGGACGAGCGCGCGGCATGGGTAGCGGCGGATTGCGGCAGCAAGGGAGCTGCCGCTAGCTCCGCGAGCTGGGCCTGCTCGAGATGCAGGCCTGACGATTGCCCCAGGGCCGAACGCCGATGCAGGCAACGAGCCCCTCAACACCCGACGAACGAGCATTGGAAACCTCATGTGATCGCCTCGGAACGGAAATGATGTGGAAGTTTAGACACGCGAGCGATCGAAGATTGATCTCGGCGGCGTTCAAACCCGATAAGGCAGCGATCCATTTCGATGGCGCGCCTCTAAGCTCACGCCCCTTTTGGCGCATTCGAGCAGGCGGCGCGTGCTTAAACAGCCCGAGTCGGCTCCCTCCACGATCAGCTCATCCCGCGTGTTTCTGCCGTGGGACTGCAATATGCGCGCCTTCACCTATGCTTATCCGACCACCAACACGATCGTCCCGAGATTGATCGATGATACGGACTGCGCGACAGAGAACAACTTTCAAGGCTTTGTTTGCCGGGCTTGCTCGCAGTTGCACTGGATGAACAGCAAGACTCGAAATTTCTAGGCAAGGACAAGAAATGAGGGACACTTCTTGGCTCGACGCGCGAGCTGAGCATGGAGAGACTGCAGAACGCTTCTCGGCCGAACGGCCTGCTTACCTTTTGACTGCGCCGCAATTCATTGAGCGCACTCAAGCAATAGAGAAGCGCCTGACGAAGGCCGAACGAAATCTGCCGGACTACAAACTTTCGTATAGTCCTTCAAAACTCTTTCGAGGTGGGAGGTTTACCTCCGTACAGTTGAGCAATCGACGCAATACCTGTAGAGGTCCACACTTCGGCAGTTCGAGAGCGTGACGCTTCCGCATTTCGAAGAGCCAGCCGCGATTGACGTCGTCGATCGGGGACGACATTAGCCTGCGCAGAGGAATCATTTGTTAAGCCAAGAGAGCAAACGGCGGGTCGCTCTAATCACCGGCGTGACCGGCCAGGACGGCGCCTATCTTTCCGAACATCTGCTGTCGCTCGGCTATGTCGTGCACGGCATCAAGCGGCGCTCGTCCTCGTTCAACACCGCGCGGGTGGATCATCTCTACCAGGATCCGCATGTCGGCGACGTGCCGTTCCTGATGCACTACGGCGATATGACGGATTCGAGCAATCTGATCCGCCTGGTGCAGCAGATCCGGCCGACCGAGATCTACAATCTCGCCGCCCAGAGCCACGTCGCCGTCAGCTTCGAGAGCCCGGAATACACCGCCAATGCCGACGGCATCGGCGTCCTGCGCCTGCTGGAAGCGATCCGCATACTCCGCATGGAGAAGGAGACGCGGTTCTACCAGGCCTCGACCTCGGAGCTCTACGGTCTCGTCCAGGAGATCCCGCAGAAGGAGACCACGGCGTTCTATCCGCGCTCGCCTTACGGCGTCGCAAAGCTCTACGGCTACTGGATCACGGTGAATTACCGCGAAGCCTATGGCATGTTCGCGAGCAACGGTATCCTGTTCAATCACGAGAGCCCGATCCGCGGCGAGACGTTTGTGACCCGCAAGATCACGCGCGCTGTCGCCCGCATCGAGGTGGGGCTTGAAGAGACGCTCTATCTCGGCAATCTCTCGGCCAAGCGCGACTGGGGACACGCGCGCGACTATGTCGAGGGCATGCACAAGATCCTGCAGGCCGACAAGCCGGACGATTTCGTGCTCGCCACCGGCGAGATGCACTCGGTGCGAGAGATGGTCGAACTCTCGTTCGCGCAGGTTGGCCGCCGTATCGAGTGGCGCGGGGAAGGCGTTGACGAGACCGGGGTCGACACCAAGACCGGCAAGACGGTGGTGAAGATCGATCCGACCTATTTCCGGCCCAGCGAGGTCGATCTCCTCGTCGGCGACGCCAGCAAGGCGCGCGAGGTGCTCGGCTGGAGGCCGAAGCGGAGCTTTGCAGAGCTCGTCGCGGAGATGATGGCGAGCGATCTGGCGGTAGCAAAGCGGGACGCGACGAGTGGCAAACGCTCCGTTTGAGCTGACAGGCAAGAGTGTCTACGTAGCCGGCCATCGCGGCATGGTCGGCAGCGCGCTTGCGCGCCGGCTGGCGCGGGAGGACGTCAAGCTCGTCACCGTGGACCGGCGCGAGGTTGATCTGTGCAACCAGGCGGCGGTGTTCGACTGGTTCGCAAGAACGCGGCCGCAGGTGATCTTCCTCGCCGCGGCAAAGGTCGGCGGCATCGCCGCCAACAACACACTGCGTGCAGAATTCATCTACGAGAACATTGCGATCGCGGCTAACGTGATCCAGGCCGCGCACCAGAACGGCGCCGAGAAGCTAATGTTTCTGGGCTCGTCCTGCATCTATCCGAAACTGGCGCCGCAGCCGTTGCGAGAAGATGCGGTCCTGACGGGCCCGCTGGAACTGACCAACGAGCCCTATGCAATTGCAAAAATCGCCGGGATCAAGATGGTGGAGGCCTATCGCAGCCAGTATGGCAGCGACTTCATCAGCGTAATGCCGACCAATCTCTACGGCCCCGGCGACAATTATCATCCCGAACTGAGCCATGTCGTCGCGGCGCTGATCCGGCGCTTCCACGAGGCGAAGGTCGCGGGTGCCAAGAGCGTTGCCGTGTGGGGCACCGGCACGCCACGGCGCGAATTCCTCTATGTCGACGACATGGCAGACGCCTGCGTGTACCTGATGAAGACCTATTCGGGAGCAGAGCTGATCAACATCGGCACCGGCGAGGACGTCACCATCGCCGAGTTCGCGCGCGTCGTCGCAGAGATCGTCGGCTACAGCGGCGAGATCGCCTTCGACACCTCGCGCCCCGACGGCACGCCGCGCAAGCTGCTCGACGTCAGCCGCCTCGCAAAGCTCGGCTGGCGCGCGAGGACATGGCTTACAGATGGAATGCGGCAGACCTATCAGGACTTCTTAGCGGTATCGGCCAAATCGGACAAAGGAGAGAATCATGCAGCTGTTAATTGCTGACGGCGCTCATTGTCCGATTCCCAGAAAGTTGCTTCGGATCGTCTGGCGACTTCGATTGGGTTTCCGGTGTTGCTTTGAGCTCGCGCACGCCGAGTGACGCGTGCGCGATGGAAGGCCGGCACGACTACACCGGTCGATAAATAGCGAGCGAATTGGTCAGGCGCGTCTTGCGAGACGCTCTGTTTTGAAGTTGAGGTAAACTGGTTACCATGTGCGGAATTGTAGGCATCTTGGGGCGCGGTCCGGTCGCGGATCGCCTCATCGATTCACTTAAACGACTGGAATATCGCGGCTACGACTCAGCTGGCATCGGAACGCTCAAAGGAAATCACATCGAGCTTCGACGCGCCGAGGGAAAGCTGAAAAACCTTGAGACACGTGTTCGCTGCCATCCGCTTTCAGGCCATGTCGGGATTGGGCACACGCGCTGGGCTACTCATGGCAAGCCAACCGAACACAACGCTCATCCGCATGCAACGGACAATGTTGCAGTCGTCCATAACGGCATAATCGAGAATTTCCGGGAGCTGCGCGCGGAGCTGAAACAGCATGGCGCCTGTTTCGCCTCTGAAACAGACACGGAGGTGGTGGCACATCTCATCGACTCTTATCTGAAGAATGGCTGCTCGCCGCAGGAGGCAGTAAAAGCGTCGCTGCCGCGGCTAGTGGGCGCGTTTGCGCTTGCAATCCTGTTCAAGGGCCAACACGACCTCATGATCGGTGCGCGCAAGGGCTCACCACTGGCGATCGGGCATGGCGAAGGCGAAATGTATCTCGGATCGGATGCTATCGCGCTCGCGCCCCTTACCGACTTGATCACCTACCTTGAGGATGGCGATTGGGCTGTGCTCAACCGCAACTTCAGCGTGGTCTACGACGCACAAGGCACAGTCGTCCGCCGGGATCTGGTGAACTCTGGCGCGTCGTCGGCTCTCGTCGAGAAAGCGAACTACCGCCACTTCATGGCGAAGGAAATCCACGAACAGCCGGAGGTGATCGGGAATACGCTTGCGCATTACGTCGATATTGCCAGCGAGAGCGTGGCACTGCCGCAGGAGCTTCCGTTCGACTTCAATGAGATCGGACATATCTCGGTCACGGCTTGCGGTACGGCCGGCTACGCCGGCCACATCGCCAAATACTGGTTCGAGCGGCTGGCTCGTATTCCGGTCGAGCTCGATGTCGCCTCCGAATTTCGGTATCGTGAGGCACCGATGCGCCAAGGAGATCTTGCGATCTTCATCTCGCAGTCCGGCGAGACCGCCGATACCCTGGCCGCGCTCCGCTACGCCAAATCGCAAGGTCTGCATACCCTCTCGATCGTGAACGTACTGAGTTCGACCATTGCGCGCGAAAGCGGGACAGTGTTGCCGACATTCGCGGGGCCCGAAATCGGCGTTGCCTCGACCAAGGCGTTCACATGCCAGCTCGTCGTCCTGGCGGCGCTTGCGGTCGCCGCGGGCAATGCGCGCGGTGAATTGTCGGAGGGCGACAGCATCGATCTGGTACGCGAGCTGATCGAAATTCCTCGGCTCGTTTCAGCGGCGCTGGCCAACGAGCCGCAGATCGAGAAGCTCGCACGCGACATCACCAAATCGCGTGACGTGCTATATCTTGGTCGCGGCACCTCGTTTCCACTGGCCATGGAAGGGGCACTGAAGCTGAAGGAGATATCCTATATTCACGCCGAGGGCTATGCGGCCGGGGAGCTCAAGCACGGCCCGATCGCCTTGGTCGACGAGAGTGTTCCCGTAATCGTCATCGCTCCTTCCGACCGGGCGTTCGAAAAGACCATCTCGAACATGCAGGAGGTCGCTGCACGCGGTGGCAAGATTATCTTGATAACCGACGCTAGGGGAGCCGCAGACGTGTCCATGGATTCACTCGCGACCATTGTGCTGCCGGAGATGGGTGCGACATTCACCTCGATTGTCTATGCGATTCCGGTGCAGCTCCTGGCCTACCACACGGCCCTCCTCATAGGCACGGACGTCGACCAACCCCGAAATCTCGCGAAATCGGTAACCGTCGAATAAGGCAAAGTGATGCGACCTCAGTTGTCGTGGTCAGATTCCGAATGCGCGAGCCGCGGTCAGATCGTATCACGATGTGCCGCCCAGCTCCTGGCCCCGATGCCACCGCGAGGCTTGTGCCTGTTCTTGGCCCTGTTTACGGAGACGCCGGGTTTGGACCACATACGAACCGGAGCGCCCCTCGAAGTACGAGGCGCGCCTCGCTCGAAGGACAACGTGGCTGTTTCCAAGCATGGCCGTCGGCGCCGCGCTTGATCGCCAGCGCGCTCACAAAATCCTTTCCGGCGAACCACCGGTTAACTTTGAGCATATCGACATCGCTGGAGATCGGGTCAGATAATAGCGCGGTTCGGCCCCAATCGCAGGCTCGCGAGCTGTTCTAGCACGACATCTCACGGAGCTCCTCGCTGCGGCTCGTATGCCACCGATCTCGTCCTTCCCCTTTCACTGCATATCGGTACGCTTGATGAGAACTTCGGCCACCCCACAGACAACAGCCTTGTCGCCAACCTTGGCGCCGAGAATTGCCCCAGGGTTCAGTAGCTTGAGAGCCACTCCTGCTGCACGAGCGGAATGACGAGCGAAAATTGTGAGGGTTGCGGCAATTGCCGAAAATATGCCGGAAACGTCAGGCGCTTACGGCTTGGTCGATAGTGCCCTGATGGCCGATTCGCGGCCATGAAACTGCACGCGGCTGCGGTGAGATTTTCTCCGGAAGCGGCCATTTCAAAATCGAGAGGAAACTCGCCATGTCACCAGCGCCCATTGCGCACGCCTCAAATGCCAAATCGCGCATTGGCGCCATCTTACGTGCCACGAGCGGCAACTTCCTCGAGCAGTTCGATTTCTTCTTGTTCGGGTTCTACGCCAGTGCGATCGGAAACGCGTTCTTTCCATCAGGAAGCGAAACCGCTTCACTGCTTAACACCTTCGGTGTGTTCTGGCTGGGTGCCTTGATGCGACCTGTTGGTGCGATCGTGCTTGGAGCCTATATTGACCAGATTGGCCGTCGGCAAGGCCTGATCATCACGCTTTCGATCATGGCCATTGGCACCATCATCATCGCCTTTTGTCCGGGCTACGCGACGATCGGCATTGCCGCACCTGCGATCGTGCTGTTCGGACGGTTGTTGCAGGGCTTTTCTGCCGGCGTTGAGGTTGGTGGTGTTTCCGTTTACCTCTCCGAGATTGCCACTCCGGGCAACCGCGGCTTTTACACATCTTTCCAGTCCTCGAGCCAGCAGGTTGCGATCTTTGTCGCGGCTCTTATAGGATATTTTTTGAGCGAAGCACTTCCGGCCGAAATGGTTGCCGCTTGGGGCTGGCGGATCCCGTTCTTCCTTGGCTGCTTGATCGTACCGCTTATCTTCTTCCTGCGCCGGACGCTGGAGGAAACTCCGGAGTTTCTGGTCATGAAGAACCACCCAACGGCCCGCGAGGTCTTTGCCTCCACACTTGCGAACTGGCGCATCGTCATTCTCGGCATGATGATCGCGATGCTGACGACCACGACATTCTATTTCGTGACGGTGTACACGCCTACGTTCGGCAGGCACGTATTGCAGTTGTCCACGCAGAACACGCTCTTGGTGACGCTTTTGGTCGCGGTGACGAACTTCATGTGGAACCCAATTGGCGGCGCGATTTCCGACAGAATCGGCCGGAAACCGGTCCTGCTGACCATTGCCGGCCTAGCCTTGGTGACTGCATATCCAGCGTTGTCTTGGCTTGTAACGGACCCAAGCTTTGGCAAGATGCTGATCGTGGAGATGATGTTCTCGTTTTACTTTGGCACCTATAGCGGCGCCATGTTGGGCGCTCTGGTCGAAATCGTGCCGAAGCACATTCGCACAACTTGCTTTTCTTTGGCGTTCGCACTCGCCGCGGCTCTGTTTGGCACCTTTACGCCGCTTGCATCGACTTGGCTGATCGACCGGACAGATGACAAGGCGTCGCCCGGTTTCTGGTTGATGTTTGCGGCTTTGCTCGGCATTATCGCCGCGCTCACGATTTATCCAGGAAACACCAAGAGAGTTGCGAAAGCCGTTGCGACCCGAGCGGCCTAACTTGGCGGTAAGCGCGCAATTTACCACGCGTTAGCACGCGCGCCCGCGGGACGTTGGGGGCCGAAGGCTGAACTGAAGTTGGTGCGCGACTATCCCTGCGGTGATTTTCACGATGCTGCGCGGCCGTTCTGCCGATCACGGTTCTTCCTATGTGATCTGGGGCAGTATAGGGACGAGCTGGCGGTGATGTTGACCGGGAAAGGCTTAGCTTATCAGCCAACCTCGATTCCGTCCGGTGGTCGGACGGTGCGCTGCCCGCACTTGCAGTTGCGTGAAACACGGCGGATTTCGCGCGAGGACTGGGATCCCTCGCGCGAGCTCCACGCTCTGATATTCTGTGCGGCCGCCACAAAACTCGAAGGCGCACATCCTCGGGCTGCGTGAATTCCCCAGCGGACTGGTCGTCTCGCAGGTAGCGACAAACGTTACCGTAGCGGGCCGTCTTGTATCCTGGTCCGATACCGACCTCTCGGCGCTCGGGTACGCAGGTTGAAGGCTCACCTTCTTGTCGCATCTGGCGGGGAGTGGTCGAGAAGTTTGGTCGTGCCTGTACAACGAGCGATGGGCCAATGCGTAACCAGACCCAGGCTGTTGCTCGCTGCGCTCGATCAGCCGTGACTTCACGCACCGCGAGCTTGCGCAGATGAGGCGAGCTGTGCGAGCTCCGTTTCGAGCATAGGGTTGCGCTTGAACATAGCGTCGATCAATGCTTGGGCCGGCTGCTCGGCCGCCTCCACCCACGTCGCCTTCTCCGCTCGCGCGGAGGGCGCGAACACACGCTTGACCACGGTCGGCGATCCCCTCAGACCGCAATTGGCCATGTCATCCACGCCAGCACTTTGGGCGCTCCATTTTACGATTGTGGTGCGGGCGGCACGCAACGCATCTATCATTGCGCCGCGGCGAATTTGATTTGTTGCCTCTAACATGCTGACGAGACACGGCAGCTTGGAACCCAACACCTGGACGCCCCCTTCGCAGCGCCGTTCGGCCTCGATGGTCCGTAGCTTGAGGTCCAACGCTTTGATCGTGGAAACATAAGTGAGCTGCTGGACCCCGAGCCGCCTTGCAATGCCAGGTCCCACCTGCGCCGTATCGCCGTCGATCGTCTGCTTGCCGGTGAATATGACGTCCGGTGGGCCATATTCCTTGCCGATGTTGCGAATCGCGCTCGCCAACGCGTAACTCGTCGCCAGCGTATCCGAGCCCGCGAAGCTACGGTCGGTGAGCAGGACAGCGCGATCGGCACCAAATGTCAGTGCCTTTCGGAGAGATTCTTCGGCCGACGGCGGTCCCATTGTCAGGACGGTGACTTCGCCGCCGAATTGATCTCTTAGCTCGAGCGCAGCTTCCAATGCGAAGAGATCATAGGGGTTGATGATTGTCGGCACGCCCTGGCGCATGATCGTGTTCGTAACAGGGTGCACGCGGATTTGCGCGGAGTCGGGGACTTGTTTGATGCAGACGATGCTGTGCATGTACTTCTCCTAAGATGCCGAGCCGACTCCCGACGCAGCAAATGTCATACCATCCAAGGCATTTCGCCAACGAGGAATGAATGCAGGCTGACGACGAGCCGGTTGTCGCAACTGCGATGGTTTACGCACCGGCGTGATCTCAAGCTGATCGGAGTCAGGGGCGGCAACGGAGCCGCAGCGATCACGCGCCGCTTCGACGCCAAAGCCATTTTCAGGTCGCGTACGTTGCAAACAGACGATGACAAGACTGGCCGAAGCGGAGACGCCCTACGCGTCGCCGGCGAGTAAATCCCAACCCAAGGCACAACGCTAGCATCCCCGTCATGCATCCGAGCTGGCGAGCGCCTCTTTTCCACGCTCTCCTATGCCAGTCGGCCGAGCGCGAGAGAGAGAGAGGAGCGAGCTCGACGCTTGGCTCAGAAGCGTTTGATCTCGATGCCGTGTCTTCGCAAGGCGTAGCCAATCTGGCGCGGGGTCAGTCCCAGCAGGCGCGCCGCCTTCGCCTGTACCCACCCGGATCTTTCCATGGCTGCGATGACGCGCTCGCGATCGGTGACTTTCGCGGCACCCACCACGGGGCGCCCGGGTGGCCCCAGCGGTGTCAGCTCGCTGCTCACCGGCTGAACGGGTGTGACGGCTTGTGTTGGCGGCGTGCTCAGCCTCGCGGGCAGTGAGATTGTCGGGCTCGGCTGTCGGGCCATTTCCGCCGGTCCACACTTCCATAGCAAAGCCGACAGGCATTGCCCGTGGCAGCACGCAAAGTCATCTCTTACGATCGACGATCCTCGCGCTAGCGTCGCGGTCCGCTGCACGCAGTTTTCGAGCTCACGGACATTGCCGGGAAATCCGCAATTCATGAGGACCTCAATCGCACTTGAATCGAATACCAGAGTGCGGCCGTTCTCATTGTTAAAGTTCTTCAAAAAACGAGCGGCGAGAAGCGGAATATCAGTGCGTCTTTCCCGCAGCGGCGGCAATAGCAGAGGAACAACGCTGATGCGGTAATAGAGATCGGCACGGAACTCCTTCCTTGCCACCGCCTCTTCAAGATTTTTGTTCGTGGCCGCAATCACGCGGACGTCGACTTTGATCGTCTGATTGCCGCCCACCCGCTCGAATTCCTGCTCCTGAAGCACGCGCAGAAGCTTCGCCTGGAACGAGCCCGAGATCTCTCCAATCTCATCCAGAAACAGTGTTCCCTTGTCGGCGACCTCGAAGCGCCCCTTGCGCGCGTTGAATGCGCCCGTAAACGCCCCCTTCTCGTGTCCGAACAATTCGGATTCCAGCACGGTCTCGGTGAGGGCTGCGCAATTCAGCTTGATAAAGGGGCGTTTGGCGCGCGCTGAACGCTCGTGAATAGCCTTCGCGACCAACTCTTTGCCGGTACCCGATTCGCCACGCAACAAAACCGTGCTATTTGATTTTGAGATCACCTCGATCTTGTCAAGTAGCGCGCGCAGCGCCGGGCTGTCGCCGATCATTCCCTCGACTTGGACCTTCTTACGGTCCCGCCCATGAGGCTTGAGCTCGGAGAGTTGCTTCTGCAGCCGGAACTCCTCGTCCATAAGGCGCCCGCGATCGCGCACAAACGAGCAATGCAGTTTCGTCGTCTGGCCTAGCAGGCTGGCGACCATCGTCAGAAGGCGGAGGTCGTCCTCGAGCTGCGCACGCGTCCCATTGTCCGCGATGCGGTCAATGCTCAGCGTACCCACAACTTTGCCGTCAACGTCTATGGGAACGCCGATGAACGCAACACGCGTATGACCGCCGGCATTTAGCATATCGACCTCCGAAGAACTGAAGGCCGAATGCAGCGCTAGATTCTCCACGATGAGCGGCTGCCCCGACGCGACGATTTGATCGATTGCTCCTTGCGGCAAGCGCACCCGGCAGCGCGCGTCGCGGTCTTCGCTCCTGCCGTCCTCTACGATGATCTCCGGCCCGCCGTCATGCTCGAACAGACATACGATGCCGCGCCGCATCTGCACGAGCGATCCCAGGCGCTCGATGACGCTCGTCAGCTTAGCCTCGAGCCGACATAGGCCAGTGAGCGTGTGCGCTATTTGAAAAATCGTGCTTAGCGATTTCTCTTGGGACCGCACAATACAAGCGGAAGCGTCCGCGTCGGAGGTTGAGTTTGGGTTTTCGCGCAGGGAAATGCTGTCTAGCATGACGACTTCTCCGTTCCTTTCTCGATCCTCCCCATCGGACTCGTTGGATTCGTGTTGCATGCCCGATCTGACATCCAGTTCTCAGGGCGGGACGAGAGATTACCCCTCTTCATGGCACGTCGGCAGCACTTAGAGTAACTCGCTTTGCCGCTTTGTTTTCCAACTCGCTGCGCGGATTCACCCCGGCCAACATGACTTCCATCGATGACGCTCAGAACAGCCGGGGCTCTTTAGGGGCTGATTGAATTATAAGTGTTGCCCGCCATTGATCGGCACTTCGGCGCCGGTGACATAACTTGCCGCATCTGAACATAGGAAGAAAATGACCTTGGCTACCTCTTCGGGTGTACCCACTCGGCGGAGTGGGATCTTTGGCACAAGATGCGCTTCCGTGTCAGGCGACAAAATGTCCGTCTTGATTTCGCCGGGCGCGATCGCATTGACGCGAATGCCATGCGCGGCGTAATCGTGGGCCATTTCGCGCGTGAGACAAGCGAGCGCAGCTTTCGAAGTCGCATATGCCGAGCCAGCAAATGGATGCACCCGCGAGCCGGCGATCGACGTCACGTTGACGATCGAGCCTGACGCCCTTTTCAATTCGTCGAACAGGCCTTGAGCGAGTAGGATCGGTGCCACCAGATTGAGGTGGAACACGCTCATCCAGGTGTCGACTGAGGTCGCCAGCGATGTCAGCCTGGTACCGTTTGCCGCTTTTGGTGAGTTGCCGGCATTGTTTACCAGTCCGTGCAACGGTGCGCCAGCAAGGCGCTCCTTGATCTCGGCAATCACGCGCGGCAGCATCCGATGATCGCCCAGGTCGACTTCGATATAGCTGTCGCCCTCTGAGCCTGATGGGCGACGCGCCGCGTCCAATGGTTGGCGCGCGCAAGAAATGATGCGCCAACCGGCTTTCGAAAACAATTTTCCGGTGGCGCGACCGATACCGCGCGATGCCCCGGTCAATACCAGCGTCTTTCGCTCACGCAGCGGACGGCCCGCTCGATCGGCGTGAATTGGACCGCTAGGGTCCGTTTCCGACGATTGAGGTACGACCGCTTTGTCATCTGGTAGATCTAGATTCACACGCGGCTCCCTTCCGCTCCCATCGGCTGTGCACCTGGTGCAGGATCCGGGCCAAAGCGACGCAGGGCATAAGGGGCGCACTTTTGCGACAAATGGCAGGTTCTGAACATCTGGCCTGTTTGCTTTTCGACAACAGCAACGCCGCGTCAAGCCCCCGGGCGCGTTGACTGGGTCGCACTCCAGGGGTGGTCTGTGGCTCATTCGAATTGGCGGAGATAGTTTAGCTGCCTTGTGCGGAGATCAGGATCGATGGCCAGTTCGTTCAATTTCCTCGGTTGGACGCGCCGCCGCAGATGCGGCTCTGGTTCGACATCGATGGGCTGGGGCTCGTGCCGTTGATCAGCTGCGGTCGAAAGTATTTCGCAACCAGCGCATGAACAAGGCCGTCGTCCAGAAGACGAGCTGACCGCGAAGGGATTAACGCAGAAACGGCGATACGTCTACCTGACGCGCGTCCTTGCTGCTGGGACATTCTGACGTGACCGTCTGCTACGTCAGATTCCTCGGCTGCCCGGGCCACCATTACCGTGCTCTTCACCGCGTGGCCACCGATGGCGGTTTCGGCCCGGCGATGCCGGGACCCTAACCTTTTCTCCGGCCAGTCGACTTACACGTCGCGGTCCGACGTATCCCGGGACAAGGCCGCCGAGCTCGCCGGCATTGGCCTACGCTTCGCCGGGCATTCGCTGTACCACTGCATCCCGGCAGTGCGTCGGTCAGCCCTCAGCTGCGGACGTTGCGAAACCCGATGCTGTGGAAGCCAGCAGTATCAGGCCGACGATCTAGGCGACGATTGCTCAGGTTCAGATTCGCGGCACCTCATGAAGCCGCGAAATGCTCGTATGGATTATCGACCAGGGTCAACTGCTCGGGATTGCTCAGATCGAATTCAATAATGCGTGGCACGAGCAGACGGGCATAGCGCGTAAAGGCGCTGGTGGGGGGAAAGCGGATCACGGTGGCGCATCGCGCAAGAAGATACATGTCGATGAGCGCGGAAGCTCCACCTTCAATTCCCATTTCCGCACTATGCAACGGCCCTGCCAGATCGGCCTGGAACCGTTTTGGTACGGCGAAGATATCGGGAAACAGACCCGATATGTGATCGAGCACCTGTGCGCTATCCGTGCACAGGAAGATCTTAACAGGCTTTGGATATGGCAAAGCCATGGCTTTACGGATTGCCATGCAGACCTGACGAAGAGCGAGCTCCGAATCGGCCCAGTACGGAGCATGCCCCATGATATCTTCGCCATTGCCGTGCCGAACATGAACGCCGATGATACTATGGCCGCTAAAGTGTTGCTCATACAAGTCCTCGATCCGCGCTCGAATCTCAGACCTGAGTTTGATGTTTCGGAAGATCAGTCGTTCGGCTTCCTCACCACAACGCCACATCAGGCAAGCGTCACAGACAATGGTGTTGGCCTCGTTATCGTCTCCTGCTTGGAACAGCTCAGTCAGTTCGTCACGTTCTCGGAAGATCTGCTCGTCCGGACGATTGATACAGTCGATCGATGGCCTATTCCACCACGGCGGGAAGAACGGGCCGGGAAACGAGAGCTGGTTGAGCCTGTCATCGCAAATCACCGGCACGCCAGCGATCTCCTCAACCGGCTCGAAGAACACCGGAAAGGCATTGCTGAACGGTTGGTCGACATAACAGGAACCGCGCCAGTCAATAACGAGCGTTCGCCCGGTCCGCTGCGCGTACGACCAGGCTGATGCCAACGACCAGAGGCAATCACCAAAGCCGGTGCGCCTCCGAGAAACAACAAAGCGTTCCTTCGTCACGTTATCAAACCCTTTTCGTTGCGCGAGTGT
The DNA here is from genome assembly GCF_019402665.1 of Bradyrhizobium canariense. Lineage (GTDB taxonomy): Bacteria > Pseudomonadota > Alphaproteobacteria > Rhizobiales > Xanthobacteraceae > Bradyrhizobium > Bradyrhizobium canariense. The sequence continues at coordinate 40,288 of NZ_VSST01000033.1, forward strand.
GGCGCACCAACTCATCCGCGATGCCGATCTACGCCGGGCGCTGGTCACCTGGACGCAAGTCACCCAACCCGCAAACTCATCCTGCACGGCACTGCGATTGGCAGGTCATGCTAGAGGTGTCACATTACGCACCTTTTACGACGGCCCAGTCTGTGACGGATGCAGCCGAATACGACGCTGATCCCACAGCCCGCGCAGTTCGTTCAGGAGAGCTTCGCGCCTGGTCCTGTCAGAGGTGACCCTGGCGAGAAGATCGGCCAGAACAGCTTCCTTCTCGATTTGCATCAGCATGTCGAACAGGTCATGCGAGACGCGTACGCTGTCATGGCTGGAGTGACCCATGCGGATCTCGCAGATTGTCTCCTGGCGGTCTCGGCCCGCATGAGCGCGAACCCGGTAAAGAGATACATGGGGCGGCAGTGATACAGCGAGTGCGGTCCAATTTTCGAACGTTGTTGCCCGCTTTTTGATGAGGAATGACCCGACCACAAGGCCATCCAGCTCGGTCGACAAAAACGCCGTAATCGCATCGGCAACGGAATCTACGATCGGTTCGGCATTGTTGTTGAACGACGTATTAAGCAGAATCGGTACGCCCGTTCGAGCTTTGAACGCATTGATAAGTTCCCAATAGGCGGCATTGCTCGTGCGGGACACCGTTTGCAGCCGAGCCGTACCATCGATATGCGTGATCGCGCCCAGCAACGCACGCATGGATTCGCGCACGCGAACGACGAAATTCATGAAGGGATATTCTGCGCGACCATCCGGCAACTCAAAGAACGCGCCCGCATCCTCCTCGAGAACCGATGGCGCAAACGGTCGATAACTCTCGCGCTTCTTGACCATCGCATTGATCCGGTCCTTGTTTGCCGCGGGCCTCGGGTCCGCAAGAATGCTGCGGTTGCCGAGCGCACGAGGGCCGAACTCGGACCGGCCCTGTACCCACCCGATCACAGCGCCATCAGCGATCCACTCGGCTGCTCTGGCTGCGACGTCAGCGGTCCGTTCAATCTCGAGGTGTCCGGCCCATCCCTTCAGTTCCTGTTCAATGCTGTCGTCGCTGCCGACATCGGGCCCCCAATAAACCGCCTGTAGTCGTTCGCGGGGCGGAGCCTGCCCGGCCTCGTTCGACACCATCAGCGCCGCACCCAATGCGCATCCGGCATCATGCGAGGCCGGCTGCACAAAAATCTCTTCGAACAGGCCTGAGTACAGCAGTTTTCCGTTTAGCGTGCAGTTGTGGGCCACCCCGCCAGCCAGGCACAACCGTTTCATTCCGGTCTGCTCACGATAATGCCGAAGAATGTGAAAGACGATCCGCTCCAGCGTCTCCTGCAATGAAGCGCTCACATCTCGGTGTTGTTGCGTGAACGGCATTCCCTTTCGCCGGACCTCGATATTGCGCAGCAATGCCGGGCCGATACGGTCGAGGTGAACGCGGTAGGCACCGTTGGGGGAGAGCTCATAAAATCGGGAGAAAAGCTCGCGATAGCGAGCGGGATCTCCATAAGGAGCCAATCCCATGACCTTATATTCGTCGAACAGGCCGTAGCCGAGGTATCGGATCGTTTCCAGATAGAACAGTCCGAGAGAGTTGGTCTCTGGAAACGTCATGAGCTCGGTCATTTCGGTGCCCGACCCCACCGCCAACAGACCCGAGAGGAAGTCGCCACAGCCGTCGATCGCGAGAACCAGGCTTTCTTCAAAACCGGACATTGCCAAAGCGCTTACGGCATGGGCCTGATGATGGCCTACGAATGACACCCGCGAAGGGTCAACTTGGGTACCGAACTCTGCCGCGAGAAGGTGCCGCAACAGGAGATTCGCATCCAGCGGAATTGAGATCTCAGGTTGTGAGATGAACAACCGTTCGAGCATCGAATTGCAGTAGGCTTCAGTCGCGTAGAACGCAATCCGATCGACGTCGCGAAGCTCCACACCCGCGGCTGCTAGACAGTATTCAATCGCACTGCTCGGGAGCTTGTTCGAATGTTTGATGCGGTTGAGGCGCTCCTCTTCAACGGCGGCGATCACGCGACCGTCCTTGACGAGCACCGCGGCGCCGTCGTGCAGAAACGTGTTCGGTAGTTGCAGCGGGTTTTCATAGACCCTGTCAAGCCCGCCACTCAATCCTAGACACAGCATCTTGTTCTCCGTTCATTTTGAGAGGCCTGTTGGCCTATTTCATATCGCGTGCTTGGCGAGTAGGCTGCACGTCGCCGCGGGGCCGCAGGCATCGCCAACGAAACGAGGCTCGTATAAGCGTCGGCCGCGAACCGAAAGTTCGTTACGTCCCGTGTCTGATCTCGCACGCGCGACGCTTCGCTTTAGGTCTTGTTCCTCTCACCGCATCAGGCGTTGCCGAAGCAGCGCAGCTGAGACGATGAAGGGAATGGCTGCGTAGATGCAAAGTGCGCCCACATGCAAACCGACGCTGTCGACCGGCCGACCGAGCATTGCTGGACGAATGAGATCGACCGAATGTGTCAGGGGCAACAAGGCCGCGATGCGTTGAAATGAACCAGGCAGCTGGCTGATTGGGAAGATCGCCCCGCTCAAATACATCATGGGCGTGAGGATAAGTGATTGGTAGAAGATGAAATAGTCGTGGCTCGGTGCAAGAGCTGAAACGACCATTGCGAGGCTCGCGAAAGCAACGCCAGTGAGGGCGATGGCTGGTAACGCATAGGGAATGGACGACCACTCTGCATACCCCAGCGCGACGGCAACAATCGTGATCGCCGTCCCGGCGAGCAAGGCCTTGCTCGCTGCCCATGCCACTTCACCTAGAACAATGTCGCCGAGCGTAAGAGGCGTACAGAGCACCGCCTCCCACGTGCAACCTGTCTGCATGCGAGCGTAAGCCCCATAGATGGTTTCAAAGGTTGAGGAGACCATTGCGCTTGTGGCGACCATACCAGCCGCCAGAAACGCAATGTATGAAGTCCCCTCAACGCCACCTACGATCATTCCGAGGCCAAAACCAAGACCGAACAGAGAGCTCATCGGCTCGGCCAGATTCCCAAGAATCGACGCCAGAGCGACTTTCCGCCAGACCAGAAAGTTGCGGCGCCATACCGCGATCCAATTCCATGGATTGGCAGGCAGCGCGGACGCAAAACGTTGCCACATCGTTCAGTCCTTCATCTCTCGCCCGGTTAGCCGTAAGAAGACATCCTCCAGATTTGGAGGACGCTGCAGAAGGCGGAGATCCGGACGGTTGCCAAGTCGGCGACGCACCTGCTCGGGATCCTTGACATAGCAAAACAGCGTCTCCCCGCTCACCTCAGCGTGCTGCACTTGGGTTCTGACCAGCGGCAGCAACTCATGCGGGTCACCACCGTAAATCTCGATCACCTGACACCCGATCTGTTGCTCGATCAGAGCATGAGGCTGCCCTTCGGCGATCTTGCGGCCGTGCTCAAGCACGCACAGGCGGTCGCACAATCGCTCCGCCTCTTCCATGAAATGGGTGGTGAGAAGAATCGTTTTGCCGCGCGCTAATAGCCAGCGCAAGCGTTCCCAGATGAGATGACGGCCGTGCGGATCGAGGCCAGTCGTCGGCTCGTCAAGTACCAATACCTGCGGGTCGTTAATGAGGGCGCGTGCCAGCGTCAGTCGCCGCTTCATGCCGCCGGACAGTTCGGCGACGCGCGCGTCCGCCTTGTTCTCCAAGCGAGCGAATTCGAGCAGTGACGGCGTCACCGCTTTGACCTCGGTCGCGCTCATGCCGAAGTAGCGACCGAATACGAGCAAGTTTTCGCGCACGGTGAGCTGAAGATCGAGGTTATCGAACTGTGGGACAACCCCGATGCCCCGACGCGCCAACGGCGCACGTGCCGGCACCGGCTCGCCAAGCACGTAGATCTTACCTGCGTCGGGCGATGCAACACCGAGGATCAAACGCGCAAGCGTGCTTTTACCCGCGCCGTTTGGTCCCAGCAGACCGAAGCACTCTCCTGGCGAGACCGTAAACGAAAGAGCGTCCACGACCGTCCGGTCCTTGTAGGACTTACTCACCTCGAAAAGGTCGATTGCCGGGCTTGACATTTGCTTACGCGATCGCAACGGACGTTGTTCGCACCGCGTCCTTGGTCGCGGGCTTTTTCGTCCAAAGCAGGCCGTCACACCACACGTGATCGACGCGTCCCCACTGGCACGCGGCGGCAGCATCCGGGAAAAAGCCGCGTCCATGCAGATTGGCGCTGGTGTTGCAAAGCAGCGGAATGGCTGTGAGCTTCTCGTACGCGATGAGAAGCTCGACCACTTTATGCTGAGATGTTCTGGAAACCGTCTGTAGCCGAGCAGATCCATCGAGATGCACGACGGCGGGAATTTTGTCCCGCCATTCCGGTCGCGTCTGGTGATCGAACAGCATGTACGGATCGGCTATTCCGGGGCTAAAAATCTCCGCCGCACGATCCTCCAGGCATATCGGCGCTACCGGCCTGAAATGCTCACGAAGCTTGACGTCGTTGAGATGGTCTTTCATTCCCTCCCAGCTCGCAGCCGCGAGAATGCTTCTGCCACCCAACGCACGTGGTCCGAGCTCCGCACGCCCGGCAAGGAAGATCACGGGCTTGTCACTCGCGAGGATTCCTGCAAGTTCGTCCATAGTGCAGGGCGCGCCGTCCCATCCGGGCGGGACTTCGCTGGGACGAACGGCCGGTCCACTGTAGACCGTCCATTCCAGAGCTCTAAAGCCTTGCTGTGCCGCCAGTGCACAGCAAGCAGCACCGATCGCTGAGCCGCTGTCGTTCGGAAAGGGCGGCACCCACACGTCGTCGAACAGGCCGGTCGCACGAAATGCACTATTCCACTTGATATTCAGGCCACAGCCGCCGGCTATGCAGAGGTTACGCACCCCCGCAAGATCCGAATGTCGCTGCACAACATCAGCAATTGTGCGAACCAGCAGGCGCTCTAGAAAGACGTGAAATGACGCAAGGATGTCTTCGGCTTGCGTGGCCTTCAATCGCAGTGCGCACGCATCGAAGAAGCCGTGCAGGGCTTCAAGTGGTGATAGTGAGCTGTTGATCTGTGCAAGCTTATGACAAGCTCCCTCAGCATCCGTGGCAAAGTGCGCCTGATAAAGCTCCTGAAACGCCTTAATAATCTCCTCGTCGGGAGCTCCGAGAGCGATATAGGCCATCAGCTTGCCGGCTATGCCGAGATCCCAGCTGGTCCGGTCTGCCCGCCTGTAAGGTCCAAAGTGATGTCCTGCCGTCGCATAGGCGTGGCCTATCATCGGAAACAGGCACTCGATGAACCGAATCCCGTGCGGCTCGACATAGTAGAGGCGCGGAAACATGCAGCCGTCCCACACCAAGCAGAAAGCAGATTGTGCGGATTTGGCAAACGAGCTGGTGCAGTATGCGGATGCTACGTGCCCGGTGACATGCGGATAACTTTGATAGGGATATAGTTTCCCATCAAGCATAAGGCCGATGCGATCGCGGGACGCGAGGGGGCTATCGCCTTGGCGTTCGATATACGGTGCGCCCTTGAGCTTGACGGTCGTCGTCCCACTAAGGACTTCAAACTGGGATTCGAACTCTCCATCCCAGCCATCAATGACGAACTGATCGACATCGCTCGGATCAAGCCCGTGCTCCGCCAGGGCGCTAACAACGGAATCCAGGTTGTCGATGGTTTGATAACGAGGATTATTGTTCAGCTTCTCCTGCTCGACGCAGAACACCACTCGCCCGTCCTCAATCAGAGCGACGGCCCCGTCATGCGTCAACTTGATACCGCAGATACGCATAGTGGCTCCTCTCAGCCTCGGCCGTTGGGTGGGATCGAAGATGGCTCCGGATTCCGAAAGCGGACCAAAAGGCAGTCTTCGTCAGCCGACTGCCCCTGGCACTGCACGCGTTCGTCCTCAATGAGCGCTTCAGTCAAAATCGTGATGACCGTCTCGGCGCCAGCGACATGCCCCCACCGCTTGCAGGTCGCATCACGTGCAGATCCGAAGACTAGATGCCCACCCGGAGCAAGCATCTTGACCATGTTGTCGACTGCAGTACGCATTTGTGTCATGTCTTCGAGATAATAGAGAACTTCGGCGACCACGATCAGATCGAACCGCTCTGCGGCCGAGAACTGCAGAATGTCAGTCGCCGCCCAGCTGATATGCGACCACCTCTTGGTCCGCTGGACCGCTCGACCGATCGCTCGCGGCATAACATCGATGACCGTGAGCCGTTTGCAGTGAGGAGCAAGCTTCTCTGTAAACGCACCGGCCGCGCACCCGATTTCGAGGCCATTTGAGACGGCGCTGTTCGACAGCGACAGCCGCAGCAATTGGGTGTGACGCTCACGTTCGAACGGATTATCGTCGAGCCGCCACGGATCCTCATTAGACAGCTCCCGTTCCAACGATTGATATGTCTGATGCACGTTCACGACCTAATCTCCTACAAGCTGCTCACTCAGTCTCGGCCGCAATGCCATCCGGCGCGATCAGCTGCGATGGAGCGCGCGAAAGACCCGCCCTGCGAATTGCGCCAGGCATTTCCAATCCGGGGTTAAGGCTTGGTCCAGTTGTCGCGTCTTCGGTCGAGGCCTTCGATTCATCAACGTCTGGTGATTTCGCTATTTTGCGCGAGAGCCAATCGCTGTTGCTCAAGGTGCAGAGCGCATAGGCTTTCATCGGGAGCAGGAGGAAGATGTTGATCGGGGTGTGCAGCGAGAAGCCGAGAAATCGAAGCTCGCCGGCGCGCAGGGCTGCCACGCTGCATCGAATCATGGTCATCGCGACGATGGTCAGACCGGTCCACCAGGGCACGGTGCCCGTAAGCGCGAGCTGAGCGAGCGCGGCAATCGATGAGATGGCGAGCAGCAGCGGGCCGAGGTTCTGTCCAGCCACGTCCAGCGTGAGGTACCGGTCGAGGCCGGGCAGCAGGTGCAAACCGAGCAGGGTGTCGCGGTAGGTGCTGCGCGCCCAGCGGAGCTGTTGGCGCAGATACGGCAAGAGCGTGTCCGGGACCACCGTGGCGGCGATGGCGTCCGGAACGTACTCCGTTCGGAACCCTGCCTTGAGCATGAGGATGGTCAGATGACGGTCCTCACCGAAGTCGCTGGGTTTTCCCCGGAAGAACTGCGTCTCGTATTGCTCGAGCAGCAACAGCAGTGCGGATCGCCGGTACATGGCGCACGGCCCACAGCAGCACATGACGGCACCAAACCGCGTCTGCGCCGCGCGCTCCTCGTTGCAAGCCAACCAGTACTCCATGTCGATCAATCGGGTCAGCCAGCTGTCGTTTCGGTTGCTGGCCTTCAATTGGCCCATGGCCGCGCCGACGGCTGGATCCTGCATCTTGCGCACGAGCTTGCTGACCACGTCGCTGTCGATTTCCGTGTCGGAGTCGACGTTGAGCACGAGATCGCCGAATGAGCGGCGAATCGCTGCGATCTGCGCCTTGCGTTTTCCAACATTGCTTGGCAGCAGAATGAAGGTGAATCTCGGGTCATACGCGTAGCTCGCGTGGACCGCGGCCACTGCGCCGACATTTGCAGAGCCGTCGTCGACCACGTAGACCTGCAATCGCCCTGGGTAATCCTGACTTGCGATAGACTTCAGGCAGGCCGCCAGCGTGCGCGGGTCCTCGTTGAAGCAGGGCACGATGACATCGACGCTGTGCAGAGCATCGGCGTCGACCGGGTCGTACGGCGGCAGTGGAGCGTCGCTTTGCAGCGCATAAAGCGCCTGCGCGCTCTTGTGGACGCTGGAGAGCAACGCGTAGGAGGCAACAGCAGCGGTGCTGATGGTGGCAAGCAGGCTCATGGGAATCGATCTATTCAGTGAGGTTGAGGAAGCGACCGGATTGCAAATCCACGGTCATGCAGTGCTGGAATGAGTTGGGCGAGCGCCGTCACGGTCTGGTCGCGCTGACCAGAATGAGGGCAGCGTCCCAACTCGTCGGGAGGGCAGCCGTCGTGCAGGAGCACGATTGCGCCTGGCCTGACCGAGGCCAACACTGCGGCAACAATCGCCTCGACGCCCGGACGAGCCCAATCTTGCGGATCGACTGACCAGTGCAGGGCTGCCAGCTCGGCCTTCGCCGACGCGGCGAAGACCTCCTTGCTCCAGATCCCGTACGGCGCACGTATGTGCCGCACAGAGGCTCCGGGGCAGGCCATTCCGATGACCTTATTCGTCGTGAGGATCTCGTATTCCACCTCATCCCGCATGCATTTGGCCAATTCCGGGTGCGTCATTGTGTGGTTTGCGACCTCGTGCCCTTCTGCGATCATGCGCTGGATCAGCTGCGGCTGGCCCGCCGCGTATGCACCGATCACGCAGAAGGTCGCGGGCGTCCGATGCTGCGTCAGCACATCCAGGATAGCCGGCGTGCAAAGCGGGTTGGGACCATCATCAAAGCTCAGATAGACGCAGGGCTCTCCGCCGGCCTCGGCGTAGTCGCTCCGCGCTTCAGTGAAGTCGTTTGTGGACCTCACAGTTCTGGCCCGTTCCGTTCGATCATCTCACCGGCCGGCCATTCGCTCATAGGTCTCGCAATCGGCAGAACGAGGCCGACCACGTCCTCTACGCGCGTCGGAGGCACAGTGAGGTAGATGTCCGGACGAGCGGACCGGACGCGGAGCCCTGGCAGAATAGTCGCCAATCCCTGTCGCCCGAGCAGCCTGGTAATATGTTTCTGCAGGGCAGCTCGGACCGTGCCAAAGCCGAACGGCACGCCAAGATCTCGCAATACAGGATACATCACACGGATGGAGTGGGTGATTCCGAGCCCCTCCAGATCCGGGCGCACCCCGTACAATCCGAGTTCAGCCACGAGCAGATCGGTCTCGCCAACTTTTATGAAGCGGCGCAGTGCGGCGATGTGAATCGCAATACCACGATCATCGTAGCCGATTGCCCGAATCTCCGGCCTTGCACCGGCCCAGCTTCGATGACCTTCAAACGGCTTTGCATTGAATTCCCCGGTCGGACCATAGGTCTTCCGGAAGAAGTCGGATAATTCAATATGGTCAGCAAGTTGAAGGTCATTCTCCCAGCACAACCTCCAACGTACTGGAGGGCGCGCCGAAGCACCTCGTGTGGATTCGGGCGCGATCATGTTCATAGGGCGACATTCCTGTTCGTTATCTGGCTCCTGACGCAGGCCAGCAGTTCGCTACCTTCGAAAGGCTTGCTCAGGAGCCGGAGTCCAGCTTGCAGGCCTCGCCTCTCATCGTCTTCGGAGTGGTCTGTGAGCAGAACGGTGGGAATCGCGCCTCCGGATGCAACCAGATGCTCGAAGAGCTCGAAGCCACTCATCGCGCTCGAGTGCATATCCGCGATTAAGCACGACGTGATCGAACGGCGGTCTGATTTCGAGAACCCCTCTGCGCTCTCGAAGCGTTCAGGCACGTAACCTGCGGAAAACATCATATCCGTGAGATCTTCACGCACTGACTGATCTGCATTCACAATCGCGACAACATCGCGCGTGCGCGCAACTTTCATCAGATTCGCCAAGGACGCCTTCGCTTGCATGTTCCGCACGATTTCACCGTCGCAAGGACGCAATCCAATCGGATGCGACCAAGGCACATTTGGCACCCGCAACCGGAGGGGTGCGACCGGACGGCAATCTACGGCCTGGTTGAGGGTTCGCTCAATTCTACGGCGGTACACGGTGGATATAGAATGGGTTGGCGAAGCCATACGATGGTTTGCTCGTCGTATACGCCCACGCAATTTTGCGGATTCCGATCGTTCTAGCTCACGGCGATATGGCTTGCGCAACACGCGCGAAACTGCGACCGCTCGATCGAGACGTCTTGATTGATACCTAGCGCTGGGCTGAGGCGCGCAACGGTTTGTAACCATTCTGATGGATCTGACATCTCGCTAAACTATCGTTTGCTATCCTCATTCGGTACAAATGGTAAAATCGATTATATCGATAGAACACATTCACAGCGTGGATCGCTCCGGATTATGCGTTTCAAGGGCCTTGATCTGAATCTCCTCGTCGCGTTCGACGCCCTGGTGACGCAAGGCAATCTCACTACGGCGGCAAGAAGCATCAACCTCAGTCAACCTGCCATGAGTGCCGCCGTCGCGCGGCTTCGCACTTACTTTCGCGATGAGCTATTCACCATGAAAGGACGGAAGCTTGTCCCAACGCCGCGGGCTGAAGCGCTCGCAGCCCCGATTCGCGAGGCTCTCGCTCACATTCAGCACTCCATTATTTCTCCAGACGGCTTCGATCCGTCTCAATCGAATCGGCGATTTAGGATCATCCTGTCCGACTTCATGACTGTCGTGTTTCTTCGAGGGGTCGTGGACCGCGTCGCGCGGGAAGCACCAACAATCAGTTTCGAGTTGCTGCCGCCCGCAGAGGAACCTGATGAGCTTCTCCGGCGCGGTGAAGTCGATTTTCTCATGTATCCGCAGATGTTCATGTCGAGCGCGCATCCGAAGGCGGCCCTGTTCGAGGACACTTTCGTCTGCGTGGGCTGCCCCATGAACAAGCAGCTCGCTTCGCGTCTCACGTTCGAGAAATACATCTCGATCGGGCACGTGGAAGCCCAGTTCGGGCGCTCCCTGAGGCCCTCCTTCCACGAATGGCTCTTGCTCGAGCATGGTTTCAAGATCCGCACCGAGGTCGCGGTGCAGGGTTTCGGCATGATTCCGCCTATGTTATTGGGCACCAACCGTATAGCGAGCATGCCCTCAAGATTGGTCAGCCATTTCGCACAGACGATGCCGCTGCGGGTTGTCGAACCTCCCCTGCGACTTCTCACATTCACAGAGGCCGTCCAATGGCCCGCCATTCATAATACTGATCCTGCAAGCATGTGGTTGCGCAACATATTCTTGCAGCAGGCATCCACGATGGTCTCTCCGTCCGAGATCAGCCAATGTCACGGCCCGTCCTAGGACTGTTCGGGCCGGTTGCGGCCTGCTCCCGCTAACCGGACTTACGCCAGGCCCGAAGCCCCCGGTCCTCTGATTGACGTTTGGCACAGTGAAAAAAAGCGCGCTTCAGCGTAGTTTGGTCGGGTCGCAGCCGATTGACTCGCGGTGCCGTGACGATCCTGCGCATCACACAGCTCGCTTGGCGGCCAAGGACTTTCCGCTGATTCGGACGGGACCGTATCACAGGTGCATGCGCCAGCTTCAGAGTACGCAAAAATTATATGGCCTGTCCGGCGAACAATGTTCGGCCTCAGCACCAAACTCGCTTGAACCGCACGCCGCGTCAGGTTCAAGGCCAGCACCTGCGATCGAAGTTGCAGGCTTCACCTGGTAGCGAACCCGCATCGCTGTTTGCCTGAACTGGTGGATCTCATTGCCTTCAACAGCGATGGAGTTAGTCCCGAAGCGCGCCACTAGATGCAAATGGCTGATGACCGGCAGAGGCGCTTCCTGCTCGTTCGGGTCGAATCAACATGAAAGCTGAACGCAAACGCCGCCCACGATCGCGCACCCCAAAGCCAACCGCCAGCTCGCGCAAACCCGGATGGGCGGGGAAGACTGCGTGTCTTTGCACAATGTCACAATGGAAATTCGGAACACTTCCTCTCTCGACGGCGCTTATCTTCCTCTCGATGCGCGCGATGCCGCGCGATCGAGTGCAACTACAAGCTTGCAGACCGCAGGATCAACCCGGATCAAGTGACATCAGCTGGCGGCACTTTTCCGGCTGCGCGCGTGTTGCGGTGACGAGTGTTCATGATGAGAGGACCGCAACTGTGCCAAGGTGCGCCCGCGTAAGCGCTCGCCGCTCCCATTCGCCAAGCCTGCTCCTCCTCCAGCTTTCGATCATTTCGGCCGACATGTTCACCCGAGCCAAATCGGATCATCGGCGCGGGGTCCTTCTTTCCGATGTCGCAACAATCGTGTTTCTCGAAAGATCGCGGCGTGACTCACACCGCGCCAACCGCCGTCCATCTCGAGCTGCTGCCTCGCACCGCTAACCCCGAAGGGCTCCTTTGCTGCGGCAAGATGATTTGCCTATCTTACCCGAAGCATCTATGTCCAGCGCGCTTGCCAAACCGATACTGTTAGAGGCTGGAATTGAGTGAGTGAGCGGCCGGAGGAGCAAGCAATACCGCGACAGCTAGCCGTCGAGCCTTATGTTCGATGGGATCCTTACGGCGAATCCGCCAGACACTGCCCCCCCGATCTGGGGAGTCGCTATGACTTGAGCACGATCTTAAGACGCGCATTGAACTCCTCCACCAAGCTACAGCATCTCTGCTTTGCTATTGCGGACCCGTATAGCGAGGCTACCGAAGGCTTGCCAAGTGATTCTGCAAAGGCAGTGTCGCTAGGGATCCTTCTTCGGGTGGATTACATCTGCCGAGGGCCGTCCGATGTACTGCGCTCCGCGACACCGAGCCGGCGCAAGCCTAATCACGCAAGTTATTGCTGTATTCGTTATACCAAGGCTTTCCCCGGGCGTGAGCGCGCGGCACCTGGGGCGGCCGTAGTCGCGTTTTGAGTGCCGCCACATGCAACGGATATGGCACGATTGTTCGAGACCCGGTCCTTAAATTGGGAGCAGCGTTTTGCCAGGCGCTTCAGATGCGCCTGCGTTGAGATGATGTCTTCAGGACTGGTCTTGAGCTCCGCCTCCCCTCATTCTCCCGACGTTTACGGCGGCGGACCTGCGTCGTTGAAGAGCAGCCATTATCTTCCGGCACTCAAAACCTGCGAGCAATCGCGCGAGCGACGCCTTCGAGCCCACATTGCCAACACAAGAGGGCTAGCCGACGGTCGAAAAAGCTGTTAGGCGCCGAGCCGGCCGCCGCGCCGCGCACGTGATCGCGCGACTGATCTACGATAATCAACCCAATCAACCGCACCGCGCGCCTAGGTAATAGACGTCACAGCAAGGATTGCGACTGAAAGAGAGCCATCTGGTCAGATCAGTGCTGTGTCTCGGTTCGCCGTTTCGGGAGACCGTGTCTCAGCGGGCTGTCACGCATATGCTTTCGCTTTCCTGATGATCAGGCCGCAGAATAGCCACCGCTGCTGCAGGATCAGGAGACATTGCACACTTTGGGTTAGCGCACTGTCGGGCGGAGGAAGCAAACGCCATGTTGCACAACGGCATCACGTGGACGCACCCGTCACATTCTTTCGCACACGTCGCCGCTCCGTCTCCTTTTTGCCCCACCACAGCCAAACGGCTTCGTCACGTGCGGCGCGAGTGCAATCATCAAGGGAGCTTTCTGTTGGATAAGCCGAGCGGAGTCTACGATCCGGATGATCTCGCGAGCTTGGGAAGGCTTTTCGATCAAGCAATCGCGTCTTTGCCGGCATGCATGCGAACCAGCGAGAATCGCGTGGCGATCGCCAGACTTGTGATGCAACGCGCAGCGAGGGATGAATTGGCATCGCTCGCGCACTTGATGCTTGCACTTGACTCGGCCGCTTGAGCAACGGCATGCGCTCGGTCCTTCTGGGGCCCGCAGCAAGAGACGCATCATCTAGATCATTGAAATAACTTGATTCTCACGTGACGTCAGGTTGTAGGCTTGCAAATTGAGGATCATGACAAACGCGATACCACGACGGCGCCGATGGCGCATTGGAGAACTTGCAGAGGCGACCGGTGTAACCGTACGCACTCTGCATCATTACGAACATACCGGGTTATTGACGGTGTCGGAACGTACCTGTGGCGGTCACCGCATGTACGATCGGGAAAGCCTACAACGCGTCTCCCAGATTCGCGCTCTACGTGAGCTCGGCTTCTCGCTTCCTGAGATCCGCAAGGCGATCGAGGGGCGGACATCTCTCACGGACCTGTTGCGAAACCATCTGGAGCGGATTGAGCTTCAAGTCGCGCGGGCGACATTATTACGGGATCGATTGCGCACTATGACGACGCAAGGTGAGACGGAAGTCAGTGTCGACGGGCTGCCGGCCACGCTAGATGCCATGTCGCGGATTGAGGAGCGTACCCCCTCTGCCATCTGCACGTGCGCCTCTAACGCTAGCCGTGAAGATCGGTGGCGAACGATTCGGGACGAGCTACGAAGCTGCATGGACCAGGGTGAGCCTCCGTGTTGCGAGCGGGCAAATGCAATCGCGCGTCACGCCCGTTCCCTGCTGACTGAGATCGCAGGAGTTGATTCGACTGTCTCGATGATACTTAAGGTGCTAACGCGATTGACCGAACCACACAATCTCGCCGGCTGGGACGCGAGCCTCATGCGATACCTCGATCTCGCCCTCGCCGCGCTGGAGGACCAGCTGGGAAAGAGTTGAGCGCACCCGTTGCCACGCCGTCCCACTGGAATGTTGCCAAACCCAATGAGCTCATGGTGATCCGTGTCTGAGCCAGGATCGTTTGGTCCCTAGCAGTTCGCCTCCAACTCTGCGTTGTCCCCACTCTTTGGTGTTTCGCTCTGTGGATCTTGGCAAATCAACTTCGACGAGCACGCTTCGAAGTACTTGATTCGTACGTAGCGTCACGTTGTACCTTCTGAAAGCATCGACGCAGCAGCGGGGCCGACCGACAGAGCTTCGGCCAAATTAAGAGAGACTCCAATGACCGACATTAGTTTCGGACGTTCTCGGTGAGAGTTCTTCACGAGAACACGTCGCTCGATGATCGTCCGCGCCGTCCAAGCGCCTCCTCGGCACACGTCTGTCGAGCGTGGAAAGATTGGCGCGAGTACCGGGTATCGGCGGGACGTTCGATATTGATGCTGTCAGCCCTAGACGACCGGTTCTCCTGACGAGTTTCGGAACTCCATTCGTCCGTGCCCGCCCGATGCTAATGCCCAACCTGGCAACAACCTGAGCCATTCTACCCAACCTGAGTTCGACTCAAACATCATTGCGCCGGACTGTTGGTCGCCGTCATACCAGGATGGCGAAGCAGACCAAGTGGTAGCGCGAGACATCGGGAGCCCTACATGTCGGTCCTTCGCGTTCGCAGGCTTGCAGCTGCTGCGCTCCTTTCTTTAGCCCTGAGCTCGAGCGGCAAGGCAGAAGATGTTTACATTGCCATAGCCGGTCCAATGACGGGAAGCACTGCGGCGCTCGGCGCGCAGATACGCGATGGAGCGGCCGCAGCTGTAGATTCGATAAATGCTTCGGGTCTGCTGCCTGACACAAGGCTCATATTGAAGATCGCGGACGATGCATGCGATCCCAAGCAGGCCGTCGCTGTTGCCAATCGCCTGACAAGTGACGGGATCAAGCTCGTCGTTGGTCACTTCTGTTCATCTTCGTCGATTCCGGCTTCAGACATATACGCCGAAGCCGAGGTAATCCAGATTTCACCCGGCTCGACGAATCCGCGTCTGACAGAGCGTGGCCTAACCACCCTGTTTCGGATTTGCGGCCGCGATGACCAACAAGGCAGGGTTGCGGCCGATTACATCGTCCGGCACCATCAAGGCGCAAAGCTCGCAGTCCTCGACGACAAGAGCACAGCAGGCAGGGGTATCGCCGATATCGTTGAATCGCGCCTTCGTGCAGCCGGCGAGCATCCCGTTCGACAAAGCTATGTTGCAGGCGAGAAGGATTACACCGCTCTCGTTTCGCGACTGAAGCGAGAGGAAATCCAGCTCGTCTATATCGGCGGCTATTACAACGAGATCGGCCTGATCGTGCGTCAAGCCGCGGAGGCGGGCGCACGTCTGACCGTGATCGCCAACGATCCGCTGATGACAACCGACTTTTGGGCCATTGCCGGCGAGGCCGCGAACGGCACGCTCTTTACCTTTATGCCGGACCCGACGAAGAATGCTGCAGGCGCAGCTGCTGTCGCCAAGCTCAAGGGTTCGAGCCTAGCCGCCGCAGGTTACACGCTCTACGCTTATGCCGCGGTTCAAGCATGGGCCGACTCCGTCAAACGGGCCGGCACCTTCGATGCTATGCGGGTCGCTGCGGCCCTCCGCTCCGAGTCAATCGACACGGCTATTGGCACTGTTAGATTCGACTCCAAGGGAGACAATGCCGCTCCTGGCTTCATCGTTTACCGCTGGCGCGACAACACCGTCGAAGCGGTCGAGCAGAACTGACCGCCCGTGCCAACACTGTACGGAGCGTTCGAATGATGAACCATCCTCGATATATCGATTGCGCGCTGCTCACGTGCCTCGCAATCGCCGCAGTCGCAGCATTTCTCACCCTCGCAGCAATGCTATCACAGCTATCGTGCGCGCCCGCAGGGCTGCCCGAAGAGTACGTTCCCATTCGTCTGGTGCCACTGCAGTGAGCATCACTTCCACATTCGGAAGGCCGACGAATATCCTTGTCTTCTTCCAGCTATTGAAATTGATGCGCGCCTCGCTCTCGGGAGTGAGCTGTCAGGCCCTCTTTAGAACGAACGTACGTCTTGAAACGATGTCAGTCACGCGCAGTCCGTCTGCCGATTGCGCGGGTTCGAGCCAATCGTTAGCTGCGGTGTTCGGTCGAGGGACGTGGCCTTCCATCTCTTTCCTGGAAACAGGTATTGGTTCGGAAAAACGCCGTGCGACGCCTGATCCGTGCTGATCGCTATCGGGCCTTGAGACGGAGTCTGATCCGCTACGGCCCTTAGAGCCAGGTCTGCCTCCCAACACTCACATTCATGCAGGCCTCGCCCTTCTTGGGTCCGAACAAAGCGCACGCACCCACGTAGGCTCGCCGAACGCCCTCAACTACTCTCGTCGACAAAAACGGAGAACACCACTTTGGATGCAAAGTTGCGGACTATGCTTTCCTCGCTCTCGCCGGTGGCTCGCGAACTGGATGCTCTACCGTCGGGGCGTCCCACCACCGACAACAATTGCGTGAAACTAAACACGAATGAGAACCCCTTTCCGTTGCCAGGCGTCGTGATGCGAAGCGCAATTGCAGCTCTCGAGCTGCAATACCGCTATCCAGAAGACGACAATGTCAGCTTGAGGCAAGCGGCCGCAGCCGCCTATGGCATTGCAACTGATCGCGTGATGGCTGGCAATGGATCGTCTGAACTGCTCAGCCTCATTTACAGAGCCTTTCTTGCCCCGGGCGACGACGTTGCGATGATGTCGCCGGGTTTTTCATTCAATCGCAAGCTTGCCATGTTGCAAGGGGCCCGCTTCATTGAAATTCCCTGGTCTGAACCGGACTGCTTGCCGATGGACGAGCTGCTTTTCGGTTCGGCTAAACATGCCAAGTTCATTCTGCTGGCCAATCCGAACAATCCGACCGGATCGTTTGTTCCGCTCGCTGAGATCGAACGCCTCGTTTCACGATCTGACCGATTGATCGTACTGGACGAAGCTTACGTCGATTTCGCACCTGAGCACGGCCTACGCCTCGTTGAGCAACATTCGAATCTTGTGGTCCTGCGCACATTTTCCAAGAGTTATTCCGCCGCTGGCATCCGCGTCGGATTCGGCTTCGGCCATCCCGAGCTGATCGGGAGACTTCGCAACATCCAGAATGTCTTCAATATGAATGTGGTCGCTCACGCCGTGGGGATGAGCATCCTTGCGCATCGCGACGCTTATGAGGAGAACCATCGCCACGTCAGGCTTGAGCGCCAGCGCGTAACGGCCGCCCTCTCTGAATTTGGATTCTGCGTAACGCCTTCCCACGCGAACTTCCTCCTCGCCCGTGTGCCGGTAGGCCAGGGTGGCAGATGGTGGCAGGCGGCGTTGCAAGACCAGAGAGTCCTTGTTGCCTTCTTTCCGGATGCCGGCCTGGAAGAGTGCATTCGGGTTAGCATCGGTACAAAGCGCCAGATGGATGCGTTTCTTTCCGCCGTCGACAGTATCCTTAGGAAAGTGGGATGTCGTGGCTAATGGTCCCTTCCACTCATGTCACAGATATCTGTCGTAATCGATCCGGACCCACACATGATGCAGCTTCGCGAGGCAGCCCCGAGCCAGTTTGTTCTCCAGTCGCCGCATTACGGCCCGTTGTGAACGGCTTCGCAGTAATACAGCGCATTGCCAGCGAGCGCCTCTTGCACTCCCAAAACCCGGCGGACTCCAGTCCTCTCTATATAGGAGATAATCGAGTGAAAAACGTGGTTCCCTCAAATCTGACCTGCGGCATCTTTGATCATCTTGACGAGGACGGCCGCGATATCGCACGGCAATACGCGGACCGCCTTACGCTGGCGGAGGCCTACGACCGGCTCGGTTTCTATGCCTATCATCTGGCGGAGCATCATTGCACTCCGCACGGACTGGGTCCGTCGCCGAACTTGTTTCTGTCAAGCGTCATACAACGCACACGGCGACTTCGCGTCGGTCCTTTGGTCATGCTGCTCAACCTCTATCACCCGCTGCGTGCATTCGAGGAGATCTGCATGTTGGATCACCTGAGCGGCGGCAGGGTTGAGGTCGGCCTTGGTCGCGGCTCTCTGCCTATCGAATTGAGCTATTTTGGCGTTGGAGCCGATGTGGCCTCGAGCCGTTACGAGGAAGCTTCCCAAATCTTCGTTGGCGCGATGAATGGGGGCCCGCTCTCATACGAAGGGCGGCATTTTGCGCTGAGCGACGTCCCTTTGACGCTTTCACCTCACCAGCGTCCTTGTCCCCCAACATGGATTGCGACAAATCGGCCAGACTCCGCCCGCTGGGCGGCGGCAAATGGGGCCAATCTCGCGTGCATGGGCCCTTCTTCTGCCGTTCGTAAGATAACCGATGTCTATCGCGCTCATCAAAACGCCGAGGATGAGGCCAACAGTTCAGCACCATTTCTCGCGTTGCTCCGCATGGTCGTGATTGCCAGCTCTGAAGCAGCGGCCCGTTCCCTCGCCGCGCCTGCCTACGAAACATGGCTCAAAAGCTTTAAGTTCCTGTACGAGCTCAATGACATCCCGCCTCCTTCCAACCTGCCCCTGACCTTGGACGCTGCAATTGAGAGTGAACTGTGCGTTGTCGGAACGAGCGCTTCGGTGCGCCAAACTCTTCTGCATCACGTCGAAGAGGCAGGCGTCAACTATCTCCTTTGCCAGCTCGCCTTCGGATCTCTACCACTGGAGGCCTGCCTCAACACCGCCACTGCGATTCACTCCGAGCTCATAGCGGCAGAGCGCGGGCTATGACGCGACAGCGATTCCAATAAGTTCGCCCCTGACCTGACAATAAAAGGGCAATAGCGACGCCGATGAGCACCGCTGCCGAATGGCTCGATCAGCCGCTGCCATCGTTCAAACGGCTTTTACACCCAAGCGACCCTTTCGGCTGCATCAGCAAACAGAAGGCTTAACGGCAATAAATCGCCTATCTCTCACTTTGCACGCGTTGAAAATGCCCGAGCATTGGTTTGCCTGGACACGTGAGTTGGTTCACGCCGATCCCGCTTTGGCGCGCCGGCTCGTCGATCGCATTCCAGACGAATCCAGGGTGTGGCTTATCGCCAGAGCGGGCCTGTCGTGACACGGTCCCGGCAGCGCTCCGACGGTACGGAGGAGATCGCGCGCAAGCTCGAGATCGTGCTGGCGGAGTTGGCTGCACTGCGCATTCTGGTGGCTGCGCACGGCATTAGCACCCCTCCACCTCTCCATGAGGACTACCTCACAGTTCAGCGGTTCGCAGCGACGAATCACATAAGCCCGGAAGCCGTGCTCTCTCGGATCCGCCGCGGCAAGCTGCGTGCGGAGAAACGCGGGGGTCGCTGGTGGGTGAAATGCACGGTTTGCACAGCATAGCCGTGCAGTGACGAGGACAGTAAGACAGACGATTCAATCCGAGATCGGACTCCAGCACATGGAAATGATATGCGCATATAACTTGCTATCACCGCTGGGCTCGACCGGGCAGTCGATGGAGAACCGATGTGATCGAGATCAACGTGGCGTACGACCAACACACGCGGTCGCCACTCTGGAGGTCGATCTATCGGATGACCAGCTTTGCAGGGAGCGGGATCACTCAGCCGATTCGGGTCGTCAACAGAGCGATCGCAGTACACAAACGGAACAGCACGGATGCTTGGCAGTAGATGTCCACCTCCAGTACCTCTAGCAGCGTATGGCAACACGAAGACGACGCGCGCCCCCGATGTCGGCTTTTGACGCCATCTCACGCACCCTAGGTTACGGCCTCGAGCACAGGGAACAAGTGCCCTGCGCGCAGATCGTACGCTTTTGCGAGTTCGCCTGAGCAAATCTTGAAGGTCCGTCTCACGCCCGCCGGGGCGTAGCAGCGGAAATGTAATCCCAGTCATTCGCCTGTTCAGGACCACCTCGCATGCCGATGTCAATCGGGGACATGTCTGATGTGGCTGGGATAGCCGCCAGAATGGAGAAGGAGATCGCCTATGATGTCACCAAGACTGATGTCAGTCCTGGGGTCGATGGTAGCAGTCGAGCGCATGTTTTGGAAACTTCGAGAATTGATCGATGGCGACAGCTCAATCGCACCTGAGGTTCGAGAGACGCTTCATGTGATTTTAGACGCGAAGCTTCTTTCCACCAAAGATAAGATTATGAGCGACGCGCGCGCTGCGATCGGCGCAACTCCGGATTTGCCGCAGGCAGTCCGCGAGCGGGCATACAGCTCGCTCGATTTTGCAATGAAAATGTTCATGGCCAGCGAACCCCATCGCACCCAGGATCTCCTTAGCGAGATCGACATGTTGAACGCTCATCGTAAGATGCATTGATGCATGCCCCGCTCCGTCGATCGCTTGCCGCGACCTTTGGCTGTGCCCGGTTGATGTTAGGCGAGGCGGTCCGATTGAGCTGCTGAGCAGCCATCAAGTCAGTAGACTGGAGCCACAGCACTCGCTAGTTGATGAATCTAGCCCCTTCCCGGCCGCCGGCATGTTTATTTTCGATGGTCCGACTTTGCTCGTGGAAGCGGCGCCTAAGTTGATCCAGCTCAAGCACCATGATTGGCGTTTCCTGAGATGGGTTCGATGCTCGGCCGGCACCTTGCACCGAAAGAACGGTCGCACGGTGAGCCACTCTATCGCGTTAGCCTGATCAAGTGGATCAAGAAAGCGCCGACATTGCAGAGCCGTCGTCGACCACGTAGACCTGCAATCGCCCTGGGTAATCCTGACTTGCGATAGACTTCAGGCGGGCCGCCAGCGTGCGCGGGTCTTCGTTGAAGCAGGGCACGATGACATCGACGCTGGGCAGAGCATCGGCGTTGACCGGGTCGTACGGCGATAGTGGAGCGTCGCTTCGCAGCGCATAAAGCGCCTGCGCGCTCTTGTGGACGCTGGAGAGCAACGCGTAGGAGGCAACAGCAGCGGTGCTGATGGTGGCAAGCAGGCTCATGGTCCTGTTGCGTCAGCGAGCCACGGGCGCGCGGGAGCTGCTTGGATGCATCAATCTGGATCCGACATCAGCAACGAAGGAGCACGGGCAGCTCGCCCTCAGCTCGAGGTGGCCTAAAGCAGCAGTGTACGTAGCGTGACACAACTTTGCGCATGCTCGGCTATGGTGCTCTCTTTCCTTCCGATGCTTCTGCCCCGCTACCGCTCCGAGTTCCCGCACGCCCCCAGTTTCTAACGTCGCTTCGGCCTCGTTCGCGCAACCCTGAATAGCGACAACGCGCGTGCTGGCGTCGAGTCGGGTCCGACAACCGCATGTAAGGTGTGAGTGACGTCCGATTTCACCCGAGGCGCTGAGCGGTGAGGACTTCGCAACCGGCCCGGCCTGACAACATACATCTGTACGGTCTTAGCATGTGCGGAGACCACTGCCGGACAGAACTCCAACCAGAGATGGTAGGAAATTCGCACGCGAGCTAGCGCTTTAGTCGAATTGGACGCGAGCACGAATTGCGGCATCTCCGGTGAGGAGCATTTTCAATTTCCTACGGCATCTACGGCGCTTCAATGCCCGTCGCGATCTGCACTGCGTGAACCGATAGAAGCGCGCTCGCACGAATCGGAGTTAATCTCGATCAAGCTCGCGTTGACCATGACCAGTGGTTGATGGCCGAGCTAGCTTCCCGGAAGCAGCCTACCCAAACTGATAGTTTCGAAGGTGCGGCTTCCCTCCTAGAACTCGATGCGCGACCGGCAGTACAGCGGATGCAATATGAAGCCTGACGAGCGCCTCGCCGAAGTCATTGACAATAGCGTGTGTTTTGATGATGAGGCATGGGAGGTTTGGGCACAGTGCCTCTCACCCACTGAGCGGCTGGCGTATATTCGCAAGCATCGCAGTCACTTCCGGTTTGCACATTACGATGACGTGATAGCTGTTGTACGCGGTCGGCGGTTCACCGGCTGCTCATCGCAGCTCCTTCGATGGCGTCACAGGATACGAGCGAGGGCGTTGCAAAGCGCCTTGCTCTTCTCCATTGCGGTGTGGCTGGGCATCATCTGGCTTGTCGTGTGGTTTATTCGCTGAGTTCAACAGCCTACGTCATCCACACGTACGCTAGCTTTGCCCGCATGTGACGGAACATTGGCGCGCAGTTGGAGATGACCTGAAAAGCAGCACCTGACGCAGCGTTCGATAAGAACATTGCTCTAGGCGAAAATGTTGCAACAATTCGCGCGGACGTTGTTGAGACGCACGAGGCTGGGGCCCTCGTAGAAATGAAAAACTTGTTGCTTGCGACTGTAAGCATTGTGGCGCTTGGCGCCGTGACGCCGGAATTCGGTGCGGATCTGCCTGCGCAGCCCGTCCAGCCTCTCTATACCAAAGCTTCGCAGCCTGTCGCGGCCGCGATCTACGACTGGAGCGGCTACTATATCCGCATGGACGGTGGCTTCGGCTCAAGCTCGAATTTCTGGGATTTCATCGCGGCACGCCCGAGGGCTGTCATGATGCGACCGGCGCAATGGTGGGTGGCCAGATCGGCAATCGATGGCAGATGGGCCAGATCGTCCGTGGTGTTGAAGGCCAGGGAAACTGGGCTGATTTGAACGGCTCGAACGTCAGTGTCGCGTTCTCGTATGTCAACCACACCAAGGTTGATGCGTTCGGTCTCATTGCGGGGCAGATCGGCTACGCCTTCGATAACGTACTGCTTTGTGCCAAAGGCGTATTCCTCCGGGGTGGG